>CAXQIE010000023.1:0-115466 GCA_964224415.1 Neptunomonas phycophila
CGGGGCAGTCGACGTGGGCATAGTGACGGTTGGCCGTCTCATATTCCACGTGCGCCGTGTTGATCGTGATGCCCCGCGCCTTCTCTTCCGGCGCCGCGTCGATGTCGGCGTAGTTCATCGCCTTGGCGCCGCCGGCCTTCGCCAGCGTCATCGTGATCGCCGCCGTCAGCGTCGTCTTGCCATGGTCAACGTGACCAATCGTGCCGATGTTGCAGTGCGGCTTGGTGCGTTCAAACTTTTCCTTGGCCATTCTCTTCTCTCCGTCCCCTGAACAGGGGGCTCGTCCTTGGGGTTTCAGGGCCCCGGCGGACCGAAGTCCGCCGAAAGCAGGGGGGTTGGGGTTAGGCGTACTTCTTGATCACTTCGTCGGCGACGTGTTGCGGCACCGGCTCATAGTGGTCGTACTGCATGGTGAACTGGGCGCGGCCCTGCGACATGCCCCGCAGGGTGTTCACATAGCCGAACATATTGGCCAGCGGCACGAAGGCGTTCACGACGGTGGCGTTGCCGCGCATGTCCTGACCCTGGATCATGCCGCGACGACCGTTCAGGTCGCCGATGACCGATCCCAGGTATTCCTCGGGCGTCACCACCTCGACGGCCATGATCGGCTCTAGCAGCTTGGGTCCGCCCTTTTCGCGCAGTTCCTTGAAGGCGGCGCGCGAGGCGATTTCGAACGCCAGCACCGAGGAGTCAACGTCGTGGAAGGCGCCGTCGACCAGGGTCGCCTTGACGTCGATGACCGGGAAGCCGGCCAGCAGGCCGTTGTCCTTGGCGGACTTCAGGCCCTTTTCGACGCCCGGGATGTATTCCTTGGGCACGGCACCGCCGACGATGGCGGACTCGAAGACAAAGTCCGTGCCGGGCTCACCCGGCTCGAACACCAGCTTGACGCGGGCGAACTGGCCCGTACCGCCGGTCTGCTTCTTGTGGGTGTAGTCGATCTCGGCCTTGCGGCTGATGGACTCGCGATAGGCCACCTGGGGCGCGCCGATGTTGGCCTCGACCTTGTAGGTGCGCTTGAGGATGTCGATCTTGATGTCCAGGTGCAGCTCGCCCATGCCCTTCAGGATCGTCTGGCCCGACTCGTGGTCGGTCGAGACGGTGAAGGACGGGTCTTCCGACGCCAGCTTGGCCAGGGCAACGCCCAGCTTTTCCTGGTCGGCCTTGGACTTGGGCTCGACGGCGATCTCGATGACCGGCGCCGGGAATTCCATCTTCTCGAGGATGACGGGCGACTTGATCGGGTCGCACAGGGTGTCACCGGTGCGGGTGTCCTTCAGGCCGGCCAGGGCGACGATGTCGCCGGCATAGGCTTCCTTGATATCTTCCCGGTTGTTGGAGTGCATCAGCAGCATGCGGCCGACGCGCTCCTTCTTGTCGCGGGTCGAGTTCAGCAGGCCCATGCCCGTTTCCATCTTGCCGGAATAGATGCGGCAGAAGGTCAGCGAGCCGACGAAGGGGTCGTCCATGATCTTGAACGCGAGAACCGACAGGGGCTCTTCGTCCGAGGCCTTGCGGACCACCGGCTCTTCCGTCTTGAAGTCGATGCCCGGGGTCGGCGGAATGTCGATCGGCGACGGCAGGTAGTCCACCACGGCGTCCAGCAGGGTCTGCACGCCCTTGTTCTTGAAGGCCGAGCCACACAGGATCGGATAGAAGGCACCGGTCAGCACGGCCTTGCGGATGCACTTCTTGATCGTCTCTTCCGACGGCTCATTGCCCTCGAGGTAGGCTTCCATCGCCTCGTCATCCAGCTCGACGGCGTTGTCGATCAGGTACTGACGAGCCTCATTGGCCTTGTCGACCAGATCGGCGGGGATCTCCTCGTCGCGGAAGCTGGCGCCCAGGTTGTCGTTATCCCAGACCACGGCCTTCATGCGGACCAGATCGACCAGGCCGGTCAGGTTGGACTCGGCACCGATCGGGAACTGGATCGGCACGGCCTTGGCGCCGAGACGGTCGCGGATCGACTCGACCGACTTGTCGAAGTCGGCGCCGATCTTGTCCATCTTGTTGACGAAGACGATGCGGGGCACGCGGTATTTGTCGGCCTGACGCCAGACAGTTTCGGTCTGCGGCTCAACGCCGGCGTTGCCGTCCAGCACGGTCACGGCGCCGTCGAGGACGCGCAGTGAACGCTCGACCTCAATGGTGAAGTCCACGTGGCCGGGGGTGTCGATGATGTTCAGGCGCTTTTCGCGCCAGAAGGCGGTCGTGGCGGCCGAGGTGATGGTGATGCCGCGTTCCATCTCCTGGTCCATCCAGTCCATGGTCGCCGCACCGTCGTGCACTTCGCCGATCTTGTGGTTCTTGCCGGTGTAAAACAGGATCCGCTCGGTCGTCGTCGTCTTGCCCGCGTCGATGTGGGCCATGATGCCGAAGTTGCGGTAGTCCTCGATCTTGTTGATGCGGGCCATGGGAAACGTGCCTTGAAGTGAGATCAGGACGCGGGGGGCGCCCTCGGGAAAGTCGGTCTGTGCGGATAAGCGGCGCGGGCGATTTAGCTGAAACCGCCCGCGCCGTGAACCCTCAGATAGTCAGTGCAGGTGACGCTTTGAAGGCGCCTACCAGCGATAGTGGCTGAAGGCGCGGTTGGCTTCGGCCATCTTGTGGGTGTCTTCGCGCTTCTTGACGGCGGTGCCGCGGTTGTTGGCGGCGTCCAGCAGCTCGGCGGCCAGTTTTTCCGTCATGGTGTTTTCACCGCGCTTGCGGGCAGCGTTGACCAGCCAGCGGATGGCCAGGGCGCGACGGCGCTCGGGGCGAACCTCGACCGGCACCTGATAGGTGGCACCACCGACGCGACGCGAGCGGACTTCGACGGCCGGAGCGACATTATCGAGCGCGGAATGGAAGGTCGCGACCGGCTCCATGTCCTTCTTCTTGTCGGCCAAGATGTCGAACGCACCATAGACGATGTTTTCGGCGACGGCCTTTTTGCCCTCGTACATGACGTAGTTCATGAACTTGGTGACGATCAGATCCCCGAATTTGGGATCCGGCAGGACTTCACGCTTCTGGGCGCGGTGACGACGGGACATGGCTTGCTCTTCTTGGTTGTCTGGGGTCCGGCCTCAGCCGGGCATGTATCGGAGGGCGCGAAGGCTTACTTCGGACGCTTGGCGCCATAGTGCGAACGACGCTGCTTGCGGTCCTTGACGCCTTGCGTGTCGAGCACGCCGCGCAGGATGTGATAGCGAACGCCCGGAAGGTCCTTCACGCGGCCGCCGCGGATCAGCACCACCGAGTGCTCCTGCAGATTGTGACCTTCGCCGGGGATGTAGCACACCGCCTCGATGCCCGAGGTCAGGCGCACCTTGGCAACCTTACGCAGAGCCGAGTTCGGCTTCTTCGGGGTGGTGGTGTAGACGCGGGTGCAGACGCCGCGGCGCTGGGGGCAACCCTTCAGGGCCGGAACCTTGTTCCGGGCGACCTTGGGCTGGCGGGGCTTGCGGATCAGCTGGTTGATCGTAGGCATTCGAACCGTTTTCTCTTCATGTAGGAGACGTGTGCCTGTCGGCCGGGGCGTCTCGGAGCCTTCTTTTGGACCCGGCCGGATGGCCGTAGCCCGGGTGGATTGGTCTCAAACGCAAAAGCCGGAATGCGCGCTTTGGGCATTCCGGCGGGACACAGCCCGTCGCATTCGATTGTCACGATCTCGGGAGCCGACGAATCCGCCCCGTCAAAAGTGCGCGGGTTCTACGCCCACAGCCCCCTCGGGTCAAGGGTGTGCAGCAGGGCCTTCTTGTCAGCTTCCATAAGGGGGCGTCAGGGACGGTCAGCCCCCTGCCCGGCCCCCGGCGATACACTGCAGCTCCGGATCGTCACAGCAAGGAGCTCGCCATGTCCCGCCTGCACTTCCCCCTTCCCGGCCTGATCGCCGCCGTCGGCCTGATAGTAGCCGGGCCCGCCATGGCCGAGGTGCTGTCGGCCTGGGGCACAGGTCACAGCCGGGCCGCCGCCTGCCAGGATGCCAAACGGGCCGGTGAGCGGCAGGTGCGGAACCTGTCCTACGCCTCGGTACGGGGCAGCCGGGATCCGTCGCGCACCCTGTCGGTGACCCAATTCGGCTATTGCGACTGTTCTCGGCAGGGGGACGACGACTGGGCTTGCACGGTCGACGTCTACTACCATCGGGACTGACATCGCTGTCATCTGCGGTTCAGCGGGTTTCGTGTTGAGCTTGCGACGGAAACGCCGGCTGCCGGCGTTAAGCCTTCACGTCCCGGCTCCCCGGCGAGCGCCCACTGACCGATGAGACCCGATCCGCATGACCTCGACCCTTTCGACCGGCCCGTCCTCGCCCAAACCGCGCCCGCGCCGCAGGAATCGTCGCACCTGGATCATGGCCGGCGCCTGTCTGCTGATCGCCGTGCTTGCGGTCTGGTTCTTCTTCCTGCGCGGTGGCAGTGACGCCGACCCCTATCGCACCGAAGAAATCCGCACCGGCGAGATCGTGCGCAGCGTCTCGGCGTCTGGCACGCTCGAGGCTCTGGTCACCGTCGAGGTCGGCTCGCAGATCTCGGGGCAGGTGACCGATGTGCTGGTCGACTACAATGACCGGGTACGGCGCGGTCAGGTGCTGGCGCGGCTGGACCCGCAGAACCAGCAGTCGTCGGTCGAACAGTCGCTGGCCGCCATCGCCTCGGCCCAGGCGGGCATCGCCCAGGCCCAGGCGCAGGTCGCCCTGGCCCAGGCGGAGTATGATCGCCAGAAATTCCTGTTTGACCGTCAGATCATTGCCCAGGCGGCGCTGGACACAGCCGAGGCCTCGCTGCGCACGGCCCGCGCCAATGAGCAGAGCGCCCGGGCCCAAGTGCGCCAGCAACAGGCCCAGCTACGCGCCAATCAGGCGACCCTGGGCCGGACCACCATCACCGCCCCGATCGACGGCATCGTCATCGACCGCCAGATCGAGCCGGGCCAGACCGTGGCCTCGGGCCTGAACGTCGCCGTGCTGTTCACCCTGGCCCAGGACATGTCGCGGGTGCAGGCGCTGGTCACGGTCGATGAGGCTGATATCGGATCGGTCCGTGTCGGCCAGACAGTGCGCTTCACCGTCGATGCCTTTGCCGACGACAATTTCACCGGACAGGTCACCCAGATCCGCGTGCTGCCCACCACTGAACAGAGCGTGGTCGCCTATACGGTCGTGGTTGAGGCCGACAATCCGGGCGAGAAGCTGCTGCCCGGCATGACGGCCAATGCCGACATCATTCTGGAAGAAAAGCGCAATGTGTTGCGCGTGCCCAATGCGGCCCTGCGCTTTACCCCCGGCGACGTGCTGGCCGAACAGCAGGCCGGTCAGGCCCGGGGCGGCGGCTCGCCCTTCGGACCGGCGTCGGGCGGCAACCGCCAGCGGGGCGGCGGGCGCGGCAATATCGTCACCACGCTTGTCGAAGAGTTGAAGCTGGACGCCACCCAGCGGACCACCGTCATGCCCATCCTTGAGAAGGCCCAGCAGGACATGCGGGCCCAGCGGGGCGCGGGTGGCGGCCAGCGACAACGCGGCGGCAATCCGGCCTCGGCGGCGATCCTGAATGCCGCCCTGGACGAGATCAAACCGCTGCTGCGCCCGGACCAGCAGGCGATCATGGAGACCCAGCGCCTGCGCCTGGCCGGCGGCGGCAACCGCGGCGTGGTCTGGGTGCTGCGGGACGGTAAGCCGGTGCGTGTGCCCGTCCGGACCGGGGCGACCGACGGCTCCTATACCGAGATCATCGACGGCGAGCTCAAGGCCGGCGATCAGGTCATCACGGGGGGTGGCCCGCGTGCGCCCGATGCCCGCGCCCAGCAGCAGGCCGCCCGCGTCACCGGCGGTGGCGGTGGCCCGCGTGGCTTTTAGGGCCGACCGATGATCGATATCCGGAATCTGACCAAGACCTATGTCATGGGCGACAATATCATCCATGCGCTGGGCGGGGTGTCGCTGACCATCGGTCGCGGCGAGCATGTGGCCATCGTCGGACCGTCCGGTTCGGGCAAGTCGACACTGATGAATGTGCTGGGCGGGCTGGATCGCCCGACCGCGGGCGACTACCGCTTCGAGGACGACCCGGTGGCCGACTATGACGACGACGAACTGGCCAGTTTCCGCAACCGGCGGATCGGCTTCATCTTCCAGTCCTTCCAGCTGCTGCCGCGGCTGACGGCGGTGCAGAATGTGGAACTGCCGATGATCTATGCGGGCATCCCGGCGACCGAGCGGCGGGACCGCGCCGTGGCCCTGCTGGAACGGGTCGGTCTGGGCGACCGGCTGGGTAACAAGCCGACCCAGATGTCGGGTGGACAGCAGCAGCGAGTGGCCATCGCGCGGGCGCTGTCCAATGCGCCGGACCTGCTGCTGGCCGACGAACCCACCGGCGCGCTGGACACCGCCACCGGTCAGGAGGTGCTGGCCCTGTTCGACGAGCTTAACAGTCAGGGCCTGACGCTGTGCATCGTCACCCATGACAATGAGGTCGCGGCCCGCGCCCGTCGCCGCATCGCCTTCCGCGACGGCCATATCGTATCGGACGACCGCAATGTCGGATAGCCGCCCTCCCCTGACCACCGGCGGCACGATGAGCCCGCTTGAGCTGGTCCGGTTTGCCGTGGGCGCGATCGCCGCCCACCCGATGCGCTCGGCCCTGACATCGCTGGGGGTCGTCATCGGCGTGGCGGCGGTCATCATGATGACCTCGATCGGTCTGGGGGCCCAGCAGCGGGTCGAGGAAGCCCTGTCCAGCCTCGGCACCAATATGCTGGTCATCCGGCCGGGCGCGCCGCGCGGTGCGGGCGGCGGATTCGTGCGGGGCGGCGGCGGCTCGGGTGCCAGCCTGACCATCGACGATGCCGAAGCCATGCGCACGCTGGACGGCGTCAGGGCCGTGTCGCCTGCCGTCAATGGCGGCGCGCAGCTTGTGTTTGACGGCGCGAACTGGGCCAGCCGGATCGAGGGGGTGACCCCTGACTATCTGGTCGCGCGCGACCTCGAAATCGTATCAGGCCAGATGTTCGATCAGGCCGCCGCCGACAGCGGTCGGAAGGTCGCCGTGCTGGGCCAAACGGTCGTCCGTGAACTGTTCGGCGAGGGCGTCGATCCGGTCGGCCAGCGCATGCGGATCGGCCCCATCCCCTTTACCGTCGTCGGTGTGCTGGGGGCCAAGGGCCAGTCCGGCTTTCAGGACCAGGACGACATTGTCGTGATCCCGCTGGACGCAGCCCGCAGCCGCGTCATCGGGCGGGGCTCGGGTTCGCGCGGGAACAGCGTCAACCAGATCTACGTCAAGGCGGTCGACGAGGACGCCCTCTATCGGCTGGAGCAGGACGTGGCCGAGTTGCTGCGCGACCGGCACCGGATCCGCCCCGGTCAGGAGGACGATTTCAACGTCCAGAACCTGACCTCCATTCAGGAGGCGGCGCAGTCCTCGACGGCCACCTTCACCATCCTGCTGGCCGCAGTGGCCGGGGTGTCGCTGCTGGTCGGCGGGGTCGGGATCATGAACATCATGCTGGTGTCGGTGACCGAGCGGACGCGTGAAATCGGCCTGCGTATGGCCATCGGCGCGCGGCGCAGCGATGTGCTGACCCAGTTCGCGCTCGAATCCGTCACCCTGTCGCTGCTGGGTGGCTTGCTGGGATTGGTGCTGGGCGTTGGCGGTGCGCTACTGATGTCGAAATTCGGAGACTGGCCGGCCGCTATTCCCGCCTGGGCCGCGCCGCTGGCCATCGGCTTCTCGACCTTTGTCGGCGTGGTGTTCGGGGCTTATCCGGCCTGGCGCGCGGCTCAGCTGGACCCGATTGAGGCACTGCGTCGCGAATAGGCCCTCATTTCAGCCCCACGCGGGCCACGGTTGACCGCTTGTCTTTCGCAACTGGGGAGGCTGCGACACGTGATCCGATCCGAACGGCTGAAGGCGATGACGGCTGCGGCGGCCAGACCCCGGGTCCGCAACTCGCTGGTGGTGGCCGGATCGGTTCTGGCCCACGCAGTGGTCCTGAGCCTGCTGGCCCTGAACACCTTCGACACTCCCGTCGCGACCCCGCCCTACTACCCTCCCGTCTATCTCCAGATCGAGCCGCGTCCGCTTCTGGAAGGCGAGACACCGCGCACGCCGCGGTTCGCCCCGCCCTCACCCTCGGCCGACGCTGTGCCATCGGATCGTATGCCCCTGCCCCGCGACCTGCTGACCCGGCCTGAGGACGAGGATGAGGACACCCTCCCAACCGAGGCGGCCCGACCCACGCCCGGGGCGGCCGGTTCTGATCTGGTCGATCCGCGATGGCTGGCCCGACCGGAGGAGGAGCGCGCCCGTGTGGCCCGCAGCCTGCGGACCAGCACAGTGGGCTGCAATGCCAGAAACGGCCGGATGTCTGCCGCCGAACAGGCGCTCTGCGACGAGGCTTTCAATGAGGGGGCGGCGCGGGCCCGACCCATCTCGGGCAGTGGCAATGCCGCCCGCGACGCCCGGTTCGCCGCCGAAGGACGTCGCGAGATGGAGGCCTATGAAGCCCGTCGCAGACCGCTGGCGGGCGGCACCGGCGTCACCGGTGTCGGCGACTGCCCCGGCTCCAACTTCGGCATCGGCTGCCCCGGCGCGCATCTGGACCCCGGTTTCCGCCAGGACACCAATGACCAGCTGGATCAGGGCCTCGGTGACCGGCGCCGCGCGCCCGAGGAGTAAGAAGAAGGGCGGTGCCTTTCGACACCGCCCCGTTACATTTCATCACTCAGGCTGAACTCAGCCTTCGGTCTCTTCCAGCTCGGCGGCCAGATCGGCCGGCAGGGCCTCGACCGCCGCCTCGCGAGCGTCGGTGAGCTCGGCATCGCGCTGGTTGGCGACCTTCTGCAGCGAGCGCAGATAGGCACCGGTACCCGCCGGGATGAGGCGGCCCACGATGACGTTCTCCTTCAGGCCTTCCAGATTGTCGACCTTGCCGTTGACCGAGGCGTCGGTGAGGACGCGGGTGGTCTCCTGGAAGGACGCCGCCGAGATGAAGCTGCGGGTCTGCAGCGAGGCCTTGGTGATCCCCAGCAGGACCGGCTGGGTGGTCGCCGGGCGTCCCTTGCGCTTGAGGACCTTGGCGTTCTCGGCCTCGACCTCGGGGATATCGACGTGGTCGCCCTTGATCAGGGTGGTTTCACCCGAATCCAGGATTTCGACCTTCTGCAGCATCTGGCGAACGATCACCTCAATGTGCTTGTCGTTGATCGGCACGCCCTGCAGTCGATAGACCTCCTGCACCTCGTTGACGAGGTACTCGGCCAGCGCCTCGACGCCCTGGATGCGCAGCAGATCGTGCGGATCCGGGTTGCCGTCGATGATGTAGTCGCCCTTCTGGATCAGATCGCCGTCGTGGACGGAGATGTGCTTGCCCTTCGGGATCAGGAACTCGACCGCCTCGGCCTGGTTGCCATCGGCATCCACTTCCGGGGTGATCTTGATCCGGCGCTTGTTCTTGTAGTCGCGCCCGAATTCCACGCGGCCATCCATTTCGGCGATGACGGCGCAGTCCTTGGGACGACGGGCCTCAAACAGTTCAGCCACCCGCGGCAGACCGCCGGTGATGTCGCGCGTCTTGGCCCCTTCGGTCGGGACGCGGGCGATGATCTCGCCCGGCTTGACCACATCCCCGTTCGACACGGACAGAACCGCGCCGACCGGCAGCAGGTAGCGGGCGTCAGAGCCCGAAGCCAGTTTGGCGTATTCATCACCGCTGGTGACGCCCATGGCCGGACGCAGGTCAGACCCACGCGGATTGGCGCGCCAGTCGACCACGACCCGCTGGGCGATTCCGGTCGCCTCGTCGGTTTCCTCACGGAACGACAGGGACTCGACCAGATCCTCAAAGCGGATGGTGCCGCCCACTTCGGTCAGGATCGGGGTGGTGTAGGGGTCCCACTCGGCCAGACGCTGGCCGCGCGTGACCTCGGCTCCCTCGGTCACCCGGATACGGGCGCCATAGGGGGCCTTGTGGGTCTCGCGATCCTTGCCGTCCACGACCACGGTGACGACGACGTTGCGGCTCATGGCCATCAGGTCGCCGTGCGCCGCCTTGACGGTCGGGCCGGTGATCTTGATCGTCCCCGCATTGGTCGCCTCCATGAAGGAGGTCTCGGCCACCTGGGCGGTACCGCCGATGTGGAAGGTCCGCATCGTCAGCTGGGTGCCAGGCTCGCCGATCGACTGGGCGGCGATGACGCCCACCGCTTCGCCGATGTTGACGTTGGTTCCGCGCGCCAGATCGCGGCCGTAGCAGTGGCCGCAGATGCCGGCTTCGGCTTCACAGGTCAGGGCCGAACGGACCTTGACCGCCTGCACGCCGGCCTCTTCCAGGATCTCGATCTCTTCTTCCTGAAGGTAGGTGTCAGCGGGCAGCAGCACGGTGTCGGAACCCGGCTCCTTGATGTCCTCGGCCGCGTAACGGCCCAGCACGCGTTGCCCCAGCGAGACCAGCACGTCACCGCCCTCGACCACAGCGCGCAGGGTGATGCCGCGCGTCGAGCCGCAGTCTTCCTCGGTAACGATCGAGTCCTGCGCCACGTCCACCAGACGACGGGTCAGATAACCCGAGTTGGCGGTCTTCAACGCGGTGTCGGCCAGACCCTTACGGGCGCCGTGGGTCGAGTTGAAGTATTCAAGGACGGTCAGGCCTTCCTTGAAGTTCGACACGATCGGCGTCTCGATGATCTCGCCCGAGGGCTTGGCCATCAGGCCGCGCATGCCGCCCAGCTGCTTCATCTGGGCCTGCGAACCGCGGGCGCCGGAGTTGGCCATCATGAACACCGAGTTGATGTCCGGGCGTTCGCCCTCGGCCAGCACACGCGGCTGGGCGATTTCGGCCATCATGGCGTCGGCGATCCGGTCCGTGGACTTGGCCCAGGCGTCAACGACCTTGTTGTACTTCTCGCCCTTGGTGATCAGGCCGTCAGCGTACTGCTGTTCGTATTCCTCGACCTGGGTGCGGGTCTCGTCGACGATGCCGAGCTTCTTGGTCGGAATGACGATGTCGTCCTTGCCGAAGGAAATGCCCGCCTTGGCCGCCTCGCGGAAGCCCAGGCCCATCATCTGGTCGGCGAAGATCACCGTCGCCTTCTGGCCGCAGTGGCGATAGACCACGTCGATCAGATTGCCGATTTCCTTCTTGGTCAGGTTCTTTTCCAGCAGCCGGTAACCGACGTTGGGGTTCTTCGGCAGGATCGCGCCCAGCTTCATCCGGCCCGGGGTGGAATCGATCACCCGGGTGACCAGTTCGCCGTCGGCATTCATCTCGGTCCAGCGGGCCTTGATGCGGGTGTGCAGGCTGACGACGCCGGCATCAAGCGCGGCATCGATCTCGCCAATGTTGGCGAACAGCTTGCCCTCGCCCGGCTCACCGTCCTTGACCAGCGACAGATAGTACAGGCCCAGCACGATATCCTGCGAGGGCACGATGATCGGCTTGCCGTTGGCGGGCGACAGGATGTTGTTGGTCGACATCATGAGGACGCGTGCTTCCAGCTGGGCCTCGAGGCTCAGCGGAACGTGCACGGCCATCTGGTCGCCGTCGAAGTCGGCGTTGAAGGCGGCGCAGACCAGCGGGTGCAGCTGGATGGCCTTGCCCTCGATCAGCTTGGGTTCGAACGCCTGGATGCCCAGACGGTGGAGCGTCGGCGCGCGGTTCAGCAGGACGGGGTGCTCGCGGATGACTTCCTCGAGGATGTCCCAGACCTGGGGCTGTTCGCGCTCGACCATGCGCTTGGACTGTTTGACGGTGCCCGACAGGCCCTTGGCGTCCAGACGCGCATAGATGAACGGCTTGAACAGCTCGAGCGCCATCTTCTTGGGCAGGCCGCACTCGTGCAGCTTGAGGTCGGGACCCACGACGATGACCGAACGGCCCGAGTAGTCGACGCGCTTGCCGAGCAGGTTCTGGCGGAAGCGGCCCTGCTTGCCCTTGAGCATGTCGGCCAGCGACTTCAGCGGACGCTTGTTGGCCCCCGTGATCACGCGACCGCGACGGCCGTTGTCGAACAGGGCGTCCACCGACTCCTGCAGCATCCGCTTTTCGTTACGGATGATGATGTCCGGCGCACGCAGCTCCATCAGGCGCTTCAGGCGGTTGTTGCGGTTGATGACCCGGCGATACAGATCGTTCAGGTCCGAGGTGGCGAAGCGGCCACCGTCCAGCGGCACCAGCGGGCGCAGTTCCGGCGGAATGACCGGCACGATGGTCAGCACCATCCACTCGGGCTTGTTGCCGCTCTCGAGGAAGGCCTCGATCAGCTTGAGGCGCTTGGAGGCCTTCTTGGCCTTCATTTCCGAGGGGCTGTCGGCCAGTTCGGCGCGGTGCTTCTCGGCCTCGGCGTGCAGGTCGATGCCCATCAGCAGGTTGCGGACGGCCTCGGCGCCGATCTCGGCGGTGAAGCCGTCATCGCCGAACTCTTCCTGATAGCGATAGAATTCGTCCTCGGTCAGCAGCTGGTTCTGCTTCAGCGGGGTCAGACCCGGCTCGGTGACGATGTAGTTCTCGAAATACAGGACACGCTCGACGTCCTTCAGCGCCATGTCGAGCATCAGCGAGATGCGCGACGGCAGCGACTTCAGGAACCAGATGTGGGCGACCGGGGCCGCCAGATCGATGTGGCCCATGCGCTCGCGACGAACGCGGGCCAGGGTGACCTCCACGCCGCACTTCTCGCAGATAATGCCCTTGTACTTCATGCGCTTGTACTTGCCGCACAGGCATTCGTAGTCCTTGGTCGGGCCAAAGATACGGGCGCAGAACAGGCCGTCGCGCTCGGGCTTGAACGTACGGTAGTTGATGGTTTCCGGCTTCTTGATCTCGCCGAACGACCACGACCGGATCTTCTCCGGCGAGGCCAGTGCGATCTTGATCTGGTCGAAGGTCGGGGTGACCGGGACCGGGTTGAAGATGTTCAGGACGTCCTGGTTCATCTCAGTTCCTTAGCTGCGGCTCATGCCGCGAAAACGATTGGTGGCGAGTGGCGAATGGTGAGTGGCGAGGAGTGACTGGAGGACGCGGGCGAGGCTGGCTCGCCACACGTCACTCGTCACTCGTCACTCACGAATTCTCCAGCTCCACGTTCAGACCCAGCGAGCGCATTTCCTTGATGAGCACGTTGAAGCTCTCGGGAATGCCGGCCTCGAAGCTGTCATCGCCGCGGACGATGGCTTCATAGACCTTGGTGCGACCGGCCACGTCGTCAGACTTGACCGTCAGCATCTCCTGCAGGGTGTAGGCAGCGCCATAAGCTTCCAGCGCCCAGACCTCCATCTCGCCGAAGCGCTGGCCGCCAAACTGCGCCTTGCCGCCCAGCGGCTGCTGGGTGACCAGCGAGTACGGGCCGATCGAGCGGGCGTGGATCTTGTCGTCCACCAGGTGGTGCAGCTTCAGCATATAGATGTAGCCGACCGTAACCGGACGCTTGAAGCGGTCGCCCGTCTGGCCGTCATACAGGATCGACTGTCCCGACTTCTCCAGACCGGCCTCGACCAGCAGACGCTCGATGTCGCCGATGTTGGCTCCATCGAACACCGGCGTGGCGAAGGGCACGCCCTTCGACAGGTTCCGGGCCAGTTCGATCAGGTCCTCTTCATCGTCCGGCAGCGGGGTTTCCTTGCCGTAGATGTCCGTCAGGCGTTCGATCAGGGCCTTCTTTTGACCGCCGTGCTGCCAGTCATCCAGCAGGCCGGCGATCTGCTTGCCGAGGCCCGCGGCCGCCCAGCCCAGGTGCGTTTCGAAGATCTGGCCGATGTTCATGCGCGAGGGCACGCCGAGCGGGTTCAGCACGATGTCGACCGAGGTTCCGTCCTCGAGGTAGGGCATGTCCTCGATCGGCAGGATCTTGGAGATGACGCCCTTGTTGCCGTGACGGCCGGCCATCTTGTCGCCGGGCTGAAGCTTGCGCTTCACGGCCACGAAGACCTTGACCATCTTCATCACGCCCGGGGGCAGTTCGTCACCGCGTTGCAGCTTCTCGACCTTGTCCTCGAAGCGGCGGTCGAGCGCCTTGCGGGCGTCCTCGAACTGCTTCTTCATGGCCTCGAGCTCGCCCATGGCCTTTTCGTCGTCGAGAGCGATCTGCCACCACAGGCCGCGCGACAGTTCGCCCAGCTTGTCCTCGGTGACCTCACCACGGCCCAGGCCCTTCGGACCCGAAACGGCCTTCTTGCCCAGCAGCAGGGGCTTCAGGCGGCCGTAGACGTTGCGTTCCAGGATGGCCAGCTCGTCGTCACGGTCCTTGCCCAGACGCTCGATCTCGGCGCGTTCAATGGCGACCGCGCGCTCGTCCTTGTCGACGCCGTGACGGTTGAACACCCGCACATCGACCACTGTGCCGGCAACGCCGGGCGGCAGGCGCAGCGAGGTGTCGCGCACGTCCGAAGCCTTTTCGCCGAAGATGGCGCGCAGCAGCTTCTCTTCCGGGGTCATCGGGCTTTCGCCCTTGGGCGTGACCTTGCCGCACAGGATGTCGCCCGGCTGGACCTCGGCACCGATGGCGACGATGCCCGCCTCGTCGAGGTTGCGCAGGGCTTCCTCACCGACGTTCGGGATGTCGCGGGTGATTTCTTCCGGCCCCAGCTTGGTGTCGCGGGCCATGACCTCGAACTCTTCGAGGTGGATCGAGGTGAAGACGTCGTCGCGCACGATGCGCTCCGAGATCAGGATCGAGTCCTCGAAGTTGTAGCCATTCCACGGCATGAAGGCGACGAGGGCGTTACGGCCCAGCGCCAGTTCGCCGAGGTCGGTCGAGGGACCGTCCGCGATCACGTCACCGACCTTGACCTCGTCACCCACGCGCACGATCGGGCGCTGGTTGATGCAGGTCGACTGGTTCGAACGCTGGAACTTGGACAGGCGATAGATGTCGACGCCCGAACGACCGGCATCGGCCTCGTTGGTGGCGCGCACCACGATCCGGGTGCCGTCGATCTGCTCGACGATACCGTCCCGCTTGGCGACCACGACGGCGCCGGAGTCGACGGCCACGACCGCCTCCATGCCCGTGCCGACCAGCGGCGCGTCGGACTGCACCAGCGGCACGGCCTGACGTTGCATGTTGGCGCCCATCAGCGCGCGGTTGGCGTCATCGTTCTCGAGGAAGGGGATCAGGGCGGCAGCGACCGACACGACCTGCTTCGGCGACACGTCCATCATGTCGACGTCGGCCTTGGGCAGCAGCTGCGATTCCCCGTTGACCCGGCCCGGGACCAGATCTTCAACGATCTCGCCGGACTTCAGCTCGATATTGGCCTGGGCGATGACGTGCTTGGCCTCTTCCATCGCCGAAATGTAGACGACGTCGTCGGTGGCCTTGCCGTCCTTGATGCGACGGTAGGGGCTTTCGATGAAGCCGTACTTGTTCACCCGGGCATGGGTGGCCAGCGAGTTGATCAGGCCGATGTTCGGGCCTTCCGGCGTTTCAATCGGGCAGATCCGGCCATAGTGGGTCGGGTGCACGTCACGGACTTCGAAGCCCGCGCGCTCACGCGTCAGACCGCCCGGCCCAAGCGCCGACAGGCGACGCTTGTGGGTGATTTCCGACAGCGGGTTGGTCTGGTCCATGAACTGCGACAGCTGCGACGAGCCGAAGAACTCGCGCACGGCCGCGGCGGCCGGCTTGGCGTTGATCAGGTCGTGCGGCATGACCGTGTCGATATCGACCGAGGACATGCGCTCCTTGATGGCGCGCTCCATCCGCAGCAGGCCGACGCGGTACTGGTTCTCCAGCAGTTCGCCGACCGAACGGACCCGGCGGTTGCCCAGGTTGTCGATGTCGTCGATCTCGCCCTGGCCGTCCTTCAGGCCAACCAGGATCTGCAGGACCTTGAGCACGTCTTCCTTGCGAAGCACGCGGATTTCGTCGCCGACTTCCGGGCTCTCGAGGCGCATATTCATCTTCACGCGACCGACCGAGCTGAGGTCGTAGCGTTCCGAGTCGAAGAACAGCGAGTTGAACATCGCTTCGGCGGCTTCCGGGGTCGGCGGTTCGCCCGGACGCATCACGCGATAGATGTCGAACAGCGCTTCCTCGCGGCTCGAATTCTTGTCCACGCGCAGGGTGTTGCGCATGTAGGCGCCGACCGTGACATGGTCGATGTCCAGAATGTCGAGGGTGGTGAAGCCGTTCTCGACCAGCAGATCGATGGTGGCGGCGTCCAGTTCGTCACCGGCCTCGGCGTAGATCTCGCCGTTCTCCATATTGACCGCGTCGGCGGCCAGATACTTGGTGACCAGGGCGTCCGGGGTCAGCGACAGAGCCTTCGTCGTGTCACCCAGCTTCTTGGCGGCGCGGGCGCTGATCTTGGTACCGGCGGGGGCCACGACCTCACCGGTGTCGGCGTCGATCAGGTCGAATTCCGGCTTCACATGGCGCCAGCGCTCGGGCTTGTAGGGGGTGACCCAGGTATCGCCGCGCTTCTCGTAGGGCACGGTCTCGTAGAAGGTCTTGAGAATGTCCTCGCCGTCCATGCCCAGGGCCATCAGGAAGGTCGTGGCGGGCAGTTTGCGGCGGCGGTCGATGCGGACATAGACGATGTCCTTGGCGTCGAACTCGAAGTCCAGCCACGACCCGCGGTACGGAATGACGCGGGCGGCGAACAGCAGCTTGCCCGAGCTGTGGGTCTTGCCCTTGTCGTGGTCGAAGAAGACGCCCGGCGAACGGTGCATCTGCGAGACGATCACGCGCTCGGTGCCGTTGACGGTGAAGGTGCCCTTGTCCGTCATGAGCGGGATATCGCCCATATAGACGTCCTGCTCCTTGATGTCCTTGACCGAGCGGGCGCCGGTTTCCTCATCGGTCTCGAACACGATCAGGCGCAGCTTGACCTTGAGCGGCGCGGCATAGGTCATGTCGCGCTGGATGCATTCCTCGACGTCATATTTGGGCGCCTCGAACTCGTACGAGACGTACTCCAGCACCGCGCGTTCGTTGAAGTCCTTGATCGGGAAGACGGACTTGAAGACCGCCTCGATACCCTGATCGATACGGTCGCCCGCGCGCGTCTCGCGCTGCAGGAACTGCTCGTACGAGGCGCGCTGCACCTCGATCAGGTTCGGCATCTGCACCGCTTCCGGGATGCGGCCGAAGGATTTACGGATACGCTTTTTGCCGGTGAACGACGTGGCGGAGGCGATCTGAGCCGTGAGGGCGAGACCGTCGAAGGATTTGGCCATTCCTGTTTCCCAATCAGCGAGCCGGGCGGCCCGCAGTCAAAGCAACGACCCGCGGCCGCCGACGGCGGTCCCGGGCCTTACGGTTGTCGGTGTCCACCCTCGATCGCGGGCCGCAGGCCTCAGCGATCAGGACACCCGTCATGTCAGCTCCCTTGGGGAGGAGCGCGCCTTCGCACCGGTCGGAGGGCAGCGGACCGGGCCTCGGCGCTATCGCGCGGACTCGTTACAGAGTTTTGCGGAACGGGCTGATATACTCGCTTTTCCGACGAAATAAAGGCCTGTCGGAAAATTCCTGCCGGGTCAGCCGCAGGTGACCCGCTCGATGCGGCCTGTGTTCTGATCAAAGAAGACATTCATGCGGTCGGGGTTGTAGTCCATCGTCACCGCGCAGGTGGTGCAGGCGACCCGGACATTGGCATCCGAAGCAAAGCTGACCGCCGCCACATTGCGACCGATCATGCTCTGGGACCCGGCCGCGCCGCAGGTGTCGGCCATGCCGTCCGGAGCGGGCATCTCAGGGTTGGCGGCGCAGGCGGCCAGCAGAGCCAGTCCCCCGCTCAGGATCATGGTGCGCAATATCATCGAAAGGCTCCTTCGTTCACAGATCTAAACCAGGGGCGGGAATGGCAGTTCCCTAGCCGCAGCTGACTTCGGTCACGCGGTCGGTGCTGGCGTCATAAAGGATGTTCAACAGATAGGGCGAATGTGCCTCCGTCCGTGGACAGGTGGTGCAGGCGACCCGCCGGTTGGTCAGATCGACCGGCACCGGGATCTCGCTGCGATCGCGGCCGACCAGCCACTGGAGAGGCTTGGCGTGGCACAGGTCGTTGGGGTCCTGCACCTCCACGGGCGCCTGCCCCGCATAGGCCGTGCGCCCGTCGGCACCGGCTTCCGGCAGGACCACTACCCCGACCGGACGGGTCGGCACGGGCTCAGGTGCGGCACAGGCGCTGAGCCCCATCGCAAGCGCCGCGATGATCAGCCCGCCTTTTCCCAGCGACCTTCCAGAGTTTGCCGCCAGTAACTGATGTCCGCGCCTGCGGCCTTCAGCGCCTTCCAGCGAACGCGGGCTGCCGTCAGCGCGTCCTCGTCCTGACCATCGAATAGAATGAAGCACCGTTGGAAATCCTCCGTCGGCTCAAAGCCTGCCCCGTCGACAATGAACAGGGCCTGAGCCTGGTTCACATTGTCAGTTCCAGACGTGAACAGGATCGGTTGTCTCTCGGGATGTGGGCCGGAAGTGTGGCCGTTGGCGATAAAGCTGTCGTCCCGCCAGGCCCACAGGGCCTCGGACAGGCGGGACGCAAGGTCACCATCGGCCACCCGCACCTGGGCCCTGAGGTCAGCCTTCAACACCTTGTCCAGCAGGGTCGGAAGCACCTGCTCCAGACCCGACCGTTCCAGATGATAGAACCAGATCTGTGGTCCCGCTGCGGTCATGGCCGACCCCGGCTCCCTGCCCTCGCCGCTCGCCTCAGCCTTCGTAGGTATCGGCGACCATCCGGTCCAGTGTGCGCACACCGAAGCCGACACCGCCGTCCGGCACCGTCGACCGCTGGCTCTTGCTGACCCAGGCGGTCGGCGCGATGTCGATGTGCGCCCAGGGGGTGTCGTTGATGAATCGCTTCAGGAACAGGGCGGCGGTGATCGAGCCGCCGGCGCGGCCATTGCCCATATTCTTCACGTCCGCGGCGGGCGAGTCGATATGGCGGTCATACTGGTCCGGGATCGGCATGCGCCAGAAATTCTCATCGACCTTGGCGCCAGCATCGAGGATCGGCTGGGCCACCGAGTCGTCGTTCGAGAACACCCCGGCATAGTCGAGACCCAGCGCCACGATCATGGCGCCCGTCAGGGTGGCCAGATCGATCATGAATTTAGGCTTGAAACGATCCTGCGTGTACCAGAGGCAGTCGGCCAGAACGAGGCGACCTTCCGCGTCGGTGTTCAGCACCTCGACCGTCTGGCCCGACAGGGATTTGACGATGTCGCCCGGGCGCTGGGCATTGCCGTCCGGCATATTCTCGACCAGACCGATGACGCCAACTGCATTGACCCTGGCCTTGCGTCCCGCCAGCGCGTGCATCAGCCCAGACACGGCGGCAGCACCGCCCATGTCCCACTTCATGTCTTCCATGCCCTCGGGCTGTTTCAGCGAGATACCGCCCGTGTCGAAACAGACGCCCTTGCCGACGAAGGCCAGGGGCGCATCGCCCGACTTGCCGCCGTTCCACTTCATAATGGCGACCTGGCTGTCGCGGCGGCTGCCCATGCCGACCGCCAGCAGGGTGCGGAAGCCCAGCTTTTCCAGTTCCTTCTCGCCCAGAACCTCGACCTCGAGACCCAGGGATTCCAGCGCCTTGCAGCGCTTGGCGAATTCTTCCGGATAAAGGACGTTGGCTGGCTCGGACACGAGGTCGCGAGCAAAGATCACCCCATCCGCGACGGCGGACATCGGGCCAAACGCAGATTCGGCGGCCTTCGCGTCG
The DNA here is from genome assembly GCA_964224415.1 of Neptunomonas phycophila. Classification (GTDB taxonomy): domain Bacteria; phylum Pseudomonadota; class Alphaproteobacteria; order Caulobacterales; family Caulobacteraceae; genus Brevundimonas. Next base: position 19,653 of record CAXQIE010000023.1, read on the forward strand.
GCACTGACGATGTTCAGCGCGGTCACCGACGGAACCTTTTCCGGCTTCTGACGCGTCAGATATTTGTCGAACCGGTAGGCGGCCAGCTTCACGGCGAAGGCCACGCGCGCGGCCTGTTCGGCGCTGAGCGACCGGGCATCGACGGTCAGGCTTTCAGCACCGCTCATCTTCACGGCGTGATAGGCCGCCCCGGCGGCCTCCTCGATCGCCAGATCGGTCAGGGACTCGCGAGCGCCCAGTCCGGCCAGAACCACGACCGAAGCGTCCAGTCCGTGCGGTGCGGTCACGACCAGGGTCTTGCCCTTGCCACCGGTGAAGCGGCCCGACTGCATGGCGCGGCTGAACGCGCCGCCCGTCTGGGTATCGAGTGCCTTACCCCCGTCGCACAGCTTCCGGCCTTCACCCACCACCAGGGCCAGGGCCTGCGGGCTTCCGAGATCGGCGAGAAAGGCGATTTTCATAGAATACTCCCAGCCGGAGTGCTCACTCCGGGTTTCAGATACAAATACAAATGGCGACGTTCAGTTTCGTCTGCGCGCCTCCGTGTGTATTAGATGCGCGTTATCGACACAGCCTGCAACCGGGCGAAATTTTCCCACGCATGACCCTGATTCAAGGCTACCTTTTTCGCCAGCTGCTCCTGCCGGTCGCCGGGGCATGCGGTGCGCTGGTGGGAATCGGCGTGCTGAGTCAAAGTCTTGAGCAGCTGGAATTCGTGGTCGAGCGCGGCCAGAGCCTGTGGTTGATGCTCAAGCTGACCCTGCTGGCCGTGCCCCAATTGCTGGGGGTCGTCCTGCCCATCGGCCTGTTTGTCGGCGCGCTGATCGCCCTGACGCGTTTGCAGCGCGAACAGGAACTGACGGCAGCCCAGGCAGCAGGCCTGACCCGCGCCGCCCTGATCCGCCCGGCCGTGCGGCTGGCCCTGATCGTCGTGGCGCTCGGGCTGCTGATCAATGCCGTGGTGCAGCCCTGGTCGCAGACGAGAGCGCGCACAGAGGCCTTCGCCGTGCGGTCCGATCTAGCGGCCCTGCTGGTTGAGGAAGGGGAGTTCGTCCAGGGGCCCGATGGTCTGACCGTCTATGTGCAGGAGATCGAGCAGAACGGCCTGCTGAAAAACCTGTTCATCTACATCGAGAACGACGGAACCACCGAGACATGGAATGCCACCGAGGCCCGGTTCGGCCGCGTCGACGGGGAGCCGATGCTGACCCTGATCGGCGGCTCCAGCCAGCGCTATTCCTCGGCGGGGGTGCTGAACCTGTTGTCGTTCGACACCTATGTGTTTCCGTTGGGCGCCTTTGCTGACGTTGCCGATCAGCCGCGCTTCAAGCCGGCCGACCTTGGGCTGAGCGACCTGTTCATGCCCCGGCCCGGGATGATCCCTGCCGTCGGCACCCGCAATGAGCTGATGGCCGAGGGGCACTCGCGGCTGGCCTCGCCCCTCTATGCCCTGACGGCGATGGCGCTGGCGCTGGCGGCGATTCTGGCCGGATCGTTCAGCCGCACCGGCTATGCCATCCGGGTCGCCAAGGCGGCGGCGGTCTTTCTGTTGGTGCGGATATTCGGCTATGGCCTCGTCGCAGCGGCGGCGTGGACCCCCTGGCTGAACATCCTGCAATACGCCTTCCCGCTGGTCGTGGCAGGGCTCGCCACGACCATGCTGTTCCGCACACCAAGGCGCGGCCGACGCCTGGCCCTGTTCGATATCCGGGCGCTGCTGCCGCGGGGTGCCGGCGCATGAGTTTCAGGGCCACCCGCATCCTCAGCGTCGGGCGTATCGAACGCTATGTGCTGATCCAGCAGGCCCGCGCCCTGACCCTTGCCCTGGCGGTGATCGCCAGCCTGATCATGCTGATCGACTTCGTCGAGATTTCTCGCGGGGTCGGGTCCGACGTCGACCTGTCGGCGCTGCGCATTCTCGGGTTGATGGGCATGAAGTCCCCGGCGGTCATCCTGCAGCTGATGCCGTTCGTCTTCCTGTTCGGGACGCTGGCGGCCTATGTCGGCCTGAACCGGCGCAGCGAGTTGATCGCCATGCGGGCTGCGGGGCTGTCAGCCTGGCGCTTCGTCCTGCCGGCGGCCGGTACGGCGCTGATCTTCGGCGTGCTGACCATCAGCGTGCTCGGGCCTGTCGCCGCCTGGGGCGATGGCCTGTTCCAGCGCGAGCGCACCCGGCTGTCGTCCAATCCGGTCGAAACCGATCAGCCCAAGGCCGTCTGGATTCGCGAGGGCAACAGTCAGCGCCAGATGATCATCCGGGCGGTCCGGCAGGACAGTGCCACAGCCCGACTGCAGGATGTGACGGTCTTCATCTACACGGTCGGCGAGGGCGGCGCGCTGAGCTTCGTCGAGCGGATTGACGCCGCATCGGCAGCCCTGACCTCAGGCAGTTGGCGCCTGACCGATGCCGTGGGGGCCCAGACCGGTCAGCGGGCTGTGTCCTATGCCCGGCTCGACCTGCCCTCCAGCCTGGCGCAGGATGAAGCGTTTGCGCGCTTCGCCCGGCCGCAGTCGACCTCCCTGTGGGCCCTGCCGACCCAGATCCGGCGAGTCGAGCAGGCCGGCTTCTCGTCAACCGCCTATCGGCTGCGGCTGCACCAGCTGCTGGCTACGCCCCTGATGTTTGCGGCCATGTCGATCCTGGCTGCGGCCTTCTCGCTGCGTCTGATGCGGCTGGGTGATCTGGCGCGCATGTCGGTTGCGGCCGTCATCCTCGGTTTCGCCTTTTTCTTCGTGAACCAGACGTTCGCGGCGTTCGGGACTGCAGAGGTGATTCCGCCTTTCCTGGCCGCATGGTTGCCACCGGTGCTGACCGGGCTCGCGGCCTTCACCCTGCTGTTCTATACCGAGGACGGCTGAGCCGCCCCCGTTCGAGGTTGACGTGAAGCAAGACAGGATTTCGTCCGGCCCAAGGGCCCCGCGACACCGCCATTCGCGCGGGCGTCTGCTTGCGGGTGTCGCGACGCTCGCGTGCGCCCCCCTGCTTCTGGCCGGACAGGCCCTGGCCCAGGACGCCACACCTCCCGATCCTGGGACCGTCCCGGCGGATGGCCTCCCCCCCGAGGCCGTGTACATGGATGCCGGATCGGTCTCCCGCGACGGCGATGTGCTGACGGCCGAGGGCACATCGGACGGCGCGCGGGTGTTCGCCCGCTTCCGGGATCACACGCTGCAGGCGCGTCGCATCGACTATGACCTGGCGAACCAGACCGCCCGCGCCTCGGGTGAGGTGGAGCTGGCTGCCCCCGATGGCACGGTGGTCTTTGCCTCCCTCCTGGAGTTGGAAGACGATCTGCAAACCGGTGTCGCCGTCGATTTCGCCACCCGCCTCGAGAATGGCGCCAGTCTGATGGCGGCCACAGCCGTGCGCCGCTCGGACACGCTGAACGAGCTGAACTACGCCCTCTTCACCCCTTGCCCCATCTGCGACGAGGAGGGCCGGCCCAAGACGCCCAGCATCTCGATCCAGGCCGAGCGTGTGGTTCAGGACGAGGCCTTGCGGGCCATCCTCTATCGCAATGCCATCTTCAAGATCGGCGGCGTCCCGGTGCTCTATCTGCCGTTCTTCGGCCACCCGGACCCGACAGTCGAGCGAGCCAGCGGCTTTCTGGTGCCGATCATCGATTTCGATGAAGAACGGGGCGTTTCATACGAACAGCCTTATCTGATCGTCGTCTCGCCCTCCGAGGACTGGCTGATCAGCCCGCAACTGAATACCAGCGTCGCCCCTCTGCTGAATGTGCAGTGGCGCAGGCGCTTTGCGGACGGCACGGTCGAGGTCCGCAGCGGCTATACCTATGAGCGGACCTTCGGGGACTTCGACATCGATGGCGACGGCATCGACGACGTCGCCACGCCACTGGACCGCGAGCATCGCAGCTATCTTCTGGCCCACGGCCGTTTTGATCCGGACGGACCCTGGCGCTGGGGGTTCACGGTCGAGCGGGTCTCGGACAAGACACTGTTCGACCGCTACGACGTGCGCAATCCGTATCCGGACAACGGTCTCTACTATGGCGACGAGCGCCGCCTGATCAGCCAGATTTATGCCGAGCACCAGACGCGACGCAGCTATGTCTCGGTGGCCGCCTTCGACATCCAGAGCCTGCGGGTCGCCATTCCGAACGAGGCCGCGCCCGGCCTGAACGTGTTCGAGGCCGACAGCAGCCTGCCGGTGGTCGCCCCCCTGATCACGGCCCGGTGGGAACCTCGCGGTGAAGTGTTGGGCGGACGTCTGCGTCTGAGCGGTTCGTCGGTCGCGCTGTTCCGCGATGACTTCGTCGGCAGTCCGGTGCTGCGGCCCGAGATCGTCCCCGATCCCGTTCCGCCCGGCCTGTCGGGTGTCGACAGTCGCCGGGTCAGCGGGCAGCTGGACTGGCGCCGGCCCTTCGTCAGCCGCGCCGGCGTGATCTGGGAGCCCTTCGTCGACGGGCGGGTGGACCTGTATTCGCTGGATGATCTGCCGGCGCCTTTCGAGGCCGGGTCGGAAACCCTCAGCCGGGGCCGGTTCAGCGCGGGCCTGGACGTCCGCTATCCGCTGGTGCGAACTTTCGCCGGGGGCGGAGACCTGATCCTGGAGCCCCGGGCCCAGTTGTCCGTTTCCACCACGACCGACCTCGACCCCCGCATCCCCAACGAAGACAGCCAGACGCTGGAGCTGGACGAGAACTCCCTGTTCCGGATGGACCGCTTTCCGGGGTACGACCTCTATGAGGGCGGCGTTCGTCTAACCCTCGGCACCAGAGCGACCTATCGCTGGGGTGAGGCGCGCGAGGCCTCGCTGTTCATTGGCAAGAGCTGGCGCGACGATGATGAGCCCGGCCTCAGGGCCCTGATCCCCAACTCCGACCCGCTGGCGCCTCCGGCCTTTTACGATCCCAGCGGCCTGGCCTCGGCATCGTCCGACTGGGTTGTGCAGGGCAGCTTCGCGCCGTCCGACGGCGTGCGCGGCTGGGCCCATGCCACGGTCGACGACTCAGGCAATATCCGCCGGGCAGAAGCGTCGGTCGAGGCGACCTGGCGTCGCCGGGACCGGGCCTCGGTCACCTATATCGTCGATCGCTCGAATCCCCTCGGTGGCCCCCTGAACCGCAACTATGAATTCGTCGAACTGCGCGGCCAGCAGTTCATCTGGGGCAACTGGGGCGTTGCGGGCGCGGGCGTGATGGACCTCGAACGGGACCTCATTACCCGCTCCGAGATCGGCCTGCTGTTTGACGACGATTGCTTCCGGTTCGAAGTCGGCTATCGACGCGACAACACCCGCGTCAGACCCAGCGGTCCGTCCGACGGCGTCTACATCCGCCTAAACCTCGCCACTTTTGGAGGGTCAGGCTATGACCGGAATGAAAGGCGCTGGTAGGCGGGGGCTTGGACACGCGCCAGCGGGTTTGACCTCGCGCCGATCTACGTTGATACGGGGCTGAGTGGATACGGGGCTCCTGCGCCGAACCGGTATGAGGAATAAGAACGAACCATGCGTTTCATGCGTACAGTGATCGCGGTTGCGGCGCTCCTGGCTGCGGCCAGCCCGGCCCTCGCCCAGACTGCTCCGACCTCGGCAGGCACCCTCGACCCGGCAGCCAACCGGCCGGCCCAGCCGCGTGCGGTCGCCGAGCCTCAGTTCCAACTGGCTGACGGCATTGTCGCCACGGTCAATGATCGCATCATCACCGGCTATGATCTTCGCCAGCGCATGCTGCTGATCATCATCATGAGCGAGGTCCAGCCGACGGCCGAGAACGTCGCCCAGATTCAGCGCGAAGCTCTGGATATGCTCATCGAAGAGCATCTGCAGGCCGAGGAAATTGCCAAGTTTCCGAGCCTGATCATCACCGATGCGGATGTCGATGCCGAAGTCGCCGCCATGGCCGAACAGGCCGGCATGGCGCCCGACCAGTATATGCAGGCCCTGGCCTCGGCCGGCATCCATGCCCGCACCATCCGCGAACAGATCCGCACCGCCATCGGCTGGCGCGAACTGGTCGGTGGCCGCTTCGCCAGCCGCGCCCGTGTCAGCCGCAGCCAGGTCGAGCAGAGCCTCAGCAAATACGAGGAAGCCGCGACCAAGAAGCAGTATCTGATCGGTGAAATCTATATCGACGCCAACCGGGTCGGGGGCATGCAGTCCGCCATCACCGGCGGTCAGCAACTGATCCAGCAGATGATCCAGGGCGCGCCCTTCCAGGCCGTGGCCCAGCAGTTTTCGGCCGCACCGACGGCCGTGCGCGGCGGCGATGCCGGATGGGTGGTCGAGGGCACGGTGGCCCCTGCCCTGCAGCAAGCGTTCGACAATCTGGAGATCGGCCAGCTGTCCAACCCCATCGTCGTCGAGGGCGGGGTCTACATCATCTACATGCGCGACAAGCGCGAGGGCTCGGCCACCCGCCTCGTGCAACTGAGCCAGATCATGGTCGAACTGCCCGAAACCGCGTCGGAAGCAGAGGTCGAGGCCGCCGCCCGGCGTCTGATGGCCGTTCGTCCGGAACTGACCTGCCAGACGATGGTCGCCCGCGCCGCCTCCGAGCCCGGTCTGCTGGGTTCCGACCTCGGCGAAAGCGATGTGCTGAACCTCGCGCCGCAGTTTCAGCCCTTCGCCCGCGAGGCCGAAGTCGGACAGGTCAGCGAGCCGATCCGCACGCCGCTGGGTCTTCATCTGGTCGGCGTCTGCGGACGCCGTGTGGGATCGGCGGACATGCCGACCTATCGCGACGTCGAATCGCAACTGCTGCGTGCCAATCTGGCCATGCTGGGCCGCCGCTATATGCGCGACCTGCGCGCCGACGCCCTGATCGAGATGAAGTGATGACCCGGCCTGTGCCGCCGCTTGCCCTGACTTTGGGCGAACCGGCCGGTGTGGGCCCCGAGATCATCGCCGCCGCGTGGAAGGCTCACCCGTCACCGTTCGTGGTGGTGGGTGATGCCCGGCTTGTGGCGGTGCACGCCCCGGTCGAGGTCATAACGGACCCAGCGTCGGCGGCAGCGGTGTACGAGCGCGCCATCCCGGTTCTGGATCATGCCCTCGGCGCCCCCGTCACGCCCGGGCGGCCCGATCCGGCGCACGCCAGGGCCATCACCGGCTGGATTGAGACGGCGGTCCGGCTGTGCCTCGACGGTGCCGTCGCGGGCATGGTCACCGCCCCGATCGCCAAGGCCCCCCTGTATCAGGCCGGCTTTCGCTTTCCGGGCCATACCGAGTTCATAGCCGAACTGACCGCCGACGCGCCGTGGAGCCAGACACGCGGCCCGGTGATGATGCTGACCGCCAGGGACCTTCGCGCCTGTCTTGTGACCATTCATGCGCCGCTGTCGCAGGTGCCTGAACTGGTCACGGCCGAGCGGGTCAGCCGCGTGGCCCGCGTGGTTCATGAAGCCCTGATCCGGGATTTCGGCATTGCCCGTCCCCGCCTGGCGCTGGCGGGACTGAACCCACATGCGGGCGAAGGCGGCTCGATAGGTCTGGAGGAGATGGAGGTGCTGATCCCCGCGGCCACCGCTCTCAGGGCCGAAGGGCTGAACATCAGCGACCCCCGCCCGGCTGACACCCTGTTCCATGACGAGGCGCGTACCACCTATGACGCCGTCCTGTGCCTGTATCACGACCAGGCGCTGATCCCGGTCAAGACACTCGACTTCTGGGGCGGGGTGAATGTCAGTCTGGGCCTGCCGGTGGTGCGGACGTCGCCCGACCATGGCACCGGCTTCGATATCGCCGGACGGGGCATCGCCCGCCCCGACAGCCTGATTGCCGCCCTGGACCTCGCCCGCACTATGGCCGACCGCAGGGCTGCGACCGCATGACCGACCTGCCCTCCCTGCGCCAGTCGCTGGATGCCCACGGGCTGATGGCCAAGAAGAGCTTCGGGCAGCATTTCCTGCTGGACCTCAACGTCACGCGCAAGATCGTCCGGCTGGCCGGTCCGTTCGCGGGCGATACGGTGATCGAGGTCGGCCCCGGCCCCGGCGGCCTGACCCGCGCCCTGATCGAGAGCGACGCCGGGCGGGTGATCGCCGTGGAAAAGGACGCCCGCTTCCTGCCACTGCTGGGGGAGCTGGACGACGGCAGCGGGCGGCTGCTGCTGGTCGAGGGCGATGCCCTGAAGGTCGATGAGCGCACCCTGGTCGAGGGGCCGGCGCATCTTGTGTCCAACCTGCCCTACAATGTCGGCACGGCCCTTCTGATCAAATGGCTGACCGGGCCGTGGACGCCCACCTCCATGACGCTGATGTTCCAGAAGGAAGTTGCCCAGCGCGTCGTGGCCCAGCCGGGCGAGGACGCCTATGGCCGGCTCGCAGTCATCTGTCAGGCTCTGTGCGAGGCACGGATGGTTATGTCCCTGCCGGCCGCCGCCTTCACCCCGCCGCCCAAGGTGGCCTCGGCGGTGGTGCATCTGGTGCCCCATGCCGAACGACTGGCCGACGCCCGCATCCGCAAGCTGGAGCGCGTGACCGCTGCCGCGTTCGGCCAGCGCCGCAAGATGCTGCGTTCCAGCCTCAAGCCTCTGGGCGGGGTGGCCCTCTGTGAGGCCGCCGGGATCGAACCGGATGCCCGGGCCGAGACCATCGACGTGGCCGGCTTCCTGTGCCTCGCGGACGCGCTTTCCTGAGGATCAGTTGCGCGGCGCCATGCGCTCGGGAAAAGGCCTCCCCAGCGCCTCGGCGACAGCCTGCTGGCTGATCAGGAACACTTCTTCGCGGCGGTGATAGTTGTTCGACAGGACGATCACCACGATCTCGGCGTCGGGCTGCCAGACCACCATGTTGCGGAACCCCGACCAGCTGCCGGTGTGATAGATCTGGCGGTCCTCGAACGCAGGCTCGACCTGATGCCCCAGCGAGCGGCTGAACAGGCCATAGCCCCAGTGGCGGCGCGGCCCCCCCCGACGTTCGTCCGGCGTGTCCGAGGGCGCATGGTCGGCGATCATGGCCGCATGGGCCTCGGAGCTCAGCAGTCCGCCTCGATGCAGGGCCCAGGTCCAGGCCAGCAAATCATCCACCGTCGATGACAGGGCGCCCGCCCCCGGGATAATGCTGACATTGGCGTCAGGCTGGGGGGTGATCCCTGCGGGAAAGTGGGCATAGCCCATGGCCAGCCCCGGCACCGCGTCAAAGCCCGTCTGGCTCATACCCAGGGGCTCAAAGAAGGTCTGCTCCAGATAGCGCTGAAAGGACACCCCCGTCGCGGCCTCGACCACGGCGGCGGCCAGATTGAAGCCGGCATTGTTGTAGCGCAGGTCCGTGCCCGGCTCGAACTGCAGGTTATAAAGCGCGCTGTCGCGGGTCAGCTCCTCAAGGGTCGCCGGGGTCACGCGTCGGGTGCCCCAGCCGGGCCGCGCCATGAGGTCAGGAATGCCCGACTGGTGCGAGATCAGATGGCCGATGCGGATGTTGACCCAGGCCTCCGGACAATCCGCAATCCAGTCGCAGACCGTGTCCTCGACGCTCAACACGCCCTCGTCCTGCAGGCGCAGGATGGCGGCGGCGGTGAACATCTTGCTGACCGAAGCCAGTCGCAGGGGGGTGTCGAGGTCGAACGGACGCCCGGCCTCACGATCCGCCATGCCGTAGACCTGCCTGAACAGCACCTGATCCCCTCGCGCCACCAGCACTGCACCGGTGAAGCGCCCGCGGTCAGCCAAGACGTCCAGCGACGCCTTCAGCTGCGGCAGGTCCTCGACCACGACAACCGGCGGGCGGGCCCGGACGACAAGTCCTGACGCTGCTTCGGCCGTATCCTGGCCGGCATCGGTTCGTACCGTCACGGCCCACGCCGACGCAATCAGAACAGCCAGGGCCGCCAGCCCGGCGAGAATCGGTAAGGGTCTCATCCGACCCTAGATATCGAAAGTAAGGCCGAACTGGGCATAAAGTGCGCGTGAGTCCTGCCATTTCGGATCGACCTTGACCGTCAGGAACAGGTGAATCGGCCGGTCCATGATCAGGGTCAACTCCTCGCGCGATTTTTGGCCGATCCACTTCAGCGTCTGGCCCGAGCGGCCCAGCACGATCGGGCGCTGGCTCTCGCGCTCGACATAGATGGTCTGCTCGATACGGACGGATCCGTCGTCGCGCTCCTCGAACGCCGTGGTCTCGACCGCCGCCGAATAGGGCAGTTCCTCGTGCACCCTCAGGAACACCTTTTCACGCGTGATCTCGGCCGCCAGAACCCGCAGCGGCAGGTCCGCGCTCTGGTCCTCGGGGTACAGCCAGGGGCTATCCGGCATCAGGCCCGACAGGTGCGCCTTGAGGTCCAATACCCCGTCGCCGGTCGCCGCCGAGATCAGGAAGACATCGCTGTAGACGCCCGTGTTGAAGAGCTCGGTCATGACCTTCAGCATCGACTCGCGCTTCAGCCCGTCGATCTTGTTGAGGGCCAGAATCGCCTTGCTGTCGCGACCCTTGAGGGCCTGGATGATGGTCTCGACATCCTCGACCGAGCGGCGGTCGGCTGGCGAGCCCTTGCCCTCGCCAATAGCCATCTGGGCCGAGGTATCCACGAGGTGGACGACCGCGTCGGCTTCCTCTGCCCCCTCCCAGGCCGAGGCGACCATGGCGCGGTCCAGCCGGCGGCGCGGGTTGAAGATGCCGGGGGTGTCGACCAGCACCATCTGGGTCTGGCCGTCCATGACGATGCCGCGCACGGGAAAGCGCGTGGTTTGCACCTTCTGGGTGACGATCGACACCTTGGAGCCCGTCAGCCGGTTGACCAGCGTCGACTTGCCGGCATTGGGCGCGCCGATCACGGCGACGAAGCCGGCCCGCGTTCCGGTTTCAGGAGGGTCAGAGGTCAAATCACGCCTTCACGCTTCATCAGGGCCAGGGCGGCCGCCTTCTCCGCCTCCTGACGCGAACGGCCGGTCGCGGTCAAGGGATCCGTGCCGCTGATCGTCACTTCGACGCGGAAGGTCGGGGCGTGATCGCTGCCGGTTCGCTCGGCGATCCGATAGGTCGGAAGGCCCCGCCCGACCTTGAGTGACCATTCCTGAAGCGAGGATTTGGGATTGCTGACCGTCCGCGACGAGGGATTTTGCAGCTCATTCCGCCAAAGGTGATCGAACGCTGAGCGGGCCGCATCCAGTCCGCCGTCGAAATAGATGGCCGCCAGAATGGCTTCAACGGCGTCGGCCAGAATGCCGTCACGACGGCGCCCCCCCTGTTTGCTCTCGCCGGGCGACATGCGCAGGGCCGGTCCAACGCCCGCGGCCTCGCCCACCCGCGCGCACGCGGCCTTGTCGACCAGGCCGTGCAGACGAGAGGACATCTCGCCCTCATCGGCCTGGGGGAAATCCCGCATCAACCGCTCGGCTACCAGCAGGCCCAGCACCCGGTCGCCGAAGAACTCCAGCCGCTGGTTATCCAGAATGGGCCGCCCGACGGCATCATGGGCCGCGCCCTCGCCCACGCTGGGGTGGGTCAGGGCGCGTTCCAGCAGGGACGGATCGCGGAACTCGTATCCCAGTGTCCGGGCCAACGCCCGGACGGCCTCGCTCCGGCGATCCCCCATTCCCTATTTCAGGACAGTGAAGAAGCGGTCCAGGCGCACCTTGGTGAACCAGCTGACCGGATTCCACAGCGACGCGCCCTCGTGCCAGGAGAACAGGATCATCTCGGCCTTGCCGATCAGGTTCTCGGCCGGGACCAGACCCACGCCCATGGCCGACTGTTCGCGGCTGTCAATCGAGTTGTCGCGGTTGTCGCCCATCATAAAGTAATAGCCCTCGGGCACCTCGAACACCGGGGTGTTGTCGAGGCTGTAATTCGGGCCGAAGTCCTGGATCTGATAGCTGCGTCCGTTCGGCAGGGTCTCGCGCAGCGTGGTGACCGTCTGGCCGTTCTGGCCGTTGAACATGTCGGCCACCTGTTCGCCGGTGACGACCACGTTCTCGACCGGCTCGCCATTGATGTGCAGGACATTGTTGATCATCTGCACCCGGTCGCCGGGCACGCCGATCACGCGCTTGATGTAGTCGGTCTTGTTGTCGCTCGGCAGTTTGAAGACCGCGATGTCACCCCGCTCGGGCGCCTTGTCCATGATGCGGCCCTCGAACAGCGGCGGGCTGTAGGGGATGGCGTGCTTCGAATAGCCGTAGCTCCACTTGGACACGACGATGTAGTCGCCCTCGTACAGGTTTGGCTCCATCGAGGCCGACGGAATGGTGAAGGGTTGGAACAGGAAGATTCGCAGCAGAATGGCGATGAACAGGGCGATGGCGACGGTCTTGAGAATCTCGACCCACTCGTTCTTGTCGCTCTTGCCGCCGTCGGAATCGTCACCGCCGTCGTCGCCACCGTCGCCGTCATGGGCATCCCCTTCATCGCTCCAGACCGGGCGTTTCGCGGGCTCGGGATCGGCCCCCGATGAGGCAGCCGCAAGCGCGGCGGCCGCAGCGATCGGCTCGGGCGGCGGGGTCATGGCCTCAGCCGGGGTCGGCTCGGGCTCGGGCTCGGGGTCGGGCGCAGGTGCGGGCTCGGACGCAGGCTCGGGGTCAGCGGCAGGCTCTGCGGCAGTCACGGGCTCAGCGGCCTCTTCCGGGACCACGACCGGCTCGACGTCCGGGGTCACCTCGGCAGCGGGCTCAGGCTCGACGTGCGACGCAGGTTCTTCGGCCTCGGGCGTCGAGGGCTCAGCTGCAGCCGGGTCGGCGTGAGCCGTGTCCGTCTCGACCGGTGCGGGCTCAGGCGCAGCCTCGGGCGGCGCGTGATCGTCCGTCTCGGTCGTCTTGTTCTCTTCAGTCATTGCAGAACCCCCGGTGTGCCGCGCGAAAGCGTGACAGGCCTATAGCCTGATTATGTGACGGGCAAGACTTCGATCACCACGAAGGCGAGCGCATAGGGATGCTCGTCGCTTAGCGTCAAATGGATATTCGGAGTGTGGCCGGACGGTGTCAGTCGGGCCAGATGCTCGGCCGCGTGGCCGGTCAATTTCAGGGTCGGTCGCCCGCTGGGCAGGTTCACCACACCCATGTCCCGCCAGTAGACATCGGCCCGCATCCCGGTGCCGAGGGCCTTGGCGCAGGCCTCCTTGGCCGCAAACCGCTTTGCGTAGCTCCACGCGGGGTCCGGCTTGCGGTCCGAGCGGGTGCGTTCCAGCTCGGTGAAGCAGCGATTCTTGAACCGGTCCCCGAACCGGTCCAGCAAGGTCTGGATCCGGCGGATGTCGCACAGATCGGCCCCGACACCGACGATCAACGCGCCGCCCCGTCGATGGCCGACCGCATCCGGGCAATGGCCTCGTCCAGACCGATGAAGATGGCCTCGCCGATCAGGAAATGGCCGATGTTGAGCTCGCGGATCTGCGGCAGGGTGGCGACCTCGGCGGCGGTCTCATAGTCCAGCCCGTGGCCGGCGTGGACCTCCAGCCCGAGTTGATGGGCCATCGCGACTGCAGCCGACAGCTCGGCAAATGCCGCCTGACGTGCCTCGCCCTCGGCGTGGCAGTAGCGACCGGTGTGGAACTCCACCACCTGGGCGCCGACTCCGGTTGCGGCCATCACCTGCTGTTTCGAGGGATCGATGAACAGGGAGACACGGATGCCCACTTCTTTCAGCTGCTGAACAGCAAAGAACAGCGGCCCGATATGGGCCTGAACGTTCAGCCCCCCCTCGGTCGTCACCTCCTCGCGTCGTTCGGGCACAATGCAGACGGCGTGGGGCCGGTGGCGCAAGGCGATGTCCATCATCTCCTGCGTCAGGGCCATCTCAAAATTGAGCGGCCGCCCGGCCCGGGAACACAGGGCGCTCAGCGCCTCGATGTCCGGGTCGGTGATGTGGCGGCGGTCCTCGCGGAGGTGGGCGGTGATCCCGTCGGCCCCTGCGGCGAGGGCCTGTTCGGCCGCGCGGACCGGGTCAGGGTGCACGCCGCCCCGGGCATTCCGCACCGTCGCCACATGGTCGATGTTGACCCCCAGACGCACCCGCTCGGCCATGATTTATCCCTTCGCCAGTCTGCGGCTGCCGGGATCCTCGACCGGCAGTGCCGCCAGTTCGGGCGGCAGGGCGTCGGCGGGCCAGGCCGGCACATCCAGCGTGGCCAGGGCGATCAGCGGAACGCCCACGTCCGCCTTGCCCCCCGACCGGTCGACGATACAGGCCGCCGCCACGACCTCTCCGCCCGCCTTCTGGATCGCCGCGATGCATTCCCGCGAGGACAGGCCGGTGGTTACGATATCCTCGACCATGACGACGCGCTCGCCCGGCTCGACCGAGAACCCCCGCCGCAGTTTGAACTCGCCCGCCTCGCGCTCGACATAAAGCGACCGGACCTTGAGATGCCGCGCGGTTTCATAGCCGGGGATGATGCCGCCCACGGCCGGCGAAATGGCCACGTCGACCGACCCGACCGTCTCCGTGATCTGCGCGGCCAGCGCCTTGCACAGCCGTTCGCAGCGCTCTCCGTCCATGAAGACCAGGTTCTTCTGCAGGAAGACCGGGCTGTGCAGGCCCGAGGACAGCACGAAATGCCCCTCGCGCAGGGCACCGGCATCGCGAAATTCGTTCAGGACGTCTTCAGTGTTCATGCGTCGTTTCTAGCCCCCTCAGGCGCCCGGAGGAAAGGCCGAAGCGCGGCCTTATTCCAGGTTCTGATGCGGTTTCAGGCCGCGGGCCAGCAGTTCGGTCCAGATGCCCTCGGCGTCACCGGCAAAGCCCATCAGGTCGAGGTCCTTTTCGGCAATCACGCCGTGCTCGACCATCGCCTCGAAATTGATGATCGAGCTCCAGTACGCCCGATCCACCAGAACGATCGGGATGGGCGGGGCCTTGTCGGTCTGGCGCAGGGTCAGCAGCTCGAACAACTCGTCAAAGGTGCCAAAGCCGCCCGGAAAGACCACCAGCGCATTGGCCCGCATGGCCAGGTGCATCTTGCGCATGGCGAAATAGTGAAAGCGGAAGGTCAGCTCCGGCGTCGACCAGGCATTGGGCTCCTGCTCATGCGGCAGGGTGATGTTGAACCCGATGGAGGGGGCACCGACATCCCGTGCGCCCCGGTTGGCCGCCTCCATGATGCCCGGCCCGCCCCCGGTGGCGATGACATTGTTGCGCAGCTCGCCGACCTCGCCATCCAGCGCCCCGCCTCGCTCGGATGCGAGACGTCCGAATTCGCGCGCAGTTTGATACCAGGGCGTGCCCGGCTTTACCCGCGCACTGCCGAACACCACGATAGTCGAGCGCACGCCCCAGGCCCGCAGCGCCTCCTCGGCCTTGGCATATTCAAGCAGAAACCGGACGCCCCGCATGGAATCGCCCAGCAGGAAGTCCTGATCGAGCGCGGGCAGGCGATACGACGGCGAAGCCATCTGGGCCGAATTGTCGGGCGGGCTGTCCGCCATCAGCCGCGCACGCGCTCGACCGAATCGACAAAGGCATTGGCGCGCAGGGCCGCCATCAAAGTCGTGGCGTGACGGGCGTCCCGCACCTCGACGTCGATCTCGACGTCAAAGAAGTCCTGCTGACGGTGGGTCATCACCAGGTTCAGGATATTGCCGCCCGCCTCGCCGATCTGGGTCGCGACCTGTCCCAGCACCCCCGGGGCGTTGCGAATGGTGGCTTTGAGGCGAGAGGCCGCCGTCGCGTTCATCTCGGCGCGCGGCGTCCACTGCAGATCCTGCCACAGACTATCGTCATCGCTGAACTCCACCAGCCGGCCGCAGTCGATAGTGTGGACGGTCAAGCCCTTTTCCGGCTCCAGGATGCCGACGATGCGGTCCCCCGGCAGCGGCGAACAGCAGTGGCCGAAGTGAATGCTGATGCCCGGCGTCAGACCACTGCCCCGGACATAGAGCTGAGCCTCGCTCTCCTCGATCCGGCGACGGTCGTGGGCGACCTTGACCTGGCCCTTGAGCGCCGGGAACAGCGTCTCCACAACCTTGGTCGCCTGAACCTGCCCCCGGCCGATGGCCTCGAACAGGGCGTCCTCCGTCTCGATCGACAGGGTCTCGAGCACAGGTGCCAGCGCCACATCCCCGAGCTTCTTGCCTGCCCGTGACAGGGTCTGCTCAAGCGTTGAACGCCCCAGCTTGTGGAATTCCTCGCGCTCTGAACTGCGGATCGTGCGGCGGATGGCCGACCGGGCGCGTCCGGTGACCGTCAGCGAGCGCCAGTCGACCGGCACTTCACGCTTGGCCCCCCGGATGATCTCGACCACATCGCCATTGGTCAGCTGGGTCCGCATCGGCTTCAGCTCGCCGTTGATCTTCACGCCGACCGCCGTCTCGCCGACCTCGGTGTGCACGGCATAGGCAAAGTCCAGTGCCATGGCCCCGCGTGGCAGGGTGATAAGCTGACCCTTGGGCGTGAAGACGAACACCTGATCGAGGAACATCTCAAGCTTGGCATGTTCGACCCAGTCGTCGCCGCCTTCGCCGGTCTCGATGACCTGGACCAGACGACGCAGGTTCTCCAGCGGATCGCGGCCGCCCGACCGCTCCATGGCTTCGCGATCAAAGCCGTAGGACTTGTTCTTGTAGCGCCAGTGCGCGGCCACACCGTCCTCGGCGATCCGGTCCATGTCGCGCGTCCGGATCTGGGTCTCGATACGCACCCCGCCCCGGCCGACCAGGGTGGTGTGGATCGAGCGGTAGTTGTTCGACTTGGGCGTCGAGATGAAGTCCTTGAATCGGTCCGGCACCATCGGCCAGGCGCGGTGGATCACGCCCAGCGCCCGGTAACAGTCGTCCTCGCTGTCGACGATCACGCGAAAGGCATAGATGTCCGACAAGGTCGAAAAGCCGACCGACTTGCGCTGCAGCTTGCGCCAGATGGAATAGGGCGTCTTCTGTCGACCGATGACTTCGGCCTCGACCCCCTTGGCGACCAGCAGGTCCTGGACCTCCTGGGCGACATCCTCCAGCGCCGTGCCCTGCTCCTGCTTCAGCGCCTCAAGGCGGCGCTTGATGGCCGTGTGGGCAATCGGGTTCAGATGCTCGAACGCCAGCTCCTCAAGCTCCAGCGCGATCGAATGGATGCCGATCGACCGGCCCAGCGGCGCATAGACCTCAAGCGTCTCGCGGCTGATGCGCTCGCGCTTCTCGGGCTTGACGTACTGCAGGGTGCGCATGTTGTGCAGTCGGTCGGCCAGCTTGACCAGCAGCACCCGGACATCGCGCGAAATGGCGAGGATGAATTTCCGCAGGTTCTCGGCCTGACGGGTATGTTCGGCCTGAAGCTCAAGCCGGCTCAGCTTGGTCACACCCTCGACCAGTTCCGCGACCTCTTCGCCGAACAGCGCGGCGATGTCGTCGCGCGTCGCCGAGGTGTCCTCGACCACATCGTGCAGCAGGGCAGTGACGATGGTCGCGGTGTCGAGCTTGTAGTCGGTCAGGATGCCCGCGACCTGGATCGGATGGGCGAAATAGGGATCGCCCGAGGCCCGCAACTGCGAGCCGTGCATCTTCATCGCATAGACATAGGCCTTGTTGATCAGCGCCTCATCTGCGGACGGGTCATAGGCCTTGACCATCTCCACCAGTTCGAACTGGCGCAAGACGCGCACGCGTTCGACCTGCGGTTTCTGTGGGGCCGCAGGGACAGGCGTTTCAGCTTCGGCAAGTTTGGCTACCGGCGCGGTGCGGGACCGCTTCGGGCGGAGGGGAACAACCGTGTTCGGTTCCGCTGTCAGTAGCGCTCCTCCTGGCCGCCATCACGGTCGCTTTGCAGCGCGCGGATCAGTTCGGCCTCGGCCATGTTCATGTGCTGCGGCTCGGCCAGCAGGGCGCGGGTCTCGGCCTCATCCTCGGCCTCGGTGCGCTCATCGACCCGTTGCAGGGTGGTGATCAGGTTCTCGCTCAGTTCGTCCGGCGACACGGTTTCATCGGCCAGCTCGCGCAGGGCCACAACCGGGTTCTTGTCATTGTCGCGGTCGACGGTCAGCGCCTCGCCCTTGGCGATGTTGCGGGCACGGTGACCGGCCAGCAGGACCAGGCCGAACCGGTTCGGCACCTTCTCGATGCAGTCTTCGACAGTGACGCGAGCCATGAAATTCCTCGAACTCTGGGAGAACCAGACAAAATAGAGACTTCCCGATCATTGTGCAACGCCACATCGGCAGGAATGAGGCGCCTGGCGATCCAGCGGAACGGCATCGCGACCGACCCGGGCGGTCTGGACCAACTCAGTTACCGGACGGCCGGAGACCGGATCCCTCCAGTCCGGCACCATTTCAGCCAAAGGTCCCATGACGAACAGCCGATCAGAAGCACGGGGATGCGGCAACGTCAGATCGGGCAGGTCGAGCATCTGTCCGCCGAAATCGATCAGGTCGAGGTCCAGCGTCCGGGGGGCGTTCTTCACCGACCGCTTTCGGCCAAAGCGCGCCTCGATATCGGAAAGCGCGCTCATCAGCGCGACCGCTGTCCCGGCCCACGCGCCTTGCACCACGCCATTCAGAAACGCTGGATCAGCCGGATCGGGCCAGGCGGCTGACCGCCACCAGCGCGAGCGGCGGACGTTGCCCAGCCCTGCGCGCTCCAGATCGTGAACGGCGGCGTCCAGCAAGGCGCCTATATCCGGCCAGGCCCCCTTGTCATTGCTGCCCAGAGCGATGATGACAGGGGTGCTCATATTCTCTCCGGGGTCGTCCAAAGGCCCCACATTTTTTTCAGGACATGGACCATGCACCTCTATCCTGACGAGCGCCTCGCGCTGTTCATCGACGGTTCAAATCTTCACGCAGCGGCCCGCTCGCTGAATTTCGATCTCGATTTCAAGGCCATGCTGGACGATGTGCGCGAGCGGTCGCGCTTCGTCCGCGCCTATTACTACACGGCTGTGGTTGAGGGCGAGGAATTCTCTCCCGTGCGGCCGCTGGTGGACTGGCTGGGTTACAACGGCTTCTCAACCGTGACCAAGCCCGTCCGGCGCTTCACGGATGCGTCCGGTCATGTCCGCATGAAGGGCAATATGGACGTGGAGATCGCCGTGGACATGATGCAGATGGCGCCGCGTCTGGACCACGCTGTGCTGTTCTCGGGCGATGGCGACTTTCGTCGGCTGGTGCAGGCGGTTCAGTCGCAGGGATGCCGTGTATCTGTTGTCTCGACGCTGAAGACCCAGCCGCCGCACATCGCCGACGAACTGCGCCGTCAGGCCGACGACTTCGTCGAGCTTGCCGATCTCAAGACCCTTTACGGTCGCCCCCGCACGGTCCGCGAAGACGCATGACGCCGCCTGCGCCGGTCGCCGAGCCGCCCGCCGACTGTCCGCTGTGCCCCCGGCTGGTGGCCTATCGCGCCGACAATGCGCGGCGTGAGCCCGACTGGTTCAACGGGGCCGCGCCCTCCTTCGGCGATCCACAGGCGCGGTTGCTGGTCGCGGGTCTGGCTCCCGGTCGCACGGGGGCCAACCGCACGGGTCGGCCCTTCACGGGCGACCATGCGGGCTGGTTGCTGTATCAGACGCTGATCGAGACCGGCTTCGCCCGCGGCACCTATGACGCCCGCCCTGATGACGGGCTGGAGCTTGTCGACTGCATGATCACCAATGCCGTGCGCTGCGCTCCGCCGGGCAACAAGCCCCTGCCCGCCGAGGAAGCGACCTGTCGGCCCTTTCTGACGGCCCGTCTTCACACCCTGCCGCAGCTGAAGGTGATCGTGACTCTGGGCGATGTCTCGCGTCGCAATGTGCTGAAGGCGCTGGGGAAGCCCGCCTCGGCCATGGCGCCGGGGCACGGGGCGGAGGCCCGCGTCGGCTCATACCTCCTGCTGAACAGCTATCACTGCTCCCGATTGAATACGAATACAGGACGTCTCACACCCCTGATGTTTCGGGAGATTTTTGAACGTGCTCATGCGCTCATCGAAATGTGATTGAACAGCGTTCGCCTGACAGGCGAATGTGGCGGCCCGGACACAGGCTTTTCGCCTCGCAGGTGTAGACTGTCTTTCGCGGGAACATCTCCGCGAGAGCCCGCGTTTCGGCCCACAGGAGGCTGTTATGCGTACGAACACTCACTTCTTTTCCCGCGGCGAACGAAAAGCCGCTGTCTGGGCTGTAGTCGCCGCTGTCGCGCTGTCGGCGGCCGGTTTTGTCTGGGACTGGGCTCAAGGCCCGTCGTTGGGCCTGTATGAACGTATGGGACAGACCCAGCTGGTCGGCGTCATCGAGGCGCAGCCCTTGGGCTAGGCCTGTTCAAGGGTCTTCAGCCCTTGTCGCGAAGCAGGCGGGCCTTGTCGCGCTGCCAGTCGCGTTTGGCGGATGTCTCGCGCTTGTCGTGCAGCTTCTTGCCCTTGGCCAACGCCAGTTCGACCTTCGCCTTGCCCGATTCGTTCAGATACAGCTTCAGCGGGATCAGCGTCTGACCCTCCTTTTGCACAGCGCCGATCATGCGGTCGATCTGGCGCCGATGCAGAAGCAGTTTCCGGGGACGCCGCGGTTCATGGTTGAACCGGTTGGCCTGGGCATAGGGCGGGATGTCGGCATTCACGAGTACGATCTCGCGGCCTTCGATTGCGGCATAGCTTTCGGCGATGTTGGCCCGCCCGGCGCGCAGCGCCTTGATCTCGGTCCCGACCAGGGCAATTCCGGCCTCGACCGGCGCATCCAGAAAATAGTCGAAGCGCGCGCGCCGGTTCTCGGCGATCACCTTCGGCTCATATTTCTTCTTGTCCGACTGCGGACGCCTTTGGGCGGGTGCCTGCGCCATTACTGAACGCCCGCCGCCTTCATGGCGCGGTCAATGGCGGGCTTGACCGCATCGGCCGTGGGCGCCAGCGGCAGCCGCACCTCGTCGCTGCACAGGCCCAGTTGCGACAGGGCGTATTTGGTCGGCGCCGGAGAATTGTCGAGAAACAGTGCCCTGTGCAGGTCGATAAGACGGTCCTGCCACAGACGGGCGCTCTCCAGATCCCCGGCCTGAACCGCGTCGTAAAGGGCCACCATGGCCTCGGGCGCGACGTTGGACGTCACCGAGATCACGCCGTGCCCGCCGTGGGCCAGATAGCCGAGGAAGGTGGGGTCATCGCCCGAAATCAGGTCAAAACGCCCGTCCACATGGGTGCGCATCCAGCTGGCCCGCGCGAGGTCGCCCGTGGCGTCCTTGATGCCGACGATGTTCGGGTGCCTGGCCAGTCGGGCCACGGTGTCGTTCGACATATCGACGCCAGTGCGCCCCGGCACATTGTAGAGCAGCACGGGCAGCTGCACCGCCTCGGCAATTGCCTCGAAATGCAGGGCGAGCCCTTCCTGCGACGGCCGGTTGTAATAGGGGGTCACGACCAGCGCCCCGTCTGCCCCGACCGTTTTGGCGTGGCGAACCTTTTCAATCGCCACATCCGTCGAGGATGAGCCCGCGCCGGCAATCACGCGGATTCGCCCGGCCACGGTCGAGACCACGGATTCGACCACATGGGCATGCTCTTCGGCCGTCAAGGTCGCGCTCTCGCCGGTCGTGCCCATGGGCACCAGACCATGGAC
Source organism: Neptunomonas phycophila (assembly GCA_964224415.1). GTDB lineage: Bacteria > Pseudomonadota > Alphaproteobacteria > Caulobacterales > Caulobacteraceae > Brevundimonas. The sequence goes on from CAXQIE010000023.1 coordinate 41,058, forward strand.
GCCGGCGGCGACCTGTCGCTCGACCAGGGCGGTCAAGGCGTCGTTGTCCACCTTTCCGTCACGAAGAGGTGTGATCAAGGCGGTGATCACGCCCTTGAAAGTCGGGCCGGTCATGGGAACGATGGTCCTTCGCGTGGGCTTTAGCGAGTCTGCGGAAGGTTTCGAACGTAAGGGGCGCCTCGTGCCGCCGCAACCGAGATGATGGGGTTAGGACAAACCATGCTTACATCGATCCTGGCCACGATCCTGGCCCTCAGTGCTCCTGCGCCCGAGGTGCTGGTGTCGAACCTGACGTCGGTGAACTGGTTTCCCGCTTCAAAGTCTGCCGCAAGCAGGCAGGAAGTGCCCTACGGCGCGACCATCCGCCTGCTGAACGAGGCCGAGGCCCGGTTGCTCAACCAGGCTCTTGAGGCCGCCCGTGCCCGCGACGTCGACCGGGCCCGCAGCCTCGCGGCCGGGATCGACAACGCCACTGCGCGCAAGCTGGTCGACTGGGCCCTCGTCGACACCTCTGCCGATCTGATGAGTTTCGAGGAACTGGCCCGCGCGCGCGTCACCTTTGCCGACTGGCCCCGCGCCGAAAGCCGCATCATGGCCGGTGAGCGGGCGATCAGCCGCAGTTCGGCCAGCCCGGCAGCCGTCATCGCCTTTTTCGACGGCCACCCGCCGATGACCATCGATGGTGCCATCGGTCTGGCGCTGGCACTGGAGGCTTCCGGACGTGCTGACGAAGCCCGTCCCATCATCCGCGACTGGTGGCGGAACCAGTCGTTCGAGTTCGACGCCCAGAGCCGCATCCTGTCGATCTGGCCGAACTGGATCGCGCCTGCGGACGACGAAGCGCGCCTGAACATGCTGCTGCTGGGCCCGCACGGTCCCGCAACCCGCGCCATGATCGACCGGGTCAGCCCCGAACAGCGGACACTTGCCCAAGCGGTGCTTGCGCTGCGCACCGCCTATGCCCCCGACGCCATCGTGGCTGGTCTGACCCCGGCCCAGGCGGGTCACCCGGCCGTGGTGCTGGAGCGGGTCCGCATCCTGCGGTCGCAGGGACGCGAGGCCGAGGGCTTCGGCCTGCTGGCCGGCCTGCCCGCCGCCCCGACCCATTCCGATGGCCAGAACACCCTGTGGAGCGAGCGCCGCAACTATTTCCTCGACGCGCTGGAGGTCCGCAACTGGCAGGCCGCCTATGACTCCATGGCCGGCCATGGCTTCCCCGGCGGCGAGCGCATGGTCGACGCCGAGTTCTTCGCCGGCTGGGTCGCCCTGGTGAAGCTGAACGATCCCGCCCGGGCCGCGCGCCATTTCGAGTCCCTGCGCCAGATGTCCGAGACCCCGATCACCCAGGGGCGGGCGCTCTACTGGCTGGGTCGGGCCGCCGAGGCCCAGGGCGATATGGGCGCCGCCCGAGGCTATTATGGTGCTGGCGCCATTCACATCCAGTCCTTCTATGGCCAGCTGGCCGCTGAGAAGGCCGGACAGACGCAGATTATCCTGCCCGCCGACCCGGAGATCACGCCCGAGGCCCGCGCGGCCTTCGAAGGCCATGAAGTGGTCCAGGCGGCCCGTATGTCGGGTGAAGCCGGAGAGATGGGCCTGCTCCGGGCCTTTGCCTATCATCTCGACGACACCCTGCCGGCCGCCACCGACGTCGCCCAGTTGATGGATATGGTGATGGGCTTTGGCGACCGGTTCGGCTCGATGATGGTCGGACGTGCCGCCAGCCAGCGCGGCTGGCTGATGCCCGTGCGCCAATACCCGATCCGCATCCCGCCCGAGGTCGCGGGCGCCGCCCCCCTGCCCTTCACCCTGGCCATCACGCGTCAGGAATCCAGCTATGACCCGCTGGTGGTATCGAGCGCCGGGGCGCGCGGCATGATGCAATTCCTGCCGTCGACAGCCTCAGGCGTCGCCCGCCGTCTCGGCATGCCCTACTCGCTCGATCGCCTGTGGGACCCCGATTACAATATGACGCTGGGCAGCTATCACCTCGGCGAGCTGATGGTAGCCAATGGCGGGTCCATGATTCTGGCGGCCGTGGGCTACAACGCCGGACCGGCCCGACCGCCCCAGTGGATCGCCCGCTGCGGCGACCCGCGCGGAGGCATCGTCGACCCCGTCGACTTCATCGAGTGCACGCCCTTCACCGAGACGCGCAACTATATGATGCGGGTCATGGAGAATATGCAGATCTACAAGGCGCGACTGGGCGACGGCACCGGCGAGCTGACCCTTTCGGCCGATCTGGCGCGCGGTGGCTCCGGCCCGACGCCCTATCTGTCGCTCGCCAACTAGAGGCGGGTCAGGGTCAGGACGGGGGCGTCCTCGCTGTCCAGCCAGCGACCGGTCAGTCCGAACACGTCGCGCAGGACGGCGGTGTCCAGCGCCTCCGCGGGGGAACCGTCAGCACGGACCTCGCCCTGATCCATGACGATCACCCGGTCGGCAAAGCGCGCCGCCAGCGACAGGTCGTGCAGACTGGCCATCACCGTCTGGCCCGCACCGGCCCGTGCCTTCAGCCTTTCCAGAACCAGCAGTTGCCCCTCCGGATCGAGACCGGCGACCGGTTCATCCGCGAGAATCAGTCCGGCCTCCGAGGCCAGCACCCTTGCCAGCAGCACCCGGGCCCGCTCGCCGCCGGACAGCGCTGCCACGCCCCGGTCCGCCAGCGCACCGGCTTCGACCTCCTCCAGCGCCGCCATAGCCCGGGCGTGGGCACCGTCGGTCTGCAGGAACCCGGCCCCCAGCGCCACGACCTCGATCGCCGGCAGGTTCCAGGCGACGGTCCCGTCTTGCGGCAGATAGGCCAGAGCTCTGGCGCGATCACGCGGACCGAGGGTCACGAGGTCCGCTCCTTCCAGCCACACCCTTCCTGTATCCGGCTTCAGCAGGCCACAGACCGCCTGAATCAGACTGGTCTTGCCGGCCCCGTTCGGCCCCACCAGCGCCACCAGTTCACCCGGCATCACCGAGAGGCTGACGTCGTGCACCACCGCCCGTTTGCCGCGCGACAGGCTGAGGCCCTCGATGTTCAGTCGGGGTGTCGTCGCCATCCTCACACCATCCACGCGCGGGCGGCGCGCCAGGCGATCAGGGCAAACAGGGGCGCACCGACCAGGGCGGTAAACACCCCCAGCTTGAGTTCCTGATCGGTCGGGGTGATGCGCGTCATCAGGTCCGCGACCACAAGGATCAATCCCCCGGCCAGCGCCGAGGGCAGCAGTGCCCGCCCCGGATCCGCGCGCACCGATGCCCGCACCAGATGCGGCGCGACCAGTCCGACAAAGCCGATCACGCCGGCGGTCGCGACGGCTGCGCCTGCGGCCAGACTGGCGGCGATCAGGGCCAGCAGCCTCAGCCGGTCCAGCGGCAGGCCGAGCGTCCGCGCCGTCTCGTCGCCCAACGACAGGGCCTTCAGCCCCGGCGCACTCAGTCTGGCAAGGAATACGGCTGGCACCAGCGCAGCCGCGACCCACAGGACATCGCCCCACCCCCGGTTCTGCACGGAGCCCAGCAGCCAGCCCATGACCTCGGCGGTGGCAATTGGCGACGGCGACAGATTGAAGATCAGGGCGGTGGTGGCCCCGGCAAAACTGGACAGAGCGACGCCAAACAGGATCAGAGCTTCGGGCGCCCGGACGCGCGCGGCAAAGGCCACCAGTGCTGCCGCCCCGATGCCGGCGCCCGCCATGGCGGCCAGCTCGACCGCCCCGGTGACCATGCCAGCCCCCGCGACCAGCACCAGCGCCCCGCCGAGACTGGCGGTGGCCGACACCCCCAGCACTCCCGGTTCGGCCAGCGGATTGCGCAACAGCCCCTGCATCAGCGCGCCTGACAGCCCCAGAGCCGCCCCCACGGCCGCAGCACAGACCGCGCGCGGCGCCCGCACCTGCCACAGGATCAGCCCCGGACCCGATCCGGGCTCGCGGAAGGCCTGGCCATACTGCACCCAGCCCAAGCCGACCTCGCCGAGGGTCAGCGCCACGATCAGGGCGACCGCAAGCGCCAGTCCTAGCGCCAGATTGATCCGGGCGACCGTCATCGCGCGTCCCTCAGCCCGGCCAGCGCCGGCACCGCCTCGGCCATGAACCAGGCCGGACAGGTCAGCATGGCGGCAGGCAGGCGGACGTAGGGGCGATCCTCGACAAGGCGTTTCACCAGCGGGTGCCGCCCCGGACCGCGCCGGTCAGCGCGCGTCTGGTCATAAAAGCCAAGCGCGAACCGCTCAGGCGGGTCGACGGCCAGCCGCTCGACCCGCACCGCGTCAAAGCCCGCATGTCCGGCAGCATTCTCAAGCCCAGCGGCCGTCAGGCTGGCGTCGATCAGGGTGCCGGAACCGCTCGTGAACCCCCCGGCCGTCAGATAGAGCGCGCTCAATGGCCGCGACCCTTCCGGCGCCCCCCCCTCTTTCAGGGTCGTCCGCATCCTCCCGATCAGCGCCTGCCCCTCCGCCCCACGGTCCAGCGCCCGCGCCACCTCGGCGATACTCTGCTCGACCGAAGCGAAATCGGCCGCATCGGCGATGGTCACGACCGTCACCCCCTGACGCTCCAGCTGGGCCAGCAGTCGGGCATCCCCGCCCCAGTACCGCACCACTACGTCAGGGCCGTAAGCGACCACCGACTCCAGTGTCGGCCGCAGCATCCGGTGCCCGGAAGCCTTGGCGCGTAGCCAGGAATCCGGATCGTCCGCGCGCGGCGACAGGGCCAGCTCATGCCCCCCTCCCAGCGCCAGCACATATTGGTCCGCACACTGATCCAATGACAGGACGCGCAGGGCATCACCCTCCGGCTCGCTCAACGATGACCCGCACCCCGCCAGCAGCAGGACTGTCGCGACAACCGGCGCGGCCGCCCGTCTTACGCGCTGATCCCGTGTCACGCGCGGATCAGGCCATCGAACACGGTGTCCAGCATAGCCTTGACCAATGCCTCCCGCTCGACCCAGTCAAAATAGGGCTTGGTGATCAGCAGCGACACGACGCCGTGCCCCCCGGCCCAGATCACCTGGGCCGCTGTGCGCGGCGGGACCTTCAGGCGCCCGACGGCATCGACTTCGTGGACAACCGTCTCGAAGGCCCGGAACAGGCCGATGCCCACTTCCTGGGCCGCGGACTTGGCGCCTTCGGCCTCCTGCGGGCGGGTCAGATAGATCAGTCGATAGGCATTGGGATTATCAAAGCCAAAGGCGATGTAGGACTCGATCAGCCGCCTGAGACGCTGCTCAGGCGGCAGATCCGCCTCCATGATCACGGCCTGTACCCGCGTCAGGGCCTGGAACGCCTCCTTGCAGATCTCATGCAGGATCGCGGCCTTGTCGGGGAAGTGCATGTATAGGGCGGTCGACGACAGGCCGACCGCATCGGCGATCTTGCGGATCGTCGCCCCCTCATAGCCGTGATCCACAAAGATGCCCTCGGCTGCGGTCAGGATTTCCTCGCGTCGGAAATGCCCCTCGCCCTTGGGTTTGCGTCGGGATCTGGAACGGGGGGCTGTCGCAGGCAAGCCTGTCCTCCATGCGGTTGCGGCCAGCCATAATGACTCTTGTCGTCGGGCGCCAGTTCGCGGTCAGGGCGTACCCTTCGACTTGTCCAGCGCGAGCAGGATGGCTAACCCGTATACTTGGGAGGGAGAAATGGACGCGTTTGCAACCGACGAGCGGCTGGACCGTCCGGGCGTGGCCCCCGGCCCGCCCCGCGCCCTCAGCGCGGTGCGTCGGTCCCTGACGAGGGGGCAGACGCTCGCCCTGCTGGCGGTCGGTGCGGGGTTGGTCGGCTGGATCTGGCGCGACCCGGCAGGGCTTCAGATGGCCCTGTCTGTCACAGTCCCGGCACTCTTCCTCGCCTGTGCCCTGTGGCGACTGGCCCTGATCCTCGCATCTCGCCGCCCTTGTCGGCCCCAACTCAGCACCGGGCCCTTGCCCCGCTATACAGTGGTCGCCGCCCTGCACGACGAGGCCGAGGTCCTGCCGCAGCTGGTCGAGAACCTGGCAGCGTTCGACTATCCCGCTGACCGTCTGGAGGGGTTTCTGGCCCTGGAGGCGCATGACCACGAGACCATCGAGGCCGCCTGGGCCGCCGACCGGCCCGACTGGTTGTCGATCCTGATCGTGCCGCCGGGTGAGCCCCGCACCAAGCCGCGCGCCCTGAATTATGCCCTGACCCGGGCGACCGGCCGTCTGATCACCGTCTATGACGCCGAGGACGATCCTGATCCGCTTCAGCTGCGAGAGGCGGCGGCCCGCTTCGCGCGGGACGAGGCCGGCACCCTCGCCTGCCTTCAGGCGCCCTTGCGCATCCGCCGCCGCACCCACAGCCCGGACGCCTCGCCCTTCCTCGACCGCCAGTTCGCCGTCGAATACGCGGCGCTCTTCGAGGTGGTCTTGCCCGGCATGACGAGGCTTGGTTTGCCCTTTCCGCTGGGCGGCACCAGCAACCACTTCCGCGTCGACATCCTGAAACAGGTGGGCGGCTGGGACGCCTGGAATGTCACCGAAGATGCCGATCTGGGCTTTCGCCTGTGGCGTGCGGGCTACCGGCTGGGCGTTATCACCCGTCCGACATGGGAGACGCCGCCGGGCGGTCTCCACGCCTGGCTGCCTCAGAGAAACAGGTGGATGAAAGGGTATATGCAGACCTGGGGCGTGCATACGCGTCGGCCGCTCTCGTTGGGCCCGCGTGGGCTGCTGGCGCTGGTGATGACGCTTGGCGTGTCGCTGGCCTCGGCCGCGGTGCATGCGCCGTCCGTCGCCTGGGTCGCGGCCTCGGTTCTGGTGGCAGCAGTCGCGGGCATCTCCCCGTCCACGCCGATCCCGGCGCTGAGCGTCCTGATGCTTGGCGCGGGCATGGCGTGGGTCTCGGCCCTGATCGGCGCGCGTCGGGCCGGTGTGCCCTATGGGCTGGGGGATATGCTGCAGGCCCCGGCCTACTGGTCGCTGCTCAGTCTCGCCTTTGCCCATGCGGCCTGGCGACTGGTGACCGAGCCCTTCGCCTGGGACAAGACGCGCCATCGGCCTGATCCCGAGCCCGACCTGCCGCCCCAATCCCACGCCGAACCGCTGGACGCCGGGCCGCCGGTGCGCTTAACCAGCCCCCATGGCCTCGAGACTGTCCCCACACCCTGATGTCCTGATGACGCGTGACTGGGCGGACTATGCCCTGCTCGACTCCGGACATGGCCGCAAGCTGGAGCGCTATGGTCGCCACACCGTCGTCCGGCCCGAGCCGCAGTGCGTGTGGGAGCCCCGCGATGCCACGGCCTTTGGCCGGGCCGATGCCGTGTTTGATCCGCAGGGTGAAGACGACGACGGCCGCTGGCGCTTTGCCCGCCAGCCGATCGACGGCTTTCCGCTCGGCTGGGGCGAGACACGGTTCACCGCCCGTTTTACGCCCTTCCGCCACCTCGCCTTCTTCCCGGAACAGGCCGCCAATTGGGAATGGCTGGACCAGCGGATTCGCGCCCGCACGCGGCCGAGCCGTATCCTGAACCTGTTCGGCTATACGGGCGTCGCCTCGCTGGTCTGCTCGGCCGCCGGGGCCGAGGTCACACACGTGGATGCGTCGAAAAAGTCGGTCGCCTGGGCGCGCGAGAATGCCGAACTGTCGGGTCTCGCCGACCGGCCGATCCGCTGGATCGTCGAGGACGCCCGCCGCTATGTCGCGCGCGAGCGCAAGCGCGGCTCGCTCTACGACGGCATCATCCTCGACCCGCCCAAATACGGACGCGGCCCGACCGGCGAGGTCTGGCGCCTGTTCGAGGACCTGCCCGGCCTGCTGGCAGACTGCGCGGCCATTCTCGAGCCCCGGGCCGACTTCCTGCTGCTCAACGCCTATGCCGCGCGCATCTCGGGCCTGTCGCTGGCCCATCTGATGGATCAGGCCACCGCCGGGCGAGCGGGTCGCATCGACTGGGGCGAGCTGGCGCTGGCCGAGAGCGGCGAGAGCGGCCGCGCGATCGGCCTCAGCTTCTTTGCCCGTTGGTCCGCGACATGACCGAACGTCTGATCACGTCGCTCACCAATGACACCGTCAAATCGGTCCGCGCCCTGCATATGCGCAAGGAACGCGAGGCCACCGGCAGGTTCCTGTCAGAGGGCCTTAAGTTCATCGGCGAAGCCCTTGATATGGGACATATTCCCAAACTCCTGCTGGTCGGCATGGAGGCGCGTCCGCATGCCCTGCTGGACCGCGCCCGCGCCGCCACCGTGGCCGCCGGTGGCGAGGTGGTCACGGTCACCCATCCCATCCTCGAAAAGATCAGCCGGCGCGAGAACCCACAGACGGTGCTTGCCGTCTTCGACCAGGTCTATACCCCGCTGGACGCCCTCGAGCCCGCCAGCGCCCCCGCATGGATCGCCCTGGAGCAGGTGCGCGATCCCGGCAACCTCGGCACCATCATCCGCACCGCCGACGCGGCCGGCTGTGGCGGTGTCATCCTGATCGGCGACTGCGTCGACCCCTTCTCGGTCGAGGCGGTGCGGGCCACCATGGGGTCGGTGTTCGCGGTCACGATCACGCGCACGACGCCGGAAGCCTTCCTCGACTGGCGCAAGCGCTGGCCCGGCAGTGTGATCGGCACCCGACTGGACGCAACCGTCACCCCCTCCTCCGCCCACTTCGTCCGGCCCAGCCTGATCCTGATGGGCAATGAACAGGCCGGCCTGACCGACGCCCTCGCCGCCGCCTGCGACGTTAACGTCAAAATCCCCATGCGCGGCCGCGCCGACAGCCTGAACCTCGCCATCGCGACGGGCATCATGGCCTATGCCGCGACGGAGGACCGCTAGGTCCCTCTCGGCTTGGCGCGGCTCGTCGGCGCGGCACTGGCCGGGTCCTCCGGCCAGGGGTGCCTAGGATACCGGCCGCGCATCTCGGCCCGCACGGCGGCCCACGACCCGGCCCAGAATCCCGGCAGGTCTTTCGTTACCTGAACCGCACGGCGCGCGGGGGACAGCAGGGCAAGTGTGAGCGGCACGCGACCGTCGCCGACCGTCGGATGGGTCTTCACCCCGAACAGCTCCTGCACGCGGATGTCGACGCGGGGTCCGCCCTCGGCGGCATAGTCGATGGCGGTCGAGCCCAGCGGCGTCTCCAGCCGCGCGGGCGCCAGCCGGTCCAGATCGCGCACCCGGTCCCACGAGATCAGCGCGCGAAGCCCCTGCTCCAGGCCCCCGTCCGCAATACCGTTCAGCTCGTGCACACCGTCCAGAAGCGGCCACAGCCACGCTTCACGCGCCGCCAGCAGCCCCTCGTCCGACACATCCGGCCAGCCGTCATCCAGCCCCCGCAGGAAGGCCATCCGTGCCCGCAGCGAAGAGGCCCGCTCGCCCCAGCGCAGGCCCTTCAGTCCCTCACGATCAACCGTTGATTTCAGCAAGGCGCCGATCTGGTCGCGGCCCGGCGCGCCCAGTGACACCTCCTCGACCACCAACTCTCCGATGCGCTTCAGGCGGCGCACTTCCATCCGGCCGGAAGGCGTTCGCACCAGCCGCTCCTCCTCGACCACCCGGTGGCCCAAGGCGTCCATGTCCACCGGACAGGCCAGCCGGATCCGGTCCCCGCTGACCCCGCCGCTCAGCTCCGCAACCGCCAGCCACGGCTCGGATGCCAGGGCATCGGTCGGGTCCAGCGAAGCGCCCCGACCCGACGCCAATCGCACTTCGCCCGACTTGCCACGCGCCCGCGCCACGCGCTCGGGAAAGGCCTCGACAACGAGCAAACCGGGATCAACGTCCTGCCGCTTGCCTCCCCCCGCCAGACGCGCCCAGCGGTCGGCCAGCTTCAGAGCATCCCGCGCCCGGGGCGAGCGGTCGCGCTCCAGCGCCTCCAGCCGGTCGCGCAGATCGGTGGAGTTCCCGCCCAGCCCCGGCTCGCCCAGAATCGCGGCGATCCGCGCGCCCGTCAGGGCATCCCCCCGGTCCGAGGCGACCGCCACCATGTGCGCCAGCCGCGGGCTCATCGGCAGCTCGGCCATCCGCTGGCCGTGCGGCGTCAGATCGCCCCGGTCGTCCAGCGCCCCCAGCCGGGTCAGTACCGCCCGCGCCTCGGCAAACGCTCCTGCCGGCGGCGGGTCGATCAGGGCCAGCCCTTCCGCCGACCGGGCGCCCCAGCGCGCCAGATCCAGCGCCAACCCGGTCAGGTCGGCCTCAAGGATTTCGGCGGGCTGTGCGGGGATCAGGCCCCGGCTCTGCTCCTCGTCCCACAGGCGGTAGCAGGTCCCCGGCCCGACGCGCCCGGCCCGGCCTCGCCGCTGATCTGCCGACGCGCGGCTGACCCGCACAGTCGCCAGTCGCGTCAACCCACTGGCCGGATCAAAGCGGGGCACCCGCGACAGGCCACTGTCGACCACCGCCGTAATCCCCGGCAGCGTCAGGCTGGTTTCGGCGACCGCAGAAGCCAGGATCACACGACGCTGACCGGGCGGCGGCGCGGACAGGGCCCGGTCCTGCGCGGCCCGCTCCAGCCCGCCATACAGGCTGACCACTTCGACACTCGATAGCAGCTGGGCCTCGGACAGCGCCCGTCCGGCCCGGTGGATTTCCGACTGGCCGGGCAGGAAGACCAGCACCGATCCCGGGGTCTCGCCCAGCGCCCGACGCACGGCGCGGCTAACACTCGCCTCAAGCCGCTCGGCAGGATTGCTGCCCAGATGGATCGTCTCGATCGGAAAGGCGCGCCCCTCGGCCTCTATCACCGGCGGGCCATCCAGCACCCGCACCATCGATTCCACGTTCAGCGTCGCCGACATGACCACCAGCTTCAGGTCGGGGCGCAGCAGCTCCTGCGTCTGGCGGGCCAGGGCCAGCCCCAGATCGGCGTCCAGACTGCGCTCGTGAAACTCGTCGAACAGAACGGCGGCCACGCCCTCCAGTCCCGGATCGGCGATGATCCGGCGGGTAAAGATGCCCTCGGTGATGACCTCAATGCGGGTCCTGGGCCCGACCCGGCTTTGCAGGCGGGTGCGATAGCCGACGGTCTCGCCCACCGTCTCACCCTGCATCTCGGCCATGCGCTCGGCCGCGGCCCGGGCGGCGAGCCGTCGCGGCTCCAGCACCAGGATGGTCCCCGCCCGCCAGATTTCGCTGTCCAGCAGGGCCAGGGGAACGCCGGTGGTCTTGCCCGCGCCCGGCGGCGCGCCAAGCACGACGGCCGGGTGGTCCCGGACCGCCGCGATCAGGCGGTCCAGAACCTCATGGATGGGCAGGTCGGACGCCGCATTGCGGCCAGGCGTGGTCGTCACGACGTCCGGCTTCTCCCGATCAGCCCAGCAGCTGCGGGAACATGCCCAGCACCAGAATGGCCGTCACGGCCAGCGGGCACAGCCAGGCCACCAGGAACCGCCACATGGACAGCGCGCCCCCCGTCAGGCCGGTCTCGGCATTGACGATCTTCTTGTCAGCCACCCAGCCGATGAAGAGCGCGGTGACCAGACCCGACAGCGGCAGGAACAGCTTGGAGGTGATGCCGTCGAACGCATCAAACCAGCCGGCATTCTCGAAGCCCGGAATGAAGGGGATCGGCCGTTGGTCAGCGAGGATATTGAACGACAGGGCCGACAGCACGCCAAGAACGAAGATCACCAGCCCCATGCCCCACGCGGCGGCGCTGCGCGACACACCGAACTTCTCGGTGATCCAGCCGACCGAGATTTCCAGCAGCGACACCGAAGACGTCAGCGCCGCAAAGAAGGCCAGCACGAAGAAGCCGAACGCCACGATCGCGCCACCTGGCATCAGGTGGAAGGCCGTCGGCAGGGTCTGGAACATCAAGGTCGGGCCGGCATCCGGCTGCAGGCCGACGCTGAACACGATCGGGAAGATGGCCAGACCGGCGATGATGGCCACCGCCGTATCGGCAAAGGCGATGGTGCCCGAGGTCGAGCCCAGATTGGTGTCCTTCGACGCATAGGCGCCATAGGCGATCATGGCCCCGCCGCCGAGGCTGAGCGAGAAGAAGGCCTGGCCCAGCGCCGAGCTCATCACGCCCGGCTCGGTGATGCGGCTGAAGTCGGGCGAAAACAGGAAGTTGACGGCCCGGGCGAAGTCGCCGGTGATCGCGGCATAAATGGTGATGCCAATCAGCAGGAAGAAGAAGGCGGGCATCAGCCACACGGCCGCTGCCTCGATGCCACCCTTCACGCCGCGCGCGACGATCAGGATGGTCAGGATGACGAAGATCGACTGCATGCCGATCAACAGACCCGGATTGGCGAACAGGGCCGGCATCATCTCGCGGATCGACTCCGGCGACTGCTCCGGATAGGCGCCCCCCAGGGCATTGCCGCCGGAGATTGCCTCGAACAGACCCATGCCGCTGGTGCCGATGAAATAGACCACCCAGCCGGCGACCACGCAGTAGAAGGACAGGATCAGGGTGTTGGCGATCAGGCCAAGCACGGCCATGGCGCTCCACGCGGGGCTGGCCCCGGACTGGCGTGCCAGATGCACGGCACTGCCGATGGTCGAGCGCTGGCCGTGACGACCGATCAGGGTCTCCGACAGCAGCAGGGGCGCCGCGATCAGCACTACGCACAGGATGTACAGAAGCACAAAGGCGCCACCGCCATTGGTCCCCGCCTCGGTCGGGAACCGCCACAGATTCCCTAGGCCAACGGCCGATCCCGTCGCTGCCAGAATGAAGGCCGTCTTTGACGACCATTTTGCCTGCCCCGAGGGCGAAGACGCGACCATTTATACACTCCCCCGCGCCGGTGACCGGATCGGCCCCGTCGCTGTTTGGTTACCGTTGCGACGACCTTGAAGGCCGCCCCCCCATGAATCAAGCCCGCAGGCGTTGTCGCGTCGTTTGCAGACAATCGCGATCCGCTCGAATTATGACGATTGCGCGAAATCGGGGGCCGATCTAGCTTCCGCTCCGGAGCGGTGGCGGCCCCTTCGGACCGCCCGCTGGAGGCGACGTTCACCCATGAGTACACCCCCTGTTTCAGGAGGCGGCAACCGCCTGTTCCTGAAGAAGTCGATTGCCCAGATTCAGAAAGAGGCCGCGAAGAGCGAGCTGAAGCGCACCTTGGGCCCCATCAACCTTATGAGCCTCGGCGTCGGCGCTATCATCGGTGCTGGCATCTTCGTTCTGACCGGCCAGGTCGCGGCTGACTATGCTGGTCCGGCCATCATGCTCAGCTTTGTGGCGGCGGGCATTGCCTGTGCCCTTGCGGGCCTTTGCTACGCCGAGCTGGCTTCGACCATGCCGGTCTCGGGCTCGGCCTATACCTACGCTTACGGAACCTTGGGCGAAGTCTTCGCCTGGATCATGGGCTGGCTTCTGGTGCTGGAATACGGCATCGCCGCATCCACGGTCGCGGTGGGGTGGTCCGGCTATGTCGTATCGATTATGGGCGACTTCGGCCTGGCCGATAATCTCTTCCCCTCATTGACCTATGCCGGACAGGAGGGCGCCCGCTGGGCCACCCCGATGATCGAAGCGGTCCGTGGGGACGGCGGCACGGCGCTGCAGGCGACCGGCACCTTCAACCTGGTCGCGGCCATCGGCATCGCCGCCGTCTGCGCCCTGCTGGTCCTGGGCGTCAGCGAGTCGGCGAACGTCAACAATGTTATCGTAGTCATCAAGATCATCGTGCTGCTGACCTTCATCGCCGTGGGCATCACCTATGTGAACCCGGACAACTGGGTGCCCTTCATCCCGCCTGCGGACCCTGCCGAGCCCGGCCGCTACGGCGTCGACGGCGTCTTCCGCGGGGCCGCAATCATCTTCTTCGCCTATGTCGGTTTCGAAGCGGTCTCGACTGCTGCCGCCGAAGCCAGGAATCCGTCAAAGGATGTGCCCATCGGCATCCTCGGCGCCCTTTTCATCTGTACGCTGATCTATATGGCGGTTGCCGCCGTCATGACCGGCGTGGTGCCCTATATAGAGCTGTCCAGCCCTGCACCCGTGGCCGTGGCTATCGACCGGATGAACCTGACCTGGGCCGACGTCCCGCTGGCGGCAGCCCCGGGCGGAGAGCTGAACCTGATCAGCTTCCTGATCAAGATCGGCGCCATCACCGGCCTCTCCTCGGTCATGCTGGTGCTCTGCTACGGCCAGACGCGCATCTTCTACACGATGTCGCGCGACGGCCTGTTGCCCAAGGTGTTCTCGCAGATCCACCCGAAATACCGCACCCCGTGGATGGGAACGATCGTTCTGGGCGTTCTGATCGCCATCGCTGCGGCTTTCCTGCCGATCAGTCTGCTGGGTCAGCTGGTGTCCTTCGGGACGGCGGTCGCCTTCTCGATCGTGTGTCTGTCGGTCATCTATCTGCGCATCAAACACCCGGAGCTGGAGCGTCCGTTCAAGGTGCCGGGCGGTATCATCACCGCCTGCCTCGGCATCGCCGCCTGTCTCTTCCTGGCCTGGAACAACTTCAAGCCGATGGTCGAGCAGGCGTTCCCAACGCAGGAGCAGATTGCCAACGGAGCGGTCTCCGACCCGCTGACGCTGCAACTGCTGGCCGGCTACGCCGCGATCGGGGCGGTCATCTATGCCGCCTACGGCTTCTGGCACTCCAAGCTGGCCAAGGGCATCGACATCACCGAGGTGACCACCATCTCCTCACCAGCCGACGCCTTCGGCCACGGCGTCGACAACATCAAGGAAGACTGACGGTATCGTCCGTCAGACACGCGAAGGCCCGGAGATCACTCTCCGGGCCTTTTCGCTTGTGGTCAGCCATAGTTGATCGTTCGGATATCCGTCTTCCCGACGAAGGCCGGGATCCAGATCACAACCCTGCGGTCAGTGATTTAGATCTGTCCCAACTTCATGGACCTGCGTCTGACATCTGGACCCCGGCCTTCGCCGGGAAACGGTGATAGTATTTCAAGTGATGATCGAGGGTTCACTTCGTCCCAGTCGCCCCACGATATCGGCCAACTTCCGCGACACCTCGGCCACATCCGCCAGCGCCTCGGCCGGGTCTAGGTGCAGGTCGCCCGCCGGATCTTCGAACCGTTCCAGATAGACCCTCAGCGTCGCCCCGGAAGAGCCGGTGCCCGACAGGCGGTAGGTGACGCGCGCGTCCGGGCTCAGCCGAACGGTCACGCCCTGGTGCTTCACCTCTGACCCGTCCACAGGATCGCTGTAGGCAAAGTCCTCGGCCGATTGGATGCGATAGCCGGTGATCTGCTGCCCCTCGGCCCCCGCCGCCGCTTCGCGCAGCCCCTGCATGAAATTCTGCGCCGGGCCGACCTCCAGCCCCTCGTAATCATGCCGCTGATAGTAGTCCCGGCCAAAGCGCGACCAGTGGCCGACCACCACCTCGCCGACGCCCTTGCCGGTCGCCGCCAGCACATTCAGCCAGAACAGCACGGCCCACAGGCCGTCCTTCTCCCGCACATGGTCCGATCCGGTGCCGAAGCTCTCCTCGCCGCACAGGGTGATGCGTCCGGCATCCAGCAGGTTGGTGAAGAATTTCCAGCCGGTCGGCGTCTCATGCATCTCGATGCCCAGCGCGGCCGCCACGCGATCCGCAGCGCGGCTGGTCGGCATGGACCGCGCCAGCCCCTTCAGCCCGGCCCGATAGCGCGGCACGCAGTCGGCGTGCGCCGCCAGAATGGCCAGACTGTCGCCGGGCGACACCACCATGCCCGGCCCCATGATCATATTCCGGTCCCCGTCCCCGTCCGAGGCGGCGGCGAAGTCCAGCGGATCATCCCCTAACATCCGGGCCGTCAGCGCGGGGGTGTGATCCGGGTGCGGGTCCGGGTGTCCTCCCCCGAAATCCGGCAGGGGCTGACCCCGCAGCACTGTGCCCGCAGGCGCTCCAAGCCTCCGTTCCAGAATCTCGCTCGCATACGGCCCCGTCACCGCATTCATGGCGTCAAAGGCCATGCGGAAACCTGGCTGTGAGACCAGCGCCCGGATGGCGTCGAAGTCGAACACCGTCTCCATCAGATCGGCGTAGTCCGCGATCGGATTGATGACCTCGACGAGGCCGTCGCCCAGTCGCGTCTCGCCGACCACCGACAGGTCGGGCGCCTCCTCCTCCAGGATGCGCCAGGCTGTCAGCGCCTTGCTGCGCGCGAACACACCGGCGGTGAAGGTCGTGGGCGCGGGCCCGCCGGTTTCCGTATTGTACTTGACGCCGAAGTCGCCGTCGGGGCCGCCGGGGTTGTGGCTGGCCGACAGGATCACCCCGCCCTTGGCCCCCCGCTTGCGGATCAGGGCCGAGGCCGCAGGCGTCGACATCAGGCCGTCACGGCCTACGATCACCCGCGAAAAGCCGTTGGCCAGCGCCATCCGCACCGCGATGGCGGCCGCCTCGCGACAGAAGAACCGCCCGTCGCCCCCGACCACCAGGGCATCCCCCGGCTGCGGCGCCGCTTCATCGAATACGGACTGCAGAAAAGCTTCCAGATAGCCGGGCCGTGTGAAGTCCTGTGTAGACTTGCGCAAGCCGGACGTGCCCGGCTCCTGATCCTGCCACGGAGTGATGCTGACGCTCTGGATGGACACGAAAAATCCTTGGCCTGCGGCGGCACCCGGCCACCCGAAAGCCATGTGTCTAGAGCGTTTTGCCTGTCAGGCGAAGGTCAGGCGATCGGCGCCGTCAGCCATCCCAGAAGACTGGCCGCGCTAACGGCCCCCGTCACCACGCCGACGGTCACCGCCAGACGGGCGTTACGCACTACGAAACCAAAGACATCACTGAACATGGCAGCCTCCCCGGACGCCCCAATACCGACACAATCTGGACCGTTCAGCAAGGTGTACAAAGGGTTAACGCTCTGACAAACGCGTGATTCGCCTCAGCGGCGAGTGAGGTGGTGCAGCACGATCGCCGAGGTTGCCGCCACGTTCAGCGAATCAAAGCCGGACGCCATGGGAATGCGCACCGGCCTGGCGCGAGCCAGCACCTCTGGCGGCAGACCCGGCCCCTCTGCGCCCAGCAGCACCAGCGACCGCGCCGGCGGCTCCATCTCCATCAGATCCGGCCCCTCTCCCGGCGTCAGGGCCAGCGGCACATAGCCATAGGCCTCAGCCTTCTCGACCATCTCCACCGCTGACACGCTGGCCATCAGAGGCGTCCTCAGCACCGCGCCCACCGAGACCCGAATGGCCTTGCGGTAGGAGGGGTCGCAGCAGCCGGGATCAATCATCACCCCGCACGCCCCCAGCGCCGCCGCATTACGGAAAATGCCGCCCATATTGTCGGCATTACCGATACCCACCGCTCCAACCAGCACAGAGCTCTCCGGACGCGTCGCCAGAAAGGCATCGGGATCGAGCGGCGCCGGCTTTTCGCCCAACGCCAGAATGCCCCGATGCAGGTGGAAGCCCGCGATCCCGTCCAGAACCCCCTGCGGGGCCGTATAGACCGGAATGTCGGTTTCAAGCCGCGCCAGCACCGGCTCCAGCTTCGCCACCCGCTTGTCGGCCAGCAGCACGGCGCGCGCGCGGCACCGCGACCAGGCCGAGGTCAGGACGTTCAACACCACCTCCCCCTCGGCGATGAACAGCCCCTCGCGGCCCGTCAGGTCGCGTTCCCGCACGTCACGAAAGGCGGCGATGCGGGGATCATCGACAGAGGTCAGGGATATCGGCGTCATGGTGTCGATTTATCGTTGCACAGTCCGGCGGGCCGCTGCTATAGCGCCCCCCTCTTGAGTTCCTGTTCCGCGGTAGCTCAGTGGTAGAGCAGCCGACTGTTAATCGGCTGGTCGTAGGTTCGAATCCTACCCGCGGAGCCACTCACCCTTCTCATGACATCGGCAAAAAAAGAGCCCGACGCAGAGCGCCGGGCTTTGAAAAGGCTTGGTGATGGTGGGTGCCTCGCTAAAGGAATCCCGAGACCTTTGGTCGGCCGATTGGCTTAAGAAGTCGTTAACGACGCGGAAGCCAGCTGGTCTGGGGCGCACCGTCCGGGGCCTGCCATTCCAGCAGAAAGCCATCCTCGCGTTCCAGCCGGTTGATCGCTGACGCAACGCCGTCACCGCTCTCGACAGACATGGTCGGAACCGCAAAGACCTGCCCGTCGACCCGAACCTCGGACGGCGGGCTCCCGTCCATACCGATCCGCCAGTGGCCCGAGGCATCCGCCTGCACCTGGATCGGGCCGCGGCCCGGCACTTCCACCCGGACGTTCGAACCGGGGGCTGCCCGCCCCGACAGGATCACCGCCCGGCCGTCATGATCGACACTGGACAGCACCGGGCCCTCGCCCAGCCGCCGGCTGATCCCGCCCGGCGACAACAGCACCGCCGCCCCCTGCGCCGCATCCAGAATCACCAGCCGTCCGGGCGCCGGAACCGTCTCCTGCCCCAGTTGCGCCTCGGGCGTGAGAACCAGGCCGTTCACGGCCGTCAGCCGCACCTCGAACCGGCCTTCGGCATCAGCCACTGCCGCATAGGCCCGGCCTGCAGGGGTCCTGAGCACGACGCGACCGGACGGGTCCGCCTGTCCGGACACCACCAACTCACCCCCATCCCGGCGCAGGCCCGTGACCGAGGGCGGCATGATCCATCCGGATCCGGCGCCGGCCACCTGGGCGTCGGCAACAGTCCCCCCTGCCGCAGCCGGTCCCGCCTCGTCACCACCGCAGCTCGCCAACAGCATCGCGAGGCCAAGACCGACCAGCACCCTCCCGCTCACGGTCTGGATGCCATATCGTTCAATTGCGCGTTTCGCCCGGGCCATGCGCCCTGTATGGCAAAAACCACTGCCTGCCGACAGTCATCCTGACCGTCGATCGTCCCGCTTGCCTTTTGAGGTTCCATGCCCACGACTTCCGCCGAGATTCGTCCCTTCAGCGGCCACTCCGTCTGCCTGTTCTGTGGGTCGTCCGAAACCGCCGATCCCAAATACACCGACGCCGCGCGCGCGTTCGGTCAGGGCGTGGCGGAAAGGGGCTGGCGGCTGGTCTATGGCGGGGGCGGTGTCGGCCTGATGGGGGCCTCGGCCCGCAGCGCCCATGCGGCGGGTGGCCGGGTGCTGGGTGTCATGCCCGAATTCCTGCGCAGCCGCGAGCGCCTGTTCGACGAGGTCGAGACCCTCGTGGTCGGCTCCATGCATGAGCGCAAGCAGATCATGTACGATGAATCCGATGCCTTCGTCGTCGCGCCGGGTGGCATCGGCACCCTCGAGGAGGTCATCGAGCTCCTGTCGTGGAAGCGCCTCGACCTGCACGGCAAGCCCGTCATCTTCCTCGACATCGACGGCTTCTGGCAGAGTCTGTTTCGCGTCATGGAGCATTCCGTCGAGGCCGGAATGACCCCCGCCTCCTTCCTCGAGGCCTGGACAGTATGCCGCACGGTCGACGAAGCCCTGGAGGCGCTGAACAGCATGGACAAGCCGTCCGATTTGAAACATGATCATCGATAAGTGATCGACGGTCACTAAAAACGCATCGACCGCGATTACCCCTCTTGACAGTTTTCAAAAACAACGGACATTGCGCCGTCACGGGCTGACCAGCCCGGTCCAAGCTGGAGCGACTCCCCATGCGCACTCTTCTGATCGCGGCAATCCTCGCCGTCGCCACCCCGACCCTGGCCACGCCGGTTCAGGCTCCTGAAACCTCGGCCACCCTGGCCGATGCCACCTCGGCCCCCTCGGGCCGCCTGATCATCGATGGCGCCACCTGGCGCTGCGAGGGCGACAGCTGCACCGCTACCGGCGGCGCCAACCAGCCGGCAACGCGCGCCTGCCGCCGCGTCGTCGCCCGCCTGGGCGAAGTCACTGCCTTCTCGTGGAAGGGCACCGCCCTGTCGGCCGAAGAACTGGCCGCCTGCAACGCCTGACGATCCTGACCTCCGGCGAGACGGTCAGGCCGTCTCGCCGGAGAGTCGCTTCAGGATCCGGTCGCGCCCGATCAGCGGGATCAAGGCGGCCATGTCGGGACCATGGTCCTGACCCGTCAACGCCTGACGGAGCGGCATGAACAGGGCCCTGCCCTTCGCCCCCGTCCGGGCCTTGATCTCTCCGGTCCACACCGACCAGCTTCCGCCATCAATGGTTTCCGGCAGGGTCTCTGCCGCCGCCCTGGCGAACTCGGGATCCGGGATCACCGGCGTCACTGGACCGTTGACGATCCGCGCCAGCGCCTCGACATCGCTGAAGCGCTCGAGATTGGGCCGCACGGCGGTCCAGAATTCCTCACCCAGATCACAGCCGGCCGCCGACAGACGCGCGCGCGCGCTGTCATAGTCCGTGGTATGCAGCGCCTGGGCATTCAGCCGGTCTAGATCCGCCGTGTCATAGCGGGCGGGTGAACGGCCCATCTTGTCGAAGCTGAAGCCCTGCCCCAGCGCGGCCATCGACGGCGCGATTTCCAGCGCGTCGGACGTGCCGATCTTGCCGAGGTGGCTGGTGATGGCGATCGGCTCATAGCCCTGCTCGCGCATGTCCGAGATCGACAGCGAGCCGAGACGTTTGGACAGCGCCTGACCGTCCGCCCCGACCAGCAACGGCATGTGGGCAAAGCCCGGCAGGGTGCCGGTCCAGCCCAGGGCGATCAGCGCCTCGAATATCTCGATCTGCGCACCCGTATTGGTCACATGGTCCTCGCCCCGGATCACATGGCTGATGCCCATGTCCAGATCATCGACCACCGACGGCAGCGTATACAGAAAAAGGCCGTCCTCGCGGATCAGCACCGGATCGGACATCGAGGCCGTATCGACCTCGGCAGAGCCGCGCGCCAGATCGACCCAGTGCACCCGGCGGCCGTCCAGCTTGAAGCGCCAGTGCGGGCGGCGACCCTCGGCCTCATAGGCGTCGCGCTGGACCTGCGTCAGCTGCAGGGCGGCCCGGTCATAGATGGGCGGCTGGCCGCGCGACAACTGCACCTTGCGGCGCCGGTCCAGTTCTTCGGCCGTTTCGTAGCAGGGATAGAGGCGCCCCGCCGCCTTCAGCCGCTCGGCCGCCTCGCGATAACGGTCAAAGCGCTGCGACTGGTTGTGGCGCTCGTCCCAGACCAGACCCAGCCAGGTCAGGTCTTCCTCGATGCCGCGCTCATATTCAGCGGTCGATCGCGCCAGATCGGTGTCGTCGATGCGCAGCACGAACTGGCCGCCCTGCCCTTTCGCGAACAGCCAGTTGACCAGAGCCGTGCGGACATTGCCGACGTGCAGCTTACCCGTTGGCGACGGGGCGAAACGGACTTTGACAGTCATGGAGCGACAAACCTTGAACGTGAGGCGCGTAGGTCGCGCTCCGCCCGGTCGAAGTCAAGGCACAGGGCCCGTCAATCGCCCGCGCCGTCCCCGGCAAACAGCCACATCATGCCGGCGCGGTAGGCGTCCGGCGCATTGGCGGCGTGGGTGCCGCCGGGAATCCGGATCAGGCGAACGTCCCACGGACGATCAGGGGCATCCCGGCCAGACCAGGTATCGACCCAGAGCGCCGCTTCGGCTGGAAGGTCGGCCCTGTCCCGCTCGCCACTGGTGATAACGACCCGGAGGTCGTCCCGCCGTGCCGGGGCCGCCCCCTCGAGGATCGACCCCATGCCGGGCGTGAGCGACGGATTGCTGGCGATCCGTCCCTTGAAGACATCTGGATGAGCGACCGCCGAATAGAGGACCAGATTGCCGGCGCGGGACTGGCCGAACAGCACGCGCCTGTCGGGGTCGACGTGGAACCGCGCCTTGACCACAGGGATCAGTTCGTCGGTCAGGAAGGTGTGAAAGCGCCCGGCGCCGGCGTCTTCGGGCGGAACACCCTCATCGGGCGACTGGAAGTCGATGTTGCGGCGGTTCACCGACGGGTCGAACCCGCCGTAGGCAATGCCGACGATCACGGCTTCCGGCAGACCCTCGTCGTAGGTCAGGAACAGGTGATTGGCCGCCAGAATGGGGAACAGGCTGTCGCCATCCAGCAGATAGACGACCGGATAGGCCGGGCCCCCGGGATCATACTCCGGCGGCAGGCGGACATAGATGTCAAAGCCGCGGCCGAGGGTGGTGGACTCCAGTCGAAAGGCCTCGCCGCGAAGGGCCGCCGGAAACGGAACCTCGCCGACCTGCTGCGCGGTTGCCTGCGGCGCGGTGGCGAGAAGAAGAAGACTGGACAGGATGCTGACAAGGCCCCGCATCCCGCCCGCGCCCTCAGTCGTCGCGGTGGACGCGCTCGCGGCGCTCGTGGCGTTCCTGGGCCTCGACCGACAGTGTCGCGGTCGGCCGGGCTTCCAGCCGTCCGAGGCTGATGGGCTCGCCAGTTTCCTCGCAATAGCCATAGGAACCGTCCTCGATCCGGCGCAGGGCCTCGTCGATCTTGGCGATCAGCTTGCGCTGCCGGTCGCGGGTGCGCAGTTCCAGCGCGCGATCCGATTCCGACGAGGCCCGGTCCACCAGATCGGGGTGGTTCTCGGTCTCGGCTTTCAGATTGACCACCGTGCCCTTGGATTCGCGGAGGATGTCGTCCTTCCAGGCGTTCAGCTTGCCCTTGAAATAGGCCAGCTGCCGCTCGTTCATGAAGGGTTCGTCGTCGGACGGGCGATAGGCCACCGGCCCGTCATCCACCACAGAGGCTAATGCGTTCATCGCACTCACACTCACAAACTTCACGCCCCCCTGTGGCGCATGCAGGCCTATAGGCAAGGCGGCGAGTCGCCTCAAGCCGTTTCCCCTCATCCGTCAGCTTTGCCGGGTCACTATGCTGTGAGCCGTGACAATTCGCCCTCACCCTTGAAGGGGCTCAGTTTCCGGCGACAGCGGCCTTGGCCAGCTCCACGGCGACGCGCAGGTCCACCTGGTCCAGCACGGCGTTCAGGCTGGCGTCCTCCGCGTCGGGCCGATCTTCGCCCCCGGTTTGTGAGAGTGCCCGCAGAGCATCGGCATCGCCCTGCCCGGCCAGATGCGCCAGTTTGAGGGCTTCGAGGCGGTCCAGCAGGCGATGACCGCGCCGGATCGCCCGGCGGCGACGCTCCGTGGGCCCCTCGACGCCTTCGACGCCCTGAAGCGCCATCAAGGAAGCGACACTGCTCGGGCCGGACATCGCGGCAACGCCGGATTTGGCTCCGGCTGCCGGGGCCCCGGCCGCGCCGCCCAGGCTGAATCCCCCCGCCGCCTGACCCGGGCGGGTCGGACGGGCTGCAGGGCCACTCGACTGCGGACCATTGATCTTCATGAACGGGCACTCCGGACCATGACTCATATCTGGGCCCGCGAGGTGAGGGTTTGGTTAACGGCCCGGCAAAATCTGCTGGCCAGAAGCGTGTCATCAACAGTCAACCTCTTGTTTTTCCTGCTATCATCTTCCGGCACGGAATTGGCATGACGTAATCCGTAATTGTCAGGACCGCCCCCATGTCGTCAGTTCTTGCCCGCCTCGCCTCCTGCCTTGCCGCCGGTGCGCTCGCCGTGGTCGCCCTGCCGCAGGCCGCCCAGGCGCAGTCGCGCATCAAGGACATCGTCTCGATTGAGGGTGTCCGGTCCAACCAGCTGGTGGGCTATGGCCTGGTCGTCGGCCTGAACGGCACCGGCGACAACCTGCGCAACTGCCCCCTGACCCGCCAGTCTCTGGAAGGGATGATGGAGCGTCAGGGCGTCAACATTCGCGGCGCCAACGCCAACACCAAGAACATTGCCGCCGTCATGGTCACGGCGGAACTGCCGCCCTTCGCCACGCCGGGCGCCAGGATCGACGTCTCGGTCTCGACCCTGTGCGATGCCAAGAGCCTGCTGGGCGGCACGGTCGTCGTGACCGCCCTGCAAGGCGCGGACGGCGAGGTCTATGCCGTGGCCCAGGGCTCGATCCAGACCGGCTCGCTGTCAGCCTCGGGCGCCTCGGGCTCCTCGGTCACGCGCGGGGTTCCGACCGCCGGTCGCATTGCGGGCGGGGCCGTCGTCGAGCGCGAGACCGGCTTTGACCTCAGCCGCCAGCCCGAGGTTCGCCTGACCCTGCGCAACCCCGACTTCACCACAGCCCAGCGGGTGGCCGGGGCCATCAACGACGCCTACCCCGGCACGGCCTGGGCCGAGAACGGCACGGTCGTGACCGTCCGCGCGCCCCAGGGCTGGGGCATGGCCGGCTATCTCAGCCGCATCGAGAACCTGCCGATCATGGTCGACGCCCCCGCCCGGGTGATCATCGACGAGGTCAATGGCGTCATCGTCATGGGCGATGCCGTGCGCATCTCCACCGTCGCCATCGCCCAGGGCAATCTGACCGTCAGCGTCCAGGAAGACCCCTTCGTCAGCCAGCCGGCCCCCTTCAGCGACGGCGAGACCGTGGTCGTCCCGTCCTCGACCGTCACGGTGGAAGAGGATCAGGGTACCCAGATGCGTATCGTCGGCGGCGGAGCCTCCCTCTCCAGCCTGGTGGCCGGGCTGAACGCGCTGGGCGTCACCCCCCGCGACATGATCAGCATCCTGCAGGCCATCAAGGCCGCCGGTGCCCTGCAAGCCGACATCGAGGTGATGTGAGCATGACCGATCCCCTCACCCTTTCTCCCGACCTGCTTCGCCCGGTGCAGACCCCGACGATCCGCCAGGACCGCATGCGCGAGACGGCCGAGGACTTCGAGGCCTCGTTCATCGCCCAGATGCTGCGCCCCATGTTCGAAGGCCTGTCGACCGAAGCCCCTTTCGGCGGCGGTGAGGCCGAGACCACCTGGCGCTCCTTCCTGATCGACGAAATGGCCAAGCAGACCGTCCGCTCGGGCGGCATCGGCCTGGCCGACCAGGTCATGTCCACCATGCTCAAGATGCAGGAAGCTCCGTGATGAACGACACCTCCCTTGCCGTCACCGCCTCGGCCCGCGTGCGCCAGCTGATCGACCTGACCCAGGCCCTGACGCGCCGCCTGTCCGACGAACTGGCCGCCTTCGAGGCCCAGCGTCCGCAGGACGTGGCCGCCGGTCTCGCCCAGACCCAGGATATGGCCAATCGCTATCGCCGCGAGTCCGCCCAGCTCAAAGCCGATCCGTCGGGACTGGCCCATGCACCGGTTGCCGACCGCACCGCCCTGATCAAGGCCACCGAGGCCTTCGAAGCCATCCTGAACCGGCACGCCCGCGCGGTGGAGGCCGCCCGCATCATCTCGGAAGGTCTGGTCAAGACCCTCGCTGCCGAAATCCGCAGCCAGCGCGGCGTACCCAATGCCTATGGCGCCACCGGCCAGGCCACCCCCACCGACGGCAGCGCCGTGGCCTTCAGCCGTTCGGCCTGACCGCGGGCGGCAACGCCGCGTTAACCGCACTTGACACCGGTTTCTTCAAGACTGACCCACTAGATGGTGGAAATGGCGCTTAACAGTCGTCTTCTGGGTCTGGCCTTCGCTTCGGCGGACACTCTCGTCGAGATCGACGGCGAGGGGCGGATTGTGCTGGCCATGGGGGCGGCCCCGGCGACGGGGCACGCGCCGGAAGCGAACTGGACCGGGCGCACCTTGACCGATCTGTTCGAGCCGCGCAGTGCCGGGCGTCTGAAACAGGCGCTGGCCAATCTGACGCCGGGCAACCGTAGCGCACCCCTGGACCTGCTGTACGATCTGGGCAATGGCGCATTCCGGCGCGTGCGATTACGGTTGTTCAGCCTGCCCGAACTGGCGCCGCACTGTTCGTGTGCCCTGACCTGGCAGGGCAAGTCTTTTTCGATCGAGCCTACCGCCGACACGCCGCTGGTCACCCGCGACGACCTGATGCGTCAGACCAGCAGCCTGCTCGCGAAACAAGGGCCGGATCCTCTGACGCTGGCCTTTGTCGATGTCACCGGACTGGATCAGGTCGCTGGCGACCAGCTGGAGGCGCTCAAGACTCGTTTGCACAGCACCCTGCAGTCGGTCTCGGTCGACGGGGCCTCAGCCTCCCATCTGGCCGGCAGCGCCTATGCCCTGTTGCGGCGGGATTCCGATGGGTCTGCGGTCGAGGACGCCATTCACAATGTCGCGGCGCTGGAAGGTGTCGATGTCAGCGCCGACATCCGTCACGTGGAACTAAGCCCCGGCGTGGACCGTCAGGCGACGCTGCGCGCCATGCGGCATGCGCTGGAGGTCTGTATCTCGAACGGGGCTCTCGACGATCCCGACGTCACCTTCAAGAAGACCCTCGATCGCACCCTTGTGCAAATGGACAGCTTCCGCGCCATGGTGAAGGCGCGCGACTTTGCCCTCCACTATCAGCCGATCGTCGATCTGAAGTCGGGCGCCACGCATCATTTTGAGGCCCTGGCGCGCATTCCGGGCTGCGACGGGCCCGAGAGCACCATCCGTCTGGCCGAGACCCTCGCCCTGATCGAAAGCTTTGATCTGGTGGTGGCGGAAAAGGCGATCCAGCAGATGCTGCAGCCGGGCTATGGGCTGACGCGGGTGGCAGTCAATGTCTCGGCCGGGTCGCTGGCTACCGACACCTATGGCGAGGCTCTGATGCGGCTGACGGCCAATCAGGGGGACATCCGCCGCCGCCTGAGTCTCGAGGTCACCGAGACGGCCACCATCCTCGACCTCCCCGGCACCCAGCAACGTCTGGCCCGACTGCGACAGGCGGGCTTCAAGGTCTATCTGGATGATTTCGGGGTCGGGGCCTCGTCCTTCGACCATCTGAACCATTTGACCGTCGACGGGGTGAAGATCGACGGCACCTTCGTCTTGCGGGCCATCGAAGACAACAAGTCCCGGACCCTGATCCGTCATCTGGTCGAGATGTGCGCCGGGCTGGAGTTGAAGACCGTGGCTGAGCGGGTCGAGACCGGCGAGGTTTCCGAACTGATGCTGAAACTGGGCGTGCAACTGGGCCAGGGCTGGTTCTTCGGCAAGCCCGAGCCGCAGCCGCGCCTCGAACGCGCAGCGGTCCCCGCCACCGGTCGTCGACGGGGCACTGTCGAGTCCTGGGGCTGAGGCTCAGCCCGGCATACGGTCCTGTCCCTCGCCGCCACCGAACCGCTCGGTCCACTCCGCCACCTGATCGTCCTCGATCTTGCGAAACAGCACCTCGGCGGCCTGAACCGGGCGGCCAACCGGCACGCGTGACAGCCAGTCCTCATTCGCTGACGGCCAACTGAGGCCGCTCTCGCCCACGCTTGCGGCGATCTTCGGCGCGGTGAATGGCAGCACCGGCGCGGCCAGCCGCGCGAACAGCGCCACCAGATTGAGGGCGAACCGCACAGCCGTGGCCGCCCGTTCCGGATCGGTCTTGAAGGCGGTCCAGGGGGCTGCGACCTGCAGATATTCATTGCCCAGCACCCAGGCGGCGCGGACGGCCTGCGCCGCCTTGCGGAACTCCATAGCCTCGAAGGCGGCAGTGGCCTCGGCGACCGCGGCATTGATCTGCGTCTGGAATGCGCGGTCCTCGTCGGTCAGGGCCGCGCCCTCGGGCACGACTCCTCCGAATTTGGACTCGGTGAACTTCACGATCCGGTTGACGAAATTGCCCAGCACATCGGCCAGGTCCTTGTTGATCGCCGACTGGAACTGCTCCCAGGTGAAGGCCGAGTCCGAATGCTCGGGGCCATAGGCGGTCAGATACCAGCGCCAGTAGTCGGCCGGCAGCAGCTCCAGAGCCTGATCCATGAAGACGCCCCGGCCCTGACTGGTCGAGAATTTCCCGCCGTACCAGTTCAGCCAGTTGAAGGCCTTGAGCGTATCGACCGTCTTCCACGGCTCGCCGGATCCCAGAATCGTCGCCGGGAAGCTGACGGTGTGGAAGGCGACATTGTCCTTGCCCATGAACTGCACATAGCGGACGTCGTCGGCGCCCTCATCGGTGCGCCACCAGTCGCGCCAGCTGCGCCCCGTGGCCTCGGCCCATTCCTCGGTGGCACCAATGTATTCGATGGGGGCGTCGAACCAGACGTAGAAGACCTTGCCCTCCATGCCCGGGCGCGGGCCGCCGTCCGGCCCCACCACCGGCACACCCCATTTCAGGTCGCGGGTGATGCCACGGTCGATCAGCCCCTCGTCCAGATGTTTCAGCGCAATCGAGCGGGCAAGCGTCTGCCAGTCCGACTTCGAGCTGATCCATTCGCGGATGCGGCCTTCCAGCTTCGTCTGCAGCAGATAGAGGTGGCGGGTGTCCCGCACCTCCAGGTTCCGGCTGCCCGACACCGCCGAATAGGGATCCTTCAGGTCCGTCGGGTCCAGCAGTCGCCCGCAGTTGTCGCACTGATCCCCGCGCGCCTTCTCATAGCCGCAGTGCGGACAGGTCCCCTCGACATAGCGATCCGGCAGGAAGCGACCGTCGTCGATCGAATAGATCATCTGATCGACGCGTTCCTCGATCAGGCCGTTGTCCTCCAGCACCCGGGCGAAATGCTGGGTCAGGCGCCGGTTGGGCGCGTTGGAGGACCGTCCGAACCAGTCGTAGCTGAGGCCGAAGGCCTCTCCCGCCGTCTTCTGGATCTGGTGCTGTTCGTCGCAATAGGTCCGCACGTCCTGACCGGCCGCGGCGGCGGCCAGCTCGGCGGGTGTGCCGTGCTCGTCCGTGGCGCAGATGTAGAGCACCTCATGCCCCTGCCCGCGCTTGAACCGGGCCCACACATCGGCGGGCAGCATCGACCCGGCCAGATTCCCCAGGTGCTTGATGCCGTTGATATAGGGCAGCGCCGAGGTGATCAGAATGCGGGCCATGGGTGTCCGGAAGGTTTTACAGCGGTCGGGGAAGCCGTGGGATATAGAGGGCGTCGGGCCATCCGTCACCCTGCACCCTCAGCCTTGCTCAGCCGGGTGCCAGCCGCACCATTCGCCGCGCCACCCGGATGAACCGCCCGGTCAGAAGGGTCGAGGACACCAGGCTGGCGATGATGATGGCCCAGACCAGACCGTCCACCCCCATACGCGGCGCCAGCACCCAGCCCAGCGGCATCATGACGGCGCCGTAGGCGGTGAAATGCATGATCGTCGGCCACCAGATGTCGCCCGCCGCGCGGTTGGCCTGGGCCGCCACCGCCTGAATGCCGTCGGCGACAAAGAACAGGGTGGCCAGCACCAGCGCAGGTACCGCCAGCGCGACCAGCTCCGGATCGCGGCTGTAGGCCTGGATCAGCAGCGGTGCGGTCGGCCAGACGATCAACGCAATGACCAGCGTCAGCGCCGCAATAACCGCCAGACTGACCAGCCCCGCCCGCATCACGCCCGGCGCATCGGCCGCGCCGAACGCCCGCCCGACCAGTACTGCGGTCGCGGACGACAGCCCCATGGGCACCATGAAGACGATGGCCGAGATGTTCAGCACCACGGCCCAGGCCGCAGTCTCGACCGTGCCCAGCCGGCCGGCGATCAACGCCATCAGAGCAAAGGCCGCGACCTCGATGAAATAGCTGGACCCCGCGCCGTACCCGACCTTGCGCTGCTCGGCCTCGGCCAGCGGGTCCCGTTCGGGCTTGCGGAACAGGCCCAGCGCCCGCGCCTCGGGCAAGCGCAGGATATAGACGATCAGGAACACGGCCAGCGCCGCCCGCGCAAAGAAGGTCGCCCAGGACGACGCGAGGGCTCCATCCACACCCAGACCCAGCAGGTCCGGCACCAGCAGCAAATTCAGCGCCAGATTGACCCCGTTCGCCACCCACATGGCGACCATGCCCGGCTTGGGCTTGCCCAGCGCCTCGAGGAAGAACTGCGCCGCGACACTGATCAGATAGGCGGGCATCGACAGGGCGAACACCATCAAGGGCAGACGCGCGCCCTCCGCCAGACCCTCGCCCAGGCCGAAATTCTCCAGACCTGCCGGCCCCAGCACCATCAGGCCGATCATCGACCCGCCGCCCAGCCAAAGTGAATAGACCAGACCCCGGCGCAGCACGGCGCCGACGTCGCTGCGACGGCCTTCGCCCAGCCGACGCGCCGTCATCACCTGCACGCCCAGCAACAGGCCGACCGCCGTCGTGATCACGATCGAGGTCGGCGTCCATGCCAGGGTGTGAAAGGCCAGCTCGGTGCTCGAGAAATTGCCGACGACCACGGCATCGGTCAGCCCCATGACCATGATACCGATGCGCGCCAGCACCACCGGCCAGGCCAGGCTCAGCAGGTCATGCAGGACGGTTCGGGTGGCGGGCGATACGGGCATGGGGGTTTCGCGGCAGTAGGCAGTAGGAAATAGAAGGGTTGATTGGGCAGCGGGCGCGATCGGGCCGGTCGCTTTAGCGACTTCTTGTCCGCCTGTCTCTAAGGCCTACTGCCTACAGCCTACTGCCTACTGCCTCCCCTTCACCACGCCCCCATTTCGCGCAGCTGTATGGCGAGCCCGGGCGGCAGGTCACCGGCATCCATGGTCGACAGATCGGGCGGAGCGTCCTTCGGCTCCAGATAGCGCCAACCCTGAAACGGCCGCCGGGCCTGGGGCGCCGTGCGGATCACCTCGGGCGCCAGCTGGATCAGGCATTGCGAGGTCTTGCCCTCGCCCCGTGTGCTGATGTCGACGATCGGCATGCGGCACACGACCGAGCCCTTCATCACCCAGTAGAGCGAACCCCCGTCCTCAAGCTCGGCCGCGCGCCTGGGCGTCATACGGGTGTGCACCGTCAGCCAGTCGCCCTTGGCCGCACGCCGTTCCAGCGTCTCGACCCTGGCCACCCCGACGCACAGTTTGATCATGTGAAGCGGCATCAGGCCGGATCAGCCCCCAAAGCTGCTCCCGACCTGGATCATATTGTTGCCCAGGTTCTGCAACTCCTGACCACAGCGTGGACCGGCGGCGTCGAGCATGGTCACCAGTTGGTCTTCACTCTGGGTGTTCAGCCATTCAAACAGGCGGACGACCTGATCCTTCCCCGG
Source organism: Neptunomonas phycophila (assembly GCA_964224415.1). Classification (GTDB taxonomy): domain Bacteria; phylum Pseudomonadota; class Alphaproteobacteria; order Caulobacterales; family Caulobacteraceae; genus Brevundimonas. The sequence goes on from CAXQIE010000023.1 coordinate 71,716, forward strand.
ATTCCGCCCTTCCAGTCGCCCGATATAATAGGCCATACCCAGCGCGCCCGAGGCTTCATATTGGGGATCAGACCCGGCCATCACCGCGAACAGGGCCGCACATTCCATGTCATTGCGGTCCGTCGCGGGAACGGGATCCTGAGCGGCAGCCGCTATGGGAGACGCGACCAATCCGGCCGCGAGAGCCAGCGCTGCAATTCCGTATTTCATCTCACTCATCCCCTGTTGTGACGACCGCCAGAACCGCGTCGGCCGCGACCTGATCGCCCACGTCAAAGCCGATGCTCTCGACGACGCCATCATAGGGCGCGGTCAGGGCCTGTTCCATCTTCATCGCCTCGATGACGACGACGGGCTGACCCTTCTTCACCGGATCTCCCGCTTTCACCGGCACGGCCACCACCTTGCCCGGCATCGGCGCGCGCAGGGAACCATCGCCCGCTTCGGCCGTCCCGGCCGCCGCCGCCGCGCGCCCGTCGACCCGCCAGGCACGCCCCTCGCGAAACAGGACGGCCGCGTGGTCACCCGGCAGATAGACGTAGGACACGGGCGCCTGGTCCGGGCTCAACGTCACCGAAGTCCGGGACCACGACTCCCGGGGCCCGCTGCCAGGCCAGGGCGTCACAGGCACAGTGGCGCCCTCCAACTCGCCGGCATAATGATCGGAACCATCCGGCGTCAGGGCCACCTCGCGGGCCTCCCCTTCAACGCGGAGTGGCACCTTCAGGACCGCAGGTCTGTTCAGCCGGAAGCCCACCAGTTCCGGCGCCGTGGCCCAGGGTGTGTCCAAGGCCTCCTGATCCAGAATGGTCTTTCGGGCCTCATGGGTCAGCGCGACGGCGGCGGCCAGCGCCCCGCCCTCGTCCAGCGTCCACGGGGCCAGGAGCACGTCCTCCTCAGCGCCGATAAAGGCTGTGTCCACATCACCGGTCACAAAGCGCGGGTGATCCAGACAGCGCGAAAGGAAGGCCGCATTGGTGCGCACCGGCCAGACCTCGACCTCTCGGCATACCTCGGCCAGATAGTCCGCCGCCGCCTCGCGCGTTTCCGCGTGAACGATCAGCTTGGCGATCATCGGGTCGTAGAACTGGCTAACCTCTCCGCCCTCCTCGACGCCGGTATCGACGCGCAGCAGGGGCCCCTCCGACGGATCGGTCATATCCTCGGAGTCGCCCGTGCCCGTATCCGCCGGCGGCAGGACAAAGTGGTCCAGCGGCCCGATCGACGGCAAGAATCCGTTCTCCGGATCCTCGGCATACAGACGCGCCTCCATGGCCCAGCCGTGGATGCCGATCTCGTCCTGTTTCAGCGGGATCGGCTCACCGGCCGCCACCCGCAGCTGCCATTCGACCAGATCGACACCCGTGATCGCCTCGGTGACCGGGTGTTCGACCTGCAGCCGGGTGTTCATCTCCATGAACCAGATGCGGTCCGCCCGCAGGCCCTCGCTGGCATCGGCGATGAACTCGATGGTCCCCGCGCCCTCATAGTTGACGGCCTGTGCCGCCCGCACGGCGGCGGCGGTCACGGCCTCGCGCGTCTCGGCGTCCATGCCGGGGGCCGGAGCCTCCTCGATGACCTTCTGGTGGCGGCGCTGCAGCGAACAGTCGCGCTCGTTCAGGTGCACGACGTTGCCGTGCGTGTCGCCGAACACCTGCACCTCGATGTGGCGCGGACGGGTGATATAGGTCTCGATCAGCACGCGCGGATCGCCGAACGAAGACTGCCCCTCGCGCTGGGCGCTGGCCAGGGCGTCGGCAAAGTCCTCGGCCCGGTCGACCCGGCGCATGCCCTTGCCGCCGCCGCCGGCCACCGCCTTGATCAGCACCGGATAGCCGATTGCGTCCGCCTCGGCCTTCAGCGTCTCCGCCGACTGGTCCTCGCCCTGATAGCCGGGGGTCACGGGCACGCCCGCCTCTATCATCAGTTTCTTGGCCGCATCCTTCAGGCCCATGGCGCGGATCGACGCCGGAGGTGGCCCGATCCAGACCAGCCCCGCCGCCTTTACCGCCTCGGCAAAGTCGGCATTCTCGGACAGGAATCCATAGCCGGGGTGGATGGCCTCGGCCCCGGTTGCCCTCGCCGCGGCCAGCACCTTGGCCCCGTCCAGATAGGACTCACTGGCCTGCGCTGGCCCCAGCAGCACAGCCTCATCCGCCATGCGCACATGCGGCGCCCGGGCGTCCGCCTCGGAATAGACAGCGATGGTCCGCAGCCCCATGGCACGGGCGGTGCGGAATACACGGCAGGCGATCTCGCCCCGATTGGCGACAAGGATGGAATTGAACATGAGCGATTTGTAGAGGGGCGAGTGACGGGTGGCGAGGGGTGAATAGTGAGTCGCGAGTGGTGAGTAGCACGCGGTAGTCAGCCTCAATGGCAAATCAGGCGACCACCGTGGCTATCGCCCACGTCCTGCCACTCACCACTCACCACTCACTAACACTCTTCCCGGCACCTACTCCGCCCAGCGCGGCTTGCGCTTGTCGAGGAAGGCGCGGACGCCCTCCTGGCCCTCTTTCGACACCCGGGCGCGGGCGATCCGGTGGGCGGTGTCTTCCATCAGCGAATGATCGACCTTGCGGTGCGCCACGTCGTGGACCAGCCGTTTGGCCTCGCCCATGGCCCCGGGCGCGCAGGCCGCCAGTGTCCCGCTCAGCTGGCTGATGAAGCCGTCCAGGGCTGCCGCATCGGGCACGACCGCATCCACCAGCCCGACATGGGCGGCATAGTCGGCGTCGAACATATTGGCCGTCAGGAACAGGGCCCGGGCGCGGCGCGCGCCGACCGCCTCGATCACATAGGGGGCGATGGTCGCCGGGATCAGGCCCAGCTTGACCTCACTGAACGCGAACTTCGTTCCCTTGACCGCCACGGCCATGTCGCAGGCCGCGACAATGCCCGCGCCGCCGCCCATGGCCGCGCCTTCAACCAGCGCCACCGTCAGCGCCGGCACGTCGTGCAGGGCCTTCAGCATCTTGGCCAGACCCATGGCGTCCGAGCGGTTGTCGCTCTCGGACCAGTCCGCCGCCGCCGCCATCCACGTCAGGTCGGCCCCGGCGCTGAAGGTGCCGCCCGCCCCGCGCACGAACACCACGCGGATATGGTCGGCCCCATGCAGGGTCTCGAACGCCTGATAGAGAGCGCCGATGGTCCGCGCGTCAAAGGCGTTCTTCTTGTCCGGCCGGTTGATGGTGATGAACACCGTCCCGTCCTGCGTCGACTCGATCGTCACCAGATCGCTGACCGCATCCGTGTCCGCCCCCGCCACCAGCGGGTGCGAAATCCGGTTCATCTCCCGCGCCTCGGCATCGGTGATGTCCATGGCATTGAGGTCGGCGTCGGTGGGGGTGGTGGTCATTCTGGTCTCCTGATGCTTGGGGTCTATAACGCATGACGAGCCAAACTGAATACGGAGCCGTCGCCATGGCCACCGCTGCGAATGACCGAATCCGCCGGATGAGCGTCGCCAGTGTCCACGTCCACTATGTCGCCAAGGCGGAGAAGCAGGGGCGAGGCCGGGCCGAGGTGGACGAGGTGATCCGCTGGCTGACCGGCTATTCACAGGCGCAGCTTGACGCCCTGCTGGCCAACAAGACGACCTTCGAAACCTTCTTCGCCGAAGCGCCGGCCATGAACCCCAACCGTTTCCTGATCACCGGCGTGATCTGTGGTTACCGCGTTGAGGAGATCGAGGACCCGTTCATGCGCGAAGTGCGCCACCTCGACAAACTGGTGGACGAGGTGAGCAAGGGGAAGGCGATGGAGAAGATACTTCGAGCGCCAGCCTGATCACATCCTGAACACGCCGAACGGCGTGTCGGGGATCGGGGCATTCAGGCTGGCACTGATGGCCAGGCCCAGCACGTCGCGGGTCTGGACCGGGTCGATGACGCCATCGTCCCACAAGCGCGCGGTGGCGTAATAGGGGTTACCCTCGTCCTCGTATTTCTGGCGGATCGGCGCCTTGAAGGCCTCGGCCTGGTCCTCGGTCCAGCTGTCGGCGTCGCGGTGCACGGTAGCCAGCACACTGGCCGCCTGCTCCCCACCCATCACCGAAATCCGGCTGTTCGGCCAGGTGAACAAAAAGCGCGGGGAATAGGCCCGGCCGCACATGCCATAGTTCCCGGCGCCGAAACTGCCGCCGATCAGGACGGTGAACTTGGGCACCTCGGCACTGGCGACGGCCGTGACCAGCTTGGCGCCGTTCTTGGCGATGCCCTCGGCCTCATATTTTCCGCCGACCATGAAGCCCGAAATGTTCTGCAGGAACACCAGCGGGATCTTGCGCTTGCAGGCCAGCTGGATGAAGTGCGCCCCCTTCAGCGCGCTCTCCGAGAACAGCACGCCATTGTTGGCCAGGATGGCGACCGGATAGCCCCAGATGCGGGCGAACCCGCACACCAGCGTCGTGCCGTAGTCGCGCTTGAACTCGTCAAACTCCGAGCCGTCGACGGTGCGGGCGATCACCTCGCGCACATCATAGGGGGCGCGCACATCGTCGGGGATGATGCCGTACAGTTCCTGCGGGTCCAGCGCGGGCGGGCGCGGCTCCCGCACATCCAGCGGCACATCCTTGACCGTGTTCAGATTGGCGACGATCGCGCGCACGATCTCCAGCGCGTGTTCGTCATTCTCGGCCACATGGTCGACCACGCCCGATTTGCGGCCATGGGTGTCGGCCCCGCCCAGGTCCTCGGCCGAGATCACCTCGCCCGTCGCGGCCTTCACCAGCGGCGGTCCGGCCAGGAAGATGGTGCCCTGATTGCGCACAATGACTGTCTCGTCGGACATGGCGGGCACATAGGCGCCCCCCGCCGTACAGCTGCCCATCACGCAGGCGATCTGCGGAATGTCGCGCGCGCTCATCCGCGCCTGATTGAAGAAGATTCGCCCGAAATGCTCGCGGTCGGGAAACACCTTAGCCTGGTGCGGCAGGTTGGCCCCGCCCGAATCGACCAGATAGACGCACGGTAACCGGTTCTGCTCGGCGATCTCCTGGGCGCGCAGGTGCTTCTTGACCGTCATCGGGAAATAGGCGCCGCCCTTCACCGTCGGGTCATTGGCGACGATCATCACCTCGCGGCCCGAGACCCGGCCAATGCCGCAGATCATGCCCGCGCCGGGGGCCTGATCGTCATACATGCCGAACGCCGCCAGCTGGCCGATCTCCAGAAACGGCGAGCCGGGGTCCAGGAGCCGCTCGACCCGATCCCGCGGCAACAGCTTGCCGCGGCTGACGTGGCGCTCGCGCGACTTGTCCGAGCCGCCCCGCGCCGCCAGGGCCACCCGCTCGACCAGTTCGTCGCGCAGGCGGCGGTTGGTGCTCTCCAGCGCCTTGAAGGCCGGAGTGGACGGATCGATCACAGAGGTCAGCTTGGGCATGCCCTCCCTTTAGGCAGTTTCCGTCGGTGGGCAAAGGGGACGAAACTGCCAGGCGACGGATGACCACGCCCCCCGGAATCTGCCATAAGGCCTCATGGCCAAGGCGCGCACCGACACCCTCGAAGCGGCACTTCAGAACCTCTTCACCGGCGGCGACACCACCCGGGTCAGCTGGTTTGCCCTGACGGGCGGCGAGCAGCTGTTTGCAGAGGGCGATCCCGCCGACACCCTGTATCTGGTGCGCTCCGGCCGTCTCGGCGTTTTCTGTCATGACGGGGATCAGGCGCCGCGGTTCCTCGGCGTCGTCCGCCCCGGCGAGCCGGTCGGCGAAATGTCCATGCTGGCCGGCACCCCGCACACTGCCAGTGTGGTGGCCCTGCGCGACTCCGAAATCCTGGCCCTGCCGCGCGAGACCTTCTTCGAGGCTGCCCGCAGCCAGCCCGACCTGATGGTCGAGCTGTCGCGCCTGATGATCCGTCGCTCGCGTGACCAGACCCTCGGCGGCGGTGAGCCCAGTGTGTTCGGCTTCATCTCGGCCCGGCCCAAGCCCATCCGCGCGTTTGTCGAACGGATCGCGGCCTCGATCCAGGCCCAGGGGTTCACTTGCCAGATTATTGATCACTCGGCCCTCAGTTCGGTTGCCGACTGGTTCAGCCGGGTCGAGGACAGCCACGATTTCGTCCTCTATGTCGCCGAAGCCGACGAGCCCGCCTGGGCCCAGCTGTGCACGCGTCAGGTCGACCGTCTGTTCATCGTCGGCAATCCGCTGACCACGCCGCCGGGCGCCAACCTGCCGCGCAATCCGGCGCTGGATGCCCAGCAGCGCACCGACCTGATCCTGCTCCGCGATGCCCGCATGCCCCGACCGGCCAACACCTCGGTCTGGCTGGACGCGGTGCGGCCCGGGCGCTGGTTTCACGCCACCGACGGCAATGCTGAGGACGCCGCCCGCATGGCCCGGATCGTCACCGGCACGGCGGTCGGCGTTGTGCTGTCGGGCGGCGGCGCCCGCGCCTATGCCCACATCGGCGCGCTTCGGGCCCTGCGCGAGGCGAATGTCCCGCTCGACTTCCTGGGGGGCGCTTCCATGGGCGCCGTCATGGCCGCCGGACCTGCCCTCGGCTGGACCCAGGAAGAACTGGAGGACGAGATCAAGCGCGCCTTCGTCGCCAGCGATCCCCTGTCGGACATCACCTTTCCCCTGATCGCCATGACCCGCGCGGGCAAGGTCGCGCGCCTTTTGCGCAATGCCTATGGCGACACCGAAATCGCCGACATGCCCCTGCCCTTCTTTGCCGTCTCGACCAATCTGACGACCGGCCGGATCGAGGTGCACAAGCGCGGTCTGCTCAGGCGCGCCATGCGGGCCACCATCGCCATCCCGGGCGTCATGCCGCCGGTTGTCATGCACGATCAGGTACTGGTCGACGGCGCCGTGCTGCGTAACTTTCCGGCAGAGACCATGCGCCAGATGAACGCCGGGCCGGTTGTCGGCGTCGACATGTCCCAGGCCCGCGGCGTCGATCCTGTCACCCTGCAAAACCCGCCCTCGTGGTGGCGCTGGATCCTGTCCGGCGACTGGAAGAAGGGCCCGCCGATCGTCGCCCTGTTGATGCGCGCCGCCACCCTGACCAGCGACGCCGATGTGGAAACTTCGCGCAAGGCCACCGACCTGCTGATCCAGCCCGAGCCCGAGGGCATGGATATCCGCGACTGGAAGGCCTACGACATCCCTGTCCAGGCGGGCTATGAGGCGGCACGCAAGGCGCTGGACGATCTGGACGGCCCGGTCACCGACCTGCGCCGCAACCGCGTCCGCGAGGCCGAAGAGGCCGAAACCGTCACCGCGCCCGAGCGAGCAGGAAAAGCCGCGGGAAAGGCAAGAGCGTCACGCCGTCAGCGCGCTTCGGAAAAGCCTGCCTGAGCGCCTCGCCGAGGGCGTCCAGATAATCGGCTTTCAGCTGCGGGGTATCGGCCAGCGCCGTCAGATAGGGCCTGAGCGCCGTCCCCGACATCCAGTTCAGCACAGCCTCCTCACCGGTCAGGGCGTGCAGATAGGTCGTCGACCAGAGGTCGATGTCCGCGCACGTCCCGGCCAGCCGGTCGTAATAGGTCTCTGCTGTTAACAGGGGCGCGATCGTCGGGACGCCGCCCAGACGACCGGCCCACGGCCCCTCAGCCGCCACCTGTCTCATCAGCATATGGTGGCGGGTCTCGAACGCCATCGGCATCTGCACCGCCAGCACCCCGCCCGGCGCAAGCTGCCCGGCCAATCGGGGGAACAGGTCCTGGTGATCGTCCACCCATTGGAGCGCGGCATTGGCGAAGATCAGATCAACCCGCCGACTTGGCTCCCAGTCAGCGATGTCACCCTGATGCCAGTGGACCGTATCATCCCGCGCCCCGGCCCCCGCCAGCATGTCGGCGCTCTGCTCCAGTCCGCGCACCTCGGCGGCCGGATAGCGGCGCTTCAGCAGGCTGGCGTGATGGCCGTCGCCACAGCCGAGATCCCAGACGACGTGCGGGTCCAGATCGTGGGGGAGCCGCACCAGCAGGTCCAGTGCCGCGCGATCGCGCTCGGCCTCGAACCGGGCATAGGTGTCGGGATCCCAATGGACGGGGTCGGAAGCGGCGGTCGTCATCGGAACAACCTGCCCATTGCCGCGGCCCGGTCAAGCCGGGCGGGCATCGCGATGGTACCGCCTCTCAGGCTCGAACTGAGGACCTCCGGCTCCACAAACCGGCGCTCTAACCAACTGAGCTAAGGCGGCACACGTCGCGAGGAGCGTCCTCTAGCGGCCTCACGGGCCGGGATCAAGCCCGACTGTAGGACCCGGGATCAGTTATAACCCCTGGACTGGATATACTGCTCCAGCGCGGCAATACGGCTGGCGTCCGACGGGTGGGTCGAGGCGAACTCGGGCGTCTGGCTCTGGCGTTGGGCTGCCATCAACCGCCACAGGGCGATCGACTGGGAGGCGCGATAGCCGGCCCGGACCATATAGTCCACGCCCAGCTGGTCAGCCTCCAGCTCATGCTGACGCGAGAAGGGCAGCAGCACACCCAATTGCGCGCCCAGACCACCCAGCGCGCCGACCGCCTGGCCGTAGTCGCCCGAGGCACCCTGAATGGCCTGCAGGCCGATACTGGTCACCGCCGTGCTGGAATAGCGTTCGGCCGCGTGCTGGGCGACCACATGGCCGATCTCGTGACCGATCACGGCGGCCAGCTGGTCATCATTCTGGACCAGCGCCAGAAGGCCCGTGGTCACGCCGATCTTGCCCGACGGCAGCACGAAGGCATTGGGGGACTGGTCGACAAACACCGCATAGTCCCAGCGTATATTCGTCAGACCCGCGGCCTGCACAAGGCGATCCCCGACCCGGCGGATGCGCGCATTGGCGGCCGCGTCGCGCGACACCTGCTGGGTCCGCAGGGCATCGGCCCAGGCCTGATCCGACGCCTGGGCCAGGGCTGCATTGTCGACCAGCAGGAACTGGTTGCGGCCCAGGGCCTCATTATAGGCGCAGCCTCCCACAAGGGCCGAGGCGGCGACGAGGCCTGCGAACGACTTCACAACAGTGGCCTTGGTGAGGGTGAACGGCATACGGAGGTCTCCCGGGAGTTTCGACAGCTGTGACGCTTGAACACGCACGCGGCCAATTTGATCCCGCCCCCTGCTGACTGGCACAAAGAGAAACGCCCCGGAGCGAACTCCGGGGCGTTTCAGTCTTTTGACGTCGATCCGACCTATTGCAGGCGGAAGGCGACGGTGAAGTTCACCCGGCCACCGACGGCGACACCATCAACCTGACCGGGGGTCAGACGGGCGCGACGTGTGGCGCGGAGTGCTTCCTGGCCGAAACCGGCGCCGCTCGGGTCCTCCGAGGTGATCCGGCAATCGCTCACCGAACCGTTCGGATTAACCGCGCAGCTCAGTTCCACGCGACCGCTTTCGATGCCCCGGGAGATAGCCCGGTCCGGATAGTCCGGGGTCGGACGGCTGGCCCACGAGGGGTTGGTCACGACCGGCGGACGCGGCGGCGCAGGCGGAGCCGGCGGCGGCGGCGGTCCCGGAATATTGACCGGAGGTCCGGTGTATTCCTGACGGTCTTCCTTCGGCACCGGCGGGATCGGCAGACGGACAGGCGGAGCAATCGGGCTCGGCGCCGGTTCACGCGGCTGCAGCTTCGGCGGCGGCGGCTGATCCGTCGGAGGCGGAGGCGGCGGCGGCGGCGGAGGCGGCGGCGGCGGGATCGGGTCGATCAGATCCACCTGCACGGAGTCATCCGTATAGTCCGGAATCTTGAGCTCGAACCTGGATTTGTCGACGAAGTAGAGCAACACCCCGAACAGGATGGTCACCACGATCAGAACAACAATCCAGACCCCGATCGACACCCCCATGAAGCCCTTTTTCTTCGGGGCATCATAGCGACTGCGATGGTACTCAACGGGTGTATCGGTCATGTCGCCCGTCCTTTACTCTGGTGCGTTGTCTTCGCCGACCAGGGCGACGCTGTAGAAGCCATTGTCCTGCAGGGCATTCATAACCTGCATGAAATCGCCATAGCGCGTCGTTTGGTCAGCACGGATGAAGATACGCTCTTCCTCGGGGTTCCGCGTCCGGATCAGGTAGCGGAGATTGTCGCCAATCTCCCCCACCGTGGTCCGGTTGTCGCCGATAAACACACCGCCATCGTTCTGGATGGAGATGAACACCGGGGTGGGCGGGTTCTCCTGCGGTTCGGCTGCGGCAGTGGGCAGTTTCACCTCGATCGACACGGTGGCCAAAGGCGCGGCCACCATGAAGATGATGAGGAGAACCAGCATGATATCAACGAAAGGCGTAACGTTGATCTCGCTGTTCTGCTCGACGTGATACTTTCCGCCGCCGCCTCCTGAGAGTTTCGCGGCCATGAGGCTTACGCTCCCTTGTCGAGCTGACGCGAGATGGCGTTGAGCAGTTCAGCAGCGAAGCCGTCCGAACGGGTGCCGTAGGCCGAGATGCGGGTGTTGAAGTAGTTATAGAAGATAACCGCCGGGATAGCCGCGAACAGACCGATACCCGTGGCCAGCAGCGCCTCGGCGATACCGGGGGCCACGACGGCCAGGTTGGTGGTGTTCGACTCGGCGATACCGATGAAGGAGTTCATAACCCCGTACACCGTACCGAACAGACCGACGAACGGAGCGGTCGAACCGGTCGAGGCCAGGAACTGCTGACCACCCGAAAGGCGTCCGGCCAGCCCCGATTGCACGGCGGCCACGGCCGTCGAGGCGCGGGTGATGGCCGCATCGCGGTGCTCACCGGTGACCGACAGGCCCGCCTGACGCGACAGTTCGATCTCTTCGGTGGCCGCGGCGGCCATATCGGCCAGCGGGTTGCCGTCGAACTCGTCCGAGGTCGCGATCTTGCGCATGTCCGCGATCGAACGGGCGCCGCGGAAGTTTTCCAGGAAGCGGTTGGTCTTCGCGTTCAGACCACCGAACTCCATCATTTTGATGATCAGGATCACCCAGGTGAAGATCGAGGCGACCAGCAGGCCGACCATGACGACCTTAACAACGATGCCCGAGTCCATGAACATCTTGATCGGGGTCAGCGATTCACCGCCGTGACCTTCAGCCGCTTCATCCGTGGTGGCGGCTTCTTCAGTGGTGGCCGTCGCGGCCGCGTCGGTGGCCGGGACTTCGGCGGTGGCCTCGGCCGCAGCCGGGTCGGGAGCCGTAGTGTCCTGAGCCAGGACCGGCGAGCTCGCCATCAGGACGGCAGCGCCGACCATTGCGAGGAGGATGTTCGTCTTTTTGCTATCGCGCATAGTTCGCCAGTTCCTGCGTTGTGGTCTGACCATGAAACCCTAAAGGACCCGACCACAGCGGTCGTACCCCAGTTTAAATTCTGACTTCTCGACGTCGAACCCGGGGGTCCGCCATCGAAACGCCTTCGGATGCGACCGGTTGCCGATAGGAACCGGTGTCGGTGACAGATGCCTTCGGACCTCGATCCGAAACCGTCTGACAGCCCACCCAAAGAAAGCAGTCACGCTCCCTTTGGCGAACGCATACCAGAGCGTCAAGTGCGTCGAGGTGCTTTTCCCCCGGCGCGAGAACGCTCCGTCTTGGGGCACAGCCTTCCCCCGGAAAGCGACATTTTCATGATATCTGGAATTTCCTTCCCCGACCGGTCGCAGGGAAGTGGTGCCTGGGGGCGGATTCGAACCACCGACACGCGGATTTTCAATCCGCTGCTCTACCAACTGAGCTACCCAGGCGCGCTCCGGCGGGCGGGAGCGGGGTCTATAGGCGAGCGGATGCAGGGTGTCCAGCGTCCTCGGACAATCTCTCTGTCAGTCCTCGCGGTCGTCCTGCGACAGGTCATCCGCAGGCTCGCCCGGAAGCACATAGGCTCCGCCCAGCCAGCGCTGCAGATCCACGTCCGAACACCGTTTCGAACAGAACGGCTTATAGTCCGGATGCTTGGGATTCTTTTTGCAAATCGGACAGTTAGACATCATCAGCCTTCGCGTATCTCATAGGTGCCGACCGGCTGCCCAGCCTCGCCGATCAACCGCGCCCGCGGGCCCAGGCCGCCGACCAGCCCCGATATCTCGTCCACCTCAACGTCCGGTACGACCAGGTTGATCCAGGGTGCCGACCGGTTGACCTCCAACGCATGACGCAGCGTGCGCACGGCCTCGATCTGTCCCGCCCGGCGTCTGCGCTCGCCCTTCACGCCGAACAGCGTCTCCTCGATCGGCGTCTGCCGCCACGGCAGCGACAGCTGCAACAGGCCAAACCGGCTCAGTGGCCCGAATGTGACACCGGTGTCTACAAATGCCTCCTTCGCCGCTTTCATGACCGGGTCGGGCGCCTGGGCCGTGCCGATCAGATCGATCACGACCAGTCCGGCCCACCGCTTCAGCGCGATGTGCCGCGCCGCCAGCCGAAGACCCAGGCGATTCGCCGCCTCTCGCGCCTTGCCGCTGTCCCGACCGGGCGCCCCGGCAAAGTCCAGATCCACCGCGACCAGCGCCCGGGTGCGCTCGAGCGCGACACTTAGCCCCTCGGCCTCAAGCACAGGCACTAGGGCTGTCTCACGCGCTTCCCGCACCGCTTCGATCGCCACGGCACCCGTTGCCGGCACGACACCGGGCGCGGCCCGGGCCAGCCATTCGGCGACCGTCGGGCCAGGTTTCAGCAGCCGGGGCGTCCCCTCCCCCTTGCCCGACAGCGTCAGGCCCGGCCCCTTTCCGCCGCGGGGCTCGGCCGACACCGTGACCCGCACCGCCTGTCCGACCGTCACCTGCCCCTTGTTCAGAAAGCCGAACGGTTCACCGACGCCCAGATCGACAAAGGCCCCGCCGCCGCCCGGCAGCAGAGCCGTGACCCGGCCGATGCTCTCGGCGCCCAGACGATTCGCTTCGGCATCGCCGTCGCGCGCATGGAAGATTTGCCGGGGCTCGCCGTCCTGGCACACCACGCCCCAGGTCTCGCCCGGGCCGTCGTCCAGAAATGTCTCCAGATCGCTCACCCGCGCCGGTATCCGACGCCTTCCAGCAGGCTGACGGTCTCATAGAGCGGCAGGCCCATGACCGCCGGATGGCTGCCCACGATTCGGCGGACAAAGGCGCCCGCCGGCCCCTGGATACCATAGGCCCCGGCCTTGCCCTGCCAGTCGCCGCTCGCGACATAGGCGGTGATCTCGGCCTCGCTCAGCACCTTCAGCGTGACCCGTGTTTCAACGACCCGCACGGAGACGCGGCCCGCATGGGCCACGGCCACGCCCGTGTGCACCCGGTGGTTCCTGCCCGACAGCATCTTGAGGAAGCAGGTCGCCTCGGCCTCGTCCGCAGCCTTTTCCAGAAACCGGCGTCCCAGCGACACGACCGTATCCGCCGCCAGCACCACAGCCTCAGGATGGCGTTCGGCCACCACGGCGGCCTTGGACCGCGCCAGGCGATCCGCCAGCTGCGCCGGGGTTTCGGATTTCAGAGGGGTTTCGTCGATGTCGGCGGGCAGGGTCTGGTCGGGGACGATCCCCACCTGGGCCAGCAGCTCACGCCGGCGCGGACTGGCCGAAGCCAGAATGAGCTCAGGACGGGCCATCCCGCCCGGCCTTACTTGAAGCGATAGGTGATGCGACCCTTGGTCAGGTCGTAGGGGGTCATTTCGACCAGCACCTTGTCGCCGGCCAGCACGCGGATGCGGTTCTTGCGCATCTTGCCTGCAGTGTGGGCGATGATCTCGTGGTCGTTCTCGAGCGTCACACGAAACGTGGCGTTCGGCAGCAGTTCGCTGACCGTACCGGGAAACTCGAGCAGTTCTTCCTTAGCCATGCGGCCTCTCACACCCGGGGAAATCGTCTGACACACGCGCCGGGCGGAGCGCATATGCCGAAAAGAGCGGGGCTAATGCACCAGAATTGTCGAAAAGTCGAGTTCTGCGGGCCCTGCGGCCCGCGCTTCACCGCCGATAGAGGGCGCAGACCAGCGTAAACAGCCGGCGTGAGGTCTCGTGATCCATGTCGATCTTGCCGTCCAGCCGGGCCTTCAGCGTCTCGGCCCCCTCGTTGTGCAGACCGCGACGGCCCATGTCGACGGACTCGATCTGGCTGGGCGAGGATCCGCGCAAGGCTTCATAATAGCTGTCGCAGATCATCAGATAGTCGCGCAGCACGGTCTTCAGCGGCGTCAGCGACAGCCCGTGCGCCCGCGCATAGTCCGGCCCGCTGATATCGAACACCAGCCGGCTGTCCTGTAGCGACAGCTTCAGCGCATAGGGACCGCCGGACGCCCCCTCGGGCCGGAAGACATTCTTCTCGACCAGATCGAAGATCGCCACCCGGCGCTCATGCTCGATCTCGGCCGTGGCGGCGGGCAGGGTCGCCGCATCCAGCTCGACCGAGGCCAGACGGTCCGTATCCGGGCGGGCGCTGTCGGTCATTCCGTCTCGCTTCCGTCGTCCAGTTCAGGATGGCTGGGCTTCTCCCGAGCGGGCCACCGGTCCGACAGGTCCGCCAGCACCACGTCCAGACATTCCACATCGATGCGCAGATCACCACCGCCCGCGAACATCAGATAGACCTGACCGGACGGCGCCTCCGACGGCTCGAAATGGAGCGCCAGCAACTCCAGCGCCTGTTCCGGTCCGCGCGGCAGTTGCCGGCTCTTGACCCCTGTCACGTCGCCGAACTGCATGGCCGCCATCACGCGCGTGCCCCCGCATTCCCAGCAGAAGCGGCTGAGCGTCAGGGTCAGCTGCCGTGCCGACCGCTCCCAGACGATGTCGACCGGTCGCAGGATCGCATCCTGTAGCGCCGCCGAGACGAACTGCAGGTCCTCGACGTCCATGGCCAGCAGGCGCAGCGGCTCGAGCGGCGTCTTGGGCTGAGGCGGCGTCAGGGCGTCGATCTCAGTGCTCATGGCCCTCCCCCGTGATCCGGCGGATATCAGCCCCGCACCGGCCCAGCTTTTCTTCCAGTCGCTCGAACCCGCGATCCAGATGATAGACCCGGCCGATCGTGGTCTCATCCTCGGCCACCAGCCCGGCGATCACCAGACTGACCGAGGCGCGCAGGTCCGTAGCCATCACTGGCGCCCCGCGCAGCCGCTCGACCCCCGTCACAACGGCCTCACCGCCGTGCACGGCGATCTCCGCGCCCAGCCGTGCCAGCTCCGGCGCATGCATGAAGCGGTTCTCGAAGATGTTCTCGTGGATTCGACTCTCGCCCTCCGCCGTGGTCATCAGCGCCATGAACTGCGCCTGAAGGTCGGTGGCAAAGCCCGGATAGACCTCGGTCGTCACATCGACGGCCTTCAGCCGCACCCCCGGATCGCGCCGCACCCGCACGCCGTCATCCGTCTCGGTCACATCCACGCCGCACTCACGCATCTTGGCGGTCAGGGCCGTCATCAGCTCGGGCCGGCTGCCGGTCAGGGTAACGTCCCCTCCCGTCATGGCCGCCGCCACTGCATAGGTGCCCATCTCGATCCGGTCGGCGATCACCGGCCACTCGGCCCCGCCCAGCGAGGTCACGCCCGTGATGGTCAGCGTGTGGGTGTCGAGGCCCTCAACCTTCGCCCCCATGGCCATCAGACACCGCGCCAGATCGCCGATTTCCGGCTCGCGCGCCGCATTGTTCAGGACGGTCGTGCCCTCGGCCAGAACGGCCGCCAGCAGGGCATGCTCGGTCGCGCCCACAGACACGAACGGGAAGGTGATCTCGGCGCCCTTCAGCCCGTCGGGCGCCCGGGCCTCGACATAGCCCTCATCCAGCTCGATCTCGGCGCCCAGCGCCTTCAGCGCCATCAGGTGCAGGTCGACGGGTCGCGCGCCGATGGTGCAACC
This sequence comes from Neptunomonas phycophila, assembly GCA_964224415.1. Classification (GTDB taxonomy): domain Bacteria; phylum Pseudomonadota; class Alphaproteobacteria; order Caulobacterales; family Caulobacteraceae; genus Brevundimonas. Next base: position 87,451 of record CAXQIE010000023.1, read on the forward strand.
GCCCGGCAGCGACACCCGCGCCTCGCCCGTCCGCGCCAATAGCGGGCCCAGCACATTGAACGAGGCCCGCATCTGGCGGACCAGATCATAGGGCGCGAAAGTCGAGGTGATCTCCGGCGCATGGAACAGCGTCTGCTGCGCCCCGGCCTCTCCCGATTCGGTAACCTCAACCCCCAGCTGACGAAGCAGCTGGCCCAGAAAGCGCGTATCGGCCAGTCGCGGCATATTGGTCAGGCGCAGCGGCTGGTCGGTCAGGATCGAGGCCGCCATCAGCTTCAGCGCCGAATTCTTGGCCCCGCTGATGGGAATGCTGCCGTTCAGGGTGTTGCCGCTGCGGATGGCAATACTGTCCATGTCGATCCTGATGCCTGGCCGCCGGCACCTGATCGCGCTGCGGGGGGACCGGTTATCTAGCGCGACCCGCCCCCCGGATGAAAGAGCCGGGCGCGGCGATACTCAGCTTTCTTCGTCAGGTTCAACCGGGGCCGCTTGTGCCCGCCCCGCCTGCTTGCGCCGTTTCAGATTGGCCCGCAGTGCCAGCGCCAGCCGGGCCTCGCGGTCGGGCTTTGCCGCCTGGGCGGGCCTGGTGGGCTTGACGTCGTCCGGTTCACTCATGCCGCCCATCGACCACTGAACGCGCTTTTCATCAAGAGATTGCGATTAGGGGCTTTCGCCCGCACCCCGCTTTGGCTATACGCCCGGTTCCTCAGATTTGGCCGCCGTAGCTCAGTGGTAGAGCGCATCCTTGGTAAGGCTGAGGTCGTGGGTTCGATTCCCCCCGGCGGCACCACCTCCCGATCCTGAACGACGCTACCGCTCCGACTTCGGGGCGGGGCGCGTGCGTCGATAGTCGCGCCAGGCACGGCTGCGATCCGGCCGGCCGTCGAGGCGCGCGTCGATGGGCTCAAGCCCCACCTCCGACCGCCACGGAGTGTTCACCACATCGGGCCAATCCGGATCATAGTCGTAGCCATAGGGCGAGCCGTAGCGGCTGTAGGCGGGAAAGCCGTTCTCGACCTCACGGTAGTGCAGTTCCAGATGCCCGCTCTCGCCCAGCGGCACCGAGACAGAGGCCCCGTACTGGCGATAGCCTTCCGTGCCGATGCCGACGCTGAACTCGCTGCGGACGCGCCGCTCGCTGTCCCAGGCCACTCCGTCGACCGGGCCCCCATAGGCGGCGTCCGCACCCGACGACACAGCGGGGCCCTCCGCCAGCCAGCGGCTGATCTGCTGATCCGTGGTCAGGCCGTGGGGTTCGGGATCCTGTTCCACAACGAGGGTCGGGGCGTTGGCTGCCGCCGCCTCACCCTCGGTCGCCACAGACTCGGCTGAGACGCCGGGTGCCGCGGCCGTCCGGATGATCTCGTCCGGATCCTCGGGACCAGGGGTGCCCACGGCCAGAAGGGCGACGCTTGCCATCACTGTAATCATCGCTCGATCTTCCCCTGTATCGGGACAGGCTGCAACCGCGCCTCCCGGGATCGCTCATGGTCCGCGTCAAATGTGTTCACGATCAGGCGGCCCCCTCGCCCCGGCCCAGAGGATCAGGCAGGGCTTCGCCCTCCGGCACGAAGTTGAGCGCCGCCGAGTTGATGCAGTAGCGCAGGCCTGTCGGCGGCGGTCCGTCCGGGAAGACATGGCCCTGATGGCCATCACACCGCGCACAGCGGGTCTCGATGCGAACCATGCCGAATGAAGTATCGCGGATTTCGCGGATATGGGCCGGGTCATAGGGGCGGTCGAAGCTGGGCCAGCCGGTCCCGCTCTCAAACTTGGTCTTCGTCTGGAACAGCGGCAGGCCGCACAGACGGCAGCAGAAGACACCTGCCCGCTTCTCATCCAGCAGGCCACCACAGAAGGGCGCCTCGGTCCCGTGGGCCAGCAGGATGCGTTCGGCCTCGGGGTCCAGATCCGCGATCAGCCGCTCGCGCTGATCCTCATCGGGCGGGGTCAGGTCAAAGCCGGAGGCAGAGGTGATCTGTGTCATGCGCCAGATATAGGAAGGGCCGGTCAGGGTTCCCACCCCGACCGGCCCGATCCTCATCACAGTGCCTGAGCCTTAACCCCCGAAGAGGCTCGAGACCCAGGTCCGGACCGCGACCTCATCGGCCGGGTTGCCGGTGTAGCGCAGGCCCTCGGCCGGCTCATGCGGCTCGTTGTTGCCCCGCTCGCGGTCGGTCCAAGCCTTGTGGCCATAGGTCAGGTCCGCGTAGTTCGACGGCAGGCGCAGAATGGTCGGCTCGATGAAGATCGAGTCCTCAGCGGTGGTCGATCCGGCCAGACGCACGTTCGGCAGATTGACCAGCAGGTCCAGCACGTCCAGGCAGCCGCCCGCACACCCGGCATCGACCAGAACGATCACCGGGCCCTGCACAGGGTTCGGCGCGCCCGTGTCCGCAACCGGCTCACGGCCCGGCAGGACAAAGCTTTCCTGACCGGCGGCCAGGGCGGCATCAAAGGCTGCCACGACGCCGCGGGTTTCCTCGATAATCGCCGGGTTTTCCTCAACGAACAGCGGATCGGCCTCCATCCGGGCCAGGGTGTCGGCGAACCAGTCGCGGTTATCCTGACTGACGCGATAGGTCACATTGCCGGCCACCGGCTGGCGACTGACGGTGAACTCGGGCGTCCAGATGCGGTTGACCAGACCATAGGCCCGGCGGGTCGAGGTGAACTCGGACCCATTGGCGCCGCGCAGGTCCAGCACGAACCCTTGCGGGCCACGCAGGGCATCGGCCTGGGCCACAAGATTGGCGTTGAAAGCGGTCCAGTCTGCGTCCTCGCTCAGCGAGTGGGCGTGCACCCACGGACGACCGTTGACCTGTTCGATGGCCAGCGGCACGTCGCCAGGCATGTAGACGGTGGCGCGATAGGCGGCTTCCAGCGCCTGCGGGCTGACCGGCTGGATCTGCAGCTCGAAGTCACGCGTGCGACGGCCCTCGCGGAACTTGCAGGTCTGGGGCAGGCCACGGGTAAAGGGGTTGTTGCGGTTCCACAGCAGATAGGGGGCCGTGCGCACACGACCGGCTTCGGTCGTTAGATCGCCTTCCCAGCGGTCCAGCTTCTCCATGGCGAACTCCTCGATCGGAACGCCATTGCATTCGGTCACGACCGAGCCGATGCGCGGGCCGCGACGCACACCGTCGGCCACGTGGGTCACCACATATTCGCCATTCCGCCAGCCCGTGGTTACGCCACCCCAGCTGATGCCGAAATACGGGCCCAGCAGGTCAAAGGTCGGCGTGATACGGAGGTTCGAATCCCGGAAGCCGCCCGCGAAATAGCGCATCAGATAGGCGTGGCTGTCGCCGCTGTTGACCTGGCCGATCAGGGCCTGGGCCTCGGCAAGGCCGGTATCCAGATAGCTGCGGAAGGCCGCGGCCTCGGGGCCGTCAACGATCAGCGCCGGGTGATTCTCGCGAATCTCTTGCTGGGCGGTGACCAGATCCTGCGAGGCGAGCGCCCGGAAGTCCTGGGCCGCGACCGAGGTCGTGACGGTGATGGCGAGGGCCGCGGCCGTAAAGGCGGCGTACGGTCTGAACGTCATACGAAAGGCTCCAGTGGTCGTGTCAGGGAGATACCCGGACCTTAAAGCCGATCAGGCAGGGGCTTGCCAACCCCGAACCCCGATCAAGCGAACCCCCCGGTCCGTAAGTCGGTTTACTCGCACGGGATCACGGCCTAATCGGGGCCGTCGCCTCAAGGTGAGATCACAGTGCGTTGATCTCCCACATCCGGCGATGTCGATGGAACCGGGAATGTTCGCCAAGATTCTGATCGCCAACCGGGGCGAGATCGCCGTCCGCATCATCAAGACCTGCCGCCGCATGGGCATTCAGACGGTGCAGGTCTATTCCGAGGCCGACGCGGGCTCGCTGGCCGTCGAAATGGCGGACGAGGCCGTGCTGATCGGCCCGGCGGCTGCGGCTGCGTCCTATCTGCTGGCCGACCGCATCGTCGACGCCGTGCGACAAACCGGCGCGGAAGCTGTGCACCCCGGGTTCGGCTTCCTCAGCGAGAACGCCGGCTTTGCCCGCCGCCTGCGGGACGAGGGCATCGCCTTCATCGGCCCGAACCCCGAAGCCATCGAGGCCATGGGCGACAAGATCAGCTCGAAAAAGCTGGCGGCCGAGGCCGGGGTCTCGACCGTGCCCGGCCACATGGGCCTGATCGAAACGCCCGAAGAGGCCGTCGAGATCGCGCGCGGTATCGGCTATCCCGTCATGATCAAGGCCTCGGCCGGCGGCGGCGGCAAGGGCATTCGCGTCGCCCATTCCGATTCCGATATGGCTGACGGCTTTTCCTCGGTGAAGGCCGAGGCCAAATCTGCCTTCGGCGACGACCGGGTCTTCCTCGAGAAATTCATCGAGAACCCGCGCCACATCGAAATTCAGGTGATGGGCGACAAGCACGGCAACGTCGTCCACCTGTTCGAGCGCGAATGCTCGATCCAGCGCCGCAATCAGAAGGTCATTGAGGAGGCCCCCTCCCCCCTGCTGGACGAAAAGACCCGCAAGGCCATGGGTGAGCAGGCCATCGCCCTGGCCAGGGCCGTGAACTACGACTCCGCCGGCACGGTCGAATTCGTCGCCGGCCAGGACAAGAGCTTCTACTTCCTGGAAATGAACACCCGGCTGCAGGTCGAGCATCCGGTCACCGAACTGATCACCGGCGTCGATCTGGTCGAACAGATGATCCGCTCGGCCTGGGGCGAGGAACTGAACATCAGCCAGAAGGACCTCAAGATCCGCGGCTGGGCGATCGAGAGCCGCATCTATGCCGAGGACCCCTACCGCGGCTTCCTGCCCTCGATCGGCCGACTGGTCCGTTATGACCAGCCCCGCGAAGGCGAGCAGGATGGCTATCTGGTGCGCAACGATTCCGGCGTCCGCGAGGGCGACGAGATCAGCATGTTCTACGACCCCATGATCGCCAAACTGTGCACCTGGGGCGAAACGCGCGAGGCCGCCATCGACGGCATGGCCCGCGCCCTGGAAGACACCCATCTCGAGGGCGTCGGCCACAACGTCCCCTTCCTCGCCGCCGTCATGGATCAGGAGCGCTTCCGCTCCGGCGCCCTGACCACCCGCTACATCGCCGACGAATTCCCCGACGGCTTCAACGGCACGCCGGTGGCCGGCTTCGGCCGCGACGTGATGCTGGCCTCAAGCCTCGCCATGAAGGCGGTGCAGGTCGAACAGGCCGGGGACCCTGGCGATCGCAGCGACTGGACCGTTCTGGTCGGCGCCGAAACCGTGTCGGCCAGCCTCGCGGTCGATGACGACGAAAACCTCGCCATCACCCTGCCGGACGAAGAACGCACGCTGATCCTGTCCGAGATCGACTGGTCGCCGGGCCTGCCCCAGTTCCGCGCCTGCCTTGACGGCACGCCATTTACGGCCGAGGTCTCCCGCGTCCCCGACGGCTTCACCATCCGCCACCGCGCCATGGGCGCCCGCGTTCGCGTCCTGTCCCCCCGTCATGCCGAGCTCTATGGCCGCCTGCCGGAGAAGGTCGCACCCGACACCTCCAAACTGATCCAGTCGCCCATGCCCGGCCTTGTGGTCGCCGTGCCCGTCACCGTGGGTCAGGAGGTCAAGGAGGGCGAGACCGTCGCCATCATTGAAGCCATGAAGATGCAGAACATCCTCAAGGCCGAACGCGACGGCGTGGTCAAGGCCGTCGGCGCCAAGGCCGGTGACCCCGTCGCCGCCGACGACGTGCTGGTGGAATTCGAATAGGCCCTACCCGTCGACCGGCTCGGCCTTCGTCCCCTTGAGGTACGCCGCCGACAGCTGGCGGAAATAGCGCGAGTTCCAGGCGATCACCGTGGCGATCAGCCCCAGCACGCCGGCCACGGTGAACACCAGCGCCATGCCCCGTTCAGGCCCGCGGCCGTACCAGTCGCCGATCAGGTCGGCGCCCCGGCCGTCAGTCATCAGCGGGATGAAGACGAACTGGGCCAGGGGCGCGATCAGGAAGGCGGTCAGGGGCGAGGCCGCCTGCTCGACCGACTGGGCAAAGCCGAACACCCGCCCCTGCCGCTCGAACGGCACCACCTTCTGCAGGGTCGTGTGCTCGGCCGCCTCGGAATAGGGGCTCAGCAGCATCCACATGAAACAGCCGATCGCCAGCAGCACGATCGACGACTGGATCGTAAACAGCGCCGCCACGATCCAGCAGATCAGATTGACGATCATCAGCGTCCGCAGCGGATTCTTCCCCAGCCCCGTCCTCGAAATGATGATCCCGCTCAGGATGAAGGCCGTCGACACCCCGGCCCAGAAGAAGCCCCAGGCCTCGACCGGCATCAGCGACAGGCCATAGGCATCCATCAGGGCCATGAAGACCCCTCCGAGGAAGTTGTTGAAGGTCGCAAACAGAATCAGGGCGAACAGCCCCGGCACCAAGCCGATCACCTTGATCGTCCCGCGAATGTCCACCTTGGCGGGTCCGCTCTCCCCCGCCTCGGCCCTCAGCGCCTCGGGGTCGGGCTCATCGACCGGCACGAACCGCAGGTGCAGGAACACCGGCACGATCAGCGCCAGCGCGAACACCAGCGCCCCCTCCATCCCGGCCCACGCGACCAGCAGGCCGCTGATCACCGAGGTCGTCAGAAATCCGATCCCCGTCACCATGCCCACCAGCCCGTTCGCCCGGTCGCGCCGGTCCTCGGGCACCAGCGCCGTCACCAGCGTCGGCAGGGCGATGGCGCGCACATTGCCTGCGATCACCCCCAGCATCACCACGCCGATAAAGGCCCACAGCCAGAGGCTCCCGACCTCGGCCATAGCCCCCGCGGGTGCCGCCATCAGCAAGCCGAACGCCACCGCATATAGGCCCAGCGATACAAGACTGGACGCCAGCATCACCTTCTTCTTGCGATGATGGTCCACCAGACTGCCGAACCAGAAGGCCAGCCCCGCCGTCAGCACCAGATACAGACCCGCGATCATCCCGGTGGCGAACACCGAACGCGTCTCCAGAAACACCCAGAAGGTCAGGGCGAACCACACCGTGAAGTTGATGATGTTGGCCACCAGATTGTTGACCAGCACATGGTGAAAGGCGCTCATGACCCGCTCGCAGACCGACGCGCGGCCCGGCCTGCGCGGCGCGACTTATGCCAGAAGTCGAGGCGCCTGGACCAGAGGCGCCGCCCACCGGGGCCAGGCCTCGACGCGCAGTCAGGTGACCGCTCGTGACAGCCCCGTCTGCGGGTGCCAGCATGGCCGACATGAACTCTCCCCGATCGGCCCCGATGACATCCACGCCCCTCCGCGTCCTGCTGGCCGTCTGCCTGATGCTGATCGTCGGACTGGCAGCGGTGAGCGCACCGGTCTGGGGCCAGACGCCCGCGCCGGCTCAGGACCCTCCGGCCATCCGTGTCGACAGCGACGCCGGCTCCGATGCCGCTATCGCGTCGCGCCTCAGCCGCATATACGCGCAGTTCGATGCGCTTTCCGCTGTCGAGGTACGGGTGGCTGAGGGGGTGGTCATCCTGGACGGCATGGTGGCCGACCGGGGCGATCTGGATCGCGCCGAGGCGATCGCAGGCCGGGTCGAGGGCGTGGTGGCCGTGCGCAACGACATTGAGGCCAGCGTCCAGCTGGGCGAGCGGGTATCCCCCTTCCTGCAGCAGCTGACGGCCCTGTGGCAGTCGACCCTGGACAGCGGGCCGTTGCTGCTGCTCAGCCTCCTGATCGTCGCCGCCTGCGTGGGGCTGGGCTGGTGGGCGGCGTCGTTCAACCGGTTCTGGCGCGGCCTGACGTCCAATCCGTTCGTCGGCGACCTGCTGGCGCAGCTGGTGCGGGCGATCAGCCTGATCGTCGGGATCGTGCTCGCCCTCAACCTGCTGGGCGCCACCGCCCTGATGGGCACTGTTCTCGGCGGCGCCGGCGTGCTGGGCATCGCCGTCGGCTTTGCCCTGCGCGACACACTGGAGAACTACATCTCCAGCATCATGCTCAGCCTGCGCCAGCCGTTCCGGGCCAATGACCACGTCGTCATCGACAGTCACGAGGGCAAGGTGGTGCGGCTGACGTCACGGGCGACCGTACTGATGACGCTGGACGGCAACCACCTGCGCATCCCCAATATGATGGTCTTCCGGGCGGTCATCCTGAACTACACCCGCAACCCGCAGCGGCGGATGGAGTTCGAGCTGGGCGTCGACGCCGAGGACGACCCCGAAGCCGCCATCAAGGTCGGCGTGTCGACGCTGTCTGCCCTCGACTTCATCCTCGCGGATCCCGCGCCGTCGGGGGTCATCGTCACGGTCGGCGACAGCAATATCGTTCTGAAGTTCATGGGCTGGATCGATCAGGCCGACGCCGATTTCCTCAAGGCCCGAAGCGCCGCCATCCGGGCGACCAAGATGGCGATCGAGGCTGCGGGCTTCACCTTGCCCGAGCCCATCTATCGCCTGCGCATCGACCACATGCCGGACCTGCTGCGCCCGGGCGCCCGGGCTGCGTCCGGGGCTGAGCCCCCCCCGGCCCGACGCCGCACCGGCGCGCCCGCCGACAGCCGCCTCGCCTCCGCCCCGTCTGTCCGACCCGACGACCACATCGATCGCACGATCGAGGCCGAACGCAGAGCCTCCGGCGAGGAGAACCTGCTCTCCCCCAAACGCCCCATCGAATGACGGAAGGAGCGTCGCGAGCGGATGCCGCACGGGTGGGTCAGGCGGGTCTGCCGCTCCGCTCCCGGTGCGGGCATCCCGGCCAGCAGCAGGGGCGGCGTTTACCGGCGGTCAGGTCCTCGATGGCGCGGACGATGTGCTTCTCGCGCGTCTCGGCCTTCTTCACCGAGATGGTCCAGCAGATCCACTCGTTGCGGGCCAGCGGCGTAATGTCTTCCCAGGTCTTCAGCGCCTCGGGGGCGCCCCTCAAGGCCGCAGCCAGATCCTTCGGCAGGTCATGCACCACTCCACCGCTGATCGAGGCCTTGGTCAAACGGCCACCATTGAGTTCGCCGCCGTCTCCAGCGCGGCCAGCAAGGTCGTTGGGGTCACGGGCTTTGATACATGCTGGTCCGCGCCCGCATCCTTCGCCTGCTCCAGATGCTGGGGCATGGCATTGGCGCTCAGCATGATGATCGGCAGGCGTCGCCCGCCCTCGGTGGCGCGGATGGCGCGGGTGGCGGCCAGCCCGTCCATCACGGGCATCTGCATATCCATCAGCACCACATCAAAGCTGCCCCCGGCCACGGCCTCAACCGCCTCGGCACCGTTCTCGACGATCGTCAACTCATAGGGCTGACCGGTCAGCATGGCCTCGACCACGCGCTGGTTGACCGGATGGTCCTCCGCGAGGAGCACACGGACGGTCGCATCGTCCGAGACCCTCGTGGGACGCAGCGGGGCCAGGTTGGCCCGGGCTTTCTCGGCCAGGCGGCCGGCGTCGTAGGCCTCCAGCGAACGGGTACGTGAAAGGGGCAAGCTGACGGTAAAGACACTGCCCTCGCCTGGAATCGAGCGGGCGTTGATGTCACCGCCCATCATCTCGCTCAGCGCGCGACAGATCGACAGGCCAAGACCCGTCCCCCCAAACCGGCGTGTGATGGTGTTGTCGGCCTGGGTGAAGCGGTCGAACAGGCTTTTAGCCGCCTCGGAATCGAAACCGACACCGGTATCCGTCACGGTCAGCGTCAGGGTGCTTACGCCGGGCTCGGGCGCATCGTCGTCGATGGTCATGTCCAGCGAGACTTCACCTTCGTGCGTAAACTTGATGGCGTTCGACAGCAGATTGGTCAGGACCTGTCGGATCCGCCCGGCGTCGGCCAGGAAGCGGCCCCGCGCCGTGGGACCGACATTGACGGCAAAGGTCAGATCGCGCGCCTCGGCCTTGGCCCGGGCCGTGGCGATGGCGGGCTCCAGCTCGTCCATCAGGTCCATGTCGACCGGCACGATCTCCAGCTGACCGGCCTCGACTTTCGAGACATCCAGAATGTCAGACACCAGCCGCTCCAGACTCTCGCCGGACTGCGCAATCAGGTCGACCAGCTCGCGCTGGCGCGGGGTCAGGTCGTCGGCCTGCAGCGCGCCGATCAGACCGATGACGCCGTTCAGGGGCGTGCGGATCTCGTGGCTCATGTTGGCCAGAAAGTCGGTCTTGGCCTGACTGGCGGCCTCAGCGGCGACCTTGGCGGCTTCCAGTTCCCTGCGCGCCGCCTCGCGGTCGGTGACGTCGCGCGCCACGGCATAGATCTTGTCGCCATGTCGGCGTGCCTGCCATTCCAGCTGGCGATAGCTGCCGTCCCTGTGGCGATAGCGATTGACGAAGCCGCTGACGAAGCCGCCCGAGGACAAATCCTCGACCTGGTTCACCGTGGCCCGGGTACAGGGCTCGTCGTCCGGATGCAGAAGCTCCAGCAGATACCGCCCCTCCAGCTCCTCCGGGCTCCAGCCCAGGGTGGTCTCCCACGAGCGGCTGACCTTGACGACCCGCCCCTGCAGGTCGCGGATGCAGAGCATGTCGAGCGACACATCGAAAAACGTGCTCGCGTCCACCAGATCGTCCGGAAGGGGAGGAAATGCTGCCAGAGATGACATGGACAATGAATTCAACCCCCTGATTCCAGGGAGAGATAGCACACCAGGGTTAAGGTTGCCCTGCGGCCGTGGGTCCAAACTCTCGCTCGAAGCTGGTCTTGAGCGCCGCGTCGACCTCATCCATCGAGGCCAGTATCCCCAGATCGTGCAGGCTGGTGACCCCGTGCTCGCGGATGCCACACGGCACAATGCCCCCGAAATGCTCCAGATCCGGCTCGACGTTCAGGCTGATGCCGTGGAAGCTGACCCAACGGCGCACCTTGACCCCAATGGCAGCGATCTTGTCCTCGCGGGACCAACCGGGGCCTTTCCGCGTCACCCAGACGCCGACCCGCCCGTCCTTGATCTCGCCCTCGACGCCGAACTCGGCCAGCGCCCCGATGATCGACCGTTCGAGTCCCCGGACAAAGCCGCGAATGTCCCGGCCACGCTGGTCCAGGTCCAGCATCACATAGCCCACCCGCTGTCCCGGTCCGTGATAGGTGAACTGCCCGCCCCGCCCCGTCCTGTGCACCGGAAAGCGGGCGTCGATCAGATCCTCGTCCCTGGCTGAAACGCCCGCGGTATAAAGCGGCGGATGCTCCAGCAGCCAGACGCGCTCTGGCGCTTCGCCAGCATGGATGGCCGCCACGCGCGCCTCCATCGCAGCCTCCACTCCCGCATAGTCCGCATAGCCCGGTGACACGACCCATTCGACGGGTCGGAAATCGGCCCGTAGCAGCGGGGAATCGGCAGAGCTTAAGGCTTGGGAAAGCATGACCCCCTCAATGTGGCGGTTGGGGGTCCCCATGCAAGCTCCAACCCGAAGCCCGTCCAGTAGCCCTGAGTCCGTCATGAGTCAGATCAACGCCGTTGATGTCGAAATTTCCGTCGTCCTCGGCCGCTCCGTGCTGCCCATGTCGCAACTGCTGAAGATGGGCCGGGGCGCCGTCATCCCGCTGAACGCGACCGAGTCGGATGAAGTCTGGATCCTGGCCAACAACCACCCGATCGCGCGCGGCGAGATTTCGATCAGCGACGACCGCATCGCCATCACCGTCACCCGCCCCGCCGACGTCTATGACTATATGGCCGGCTCGGCCTGACCCAGTCATGTGTCGGGGCTTTGCCCCTTCCCTTTCCCTGCGACCTGCGCTATCGCCCCCGCTCCGATGCGAGCGGTCGTGGCGGAATTGGTAGACGCGCAGCGTTGAGGTCGCTGTGGGGCAACCCGTGGAAGTTCGAGTCTTCTCGACCGCACCATTGGCATTCAGAAGGTGTTGAAATATAAGCGTTCCCCTCAACGGGGATCAACACCGTCCACCTTACGGTCCACCTTTTCCTTCGCGTAGCTATGACGTGCTATGTTCGCCGTCCCGGGACCAACCGGGCGTCGCGACGCTCTCGCAAGGGAGTACCGCGATGAAGCTGTTATCGAAGAGGCAGGTGCGAGAGAAGGTCATCTACAGCCCTGCACACATTGCCCGCCTGGAGGCAGCCGGTCAGTTCCCCAAAAGGGTACGGCTTGGCACCGGAAGGGTCGGCTGGGTTGAGCAGGAGATAGATGCCTGGATCACCACGCGCATTGCCGAGCGCGATGCGGACACCGGCTCCTAACGGAGCCACTGAGCCCCCGGCCCCGGCCGGGGGCTTCTTTGTAACCGCCCCTGAGGGTACGCATACATCCGGGGCATAGCCCCTCATACTCTGTATGCCGGGGTGAAAACCCCTGAGACGACGGTTCCGCACCGTTTCGTCGAGCGCTCTGCGCCACGACCCCACGCCCTTGCGCCCCTTAATGAAAGAGGCCCACCTGAGTCCTGACGGACATCAGGACCGATCGTGGGGTCGTGGCTGTAGCCAACGACGAAACGGGCGGTCCGGTACATGTCCTCAGACGCCACTCTGTCAGACGCAAACCTGCCCGCCCGCCCTGTCCTGAAGGACGCCCAGACTGTTGCCGGACGGCAGGACGTCGGCGCGATGCCGGCGAACGCGCGGCAGCGCGCCGCGTGGCCGGGGCGCGCTCGCGTCGGCGGCGCTTGCTCAGGGGACTGGTTCCGCAAGCACCCCTTACGGTTTCCTTGCATTATCCGCAACATACATGTAAGATGAAGGGGTCGGCGACTTAGCACCCGACGCCAATCATCTTCATCTATGGACCAGGAACACCTCGCCGCCGCGCGCCATCTCATCACGTTCGCCCGCGACATTGAATACAACGACACGCGCTACGCCCCGAGCGGCGTCAAGGAGGCGGCGGCCGCGCTTGAGGCCTACATCGACAGCGCGGCCATCTTGCCGATGGACGCCCTCACGATAGTCATCGAGGCCGTTTCGGAAGGCGGCTACCAGTACGACCTCTACACGGGAACGCCGGCCGAGATTGAGAGCGGCTACGCAGTGAACGTGGACGGTGGCCTCTGCACCACCACCCTTGAAAACGCGCTCAGGATGGCGACGAGCCAGGCGGCCGGGATTATCAAGAATGCCAACGCCTAGCCTATGGATTACTTCGCCTGGGGCATGAGCGAGCTCGTTGAAGAACTCGAGCGACGGGACGCTGAAATCGGCGCGTGCAGTCACTGCGGCGAACCTCTGCACGGCCTCGTTCGCGTGCATCATCACACGGAACACGGGGTCGATGTGACCGGCCACTAGCCTTTCCGCCCTGCGCCTCTCAAGGGGGACGTAGGAGCGGGCAGACAAGCCCGGCTAATCAACAACCCCTATGAACTGTGACCAGATGCAATCCTTCCGCGATCTCTTCGATTTCGCCCATGCTCGGATCGTAATCGAAGAAGCGGAAGAGCGCGGACACGGAGCCGCCAACGGAGACGCCATTCTCGACGCGCCCAAGCCTGCGCTCGCCTACCTCGACGGCAACCAGAATGAGCTCGAGGACGAAACCCTACCTGCCTAGCCTATGGAAATTTCATTCCGTACGGCGACCGGCTGGAGCGAACGCGAAAAACACGCCGCGCGCTCACTGACGAAGAATGCGAACGACCACTACAAATGCCCTAAATGCGGCGCTGGTCTGATGGTAGCCCCACACGGCGGCATCTACTGCAACGCCGTCCACGGCACTAACAGTCCCAAAGGGCCGGACGCCCATGCCCGCGGCTTTGGACTTCCTAACCAACCATCATGACCAAGAGATCCGAGACCAGTCTCAGCGAGCACATGCGCCGCGCGGTAAAGGCTCGCTGGGCGAAGACGACAGTCGAAGAACGCAGCGCCCACGCACGCAAGATGGTCGAGGCGCGTGAAACCAAACGACAGGCTGCCAGGGATGCAGCCCTGCCTCCCGCGTAGCCGGCTCCTGGGGCACCGGTCCGGCGTGGAACATATCATGAACGTCGTCGCGGTATACTGCAGACGGAGTTCCTTGTTTCGTGGCCGGCGTGGGCATCCTACACGAGACGAGGCTCTACCCACCCCGGCCCATGAACACCCTCATCCTCGGCTCCGCCAAAGGACCGATTTTGGATCACCTCCCCGATACGTTTCTCCTGATTGACGATGGCCCGATCATCGACGCCTTGCAGCTGCCCGAGCGCCGGGCCGTTACCGTGTTCGACCCGGCCCATCATGCGTTCAATCCGCTGAAGGACATGACCTACCTGCGCGCAAGGGCGTTCGTCGATCTCATCAACGCCGCCTTTCCGGAGGGCGAAAGCACCCTCACCCGGCGCATATCCAGTTTTCATATTCTCACTGCATTGCTGTCAGGCCCGCAAAGGCTGGACACCCTCATCAGGGACAGCAAGGACACCCGCGACGCCTATCAGAAGATCCAGACACTGCTCCTCTCCCCCGTCCTTGCCAAGGTCATCACCCGTCCCACCAACCTGTCGTTCAAAGGGACGATCCTGGCGCGACTGAACCGGGCCGAGCTCGGGGATTTTGACTGCTTCTTCCTGGCGAACCTGCTGATCCAGCAATACCCCGGTCCCGTAGTCATCCCGGACTTCGGCTTCTATTCATGCCCGTTTCACGTGGACCTGATCCGGCAGAACCGGCTGGTCGTCAGCGTCAACGCCCTCGACGAGGTTCCACGGTTCCGGAACGCTTTGGTCCAGTTCGAGAGGAAAGTCGGCAGCCGGACGACGCCGGAAGACGCCGCGATCCTCGCCGATTATCTCGGGCTCACCCCGCACACTGTCGCCCACAACGACTTCATTCATCGTTCGATTAACGCTGTTACTTGACTTTGCGGGACCCTCGCCGTTCACTCATGGCGGGAAATGGAGGGGGTCATGCAGCTGAAATTGCAACGCTCGCAACGCGAGGGCGGGGTGATGTCGAAATCCGTCATCTTCTGCCTGGATGCGCGGGTAGAGTTTACCCCGGCCGAGCAGCAGAGCATCACCAAATACAAGCTGCACAAGCAGGTAATCTACAATAGCGAGGCCTCCAAGCGTGCCCTCGACGGCGGAGCCGCCCGCGTGGACGGATCAACGGTAGGGCACCTGAAATCCCTGGCCTTCACCGCCCTCGCCGCGATGAACCTGAATATCTCCATCGAAAGCCTCCAGCGCGGCCAGCATGTCGAGTGCAAAAGCATGGATGAGTTGCTGGGAGCGGAAGAGGCGATCATGGACGCCTGCCGCAATCTACGGGGCTATCTCGACACGGCCGCAACGTTTGATGGTCGGGAAGTGCTCATCTCCTTCAACACAGATGAGCCGGAGGTCCTCGCGTCCGCACCGGCTCCGATGCTGGTCGCACCAACAAAAGCCGTCGCGGCGCAGTCAACGCCCGCTCCGAAACTGGCAGGGCCCGTTGTGGCGCCCGATACGATCGCTGAGCCCGTGATGTATCAGACTAACCTGGACGGCACTCGAACACCGCTCGTGGACAATGGCTGGGGAGCTTTGGAGCGGCTCATTCCGTGGCTTAGGTCCGAATGGGAGCGCGATCCCCGCAAGGTCCTCCTTTGGGGTGGCGTAGCCTTCGTCGTCCTTTGGATTCTCATTTCGATTATATTCTAGCCCCGTGTCCTCGACGTACACGCCATTTTTCCGTCGTTTCACCGACGAGAAGGGTCGGGAGCTCGAGGAAACGAAACAGCTCTATGCTTGGGTGAAGGCGCATCAAGACGCCATGGCCGAGACTCCCGAGAGCGTCGGGCGACGGGTCTATGACTATCTCCGGGACTATCCGGAACACATCCGGGACCAGTTTCTATACGCGCTCCATGACCTCCTCGTCGCGGAGCACCAGATATGGGAACTGCCGCCGCCGGGCTTCGAGCGTATGAGCCTGCAGGCGTATGTCGAGTACCGGAACCTGCTCTACAGGAAGCAGCACTTTTTCGCGAACAAGGACGAGGTGCTCCAACTCTTCCATGAGGCGCTGGTCCGACTCCTGTTCGGTCTCGCCCGAGAGCTGCCGGAAACGAGCTCGCCGTCACCCTTCACCATTCCTCTGATCTATGCCCTAGCCGAGCCCAAGCTCTTGGTGGAGCAGACCATCGGCGTGATCGCCAACGGCCCCTATGTGGAGAAGGGCCTCTTCACGGATTTGGACGCGCAGCTTGGAGAAAATTTGGCCCGCGCCTCTGGCATCACAGACCCCGAAAACAAGAACAAGAAGCCATGGAAATATCCGCGCAAAAGTCCCCTCCCCCTGCCGGAGATCGTGGACACCTATCTCGGGGATACCCCCTTCGCGCCGCTGTTCAAGTTTTCAGTGCCGCTGCGCCTGACGAATGAGGACCGGTTCAGTCACACCCACGTGGTCGGCGGTTCCGGGGCCGGCAAGACGTCGCTCATCGAGCGATTGATCCTGCACGACCTCCAGTCCGACGACCCGCCCACGATCGTCGTCGTCGACCCACACTCCGACCTGATCCGTCGGCTCCTGCACGCGGACTTAGGGATTGAGGACCGGATCATCCTGATTGACCCGCGCGATATCGACCACCCGCCTGCACTGAACATATTCGCGCTCAACAAGGACCGGCTCGACAGCTATGACCCGGCGACCCGCGAGCAGGTGACGGCCGGGGTCATCCAGACCTTCGACTATCTGTTTTCCGGCCTCATCGGCGCAGACCTGACCGCCAAGCAGGGCGTGTTCTTCCGCTATGTCGCCCGGCTCATGCTGGCCCTGCCGGAGACGATGGGGCGCAATGCCACCATCCTCGACATGCTCAAACTCATGAGCGACCCGGCGCCCTATGCCGAAGCCATCGCTAGCCTTCCCGACATTCCGCGGGAGTTTTTCCTCAACGACTTCCAGAGCAAGACCTTCCAGCAGACCAAGGAGCAGATCCGCTACCGGCTCCAGGCCATCCTCGAGAACCCGACGATGGCCCGCCTGTTCACCTCCCCGGAGACGAAGGTGGACCTCTTCACGGAGATGAACCGGGGCGCGATCATCCTGGTGGACACCGCCAAGGACTACCTCAAGGGAGCCTCGGACAATTTCGGCCGCATCTTCATTTCCCTCGTGCTGCAAGCCGTGTTGGAGCGTTCCGTTATCCGGGCTGACGAGCGCAAGCCCACCTTCGTCTACATCGACGAGGCCGCCTCCTATTTCGACAGCAACATCGACGATCTCCTCACCGAGGCGCGCAAATACAAATGCGGCATGGTGCTGGCCCATCAGTATCTCGACCAGGCTTCATCCGGGCTCAAAGCCTCTCTGGCCGCCAACACCGGCATCAAGCTCGCCTCCGGCCTCTCGGCCGGCGACGCGCGATCCATGGCCCCGGAAATGCGCACCACGGCCGACTTCATTCTCGATCAGCCCAGGCTCCAGTTCGCCGCCCATATCCGCAACGTCACCCCCCATGCGGTCTCAATCCCGATTGTCCCCGGCGCACTGGAAAGGCAGCCGAAGCTCTCCGACGACGCCTTCGAGGCGCTCATGGCGACGAACCGTCGCCGGGTCTCCCTGCCTCGCCCGGGCACGCCCCGACCGGTTCCGTCAGACGCCGAGGAGGGTCCGCCCCCAGCCCAGCGTGCTGCATCCCTGCGTCCGGACGAAGATGTGAGCCGGGAGTGGTAGTATTTTCAGGTGCCCATGGCGGAGCATAGGGCTCTGCCGCCTGACATGCCTTCCCATGCTGAACGGTTACGACCGGTCAGCGCGACTCTATCCAATCATGTATGAAAACCGACGCCCTCAACCGACGCCTTCGGTTCGCTCCGCCTAATCCGCAGGTCTCGCGGCTCGTTCTGACCGATCTCGACTATCTGGTCTTCGAGGCGATCAACCGGCACGGCCCCCTGCCGACCCACTATCTGTTCGAGTTCGTGAAGGACCGGCGCCGGGACTACGCCCGCTTTCAGAACCGGCTCACCGAGTTCTACAACGGCGACAGCGCCGGCGCATACCTGACCCGGCCGCCGCAGCAGTTCGCCGGCTTCGAGGCGCGCTACCAGCATCTCGTCTACGACCTGACGGCGCGCGCGAAAGGCGTTCTCGCCGAGCGCGGGACGCTCGCGCGGTTTTCGCCGCGGCGTGTCGAGCCCTTCCTGCACCAGCTCATGCAAGCCTGCGTCGGTGCATCCCTGGAGCTCGCCGCCAGGGCGGACGGTCTTCGCTACATCAGCCGCGAGGAGATCCTCACCAATCGCAAATGCCCCGCCGCGACGCGGGACCTCGCCAATCCGCTCGCTCTTCCTGTACATCTGGTCGGCGCTCAGAAAGCTATCACGCCGGACGACGTCTTTGGCCTTCAGGGCTTTGACGACAAAGGCGACTGGTTCCGGTTCTTCGCTCTGGAGATCGACCGGAACACCGAGAGCATCGAACGTCGGGACCCGACCCAGAACGCCTTCGGTCGCAAGATCGTCGGCTACCTCGACATCCTGAACCGTCAGACGTTCCGGGAGCATTTTGGTATCCCGAACCTGAGTGTTCTCACGGTGACGACCAATGCGGTCCATGCAGCGAACATCATCGAGTTCCTGGCGAGGCAGCATCCTGGTCGTCACGCCGGCCGATTCCTGTTTGCGTGTGAGCCGGCGTTCGGCAGCAACTGGCGGGTGCCCAAGACGGTGCTCGCGCCGCTGATCACGCAGCCTTGGACAGGTGTCAACGGCAGGCGGCTGATCTCGGAGCCGTGAGGCGACGGCTGCTGGAGGGCAAAGCGTTGTCCTATGTGGAGCCACAGAGCGAAAGGTTTGCGCCAGGAGCGGTCACTGGATCATTGGCCATCGTCAGACCTGCGCACCGTCACCTCGACATCGTCCCGCGCCATGCACCGTACTCGGTGCTGTCAGTCCAACGACAACTTGTCTCCTCTGAGCACAGATTGGGGAGGGGCCTACCCGGCGAGCGTCTGCCATTCGGCCAAGCCGGCTGAGCGTTGGGCCTTGTATGTCTCTCTGCTGATGACGTGGCGGTCCTGATTGAAGTGGTTCTGGGAGGCGGCCTTGTAGGAGCGCAGGCCGTCGGTCGTGGTGGCTTTCGCGCGACCGTGCCGCTTCATGAGCTTCTTCATGAACTTCAGCGCGGCCGGCTTGTCCCGGGTCTTGCTGACAAGGATTCAAGCACCTCGCCCTCGTGATCGACGGCCCGCCAGAGGTAGTGCATCTCGCCGTTGATCTTGACGTAGACCTCGTCCAGGTGCCACCGCCAGTGGGTGTAGGCGCGCATCTTGTGCACCCGCTTCCTGCGGATCTCCGCGGCGAGGATCGGACCGAACCGGTTCCACCAGTGCCTCACCGTCTCGTGGCAGATGTCGATGCCACCCTCGGCCAGCAGGTCCTCCACGTTCCGCAGAAACAGCGGGTACTTCACGTACATCATCACCACGAGCCGGATCACCCCAGGCGAGCTGTCGAAGTAGCGAAAGGGGTTGGTCGCTTTGGGCATTGCGAGACGCTAAGGTCGCGGGGCAGGACCCGAAATCAGTCTGGGGTGACAGTGCCCCCAGTAACGATGGTCAAGAACACCTCGACCGAAGCAGGAAACCTATGTGAAACTATGGCGCTTAGTTAGCTGGGAGCGAACCTGCAACGACAGGAGTTTGACATGAAAATGGACTGGAGGCGCTTCGCCGCCATGATCGCGACTTCCACAGTCGTGATGTTTTTCTTGATGTATCAGTTGGTTTATAGCTTGGACCACGCATTGTTCAGCGTGAACCGGCTTCTAGCCTCGCTGATCATGGGATGTGTGATGTCTATCATCATGCTTGGCTTCATGTGGAGCATGTATGAAGGCAAGCGGGCCAAAGTCACGGTGGTAGTGGTGGCCGCCATCCTCGGGATCGGTCTTCTTGCTCTCAATCGCAGCCAGGGGTTAGTCGGAGATGCGACATTCATGCGGGCGATGATCCCTCACCACTCGATCGCGATAAACAACGCTCGAATGGCGCAGATCAGCGACCCCCGCGTCAGGGAACTCGCCGACGAAATCATCGCCAGTCAGGTTCGTGAAATCGCGACGATGAAGGCTCTCATCGCAGACATCGAAGCCGACGGAGAGCGAGGACAGAATACGTTGCCGGCGGCCCCTGCTGTCGTGACACCGGATATGCAACCCCAGATTGAGGAAGCAGTCCGCTAGTGCAGTAGCGCGAGAAGCTATACAAGGGAGATAATTCACATCGGCATCGATATCGACGAGAAGCGGTCGTCCATCACCAGCATCCAGACCGCCATGGCGATCATCATCAAGTTTTCGGTCAGAGACAGGAAGCCCAGCGGCACATTGCTGTCGCCGCCGACGCAGGCGCACTTGAGTTCCCGCTTGTCGAGGTAGACGGCCTTGAACACCGAGATCGCGCCGATCCCGCCGATGATCAGGGCGACCGGTGCCGACAGCCACGTCAGGACGCCGGCGACCATAAGGGCGCCAGCCCCGAACTCGGCGAAGGGATAGACCTTGCCATAGGGCACCCACCGCTTGGCCAGGAGGTCGTAGTTCAGGAACATGGACGAGAAGCTCTCGACGTTCTGCAGCTTCAGCATGCCCAGCACCATCATCGACAGGGCGATGAACCATTCTGCCGCCTGCACAGTCAGAGGCGTGCCGAAAACGGCAAGGCTGAGCATGGCGGCCATGACGGCGGTCGTCAGAAACACGACCAGCACGGGCGTGTAGGTCGTCGCCTTGGGCTCGCGGACCTTCAGGCCGAGGAAGCGACGCAGGTCATCGTGACCGCCGATGCGCTGCCCGTCGATGAACACCTGAGGTGTGGTCTTCACCCCGTGCTCGGCCTTGAAGGCGTCCGTCTGCTCGCGCGTGGTCAGCCAGTGGTCTTCGACCGTGTAGCCTCGGCTCTTCAGCAGGTGGCGGGCCTTCAGGCCCCAGGGACAGGTGTGGTCGGGCATCACCATGCGATGGATGACTGCGGTCTTGGTCATGTTGGCCTCCTTGATCTTCTCAATCCGAGGCCGACACCTTAAGTTCCGTAGCATGATACGGAGTCAAGCATGAGTGTGCGTACGATCGCAGGGTTGGCGCGAGAGGGTGGCGTCGGGATCGAGACAGTGCGGTTCTATCAGAGGCGCGGTCTGATACCGACGCCCGATCGCTGGTCGCGCGACGGCATGGGCGCGGGGATCCGCCGCTATGGCGAAGAGGACGTGCGCCGCCTGAAGTTTATCCGCTCGGCCCAGACGGCCGGGTTCACGCTCGAGCAGATCAAGGAACTGCTGTCGCTGGACGCGGGCGAGGACAGGGCGCGCGCTCGCGTGCTGGCGGGCGAGCGTCTGGCCGCGCTGGACAGGACCATTGCCGATCTGGAGGCGGCGAGGACGGCCCTGAGGCGGCTGGCGAGCGCCTGCGCCTCCAAGGACAGCGGACCCTGTCCGATCATCGCCGCCTTCCAGGGGGAGACGACCTGAGGCTCAGGCCCCGTTGTGTCGACCGAAGACGGTGGCCTGGCCCCTGCGGTCGATCAGCAGGGTGACATAGGGCTCGCGCCCCGCCGCCTCCATGCCGGGGGATCCCGCAGGCATGCCCGGTGCGGCGAGGGCCACGGCCTGCGGTCGGTCCCTCTGCAGACGGGCGACATCGGCGGCCGGAACATGGCCCTCGATGGCGTAGGCGCCAACCACGGCGGTATGACATCCGGCATAGCGATCCTGCACGCCGTGGCGTGCGCGGATCGGGGCGAGGTCGTCGCGCTCGACGACGTCAACGGTCCAACCCGCGCTGCGCATGTGCGCTACCCAACCATCGCAACAGCCGCACCAAGGGGTCTTGTAGGCGGTCATGCGACGGTCCTGGGCGACCGCCGTGCCAGCCGAGGCGAGCGCGACAGCGCCGCCCAGCAGCAGGCGACGGTTCAACCGCGCTGACATCAGTGGACCATGAAGCGGACGGCGCCCGTCATCTCATGGCCGTCCGCCCCTTCGGCCGTCCAGTTCAGGACGTAGTTGCCGGGCGTCAGGGTCGGCAAATCAGCAGATACACGCGTCGTTGCGGCGGCTGCGGCGACAGGCACCGCGACAGCGGCCTGTCCTTCGGCGGTCACGGTAACCGTCTTCAGGGTCATCGCGTGCGGGAAGGTGGCGGTGAACCAGTCGGGCGAGCCGTCGGTCATGGCTCCGTCCGCCGGGCTGGTGATGACGTCGTGCGCGGCGTGGTCGGCGGGCGCGGCCTGGTGGCCGGCGTGCGGGTCCTGGCCTTCCTTTTCGCAGCAGCAACAGGCGGCAGCCGCCTGGGCGAGGGTGGGGACCAAAAGGGCCAGGGTCAGGGCGACGGTCGGGATGATCTTGCGCATAGGTAACTCTCCTTAGAACCAGGCCTTGAGGCCAATGACGAAACGGGTGTGTTCGGGGTCGCCGCCCAGCGCGCGGGTCAGGTCGGCGGTGCCGCCGAGGTCGCGACTCCATTCGATGCCGACATAGGGCGCGAACTCTTTGGCGATTTCATAGCGAAGACGCACGCCCGCCTCAACGTGGGTCAGACCTGACCCAAGCCCCAGTTCGGGGATGTCGGACGCCGAAGCCTCGACCTCGATGCGCGGCTGCAGGATCAAGCGTTGGGTGATCCGCTGATCGTATTCGGCCTCGACGCGCGCGGTCAGGTCGCCCTCGGTCGACAGGAAGGCGGCAGCGTCGACTTCCCACCAGTAGGGGGCCAGCCCCTGGAGACCCAGCACCAGATGGGTCGGGTCTTCGCCGTCTTCGCGAAAGTCCTGTCGCACGCCGGCTTGCACGTCCCAGAAGGGTAAGATCGCGCGGCTGTAGAGGGCCTGGACCTCGCCTTCGATCTCGCCGTCGAAGTCGCCTTCGCCCTCGGACTTCCACCAGAAGCGGTTGATGTCGCCGCCGGTCCAGCCGCCGGCGTCCCAGAGCCAGGTTTGCTCGCCGTCGCCGAAGCCGACCTCGAGCCGGTCGATGATGACGGCGGTGGCGCGCACGTCACCGTTCTCGCGCCTGAGCACAGCGCGGGCGCCGGTCATGGCGGCCTCGCCCCAGATGGCGTCGGCAGCGTTAGCCGGACCGGACAGGACGGCGGGCGGCGGGGGTGGAAGCCGGGGGCGGCCCGCATCGTCTGCACTGGTCGGCACGTCCTGCGGACCCATCGCCTGCCCGCCCATGTCGTGCCCGGCGTGCGGATCCGCTGTCTGGGGCTGTGCGCCCATGTCGTGACCGGCGTGTGGGTCGACGAGTTCCGGGGCCGGGCTCATGTCATGCCCGGCATGAGGATCAGCCGCCGGAGCGGTCGCGGGCGTCCGGGTGGGCGGCGGTTGATGCTGATGATCCTGGGCCGTCGCCGTGCCCGCCACGAGCAACAGCGGCGCCGTGCACATCAAAAGCCGGATCATGACGCCGCTCCATCCAGCGGCCGAACCGTGACAACGTTGAACATCCCCGCGTGCATGTGCATCAGCATATGGCAGTGGAAGGCCCAGTCGCCCGGGGCATCGGCGGTCAGGTCGAAGGTGACCTTTGATCCCGGGGCGACGTTGACCGTGTGCTTCAGCGGCTGATGCCCGGCCGGTCCGCCGGTCACCAGCTCGAAGAAGTGGCCGTGCAGGTGGATGGGGTGGGCCATCATGGTGTCGTTGACCAGGGTCACGCGCACCCGCTCATCCCGCTCGAAGCGGATCGGCTCGACGATCTCGGAGAATTTGCGCCCGTCGAAGCCCCACATGAACCGTTCCATATTGCCGGTCAGGTGGATTTCCAGCGCGCGGGACGGCGGCCTCTGATCCTTGTTGGCGGCCAGCGATACCAGGTCGGTGTAGACCAGCACCCGGTGCGGGACGTCCTCGAGACCCATGGGCCGCTCGCCGAGGCGATTGGCGGGATCTGACGAAATCATGTCGACGCCCACGCCCACCGCCATCCCCGCGGGCGCGTTGTCGGGATTGCGCATGTCGTGGTCCATGGACCCGTGGTCCATCGGCGCCGCCGCAGCCTCGCCCATGGATGAATGATCCATTCCATGGCCCATGCCCGAGTGGTCCATGCCCTCCATGTCGCCCACGCCCCCCATACCCATGTCGGCCATGGTCAGGGTCGGCACCTCGCGCAGCGGCGGCACCTCGACGATCATGCCCAGGCGGGGGGCCAGCGTTGCCCGCGCCATACCGGACCGGTCGACGGATTCGGCCACCAGGGTGTAGGCCCGGTCCTCGGTCGGACGGACAACGACGTCATAGGTCTCGGCGACCGAAATCTGGAACTCGTCGGTCTCGACCGGCCGCACGTTCTCGCCGTCGGCGTTGACCACAGTCATGGCCAGACCCGGTATCCGGACGTTGAAGATCGACATGGCCGAGGCGTTGATGACCCTCAGCCGGACCCGCTCGCCGGGCCGGAACAGCCCGGTCCAGTTCTCGGACGGTCCATGGCCGTTGACCAGATAGGTGTAGGTCGTCCCGTTAACGTCGGCGATGTCGCGTGGGTCCATCCGCATCTGGCCCCACATCTGCCGTTCCTCGAGCGAAATGCCGTCCTCGCCCGAGATCAGGCCTGAAAGGGTGGTCCGCGACTGATTGAAGTAGCCGGGGCTCTTCTTCAGCCGATCGAGGATTTCATGAGGGTGCAGGAAGCTCCAGTCCGACAGCACGATCACATGCTCGCGGTCATAGGCGACCGGATCGGCGCCCGCCGGGTCGATGATCAGCGGCCCATAGTGGCCCATCGCCTCCTGAAGGTTCGAGTGGGAGTGATACCAGAAGGTACCCGACTGGATCACCGGGAACTCATACTGGAAGGTCTCACCGGGCCGGATGCCGGGGAAGCTGACCCCCGGAACGCCGTCCATGTGGAAGGGCAGCAGCACCCCGTGCCAGTGGATAGACGTGTCCTCGTCCAGGGTATTGGTCACCGACAGTCGCGCCGTCTGCCCCTCGCGCAGCCGGATCAGCGGCGCGGGCAAGGTCCCGTTGACGGTGATGGCGTGACCGGTGCGCCCGCCGACGGTGAACGGCGAATGGCCGACCGTCAGCCGCACATCCGGGCCGTCGAGTGTGGGCAGGTCTGTCCTTAGACCCGCTGACCCGCTCTGGGCCCATGCCGGCATCAGCCCCTGGGCGGCGAAAAGCCCCGCGCCGCCTGCGAAGCCGCGCAGCAATGCGCGACGGTCTGATTGAATCGATCTCATGCGTCTGTCTTGGCCCATCTGTCTGAACATGCCTTACGCCAGAACCGCGCCCGCCCCTCGCGACGGCTGGTCGCAGGGGCTCATTCGGTTGGGCGGAGGCGATCCAGCAAGGCCTTGCGGGCGCGGGCAATCCTCAGTTCGACCGCCTTGGACGACAGCCCCAGTATCTGGCCGATCTCGGCATGAGACCGGCTTTCCAGAACCGCGAGCAGGAGCGGCGCGCGCTGACCGTCGGGCAGTTCATTCAGGGCGCGGTTCAAGCGCTCCACCCGCCGCCGATCATCCACCCGATCTTCGGCCCCGGGCGTCGGGTCACCGACTGTCATGGCTTCCGGCGCATCCAGCCCCATCACGCCCCGAACCATCCGGCGCACCCGGCGCCGGCGGCTCCAGTCGCGGCATTTGTTCAGGGCGATCGTCCGCAGCCAGGCTCCGAACGGTCGGTCGGGATCGTATCGACGGATCGACAGCCAGGCGGCGGCGTAGGTCTCCTGGGTCAGGTCCAGCGCCTCGTCCGGGTCGCCGACGTAACGACTGACGAACCGATGCAGCTCACCCTTCGTCGCCGTCATCAGGCGCGAAAACGCCGCCCGGTCTCCCAGGGCGGCCTGGCCTTCGTCGGTGTCGCCAGCCCCCACGCTCGTGTCAGTCGGCGTCGGCGCGCAGGGTCTCGACCACCGCGCGGTCGAATTCTTCCGCCTGCCGGGGCGTCAGCACGGCGCGCATCTCGAACACATGACGGATCGTCGCCATCTGAAGATCACCCATGGCGGTGTGGAAGTGATCGACGGCGGCCTGAACTTCGGGCGTCTCGCCTTGGCTGGCGGCAATCGCAGCCGACAGTTCCGCATTGGCCTGTCGTACCTCGGCATCCAGTGGCGCGCGCCGCTCGGCGAACGCCGTTTCGATCTCGTCCAGACGCCGATCCTGTTCCGGGCTCAGGTCCAGCCTTTCGTGAACGAGGTGGTGGAGGTCGGCGGGCCTGTCCTGCCGCGCCTGTAAGGTCATTGCACCCCAGGCCGCGGCCGCGCCTACGGCGGCGGCTAGCACGGCTGTGACCAGTGTGGACTTCAGCCCGCTCATCCGAGGGTCCTCCGGATACCCAGGGGTGTCGCGGCCATGCGGGGGCTGAAGATCGACAGTTCGCTGCGACCTGTTTCGACTGTCGGCGCCGTTACGCCACCGGCGACGCCGCCGATGGCCGCCGCGATTCCAAGCGCCGCGAACCGCAGCGATCGCTCACGTGTCCTGACTTGCGCCTGCTGCACGCGCTGCCAGACGCCGTCTTCCAGACCGTCGAGGGAGGCGGCTTCCACAGGCGAGCCCCGTGCAATCAAGGTATCCAGTTCGACCATGCCGATCGTCTCCATGGGTTCCGCACATCTACGCACGGTCCCTGTCCGCCCCTCGCAAGAGGGTGCTGTCCTCGCCGCACAAATAGAGCATAGTCACACTCCTTCGCCACCGAGAGCCCTTCATGAAGCGCCTGATCCTCGCCGCCGTCCTCGCCGTATCGGCCTCCGTCATCGTGACCCCCGGTGGCGCTGTCTCATCCGCGTCAGCCCCGGCCGATGATGAAGCGGCGCGCCCCGCCATCGCCGTCGTGGAAGCCTTTCATGCCGCCTTGGGGGCGGGCGACGCCGAGGCTGTCCTGGCCCTGCTCGCCGAGGACGTCGTGGTGCTGGAAGAGGGCGGTGCCGAGCGCTCGCGCGAGGAATACGCAGGCCATCACCTGCCCGCAGACATGGCCTTCGCCGCCGCCACCACCGCCGAGGTCACGCGCCGAGCGGCCCGGGTCGAGGGCGACGTCGCCTGGGTGCTGACCGAGGGCCGCACGACCGGCGCGTTCAATGGCCGGCCCGTCGACCGGCTGACCGCCGAGACCATGATCCTGCATCGGGACGGCGACGTCTGGCGTATCCGCCACATCCACTGGTCGTCGCGCGCGCCGCGCTGATCACATCGACCCCGGCGGCATCTGCACGCCCATCGCCGCGACAAGCCCCAGAAGGACGAGGCCGGCCGCCATCTCCAGGCCAATGCTGAGCTGCAGTCTCCGAACAGGCCCGTCGATCGCGGTATCATGCGTGATGGCCCGCGCCAGGGCGGGCGTCAGGGTGAAGCGGTTATCCGCCGCCAGTCCGACCATCAGGATAAACAGGGCCAGCTTGCCCAGGAGCAGCAGGCCCCAGGTCGAGGTTGCAACCCGGACCACGCCGTCAATGCCGATCAGAAAGCCGGCGTTGATCAACCCTGTGAGCACCAGCACCGAAACGGCTGCCGAGCCGACCGTGGCGAACCCGGCAAGGGCACGCGTCGTCGTCTCGATCTCGCCTCCGAAAGGACGACACAGCCGTATGCAGAATCCTGCCAGCGCGCCCAACCAGACGGCGGCGGCCAGCGCATGAATGATGTCGGCGATCAGGTGGATGAGCCCCCCGGCTCCCTCGCTGGCCGCCCCGTGACCGCTCCAGGCGAAACTGGCGGTGGCCCCGGCGAACGCCATGACAGCCATCAGCCCCGCGACCCTTCTGTCCTGCCCGAACATCAGGATCGCGACCCCTGCCACGGCCAGTGCGGCGCGGGCGATATGTGCCATGCCGAGCGCGGTGGACTGGACGACATAGCCGATCGAGGCGGGGTCGAAGGCAGCGGCCCAGCCGCCCGCCATCATGGCCGTCTGAGCCACAAGGCCACCAACCGCCCCGACCGCCAGCAAAAGCGCGGCGGCGATGGTGGCCCAACGCGCCGAACGCGACGGGACCGGCCCCGGCGCATAGGTCTGGAACAGTGGCAGCCCCAGCGCCACAACCGCGGCAGCGAACTGGAGCCACCGAAGGACGACGACGGTCAGGTCGATCGGCACGTCAGCGGACGGTGAAGCTGTAGTTTCCCGTCATGCGGTGACCGTCGGCCGCCGCGATGGCCCAGGTCACGCGATAGGTCCCGG
>CAXQIE010000024.1:0-53566 GCA_964224415.1 Neptunomonas phycophila
GAGGTGCTGCTGGACGAGGGCTCCTTCGAGGAAACCGACATGTTCGTCGAGCACCGCTCGCACGACTTCGGCATGGAAAAGCAGCGCATCCCCGGCGACGGCGTGGTCACCGGCAGAGGGACCATCGGCGGCCGTCTGGTCTATGTCTTCTCCAAGGATTTCACCGTCTTCGGCGGCAGCCTGTCGGGCGCCCACGCGGCCAAGATCGTCAAGCTGCAGACCATGGCCCTGACCAATGGCGCGCCCATCATCGGCATCTTCGACGCCGGTGGCGCCCGTATCCAGGAAGGCGTGGAATCCCTCGCCGGCTATGCCGACATCTTTCTGCAAAACACGCTTGCCAGTGGCGTCATCCCCCAGATCAGCGTCATCATGGGCCCCTGCGCCGGCGGCGACGTCTACAGCCCCGCCCTGACCGACTTCATCTTCATGGTGAAGGACACCTCCTACATGTACGTCACCGGGCCTGACGTCGTGAAGACGGTCACCAACGAGGTCGTGACGCACGAGGAGCTGGGCGGCGCCCGTGTCCATGCGGGCAAGTCGGGCGTGGCCGACGGCGCCTTCGAGAACGATCTGGAGGCGCTGGCCGAGGTCCGTCGCCTGATCGGCTTCCTGCCCCTGTCAAACCGCGAAAAGCCCCCGGTCCGCGACTCCTACGACGATCCCGACCGCGACGAGGCCAGCCTTGACACCCTGGTCCCGGCCAATCCGAACCAGCCCTATGACATCAAGGAGCTGATCCTGAAGACGGTCGACGAGGCCGAATTCTTCGAGATCGCCCCCGACTACGCCAAAAATATCGTCACGGGCTTTGGCCGCCTCGACGGCCAGACCGTCGGCATCGTCGCCAACCAGCCCCAGGTGCTGGCCGGGGTCCTCGACATCGACTCCAGCCGCAAGGCCGCCCGCTTCGTCCGCTTCTGCGACGCCTTCGACATCCCGCTGGTGACCTTCGTCGACGTGCCCGGCTTTATGCCCGGCACCCGTCAGGAATACGGCGGCCTGATCAAGCACGGCGCCAAACTGCTGTTCGCCTATGCCGAGGCCACCGTGCCCAAGCTGACCGTCATCACCCGCAAGGCCTATGGCGGCGCCTATGACGTGATGAGCTCCAAACACCTGCGCGGCGACGTCAACTACGCCTGGCCCAGCGCCGAGATCGCCGTCATGGGCGCCAAGGGTGCCGTCGAGATCATCTTCCGCAAGGAAGCCGGCGACCCCGAAGCCCTCGCCGCCCGCGAAGCCGAGTACAAGGAACGCTTCGCCAACCCCTTCGTCGCCGCCAGCCGCGGCTACATCGACGACGTCATCATGCCCCACGGCACGCGGCGGAGACTGATCAAGGCCCTACGCACGCTGAAGAACAAGCAGCAGAGCAATCCGTGGAAGAAGCACGACAATATTCCGTTGTGACAACACGCTGCTCCACCTAGCCTTCAATGACCGTCAGGAGGGACTGTCATGACCACAGCGTCGAAAGTGTGTGGGCTGATCCTTTCAGCAGTCGCATGGATTGGTGTGGCAGGTTCAGCGCCTGTGGCAGCCTGCGAGTACCGGAGGTTTCCGGACAATGGCCGATACGTCGGGGGTAATCTCATCAGCCAGATCGCCCGCAAGGCCGATACGATCCAGATCGTCATCGTGGCAGAACAGTATCTGGTAAACAGAAGATACACGCGCGGGTGGTGGTTTGGGAACTATGGAACCACCGATGTGCCGCCTGAAGTCCCGGCCTACAGTGACGATTTCGTGTTTGGACTGGAAGTAACCGAGACGCTGAAGATGGAGGCGGACCCCAACCGGTTTCCCTATGAGGCAGGTATTCGCGTTTATGGATCAGACACCCGCGAATGGGATGACGAGATCGACCCCCGTTCCGAGAATTTTCTCCATCCCAACCACCTCCCGCCATGGTTTCTCGAAAGGCCGGGTAACAACGGCTACGCCTTCGTCGCCGAGAGTTGGTACAATCGTGACTGCGCGACCGGTTACGTCTTGGAGGTCGGTCAGCAGTTTATCGCTTTGAGGGATTCATCCGGTCGTCTTTACCCGGCGTCGGGGGCCTTCCCCCTCGAGATCGATGTCGAGTTCGGCGCGCGATCTAGGCGACCGGAGCAATTTCCCCTGAACATGCAGTCGCTGATTCCGATCAGCGGTCCGGATGATCCCCTTGTGACGAGCCTTCGCGCGGCGATCGGAACGGGTCAGGAGAAGGCGGAGCAAGCCTGACCAACCTCCTCTTCCTCTGTTCCCGCAACCGCCTGCGCTCCCCCACGGCGGAGCAGGTGTTTGCCGACTGGCCCCTCCCGTCCCTTCTCCCCCTGCGGGAGAAGGTGCCCCCTGAGAAGGGGGCGGATGAGGGGTCGCGTTGCGAGCGGCCGTCATGGTGCGGCGTGAAGCGGACTCCCCGTCAACCGACTGAGAAACCCCTCATCCGAGCCGCTTACGCGGCCCACTTTCTCCCGCAGGGGGAGAAGGGAATATGCGCTTGCACGACTACACCCTCATGCAGCCCGAGCTGGTCACCCTGCTGAAGGCACGGGCGGGGGTGCATCTAAGATAGAATCCCTTCTCCCCTTGCGGGAGAAGGTGCCCCCTGAGAAGGGGGCGGATGAGGGGTCGCGCTGCGGTCAGACGGTCATCGGGCCGGATGAAGCGGACTCCCCGTCAACCGACTGAGAGACCCCTCATCCGAGCCGCTCACGCGGCCCACCTTCTCCCGCAGGGGGAGAAGGATCATTCTCTACCCCAGCGCCGGGGGTGCATCCCCGTTCGCCCGCACGGCCTCCAGGATCGCGGCGATCACGCGCCAACCCTCATGATCGATCATGCCGTTCGGAAAGCGCAGCACTCGAAAGTTCTGCCCGGCCAGCCACGCGTCCCGCTCGGCATCACGCACCGGATCATGAAACGGCCCATCGGCCTCGACGATCAGCCGGTGCCTCAGGCAGACGAAGTCCGCAATGTAGGGCCCAATGACCATCTGGCGCCGGAACTTCAGCCCCTCCAGACGCCGGTCGCGCAACAGGGTCCATAGCCGCCGCTCGTGGACCGAGGGCGCCCGCCGCATCTTCCGCGCCAGACCGGACAGGCGCCCCTCCATGCCTCACACCCCTTCCTGATACCGCGCCACCAGTTCCACCAGCGCCACGGTCACGGCGTGGCCGATCAGGCCGACGGTCCACCACAGCATCGGGGCCTTCATGATGAAGGCGCCGGCGTTCAGGCTGATGGCGGCGAACACGGCCATGCCCATCAGCCAGCTGACGGCGTGGATGCCGAACGACAGGCGCACGGCCGAGCGGGCCCTGGCATTGCGGGTCTGGACCATCTCGGCCGCCTCGACGCGCGGATCGACCGCCAGCGCCGCGACATCGACCTGATAGGCACTGGCCAGCGCCTTCAGCGTTTCGGCCGAGGCCTGCTGGCCGCGCTCGATGCGTTGCAGGGTGCGCAGGCCGATGCCGGACAGCTCGGCCAGATGCTCCTGCGACCAGTGGCGCTCCTCGCGCCAGCGTTTGATCTTTGCGGTGTCGGTCTTGAACGTCATATGTGCCTCCCGGCGTCGGGTTATCAGATGCGGACCACAAACCGCAAAACCGGCCCGCCACACCACGCCAGCGCCCCGCCACGGGCCCGCCACCGGGACGCCACGGGGCCGTCAGCGAGAGCCCATGACCTTGGCTGCTCCCTTCTCTTCACCGGGGGAGAAGGACTGCTGAGCCGACGCCCTCAGCTATGATAGCCGCCCCGAAATTCCCCAACCCTTTCAACATCCCCACCGTGTCCGGCACCGTTCTTCCCGACCGGGTCCGGCGGTGTGCAACCCTTCACCTGTCTCCGTCGCAGGAGAGGCGCCTCGGGACCCAGGCACTGATGCGGCGGCGGGGGCCGGTCGAGCGGGACTGCCCGGTGTAAACG
The DNA here is from genome assembly GCA_964224415.1 of Neptunomonas phycophila. Lineage (GTDB taxonomy): Bacteria > Pseudomonadota > Alphaproteobacteria > Caulobacterales > Caulobacteraceae > Brevundimonas. The sequence goes on from CAXQIE010000024.1 coordinate 3,925, forward strand.
CCGGGGTCCGGGGCGTTTCTGGACGCCTCGCCCGTCGCGGGCCGAGACGTCTGGAAGAGGTCGAACCGGGTCAAACGAGCCGGGGTGCGCAAGTTCGTCGGCGCCCCCGGTCCCGGCGGAAGAGACCGGAGCTTCAGACCGCTCGCGTGAACCGACCGGGGCGGCGCACAGGTCAGGTGCCGAAAATCACATACGCTCCCTGACGGCGAAAGCACGGGGGCACACGGTTCCGGGCCCCCGGCCCACGCGCCGCCCACCTCTCCATATCCTCTGCCGCACGCGGCGAGAGGCGAAGTTTCATGTCTCCTCCCCATCCTGGATGGGGAGGGGGACCACGAAGTGGTGGAGGGGTTCTTGCCTCGCGCTCGCCCTGAAGAGCCCCTCCGTCACGGCGCTGACGCGCCGCGCCACCTCCCCGACTTCGTCAGGGAGGAGACCCCGGGCCTACGCCCGCACGGCTCCGGTCCGGCCCTCAACCCCCAGCGCCACCAGCGCCGTGGCGGCGATGTGGTCGGCGTTCAGGCCGGCGGCGGCGTATTGCACCTCGGGCTTGTCATGGTCCTGGAAGACGTCGGGCAGGTGCAGGGTGCGGATCTTCAGCCCGCCGTCCAGCGCGCCCTTGTCGGCCAGCATCTGCAGCACAAAGCCGCCGAAGCCGCCGATCGCGCCTTCCTCGACCGTGATCAGCACCTCATGCTCGCGGGCCAGACGCAGGATCAGGTCCTGATCCAGCGGCTTGGCGAACCGGGCATCGGCGACCGTGGTCGACACGCCCCGGGCGGCCAGGGTCTCGGCGGCCTTCAGCGATTCCTGCAGGCGGGTGCCGAGGCTCAGGATGGCCACCGTCGTGCCCTCACGCACGATCCGGCCCTTGCCGATCTCGAGCGGCGCGGCCAGTTCGGGGATCTCGACGCCCACGCCATCGCCGCGCGGATAGCGGAAGGCGCTGGGCCGGTCGTCGATCTCGAGGCTGGTAGCGATCATGGCGGCCAGTTCCGCCTCATCGGCTGCGGCCATCAGCACCATGCCCGGCAGTGCGCCCATATAGCCGATGTCGAAACTGCCGGCGTGGGTCGAGCCGTCGGCGCCCACCAGCCCCGCCCGGTCCATGGCAAAGCGCACCGGCAGCGACTGGATCGCCACATCGTGGACCACCTGGTCATAGCCGCGCTGCAGGAAGGTCGAATAGATGGCACAGACCGGTTTCATCCCGTCCGCCGCCAGCCCGGCACAGAAGGTCACCGCGTGCTGTTCGGCAATGCCCACGTCGAACGTCCGCTCGGGGAAGGCCTGGCCGAACAGGTCCAGCCCGGTGCCCGACGGCATGGCCGCCGTCACGGCCACGATCGACGGGTCGCGTTCGGCCCGCTTGATCAGCTCGGTGCCGAACACCTTGGTATAGCTGGGCGCGTTCGAGACCGGCTTGGCCTGCTTGCCAGAGATGACGTCGAACTTGGCCACGCCGTGGTATTTGTCGGCGCTGCTCTCGGCGGGGGCATAGCCCTTACCCTTCTGCGTGACGACGTGGACCAGCACCGGCCGGTCGTCGACCGCCGCGGCATTCTTCAGCACCGGGATCAGGGCATCCATGTCATGGCCGTCGATCGGTCCGACGTAATAGAAGCCCAGCTCCTCGAAGAAGGTCCCGCCGACCACCATGCCCCGGGCATATTCCTCGGCCTTGCGCGCCGCATCGCGGAACGGGCGGGGGAAGTGCTGGGCGACCGACTTCCCGAAGCGGCGCAGGTTGCGATAGGTGCCACCAGAGACCTGTCTGGCCAGATAGGCGCTCATGCCGCCCACCGGCGGGGCGATCGACATGTCGTTGTCGTTCAGCACCACGACCAGTTGCTTGGTCGTCTCGGCGGCGTTGTTCATCGCCTCATAGGCCATGCCCGCCGACATCGAGCCGTCGCCGATCACCGCCACGACCTTGTTGGTCTCGCCCTTCTGGTCGCGGGCGGCCGCAAAGCCCAGGCCGGCCGAGATCGAGGTCGAGGCGTGGGCCGCACCGAACGGGTCGTAGTCGCTCTCCGACCGCTTGGTGAATCCCGACAGTCCGCCGCCCTGACGCAGGGTGCGGATGCGGTCGCGCCGTCCGGTCAGGATCTTGTGCGGATAGCACTGGTGCCCGACGTCCCAGATCAGGATGTCCTTTGGCGTCTCGAACACATGGTGCAGCGCCACCGTCAGCTCGACCACGCCCAGCGCCGAGCCCAGATGCCCGCCCGTCACCGATACGGCATCGATCACCTCGGCGCGCAGTTCATCGGCCAGCTGCCGCAGTTGCGGCGTGCTCAGCCCGCGGGTGTCCGCAGGCAAGGTGACGGTATCGAGAAGGGGCGTATCAGGCATTCAGTCGGCTCGGTCCCGGACGCGGAAGTCGTCCTGCAGTCTCTCTACATGATTGAGGGGGGCGCGGAACACCAGTGAGGGATTCCTGAGCAATGGCTGATTGCCGCAGAGGATCCCTTCAGGACCGTCGATTCAGCACCACATCGACGCTGGCCTTCAACATCTCGGCGTCGTCGCCGAACACGTCCAGATGGCCCCGGGCCTGATCGCGCAGGTGGCTGACCCGCTCGCGGGCGGCCTCCAGTCCCAGCAGGGTGACGAAATTGGTCTTGCCCAGCCGGGCATCCTTGCCGCCGGCCGCCTTGCCCAGCAGGGCCTCGTCGCCCTCGGCGTCCAGCACATCGTCGACGATCTGATAGGCCAGCCCCAGATCGTGGGCGAAGGCGATCAGGGCCGCGCGCCGCTCGTCCCGGATCTCGCCGATGATCAGCGGGATCTCGAAGGCGTGGCTGATCAGCGCCCCGGTCTTCAGCCGCTGCATCCGCGCTACCCCGCCCAGGTCGTCGCGCACCCCCATCAGGTCGATCATCTGCCCGCCCGCCATGCCCCGCGCCCCCGAGGCATAGGACAGCCGCCGGGCCAGCTCACAGCGGATGGCCGGATCGTCGTGCGTATCCGGGTCCAGCAGGATGTCGAAGGCCGCCGTCTGCAGAGCGTCGCCCGCCAGCACGGCCGTCGCCTCGTCGTAGGCCCGGTGCAGGGTCGGACGGCCCCGCCGCATGTCGTCGTCGTCCATGCAGGGCAGGTCGTCGTGGATCAGCGAATAGGCATGCACGCACTCCAGCGCACAGGCCGCCCGCAGCACCGGTCCTTCATCAAGGTCAAACAGACGCGAGGCCTCAATGGCGAAGAACGGCCTCAGCCGCTTGCCCGGCCCCAGCGCTGCATAGCGCATGGCCTCGGTCAGGCGGGCTTCGGGGCCATCGGCGCGGGGCAGCAGCTCGTCCAGGGCCACCGTGATCAGATCGGCGACTTCGGCGATCCGGTCGATCACGGCCTGTTCCGGAGAATTGGCGGCCAGGGGGATCAAAACAGCCGCCCGCCGACCGGAACCTCGCGGTCCACCCCGACCAGCACGACCTCGCCATCGGCATCCGGAAAGCCCAGGGTCAGCACCTCGGACATCAGCGGCCCGATCTGCCGCGGGGGAAAGTTGACCACGGCGGCGACCTTGCGGCCGACCAACTGCTCGGGGGTGTAATGGCGGGTGATCTGGGCCGAAGACTTCTTCACTCCGATGTCAGGGCCGAAGTCGATCATCAGTTTGAAGGCCGGCTTGCGCGCCTCGGGAAAGGGCTCGGCGGTGACGACCTGACCCACGCGAACGTCGACCTTCAGGAAGTCGTCAAAGGTAATCCGTTCGGCGACGGGCCCGGCCATCACTCGAACCCGGCGGGCTCGGCGCGGGCGGCCTTGCCGTCAGGGCCGACCACGATCTGCTCAACCCGCAGCTGGGCAGCCTTCAGCCGCTCCTCGCACAGGGCCTTCAGGCGGGCGCCCTCCTCATACAGGCTGATCGATTCCTCGAGCGGAGCCTGGCCCGACTCCAGCCGGGAGACGATGCTTTCCAGCCGCGCCAGCGCGTCTTCGAAGGACAGGTCCGGATCGGTCTTGGGTGCGTCGGCGGTCATGGCTGCGGTTCTGACAGGCCCGATCAGGACAGGCAAGACAGAGGGCAGCTTAGCGTTTCACAAAGCGCCGCTGCGACCAGTATTTGAAACCCTGATTGTGGGCCAGGCGCCAGCCGTTGGCCTTCAGCCGCCGGCCCACCATGTGGTTGAAGTAGCCGTGCGCCAGCACCAGCACATCGCCCCCCATGGCCGCCTTTTCGATCAGCAGGCGGGCGGCGCGATCGGCCCGGGCCTCGGCCTCGCGGCGGGTCTCCTGCCCCTGATGGTGGTCAAAGGCATGCCACCAGAAGCGCGACACCACCCCCCACCAGCGAGGCGACAGCTTGAACCAGTCGGGAAAGGGCGGCGGTGGCAGGGGCGCCTCAATGAACAGCGCATCGCTGATCACCTCGCGATCCCCCGAAATGGCGGCCGCCGTCTCGATGGCGCGCTGGCGGGTCGACGACAGGATCAGGGCTGCACCCTCCGCCGTCAGCAGCAGTTCGGCGGGTGGCGTCTGGCCTTCCAGCAGGCCGCCCAGCTCATACTTGCCCCACCAGTCGCGATACTGGCGTGCCGTGATCAGGCATTTGCGCGACAGCGCCGGCTCGCCATGCCGGGCCAGCACGATATCGCCGCTGGTCCCGGGCAGGGGCGCGGCCGATGCGACATCCTTGCGCGTGCTGTCTGCGGCCAGGTCATTGAGACGGTCGGGGTCAAGCATGGCACCGGGGCGGCTGGCGACAGCAAGACTGTCGGTCGACGTGTCCCTCATTCCTCCCCCAGCGCCTGAACATGGGCCACAGCAGATTGCCCCAGACCTTCGAGGTCGTAGCCCCCCTCCAGCGAAGAGACAACCTTGCCTGAGCAGACCCGCCTCGCAACCTCAGCCACCGCCCGCGTTGCCCAGGCAAAATCGGCGGCCTCAAGGCTCTGATGAGCCAGAGGATCGCGTCGGTGGGCATCGAACCCGGCCGAGATCAGGATCAGGTCCGGCGAGAAGGCCTCCAGCGACGGCATCAGGCGGTCGGCGAAGGTCCGGCGCCAGGCTTCTCGTGCCGCATGGGGCTCCACCGCGGCATTCACGATGTTGCCGACCCCTCTCTCGGACGGCGCACCGGTGCCGGGATAGAGCGGCATCTGATGGATGGAGGCCAGGAACAGGCTGGGGTCGGCCTCGAACGCCGCCTGGGTGCCATTGCCATGGTGCACGTCGAAGTCCACCACCGCCACGCGCCGGGCGCCTTCGGCCCGCGCGACCCGGGCTGCGACCGCGACATTGGAAAACAGGCAGAAGCCCATCGACTGATCGGGCTCGGCATGGTGACCGGGCGGGCGGATCGCACAGAAGGCCCGGCCCAGCTCCCCTGCCATCACGGCCCGCACGGCATCGACGACGGCTCCGGCAGCCAGACGCGCGGCGCGCACGCTGCCGGGCGACAGATGGGTATCGGCGTCCAGCGACACCCGACCGACGTCGGGCGAGGCCTTCAGGATGTTGGCCACATAGGCCGCGGGGTGCAGCCTCTCCAGATCCTCGACGGCGGCCTCGGTCGCCGCATGACGATCGCGGTCCAGCCCGGCGTCCGCCAGCGCCGCCAGCACCGCGGCCAACCGTTCGGGCCGCTCGGGATGGCCGACGCCGGGCTGGTGTCCGCTCATGTCGGGGTGGGTAAAGATCGGCAGGGTCATTGCTCCCAAGACTAGGCGCCGAATCCGCGCTTGTCGCCTGTCTCTCAAGACCGTGATAAGCGCCCCGCATGAGCGATATCCTGATCCGCCCCGCCCGCATGGACGACGCCTCCGCCCTGTCCGAGGCCGGGTCCCGGACCTTCGTCGAAACCTTCATGGACGGTTTCGGCATTCCCTATCCGAAAGACGACCTCGCGGTCTTCATGGACGCGGTCTTCAGCTTCGAGGCCACACAGGCCCGGCTGGCCGATCCGACCATGGGCTGGTGGGTGGCCGAGCGCGAAGGCCGGCTGCTTGGCTTTGCCAATACCGGTCCGAACGCCCTGCCCCATCCCGACGCGCGCGCCGGCGAGACCGAGCTGAAGCGGCTGTACATCCTCAAGGAGGCGCAGGGCCTCGGCCTCGGCACCCGCCTGCTCAAGGTCGCCATGGACTGGATGACCGAGCACGGCAGCGGTGCGCAATGGATCGGCGTATGGAGTGGCAATCTGAAGGCCCAAAAGCTTTATGCCGCCTACGGCTTCGAAAAGGCCGGAGAATACCAGTTCCCCGTCGGAAGCTGGATGGACGACGAGTTCATCCTGAGGAAGCCCGCCTGACCCTCGCATGGACGCGCGACCGTTCGCGTGGTGAGGTGCCCTGCCCTTAACCGAGGATACTCCAATGTTGCGTCAGATCTCCGCAGTGCTGATTAGTGTCGGGCTGCTGGCCCTGCCGGTCGCAGCTGCTGCACAATCGAGCAGTGTTGAAGCCGCCCGCGATCATGCCGATGCCATCATCGCCGACTCAGGTGGAACCAGCTTCCTGCGCAACATCACAGATTCGACCATGCCGCGGGTTCTTCATGTCCCAAGCGGGATGGTCTGCGAGTTTCCGGGCGCCGACGAGCGGGACAACATCCGGGTCTTTGACAGGTCCGGGCGGGACGTCGGCTGTGGATCCTGGACAAGAGCCACCTTCGTAACGATTTTCGCCACCCGCTACGACGAAGTCTACACGCCGCAGGAGGTTCTCGCCTCGGCGATCCGCGCCCTGAGAAACGGCTCTCCGGACGCCCGCCATGTTAACGAAGACTTCTTCATCAGGACGCTGCCTGGACAACCTCAGCCACTGCTGGCCGTCTTTGACATGAACCTGTCCGGTCAGGCGGTGCGCAGTCTGATCCTTGTCCGCCACATCGGGGAGTGGAGCTTCAAGGCGCGGGGGACGGGGCCTGAAACGGATGTGGTCGAGGTGTCGGTCATGGCTCTCGCCCGGGCACTTCCAGCTCAAGCCAGTCGCAACTAGGCACCTGATGCTCCTCCCCTTCTTCACCGCCTTGCGGGACGCCCGCGTCCCGGTCTCGCTCAAGGAATGGCTATTCCTGATGGAGGCCATGGACAAGCGCGTCCTGACCACCGGCACCCGGGTCGAGGATTTCTACCATCTGTCGCGCGCCGTCCTGATCAAGGACGAGAAGCACTACGACCGGTTCGATCAGGTGTTCGGAAAGGTGTTCAAGGGGCTGGAGACCGTCGGCGCGGGCGAGGAGCCGGATGTCGGCGGGGTGCCCGAGGACTGGCTGAAGCTGCTGAACAAGAAATATCTGACCGACGAACAGAAGGCCGAGATCGAGGCGCTCGGTGGCTTCGACAAGCTGATGGAGACGCTTCGCCAGCGGCTCGAGGAACAGCACGACCGTCACCAGGGCGGCAACAAATGGATCGGCACCGGCGGCACCAGCCCCTTCGGTAATGGCGGCTATAATCCCGAGGGGGTCCGGATCGGCGGCAAGTCTCAGCACGGCCGGGCGGTCAAGGTCTGGGAGAAGCGCGAATACAAAAACCTCGACGACTCCGTCGAACTGGGCACCCGCAACATCAAGGTGGCGCTTAGGCGCCTGCGCCGGTTCGCCCGGCAGGGCACCCCGGACGAGCTGGACATGGACGCCACCATCGACGGCACCGCGCGCCAGGGCTGGCTGGACATTCAGATGCGGCCCGAGCGGCGCAACACCATCAAGGTGCTCCTGTTCCTCGACATCGGCGGATCGATGGATGGCCATGTGAAGCTGTGCGAAGAGCTGTTCTCGGCAGCCAGGTCCGAGTTCCGGCACCTGGAATTCTTCTACTTCCACAACTGCCTGTACGAAGGCGTCTGGAAGGACAACCGCCGCCGGCACGAGGCCCGGACCCCCACATGGGAAGTCCTGAACCGGTACCCCGGCGACTGGCGTGCGGTGATCGTAGGGGATGCCACCATGAGTCCGTATGAGGTCACCATGCCCGGCGGATCGGTCGAGCACTGGAATGAGGAGGCCGGCGCCGTCTGGCTCAAACGCCTGCGTCAGCAGTGGTCAAAGTCGGCGTGGCTGAACCCTGTACCTGAACGCTACTGGTCGTACACGCCGTCGGTGGGGCTGATCCGCGAGGTGATGGAGGACCAGATGTTCCCCTTGACTCTCGACGGGCTGGAGCGCGCCATGCGCTCCCTGGCCCGATAGGTCGGCGACCACCAAATGGAGGCGTCCATGCTCGGTGCAATCATCCTTGGCCTGCTGATGCAGGACCCCGCCCTGCCCCAATGGGCACGCGACGACCCCTTCGCCTGGGAGCGAGCCCGCTGCCATCCCCAGATCCGCGGCGACACGCCGCTTGAATCCTGCCAGTTCCGCGTCCGGCAACAGCTGGTGGCTGAGCTGGGCGAAAACCTGCCGGAGGCCCTGCGCCCGACCACAGCGCTGGAAGCGTGTGCACGCGCCCAGGCTGACGCCGGCTTCGCCGTCCAGTGCGATCAGCCGCGCGAGATGCGGGGACCCTCCACGCCGCAACTGCGCGAGCCGGCCCGCTGCAGCACCCGCCCGCGTGCGCGTCCAGACGGCGGCGTGGTCTGGGAAGAAGTCTGCGATACCCCACGCGACGCCGACGACCGCTTGCGGATCAAGCTGTCCGGCCAGAACTGAAGGAGGCCACCGTCTTGCGACGATGGCCCCTTCGATCCGGCGGAATGATCTGGCGATCAGTGCTTGATGTCTTCCTTCACGTCGCCGACGGTCTTCTGGACCTTGCCTTCGACCTGGTCGGCCTCGCCTTCGGCTTGGAGTTTGCGGTTGTCCGTCGCATCGCCAGCGGCGTCCTTGACGTTGCCAACGGCTTCCTTGGCACGGCCTTCAACTTGATCCTTGTTCATTGTCGTCTCCTGGGAGGAAGGCGAACCCGTCGTTCGCCCGATGACAATTCAACAGGTTCAGGCGCATGTCGTTCCCCGGATCACGCCGATGTGCGAGACCTGAGCCATACGGCCACGGCCCAGGCATGGGCTTCGTGACGTAGCCCCGTCAAGGCCTCCACAGGGTCCAGCCAGACCAACTCATGGTCGTCCTCGATCTTGCCGGACTGGATCGGGTCCAGCAGACGCAGCGTCCAGAAGCCGCCCGTGTTGTTGACGGTGCGCCCGTCAGTCTTGTCCACGAACTGGGCAGCTTCCGTCAGGCGGACTTCAGCCGCCACGCGCAGGCCGGTTTCCTCGCGAAATTCCCGTGCGACTGCCTCCGTCTCGGACTCGTTCCCATCACGCGCGCCACCGGGCAGGTCGAGGTAGCTGTCCTTCCCCCGGTCAATCCGCACACAGGCCAGCAGGCCCTCGTGCACCAGCAGGCCGAAAGCCGTGGGCCGCGGCGCATAGACATGGTCAGGTCTGGCGATTCCGAACTGCAGCATGGTCCGGCCTAGAGGTCGAAGGCCAGCTGGGCACGGACACCCTTGTGGGCGTCATCAAAGCTGACCTTGGAGCGCAGACCGCCCGCCATGGCGGCCACGATCTTGGAGCCGAGACCGGTCCCCTTGGGTCCTGCGGACTGGTCGCCCAGCCCGGGGCCGTCGTCCTCGACCGTTAGGAGGGCGCGACCGTCTCCATCCGCCTTGAGGTGAATCCGGATCTCTCCGCCCTGGCCGGGCTCATAGGCGTACTTGACCGCGTTGGTGACCAATTCGGTCACGATCACGCCGAGGGATACCGCCTGATCCGTGCCGACGCTCATGGGGTCAGCGTCCAGGGTCAGATTGGGCGCATTGTCCTCGCGTCCCAGCGACACACCCAGTTCCTCAATCAAGCTCTTCAGATATTCATCCATAGCCACCTGAGCCATGTCGCCGGAAGTGTAGAGCCGGCGGTGCACGTGGGCGACCGCCTCAATGCGGGCCTGCGCCTCGCGCAGGGCATCCCGGGCATCGCCATCCTTGAGCTGGCGCATCTGCAGCGAGATGAAGCTGGACACCAGTTGCAGGGAGTTGCCGACCCGGTGATTGACCTCGCGCAGCATGGCCTCAGCCCGGTCACGGGCGATGCGGATTTCATCCTGTGCGCTTTCATTCTCGCGCTTCAGCCGACGACGCATATGGGCGTCTTCAATGGCCGAGCGCAGTAACGAGGTGAAGTCTTCCGAGATGTCCTTGATGACGTAGTCCACAGCCCCGGCCCGGAGCGCCGCTACAGCGATCCGCCCTTCCTGGGCGCCGGTGACGTAGACCACGGGCGGCGGGTCCGGCAGGGCCAGAATGTCGGGCAGCACATCCAGCCCATCGCGCTCGGGCATGTAATGGTCCAGCGCACAGACGTCGAACACCTGACCACTCATCAGGCGTTCCAGGCCAGCCTCCCCATCAGCCGCGCAGGTCACCACAAAGCCCTGACGGCCAAGTTCCTTCTCGACCAGCCGCGACAGACCGCGGTCGTCGTCGATGTAGAGCAGCCTGAGGGGGGTCGTCAGCGGTTCCAAACAGCGCTCACTCAATCGATTTCGGGGGCCTGGATAACCGAAAGAAACAGACCCAACTGCCGTATGGCCTCCGAGAAGGACTCATATTCCACGGGCTTGGTGATGTAGACATTACAGCCCAGATCATAGCACCGCTGGATTTCCGTCTTGTCGTCCGTGGTGGTCAGGATCACCACCGGCGCGCGCCGCAGACGGCTATCGGACTTGATCTTCTCCAGGATGTCGGTGCCCGACATGTCCGGCAGGTTCAGGTCCAGAAGGATCAGCAGCGGACCATTGGTCAAGACCGCCTCGCTGAACAGATGCTCAAGGGCCGAGTTGCCATCGGCAAAATGCTCGATCGCGTTCGAAATATTGGCCCTGCGGATGTTCTTCTCGATCAGCCGCGCATGGCCGTGATCGTCCTCGATCATCACGATTTTGACGGGTGTGGTCATGACAGGCTTCCGTTCTCAGAGATGTAGAGGCGTTTGGGAAATTTGAGGATGAATGTCGAGCCTTCGCCCAGCCTCGACTCTACAGTGATGTCGCCGCCCATTCGGCGAATGCTGTTTTTGACGAAGGCAAGGCCCAGACCCTCGCCCGGCTGGTCCTGTTTGCCCGAGCGGCGGAATAGCTCGAAGATCCTTTCGTGGTCCCGGTCCGAAATGCCGCGACCGTTGTCGACGATCCTGTACTCGACCATGCCGTCGGCCAGATCTTGCCCCTCGACCCGGATTCGTCCCGGCCGCTTCGGGTCCAGGTATTTAACCGCATTGTCGATCATATTGCCGAACACCTGTTCCAGTGAAAGGCGATCCCCCGTCAGACCCGGTAGCTCCGCAACCTCGATCTCGGCCCCCACACTTTCGGTCTGATGGTTCACGCTATCGGCGATTTTCTGGATCATGGCCGTCATATTGATGGACTCTGCGCTCAGTACCCGCCGCCCATCCCGCGAGAGCTTGAGGATGGCGTTGATCAGCCGGTCCATCTTCTCGGTCGAGGCACGGATGAAGCCGATCGCCTCGGGCATATCCTCGCGCACCGCGACCAGCGCGTCCTGCTCCATCAGGTCAGGGGCCTCGGTCTCAACCCTGGACATCTGGCGGTCAATGGACTTCCCCGCCTGCTCCAGTTCCGACGTATAGCCCATCACATTGACCAGAGGCGCGCGCAGGTCGTGGCTGACGATATAGGCGAAGCGCTGAACCTCTTCATTGGCGCGGATCAGGTCCCCTGTGCGGTCCCGCACCTCATTCTCCAGATTGGCATTGATGCGATCCAGCTCATAGTGGGCCGCCTGCATCTCCCGCAAATAGCGCAGCACGATCCACGCCACGATGCCAGCCAGCATCAGGATCAGTATCCCCGCCATCGCGTTCACGCCGATCGTCGCGCGCGCGGACCATTCCGACTGCTGCCGGCGGGAGGCGAACCGCTCGCTCTCGATCGTGTCGATGGCCTCTATCTCGAGCCGCATGGAGTCCATCAGCTGCTTGCCCCGCCCGTCGCGAACGATCTGGACGGCATCGCCGGTCCGACCGCTGCGGGCCAGGGTTATGCTGGTGTCCATCAGGCTCATGCGCTCACGGGTCAGGTCGCGCAAATGATCGACGCGCTCGCGCACCTCAGCATCGCTGGCGGTCAGATCGTCCAGTTCCTGCATCAAGACAGGCAGTTCGCGGATCGCCTCGTCGTGGATCGCCAGAAACTGCTGACGTCCCGTCAACAGATAACCCCGCTGACCGGTCTCGGCATCGACCAGGCGGGTCAGCACATCGCGCGCAGCCACCTGGACGCGCATGCTGCGATCGATGGATTCATTGAACTCGGCCGTGCGGCCGATCATGAAAAAGGTCGCCAGATTGACGACCAGCAGTAGGACCAGTGCCAGCGACAGCAGCCCGAGCAGGGAACGTCCCAGGCTGGCCGTGCGCAGGAAGCGGCTAAATGCCGTCAGATTCTCCCGGATTTCCCAGCTCATCGCCGCGCACGTTTACCTGCCGGCCGGGCCAAGTCCAGTCGCGTGTCGGGTGAAACCTTCGACGCTCCCGCGATTTACGGTTAGCATAGGGTAGGTACGCAGCGCGTAAGGGGGGGCGACATGGTCTGGTGGTGGTGGATTATTCCGGCAATCGTTGGGTTGGCGGGAGTCATCTTTCTGTTCAGCGGTCTGGCTGCTCTTTTCAGGGGCAAATTCCTGAGCGGCGGTCTGGGCGCCATCGGGGGTGGGGGTCTGGCTGCAGCGGCTGCGATTGCCGCGCTCCTCGGCATGAACGTCCAGACCTACGCGCGTCTCACCTATGAGCGGCCTGTGGCCACTATCCAGGTCGAGCAGCTCGGCCCCCAGTATTTCGAGACGACGGTGATCCAGCCGTCCGCCAATGAGGCCGACGCCCCGACCACAGCGGTCTATCCCCTGCATGGCGACGAATGGCGGATCGAGGCGCAGGTTCTGCGCTGGAAGCCCTGGGCCACGGTACTCGGCCTCGATACCCAGTACCGGCTCGACCGTCTGTCGGGTCGCTATCAGTCGATCCAGCAGGAACGCGAAGGCATCCGCAGCGTCCACGACCTGAGCGGCGGGGACCAGCCCGATGCCTTGCCGTGGCGGGTTAATGCCTGGGACATGGCGCGCAAATATCGTCGCTATGTCGATGCGGTCGACACCCTTTACGGCGGTGGCGCCTATATGCCGATGGCCGATGGCGCGGAATATGAGGTCTGGATCACACAGTCCGGGCTCGTCGCCCGTCCGACCAACGAAGCCGCCCGTCAGGCCTCTTCCGAAGGCTGGACCGAGGTCAACTGACCACGCCTCAGACCTGCCCCAGCGTCCGGAGACGGGCGCGAGGGTGGATCTCGTTCTGGCTCATCACCACCGTCTGGCCGCGGAAGCGTTCGATGATAGAGCGAACATAGGGCCGGACCTGCGGACCGGTCAGCAGCACCGCGGTCTCGCCCGACATGGCGGCGCGTTCGAACACATCCCGCACAGCCCGGATGAAGTCCTGCAGCCGGGAGGGAGCCATAGCCAGTTGCTTGTCCTCGCCCTGACCAACCAGACTTTCGGCAAACGCCTGCTCCCACTCGGGTGACAGGGTGACGATCGGCAGGGCGCCGTCGTCGGCCTTGTGTTGCCAGCACAACTGACGGGCCAGACGGGTCCGCACATGCTCGACCAGGATGGTCACTGAACTGGTGTGCGGCGCAGCCTCGGCCAGACCTTCCAGAATAGCCGGGAGGTCGCGGATCGAGACCTTCTCCTTCAGCAGGGTCTGCAGCACCCGTTGAAGGGTGGTGACCGTCACCGAACCCGGGATCAGGTCCTCGACCAGCTTCTTCTCCTCCCCCTCCAGACCGTTCAGCAGCTTCTGCACCTCGGCATAGGACAGGAGCTCGGCCATATTCTCCTTCAGGATTTCCGTCAGGTGGGTGGTCAGTACGGTCGAGGGATCCACCACCGTATAGCCGCGGAAGGTCGCCTCCTCGCGCAGGCTTTCGTCAATCCAGGTCGCCGGCAGGCCGAAGGCGGGTTCCTTGGTGTGCTCGCCCGGCAGTTCGACCTGGCGGCCTGCGGGGTCCATGGCCAGAAGCTGCCCCAGCCGCACCTCGCCCTTGCCGGCCTCCATCTCCTTGATCCGGATGGCATAGCCCTGGGTGCCGAGACGCATGTTGTCGAGGATGCGCACGGACGGCATGACGAAGCCGTACTCCTGCGCCAGCGACCGGCGCAGGGCGCGGACCTGATCGGTCAGGCGACGGCCTTCCAGATCGTTGATCAGGGCCAGCAGGGAATAGCCCAGCTCGATCTTGACCTCATCGATGTTGAGCGCAGTCGAGATCGGCTCTTCGACGTCCTCGCGGGGCTTGGCGGACTCTGCCGTCTCCACCGGTGCAGGCTTCAGGCGTGCCCGGCCCAGTCGCCAGGCCATGAAGCCCGACCCCGCCGCGAGCGCGAAGAACGGCAGCAGGGGCATGCCGGGGATCAGACCGATCAGGGCCGAGGCCGCCGCCACCATGCCCAGGCTGATGGGGTTGGTGGCCAGCTGGCTGACCAGGGCCTTGTCGGCCGAGCCCTCGACCCCGGCCTTGGACACCAGAAAGCCTGCGGCGATCGAAATGATGATGGCCGGCACCTGGGTGACCAGACCGTCACCGATGGTCAGCTGGACATAGGCGGTAGCCGCCTCGCCCATCGGCATACCATGCTGCAGCGTGCCGATCAGAATGCCGCCCAGCACATTAATGAAAACGATGATCAGGCCGGCGACCGCGTCGCCGCGCACGAATTTCGAGGCACCGTCCATGGCGCCGAAGAAGGTCGATTCCTGCTCCAGCTCCTTGCGGCGGGTCTTTGCCTGGTCCTCGGTGATCAACCCCGACGACAGATCGGCGTCGATCGCCATCTGCTTGCCGGGCATGGAGTCAAGCGTGAAGCGGGCCGAGACCTCGGCGATGCGGGTCGAACCCTTGGTGATGACGACGAAGTTCACCACCAGAATGATAGCAAAGACGATGATGCCGATGATGAAGCTGCCGCCCATCATCAGGGCGCCAAACGCCTCGATCACATGGCCGGCGGCGTCGCCACCCTCGTGGCCGCTGGTCAGCACCAGCCGGGTCGAAGCCAGGTTCAGGCCCAGACGAAACAGGGTCGAGACCAGCAGCACCGTCGGGAAGATGGCGAAGTCCAGCGGCTTCTTCATCATCAGGGCGGTCATCAGGATCAGCACACTGGAGATCAGCGAGATCGCCAGCAGCATGTCCATCAGGAAGGCCGGGATCGGCAGGATCAGCAGCAGGATGACGCCGATCACGCCGACCGCCATGCCGACCTCGCCGCGCGCGATCCAGCCCAGCATGTCCCTGCCCGAAGGCCTGGCCATGCCGTCCTTCATCATGACGGGGCTGTCGGTCATGCGATGGCCCTCAGGGCCCGGCGGGTGGCCTCTGCGATGACGGCGTCGCGATCCGCTTCTGATGACGACCGGTCCGCGTGATAATAGACGGCCACCGGCAGCGCTGTGCCATCGGGCGCGTAGATGACGCCAATGTCGTTAGTGGGGCCATACCCCCCCGTCCCGGTCTTGTGCGCCGTGGTCCAGCCTGCGGGCAATCCGGCCTTGATACGGCCCGGCCCGGTCGGGGTGTCGAACATCCAGCCCTTGAGCGTCGCCAGCGAGACGTCATTGAGCGGTCCACCTGGGCGTGAACCGTCATTGCGGTTCACCAGAAGCGCATACAGGTTTGTCGCGGCGGCGCGGGGCGAGGTCGTGTCCTTGTCGCCGTCCAGCCGGTTCATCTCGGGCTCCCAGCGGTCGACCCGTGTGACGGTATCGCCAAGGCTTCGATAGAAGTCCTGCATCCGTGCCAGGCCGCCCATCTCCCGCAACAGCAGGTTGGCAGCCGGGTTGTCACTCAGTTCGACGGTCGCCTTCATGAGCGCCTCAACCGTCAGCGTGCCGCCAACTGCGGGCTCGGTCACCGGCGCATGGTGCGTCATGTCGGCGGCCGTGACGGGGATGTCGCGATCCAGCTGTTCCAGACCGTTCTGGACACGCTCAAGCGTCGCTGCAGCGAGAAAGGCCTTGAAGGTGGAGCAATAGACAAAGCGATCCTCGGACCGCCACGACAGCAAGCGATAGTCGGGGGTGATCAGGCCGAAGCCGAGACGCCCCCCGAAGGTCGATTCCAGATCCGAGAGGTCGAGCGCATGCGCCTCCGGCATGAACCACTCAACAGGCTCTTCCCCGGCCCCGGGCTGCACCTCGCGGCGCTGGCAGGCCACCAGCGGCAGGGCCGCCATACCCGTCAGAACGCGTCTGCGGTCCATAATGGCGTCCTCAGCCGACAGCGGCGGAAATGCCCGACTGGGGCGCGGGGATGGGCGTGCCTTCGTCGGCGTATTCGTTCAGCTTGTTGCGCAGGGTGCGTATCGAGATGCCCAGAATGTTGGCCGCATGGGTGCGGTTGCCGAGGCAATGGCCCAGGGTGTCGAGGATCAGGGTCTTTTCCATCTGGGCCACCGTCTGGCCGACATAGGCACGGGTGACGGCATCGGCGGTCTGGGCCGCACGGCTGGCGGGTCCGGCGTCGTAAGTCGCCCCCGTCAATGGTTGACCGTCCGGCAGGCGGATGGCGTCGACGTCGATCTCGGGGCCCTGCGCCAGCAGCACCGCGCGGTGCATGGCGTTTTCCAGCTCGCGCACGTTGCCGTTCCAGCGGTGTGCGGTCAGGGCCCGGCGCGCGTCGGCCGACACGGGCCGGACCGGCACACCATTGGCGGCCGCATATTTCCGCACGAAGAAGTCGGCCAGCGCCGGTATGTCACCCGGACGCTCGCGCAGCGACGGCAGCCGCAGATTGACGACGTTCAGCCGGTACAGCAGGTCTTCACGGAAGTTGCCCTCCGAGACGGACCGCGCCAGGTCACGGTTCGAAGTGGCGATGATGCGGATGTCGACCTTGACCGGTGCGGTGCCACCCACGCGGTCGATGACGCGTTCCTGCAGGGCGCGCAGCAATTTGGCCTGAAGCCGCACATCCATCTCGCTGATCTCGTCCAGCAGCAGGGTGCCGCCGTCGGCCTCCTCGAACTTGCCGACCCGGCGGGCCACGGCGCCGGTAAAGGCGCCCTTCTCGTGGCCGAACAGTTCCGATTCCAGCAGATTGTCGGGGATAGCGGCGCAGTTGACGCTGATGAACGGCTTGTCGGCGCGGCGCGAATTCTGGTGCAGGTAGCGGGCCATGACCTCCTTGCCGACGCCGCTTTCGCCGGTGATCAGGATCGAGGCCTCGGACCGCGCGACCTGGTCGGCCAGACCGATCACCGCCTTCATCGAAGGATCGGCCGAGATCAGGGGGCGGTCGTCGTCCGCCACAGCCGACAGGACGGCGGCGATCAGATCGGCCTCGGGCGGCAGGGGGATAAACTCCTTGGCTCCGGCGCGAATGGTGGCGGCGGCATCGTCCGGCCCGGCATCGACACCGCAGGCGACCACCGGCACATGGATGCGCTCGGCCTCATTGGCCGCGATCAGGGCCGCGATGTCGACGCGGTAGTCGACCATCAACAGGTCCGCGCCCTGCCCGCGTCGCAGCTGCTCGGTGGCCTGATCGCCCCGCTCGACATGGTGCACCTTGGCACCGTGGGCCATGGCCATTTTCACGGCCGAGGCCAGTTGCCCGCTCAGTCTGCCAACTACCAGAAGCCGCATGGGTCTTCTCCTCTAAATCTCACTGCCGGTCGCCGATCAGGCGCCCGTATCCTCGGTCTTGATGATTTCCGTCATGGTCACGCCCAGGCGGTCCTCGACGACGACCACCTCGCCGCGCGCGACCAGCCGGTTGTTGACGAAGATGTCGATGGCCTCACCGACCTTGCGGTCCAGCTCCAGCACCGAGCCACTGGTCAGCTTCAACAGTTGCGCGACCGACATGTGGGACTTGCCCAGCACCGCCGAGATATTGACCGGCACGTCGAACACCGGGGCCAGATCACTGGCGGACTTGTCCAGGCCGTCCTCGTTCGACACAGGCATCACCCCGTGATCGAACTCTTCGAGCGGCAGATTGTCAGCAGTCATGGGTCCATCCCTTCGGGCGATTGGGCGGCATCGGGAGCTTGGTCAGCGGCCAGCGCGCGGGCGACCGCAGCGGAAAGGCGGGCGAAGGATTCCTCGGGGTCAAAGGCGGCGCGGCCGTCGGACCATTCGAGCTCAAAGGCCGCCTGCGCCAGACCCGGTTCGTCGCGGAACCGGACCGCTCCGGCATAGCCGACATTGGCGCACAGCGCTTCAATCTCGGCACGGCCGGCCTCGTCCAGACCGGACATGGCGATCACCAGACGGGGCGACGCATCAATCTCGCGGCCCAGTTCCTCAAGCGCGGCCTGTAATGCGGCACGGGGCAAACGCTCCAGGGCGGCGAAAGCCAGCGCCCTACCGGTGGCCATGGCCAGATGGGCCGTCTGTGCGCGATAGGTCTCCACCGTACCAGTCAGACGCGGCAGACTGTTGGTCAGGGCCGCACTCAGATCGGCAATCGCCTGCGACCGGCGGCTGTCGACCTCCGCGAGTGCCTGCACGTGCCCCTCGTTGCGGGCCTGGGCGACCAAGGCTTCAACCTCTGCCGGCGAATAGGCCCGCTTGACGGGCTGCCAGTTCGCAGAGCGCACGACTGCACCCGAAGAGTCGAACTCGGTATCGAAGGCGAAAGGACGGGAGGGGACGGAGGCGTGGGTCATGTCAGTAGATCAGCTCGTCGTCGCCGCCCTGCCCGACCAGCATGATCTCGCCCTTGGCGGCGAGATCCTTGGCAACCTGAACCATGGCCATCTGGGCCGAGTCGACGTCCTTGAGCCTGACCGGTCCCATCGACTCCATGTCCTCGCGCATGATCTTGGACGCCCGCTCGGACATGTTGCCGAAGAACAGTTCGCGCAGCGATTCCGAGGCCCCCTTCAGCGCCAGGGCCAGCTGGTCCTTTTCGACTGCGCGCAGCAGGGTCTGGATGCCGCCGGGGTCAAGCTTGGCCAGATCCTCGAACACAAACATCAGGGCCCGGATGCGTTCGGCCGCCTCGCGGTTACGCTCTTCCAGCGCCCCGATGAAACGGGCCTCGGTCTGACGGTCAAAGCTGTTGAAGATGTCCGCCATCATCTCGTGGCTGTCGCGCTTCGACGTGCGCGCCAGGTTCGACATGAACTCGGTGCGCAGGGTCTGTTCGATCTTGTCGAGAATCTCGCGCTGGACCGGCTCCATGCGCAGCATGCGCTGGACGCACTCCATGGCGAAGTCTTCGGGCAGGGCCGTCAGCACGCGCGAGGCATGGTCCGGCTTGATCTTGGACAGGACCACGGCGACGGTCTGGGGGTATTCGTTCTTCAGATAGTTGGCGAGGACCGCCTCGTTCACATTACCCAGCTTGTCCCACATGGTGCGACCGGCCGGCCCGCGGATTTCCTCCATCAGGCCTTCGACCCGTTCCGCGGGCATGAAGGAGGCCAGCAGCTTCTGGGTCTGCTCGAAACTGCCCATGACTGCGCCAGAGCCGCTCATGCCCGAGACGAACTCGAGCAGCAGCTCCTCGACGACCTGCGAACTGACGGTGCCCAGCGCCGCCATGGCCTGGGAGATTTCCTTGATTTCGTCCTCGTCCAGCCCCTGCCACAGGCGCGTGTGATCCTCGCCCAACGACAACAGGATGACGGCCGCCTTTTCAGGACCGGTCAGCTTGCGGGCGTCCTCGACCGCCGGCTTGCGTGTGATCATCCGCGCAGCCATCAGCCTTCATGCACCCAGCTGCGGAGGATCGAGGTCGACTCTTCCGGATGCTTCTCGACGAACTCGGACACCTTCTTGACCGAGGAGGCCTTCACCTGGCCCTCGATGCGGGCGATATCCAGTCGCTGCTCCATGTCGGACGGACCGGTCAGCTGTCCGGCAGCGGCCTGACCCGAAGCGCCCACGGGTGTCGTTTGCACCGGGGTGACGCCATTGCCAGCCGCCAGCGCGGGCACGCCCCCACCGCCACCGGCCGTCGCCTTCAGCAGTGGACGCAGAACGAACAGGATCAGCAGCACGCCGGTGATCAGCAGCACCAGCAGCTCGATGCCGCGCATCATGTCGTTCTTGGTGAAATCGAACATGCCGCCACCCGCCTCGGTGCCGCCATTCGGGGCCACTTCGCGGTTGAATGCGACATTGCTGACGCGGACGATATCGCCCCGCTCGGCACTGAAGCCGACGGCAGCCTTCACCAGCTCTTCGATCTCGGTGATCTGCTCAGGCGTACGCGGTTCGTAGGTGGGCTCGGCGCCATCTGCACCCGGCGTCCAGACGCCGTCGACGGCCACAGCTACAGCCAGCTTCTTGACCTCGCCCGGCTCGCGCACGGTGGTCGTGGTGGTGTTCGAGATTTCGTAGTTGGTTGTTTCCGTCTCGTCCGTGCGCGTCGAGCCCTGGGCCTCGAGGCCCGGCGCTTCACCGCCCGGAATGTTCTGGTCCGCGCCCACACCGCCCACAGTCTGGCCGGTCGTGTCCTGGGAGTTCGAACCATTGATGGCCATGGAGCGGACAACCTGACCATCCGGGTCAAAGCGCTGTTCCTGGGTGGTCGAACGGCTGTGGTCGATCTCGGCGGTCACCTGCACCCGCGCGGCACCGGGACCGACGATGCCCTGGACGACATCCATGACCCGCGCCTGAAGCTGGGCCTCTGTCGTAGCCTTCATGCGGTCGGCACTGGCGCCGGAAAAGCCGTCCTCATCGCCGCCCGCCGCCAATGTGCGATTGGTGTCGTCCATGACGGTGACGCGCGTCGGCTTGAGGTTCGGCACGCTGGACGCCACCAGCGAGCGGATGCCGCGGATCTGGTCAGCGGTCAGGTCACGACCACCCAGCCCGACCACGACCGAGGCCGTCGGCTCGGCCGCCTCGGCCTGGAACAGGGCCCGTTCCGGCAGGGCGATGAGCACGCGTGCCATGGTGACGCCGCGCAGCGTCATGATGTTGCGGGACAGTTCGCCTTCCAGCGCGCGCTTGGCATTCAGGTTCTGCTGGAACTCCGTCTGCCCCAGCACAGACTGGCTGTCGAAAATCTCATAGCCAACCGACCCACTGGTCACGATACCTTTGCCGGCCACCAGCATTCGGGCGGTCCCGACCTCGTCCCGGCTGACAAAGATGGTCGAGCCGTCGCCACGCGACGAATATTTAATGCCGGCAGTATCCAGCGCCGCCGTAATCTCGGCCGCCTCGCGCAGGTCCAGATTGGAATAGAGCAAGGCATCCGGCGCCTGGCCGATGCGCAGCATCAGCACCACGAGCACCGCTGCCACGCCGGCAGCAACACCTGCCAGGGTAGCCAGTCGCCCGACCCCAAATCTCTGCAAAGCCCCGGAAAAGCCGCCCACGCGCGCCCCAACACCCCTACTCACAGGCAACACGCCCGCTAGGCAGAAAGTGCCGCCCGCATGGTAAACGGCGCGTTAAGAGACGGCAGGGATTACCGAATTAGCCGTGGCCGGATCGTGGGATGGGGCCTCAGGCCCCGCGGGCCCTCGCCTTTTCGTCGGCCGCCGCCTGGATACGGGCTTCGGCGATGGCGTCGGCGACCTCGTGGGTCGGTCGCCTTTCGCTGTCGGACCGCTCGAGGATTTCCTCCAGCGTCTCCATCAGCCGGGCCAGCTTGCCCTCAACCCAGGCCGGGTCATACGCACCGCCGCTGTTCCGGGCTGCCATTTCCGAGGCCACATTAATGATGCCCCCGCCGTTGACGACATAGTCCGGCGCATACAGCACGCCGCGCTCGAACAGGATGCGTCCGATCTCGGGGGTGGCCAGCTGGTTGTTGGCGGCACCGACAATGGCCCTGGCCGACAGGCGGTCCAGTGTTTCGGGGTTCAGCGTCGCCCCCAGCGCGCAGGGCGCATAGATGTCGGCCTTGACGTCATAGATGGCATCCGGCGCCACGATCTCGGCATTATTGCGTGCCGCGACCTCTTCCAGCAGGGCGGTGTTGACGTCGGTCATTACAAGTTTGGCGCCGGCCTTGTGCAGCTTGTCGGCCAGATAACCGCCAACGTGGCCGATGCCCTGCACTGCAACCGTCAGACCGGTCAGGTCGTCCTGCTTCCACAGGCGGCGGGCGACGGTCAGGGTCGAGCGGAACACGCCCTCGGCGGTGACCGGACTCGGATCGCCCGAGCCTTCCTTGCCACCGGACAGGCCGACCACGAATTCGGTCTCCTTGCGGGCCTCGGCGATATCCTCGACCGAAACACCGACGTCCTCCGCCGCGTAATAGATACCGCCCAGGGTGTCGATGGCACGCCCAAAGGCCTGGAACAGTTCAGGGGTCTTCTCCGTGCGGCTGTCGCCCAAGATGACCGACTTGCCGCCCCCCATCTCCAGATCGGCCACGGCATTCTTGTAGCTCATGCCCCGCGACAGGCGCAGCACGTCCTCCAAGGCCTCGGCCGCTGTGGCATAGTTCCACATGCGGGTACCGCCCACAGCAGGACCGCGCGCAGTCGAGTGCACCGCAGCAATTGCCTTGAGACCAGTCTTTTCGTCATAAAAGGCGTACACGCCCTCATGGTTCGAGAACGACGGCGAATCGAACAGTGTCATGCCCTTTGCGAGCCTTTCCTGGGTATTTTTGTTGCGGGGGCTGATACGCGGGTTACCGACCCGGAGCAAGCTTGACCTTACGCAGCGTCATCCGGCCTATCGCAGAGGGATCGGTCCGGCCCCCGACGGCAGCGCCGCAGCCTCATTTCTCAGCCAGGCCTCAATGTCGGCAAACACCCGCACGGCCTGAAGGTCACGGTTCAGGATGTGGTAGCCGTCCTCATAAAATGCCGTGCGAAGGCCCGGCATCGGTCCGGCCCGTTCGAGCGCCTGACGCACCGCCCGATCCGGCACCAGATCATCCCGGGCGCCATAAAGGAACAGGGTGGGCAGGCGAACCGCGCCGAGCCCCTGTCCCGCCGCCTCCATCAGGTCGACGAGGCCATAAAGAACGTCAAACCGGGTCGAGAGCGTCTGGTCCGGATCACGACCGGAGCGGATAAGCTCCATCAGGTGGTCGGAAGGCAGCACCTGATCGGCCGCCCAGGCCGGCGGCTCCAGCGCGACATCCCCCACGGCCCAGGCCGCCGCCGACAGGCTCAGCCGATACAGTAGCGGCTGGCTGGACCAACCCCACACCGCCGGCGCCAGCAGGATCAACCGATCCGCAGCGGGCGGCACATCAGAAGCGAAGGCCGTAATCGCCACGGCGCCGCCCATGCTTTCCCCGGCCACCGCGATCACCGCAC
The DNA here is from genome assembly GCA_964224415.1 of Neptunomonas phycophila. Classification (GTDB taxonomy): domain Bacteria; phylum Pseudomonadota; class Alphaproteobacteria; order Caulobacterales; family Caulobacteraceae; genus Brevundimonas. The sequence continues at coordinate 27,146 of CAXQIE010000024.1, forward strand.
CCGGATGTCGCGCCCGAACCAGCGCCACGACCTGATCCAGATCATCGGCCATCAGATCTCCGGGCCACAGTCCCCGCCCCGGCGCGCCTCCGAACCCGCGCTGGTCATAGGCATAGGTGGCAATCCCGCGTTCGGCCCACCACGGCCCCGCCAGACGGAAGGCGGCGCGGCTGTCATTGATCCCGTGCAGGGCGATGACCACCGCCCATGGCCGATCGCCCTCGGGCATCCAGTGCAGATACGGCAGCTCGGCACCGTCGCGCATGACGAAACGGGTGTCATCCATGCGGGAAGCCATCTGGCGCTCAGGCGGCAAGAGAGGCGCCTGAACATAGGGGGCCGCACAACCCGGGAGCGCCAGAAAGAGCAAGAGACCGATAGCGAAGCGCGTCATGGATGAAGAATGCCCCTAACCCGATCGCGAAGATACGGCAGGACTTCGGCCTCAAACCATGGGTGGCGCGCGAGCCATGCGGTATTCCGCCAGGAGGGATGCGGCAGGGGCAGGGCGTCCGGCAGGTGGTCGCGCCAGTTGCGGACAGTCTCGGTCATGCCGCGATACCGCCCTGCCAGGGCCCAGGACTGGGCATGGCTACCAACCAGCAGGGTCAGCTCGACTTTGTCCAGTGCCTCAAGAAGCGGCACGCGCCAGAGCTCGGCACAGCGTTTCGGGGGCGGATAGTCGCCTCCTGCAGGACTCGTCCCCGGAAAGCAGAAGGCCTGGGCCGCGACCCCGATCCGGTCGTCGCCATAGAAGGTGGCCGAGTCGATCCCCAGCCAGTCGCGCAGTCGGTCGCCGGACGGATCTGTGAACGGTCGACCGCTTTCGTGCACACGGCGGCCCGGCGCCTGCCCACAGATCAGCAACCGCGTGCGGGGGGACACCATAACGACCGGTCGAGGCTCATGGCCGAAGTCCCCGGCGCAAGCCCTGCAGGCCGCAATCCGCGTCAGCAGTCCGTCCAGATCAGTCGGCATCATCCGGCGCGGCCGTCCGGGCCTGAACCAACTGCGCCGACTCCTCTGCCGTCGGCAGACGCAGACGGATCACGCCCTTGAAGCTGGAGGGATCGACCGGCTTGCCCTTCTTGGTGATCATCAGCCGCCCCTGTCGCATCAGGCCCAGCGCCGTCGTGCGTACCCGCGGCAGCATGCGCTGCCACTGCTCCGGCTGTACCGCCTTGGCGACGTCTGCCGGCTCAATGCTCTTGCCAGGCCCGAGAGCCGCAAGTTTTTCGTAGATAGTCTCTTCGATGGGGTCGCTCATTCGCCCTATATGCTGCATTGCGAGGCGAAGAAGAAGGCTGAGGATCATCATGGTCGCCAAGATCACCGTTACCGAAGGCGAGTTCGCCGGCTGGAAGACCTATGACCTGCACGGCACCTTCGACCAGGTGGTGGGTCCCTTCTACTTCCGCCCCGACCCTGACGGGCGGATGCGCTGCGCCTTCCGGGCCGAGCCCAAGCACATGAATGCGGGCGGGCGGATGCACGGTGGCTGCCTCATGACCTTTGCCGACATCGCCCTGTTTCAGACGGCCTATCAGGAGATGGAGGGCGCCTCGGGCGTCACCGTCCAGCTGGACTCCACCTTCATCGACGGCGCCTGGGTCGGCGAACTGGTCGAGGCGACGGGCGAGGTGATCCGCGCGGGCAAAAGCCTGATCTTCGTGCGAGGACAGATCAATGCCGGCGAGCGGGTGCTGATGACCTTCTCGGGTGTGATCCGGAAGTTCCGACCGCGGGACTGACCCCTAGACACCAGCCTTGGCAGCGGGGCGGGCCCGGCAGGCGTCCAGCCAGCGATTGAGGTTCTCCAGCTCCACCGGCGGGCGGTATTTGATCAGGCGCGCGAAATCCAGCCCGACCACCGCAACGATGTCGGCAATTGTGAATCGGTCCAGCGCCATGAACTCGCGCCCGTCCAGATGGCGGTCCAGCGTCTTCATGAAGCGTTCGGCGGCCACGCGGTTGTAGTCGGCGACCTGCGGCTGCGGCGTGGCCTCCAGCACCGCCAGCGCCGGGTGGGTGAAGCGCACCGTCAGCATGACCGGATTGGCCAGATAGAATTCGCAGCGCCGCGTCCACATCTCGACGATGGCCTGCTCGCGGGCATCGTCTCCGAACAGGTTCGGCTCGGGATAGACCGACTCGAGATAGCGACAGATGGCGACCGATTCCGAGATACAGGTGCCGTCATCAAGTTCGAGCGCGGGCACATGGGGCACCCCGACCTTCGCCCGATATTCCGGCGTCCGGTGCTCGCCGGCCAGCAGGTCAACCTGCACGACCTCCACGTCCTCGATGCCCTTCTCGGCCATGACCCAGCGCACCCGGCGCGGATTGGGAGCGCGATGGCTGTCGTAGAGCTTCATGGCAGGTCTCTCGGTTGCGTTTAGAAACCCTAGCCGCCGAACACCCCGCCGGGCAAGGCGCCGACCACCGAGGCGGTCATCAGGGTCGCCATGAAGCCGGCGGCCAGGGCCTTCCACACCATGCCCAGCACCTCGGTGCGCCGCTCGGGCATCAGGACGGACAGGCCGGTTACCGTGATCCCGACCGAGCCGATGTTTGCAAAGCCGCACAGGGCATAGGTCATCAGCATGCGGGTGCGCTCGCTGATGGCCTCAGGCGGCACCTTGCCCAGTTCGATAAAGGCGACGAACTCGGTCAGGGTCAGCTTCACGCCCAGCAGCCGCCCCGCCTCGCCCGCATCGGTCCAGGACACGCCGGTCAGCCAGGCGACCGGCATGAACAGCCAGCCCAGCACCCGCTCGACCGACACCGGCTCCCCGAACAGCCAGAAGCCGCCAATCATGGTGTTCACAAGGGCCACGAGCGCAACGAACACGATCAGCACGGCCGAAATGTTCAGCACTACCATCAGGCCGTCCGACGTGCCCTTGACGATGGCGTCGATCGAAGAGTCGTATTTCAGGGAGGCGGAATAGTCGGCGACCTCCCCGCCCTGCCCTGGGGTCTCGGGGATCATGATGCGGGCCAGCAGAACCCCGGCGGGGGCCGAGACGATCGAGGCCACCAGCACGTGGCCCGCCGCATTGGGCAGCACGGGCGCAAGGATGGCGGCATAGGCCACCATGGTCGAACCGGCGACGGTCGCCAGTCCCACTACCATCATGAGAAACAGTTCGGACCGGGTCAGCTTGTCCAGATAGGCGCGGATGACGATCGGGCTCTCGATCATGCCGAGAAAGATATTGGCCGCGACCGCCAGCGCCGACGCCCCGCCCAATCCCATGGTCCGCTGGAACAGCAGGCCGAAGCCATAGGTGATCGCCTTCAGGATTTTCCAGTGCCACAGCAGCGCCGACAGGGCCGAGATCACCAGAATCAGCGGCAGGACCTGAAAGGCGAAGGTGAACAGGGCTGGCTCACTGGTCACCGCATAGGGCTGGTCGCCCCCTGCCAGATAGCCGAACACGAACCTGGCCCCCTCATTGGTCGCCCGGCCCAGCGCATCGACGGACCCGGTGATGGCTGCAAGCAAAGCCCGCGATCCCGGCAGAGCAAACAGCGCCAGCACCAGCGCCGCCTGCACGGCCACTGCGCCCAGCGCCAGGCGCCACGGGAAGCGCTTACGGTCCTCGGACAGCAGCCAGCAGACGGCGACGACAACAACCAGACCCAGAGCGCTCTGGGCATTCAGCGTGGTGAACATGGGCTCTCCCCCGGCCGCGTCGTATCGCAGCCTTCCCCGGCTTGAACGCCACACAAGGCGAACTGGCAAGAGGAAGCTGCATCCGACGCGACTCGTCAGGTTCAGACAGGCTTGCGGGGTCGCATACCGTTGATAGGGTGAGCGCAGTCCCGGGGGAGGCCTGCACCATGTTCCGATCAATCCTGCTCTTCGGCGAAGCCCGCATGGGCCTCAGATCACTGGCCCTCGGCATGGTCGTGGCGCTTGCGGGCCTGACTGCGTTCGCCTCTCCGGCTGCAGCGCAGGATTCGATCCGTTTGGGCGGCGAGGTAGAGGGCCGGCTGCAAGACGGCGATGCCCAGCTGACCTCGGGCGAGTATGTCGACGTCTATGTCTTCGAGGGGCGGGCCGGTCAGCAGGTGACGGTCCAGATGTCGTCCGGGGATGTGGACTCCTACGTTATGGTCCGCGGTCCCTCGGGCTTTGCCGAGTTCAATGACGACCGCGACGACGGTGACGTCGATTCCCAGCTGACCGTGCGTCTGCCGGCCAACGGCCAGTACCGCATCCAAGCCACCACCTTCGCGCCCGGGGAAAGCGGCGGCTACACGCTGAGCTTGATCGAGGGATCGGGACCTGAGATCGCAAGGCAGGGGGGCGGTCAGGTCCAGAGCGGAACCAATGCCGGTCAGCTCAGCGCGTCGGACGATTCGATTTCGAGTGGAGAGTACGCCGACAGCTGGTCATTCACCGGCACGCCGGGCCAGACCTATGTCGTGCGGCTCAACTCTGCCGAGTTCGACCCCTATCTGATGGTCCGCGGCGACGGTGTAGAAGAGGACAACGACGACGACCAGACCGGCCGCGGCAGCCGCAACAGCCGTATCGAATTCATCATGCCCGATGCCGGTGAGGTCTCGATCATCACCACCAGCTATGAGGTCGGCGAAACGGGCGCCTACACCCTCGTTCTGGAGGAAGCCGGCGGCACCACGGCCGTAGCCTCAGCGGGCGGGTCCACGGTGCGGCCGGGCCAGGCGGTCACGGGACGGCTCGATGTCGGCAACGACACCCTGCGGTCCGGCGAATACATGACCGTCTACACCCTGAATGGGCAGGCCGGCGATCATATCGAGGTCACCCTGCGCTCGGATCAGTTCGACCCCTATCTGTTCGTACAAGGGCCGGGTGACTTCGCGGTCGCCAACGACGATGACGACACCGGCGAGGACGGCGTCAACAGCCGTCTGGTCCTGACCCTCCCGGCCAGTGGCGAATACCAGATTGTCGCCACCAGCTATGCGCCTGGCGAAACCGGCACCTATCGCCTCAGCGTGTCGAATACCGACGCCGGCAGCGTCCAGACTGCCGTTCCTTCGCGTGCCGGCAACAGTTTTGCCGACGGGGTCTCCCTGTCTGGCATGCTCTCGCCCAGCGATGAGCAGCTAACGACCGGCGAATATGCTGACCGTTATGTCATCACGGGACGGCGGGGCGACCGGGTGGCGCTGGACCTGCAGTCCGAGGCCTTTGACACCTATCTGCTCCTGCGCGGGCCCGATGATGTGTCCGCCGACAATGACGATGGGCCGAACGGCACCAACAGTCGCATCGACATGACCCTGCCGGCCGACGGCGACTACACCGTCTCGGTGACCAGCTTCCAGCCCGGCGAGGTCGGCCCCTACAGTCTGACCGCAGGGCTCAGCATGGGCACGCCGCGCCAGGCCGGTGTCCAGGGCGGACCGCGCGTCTTTGCCATCATGGTCGGTATTTCGGACTACGGCGGCTATTCCTCGGACCTGGCCTACACCGCTGATGATGCGATCAAGCTGGCCGAGGATCTGCGGCGCGAGGGCGTGCTCAACCCGTCCAGCATCGTGCTGACGGATGCAGACGCCACGGTCGGAGGTGTGCGCCGGGCGTTCGCCGAGGTCGCCGCCCAGGCCGGGCCAGACGACATCTTCCTCTTCTTCTTCTCCGGCCACGGGTCCCAGCAGTCGGTCTCCATCAGCGGCAACGAGTTGGACGGGCTGACCGAGACGATCGTCCTGCGCGACGGCCAGATCACCGACACCGAGATGGCCGAACTGTTCGCCACCCTCGACACGCGGCTGTCGCTGATCGTTCTGGACAGCTGCTTCTCCGGCGGCTTTGCGCGAAACGTCGTCAACCGCCCCGGCGTGATTGGCCTGTTCAGCTCGGAAGAAGACCTGACCAGCCAGGTCGCGGTCAAATTCCAGGCCGGGGGCTATCTGTCTCACTTCTTGCGCACCGGCCTGACCGGTGAGGCCAACTATGACGGCGACGACCTGATCACCGCCGGTGAGCTGACCACCTATCTGCGCCGCAAGTTCGCCGCCGAGGTCATGGACGTCCAGACCCAGACCATGGACGGCCAGCGCAGCTATCAGCACCTGGTGGTCGAGCGCGGTGGCGTTCAGGTCGACGACGTCGTCATCCGGATCGGTCGCGGATAGGGGTCAAACCCGCCGCACCAGCCGCGAATAGGACTCCATCAGGTCCAGGGTCAGCGCGCCGGGAGTGAAGCGATACTCGCCGATCTCGCTGACCGGAGTGACCTCAACGGCCGTGCCGGTCAGGAAGCACTCGCTGAAGGTCGACAGCTCCTCGGGGCGGATGTGGCGTACGACTACCTCTATCCCCCTGGCCTCTGCCATGGCGATTACGGTCTGACGGGTGATGCCGTCCAGGATGCTATCGATCGGCGGGGTATGGATCACCCCGTCCCGGACGAAGAAGACATTGGCCCCTGTCGCCTCGGCCACATAGCCGCGCCAGTCGAGCATCATGGCATCGGCATAACCGCGCTTCTCTGCTGTCGTTTTGGACAGGGTGCAGATCATGTAGAGGCCCGCCGCCTTGGCGGCCGACGGGGCGGTCATCGGGTCCGGCCGGCGCCATTTGGCCCACTCCAGACGGATGCCCTTCGCTTTGGTTTCCGGGTCGAAATAGCTGGGCCAATCCCAGACCGCGATGGCCATATGCACCTCGGTCTTGCCGGCCGAGACGCTGACCTGTTCCGGCCCGCGATAGGCCACGGGCCGCACATAGCAGTCGCGAAGGCCCATCCGCTCGCACGTTGCCTTGCAGGCGGCGTCGATCTCGGCCACGCTGTACGGAAGTTCGAAGTCCAACAGCTCGGCCGAGCGGCGTAGGCGCTCGCTATGCTCGGTCAGCTTGAAGATTTCGCCATCGTACATACGCTCACCCTCGAACACCGACGAGCCATAGTGCAGGGCATGGGTCAGAACGTGCGTTTTCGCGTCGCGCCAGGGCACGAAGTCGCCGTCCATCCAGATCCAGCCGTCACGGTCGTCGAAAGGAACGAAGGCCATTGAACAAAGTCTCCCTTAGCTGTGCGCAGGTTAGAACGCCCGGGATCGCTCAGGTCAACGTTCTCGCTGGTGAGGAACCGAAATGAGTGGGCTGGATGGTCGTTCCCACGGGCGCTCTGGCCCCGTCGCCGGCGCCGGTTCAGGACGGCATCTGCTGATCGTCGATGACGACGACCGGATTCGCGAACTGCTCAAGGAATATCTGGCGCGCGAGGGCTATCGCGTGACGGGCGCCGCCCACGCGGCAGCGGCCCGTCGCCTGATGGAGCTGATCGAATTCGACCTGGTGGTGCTCGACATCATGATGCCGGGCGAAAGCGGACTCGACCTGACCACCTGGGTCCGCAACAAGGCCGAAACATCGCAGACGCCCGTGCTGTTGCTGACCGCGCGCGGCGAGGCCGGCGACCGCATCGAAGGTCTGTCGCGCGGAGCCGACGACTATATGTCCAAGCCCTTCGACCCGCGTGAGCTGGCGCTGCGCATTGATGCTATCCTGCGTCGTACGGGCGGAAAGCCCCTGACCCCGCGCGAGATCAAGCTGGGCGACGCCGTCTTTGACATGGAGAGACTGGAACTGATGCGCGACGGCCGGCCCCAGCGCCTGACCGAGGCCGAAGCGCAGTTGCTGAAAACGTTAGCGATCCATGCCCATGCCCCGGTCGAGCGCATGGCCCTGTCGCCCGACACGGCCGACATCACCGGTCGCGCCGTGGACGTTCAGGTCACCCGCCTGCGCCGCAAGCTCGAGGTCGACCCCAAGAACCCCCGTTATCTGCAAACCGTGCGCGGCGTCGGCTATATGCTGGCACCGGACTGACGCGCGGCGAGACGGGCCCGTTCCATGAAACTCCTCCCGTCCACGGTCTGGACACGCTTTCTCAAGCGACGGCTGCCGACCTCCCTGTGGGGGCGGTCCCTGCTGATCATCGTCTTGCCGGTCCTGGTCATGCAGGTATTCGTCACCTGGACCTTCTTCGACGCCCACTGGCAGACGGTGAATGCCCGCCTGTCCGAAGGTCTGGCGGGAGACATCGCCTGGGCGGTCGAGACCTATGCGGAGGACCCTACGCCGGAGGGACTTGATACCCTGGCCGGACGGGCCGAACGCACCCTGTCCCTGTCCGTCGCCTGGCAAGAGGCCACGTCCCTGCCCGAGAACGTCCGCCGCGGCCCCATAGGCGTTGTCGACCGGGCGCTTGAGGCCGCGCTTGCGTCCCGCCTTGATCGCCCTTTCTGGTTCGATACGACCCGTTACCCCAACTACATCGACATCCGGGTCCAGGTCGGTGACGGCGTCATGCGCATTATCGCCCCTCGCGAGCGGGCCGTGGCGACCCAGGCGCACATCTTCGTCGTCTGGCTGCTGGCCGCCACCGTGCTGCTGATGTCGGTCGCCATTCTGTTCATCCGCAATCAGGTGCGGGCCATTGAACGTCTTGCCGCCGCCGCCGAAGCCTTCGGGCGGGGCGAGACCCGTGAGCGGTTCAAGCCGCACGGCGCGCGCGAGGTCCGGGCCGCCGCGCGGGCCTTCATGGACATGCGCGACCGCATCCAGCGCCACATCGACCAGCGCACCGCCCTGCTCGCCTCGGTCAGCCATGATCTCCGCACGCCCCTGACCCGACTGCGTCTGGAGCTGGCCCTCGCACCGCCCTTCAAGCGAGCCTCGGCCATGCAGGGCGACCTGGACCAGATGGAGCATATGATCGACGAATATCTGGCCTTCGCCCAAGGCGAAGCCGGCGAGGCCAGCGAGATGCATTCGGTCGCCGATCTGCTGGATCAGGCGGCGGAGGATGCCCGTCGGATCGGCGCAACCGTCGAGGTGGACATGCCCGAGACCCTGACCGTCAATGTGCGCCCCCTCGCCTTCCGCCGCGCCTTGGCCAATCTGGTCGGCAATGCCGCGGCCCACGGTGACACCGTGCGTCTATCTGCCCGCCGTCTGCCCTCGGGCGCCACCGAGCTCGCGGTCGAGGACGACGGACCCGGCATCCCCGAGGATATGCACGAAGAGGCCTTCCGCCCCTTCTCCCGCCTCGACGCGTCGCGCAATCAGAACCGCAAGGGCGTGGGCCTCGGCCTCGCCATCGCCCGTGACGTCGCGCGAGGGCACGGTGGCGACATCACCCTGGACCGCAGCACGCTGGGCGGCCTGATGGCGCGGATTCGCCTTCCAGGCTAGTATGGGGCCCCACAGGAGATCACCCATGCGCCGCTTTGCCTTTTTTGCCCCCCTGGCCGCCGTGACCCTCGTTGCCGGTGCAGCCGCCGCCCAGAGCCCCGACGTCTCCGTCGTGCTCGGTCCCGACCTGGTCGAAAAGGCCGATGAACTGGGTGAGCGCGACTTGCTGCAGCAGGCCGACCAGCTGGCCGTGACCGTCGAACGGGCGCTGGCCCGCGAGCAGGCCCTGCCCGGCGCCACCATCTCGCTCGTTCTGGTCGATATCCGCCCCAACCGCCCGACTCTCGCCCAGCTGGCGGCGCAGCCCGGCCTCGACGGCATGCGCAGCAAGAGCATCGGCGGTGCCACCATCGAGGGCGAGGTCATCCTCGCCGACGGCACTCGCTATCCGGTCCGCTACGACTGGTATTCCTCGAGCCTTGCAGAAGTGCGGGGCTTCACGACCTGGCAGGACGCCAGCCACGCCTTTGACCGGTTCGCCCGCCGTCTGGCGACGGGCCGTCTAGCGGGATAGCTCGCGGGCCTTATCCACCGCGGCGCGCACAGCGGCCTTCGCGGCGCGCCCGGCTCCGCCGTCGGCCTCAAGCGCATCGAGGCCGGCGCGGGTCGTGCCGCCCTTGGAGGCGATGCGCGCAATCGCATCCTCGAGGCTCTGACCGCCCGAGACCCCGGCAGCGGCCGAGCGCAGGGCCCCTCGGGCCAGCCGCACCGCTGCGTCCGCCTTCAGGCCCTCGGCCTCGCCCGCCTTCGCCAGCGCCTGAATGAAGGCATAGACAAACGCCGGGGCCGATCCGGCCACACCGGTGGCAGGATCCAGCAGATCTTCGGCCTCCAGCGGCACGACATCCGCCATGCCTTCGAAAAGGGCGGTGGCCACGTCCCGAGCCTTCTGGTCCGGCGAATAGAGGCCGGCCACGCCCTGACGCTGTGCCACGGCCGTGGTCGGCATCAGGCGCGCCACACCCCGACCGCCCGCAGCGTCGCGGACGTCATCCAGACGCACCCCCGCCATGACCGATGCCAGCACGGCATCCTTGCGCATCACATCGACATGAGGGGCCAGCGCCTCGCGCCAGACCGCCGGTTTGATGGCCAGCACCCACACACCGACGTCCTTCATCTGGTCAGGAGACGGATTGATGGTCGCGCCCGCCGCCTTCGCCTGATCGGTCGCGGGGGTCTCGTATTGCTCGATGATCTTCAGCCGGTCTGCCTTGAACCCCGGGGTCGCCAGCCAGCCCTCGACGAGGGCCGAGCCCAGCCGTCCGCAACCGATCAGGGCGATATCTGTATCCAGGGTAAAGGCGTCAGTCATGCAGTCTCCACATCGGTGAGGGCCCGAACCGGGCCGGTCATCAGTGCGGAGTGCCTAACATGGCCGGTCGCGGCCCGCCAAACCGAAGCGCCCGGGCCTGCCTCAGATCAGGCCGTGCCCACCGTCTGGAACATGCAGGCGTCGATGGCGTCCTGGGGCTTGCGTCCGCCGCGCACGAGGTAATCAAAGGCCGGGAAATAGCGGTCGGCCGCATCGATGGCCGCATCGATCATCGAGGCTGCCTGCGACAGCGTCGGACGCTCCCCGTGCGGCAGGGCCAGGGCGTGGCGGAAGACGATCTCCTGGTCCTCGCTCCACAGTTCGAAATGGCCCAGCCAGGTCCGCTGGTTGATCAGGCCGATAAGCTCATGCAGGGCCGGACGACGCGTCTTGCCGACCCGCAGGTCCAGCGCGCAGCACAGCTGCAGACAATCCCCCTCGGGCCGCCAGGCGAACCATAGCTCATAGTCCTTCCAGTCTCCCGCCAGGGCAAAGGCCAGATCGCCGTCGGCCGTGCGGTCAAACGGAAGATTTTCGGCCGTCAGAACATGTTCGACCACATCGAGGGGATCGAAGGCCATTTCCGCCTCGTCCGGTCTGACCATGTCCATTCAGAGAGTCCTGTCTTTCAGAAGGTTACCGGGAAGGCCCCGGGAATCGCCCTCAGCACGCAGACGGTAGGCCTGTTCGCGGATTCGGCTCAACCGGCTGCGTCCCCGGGGGGAAGATCGCCTGTGGACGTTCCCTTTTGAGGCTTGTTGCGGGTGCGTTTGGCGGGTGCAGCCTCTCCCCCCTTCAGAGCGGCCAGTTCGGCGCGCAGGGCCTTTACCTCGGCCTTCAGCGCCTCGAACTCGTCGCGACGCACCAGATCCAGTTCGGCGACCATGCGGTCGGTCTGGGCACGCATGGCGGACTTGGCTTCCTCGCCCGCAGCCTGGGCCAGGCCCATGGCACCGGTCGACAGCCGGGCCAGTTCGTCGAGAAGCGGATTGCGGATCTGCATGGAAGCCTGCCTTGATGTCTGTCCCGACGCTGGGCTGCGCCGGTTTCCAGAGGGTTAATGAAATCTTGCGTCCGTGGCGTCCATGTGGCCGATCGACCCGACCGTCACAAACCCGGCGTCGTCAATTCTTGCAAGACGCCCCCGGCCCCACTTGCTAAAGGCGAGGCAACGCTGATCACACCAAGGACGCCCCGTGCCCTTTCCCGAGTTCGATCCGGTCCTGCTCTCCATCGGCCCGTTTCCCCTGCGCTGGTATGCGCTGGCCTATATCGCGGGCTTGGGCCTGGGCTGGTGGTACGCCTCGAAGCTGGCGAAGACGATCTCGATCTGGTCGCCCGGCCGCCCTCCGGTCACCCAGACCCAGCTGGATGATCTGGTCCTGTGGATCGCCCTCGGTGTTATTGGCGGCGGACGACTGGGCTATGCGCTGTTCTACAAGCCATCGCTCTATGCCGACCTGTTCACGGGCGACGGCTGGTCGCGACTGGGCCTGTTCCAGATGTGGGACGGCGGCATGTCCTTCCACGGCGGCCTGATCGGCGTGACGCTGGCCATCGTCTGGTTCGCCAACCGGCAGAAGATCAATCTGCTCAGCCTCGGCGATCTGGTGGCGCCCGTGGTGCCGATCGGCCTGTTCTTCGGGCGGATGGCCAACTTCATCAACGGCGAGCTCTGGGGCCGGACGACCGATGTCCCCTGGGCCATCCGCTTCTGTAACCAGAAGATCCTCGAGACCTATGGCTTTTGCCCGGCCGGAGACGTGCCTCGCCACCCCAGCCAGCTCTATGAGGCGGGTCTGGAAGGCCTGCTGCTGTTCATCATCCTGACCCTCGGCGTGTGGAAAATGAAGCTGCTGACCAAGCCCGGCTATATCACGGGCCTGTTCCTGCTCGGCTATGGCCTTAGCCGCGCGGTTCTGGAAACGGTGCGCGAGCCCGACACCCATATGCCCGATGCCCTGCAGGGCGTGGTCACCATGGGCATGCTGCTGTCCCTGCCCATGATTCTGTTGGGTGGCTGGCTCGTCTGGCGTGCCTGGAGCCGTCCGCCGGTCGGCGCGAACTCCTGAGCGGCCCGGCGCACGCCGCGGACCTGAAGGGGCGACTCCAGCGCGAGATCGCCCTGACCGGCCCGCTGACCGTCGCCGATTATGTCACGCGCTGCCTGCACGACCCTCAGGGCGGCTATTATGCGACGCGTCCGGCCATCGGGCCGGACGGAGACTTCCTGACGGCTCCGCAGGTCAGCCAGATGTTCGGCGAGCTGATTGGTCTGTGGCTGGTCGAGACCTGGTCACGGCTGGGCGCGCCATCCCGACTTCAACTGGTCGAGGTGGGGCCGGGCGACGGCACCCTGATGGCCGACATCCTGCGGGCCGCCCGCGTGGTTCCGGCCTTCATCGAGGCCTGCGATCTCTGGCTCGTGGAACCGAGCGACCCGCTCCACGCGGTGCAGAATGCGCGGCTGGCCGGGGCGCAAGTCACACCCCGCTGGAGTGACAGCCTGTCCGCCATCGACGGCAAGGGTCCCGTCCTGCTGGTCGCCAATGAGGTGCTGGACTGCCTGCCCGCCCGCCAGTTCGAGCGCACCCCCGAAGGCTGGGCCGAGCGGATGGTGGGACTGGATGCCGAGGGCGATCTCGCCTTTCGGCTGGGGCCGGTCGGCCCGGGCTTTTCGCCGCCTGACCATGTCGTCCAGCCCGGACAGGTGATCGAGCAGTCGCAGGCCCAGCGCGCCTTTGCCGGCGCCGTCGCCGATCTGCTGAAGCAGCATACGGGCGCCGCCCTGCTGATCGACTATGGGCGCGACACCCCCGGTCCCGGCGACACGCTTCAGGCCCTGTCGCGGCACCAGAAGGTCGATCCGCTGGCCACGCCCGGTCAGGCCGACCTGACCCAGTGGGCCGACTTTCCGGCGGTTCTCGCGGCCGCCCAGGCCGCCGGCGTAACGACCGCCCCTCTGCTCACCCAGGCCGAATTCCTGACACGGCTGGGCCTTCACGTCCGCGCCGACCGGCTGAAGGCGGCCCAACCCGAAGCCGCCGCCCTGATCGACCGTCAGGTCCAACGCCTGACCGCCCCCGACCAGATGGGCACCCTGTTCAAGGTCGTGGCCCTCCATAGCCCCGACGCCCTGACCCTGCCCGCCTTCGAGGTTGAACCATGACCGACCTGCCCACGCCGATCACCGACCCGCTGCTGGACATCCCGGGCATCCGCCACGGCTTCTTCACGCGTGAGGGCGGTGTCTCGACCGGGCTCTACAAGGGGTTGAACACGGGAGTCGGCTCAAGCGATGATCCCGAGGCGGTGCGCGAAAACCGCGCGCGCGTGGCGGCGGCCATGGGCGGCACGCCCGCTGACTTCGCCGCCTGCTACCAGATCCATTCCGACATTGTGCACATCACGGATCAGCCCTTCGGCGACCACCGCCCCGAGGGTGATGCCGTGATCGCCGTAGACGAGCCAGGCATCCTCTGCGCCGTCCTGACCGCCGACTGCGCGCCCATCCTGATCGCCAATCCCCGCGCCGGGATGGTCGCCGCGGTCCATGCCGGCTGGAAGGGTGCCGTGGGCGGCGTGATCGAGACCACGCTTCGCGCGATGAAGGAGAACGGCGCCGAGCACGACCAGACCATCGCTGTCATCGGCCCGACCATCGCCCAGGCCTCCTATGAGGTCGACGAAGCCTTCGAGGACCGGTTCCTCCGCCAGTCCTCGGGCGCGGGCCAGTTCTTCGTCATGGGCAAACAGCCCGACCGGCGTCAGTTCGACCTGCCGGGTTATGTCATGTGGAAACTGGAGCGCGCGGGCGTCGGACAGATCGCCTGGACCGGCCACGACACCCTGCCCGACCCCGACCGCTTCTACTCCAACCGTCGCGCCCACCTGAGCGGCGAGCCCGACTTCGGCCGGATGATGAGCGTGATTACGCTGGAGTAGGCCTCAGCCCGCCATCGCCATGTCGGGGATGCGAACAACCTCGCGCCAGGCCTCCGGATGGGCCAGCAGTTCGCGGACCAACATGTTATTGACCGCGTGGCCGGCCTTGTAGCCCTCATAGCGGCCCAACAGCGGGCCACCCAGCACATAGAGGTCGCCGATGGCGTCCAGCGCCTTGTGCTTGACGAACTCCCGCTCCATCCGCAGGCCGCCGGTGTTGAGGATCTGGTCGCCGTCGATGACTACGGCGTTCTCCAGGCTGCCGCCGCGGGCCAGACCGGCGCGGCGCAGGGCCTCGACCTCATGGGCAAAGCCAAAGGTGCGGGCCGCCATGATGTCGCTGCGGAAGGTGGCCTCATCGACGACGAAATCCACGACCTGATTGCCGATTACCGGCGTGTCGAAGTCGATCTCGAAGCGCATCTCATAGCGGTCGCAGGGCAGCAGGCGTGCGTGCTTGTCGCCTTCGGTTACCTCGATCGGAGACAGGATCTCGATATAGCGCAGCGGCGCGGCCTGATTGCGAAAGCCGGCCCGGTCCAGCAGTTGCACGAACGGCAAGGCCGACCCGTCCAGGATCGGCAGTTCGGGGCCATCCACCTCGACCACGGCATTGGAAATGCCCAGCGCGCAGAAGGCCGCCATCAGATGCTCGATGGTCGACAGGCGCACACCCGCGCCATTCTCGATCATGGTGTTCAGGCGGGCCTCGACCACGGCCTGTCCCGAGACCGGGATACGGTTGTCGCGGTCGGTCACATCGGTGCGTACGAAGACAATCCCGGTACCCGTGGGTGCCGGACGCACCGCCAGACGAACGCGCTGGCCCGTGTGCACGCCGACGCCGGCGATGATCGCCGGGGCGCGCAGGGTCTGTTCCAGATGATCGGCTTTGACCGGGATCACGAAACGTCCACACAGAGGCCGGGCGGAATTGCCCGACGACACCTCTAGGGACTGGTTTACGAGAGGAAAACCAAAGTCAGGTTTCGGATTGTTTCGATGCGGTCACGAACGTCCGGATCACGGACGTTCGCACCAAGGCATCAGTTGGCCAGACGCCTCAGAAACGAGGGGATTTCCAACTCATCATCCTCAGACGGCTCGGGCTCCGGGGTCTTGAGGGCCTGATTGCCGGACAGGCGCATCGGCCGGGGCTCGTTGCGGGCTTCGGGGGCATAGGGCGCGGGCTCGGGCGCGCGCTTGCGACCGAACAGGCTCCAGCCCGACTTGCGGTGATGGTCGCGGTCGTCCCACTCCGGCTCCGGCTCCGGCTGGCGCTCGGCACGCGCAGGCTCGCGCGCGGGCTCCATATACAGGTCGCCCTGTACCGGACGCGAGGCGGCGTGCGGGGTCTGGTCGGCTTCATACTCCTCGACCCAGGGATCAACGATCGGATCCAGCGTGCGCGGGGCCTCGGCCTTCGCCACCGGCTCGGGTGCCTGCGGCTGCGGCTGGACGCGCGGTTCGGCGGTGCGGATCGTCGGCTCGAATGTCGGGGTCACGGGCGCAGGTTCGGCCGCGCGGATCACGGGCTCCGGGGCACGCTGGGGTTCACGCTCCGGCATCCGGGGCGCCGGACGTGCGGTCGTCATCGGCCGCGACAGGGTCGAGGGCGGCGTCTGGGCCATCACCCCTTCATCCATGCCGGTGGCGACCACGGACACGCGGATCTTGCCGTCCAGCGCCGGATCGAAAGCGGCCCCGAAGATGATGTTGGCGTCGGGATCGACCTCGGCCGAAATGGCGTTGGCGGCCTCGTCGACCTCCAGCAGGGTCATGTCCATGCCGCCGGTGATGTTGACCAGAACGGCCTTGGCGCCCTTCAGGCTGGTCTCGTCCAGCAACGGATTGGCGATGGCGTTCTGGGCGGCCATCAGGGCGCGGTCGTCGCCCTCGGCCTCGCCCGTGCCCATCATGGCCTTGCCCATTTCGGACATCACAGCGCGGACGTCGGCGAAATCGAGGTTGATCAGGCCCGGCAGGATCATCAGGTCGGTGATCGACCGCACACCCGAGTGCAGGACCTGGTCGGCCATGCCGAAGGCATCGGCAAAGGTGGTGCGCTCATTGGCGACACGGAACAGGTTCTGGTTCGGGATGACGATCAGGGTGTCGACATAGCGCTGCAGCTCGGCAATGCCGGCCTCGGCCAGGCGCATGCGGTGACGGCCTTCAAAGGTGAAGGGCTTGGTCACGACACCGACGGTCAGGATGTTGCGGTCGCGCGCGCATTTGGCGATCACCGGGGCGGCTCCGGTCCCCGTGCCCCCGCCCATGCCGGCGGTGATGAACACCATGTGCGCACCCTCAAGATGCGTGGCGATCTCGTCGGCGGATTCCTCGGCGGCGTTCATACCGACTTCGGGATGGGCGCCCGCGCCCAGCCCTTGCGTGATCGTCTCGCCCAGCTGGATGCGGCGGTCGGTCTTGGCAAAGCTCAGATGCTGGGCGTCGGTGTTGGCGACGACGAAGTCGACGCCTTCCAGACCCGCATCGATCATATTGTTGACGGCGTTTCCGCCCGCGCCGCCGACGCCGAACACGACGATCCGGGGCTTCAATTCCGTGGCTTCAGGACGCACCAGCGACAGCGACATGTGATTTTCCGACCTTCAATCCGAGCCCGCTCCCGTCAACCGACGCCAATCCCCCCGAATCGCATTGGTTATGAGCGGGTTAATAGAACACCCGTAAGCCTTAACAGGTCGTTACCGCATAGACTGAGTCGGGGATCAGGTCAGAGGGGATGGAGCCTCCGCGCACGTACTTATTTTCGAGAGGACACAAAGAAAAAGGGCGGCTCTTGCGAGCCGCCCTTTCCCGTTTCGGAAGGAAAAATCCTTACCAGGGACGATAGTTGAAGCCGATGAAGAAGCGACGGCCCCAGGCATCGAAGTTGTTATAGAGCGTGTTGCCCAGGTAGGGGTTCTGCTCGTTGTCGAAGGCGTTGACCACACCGGCACGCATCGACAGGTCGTCACGAACATTCCAGCGGAAGGTGAAGTCGTGACGGGTGAAGGCACCGGTCCGGATCGATTCCGGCGGACGGTTGTCCAGGTTGCTGATCAGGCCGAACGGGCTGGCGATGTCCTGCGACGTTTGCCAGTCAGCCGTCCAGTTGATGCTCCAGATGTCGTTCGGAGCATAGGTCAGCGACGAGTTGAACCGGACGCGCGGGAAGAACAGGTTGCCCGCCGAACCGCTCGCATCGGTCGGATCCGAGGTGTTGGTGTAGGACTCCTGGCTGATCAGCCACAGACCATTCAGGCTGTAGGAGAAGCGACCCCAGTCCTGACCGATCAGATCGAAGGTGTCGATCGCATAGTTGACGCTGAAGTCCAGACCTTCGGTTTCCAGGCCGGCGTAGTTGATCGACCCCTGGATGAAGCCGCCGATCGGGTCACCGTTCGGCGCGCCGATCCGGAAGCCCGACGAGCGGGCGACCGCATCGTTCGAGATGCCATCCCAGGTAGACGGATTGTTGCGGAAGATGGTGGCGCAAGCCGCGGCATCCAGCGTGTTGCCGTTGACGCAGTTTTCCGAGGCAACCCGGGCCGACACGGCCGAGATCACGTTGTCGACGCGGATGTCATAGTAGTCCAGCACCACCGACAGGTTGGGGAACATACGCGGCTTCAGGATCACCGAGAAGGTGAAGGATTCCGACTCTTCCGGCTGCAGGAATGGGTTACCCGCGTTCACACCGGCAACACCCGAGGTGTAGTTCGGGAGATAGTCGTCATCGGTGGTGGCGGTGGTCCCGTTCCAGTCGAAGAAGCCCGGAGCGAAGCCGTCGGCAATAGCCAGAGCCTCACAGTTCCGGACCCGGTTGGCGCGGATTTCCGGGGTCAGCGACGGGTTGGTGATCGAGGCCGTGGCGCAGGGATCGACCACACCGTTGTAGAAGGTCTGGGTGGCCGGACGGAAGTTCTCCGCCAGGTTGGGCACGCGCACCGAGGTGTTCAGGCTGGTCCGGAAAGCGATATCCGAGATCGGACGGTAGACCAGGTTCAGGCCGTACACGTCACCCTTGCCTGCCGTGGTGTAGTCGAACTCACGGTAGGAGGCGCTGAACTCGGCGTAGTCACCCAGGAAACCATCGCGGAACAGCGGGATGGCGATTTCGCCGTAGAACTCGTCGCTCTCATATTCCGCACCCAGGAAGTCCGGGCCGGTGTTCATGAACAGCAGACGACCGGCAGTGTCGGCGCTGCGGCCCACACCTTCGGTGTATTCACGACGCTGCTCGTAGCCGAGAGCCACGCCGATCGGACCGGCGCCCCAGAAGTCCCACAGCTGACCGGCCACGTTGACCAGGGCCTGCTCCGAGATGTTCTGCTCGCGAACCCGAATGGTGGCGTCGATATAGGCCAGGGCGGCATCCGACTGGTTGCCGGCGCCGAAGATGTTCAGCGGGGCGCACTGGTCGATCGAGTCCTGACCATACTGGGTGGCCTGCAGCGTACCGCCGCGAACACGGTCGGCGCTGTTGATGCTCTGGGCATCCAGCAGGGTCGAGCGGCAGACAATGGCGCCCGGCGATCCGAGGATACCCGCAGTATCGACCACGGCGTCCGAGGCCAGGGCGAAGCGTTGCGAGTCGATGCCACGCTCGGCGTTGACGTTGTTCAGTTCGCCGCGAGTATAGCCGATATCCCAGTTCACATTGCGGAAGAACAGGAGGTTGTCGAAATCACCGTCCAGGCCGATGACATAGCGCTCGACTTCGCGGCTGTTGTCCTGCGTCCGGTCGGGACCGAACGAAATGTACTGGGCCTGCTGAACCAGGAAGTCGGTGATGTACTGACCGCCCTGGGTCTGCGTCGGGGCGCTGTAGCGGGCCACCCGGTTGGTTGCGATCGCATCCTTGACGTTCTGGGGCAGGAAGGCGTTGTCCGACCAGCGCAGGTCATAGGACTGCACACCATAGATCACCGGCGTGCTGGTCGGCCCGTAGCTGGTGTCGTCCAGATAGATGTTGAAGAAGGTCGGCTGCGAGATGTCGAACACATCCTCGGTGACCAGCTTGTACTCGCCCGACAGGTTCACGTTCGGCAGAATGCTGAAGGTGAAGCCGGCCTGGAAGCGCTCGGACTCGATTTCCGGGAAGCGCGAGGCGGTGGAGAAGTCAGCCGCGCTGACGCCGTCGCCACCGTAGTTGTACGGACGGCTGGCGCCGGTGTTGCCGATACGCTGGCCGAAGTCGGCCAGACGGGCCGTGCCCTGACCGGGATCGAACCACCAGGTCTTGCCCGGATTCACGGAATAACAGCTGGAGTTGTAGGTGAACGCGCCCGTCGAGGTGACGCAGGTGAAGTTCGGAATGTCCGGATCGTTCAGCGGGCTGGCAGCCTGGGAGTTGGCGACCGTCACCTGGCCCCAGCGCGGACGGTCCATGCGGTTCAGGCCGTAGAACAGCATATTGTCGAGGAAGCCGTCGGACGGCGCCGAGGTGGGGTCAGCATCAATGCCGATGAACCGCGGGTCGTCGTTGATCCAGTCGACGTCGAACGAGGTGACCATGTCGGCCTTCTCGTATTCGCCGAAGGCATAGACGTTCAGACGGTCGTCCAGCAGGTTGGCACCCACCAGCAGCGAGGCCCGGCGCGAGGCCTGACCATCCTGGTTGATCATGCCGTAGTTGGCATCGAACTCGACGCCCTCGAAGTCGTCCCGCAGGATGAAGTTCAGCACACCGGCCACGGCGTCGGCGCCGTAGATCGACGAGGCACCACCGGTGATGATCTCGATGTTCTCGATCAGCAGACGCGGGATGGTCGAAACGTCGACCGACAGCGTGCCGGCGCTCGAGCCGACGTGACGGCGACCGTCAACCAGGGTCAGCGTACGACCGGTGCCCAGCGAGCGCAGGTTGGCGAAGTCCAGACCACCGTCGTTCAGGCCCGAGCCCGTCGTGTCCGACGGAACCAGCGAGTTCGACAGGGCCGGGATGGTGGCCAGATAGTCGATCACGGTCGACTGACCCGTGGTCAGCAGCGCTTCGCGCTCGACCTGGATCAGCGGGGTCGGGGCGTTGGTCGGGTCGCGGCGGATGCGCGAACCGGTAACGACGATTTCTTCAACCGTGGTTTCCCGGGCTTCCGGGTCCTGCTGGTTCTGACCGGCGTCTTGAGCCAGAGCCGGAGCCGACGCCATCATGACGCCGGCCAGGATGGTCGTTCCAAAAAGATATTTGCGCTTCAACAGCATGTTGTGATGCCCCAACCAAGTGATTTGACAATACGTGACGCAGGTGACGAGCCGTAACCCACGCTTCCGGATTGCACGCTAGCAGCAAAGTGGCCCGCCACAAGGCATTGTGGCCCGACTGTGTCCACTCAAGGCCCCAGATGTTACAATCCGGACACACTCTCGCCATCGAAGGGAAATGTAGCGGAGCCCCTGCGGGCCTCTGTTTCAGAGATTGCGGCGCAGCCAGTCCGCTGCCCGGGCGACCAGGCCCCCGGTGTGCGGATTTGGCGCATCACTGGCCGAAATCTGGCGCGTCATCAGCCGCCGGGCCGAAACCGATTCTCTCGGGCCGTAGGCGGACTTGAGCAAACACCCTGCCGCCGCGCAGAAGGCGGGTCCCGAGGCAGCATCCGCCAGGTGGGGCGCGCGTTGCGGCCGGCCCAGCCGCACGGGACGGTCAAACACGCGGACAGCCAGTTCGCGGACGCCGTTCAGCTGGCTGGCGCCGCCGGTCAGGACCACGCTGGTTCCGGGCTCCAGGGCGATCCCACCGGTGCGAATCCGGTCGCGCAGGATTTCGAGAGTCTCCTCCACGCGGGGCGCGATGACACTTTTCAGCATAGCGCGCGGCACCACCACCGCGCCCGCAGAAGGATCCTCCCCCCGGGGCGGGGCTTCCAGCAGTTCGCGGTCTTCATTGGCCGACGCCATGGCCGAGCCATGCAGGGTCTTCAGCCGCTCGGCCCCGACGCGCGAGGTCGACAGGCCGCGGGCGATGTCGCTGGTGACATGGTCGCCACCGACGTTCAGGCTTTCGACGTGCAGCAAGCTGCGGGCCGACCATACCGTGGCCGTGGTCGTCCCGCCCCCCATGTCGATACACAGGGCGCCCAGATCCATCTCATCGTCTTCCAGGGCTGCCAGCGCCGAGGTCACGGGAGCCGCGACCACGCCCTGCAGGTCCAGGTGCGCCAGCTCCAGACAGTGACTCAGCGACATGAAGGCCGTCTCGGCCATCGACACGACCAGCAGGTCGAGCTCCAGACTGTTGCCGCGCATGGCGCGCGGGTCGCGTACACCCCGGGCATCATCCACCGACCAGGCGACCGGCAGCACATGGATGGGCCTGCGGTCCGGCAGGCGAATCTTGTCGAGTGCCAGACCGATGGCCCGCGCCAGATCGGCGTCGCTGACCGGATTGGCACCCAGCGACACGCGCGAGCGCACCCGATGGCTCTGCATTCGACCGGCCGAGGTGCTGACGACCACGCCGGTTACCGGAACACCGGCGGCGCGTTCAGCTCGCTCGACCACATGGCCGATGGCCTGGGCGGCGCCCTCCATGTCGACGATCATGCCCTGCTGGACACCGCGCGACTGCACATGGCCGACACCGGCCACCCGTACCGTCCGGTCGGCATGGCGCACGCCATCGGCCTTCATGATGAAGCAGGCCATCTTGGAATGACCGATATCCAGTGCCGCGACCAGCGGCGCGCGGCCACTGCCCATGGCTCCGTCGAGCATCAGTTCCGGACGACGCGGCGCCATTACACGCCTCCCGCAGCGAGGGGAGCGGTTGCCATGTCGCCTGCCAGCTCTGCCGGGCGCAGGCCCAGTGTGCCGGGCACCTTGAGATCCACCAGCTCGAATCCCCGCTCGAACAGCTGATGCCGCTGATCCAGCGCATCCAGTTGGATCAGAGCCGCCTCTGCCCCGTCGGCCGGCAGGCGGATCAGGCCACCGTCCTTCAGTCGGATGTCCCAGCGCCGCTCATCGACCCGGATCAATGCCTCGGTCCGGTCGCGCAGGCGCGGGCGCGCCTCGATCAAGGGCAGGATGTCTGCGGCGGCCAGCTCTGCCCCCGTGCCCACCACCAGCGGCAGATGCAGATACTGACGCGGATCGGCGCCCCGGATCACCTGACCCTCGCCGTCGATGACCGCGATCTGTCCGTTCGCCTGCCATATGGCCAAGCGGTCATGCTCGACCACCTCGACTATCAGGGTCCCCGGCAGCAGGCGCACGACCCGGGCATCCTTGACCCAGCTGACCCCGCGCACCTGCTCCAGCAGGGCGTCCAGATCCAGCGAACTCATCGACTGGCCGGCGGTCACATCCAGCGCCGCCTGAATGGCGGGCATGGCCTCGTCAGACGCCCCCGTCACATGCACCCGGCCCAGACGGAAACCCATCCCGGCCACCATGCTGTCGACGCCGTCCGAGACGGACTGACCCACGCGCTCTGCGCGCGCACCGGTCGCCATCAGGCCACCGATGAACAGCACGCCGACCAGCAGCGAAATTCCGACCGCGCGCGCGGACAGGTCCAGTCGGCCGATGGCCGCCATCTTGGCCGGAATCCCGACCGCCTGCGCCTTGCCGCGTCCTGACCTCCCGCGCGAGGCCGGGGCCTGGCGTCCACGCGCCGCGCCCCCGCCCTGCTGGCGCCGACCGCCGCGAACTACCGCGGGCATGACGCGTCCTCCACCATCCACCTGACCAGTTCCGGATACCCGACGCCGACATGGGCGGCCTGCTCGGGAACGAGCGAGGTCGAGGTCATGCCCGGCTGGGTGTTGACCTCCAGAAGAACGAGAACGTCCTTAACATCGTCATAACGAAAGTCGGATCGCGACACGCCGCGGCAGCCCAGCGCCTCGTGCGCCCGCTCGGACAGACGCAGCGCCATCTCGAACACATCGGGCTTCAACCGCGCCGGCAGTTCATGCACCGAGCCGCCCGGCGCATATTTGGCCTCATAGTCATAGAAGCCCTTGGTGGGCGTAATGTCGGTGACCGTCAGCGCCCGCGGGCCGTCCGCCTCGCCCAGCACGGCAACCGCCAATTCCCGACCGGCGATGAAAGGCTCGACCATCACCTGTTCGCCGTAGGTCCAGTCGTTGGCACCCACCTCCCGGGGCGGGCGATTGGCGCCCTCGGTGACCAGAAAGACGCCGACCGACGATCCCTCGGCATTCGGCTTGATCACATAGGGCGGGGCCATGACGTGGTCACGCGCAACCTCATGCCGGTCGAACAGGCCACCACCCGGAACGGGAATGCCCGCCGCCGCCAGCACCGCCTTGGATTTCGCCTTGTCCATCGCCAGCGCTGAGGCCAGCACGCCGGAATGGGTATAGGGAATGCCCAGCGTCTCCAGCACGCCCTGAACGCAGCCGTCCTCGCCCCATGCGCCGTGCAGACAGTTCAGCACTACATCGGGGCGCACCAGACCGCCCAGCACATTGGCCAGATCCCGCCCGGCATCGATACGGCTGACGCGGCCGACCTGACCTTCCAGTGCATCCGCACACCCCTTGCCCGAGTTCAGCGACACCTCGCGCTCCGCCGACAGCCCTCCCATCAGGACGGCGACATGCAGGTCTTTCAGGGAGCGCTTCATGGTGCGGAACGGTACTCAGGTGGGGCGGCCGATCCTCCTGATCTCCCATTCGAGGTTTACGCCGAGTTTACTTTGAACGTCGGATCGCACCGCCTCGCCCAGCCCCTCGATGTCCGCGGCCGTCGCCTCGCCCGGATTGATCATGAAATTGCTGTGCAATTCGCTGAACCTGGCCCCGCCCCCGGTGACCGAGAAAATTTTCCCGCGCCAGCCCGCTTCATCCACAAGTTTCCAGCTGGAGTGGCCCGGCGGGTTTTTGAAGGTCGAGCCGCCGGTCTTCTCGCGGATCGGCTGGGTCTGTTCCCGGCGGCTGGTGATCTCGTCGATCCGGGCCTGCACCGCCTCGGGGTCGTCGGGCGTGCCGCGATAGGTGGCCTCCAGCCAGAGGATGTCCGCCGGAGCCTCCGAATGCCGATAGGTGTAGCCGAAGTCAGCCAGCGCATAGTCGACCCGCTCGCCTGACCGGGTCAGCCCCCGGGCCGAACCCAGAACATCCTTGGTCTCCGACCCATAGCACCCGGCGTTCATGGTCAGCGCCCCGCCGATCGTGCCCGGAATGCCCGCATAGAATTCCAGCCCGCCGATCCCGGCCTTTGCCGAAGCGCGCGCCACCATGGAGTCCAGCGCGCCCGCGCCCGCCGTGATCGTGTCGCCCGCGGTCGTAATCTGCGCCCAGGGCCGCCCGGCCAGGCGGATCACCACCCCCTCGACCCCGCCATCCCGCACGATGACGTTCGAGCCGACACCCAGCACCGTCACCGGCACGCCCGGATCCAGCGCCTTCAGAAAGCCGGCCAGATCGTCCGCGTCGGCGGGGATGAACAGCACATCCGCCGCCCCGCCCACCCGAAACCAGGTATAGGGCCCCAGCGGCTCATCGCGCAGCAGCTTGCCGCGGACCTCAGGCAGGGCGTCACGCCAGCTCATCCCAGCGCCTCCAGCTGCCCCGGCAGGGCATAGGCCCAGGCCGTGATGTCCCCCGCCCCCAGCAGCACCACCAGATCGCCGGGCTTCGCTTCCTCGCGGATCAGGCGCGGCAGGGCGGCGGCGCTCTCCAGCGGGCGCACCGACCGGTGCCCGAACCGGCGAATGCCCTCGACCAGGGCATCCTTGTCGACCCCCTCAATCGGCTGCTCCCCGGCCGCATAGACATCGGCGACAAGCACCGAGTCCGCATCGGCGAAGCATGTCGAGAAGTCATTCATCAGGTCGCGCAGGCGGGTGTAGCGGTGGGGCTGGACCACCGCGATGACCCGGCCACTGCCTTCGGTCTTCTGCACCACCTGACGCGCGGCCTTCAGCACCGCGGCGATCTCGACCGGGTGGTGTCCATAGTCGTCAACGATCCGTACGCCGTCGACCACACCCGTGGTCGTAAAGCGGCGCTTGACCCCGCCAAAGCCCGCCAGACCCTCACGGATGGCGGCATCCGATACGCCCAGTTCGCGCGCCACGGCGATGGCGGCCAGGGCGTTTGATACATTGTGGGCGCCCGCCATCGGCAGATGCAGGCCCTCCAGCACATCGGGCTCGTCAAGCGCATCAATGCCCTGCCGCTGGAAGGCCACATCGAAGCGCGCCCCGTCGGGGCCCATGTCACAATTGATCGCCCGCACCATGGCCTGCGGATTGATGCCGTAGGTGACCATCCGCCGGTTATCTATGGTCGCCACCAGCCGCTGCACCTCGGGGTGGTCCAGGCAGACGGCGGCAAAGCCGTAGAATGGGATGTTCTCGACGAAGTCGACGAACGCCTTCCGCACCCCGTCAAAGTCGCCGTAGTGGTCCAGGTGCTCGGGATCGATGTTGGTGACCACAGCGACCGTGGATTTCAGCCTCAGGAAGCTGCCGTCGCTCTCGTCGGCCTCGACCACGATCCAGTCGCCGTCGCCGACCTTGGCGTTGGTGCCATAGGCATTGATGATCCCGCCGTTGACGATCGTCGGATCGGTTCCGCCTGCATCCAGCAGGGCCGCGATCATCGACGTCGTGGTGGTCTTGCCGTGGGTGCCCCCCACCGCCACCGAGAACTGCAGCCGCATCAGCTCGGCCAGCATCTCCGCCCGCCGGACCAGCGGGATGCGGCGGCTGCGCGCCACCATCATTTCGGGATTGTCCGCCTTGACCGCCGTCGAATAGACGACCGCCGCGACCTCCTCGCCCACATGGGCAGCGTCATGGCCGATGAAGATTTTCGCGCCCAACTTCTCCAGCCGCTCGGTATTGGCCCCGGCTTTCGCGTCCGAGCCCTGCACCTGATAGCCGATCTTGAGCATGATCTCGGCGATGCCGCTCATGCCGATGCCGCCGATGCCGACGAAGTGGACGGGCCCGATCGGGAAGGGAACTGGACGA
>CAXQIE010000025.1:0-27786 GCA_964224415.1 Neptunomonas phycophila
GGAAAGAGCAGCCTGCTGCACCTGTTCCTCGGCCTGTCGCCGCTGACGGCGGGCGAGGTCGAGGTCGATGGCCATCCCCTGTCGCAACACGGCGACTGGTGCGGACAGATCGGCTGGATGGGGCAGACGACCGTGGTGGTGCCGGGCCCCCTGGCAGAGACCCTCGCCCTGTCGCGGCCGGATGCGTCGCGCGATCTGATCCGGGCGACCGCCGAACAGGCCGGCCTGACGCTGGACCTCGACCGCCGGATCGACGAACGCGGCGGGGGCCTGTCGGGCGGCGAGCGGCGGCGGCTGGCGCTGGCCCGGGCCATGCTGAAGCAGGCGCCCCTGCTGTTGCTGGACGAGCCGACCGCGCATCTGGATGCCGAGGCCGAGGCGGCGCTGATCCCGGCGTTGGCTGCCGCCATCAAGGGGCGGACCTGCCTGATCGCCACCCATTCCCGCGCCGTGATGGCGCTGGCCGACCGGGTGGTGGCGCTGTGAGCGAAGCCCTGTCTCCGCTTGAACAACTGATCCGGGCCGAGGTGCGGGCCCAGCGTCCGCGCCTGATGATCGCCACCGCCGCGGCCATCGGCGTGACGTGTGGGGCGGCCCTGCTGCTGGGCCTGTCGGGCTGGTTCATTGCGGCTGCAGCGCTGGCGGGTCTGGCCGGACCGGCGGTTGCCCATGCCTTCAACTATATGATCCCGAGCGCCCTGATCCGGCTGCTGGCGATTGTGCGGACCGGCTCGCGCTACGTCGAACGGGTCGCGGGGCACGAGGCCGCCTTGCAGGGTCTGGGGCGACTGAGACCGCGCCTCTATGCCCGGCTGGCCGAAGGGCGAGGCGCGGTGAAGACGCTGGCGGCGGGCGAGGCCTCGTCACGCCTGATCGAGGATGTCGACGCCATCCAGACGCGCTTTATCCGTCTGTCGGCGCCCTGGGCGCTGGGCGCGGGGCTGTTGGTTTCGGTAGCTATGGCGGCTCTGCCCCATATTGCTTCAGCCGTGGCACTGGTCGTCGGCGCGGCCGCGCTGGTGCTGGGCAGCCACTGGATCGCAGAGCGTTGGGTACGGCCCGCCGCCGGGGACCGACAGGCTGCGCAGGGGCAGCTGAAGGCCCGGCTGGCCGAACTGGAAGCGGCGGTACCCGAACTGACGGCGTGGTCGTTGGAGGGCTGGGCCGCAGCCGAGGTCGCGCGCGTGGCCGATGCAGCGGACGCGGCGGCCATCACCCTGTCGCGGCGAGCCGGATATCTGATGAGCTGGGCGGGCGCCGTGACCGGACTGACGCTGGCCGGGGTCGTGGGCCTGCCGCTGATCCTGTCGCCGGTGCCACCGGCAACGCCCCTGATCGCCGTGGCAGCGCTGGCCACAGCGGCCGGGATGGAGGCGGCGCTGGCTCTGGTGACCGCGCTGCGCGATGCCGGAGCGGCCCGGGCGGCCACCGCGCGTCTGGAGCCTCTGATGGGGGAAGCGGAGACGGGACGGGTAGATACCCCCGCCGGGACAGCGTTGCGCCTGTTTCCCGATCGACCGGAGATCGCGGGCGGTGCCCGGGTGCGGCTGAACGGGCCGTCGGGGATCGGCAAGACCACCCTGATCGAGCAGCTGATGGGGTTGAGGGCTGGTGATGAAGGGCGAATGTCGGCCGGCGGGCTGGACCCGGCGCGAAATGACGTCGATGTCCGGGGCCTGTTCACCTATGCCGCGCAGGAGGTGTCTTTGCTGGACGGGACGGTGGCCCAAAACCTGAGGCTGGCCGACCCCAAGGCGCCCGAGGCCCGGCTGTGGGAGGTTCTGGAGGAGGCTGCGCTCGCCGAACGCGTCGCTGCCTCGCCCAAGGGGCTGGACATGCCGGTCGGGCCGGGCGGGGCCTTTCTGTCCGGCGGCGAGCGGCGGCGGCTGACGCTGGCGCGGGCGTATCTGCGCACGGCTCCGTGGCTGGTGCTGGACGAGCCGACCGAAGGGTTGGATGCCCGCACCGAGCAGAAGGTGCTGCACCGGTTGAAGGCGCGACTGGACCGCACGGGTCAGGGGTTGGTGCTGATTACCCACCGGCCTGCAGGCGTGGCGCTTTGTGACCGGGTGGTGGACGTCGTTGAGGGGCCGGGCGCGACGCCCTCACCCCTCCCCGTCTGCGAGTTGGGTCAGACGTTCCGGTCGCAGGATGCGCAGCTCCGAGACTGACACCAGCTGTACGATCCCGGCCGCCTTGAAGCGCCCCAGGACGCGGCTGACGGTCTCGATGGTCAGGCCCAGATAATCGGCGATCTCGGTGCGGCTCATGGGCAGGCGCAGCTGGCCCTCGGCGTGCGGGCGCATCGGGTCGCGATCCGCAAGATTGAGCAGGAAGGAGGCCAGCTTTTCCTCGGCCGTCTTGCGACCCAGCAGCAGGATCTGGGCCCGGGCCTCGGTCAACTCGTGGCCGGCGCGTTCCAGCAGCACCGCCTCCAGCGCCGGGGTCTGGCGTGCGAGGGCACGATAGTCCGCCATGGCGAAGCGGCAGGCGGTGACCGGCTCAATGGCTTCCACTGACCCGGCGTGGCGGGCCGTGGCCTCCAGCCCTACAAAGTCGCCTGCGAACAGGAAGCCGGTGATCTGACGCCGCCCATCGGCCATCAGGGTTTGCACCCTGACCGTACCCGAGGTGATGTTGAACAGATAGTCGGCGCGTTCCCCTTGCCGGGTCAGAGCCTGACCGGGAGCGAATCGCACTGGTTCGGCCAAGGCCGACAGGCGCGCCAGATCCTCGCCTTCCAGACTGGCGCAGACGCTGAAGGCCCGGGCGCCGCATGCGCCGCAGTCCGCACTGAGCGGGCGTGTGGGACAGACAGGCGACTTCAATCGAACCTGAAGCATGCGACGTTCCGGCGGGAGGAGACCCCGTGATAGGCCTTGCCCGGCACCGATACAATTGCGACGCGCCGTCGCCTCGGCCATAGAAGCCCCATGTCGAACTTGCCCTTTGCCACCCCCTCCCCCGCCGACTGGCGCGCTCTGGCCGAAACCGCGCTCAAGGACCGGGACCTCGCCAGTCTGGTGCATCTGGACGCCGACGGTCTGGATGTGCGACCGCTGTATGCTGCCGCAAATGCGGGAGAGGCCGTCACGGCACCCCGCCCCACCCATGCCGACGGCCGGGCGTGGGACCTGCGGGTTCTGGTCGAGGGAAACGATGCAGTCGCACTGAACGGCGTGGCGCTGGCGCAGCTGGAGGGCGGCGCGGCCTCGCTGCTGGTGCGGGGCGGCGTGACGGCGGACTCCGACACGCTGGTCCAGACGCTGGCCGGAGTTCAGCTGGAGCTGGCCGAGGTGGCGCTGGATGCCGGTCTGGACGGAGCGACGGCCGCCGATGCGCTGGCGGTGGCGGCCAAGGGCTCGCCGCGCGCGAAACTGGCGTTCCACATGGATCCGGCGTCGGCCTTTGTCGCTCAAGGCGGCGGCGCGCGGCCGCTGGCCGACTATCTGGAGCTGGCGGGCAACACAGCCGCGCGCCATGCCGAGGCCTATCCGGACGCGCGCGCTTTCCTTGCCTCCGGGTGGGTGGTGCATGAGGCGGGGGGCACGGCCGCGCAGGAGCTGGGCTATGTGCTGGCCAATGCGGTGGCCCTGACTGATGCGGCCGGCCGCGCGGGCCTGTCCCCCGAGCAGACCTTCCGGCGCATGGTGCTGGGGGTGTCGCTGGACCAGACCTATTTCGACGGTCTGGCCAAGGTGCGGGCGCTGCGCCTGATATGGCGGACCTTTACCCGGGCCTGGGGTGCGGAGGCCGAGGCTGTGATCGAGGCGCGGTCGTCGCGGCGGATGCTGGCGGCGCGCGATGCCTGGCCGAACCTGCTGCGACTGACGGCGGCCGGATTTGCGGGGGCCGTGGGCGGGGCCGATGTGATCGTGCTGGACGCCTTCAGCCGGGCGGCGGGTCTGCCCGATGCCTTCGCCCTGCGGCAGGCGCGCAATACCCAGCTGATCCTGATGGAGGAGGCGCATCTGGGGCGGGTTGATGATCCGGCGGCGGGGTCGTGGTTCCTCGACACCCGCACCCGCGATCTGGCCGAGGCCGGCTGGGCCGCCTTCCAGCAGATCGAGCGCGAGGGCGGGCTGGTGGCCTCAATCGAGGGCGGCGGCATCCAGAGCCGGGTCGCGGAGGCAGCCGAGACCTTTATGGGACGGTACACGCGCGGCGAGGCCCAGCTGATTGGCGTGACCCGATACGTCGACGAGGACCCGCGACCGGTCGAGGTGTCCCCCCTGCCCGAACCGGCCAGCGGGACGCATGACCATGCGTGTGCCGCGATGGCGCCCTTGCCGCTGGCCGTGCGACTTGAAACCGGGGAGGCTGCCCGATGACCCGCCCTGACTTCACCCGCATCACACTGGACGACCATGCACCCGGCGCACCCGCGGAGCGCGCGCCGTGGGAGACGCCGGAAGGGATTTCGGTCGCGTCGCGCCATGACGCCGGGGGGCTTGAGGGCCTCGACTTCATCCACGGCCTGCCGGGGATCGCGCCCTATCACCGCGGCCCCTATCCGACGATGTATGCCCAGAACCCCTGGACCATCCGCCAGTATGCGGGGTTCTCGACGGCCGAGGAATCGAACGCCTTTTACCGGCGCAATCTGGCGGCGGGGCAGAAGGGGCTGTCGGTCGCCTTCGATCTGGCGACGCACCGGGGCTATGACTCAGACCATCCGCGCGTGGCCGGCGATGTCGGCATGGCGGGGGTCGCGATCGACTCCATCCTCGACATGCGGACCCTGTTCGACGGCATTCCGCTGGACAGGATGAGCGTGTCGATGACGATGAACGGGGCGGTGCTGCCGATCCTGGCCCTCTATGTCGTCGCCGCCGAGGAACAAGGGGTCGCCCCCGCCCAGCTGACCGGGACCATCCAGAACGACATCCTCAAGGAGTTCATGGTCAGGAATACCTACATCTATCCGCCCGCGCCCTCGATGCGGATCATCTCGGACATCTTCGCCTGGGCGGCCGAGCATGCGCCGAAGTTCAACTCGATCTCGATCTCCGGCTATCACATGCAGGAGGCCGGCGCCTCGGCTGATCTGGAGCTGGCCTATACGCTGGCGGACGGGATCGAATATCTGCAGGCGGGCGTGGACTCCGGTCTGGACGTCGACCGGTTCGCCCCGCGGCTCAGCTTCTTCTGGGCCATCGGCATGAACTACTTCATGGAAGTGGCCAAGATGCGGGCCGGGCGGCTGCTGTGGGCCGAGGCCGTGTCGAAATTCGGCGCCAAGAACCTCAAGTCGCTGAGCCTGCGTGCCCACTGCCAGACGTCGGGCTGGTCGCTGGCGGCCCAGGATGTGTTCAACAACGTCAGCCGGACCATGGTCGAGGCCATGGCGGCGGCGGGCGGCCAGACGCAGAGCCTGCACACCAATGCGCTGGACGAGGCGCTGGCCCTGCCGACCGATTTCTCGGCCCGTATCGCGCGCAATACCCAGATTCTGTTGCAGCAGGAAACCGGCCTGACCCGCGTGATCGACCCTTGGGGCGGCAGCTATTACGTCGAGCGGCTGACCCATGAGCTGGCCGAGCGGGCGCGCGCCCACATGGCCGAGATCGAGAGCCTGGGCGGCATGGCCAGGGCCATCGAGGCCGGCATTCCCAAGCTGCGCATCGAGGAGTCGGCGGCGCGCATTCAGGCGCGGATCGACACGGGCCAGCAGACCGTCGTCGGCGTGAACCGCTACCTCTCGAACCAGGTCGACGACATCCCGGTGCTGAAGGTCGACAATGCGGCCGTGCTGGCCGCCCAGATCGAGAAGCTGAAGCGGCTGCGGGCTGAACGCGATGAGGCGACGACCACGGCGGCCCTGGACGCGCTGACGGCCGGGGCGAAGGGCGACGGCAATCTGCTGGCCCTGTCGATCGACGCGGCCCGCGCCAAGGCCACGGTGGGCGAGATCTCGGATGCGCTGGAGGCCGCCTTCGGTCGCCACGTGGCGTCGGTAAAGACCGTCAGCGGCGTTTATGGCAAGGAGGCCGGCAAGGACGCAAAGGTCGGCCGCGCCCGCGACATGGTGGCGGCCTTTGTCGAGAATGACGGCGGTCCGCCGCGCATCCTGATCGCCAAGCTGGGGCAGGACGGACATGATCGCGGTCAGAAGGTGGTGGCAACCGCCTATGGCGACCTGGGGCTGGAGGCCACGGCCGGGTCCCTGTTCCAGACGCCGGCGGAAGCCGCCAAGGAAGCCGTCGAGAAGGGCGTTCACGCTGTGGGTGCCAGCTCGCTGGCCGCGGGGCACCTGACGCTGGCGCCGCAATTGATTGCCGAGCTGAAGAAGCTGGGGCGCGAGGACATTATGGTGGTGGTCGGCGGGGTCATTCCGCCCGCCGATGTGCAGCCGTTGCTGGATGCCGGGGTGGCAGCCGTCTATCCCCCCGGATCGGTGATCGCCGACACGGCCATAGATCTGATCGACAAGCTGAACCAGCGGCTGGGCTACGCCCAGAAGCCCAAGGGCTGAGGTCCGGCCCTAGGGCCGGTAGCGCGACGGCAGGGCCGCGACCTCTTCCGCGCTCAGCTGGCGGACGACGCGGGCGCGGCAGCGGTTGGACGAGGCCCCGGCGACGGCCACATCAACCGAGAGGGAGTCGGACACGCAGGTGCGGGTGCTGGACCCGACCAGCGGCGTGAAGGCCAGGGTGTTGGCGCTTTCGATGCCGGAACAATAGCTGGTGGTCTGGACCTCGAACACATCCCCGCCGAGCGCCTTCACATAGATCGAGGGCGACTGGCCCGCGCGGAAATTGATGACGCGATCGGACATGAAGCAGGCGCGCTGGGTGCCGTCAGCCGTGACCATGTCCGGCCCGGGGGCGCAGGCGGCGGCCAACATCAGGATGGGCATGGAAAGCGCGGCGATGCGGATCATGGCGGGTCTCCAGAAAGGGATTAGCGGCGGCCCTCGAGGCGGGGGCCGACGCGGGCACTACAGTATTCGACAGGCGTAACGTTACCTCGCACGGCTATGCGGGTGGAGTCGCCCGGGCACAGGCGGGTGACGCCCACGGCATCCGGCTCGAGCGCAAAGCCGAGAGAACTGTCGAGGCCCGTGCAGGCGCCAAAGACGGTCAGTTCATAGGAATCACGACCGACGTTCAGAAAGACCGTTTGACCAGGACCATCGCTGAAACCCCTCACCTGGGAGGGTGAAAAGCAGGTCTGGTCATTGAAGGCGGCAGCGTCGCCCGACGGGGCAGTAGGGGCACAGGCGCCCAAGGCCAGAAGCGATCCGGCGAGGGCAAGTGAAACGGGGGCTCGGATTGAGTGGGTCATGAAGCCCCAACGTCTGACGGTAACGAGGGTTTCGCAAGTCCCGAATCCCGGCGGCGCGGGTCGAACCGTCGGACGACGGTGTCCGGCACCGGCGACGGACGATCCAGACAGAGCGCCACAATGTGCTCGGCGAGCAGGGGGGCAAGGCAGAAGCCCCGGGATCCCAGCCCCCCGAGGATATAGAGGCCCTCGTCCACCTGCCCGGCATAGGGCAGGCGGTCAGGCGTGGTGGCCCGGGTCGCGGCGCGCGACTGGATCGTCCCCTGCCCTGCCCGTTTTGCCAGATCGGGGAAGCGGGCCGCCAGCGCAGCGTGATTGCGGTCCGTATCAGAGGCGCGGACATCGGTCCCGGTATCGTCCCGGTCGTGGGTCGCGCCGAACAGCAGGCCGTGACCCGTCGGAATGGCATAGCCGCCCCAGGCCACGGGCAGGGGAGCAGCTGCACCCGGGGCCACCTCGACCTGGCCACGGACCGCCTGCAGGGGCAGGTCGGGCAACAGCGCGCCGGTTCCAGCGCCCCCGGCGAGGATCAGACAGGCGGTACGACGGAGGACGGCTCCGTCCGGACCATACAGGACCCAGCCCTCCGGATCGCGCGCGACCCGGGCCACCGTGGCGGGGGTGACCCCCTCCGGCAGCCAGGCGGAGAGGATGGTCCGGGGCCGCACGACCCGGGCGTCGGCCATGAAGAGGCCCGACGTCTCAACAGCCTGACCGAGATGATCCGTGACCTCCCGGGCCGACAGGACGCTCATGTGCCCGTCCTGCCAGATCGGCTGTTCCGCGACCCTGGCGTAGCGGTCGATGTCGCGCTCACGCGCCGGCAGCTGCAGCACCCCGCCCGCCAGCACGGCGCCGTCGACCGCATCATACAGCTGTCCGGCCCGCTCCAATGCCTGGGCGAAGCCTGACGCGAGGTCGGGATCGCCGACGTCGAGGCGGGGCGTGACCAGGGCCGCATCAAAGCCCGAGGCGCCGGCGCCGGGCCCCTCGGCATCGATTACCTCGACCGTCCGGCCCTGCGCGGCAAAGGCCCGGGCGAGGGCGGCGCCGGCGATGCCCGCCCCGAGAATGACAATGTCGTCGGGCAGCTCGGGCGAGGCAAGCTCGCCGGCGAAGGTCGCCTCCAGCCGCTCGCGCTTGCGTCCATGGCCGGGACGTTTCTCGACGGTGAAACCGACCTCGGCCAGTCCCCGTCGGACGGCGCCTGCAACGGTGAAGGTAGCCAGACGCGCGCCGGGCCGGCTGAGCGCGGCGATCCGGGCCATGACGCCGGGTGACCACATGTCGGGATTGGTAGCCGGTGAGAAGCCGTCGAGGAACCACGAGTCGGCCTGACCCGACCATGCCGACAATCCCTGCTCCACCGGACCGACCGCCAGATCGAGGGTGGCGTTGAACGCCGGCAGGTCCATCCGGTGCAGGCCCGGCGTGGCGGTGGGCCAGACCGCCAGCAGGGCCTCGGCCGCAGGGGCCAGTTCCGGCCAGGCCGCGAGCGCCCGGGCGGCCTCGTCCCGCGAGAGGGGAAAGCCCTCAATCGAGAACAGGCTGAGGCGCGCGGCGGGGTCGGAATGGGCGCGCCACAGCATCAGCAACGCCGCCATGTTGAGGCCGGTGCCGAAGCCCAGTTCGGCGACACAGAAATGATCGCGACCGGCGAAGGTGCCCGGCAGGCCGCAGCCATCAAGGAAGACGGCGCGCGTCTCGGCGAGGCCATCCCCGGGCGAGAAATAGATGTCCCCGAACCGCCCTGAACGGGGTGTGCCGTCGTTGTCCCAGATCAGGTCGGCGGAAGTGTCGGAGCCGGAATTCATACGGGCTGCGTAGCGCGTCCCGTCGTCCCTGTCGCGGGCGGTCGTGCGTCAGGGCCCGGACGGGGGATTCTGATACGTGAGCACGGAGATGTCGCCGTTTCGCTCAAGGTAGGCGCAGTCCACGCGGCTGAGGTCCGAATGGCCCTGGGCACGGAGCGCCATCTTGAGGTCGCCCTGACCGAGGCCGGCCCGGCGCATCGCGGCCTCATCGATCCGGCCGTCGCGGACCAGCTGGATCCGCCCGCCCTTGAGCAGAAAGCTGAGCCATGACCAGCGCGCTGATGCCCGGGCGAGGACGGCATGGAGGGCAACCAACAGCAGGCTGGCGATGACGGTCGGCAGGAAGGGCGCGCTGCCGGTCATGGCCCGGCCGAGGTTGGAGCCGACGATCACGGCGAAGATGATGTCGAGCGGTGTCCACTTCCCAAAGGCGCGCGACGAGGCGAGCCGTACGGCGAGGATGCCGACGGCGAAGACGAGCACGCCCCGGATGGACATCTGCCACCAGGTGATGATGCCGTCTTCAGAGCCAATGAATGCGTGCAGGTACTCTGCGGCCTGGGACAAGGGTCGTCTGCGGCCTTATCGCAGTTCGGGGCGTTTGCGATCATCCAGTCCCCAGGATGGGTCGTCGCCCGTCGTTCCGGGGTCAGTCGTCGCATTGCGCTTCGCCGCCCGTCCCCGGGCCCAAAGCCCGGCAAGCCCGAGAAGGACCGGGCCCGCGACAATGACAAACGCCCAGATGATTGTCGGCTCCATTATGATCTCCTTGCATACCGTTTCTTTGCCAACACCTTGGGCGCTGCAATGGTTTCCATATTTCGGCGCACCCGGTGCCGCTGGCGAAAGCTTTGCCTTAAAGCTGTTCAGGTGTCCGTGACGATCATCGGGCAATGTCTGCTGGCGTACTTTGGAACGGCTTGTCGCTTTAAGGATTTCCCGCTTATCCAAAGGGAGACACGCATGTACAAGATACTCATACCCCTTGCCGCCGCGAGCGCCCTGCTTGCGGCGTGCGGCGAACAGGATCCGGTCAATGCGACCCAGGATGCGGCGTCGGTGCCTGTCGGTCAGACCTCGGCCATGACGCTCGGCGCCAATACGGTCGATGGATATATTACCTCGGCTGCGATGGGCGACATGTACGAGATTCGTGCCGCCGAGATGGCGCTGGAGCGCAGCCAGAATGCCGAGGTCCGCGCCTTGGCGCAGCTGATCCTCGACGATCACACGGCCGCCAGCGAGGCCCTGCAGGGCATCGTTCAGAGTCAGCAGATCGAGGTTCAGATGCCTACCGAACTGGACGAGCGGCGACAGGGCCTGCTCGACAATCTGCGTGATGCGGACAACTTCGATGAGGTCTTTATCGACCAACAGGTCGCGGCCCATCAGGAGGCGCTGACCCTGCACAAGGGCTTTGCCGACAATGAGGACGCCCCGGAACTCGCCGCTCACGCCGGCAATGCCGTGCCCAAGCTTGAAGCCCACCTCGAGCAGGCCCGCGCCCTCGACGACTAGGTCGACGGCCTGGGCGCCGAACACGAACCGGCCCGCATCCGCGACAGCAGATGCGGGCCGGATTCGATCAGGAACCGTACCCACCATAAGAAAAGGGTCGCCCGTTGGGGCGACCCCTTTCCGACTCAGTCCCGAAGGACCGAAAATCGAACTGCTTAGTGAGCAGCTTCTTCGGCAGCCGGAGCTTCCGTGGTCATGGCTTCGCCGGCAGCGGCGGTAGCTTCGTCGGCGGCAGCGCCGGCTTCCATGGCCGAGGCTTCGGCGTCGGCGGCGGCGTCTTGAGCCACTTCGGCTTCGGCGGCAGCTTCTTCGGCCGGGGCTTCTTCGGCGGCGGGGGTGCAGGCGGCGATGGCCAGGGCGGCGGCCGAGGCGGCGATCAGAGCGACGATACGCATGTGTTTTTCATCCTTCAGAAGGTTCAACGGGGTCATGAATCCCCGCAGAGGTGTGATAACGGAAATGTGAGCCGAGTCGCAAGCGAATTCTCACGGGTTCGTGATCTTCCGTGAGCGGTATGTGTGGATGATCCGGGGCGTCAGGCCGCTTCCATCGGCGCATTGGCCAGGCTCTCTTCCATCTCGCTGAACGAGGGCTGGGCGCCCGAGGGGATATCCCCTCGACCGATCTCGACCGAGATCTGGGCCGCATTGCCGTGCAGATGGGCGACCAGCACCGACTGGATGATCTTGTAGAAGGCACCGTCGCTGTCGACGATCTCCTTCAGGCGGGCGGCCATGGGGCCGACCAGCCCATAGGCCAGGAACACACCGAGGAAGGTGCCGACCAGGGCGCCGCCGATCATGCCGCCCAGAATCTCCGGCGGTTCGGTGATCGAGCCCATAGTCTTGATGACGCCCAGCACGGCCGCAACAATGCCCAGTGCCGGAAGACCGTCGGCCATGGTCTGCAGCGCATGGGCGCCGGCCAGACCTTCGTGATGGTGCTTTTCCAGCTGCTTTTCCATGGCGTCCTCGATCTGGTGCGGATCCTCGAGGTTCATGGTCATCATGCGCAGGGTGTCGCAGATGAAGTCGGTGGCGAAATGGTCCTTCATGATCTTCGGATATTTCTGGAAGATCGCGGACTCGGCGGGCTTCTCGATATGGCTTTCGAGGGCGATGACGCCCTTGGACTTCATCGTCTTGGTCAGCTGGAACAACAGGCTGAGCAGGTCGATATAATCCTTGCGCTTCCACTTGTTGCCGACGAACACCTTGCCGAAACCGGCCAGCGTCGCCTTGATGGTGCCGACCGAATTGCCGATCAGGAAGGCCGCCACACCGGCGCCCAGGATGGCCATCAGCTCATACGGCAGGGAGTGCATGATCACCCCCATCTTGCCCCCCGCCAGAATGTAACTGCCGAACACCATGGCGAACAGCAGGACGATGCCGATGATCTGGAACATGGACGGAAGGCACACCTGTGGCGAACGAGAGGCGTAAACCCTGCCCGTTAATGCTTAAGGCCGCGTTGCCAAGGGCGGTGGCGGAAAGCAAGTGATATTTCACAGAGCTGTCGTTGACCGATCCGCAGGGCTCGCCCAGAGGGACCCAAGGTTGCAATGAAGGGAAGGCTGCCATGCTGTTTGATTATACCGGTGGAACGTCATTCCAAGACGATTTGGGCACGAGCCCCGACCCTTTCCTCCAACTTAATGATACGCCTCAAACCAATATCTCTGATCTGCTGCATAGCTTGCGCGGGCAGATGGCACCCGAGTCCGAACTGGAGCTTCCACAGGACGAGCCCCTACCCGAGCAGCAGGACTTCCGCCCATTCTCACTGGACAAGGGCGGGGAGGATTTCGTGCTTTTCGGCGCGGGTGACCCCGACGACGAGGATCCGGGCACCCCGGTTGATGATATCGAGGTTGTCGGCGGACGAGGCGGATTTGGCTCAGCCACCAGCGTGACGATCGGGGACAACGATGGCCAAGGGGAGCTCGATGACCTGGGCGGCGGCGGACGCGGCGGTGGGTTACCCCAAGACCCTGACCGACCAGACGGTTGGGATGCCTGTGAAGACCGAGAGGCTGATAGCTTAGCGTCGCTCGCCGCAGTCTTGTTGGCACAGCTGGAAGACATCGATACGCGGGAGTATGGTTTTTTTATCTACCGCGATGAGAATGGCGACCTACAACTTGGCTCAATGATCACGGGCGACAACAACTCCTTGACGGGCCTGAACCCGGGCAGTGTCCCCGCAGATTTTGGTTTCACATAGTGGGATCAAGTGGTTGGAATCATTCACAGCCATCCGAATATTAGATTCGACGCGGACGGCAACCCGATTGGCGTTGACCTGTCAGACGGCCACTTTAGGCCCAATAGTGATGATTGGTCATGGCCAGACTTTTTGATTGAGCAAGGTGCTGACCCCGCGAACTTCACCCAATACATCTATCATCAAGGACAGATGTACGAGTACGATTACTACGAAAATTCACCCGCTGATGGGGATCGCGATGAGTTGGCAACCAACGACGGCGCAGATTGTGGATCAACGTGAAACTGTGACGAAGCGTCCTTTCATATCGATCGCCACGCTAGCCTCGCTTCTCGCCGCCCCGGCCTGTGCCCAGTCACCTGAGCACTTGCCTCCTGATGTGGCGGCAATGCCCCCGCCCCATGTCGAGTATGAGCCCGCCGCGCGGAGCCACATCGCACAGCAGCATGACTGCCCAAGCGGACCTGTGAGGCTGGAAGTCAGCGGCACATGGAGCCTGGGCGGACCCGGCCGCGTGACGATGGAATCGTATTCCGGTGCGGCCGGGCCAGCTTCACAAACGGACCTCGAGCGCTGGAACTACTGGTTGAGAGACCTGACGTCGCTGAGTTCGGTGGAGGTGCGGTGTCAGGAAGGCGGCAACGAACGGATCATCGTTCATGGCCGCGGGCGAGACGGGCGCAGTACCTCCGTCGCCACATGGTGGTGGCAGGGTCGCCTCGGCTGGTCGGGCGGCTAGTTGGGCGTGAGCGAATCAACCCTCACGCTCCGGTTCGCGAAGTGGAATGTGCTGGCGGCATTGCTGGCGCTGGCGGTGGTGGCAGCGATGCTGGTTGTGGTCATCCCGCCGCTCAGCAGTCAAGGCAGCCTATGAGGCCATGCTGGCGGGTCGGGGGATTCGGTCCGTTGCCGCCTGTGCGGTGTGCCCTACCCCACCGCCGTCGCTGGCGTCGCACTGGTGGTTGGTGGCTTCGGGCTGATGGTCTTGTTCGGCACGGTGACGGCGATCCTGAGGGCGTTCGGACCGCCGGCTCTGGTGTTCACAGCGGACGGAATGGCGACCTATCGGCTGCCCTGGAAGACGCGGAGGTTTTCGCTGGAGCCGGGCACGCGCATCCGTGTGGGGCCAGCGTTTCGCTTTGATCCGCCGGGCCGGGACGAGGAGGGGCGCGCGGTCAGCGGGCTGAACCCGAGGACGCGCGTCACCGACCTGAACGCGGATGAGATCCGTAAGAGGCAATCGGCACTTCGCCCCGACTGGCAGGTCGAAAAGGGTTAGAGCCGCGTCTCGCCATCGAGGATGGCCTGGCGGGCGGCGGAGGTCAGTTTGGTGTAGCCGGCCTTGCCGCCGCGCACGAACAGCGGGCCGTCGACCTTGTCCGGGTCGAAGCCGTCGGTCACCAGATCGACCTTGCGGTATTTGAAGGTGCCGGTGGTGTCGACGGCCTTCATGATGCGCACGAACTGGGGCTGGGCATAGGACGGCAGATTGGCCTCGACATATTCGGCGAACGCGGTCGCGCCGAAGCGGCCCTCGACCACAAGGGCGACCATGCCGGCCTTGCCCTCCTGCCCCGGGACGGGGACGCCGTAGGCGATGACTTCCTTGACGCCCGGTGCCTCGGCCAGCCGTTGTTCGACCTCGGCGGTCGAGACGTTCTCCCCCTTCCAGCGGAAGGTGTCGCCGATCCGGTCGATGAAATAGAAATAGCCTTCGGAGTCCTGACGCATCAGGTCGCCCGTGCGGAACCAGCGGTCGCCGGGCTTGAAGACATCGGTCAGGATCTTCTTTTGCGAGGCGGACTTGTCGGCATAGCCCGAGAAGTCGTGGCGGGTGTCGTCACCGATCATGCCGATGGCCTCTCCCACCTCACCCACGTCGGCCAGACGGCAGCGGCCGTCCGAGCCGCGCACCGGGGTCTCGGTGTCGAAGTCGAATTTGACGAGGCGGATGTTGACCTTGCCCTTCACGAACCAGGGCACGCGACCGATGGCGCCGGGCTTGCCGTCGAAGTTGAAGACCGAAACATTGCCCTCGGTCGAGCCGTAGAATTCGAGGATCTCGGGGATGGTGAAACGGGTCTTGAAGTCGTCCCAGACGTCGGGGCGCAGACCATTGCCATAGGCGAGGCGCAGCTTGTGGGCGCGCTCGTCCTCATGCTCGGAGCAGTTGACCAGGTAGCGGCACAACTCGCCGATATAGACGAAGATGGTGGCGCCGGACTTCTTCACATCGGGCCAGAAGGCCGTGGCGGAGAAGCGCTTGCGCAGCACCAGCTTGCCGCCGTTCAGCAGGGCGGGGCCGATTCCGACCAGACCGCCGGTCGAGTGATAGAGGGGCAGAACGTTGTAGGTGACGTCCTTTTCGGTCGCCGCCGTGCAGCCGGCGAAGGCACGCATATAGGTGCGGGCACGCGAATGGGGCACGCGCGCCGCCTTCGGCAGGCCGGTGGTGCCGGAGGTATAGATGTAGAGGGCGGTCGAACGGTTGGTCAGACCCTCGCGCGCGCTGGCGGCTGGACGCACCGAGGAGGCGCTGCGCAGCGGGGTGTCGAGGTCGCGGCGGTCGCTGACTTCGTCCTCGTCGGCGAGGCCCAGTACCCACAGCATCAGATTGCGGTCAGTGTGGGGGCGGGCGTCCTCGAGTGCACGCCAGCACTCCTGATCGGTAATGATCTGGGAAGCGCCCGAAATCTCGAGGCAGTGGCCCAGCGCCGGGCCGGTCAGATTGGTGTTGATGAGGGCGGTGGCGACGCCGACCTTGGACAGGCCGAACCAGGCGGCGAGGTACTCGGCCCGGTTCATCATCACGAGGGCGACGGTGTCGCTGCGCTTCAGGTTCCGGCCCCGGGCCCAGTGGGCGAACCGGTTCGCCATGCTGTCGAACTCGCGATAGGTCAGGCTGCGATGCTCGTCCTCGATGGCGATGCGGTCAGGGAAGCGGTCGACGGCCTCCTCAAGGTCGTCACAGACCAGTACCGGGCTGTCCAGATCAATGGGCTTGATGCGCGAAAGCAGGCGACGCAGTCCGGCGGCAAACTTCAGATCCCGTCGGATATTGGCCAGCAAGCCCATGATCGCCCGATCCTCCCTGTGCGGCTGTTTCATCGGTGATGACGGGCCGGAGGCGTCAGGTCAACCGCGAGGGGAATCCCCCGGCCTCACGGGGCGCGGTTTATAGCCGGGCGTGGCGCGCTTGCCCCGGTGACGCAGGGTCAAGCGCGCCGTCAGCCTCACTCCGCCGGGGGGAACTCCAGCTTCGAGACGTCGTAACCGAGTTCTGCCGATCGCCGGACGAGGACCTGAAGCTCGGCATCGGTCGGAATCTCACGCGTGTAGATGAACAGCTTTTCGAAGGTCGGGTCGGCCGAGATGAACCAGCTGTAGTCGTCGGCCCGGTCGAGGATCCAGTAGTCCCAGGTGACGAAGCCCGCGACATAGCGGACCCGCAGCCGGGTGTTGGTGCCGGGATCGAGGATTTCGCCCCGTCCTCCGATGGACTTTTCGCGACCGTCCGGCGTGCCGATCTGACAGGTGTCCAGCACATCGACGCGGGTTTCGTTGACCAGCGTATAGTTCGAGGCACCGGCCACACAGCCGTCCGTGATCGACATGGGCAGACGGGCGACCTCCAGCCAGCGGCCGGAATAGAGGCGTTCGGCGTCGACGGGCTTGAGCGGCTCGGGCGCGCGGTATTCCGAGGGCGACGGGGCGGTGACGCATGCGCTGACCAGCAGAGCCAGGGCTGCGAGGGCGGACAGGCGGACAATCGACATGTGGAGCTCCGGTCGGGCGTGAGCAGGAGATACGCCCGGCATTGCATCCGGACGCACACTGGTCAGGTCAGGTCGAGGTCGCGCGGCGGGCGGATGCGGCGGAAGCGTCCCTCGACGAAGGCAAAGGCGCCGAAGGCCATCATTCCCAGCGCGGTGGCGCTCAGCAGCCATGGGCCGGCCGGCAGGGTCTCAACGGCTTCCAGCGCACCGCCAAAACTGGTGATCGCGGACTCGCGCTCGCGAAACCCCGCCAGCATGACAAGGCCGGCGAGCGGGAAATAGGCTAGGCCGCGAGCGACATAGCCGATGTGGGCCAGCGGTACGACGCGTTTGCAGATCTTTTCCGAGCACCTCAGGTCGCGACCAAAATCCGAGCGGAAGCCGCGCACGACATTTCCGATGCCAACGGCGAGA
This sequence comes from Neptunomonas phycophila, assembly GCA_964224415.1. Lineage (GTDB taxonomy): Bacteria > Pseudomonadota > Alphaproteobacteria > Caulobacterales > Caulobacteraceae > Brevundimonas. The sequence goes on from CAXQIE010000025.1 coordinate 17,039, forward strand.
ATGACCAGCCCGACACAGATCAGCATGGCCTGACCAAATGGCAGCTCCATGAGGGCGCGCGCCTTTTCCTGATTTTCAGCGACATCGTCGATCGTGGGATTGGCGTTCACCTCGTCCAGCAGCTCGAAGACGGTCGAGGCCAGCAAGCCATAGACGAGGCCGCTGACGGCCTGCCCTGCCCGCTTGCCGATGGCCTTGAGGTCACGCCCTTCGTTATCGGCGTCGAAGACCGACTGCAGCACTCTCCACAGGACGAAGGCCCACAGGCCGATCCCCAGCGTGAACAGCCAGACCCGACCAAAGGGCTGGCGGGCCAGGGTTTCCACCACGCCGGTGGATCCCGCCGTCTGACTTGTCAGGTCGTGGGCGGTCATCATCAGGATCACGCCGATCGAGACATAGACGAAGCCTCGCGCGCCATAGCCGAAGCGGGCCAGAGCCTCCAGGACGACGGGCGTCTCGGGCCGACGCCGCCACAGCCTGCGCGCCTGCCGGATCAGTTTGTCGGTACGGTGTTCTGCCCAGCTTATGTCCATCGGCGGCAACAACTCTCCAAAGCGCCAGAAGCTCCGCCTTGTGAGGCGGGTACCGAGCCCCTAATTGGCAGAGCCGAAGACGAGGGGGACGGAATGCAGCCGGTCATTTCCATCGACGGCCTGACGAAGACCTATGCCAGCGGCCATCAGGCGCTGAAACAGGTCGATCTGGAGATTTCAAAGGGCGAGATTTTCGCCCTGCTGGGGCCGAACGGTGCCGGCAAGACCACGCTGATCAGCACCATCTGCGGGATCGTGACGCCCAGCACCGGCACGGTCCTGGTCGATGGGCACAATATCCAGTCCGACTATCGCAAGGCGCGCGAGCGAATTGGACTGGTGCCGCAGGAACTGACCACCGACGCGTTCGAGACCGTCTGGGCGACGGTCACCTTCAGCCGCGGACTGTTCGGCAAGGCCCCGAACCCGGCCTTTATCGAGCAGACGCTGCGCGACCTGAGCCTGTGGGACAAGAAGGACGCCAAGATGATGACCCTGTCCGGGGGCATGAAGCGCCGGGTGATGATCGCCAAGGCGCTCAGCCACGAGCCCGACATCCTGTTCCTCGACGAACCAACCGCCGGCGTCGATGTCGAATTGCGCCGCGACATGTGGGCGCTGGTGCGGGGCCTGCGCGAGCGGGGTGTCACCATTATCCTGACCACCCATTACATCGAGGAGGCCGAGGAAATGGCCGACCGGGTGGGCGTGATTCTCGGCGGTGAGCTGATCCTGGTCGAGGAAAAGACGGCCCTGATGAAGAAGCTCGGCAAGAAGACACTGACGCTGAACCTGCAGGATCCGATGCAGACCGTCCCGCCCAAACTGGCGGAATGGAAGGTCACGCTAAAGGCCGACGGCAATGAGCTGGAGTACGTGTTCGATGCCAATGCCGAGCGCACCGGCGTGCCGTCGCTGCTCCGCGCCGTCAGCGATCTGGGCATCGGCTTCAAGGACCTGAACACGGCACAGAGTTCGCTGGAGGATATCTTCGTCAGCCTGGTGCACCGGGACAAGCCGGCCCGGCAGGCCACCGGTGAAGGAGCCGCATCATGAGCTTCAACGCCTACGGAGTCTGGGCCATCTATCGCTTCGAGATGGCGCGCGCGCTGCGCACCTTCTGGCAGTCGATCGTCACGCCGGTCATCACCACCGCCCTCTATTTCGTGGTGTTCGGTTCGGCCATCGGCAGCCGCATGACCGAGATCGACGGCGTGGCCTATGGGGCCTTCATCGTGCCCGGCCTGATCATGCTGAGCCTGTTCACCCAGTCGATCTTCAACGCCAGCTTCGGCATCTATTTTCCGAAATTCACGGGCACCATCTACGAGATCCTGTCGGCACCCATTTCGCCGTTCGAGATCGTGCTGGCCTATGTAGGAGCGGCCGCGACCAAGTCGATGGTGCTGGGGCTGATCATTCTGGCGACGGCAGCGCTGTTTGTGCCTCTCAGGATCGAGCATCCGCTGATGATGATCGCCTTTCTGGTGCTGATCGCCACCACCTTCTCGCTGTTCGGCTTCATCATCGGCATCTGGGCCCAGGGCTTCGAGCAGCTGCAGATGATCCCCATGCTGGTCGTCACGCCGCTGACCTTCCTCGGCGGGTCCTTCTATTCGATCGACATGCTGCCGGGCATCTGGCGGACCATCTCGCTGTTCAACCCGGTCGTCTATCTGATCTCGGGCTTCCGCTGGGCCTTCTACGGCGTCGGGGACGTCAGCGTCGGCATCAGCCTCACCGCCACGCTCGGCTTCTTCTTCACCTGCCTCGCCATCGTCGGCTGGATGTTCAGGACGGGCTACCGGCTGAAGGCCTGAGCGAACGGCACATCGTCATCCTCCGACTTGATCGGAGGATCGGTCCGGGCAGGCCATCAGCCGTTGCGGGCGACACCGATCCTCGGGTCGAGCCCGAGGATGACGGGCTGCGGGTATTCAGCCCGGGGACTTCATCGGCACATAGCCGCGGTCGACCATGCGGCGCAGGCCCTCATAGGCCTCGGACAGTTCTTCGAAGGCGGTGCGGGCGGCGGTCAGGCGGGCAATCTGGTCCGGCGTGGACGGCGCGCCGGACTCGGATTGGCGGAGCGCCTCGGCCACCCATTTGGCGCGCGCGGTCGCCACCATAATCGCCAGCCTCTGGAAATGACCGGCGTCGACCGAGGCCAGCATCTGGCCGGCGACCTCTCGATTCGAGATATAGGCGGTGTAGTCGATCTGCTCCATCAGGCCGCGCAGGCGCCGCTGTTCGTGCGGATCGATATCCTGGGGTTCGAAATGATCCCGGGTCCGCCGGTAGCTGGACGTCTGGATGGTCGACATGGCGCACCTCTGAAGGCGTAGGCCCTCAGGGTGCGCCCGGTCGGTTAACGCGGGGTTTCGGGCTCGCCCTTGCGGTGCAGGGCCTGACGGACGGCCTCGAAGGTCGACTGGATGTCCTCGGCGGGCGGCTTGCCCATCATGCTGACCAGCCAGATGGCCAGCCAGCTGAGGATGAAGCCGGGCACGATCTCATAGACGCCGCTGCCCTGCGACAGGGTCTGGCCGTCGGCCAGCACGGGGGCATAGATCCAGACCAGCACGGTGACAGCACCGACGATCATGCCGGCCAGGGCGCCGTTGCGGGTCATGCGCTTCCAGGTCAGCGACAGGATCACCAGCGGCCCGAAGGCGGCGCCGAATCCGGCCCAGGCGTTGGAGACCAGGCCCAGAACATTGTTGGTCGGGTCCCATGCCAGGAAGATGGCCGCCAGCGACACGGCCAGCACGGCCAGTCGACCGATCATGACCAGTTCCTTCTGCGGCGCATTCCGGCGCAGGAAGATGGAATAAAAGTCCTCGGTGAGAGAGCTGGACGACACCAGCAGCTGGGACGAGATGGTACTCATGATCGCCGCCAGGATCGCCGCCAGCAGGAAGCCGGTGATCAGCGGGTCGAACAGCACATCGGACAGCAGGATGAAGATGGTCTCGGGGTCCGCGACCTCCAGCCCGGTGCGAGTGGCATAGGCCAGACCCACCAGACCGGTCGACAGGGCCCCGATCAGGGTGACCAGCATCCAGCTCATGCCGATGTTGCGCATGGTCGGCACATCCTTGAGCGAGCGCACGGCCATGAAGCGGACGATGATGTGCGGCTGGCCGAAATAGCCGAGGCCCCAGGCCATGGCCGAGATCACGCTGATCACGGTGGCACCCTGGAACAGGTTGAGCAGTCCGGGATCGATGCCGCGCACCGTCTCGGTCATGCCGTCCACCCCGCCGATCTGGGTCAGGGCGACGATCGGCACCAGGATCAGGGCCACGAACATGATGCAGCCCTGGACGAAGTCGGTCAGGCTGACAGCCATGAAGCCGCCGACCATGGTGTAGGCCAGAACCACGCCCGCCGTGATCCAGAGGCCCCAGGCGTAGTCGAGCCCGAAGGCGCTCTCGAACAGTTTGCCGCCCGCGACCAGCCCCGAGGAAGTGTAGAGCGTAAAGAAGATGACGATCACCAGTGAGGAGATCACCCGCAGCAGGCGCGACCTGTCCATGAACCGCTTGTCGAAATAGTCGGGGATGGTGATCGCATCATTGGCCATGACCGTATAGGTCCGCAGCCGCGGGGCGACGATCAGATAGTTGGCCAGCGCCCCGATGAAGAGGCCGATGGCGATCCAGGCCGAGGACAGACCGCTGAGGAACATGGCCCCCGGCAGGCCCAGCAGCATCCAGCCGCTCATGTCCGAGGCGCCCGCGGACAGCGAGGCGACTGCCGGTCCCAACCTTCGCCCGCCCAGCATATAGCCCGACACGTCCGAGGTGGACTCGCGATACGAGTATAGCCCGATGCCCAGCATCAGGGCGAAATACAGGCCGAGGGTGATCCAGGTTCCGGTTTCCATAACGCATGGGGTAGCAGCGTTGCCGCAATCGGGTCCACCCCCCGCCACATTCGCTCACGGAACAGCTGTCCTTGCCATGGGTTAGCCATAGTCAGGGACAAGCTATCTGTGTCCCACACCTTGTGATGGAGAATTCGATGAATGACCGTCTGAAAAGACCCGCAATCCTGTCGGCCGCTGCGGTCGGCGCCCTCGGCCTGTCGCTGGCCGCCTGCGCCGGCATGGGGTCGCGCGACGGCACCTATACCGACCGGCTCGACAAGCTCCGGGCCGACTGTGACGCCCGCGGCGGCATCCTGACCCCGACGGGCGCGCAGAGCGCCTCGCCCGAGGTCGATTACGCCTGCCAGATCAACGGCCTGCCCTCCAGCCGGACCCGCTGATGCCTAGGACCGGAGGCGCCAGCGCGCGCCTTCGGCCCCGTCCATCACCTCGACGTTCAGCTCGGTCAGCCGGTCGCGGATGCGGTCCGCCTCGGGCCAGTCTTTCGCGGCTCGGGCAGCAGCGCGCTGTTCGATCAGGGCCTCGACTTCGGCCGCCAGATCGTCTGAGGCGGCGCCCTTCAGCCAGTCGGCCGGCTCGGACTGAAGCACACCCAGAACAGCCGCCGCAGCAACCAGCTGGCCCTTGGCCTGAGCGACGGCGGCCCGGTCCCCCGCCGTCAGCCCGCGCTCGATATCGCCGGACAGGCCGAACAGGACCGCCATGGCGCCGGGCGTATTCAGATCGTCCTCGATGGCGGTGAGGAATTCGACAGGCGGCTGACCGTCCGTCGCCGGGACGTCGACAGCACGGGACAGCGCGCCATACAGCCGGTCCAGCGACTTCCGGCTCTGGTCCAGCAGGCTCTGCGTCCAGTCCAGCGGCTGACGATAGTGGGCCGACAGCAGAGCCCAGCGCACCACCTCGCCCGGAATGGCCTGCACCAGATCGTGCAGCAGCAGCACATTGCCCAGCGACTTGGACATCTTCTCCGCGTCGAGCGTCAGAAAGCCGTTGTGAATCCAGTAGCGGGCGTATTCGTCGTGCGGGCGCTCGCCGTGGGCGTGGCCGTGAGCGCAGACGCCCTGGGCGATCTCGTTCTCGTGGTGGGGGAAGGCCAGGTCGATGCCGCCGCCATGGATGTCGATCGGCAGGCCCAGCACCTGCTCGATCATGGCCGAGCATTCGATGTGCCAACCGGGACGGCCCGGCCCCCAGGGCGACGGCCATTCCGGCTCGCCCGGCTTTGACGGCTTCCAAAGGACGAAGTCGTGCGGGTTCTTCTTGTAGGGGGCGACCTCGACCCGGGCGCCGGCGATCATGTCGTCCAGATTGCGGCCCGACAGGGCGCCGTAGGCCTGGTAGGCCGAGACGTCGAACAGCACATGCCCCTCGGCCGCATAGGCGCAGCCCTGGTCCAGAATCGCCCCGATCTGGGTGACGATGGCGTCCATGTGATCGGTGACGTGGGGGGCGATATCGGGCGGTGTGACGTTCAGCCGCGCCATGTCCTCGAGATAGGCGGCTTCATAGCGCGCGGTGATCTCGCCGATCGGCACGCCTTCCTTCGCGGCCTTCGCATTGATCTTGTCGTCCACGTCCGTCACGTTGCGCGCATAGACAACGTGTTCGGCCCCGTAACGGCGGCGCAATAGCCGGACCAGAACGTCGAAAACCACCGGCGGGCGGGCATTGCCGATGTGGGCAAAGTCATAGACCGTTGGTCCGCAGACATAGAGGGTCACGCGCTTTTCATCACGGGGCTCGAAGACCCGTTTGGAGCGGGTCAGGGTGTCGTGGAGCACGAGGGGCATGGCGTCGGGCCGGTCCGGCTTGCTTGCGGGGAAAGGGGATCATCCCATATAGCCGGGACGGGACGCGTCCAACCAGACAGTTCGCTCCCGCAGAAAAAAGGGAGAGCGGCGCGCGTCATTTCCGGAACCCTCGTTCCGGCGCAACTTCGTCGCCTACATCGATATGGATGCCATTGTGCAAAAGCCCAGCCTGATCGCCGATGCCGATACGAACGGCCTGATCCGCCCGTCGCGCGAGGAAGCCATGCAGGCCGTGCGGACCCTGCTGGCCTGGGCCGGTGACAATCCGGACCGTGAGGGCCTGGTCGATACGCCGAAGCGCGTGGTCGATGCTTACGGCGAATGGTTCGAAGGCTATGGCGCCGATCCGGCCAGGGAGCTGTCGCGCACCTTTGAGGACGTGCAGGGCTATGACGACATGGTGCTGCTGCGCGACATCGAGGTCGAGAGCCACTGCGAGCACCATATGGCGCCGTTCCTGGGCAAGGCCTATGTCGCCTATGTGCCGACCGAAAAGGTGGTGGGCATCTCCAAGATCGCCCGGGTGGTCGAAATCTTCTCCAAGCGTCTGCAGACCCAGGAAGTCCTGACCAACCAGATCGCCGGGGCCATCGAATCGCACCTGAAGCCGGCCGGCGTAGCCGTGCTGATCGATGCCGAGCACCAGTGCATGACGACCCGCGGCGTGCATCACCGCCATGTTTCGACCATCACCACCCGCTTCACTGGCGTTTTCAAGAGCGATCCGGCGCAGATGGAGCGGTTTCTGAAGCTGGCCAGGGGCTGAGAGAGGCCTGCGGGTTCGCCCGTCAGGCGTAATCCTCAGAATCGGAACCCTTCAGGGCCTCTGACCGCTTTACAAGCGCCGTCAGGATCGCCAAGAGACGGTTGACGCTGATCCACACGCGCGCCCCGAGGGCGGCATGACACGGAGACGACCCCCATGGGCGCCAAACTTTCGGGACCGAGCGGTGGCAAGACCATCAGCCAGAACGCGGACATCAACGTCACGCCGTTCGTCGACATCATGCTGGTGCTGCTGATCATCTTCATGGTCGCCGCGCCCCTGGCCACGGTTTCGATCCGTCTGGACCTGCCGCCGGCCACCCCGCCCGAGCCGGGCCAGGAAATCGTTGAGCCGGTCGTGATCAACATTCAGGAATCCGGGCAGCTCTACGTCGGCGTCGGCGATGTGCTGACTGAAACCAACATCGCTCAACTGCCAGTCGACGCCTGCGCAGCTCTGGGCGGCGGTGCCTGCCAGCAGGAGCGCGTCTTCATCCGCGCCGATGCCGAGGTCCCCTACAACGACTTTATGACCGTCATGAACACCCTGCAGCAGAACGGCTTCCTGAAAGTCGGTCTGATGAACGAAGACATCATGTAGGCATCGAGCCAGCCGCCTGATACCGAGAGGGCCGCTCCTGTCCGGGGCGGCCTTTTTCAATTCGGAGCGCCAGCATGACCGCTGACGAGGTTGACGCCCTGATCATGGCCCTACCCGGGGCGGAACATGGAACGGCCTATGGCCATCCTTGCTGGCGGATCGCGGGCAAGTTCCTGACGCGGCTGCGCGCCGAGGATGACAGCCTGGCGCTGGATGTCGGCTCGATCGAGCGGCGCGACATGCTGGTCGAGGTCGACCCCGAGGTGTTCCACATCACCGACCACTATCGCGCCTATGCCTATGCGCTGATCCGCATCGAGCGGGTCGACCCGGACTGGCTGAAGACCGAACTGGCCAGCCGCTGGCGCAAGGTGGCACCGGCCAAGCTGAAGAAGGCGCATCCGGAAATGGCCGGGGCCGCAGAGCCCACTTGACCTGACCTCGCGGAAATCTGCCAGGTTCGTTGCAAATAAGGACGAACCACATGACCGAGCCGGTTATCGAGGACCTGATCGTCAACGCCGCCGACGGATACCCGCTGTCGATGCGACTGTACCGCCCTGCCGCGCCGCACATCGCGGTGCTGATCAGCTCGGGCACCGGCTTTCCCAAGGGCTTCTATGACCGCATCGCCCGCCATCTGGCCGGACGCGGGGCCATGGTGCTGACCTATGATTTCCGCGGCATCGCAGGCTCTAGGCCCGAGGATCTGGCGGCGCTGGAGATGGACTATCCCGACTGGGGCCGGCTGGACATGCCCGCAGCGCTCGAGGCGCTGGCCGACGCGGCCCCGGGCCTGCCGCTGACCCACCTCGGCCACAGCGTCGGCGGGCATTTCCTTGGGTTCATGGCCAACCACGACCGGTTCGACCGCCATGCCTTTGTGTCAGTCGGCACCGGCTACTGGGGATGGCACCACCGCAGCTACAATCCCCTGGAGCTGTTCTTCTGGTTCGGCTTCGGCCCGCTCAGCCTGGCGCGGCACGGCTATGTGAAGGGCGGAGGGCTATGGGCCGGGACGGACCTGCCGCGGGGGGTGTTCCAGACGTGGAAACGCTGGTGCCTGAAGCCCGCCTATTTCTCGGACGAGTTGGCCACCACCCTGAGGCCGCATCATTTCGAGGCGGTGACTGCCCCCATCCGCTCGTGGATTTTCACCGACGATCCGATCGCGACACCGCGCACCGGCGCGGACCTGCTTGAGGTCTATCCGAAGGCGCCGCGTGAGATCGTGGTCCGGTCGCCCGGGCATTATGGTGTCAGACGCATCGGCCATGAAGGTGCCTTCCGGCGCGGGCTGGAACCGCTGTGGGACGAGATCGCCGACTGGCTGGACAGCGGCACCCGCTCTTGATCCGGCGGGGATCAGCCCCAGCTAAGGCCCCCTCCCCCTGCTGAAGGATCTTCCCATGGCCAAGGCCGACACCCTGACCGTCGACGGACACGAGATTCCCTTGCTGGGCCTCGGCACCTGGCAGCTGGAGCCGGACGAGGCTCGGCATATGGTGGGTCATGCCCTGACCCACGGCTATCGTCATATCGACACGGCCTGGATCTACAGGAACGAAAAGGGCGTCGGCGAAGGCATTCGCGATGCGGGACTGGCCCGCGACGCCTTCTGGCTGACCACCAAGATCTGGGTCGATCATTTCAGCCATGACGCCCTGCTGAAACAGGCAGAGGAGTCGGCCGAGAGCCTGGGCACCGCGCCGGACCTGCTGCTGCTGCACTGGCCCAAGGCGACGCCGCCGCTGGCCGAGACGATCGGGGCGCTGAATGAGGCGAAGAGGCGAGGCCTGACCCGGGCCATCGGCCTGTCAAACTTTCCGTCGGCCGAATGGAAGAAGGCGCAGGAGTTGTCCGAAGCGCGGCTGATCACCAACCAGGTAGAGTACCATCCCTATCTGTCGCAGAAGACGCTGATCGACACGGCCCGCGACCTTGGGTCCTCGATCACGGCCTGGTCGCCGCTGGCCCAGGGCAAGATCGCCAAGGACGCCACGATCCGGGCGATCGGCGAGGCCCACGGCAAGTCGCCAGGCCAGGTGACGCTGCGCTGGATCGTGCAGCAGGGCGTGATCGCCATCCCCAAGACCTCGAAGGAAAGCCGGGCGGCGGAGAACCTCGACATCTTCGACTTCCAACTGACCGACGACGAGATGGCCCGCATCCACGCCCTGGCCCGCCCCGATGGGCGTCTGGGCGACTGGCTGGACGACGCCTTTGAATGGGATCAGGATACCTCCCAACGATAGGAACCGTGGGAGGTTCGACGTGGGAAGTGTGCTGCCGTTTCCGGGCGCGGACCCCGACGATGCTGCCGTTGGCCGGCGACTGAAGCACTGGCGCGGCCAGCGCGGGTGCGATGTCGATGCACTGGCGGACGCCCTGAAGCTGGCGCCCGATGCCATCCGGAGGCTCGAAGCCGGGCACGCCCATATGGACTCGATCCAGATCGCGGCCGCCACCCGCCATCTGCACCTGCCGGTCTGGGCACTGGTGTCGGACCGGCCCGCCTATTGAGCGACAGCCTGTCCGCGTGACAGACGCGACGCCGCCGCCTAAGCGTTTTCGCATGGCCTACAAGTCCCTGCGCGAATTCATCGATCTGCTGGAAGCCGAGGGCGAACTGGTGCGGGTGACCGAGCCGGTGTCCACGCATCTTGAGATGACCGAAATCCAGACGCGGCTGCTCCGGAATGGCGGTCCGGCGGTGCTGTTCGAAAAGCCCGTCATGCCGGACGGGACGATCAGCCCCATCCCCTGTCTCGCCAATCTGTTCGGCACGGTGAAGCGCGTGGCCATGGGCGTCACGCTGGAGGGCAGGAGCCGCACCACGGCCGCCGAGCTGCGCGAGGTTGGCGAGCTGCTGGCCTTCCTGCGCTATCCGACCCCGCCGCGCGGTCTGGCCGACGCCATGGAGATGCTGCCGCTGGCCAAGACCGTCATGGCCATGCGGCCGAAGGGGGTGAAAAAGGCCCCGGTGCAGGAAGTGGTGCAGAGGGGCGACCAGATCGACCTGACCACCCTGCCGGTCCAGGGTTGCTGGCCGGGCGAGCCCGCGCCCCTGATCACCTGGGGTCTGGTGGTGACCAAGGGGCCGTCCGACGACCGCGAGGATGACTTCAACCTGGGCATCT
>CAXQIE010000026.1:0-42081 GCA_964224415.1 Neptunomonas phycophila
TAAGGCTTTGTGGGGTGGTTGCGACGCTGTTATCCCAAACGCTCCCGCTGCACTCTCCAATCTGGCTCGCTTTCATGAGGCATAAACTGGGCAAGCTAGGTAGGCCGAGCATTTGGGCAATGGCTATCAGCCGGCTTGCCAATGAACCTCGGCCAGCTTCGATTTTCACGTTACGGAGCCGCTAGAAACCAAAACTCGTGGCGAAGTTCCCAGATACAACGGCAATTGTCCGCACTGAATCCAAACGTCACGCTACCATCATCGAATCTTCGGATTACCTCTGCACGAGTCCGCTCAAGCCCCCCGGCCTTCGGCGTGAGCCGTCGCACAGGCCCTGCCACGGCTGTCGCCGACGCAAACCGCCGCCCCTCATCCGGCGCTCACGCGCCACCTTCTCCCAATGGGAGAAGGATCAAGGAAGGCCAATCCAGACCATTCAGACCATTCAGACGGTCTTTTTTACCCGCGCACCGACCGGGCCATCTGCACCGCCCGGCCGATGTGGGCTTCCAGCGCGTCCCAGTCGGCCTCGGCGACCAGTTTGTCGGGGATCAGGCGCGAGCCCATGCCGGCGGCGACGATGCCGGCGTCGAACCAGGCCTTGAGCGAGGCCTCCTCGGGCTCGACCCCGCCGGTGGGCATGATCTTCGTCCAGGGCATGGGGCCCATGACGGCCTTGACGAAGGCCGGGCCGCCGACCTGGGCGCCGGGGAACAGTTTGACGACGTCACAGCCCCATTCGTGGGCCTGGCTGATCTCGGTGACCGAGCCGCAGCCGGGCATATAGGCCACGCGCTTGCGGTTGCACAGTTTGGCCACCGCCTCGACGCCGCAGGGGCTGACCACGAAGCGGGCGCCGCGCGACAGGTAAAGCGCCGCCGTGCCCGGATCGACGATCGAGCCGATGCCGAGGATCACCTCCGGGTCGGTTCGCGCCAGCGTCTTCGACAGCTCGGCGAACAGGTCGGCGGCGTGGTCGCCCCGGTCGGTGAACTCGATCACCCGGGCCCCGGCGCGGGCCGAGGCGCGGATGATGCCGAGGCAGGCCTCGACCTCGGGGTGGTAAAAGACCGGGCAGATGCCCTGCGCCTCCAGCGCGGCCACGACGGTCAGGCGGTCGGCGGGATAGGCGGGCATGGGGCAGGCTCCGGAGGCTGGGTCAGTCCGAGGGGTGCGACCAACCGGGCCGCGCGTCAAGCCGGGGCGGCTTCACGCTTGGTGTCGTGGGCCAGCTGGACCAGCCGCACGATCTCGGGGCTGTCGGCCTCGAACAGGGGGTCCAGCACGGTGAAGTGGTTGAGACCGGGAAGCTCCCGGACCGAGGTGTCGGCTCCGCCCGCGCCCCAGCGGTCGGCCATGGCCTGCGACTGGCGGCGGAACTCGGCGCTCTCCTCGGCCCCGACCCAGCAGTCCAGCGTCGTGCCGCCGGGGCTCGATCCATCCGGCACCGGCCAGTGGATCGGCGACAGGGCGGTGGCCATCAGGGGGTCGAGCTGGAGCGCCTCGTTCACGCTGGTCTGGATCAGGGGGGCGAGGTCGAACACGCCCGAGATCGCCACGGCCGCCCCCGCCCGGCCCTCGGACAGCAGGGCCGCCGCCATATGGCCGCCCGCCGAATGGCCGAACACCAGCGGGCGATATCCCGTGCGGTCGCGGATCAGCTCGGTCGCCGTCCGCACCTGCCGCAGGATCTGGCCCAGGCTGACGGCCGGCGCGAGGTCATAGGTGGGGAGGGCCAGCGCGAAGCCGTGGCTCAGCAGCGCCGGGGCGATCCCGTGAAACGCCGCCCCGTCCAGCGCCTGCCAGTAGCCGCCGTGCAGGAAGACGGCGACCGGGGCGTCCAGCTGACCCTCGGGCGTGAACAGGTCCAGCACCTCGCGCGGCCCGGGGCCATAGGCGATGCGCTCAGGGGGCTGGGCCGCCCGCGCCGCCTCGGCTCGTTCGGCCCACATGGCCATGACGGCCCCGTGGTCCGGCACCCGCTGGCGGTTGTTGTACTCGGCTTCGAGGTCCAGGCCCTTACTCCGTCCGTCCGCATCCGCTACAGACCTCCGACCGACCGGAGGGACCGCCCATGATGACCGCCATCTTCGTCTTCATCAAATGCGAGCTGGGGCACGCCAACGATGTCGCCGCCGACATCGTCGACAACGTCGAGCGGGTCTCCGAGGTCTATTCGACCTCGGGCCAGTACGACCTGCTGGCCAAGTTCCAGTTGCCGAAGGAGATGGACATCGGCACCTTCGTCACGAAGGAGGTCCAGACCCGGCCCCACATCCGTGACACCTTCACCGTCATCACCTTCTCGCCCTTCCTGCCGGGCGGCTGAGGCCCCTTACTGCGCGGGATAGGCGGGGGGACGCGCCCCCTCGCCCCCGCCCAGATAGCGGTCGCGCAGCAGGAACGGCCGGCTCTCCAGCGGCTGTTCGACGCCGCCGATGTAGATGGCCACGGGCTGGCTCAGTGGCTCCAGCGGATCGCCGGTCCAGATGACCACATCGGCGGCGGCGCCCGCGCGCAGCTCTCCGAACTGGCCGTCCATGCCGAAGATGCGCGCCGGGTTGACCGTGATGGCCGCGATCGCCGCCTCGTAGGGCAGGCCGTGCGAGACGGCATTGCCGGCGTTGTAGCGGGTCTCGCGCGCCCGGTGGATCGAGCCCTCATTGCCCTTGATGGCGATGACCACCCCGGCCGCATTGAGGGCCGCGGCATTCTGCATCCGCGCCGCCCGGCGCTCGAAATTGCCGGGCAGGTTGGTGATGGGGTTCAGCAGCACCGGCACACCGGCGGCGGCGATCTGGTCGGCAACCAGCCAGCCTTCCTCGGCGCCGTCGAGGATGACCTTGAGGCCCTCTTCCTCGGCGAGGCGCAGCACCTGCAGGATGTCGGCAGCACGCGACACGGTGATGATCAGCGGCATCCGTCCCTCGGCCACCGGGATCAGGGCCTCAAGGTCGGCGCGCGACAGCGACAGCGGGCGCAGGTCATCGCGCTGATAGGCCGCCTTGTTGCGGGCATAGAGGCGGACCTCGGCCAGGGTCTCGCGGAACAGGACCATGGCCCCGCCGCGCGATCCGCCGGCCACACCGGCGCCGGCCTCACCGAAGGGGGCGACCATGGCCACGCGCGGGCGAACCAGAATGTCGGCGCCCGCGGCCAGATGGATCACTGCCGCCTGGCCCGCGAACAGGCCGGGCGAGTGATAGCCGCCCTCGCCGGCACCGGCGGTGTCCTGTTCATGATAGTGGCCACCGGACGAGCCGGGGTGGTTCGGGACCACTACGGCGCGGGTCACTCCGCCCAGCCGCGCGACCGGCAGGGTGATCGACCAGGGGTCCAGCCCGTAGGAGACGTCGAAGGCGGCGCTCAGGGTGTTGGAGGCGTTCCGCAGGTCATTGGTGCCGCTGACCGAGGACACCTCGGACCCGCCGAGGCCCGAGTCGACGGCGACAAAGCCCGGGGCCACAACCTGACCGGTGGCGTCGATGACGCGGGCGCCGGCGGGGGCTGCGCCCGTGCCGACCGAGACGATCCGGCCGCCACGCATGACAACCGTGCCGTTCTCGATGACCGAGGTGCCGGTCAGCACCCGCCCGCCGGTGACGGCGACGGTGTCCTGCGCGAGGGCCGGGGTGGCCACGAGGCCAACCGCAGCGACGGCACCGACGACCAGCGACTTGAGGGGGGGAAGATGACGGATCATATCAGCGAGCTCCCTGGCGGACACCGGCGGCCGGCAGGCCATAGCCGGGCTGGCCCAGTTCAAAGTCGGACACGGGCTGATAGGTCGGGTCGAACCGGTCGAAGGCCAGCCCCCCGTCGACGAACACTTGGTCGGCGCGGGCATAGATGGAGAAGGGGTTGGCGCTCCAGATGACCACATCGGCGCGCTTGCCGGGCGTCAGCGAGCCCGTCTGGTCATCGATGCCGATGGCGCGCGCTGCATTCAGGGTGATCCAGCCGATGGCATGCTCCTCGGTCAGGTCCAGACCCGCCCGGCGCCCGGCGGCGAGGGCTGCGGCGGCTTCCTGGTTCAGGCGCTGGATCAGTTCGGCGTCGTCCGAGTGGACCACGGCGCAGGAGCCTTCCGGCGCATCGACGAGGGCGACGTTCTCCTCGATCGCATCGAGGCTCTCCATCTTGAAGCCCCACCAGCCGGTCCACATGGCCGCGCAGATGCCCTCGCGCGCCAGCATGGGCGCGACCTTGTAGGCCTCGGTCGCGTGGTGGAAGGTGGTGATGCGATAGCCGAATTCCCTCGACATATCGATCATCAGGGCCATCTCGTCGCCGCGATAGCAGTGGTTCTGGATCAGGATCGAGCCGTCCAGGACGCCCACCAGGGTCTCGTGCTGCAGGTTGCGGGTGGGCGGGGACCCTTCGCCCGTCTCGCGCCACTTGTCCCACTTCTGCTTGTAGTCCTGGGCCGCGATGAAGGCGGCGCGATAGCCGGCCATATTGCCCATGCCCGTGGCCGGCGAGCGGCCGCGACCGCCATAGACGCGGCTGGGGTTCTCGCCGCAGGCCATCTTGACCGTATAGGGGGCGCCCGGGAACTTCATGCCCTGCATGGTGACCGAGGGCACATTGCGCAGGGTCACGCCGCGGCCGCCGAACAGATTGGCCGAACCGGGCAGGATGTGGAGGGTGGTCACGCCGCCGGCGCGGGCGGTGTTGAAGCCCGGGTCCTGCGGCCAGACCGAATGCTCGGCCCAGACCTCGGCGGTGTTGGGGTTGGTCGCCTCATTGCCGTCGCTCATGCCCTGCACGCCGGGTGAGGGATAGACGCCGAGATGGCTGTGCACATCGATGATGCCGGGGGTCACATAGCGCCCTTCGGCGTCAATGGCCCGGTGTCCGGCCGGAACCGCTGTTGAGGCACCGCCGACGGCCGCGACCTTGCCGTCCGTCAGGATGACCACGCCGTTCTCGATCTTGCGTCCGTCGCCGGTGAACACGGTCGCCCCGACGATGGCCAGATTCTCGCGCGGCAGGCCGCGATAGGTCGAGGGATAGGGGTCGGGGTTGGTCGCAGCGTCCATGCCGGTGGGCAAGGCCCGGGCCTCACGCGCAGGTGCCGCGTCGCCGTTCCCGTCAGAGGACGCGCCTTCACCCGTGGTGGCACAGGCCGACAGGCCCAGCGTGGCGGCAAGGATGAGGGCGAGCGGCCCCGACGCGGACCCCCGCAGACGTGATGTGAACATGGTGGTCAGCTCCCCAGTCAACCGGATCGTCGCCCGCTCCGGCCGAGCACGCGAAGCCGCGATTACAAGAGGGTTCCGCCCGCCGCGTCAAAGCCGGATTCATTACAAAGCTGTAAGACTGGCCAGTGACCCCGGCGATGCTCAGGCCAGGGTGAGGATGACCGGCCCCCGCCGGGTCGCCACCAGGGTATGCTCGTACTGGACCGTGGGCTCCCCCAGAGGCGGGTACAGCGTCCACCCGTCGTCGCGTTCGTCGACCCAGTCGGCGCCCAAGGACAGGAAGGGCTCGATGGTGAAGACCAGACCCTCGGGGATCACACGGCGGTCCTCGGGCTCGTACCAGGTGGCGATTTCGGCCGGCTCGTCGTGCAACGACCGCCCCACGCCATGGCTGGAGAGATTGCGGACCAGACTGTAGCCGTTCCTGTCGGCGAAGGTCTCGATGGCGCGGCCGACAGCATTCAACTGTCCGCCCGGCTTGACCGCCCGGATGCCTGCCCACATGGCCCGACGGCCGTCACGGCACAGGCGTTCGAGGCGCGGCCTGACCGGCGGCACCGCAAAACTGGCACCCGTGTCCCCAAAATAGCCGTCCAGTTCGGCCGAGACGTCGATATTGACCAGATCGCCGGCGTTCACCTGCCGGTCGCCGGGGATTCCATGGGCACAGTCAGGCCCGACCGAGATGCAGGTCGCGCCGGGAAAGCCGTAGGTCAGTTCGGGTGCGGAGCGGGCTCCCTCCGCCTCCAGCATGGCGCGGCCAAGGTCGTCCAGTTCGCGCGTGGTCATGCCCGGCTCCAGCGCCTTGCCCATCGCCGCCAGCGTCCGCGCGACCAGCCCGCCGACCGCGCGCAGTTTCACCAGCTGGTCTTCGCTCTCTATGGTCATCCGGCGCTCCTGCCCTTCAACGACAAAGGGCGCGGGCCACTGGCACCGCGCCCCTGCCTTCAGCTTGAGGCTGTCCTAGCCCAGCGCTGTCATCAGTTCGGGCACGGCGGTCTTGTAATCGGCGACCAGCCCATAGTCGGCAACCTGGAAGATCGGGGCGTCCGGATCCTTGTTGATCGCGACGATGATCTTGGAGTCCTTCATGCCGGCCAGGTGCTGGATGGCGCCCGAAATGCCGATGGCGATGTAGAGCTCGGGGGCGACCACCTTGCCGGTCTGGCCGACCTGATAGTCGTTCGGGGCATAGCCGGCATCCACGGCGGCTCGCGAGGCCCCGACAGCGGCACCCAGCTTGTCCGCCAGCGGGTCCATGACGGCGTGGAATTCCTCGGACGAGCCCATGGCCCGGCCACCGGAGACGACGATCTTCGCCGCGCCCAGTTCCGGGCGATCCGACTTGACCATCTCTTCCGAGACGAAGGTCGTCTTCGGAGCATCACCACCCGTGACGGACTCGACCGGGGCCGACCCGCCTTCTTCCGCCGCATCGAAGCCTGTCGGGCGGACGGTGATGACCTTCTTGGCATCCGAAGACTGGACGGTTTCCAGCGCATTGCCGGCATAGATCGGACGCACGAAGGTGTCGGGCGAGACGACCTCGATGATGTCCGAGATCGGGGCAACATCCAGCTTGGCGGCGATGCGCGGAGCGAAATTCTTGCCGTCCGTGGTGGCCGGGGCGAGGATGGCGTCGTAGCCGTCGGCCAGCGGCAGGACGGTGGCTTCGACGGCCTCGGCCAGCACCTTGCCCAGACCGGCGCTCTCGGCCAGCAGAACCTTGCGCACGCCCTTGATCTTTGCGGCAGCGTCGGCCGCGCCCTTGGCGCCTTCACCGACGACCAGGATGTCGATGTCGCCGCCGATCTTTGACGCGGCGGTCACGGTCTTGTGCGTGGTGTCACGGACGGTCGCGCCGTCGTGGTCCGCAATGACGAGAACAGCCATCAGATGACCCCCTTGGACTTGAGCTTGGCAACCAGTTCGGCGGCGTCGGCCACCTTTTCACCCGCCTCGCGCCTGGGCGGCTCGGTGACCTTGACCACCTTGAGGCGCGGCGCCGTATCGGTGCCGTAGTCGGCGACCGCCCTGGTGACGATCTCCTTCTTCTTGGCCTTCATGATGTTGGGCAGCGACGCATAGCGCGGCGTGTTGAGGCGCAGGTCGACGGTGATAATCGCCGGCAGGGTGACCTCGATGGTCTGCAGCCCACCGTCGATCTCGCGCGTGACCTGGGCCTTGCCGTCCTTGATCTCGACCTTCGAGGCGAACGTCGCCTGCGGCCAGTCCAGCAGGGCGGCCAGCATCTGGCCGACGGCATTGTTGTCGCCATCGATGGCCTGTTTGCCCATCAGCACCAGATCGGGCTTTTCCTCATCGACGACGGCCTTCAGCACCTTGGCCACGGCCAGTGGCTCCAGATCCGTGTCGGACTGCACCAGGATGCCGCGGTCGGCGCCGATGGCCAGGGCGTTACGGATGGTCTCCTGGGCCTGGGTCACACCGACCGATACGGCGACGATGTCCCCGGCCGTATTGGCAGCGTGATGCCCCTTGCCTTCCTTGAGCCGAACAGCCTCCTCGACGGCAATTTCGTCGAACGGGTTCATGCTCATCTTGACATTGGCGAGGTCAACCCCGCTCTGGTCGGCCTTGACCCTGGCCTTGACGTTATAGTCGATCACCCGTTTGACAGGGACGAGAACCTTCATGAGCCTATCCATTGATGCGTCGGCCAGTCAGCCGCCGGAATGCGTGGGGTTGGACATGGAACGGCCAAACCGGCCTGTCAATGTAACGCCGGGTCAAGCTGACTGCGGCAAAGCCACGCCGCGCCCCGGCAAAGGAACACAGGACCAACCATGCATCGCTTTCTGAGCTTCCGGCGACTGGGCATCGTTTTCCTCGGCGTGTTCGGCATGATCGTCGGGGGCCTGCTGATCTATCAGCAGTTCTGGGTCAGCCCGGGCGAGCGCTGCGAGGCGCGGGGCGGCTGGTACGCGATCGAGACGCGCGAGTGCGCCACGCCGATCTTCATTCCCGACATCACCGGGCGCCCCGTCGGGGTCAGCCGGCTGGAAGCGTCCAAGACGAAAAACGCCGAACTGCTGGTGCTGGAGCGTCAGGTCGCGGCCGAGAAAAAGGCACGTCAGGATGCCGTCGACGCCGAGCGGGAGCGCCTGCGGGCCCAGCAGGGCCGGTAAGCCGGAACGGTTCAGCGGGTGGCGCCGGGACGCCACTTCACATCATCGGCACCGTGGTGGTTGGCCCTTCGGCCCGCCACGAACAAGTGGTCGGACAGCCGGTTCAGATAGCGCAGAGCCGCCGGCGTTACCGCCACGCCGGCCTCGGCCAGACGGACGGCGCAGCGCTCGGCCCGCCGGCAGACGGTACGGGCCAGATGCAGATGGGTCGACAGGGGAGATCCGCCCGGCAGGATGAAACTGTCGAGCGGCTTCTGGCTCTCGTTCATCCAGTCGATTTCCTGCTCCAGACGCTCGACCTGGCTGTCGATGATGCGCAGGGCCTCCCACTCCGGGGGCGGATCGAGCGGCGTGGCCAGATCGGCGCCAAGATCGAACAACTCATTCTGGATGCGCGCCAGCATGGCGTCGATCCGGTCGTTCTGGCCCGAGTTCAGCCGGGCGAGGCCGATCACGGCGTTCAGTTCGTCGACCGCGCCATAGGCCTCGACCCGGAGGTCGGTCTTGGACACCGGTGCGCCGTTGGCCAGACGGGTCTGCCCCTCGTCGCCGGTGCGGGTGTAGATCTTGTTGAGCAGGACCATGAGCCTAGCCTCCCTGGGTGGATTTCCACCACATGGCGGCGACCAGCAGCACGACGGCCACGGCCTGCAGGCCGACACGCAGGCGCATCAGATGATTGGACTGGCTGCGCGCCGCGTCCCCGGGAGTGAAAAGGGCCTTCAGCCCGAACCCGAGGGTGATGGCGACTGCAGCGATGGCGGCCAGGATCAGGATGTCGACGATGTTGCCCATGCGGGCAAACTAGGCCGCGCGCACCCGCCTGACCAGAGGGCCGGGGCGGGTGCGGCATCGACGCCGATCAATAGCGGTAGTGGTCCGGCTTGAACGGGCCGGCGGCGGGGACCGAGATATAGTCCGACTGCTCCTTGGTCAGGGTTGTCAGTTTGGCGCCCAGCTTGTCGAGGTGCAGAGCCGCGACCTTTTCGTCCAGATGCTTGGGCAGGACGTAGACCTGGTTCTCGTACTTCGACTTGTTGGTCCACAGCTCGATCTGGGCCAGCACCTGATTGGTGAAGGACGCCGACATCACGAAGGACGGGTGCCCCGTGGCATTGCCGAGGTTCACCAGCCGTCCCTTGGACAGCAGGATGATCTTCTTGCCGTCCGGAAATTCGACGTGGTCGACCTGCGGCTTGATCTCGTCCCACTTCATGTTCTTCAGGCCGGCGACCTGAATCTCACTGTCGAAGTGGCCGATGTTGCAGACGATGGCGTTGTGCCGCATCGCGCGCATGTGATCGACGGTGATGACGTCCTTGTTGCCCGTGGCGGTGACGAAGATGTCGGCCGAGCCGGCCACGTCGTCCAGGGTCTGGACTTCATAGCCTTCCATGGCGGCCTGCAGGGCGCAGATCGGGTCGATCTCGGTCACGATCACGCGGGCACCGCCCTGGCGCAGCGAGGCGGCCGAGCCCTTGCCCACGTCGCCATAGCCGCAGACCACGGCGACCTTGCCCGACAGCATCACGTCAGTGCCGCGACGGATGGCGTCGACCAGCGATTCCCGGCAGCCGTAGAGGTTGTCAAACTTCGACTTGGTGACGCTGTCGTTCACGTTGATGGCGGGGAACGGAAGCTCGCCGCGCTCGGCCATCTGGTACAGGCGGTGGACGCCCGTGGTGGTCTCTTCCGACACGCCGCCGATGGCGTCCCGGATGGCCGAATAGAAGCCGGGCTTTTCCTTCAGATACCGTTTCATCACGGCGTAGAGGGCCTCTTCTTCCTCGTTCTCGGGATTGTCGAGAACGCTGGCATCCTTCTCGGCCTTGGGGCCCAGCACGCACAGCAGGGTCGCGTCGCCACCGTCGTCGAGGATCAGGTTCGGATAGCCGCCGTCAGCCCATTCGAAGATCTTGTGGGCATAGTCCCAGTACTCTTCCAGCGTCTCGCCCTTGGTGGCGAACACCGGCGTGCCGTTGGCCGCGATGGCGGCCGCGGCATGGTCCTGGGTCGAATAGATGTTGCACGACGCCCAGCGGACCTCGGCGCCCAGCGCTTCCAGCGTCTGGATCAGCACGGCGGTCTGGATGGTCATGTGCAGGCTGCCGGCGATGCGGGCACCCTTCAGCGGCTTGTTCTTGCCGAACTCGTCGCGCAGCGCCATCAGGCCGGGCATTTCGGTTTCGGCGATGGCGATTTCCTTGTTGCCGTAGGGGGCAAGCGAGATGTCGCGGACGATGTAGTCAGTCATGGGGGAGCGCTCTTTCGCGGCAGGGGCCGTCGGGGCCGGTCACGGGTGTGGCCGCCGCTATAGACCGCGCGGGCCGCCGGGGCAACAAACACATAAAGACATCCTTATATGCCCGTCTCGCCACGGTGCCGCTTTCGTGCGAGCGTGCCGGTCCGCGTGCGCTTTGGGAGGAGCGATCCGGGCATGGCAACAGCCGCTTTCTCGCGACGGGGCCTCATTCTGGCGGGAGGGGCCGGCCTTGTCCTGCCCGGACTGGCCCGGGCCCAGGACCCGGTCGGGGCCGATCCCGACCATTCGGGGCGGGGCGTGGTCGAGGTCGAGATCGACGGACAGGGCGGCCTGCGATTTGCCCTCGACACTGCCGCCAGCGCCTCGGTTCTGGCCTCGGATATGGTCTCCCGTCTGGGCCTCACGGTCGGCGGCGAGGTCGATATGCATACAGTCATCGGGGTCGAGCGGGTCCCCTGGGTCCGGGCCAGGCAGATCCGCAGCGGCGCCCTGAACCGGCGCAACGCGCGGTTGGCCATCGGAGACCGGCGCGGCATGCTGGGGCTGGACGGGCTGCTGGGGCTGGACCTGCTGGCCGGACATCGGCTGGAATTCCGCTTCCGGGGGCGCCACCGGGCAACGATCGGTCGCCCCCGCATCGAGGAAAGGGGCTTTCTGGCGGCCGAGCGCCCGCGTGTGCGCTTTGCCCCGCCGGTGGTGCGCGAGCCGGACGGCGTGGCCGAACGGTTGATGATCGTGGATGCCCGGGTGCGGGGTCAGAGGGTGCGGGCCGTGATCGATACCGGGGCTGAGGTCAGCCTGATCAACCCCGTGCTGGCTGAAGCAGCCGGAGCGACCGACCTTGTGGTCCGTACCGCCGGTACGGTCCGGGCGGTTCAGTCTCCGACCGGTCGGGCCGCGGTCGCCCGTCCCATGATCATCGACGCCGTGCGGCTGGGGGACATGGTGCTGGACCGGCTGGGGGTGCTGATGGGCGACTTCCATATTTTCCGGCATCTGGGGCTGGCGGACCAGCCGGCCATGCTGCTGGGTGTCGATGTGCTGGGGGTCTTCAGCCGGGTGGTGATGGACCTTCAGGACGGCGAATTGCTGATGGAGATCTGAGCGCAGGGCTTGCCCCCGCGCGACGGTCATCGCATCAAGCGCCCCATGACCCGTGATCTCGCCACCCCCCGCCACGACTGGACCCTCGAAGAGGTGGAGGCCCTGTTCGAACAGCCCTTTATGGAGCTGGTGTTCACCGCGGCCGAGGTGCACCGCAAGACCTTCGACCCCTCGGAGGTCCAGCTCAGCCGCCTGCTGTCGATCAAGACCGGGGGATGTGCCGAGAACTGCGGCTACTGCTCCCAGTCGGCCAGTTTCGACACGGGGCTCAAGGCCGAAAAGCTGATGGACACCCAGGCGGTGCTGGCCGAGGCCATGGCGGCCAGGGCCGGCGGCGCCGACCGGTTCTGCATGGGCGCGGCCTGGCGCGAGCTGAAGGACCGCGACACGCCGAAATTGGCGGCCATGATCTCGGCCGTGAAGGCGCTGGGGCTCGAAACCTGCGCCACGCTCGGCATGCTGACTGCCGATCAGGCCCGCCAGCTCAAGGAGGCAGGCCTCGACTATTACAACCACAACCTCGACACCGGGCCCGACTATTACGCCGATGTCGTGACCACCCGGACGTATCAGGACCGGCTGGATACGCTGAAGCACGTGCGGGACGCAGGCATGAGTACCTGCTGCGGCGGCATCGTCGGCATGGGCGAGGCGCGGCGCGACCGCGCGGGCCTGCTGCATGCGTTGGCAACCCTGCCCGCCCACCCCGACAGCCTGCCGGTCAATGCCCTGGTGCCGGTGGCGGGCACGCCGCTGGGCGATCAGGTCAAGCGCGACGGGGAAATCGACCCGATCGAATTCGTCCGTACGGTCGCTGTCGCCCGGATCGTCTGCCCCCGGTCCATGGTGCGCCTGTCGGCCGGGCGCGAGACCATGAGCCACGAGATGCAGGCCCTGTGCTTCCTGGCCGGGGCCAACTCCATCTTCGTCGGCGACCGCCTGCTGACCACCGCCAACCCGGATGCCGATGCCGACACCCGCCTGTTTGCGAAACTCGACCTGAGGCCCATGGTCACGGATCGTGACGCTGCGCGTCTCCAATGACCCCGCCCCGGGCATGTGCGGCGCTTGTCTGTCTGGCCCTCGCAGCCTGCTCCGGTCCCGCAGGGGATGACGATGTGGCCACCCGGACCACCCTGCTGGAAGGCCCCGCGGCGACGGTCCCCGCACCGACGGGCGATCGTACCGTCATCTATGGCGGAGAGGACGACCCCCGCCTGACCTTCAGCGCCGGCTTCATGAAGCGGGTCGACCTCGGCGAAATCCGGCCGGTGTCGGAGCTGTCCTGGGCCCCGAACGCCCGCAGCTTCTATGTCAACGATTCCGGAAGTGCGGCCTGGAGCGAGTTGCGGCTGTGGCAGGTCGGGGGGCGACAGGTGGCGCAGGAATCTGCGAGCGTGCGTGAGGCAGCGATTGCTGAACTGGCCCGACTCAATGACTGCGCCCGCCCGGCCCGCCAGGAGTATGCGACCCGCGGACTCGGCTGGGGACGCCAGGGGGACAGCGTCTATGTTCTCACCGAGGTCCGCCGGGTCCAGGCCTGCTCGCCCGATATCCGCGAAGACCGGGTGGTCAGTCTGGTCGAGGTCGCGACCGGGCGTGTCCTCCAGACGAGGCCCGTCGACGAGGCGCTGCGGGCGTGGCCGGGGCTGAGCGGCGCCACGCTGCGGCCGGATCCTGTAACCGGCCCTTAAGCCCGGTATGCCAGGGGTGGACCGACGGCAATCTCGGGAGAGGCTCATGACCGGTGGTGGCGGCGGCGGATCGCGTCCGACCTATATCCAGATCGGCACCTCGACGGCGAATTTCAGCCGGGCGGGCGGCCGACGCGGGGTTTTGACGGTCGAAACCGGGCTGGATGTGGCTGATGCCGCCCTGCATACCCGCGCCAACCAGTCAGCGCCCCGCCTGCGCGCGGCCTATAATTCGGTGATCAGCCGGGCGGCCGCCAGCCTGCGCGGCGATGCGCCGCCCGATGTCGAACGGCTGGCGCGCGAGCTTCAGGCCGCGACCGACCAGACGCTGGGCCGGTCCGGCGCCCGCTTCCTGCTGGGCACGGTGATGGCGTTCTAAGGACGATCAGTCCTTCGTCGGATTGCCCTGGGCGTCGTCGCCATAGGTCAGGGCCAGGAAGACATCCTCCAGATCGGGATCCTCGGTCGAGATGTCTGCGATGGTGACGCCCGCCGCGCGCACGGCCGCCAGAACCTGCTCCACCGAGGAACGGCCCTTGAGATAGGTCACCGAAAAGGCGCCCCCCGACCGGGGCGTGACCTCGAACCCGTCGAGCACCGGGGGCGCCTTGAGCGGGGTTTCGGGCGAGACCACGACGTTGCGCGTATCCAGCCGCCGCAGCAGCTGCGGCGTCGGCTCGCAGGCCACGACCTGACCCCGGTTGACGATGGCGATGGTGTCGCAAAGCTCCTGCGCCTCTTCCAGATAGTGGGTGGTCAGAAGGATCGTCACACCCTCGGCGTTCAGGCGCCGCACATACTCCCACAGCTGGCGACGCAGCTCGACATCGACGCCGGCCGTCGGCTCGTCGAGGATCAGAACGGGCGGCGCGTGCACCAGCGCCTTGGCCACCATCAGTCGTCGCTTCATGCCGCCGGACAGGGCCCGCACATAGGCATTGGCCTTGTCCGACAGGCCGAGCGCCGCCAGCAGGGCGTCGGAGCGCCGTTCATCGGCCGGCACGCCATAGAAGCCGGCCTGGACCTCCAGCGACTCACGCGGCGTGAAGAAGACGTCGGCGACGATCTCCTGCGGCACGACCCCCAGGGCCGCGCGGGCGTCACGCGGCTGGGTATCGATGTCCCGCCCCCAGATCGACACCTCGCCCGAGGTCTTTTTCACCACGCCCGCCAGAATATTGATCAGGGTCGACTTTCCGGCGCCGTTCGGCCCCAGCAGCCCGAACATGGCCCCACGCGGGATATCCAGATCGATACCCTTCAGCGCTTCCTTGGGCGGGGCCTTCTTCGAGCCCGCATAGGTCTTGGTCAGGCCACGGATGCGGATGGCGGAGTCGGGCAGCGAGGAGGCAGCGGTCATGGGGTTCCGAATACAGGATCAGGCGTTTGACGCCGGTCGGCGCGCCGCATAGGTATGCCTCGCTCGCCTCCGCGCCAAGCTCAGGGTTCAGAAATGCCGCCGCGTCATCCCGTTCCTGTCCCCGGTTCCGCCGAATTAGCGCCCGAGGAAATCCCTGTTGTCCAGCACCGCGTCGCCTGCGATGGCGGTGGCGGCGCCCTGGGACACCCGCTTGTCTATATGGAGATAGGCGACGAGGGCTTCGTCGAATGCGGCTATTGTGATCGCCGCTTTGTGCTGGTGGCCGATCTGGCACGCGACAACGAATATCGCGACCCGGCCCCGCGTCACGACGCTCACTAAGACAGGGGCCCACTTAAGCCCGCCACGCCCGTTACGCGAATTGACCCCCCGGACGATCCAGAGGCCTCTAGAAGACCCCTATCCCGCTCCCTCTCCCGAACCGGCTGGACCCTATGCGCTATCTGCACACCATGGTCCGGGTCTCTGACCTGGACGCCTCGCTTCGCTTCTGGTGCGATCATCTGGGCCTGAGCGAAGTCCGCCGCATAGATCATGAGGCCGGGCGATTCACCCTGGTCTTTCTCGCCGCCCCGAACGATCTGGATCGCTCTGCGGCCGACCGGTCGCCCGAACTGGAACTGACATACAACTGGGACCCCGAGACCTACACCGGCGGCCGCAATTTCGGCCACCTCGCCTATAAGGTCGATGACATCCACGCGACCTGTCAGCGGCTGCTGGCCGCGGGCATCACCATCAACCGTCCGCCGCGCGACGGGCGCATGGCCTTCGTCCGCTCGCCGGACGGCATTTCCGTCGAACTGCTGCAGGAAGGCGAAGCCCTTACCCCGGCCGAGCCCTGGATCTCCATGCCGAACGAGGGCAGCTGGTGAGGGCGGCGATCGCCCTTGGTCTGATGGCCCTGACGCTTGCGGCCTGTGCCTCGACCACCGAGACCAATCCGGGGCGGACGGCCACCGAGCAGTTGCTGGTGGCGCGCGCCACCGATGCCGCCGTCGACGGCCTGCGCCTGCCGGTGCCGCCGGGAACCCGCGTGTTCGTCGACGACACCTATTTCCGGGCAGAGAGCGCCCCCTATGCGGTCAGCGCCATTCGCGGCGCGGTGCTTCAGGCCGGCTATCCGCTGGCCCGCACCCGCGACGAGGCGGACGCCATCTTCGAGATCCGCGCCGGGGCCCTGTCGCTGGAGCAGATGCGACGCGTGTTCGGCATCCCGGCCGTGCGCCTGCCGATCAATGACACCTTCAATGTCGTCTCGGTACCCGAGCTGTCGGTCTACAGCCGCCGCGACCGGGTCGGCGTCGCCGAGTTTTCGGGCTTTGTCTATGATGCGAAGACGGGGCAGGCGCTGGGGGCCATCGTGCCGATGACCGGCCAGTTCCGTATCCGCAGCCACCAGATGCTGATGATCTTCGCCTGGGGCCAGCAGCGGCTGGATCCGGGTGATCGCGAGCCGGGCGACAGCTGGTTCCAGTTCTGACGACCGGCGCGGTGCTTCGCGGCTGACGGACGCCTCGGACCCCTCTATGGTCCCGTCATGAGCGACTCCGCCCCCCCCGAATCTGGCACCCCCGACACCAGCGGCAACGTCCGCCTGTGGCTGATCGATGCCTCGGCCTACATCTTTCGGGCCTATCACGCCCTGCCGCCGCTGACGCGCAAGTCGGACGGCCTGCCGGTGGGGGCGGTTCAGGGATATTGCAATATGCTGTGGAAGCTGTTGCGCGAGATGAAGGGCGAGGGCGGACCGACCCATCTGGCCGCGATTTTCGACCATTCGGAAAAGACGTTCCGCAATGATCTGTATGCGGACTACAAGGCCCACCGTCCGCCGGCGCCCGAGGACCTGGTGCCCCAGTTCGCCCTGGTGCGCGAGGCGACCGCCGCGTTTGGAGTGCACTGCGTGGAACTGCCCGGCTATGAGGCCGATGACCTGATCGCCACCTATGCCTGCAAGGCCCGCGATGCCGGGGGCGAGACGATCATCGTGTCCTCCGACAAGGACCTCATGCAGCTGATCGGCGGCGGGGTGGTCATGTGGGACCCGATGAAGGACCGGGTGCTGGCCGAGGACGCGGTCATGGAGAAGTTCGGGGTGACGCCGGACAAGATGATCGACCTGCAGGCCCTTGTCGGCGACAGCGTCGACAATGTCCCGGGCGCGCCGGGCATCGGCCCAAAGACCGCTGCCCAGCTGCTGGATGAGTACGGCGATCTCGACACCCTGCTGGCCCGGGCCGGTGAGATCAAACAGCCCAAGCGACGCGAGACGCTGCAAACCCATGCCGAGCAGATCCTGCTCAGCCGCCAGCTGGTGCGGCTGACCTGCGATGCCCCGGCGCCCGAGCCGATTGCCGATTTTGCCGTCCGCGATCCGGACTCAGCGACGCTTGCCGCCTTTCTTGAAAAGATGGAGTTCCGGTCGCTGGCCCGCCGGGTCGGCGACGGCAAGGCGACGCCGTTTGAGCCCGCACCCAATGGACGCCCCAAGGCCCTGAACGCCCCGGTCGCGGCGCCGCGCCATGCGCCGAAGCCCGCGACCCAGTTGGCGACACCCGAAACCTTCGACACATCGGCCTATGTCTGTGTACGAACGGTTGTTGATCTGGAGCGGTGGATCGCCCGCGCGACTGAGGCCGGCGTGGTCGCCTTCGACACCGAAACGGATGCCCTGTCGTCCAGCCACGCGGGTCTGTGCGGCCTGTCGCTTGCGGTCGCCCCCGGCGAGGCCTGCTACGTGCCGCTGACCCACGAGGCCGAGCCGAAAGCACAGTCGGGCGGACTGGACTTCGACGGAGAAACCCCGCCCGAGGCCATCGACCAGATCCCGATGGAACAGGCCCTGGCTCTGCTGAAGCCGTTGCTGGAGAACCCGGCGGTGCTCAAGGTCGGCCAGAGTATCAAATACGACCTGGCGGTCATGGCCCGGCACGGCATCGCGGTGGGGCCCATCGATGACACCATGCTGATCTCCTATGTGCTGGAGGGCGGCGTCCATGGCCACGGGATGGACGAGCTGTCGCGCCTGCACCTCGGCCACGAACCCATTCCGTTCAAATCCGTGTGCGGCACCGGCAAGTCGCAGAAGAGCTTCCGCCACGTGGCGCTGGAGCCCGCCACCGCCTATGCAGCCGAGGATGCCGACGTCACCCTGCGGCTGTGGCAGATCCTGAAGCCGCGCCTGGCCGAGGAGCGACTGGTCACCGTCTATGAGACGCTGGAGCGGGGCATGCCTGCCGTGCTGGCCCAGATGGAGCTGGCCGGTATCCGCGTCGATCCGGATCGGCTGAAGCGCCTGTCGTCCGAGTTCGGACTGAGAATGGCCGAGCTGGAAACTCGCGCTCATGAAGTCGCCGGCCGACCCTTCAACATCGCCAGTCCGCGGCAGATCGGCGAGATCCTGTTCGGCGAGATGAACCTGCCCGGCGGCAAGAAGACGGCCTCCGGACAATGGGGCACGGATGCTGCCATGCTCGAGACCCTGGCCGAGACCCATGAGCTGCCGCGGGTCATCCTCGACTGGCGCCAGCTGGCCAAGCTCAAAGGCACCTATACCGACGCCCTGACAGAGGCAGCCGATCCGGCCACCAACCGCGTGCATACGGCCTATCAGCTGGCCGCCGCCTCGACCGGCCGACTGGCCAGCTCTGATCCCAACCTCCAGAACATCCCGATCCGCACCGAGACCGGGCGGCAGATCCGGCAGGCCTTCATCGCCTCGCCCGGACAGGTGCTGATCAGTGCCGACTACAGCCAGATCGAACTGCGTATCCTGGCCCACATCGGCGACATCCCCGAGCTGAAGGCCGCCTTCAGGGCCGGCCTCGACATTCACGCGGCGACGGCGTCAGAGATGTTCGGTGTGCCGGTCGAGGGCATGTCGTCAGAGACCCGCCGGCGCGCCAAGGCCATTAATTTCGGCATCATCTACGGCATCTCCGCCTTTGGCCTGGCCGCCCAGCTGGGAATCGATAACGCCGAGGCCGGGGCCTACATCAAGACCTATTTCGAGCGCTTCCCCGGCATCCGGACCTATATGGATCGCATCAGGGGCGAGGTGAAACAGGCGGGCTTCGTCACCACCCTGTTCGGCCGCAAGATCCACATTCCAGCGATCCATTCGAAGTCGGGGGCCGAGCGTCAGTTCGGCGAACGGGCCGCCATCAACGCTCCGATTCAGGGCACGGCTGCCGACATCATCCGCCGCGCCATGATGCGGATGCCGGATGCGCTGAAGGCCGAGGGTCTGGAGACCCGCATGCTGCTGCAGGTTCACGACGAACTGGTGTTCGAGGCGCCGGAGGCCGAAGCGGATCGCGCTATCGCTGTCATCCGCCGGGTCATGGAAGGGGCCGCCGAGCCCGCCATCGCCCTCAGCGTGCCGCTGGTCGTCGATGCCCGCGCCGCCTCGAACTGGGACGACGCCCACTAGGGCTCAGTAGAGATCGCGCGCCAGCCAGACGATGTAACCTCCATAGGCCACCAGCAGGGCCAGGCCCTCCAGCCGCACGATTCGCATGCCCGTGCGCACGAACAGCACAACGAGGGCAGTCGCCGCCACCATGACCCAGATGTCCAGCCGGATGATCTCGGGCGGCACCCGGATCGGGGCGACCAGGGCCGTGATCCCGAGAATGCCCAGCACATTGTAGATGTTGGAGCCGATGACATTGCCCAGCGCCACATCCGAATGCCGCCGGAAGGCGGCCACGGCCGAGGTAACCAGTTCGGGCAGGGAGGTTCCGATCGCCACCACGGTCAGGCCGATGACCGTATCGGAAACACCGAAATCGGCGGCGACGATGATCGCATTGTCGACCAGCAGCCGCGCCCCGCCGATCGTCAGGGCGATCCCGATGACGGCGAGACCCAGACCCGACCAGACCCCGCCCCGGGCATCCGGCGCGTCCTCTGTCAGATGCTCGTATTTACGGGCCTCGCGATCCCGATGGCGCCGCTCGCCCATCCAGGCCCACAGCAGATAGACGGCCAGACCTGCCAGCATGGCCAGACCCCAGCGGTAGTCGATGGTCCCGGCGACCACGGCCGCCACACAGATGGCGGTAGCGAGGATCAGCATCCAGCCGTCTCGACGAAAGGCCTTCCGGTCCACGGCAATCGGCGAGATGAGCGCGGCGAGGCCCAGAATGAGCAGGATATTGGCCGTGTTCGATCCGACCACATTGCCCATGGCGATGCCCGGCGAGCCTGCCAGCACCGCGGTCAGGCTGGTGACCAGCTCCGGCGCTGACGTTCCCATGCCGACGAGGGTCAGGCCGATCAGCAGGGGCGAAACGCCGAGGCTGCGCGCGGCCGTCGTTGCCCCCCGCACCAGCGTGTCCCCGCCCGCGATCAGCAGCACAAGGCCAAGCGCCAGCAGGCCATAGGTCATGGTCATCGGTGTTCCCCCCCGCTAGAACCGCCCTCTCACAAATGGGCGCGACGGACAACGCCGGTCGCCGGAAAAGGATGTGGCATTTTGCCTTCGACGGACATCGATGTGCTGATCGTCGGCGCGGGTGCCGCTGGCATGATGGCCGCCATCGAGGCCGGGCGCCGGGGCCGACGGGTGCGGATCATCGACCACGCCCGCGCCCCGGGCGAAAAGATCCGCATCTCGGGCGGCGGACGCTGCAACTTTACCAATCTGGGATGCGGGCCGCATGCCTTCCTTGGCGAGAACCCGCGCTTTGCCACCTCGGCGCTGAAGCGTTTCACCCAGCACGACTTCATCAAGCGGGTCGATCAGGCCGGGATCGCCTGGCACGAAAAGACGCTCGGCCAGCTATTCTGTGACGACAGCGCCAGACTGATCATCCGTATGCTGACGGATCAGATGCGGGAAGCCGGAGCGGTCCTGTCGCTGGGTACGTCGGTGGATAGACTTTCGCGCGACGCCGAGGGATTTCAGATCTCGCTCTCGGACAGAAGCCAGCTGCGCTGCAGCTCACTGATACTTGCCACAGGCGGCAAGTCGATCCCGAAGATGGGGGCGACCGGCTGGGCTTATGACACAGCGCGGGCCCTGGGCCTGAGAGTCACAGACACGCGCCCGGCCCTCGTACCCCTGACCTTCGAGGCGGGACTGCTCGAGCGGCTGAAACCGCTGGCCGGGGTGTCGGTCGAGGCGGTCGTCAGCCACGGCAGGACGAAATTCGCCGAGGGCCTGCTGTTCACCCACCGGGGCCTGAGCGGACCTTCCGTGCTGCAGATCAGCTCCTACTGGCGCGAGGGAGAGGCAATCGCCGTGGCCATGGCTCCGGGTGTGGACGTCTTCACGCAGCTGAAGGCGATGAAGGCAGGCAGTGGACGGCAGGCGTCGCATACAGCACTGGGACAGATCGTGCCGAAGCGGCTGGCCGAGGTTCTGGTCGAACAAGAGGACGCCGTCGGCAATCTCGCTGATCTCTCGGACAGGGCCTTGCGGCGGCTGGATCAGGCGGTCAACGGCTGGAGCGTCAAGCCGGTCGGCAGCGAAGGCTATCGCACGGCCGAGGTCACCCTCGGTGGCGTCGCCACAGACCAGCTGGACCAGCAGACAATGGCGGCGAAGCACGTCCCCGGCCTGTATGTGATCGGCGAGGCGGTCGACATCACCGGCTGGCTGGGCGGTTATAATTTCCAGTGGGCGTGGAGCTCGGGCTGGGCCGCAGGACAGGTTGCCTGACGGGGATAACGGCGTTCTGACGCAACTGTGACCACCTGTCATCTTGTCCCGCAGGCGTCTGTCCGTAACAGTGGCGGTGCGGGACGGGCCCCTCTGGCACGCTCCGGGGCCCCCTCGTCCTCCGCCCCGGATCGTGTGATGTCGGACCGCATCGGGTGCGCCCGGTGTCGGTCCGGGCCCAATTCGGACAAAAGCCGGCGCCGGGCGCATTTCACCCTACATTCGACCGCAAGACCCCGTCAGGTCGTGCGGCCTTACGCGTGGAGAGACGATGCCCCTTCTGATGTGCCCCAATGACAATGCCGGCATGCAGACACTGGAACGGTCCGGTGTGCAGTTCGACATGTGCCCGACCTGTCGCGGGGTTTGGCTGGACCGCGGGGAATTGGAAAAGCTGATGGCGGCCGCGGTGGAAGAAGGGCGGGCCGCGGCACCGGCCGCTCCGCCCCAGCCCCAGGCCTGGTCCGCACCGCCACGCCCCAAGCCTTACCGCGATGAGCGCTATCGCGACGACCGCCGCTATGATGACCGGGGCCGGCCGCGCAAGAAGAAGCGCGACAGCATTTTCGATATTTTCGAATTCGACTGAACCGACCTCAGGCCGCCAGCCCGACCGTGCGCATCAGCTCGCGGATCGGCTCAAGCGCGGCCGGCGTGGACCCCAGTTCGGCCCGCACCTTGGGGTGACGCAGCAGCTTCAGGGCCTCAGCGCGGGCACGCTCCGTCACCGGGCCGCGCGGACCGGTCTCGCCCGCCGCCAGCCGCAGCAGAACCTGCAGCTTGTGCGGCACCGGCACGGGCGCACGGACCATCTGGTCGATCAGGCGAGCGGTGGCTTCTACCGCCGAGCCGACCTTGCCGAGGGCCTCGCAGATCTGTGCCTCGTCCGACTCCGACAACTCCACATTCCCAGCCGCGCGCTGCAGGCCCGCCAGCGTGGCCAGAACCTGGCCGGGCGGCAGCTCGGACCGGCGCATCTCCGTCTCAAACCGGAGCGAGCTGAGACAGGCGTGAAGCCAGCGCGCCGCTGACCGCTTGTTGGCTGCTCCGGTGACGTTCTCGCACAGCCGCATCAGATGCTCGGCCTCGCACATCACCGTACTGCACGGCTTGACGAAGGCGGCGACGAAATCGGCCGTGATCAGGCTCTTGGACCGCTCGGTAAAGGCATCCTGCACCTCTTCCAGGGTCAGCAGCCGCCCGGCCGTCGCCGTCAGTGTCATGGCCAGTGCCCGGAGGATATCAATCTCTCCTTCGGGGTCTGCCGGTCGCAAGCGGCGCGGTGAGCGCAGTTCGCGCAGTACCATGCGGGCCAGAACCGCCGACAACAGGGGGTACTCGCCGCCCTGAAGCCGCTCGCCCAGACGACGGGCCGGCCCCTCAATGGTCGGAACCAGCAGGCGCAGCCGGTGATCCCGGGCAATCAGGGCCTCGATTTCGGCGGGGGCGACCATACGCACCACAGCAGCAAGGCTGGCGCCCTGATCCAGCGAGGGCCCAAGAATGTCAGCCAGACTGGTCCTCTGGGCCATCATTTCGCAGAGGATCTGCTCAATGGCGACCATGACGATGGCGCGGGGCGGACCGTCCATCGGTGCGGCCTCGGCCAGATCCATCAAGCGGTCCAGCCGGGTCCGGGGGGTCTTCAGACCCGCAAGAGCACCCGAAACCACTCCGCCCATGATGAAGGCCCGGTCGGAGGTTCCCGCCAGCCGGTGGGCCAGATCCGCCAGAGATCGCCCCTCCAGCGTCGGAAACCTCTGCGCACGCCCGGCCGCCACCAGCCGCTCGATCACGGCGTCGGCCAATTTCTGATAGTGGCGGATCAGCTCGTGGACCGGCTGCCCGACCGCCTGACTTTCCGGCACGGCGACCTTTTGTACGGCATGCTGCAGTTCAACACCCGAGGCCTCCAGGATCTCGGCCAGATCCGGCCGATGCAGCAGTTCAAAGGCGGTGACCCCGCGCCGGATCAGCCAGTCCTCCAGCACCCGACCGATCAGATCGCGCGCATGGGGCGCATAAAAATCCTGAATGCCTGTACAGCGCGGCCCGACCTCGTCATCCGGTATGACCCGCTTCTGCCGGACCTCGGGTGCGCCCCTGGTCAGGACAGTCAGGCTGGAAAACTCCATGGTCTCGGCGTCAAGCGTCTCCTTGGTGACCCGAACGGCCACCGCCCGGTTGTCGTTCAGGATGTCTTCGGCCGTCTCAATCGCGTGGTTACGGCTCTCCGTCGCCATCAACAGGGCCCATGGCGCGGGTGCGGTCTTTCGGATGAAGACTTCGTAGTGGACGGGCCCGGCCATGATACACCTGAATACGCTACAGACGCCCACCATGCCGGATGAGGGCTTAAGGCCAGGTTTCGCTCCTCCGCCCCAGTCGGAAGTGATCATGCTCTAGCCGCCCGGCCCGGCGCGCCCTAATGTCACCCCGATTGAATCCGAACGGTTACGCTTCGGGCGCGTTACACCGGTCGACGGCGCGACGCGTCGAAGCCTCTGAGGAGCGAATCTTGGCCAACATCACCCTGGTCGACGACGACGAGAACATTGTCGCCTCCGTGTCGCTGGCGCTGGAAAGCCATGGGCACAAGATCACGGCCTACCATGACGGCGCGTCGGGTCTCGAGGCCCTGCTGGCCACGCCGCCCGATCTGGTCATTCTGGATGTGAAGATGCCGCGCATGGACGGTATGGAGGTGCTGCGCAAGCTGCGTCAGACCTCGCAGATCCCGGTGATCATGCTGACCTCCAAGGACGAGGAGATCGACGAGATTCTCGGCTTCAACCTCGGGGCCGACGACTATATCCACAAGCCGTTCAGCCAGCGGCTGTTGCTGGAGCGGGTCAAGGCCCTTCTGCGGCGCGTCGGTATCGGCACGGGCGAGGGCGAGGCCCAGGGCGACGCCGCTGCCCGGGCCATTCGCCGGGGCAAGCTGACCATGGATCCCGCCCGCCACGAGAGCACCTGGGACGGCAAGCCGGTCAAGCTGACCGTCACCGAATTCCTGCTGCTGCAGGCGCTGGCCCAGCGCCCCGGCTTCGTGAAGAGCCGCGACAACCTGATGGACGCCGCCTACGACGATCAGGTCTATGTCGACGACCGCACCATCGACAGCCACGTGAAACGCATGCGCAAGAAATTCCGGGTCGTCGATCCGGAGTTCGACGCCATCGAGACCCTGTACGGCGTTGGCTACAGATACCGCGAAAGCTGAATCTGAAGGCGGCCGTGAGGCCCGCCCCCGCGCGCGGTTCCGGCCGGTCGGTTCGCGTCTTGGCGCCCTGATTCTTGCGCTGAACCTGCTCAGCCTGCTGATCCTGTTCGTCGGAGCCCTGGCCCTGAACGAGTGGCGGCGCGGCCTGATCGAGGCGCGTCAGGAGTCGTTGATGGCCCAGGCCGAGCTGATGTCCAATGTGCTGGGCGAGCTGGGCATCACCACCGGCGTGCCGACTCCGGCTCTCGACGAGTATGAAACCGCCCGATGGCTGCGCGACAACTTTGTGCCGGTCGGCCAGCGGGCCCGCGTGTTCGACCGCGACGGCCTGCCGGTCGCCGACAGCTATATGGTCACCGAGGCCATTCCCGGCGCGCCGCTGGATCCGGCCCTGCCCGCCGCAACCCCGGTGCCCGAGCCCGACCTCGAGGCCGAGGTCGAGGAGGACCGCCGCCTCGAACAGGCCCGTCTGGAACTGGCGACCGAGATCGAGACGGCCCTGACCGAGGGGCCCCAGGCGGGCGTCCGCCGCGATGAGAGCGGTAATCGTGTCATCTCGGTCTCCCTGCCCATTCGCCATGTGCGGCAGGAACTGGGCGTGCTGACACTCGAGGCCGCCGACGTCGATGAAATCCTGGCCGCCCAGCGTGCCGCGCTGATGCCCTTTGCCATTGTGGCACTGGTGGTGTCGCTGTTCTCGTCGCTGCTGCTGCATCTGTTCGTGGCGCGGCCCGTCATGCGTCTGTCCGCCGCCGCCGACAGCGTGCGCCTGCAACAGACGCGCGCCATCTCCATGCCCGACCTCGAGGAACGCCGTGACGAGATCGGCGATCTGGCCCGGTCGCTGGAGACCATGACCCGCGCGCTGTCCGACCGGATGGAGGCGATCGAGCGGTTCGCCGCCGATGTGTCTCACGAGATCAAGAACCCGCTGACCTCGATCCGCTCGGCGCTCGAGACCCTGCCGCTGGTCAAGGTCGAGGCCCAGCGTGAAAAGCTGACCGCCTTGTTGCAGCAGGATGTGCGCCGGCTGGACCGTCTGATCACCGACATTTCCAATGCGTCGCGCCTGGATGCGGAACTGGCCCGCGACCGGCCTCGCACCGTGGACCTGGCCGCCCTGCTGCGCGACATCGTCGATGTCTATCAGAGCTCACCCAGGCCGGGCGACGTGCCCCTGCGCCTGTCGATCAACACCCCCGGATCCACCCGGATCGTCGGTCGCGATGGACCTTTGGGGCAGGTGATCCGCAATTTGATCGACAATGCCCGGTCATTCAGTCCGTCGGACGGCTCCGTGCGTCTGACGCTGGACCGTGCGCCCGACGGGTCACAGGACATCCGCATCCGGGTGGAAGATGACGGGCCCGGCATTCCGGCCGAGAATCTGGAAACCGTATTCCAGCGCTTCTACACCTCGCGGCCCAAGGGCACTCAGTTCGGCACCAACTCGGGGCTGGGCCTGTCGATCGTGCGCCA
Organism: Neptunomonas phycophila; assembly: GCA_964224415.1. GTDB lineage: Bacteria > Pseudomonadota > Alphaproteobacteria > Caulobacterales > Caulobacteraceae > Brevundimonas. Next base: position 26,168 of record CAXQIE010000026.1, read on the forward strand.
GATCATCGAGGCCCACGGCGGGGAGGTCCGGGCCGAGAACATCGTCGATGCCGAAAACCCCGACCGGGTGGCAGGCGCCCGTTTCACCGTCATCCTGCCGACCCGCGCGTGACGGGCCCGCCCCAGATCCAGACCACAGTGGTCGCCCGCCCTTCTCCCGATGGCTGGGTCGGTGTGGCCCTCAGCGGCCCTCCGGGGACGGGCAAGTCGGGACTGGCGCTGGCCCTGATGGGACAGGGATGGCGTCTGGTGGCCGACGACGGCGCCCTCATCTGGATCAGCGGCGGGCAGCTGTGGGCGCGCGCGCCCGAGCCGACCCGGGGCATGATCGAGGCGCGGGGGCTGGGCATTCTGTTCGTGCCTAGCCGCGACATGTGCCGGCTGGCGCTGGCCGTCACCCTGACTGCCGAAGAGCCCCCGCGCCTGCCCGAGCCGACGCAAGCCGTGTGGCTGGATACAGCGCTGCCCGGCCTGACCCTGCGGGCCCATAGCCCCACTGCTCCCCGCCTTGTGGCGCTCGCGCTCGCAGAGGCGCTGCGGCGACCCGTCTCACCTTGATGCTTTAACCCGGGGCCGCTTTGCCCTATCAAGCGCGACTTGTGGCCCGGACTGGACGTCCCGGCCGGGGATGCTGTCGGGGCGGAAGCCGTCGTGGTGAAGGCTGTATGATCGGGCTTGTGATCGTAACCCATGGCGGGCTGGCGTCGGAATTCCTGGCGGCCATGGAGCATGTCGTGGGGCCGCAGCGTGGGGTCGCAGCCATCTGCATCGGGCCGGACGACGACATGGAGCGCCGCCGCCGCGACATCGTTGATGCAGCAGGGGCCGTCAACGACGGAGACGGCGTCATCCTGCTGACCGACATGTTCGGAGGGACGCCGTCGAACCTCGCCATTTCGGTCATGGAGGAAACCCGTGCCGAAGTGATCGCCGGTCTGAACCTGCCCATGCTGATCAAACTGGCCAGCGTCCGCGCCCGCGAGCCGATGGAGGCCTGCGTTGCCCATGCGCAGGACGCCGGCCGGAAATACATCTCGGTCGCCTCCTGGGTGCTGTCGGGGGAAAAATGAGCGGCGACGGCACCCTTCCGACCGCCGCGACGGTCGTCGACATCTGCAACTCCCGCGGCCTGCACGCCCGCGCCTCGGCCAAATTCGTCAAGCTGGCCTCAGAGTTCGAGGCCGACATCCGCGTGACCCGCGACGGTGTCACGGTGAACGCCCTGTCGATCATGGGCCTGCTGACGCTGGGTGCCGGCAATGGCTGCGGCCTGTCGATCGCGGCCGAGGGCCCGGATGCCGAGGCCGCAGTCGCCGCCCTCCGCGCCCTCGTGGCCCGCCGCTTCGACGAGGAAAACTAGAGCAGGGCGTCGACGCGCTCGGCCGGACGACACAGGGCAGCGCCCTTCGGCGTGACCACGATGGGGCGATTGACCAGCACCGGATCCTCGACCATGGCCGCCAGCAGGGCTGCATCGCTGACGTCGTCGGCGGTCAGGCCGCGATCCTCGGCCGAGGTGCCCCGCACCCGCAGCAGGCCCTTCAGCCCCTCACCCGTTTGCTCAGCCAGACGGGTCAACTGATCCGCCGTCCAGCCGGTTTTCAGATATTCGACCACCTCTGGCTCGACACCCGAGGCCCGGACCATGTCCAGCACTTTGCGCGACGTGCCGCATTTGGGGTTGTGATAGACAGTGACGGTCATGACGGCCCTTCGGTCAGGGGCATTCCGGATAGGCGCCTGGTGGAGCCGAGGGGAGTCGAACCCCTGACCTCGTCATTGCGAACGACGCGCTCTACCAACTGAGCTACGGCCCCGATCCATGCTCGGGCACAGGCGAGCGCGGGACATAGGCGGGCGGGGCTTGTGGTGTCAATGGCGTCTTGCGGGGGATTGCGCCAGGGGCGCGCAACACCGTCGGCCTTGGCCGAAAGCCTCGGCTCAGGCTAGAAGCGGACATCTGACGCATATCCGCTGCCAACAAGGATCAATATGGGCCCCGCCATCGCCGGCTTCATCTGTTTTCTGGTCGACTCGGTCTTCCTGCTGTTGTGGCTGGCGATCATCGTTTCGGCCGTCATGAGCTGGCTGTTCGCCTTCGACGTGATCAACTATCGCAACCGCTTCGTGGCCCAGCTGGCCCATTTTCTGGACAGCATCACCGCGCCGATCCTGGCCCCCCTGCGCAGCATTATCCCGTCGCTGGGCGGCATCGACATCACCCCGATCATCGCCCTGCTGATCATCTCGGGTATCCGCTCCTACATCCTGCCGGCCAGTTGCCAGGCCCTGTATCAGCTGCTGGGCGGCTTCTGATGCATCCGGGGCACGCGCAGGTGCTTTCGCCCTTCGGCCCGAGCGCCTAAGGTGCCCCTCCCCCGGCGCCCCGGCGCCCTTGAATTTCGAAGGTCATGACCACGATCAGGACGGTCGCCATCATCGGCGCGGGACAGATGGGATCGGGTATCGCCCAGGCGGTGGCCACGGGCGGCTATGCGGTGCATCTGTATGACGCCGACCCTTCCCGGCTGCCGCTCGCCCATGGCACCATCGCCAACAGCCTCGCCCGCCGCGTTGAGCGGGAGAGCCTTGCCGCGGACGAGGCCCAGGCCATTTTGGGTCGGATCAGCGATGCCGGCGATCTGGCCACAGTCGGCAAGGCGGATCTGGTCATTGAGGCCGCCGTCGAGGACGAGGCCGTCAAGACCGACATCCTGAAGTCGCTGACCCCGCACCTCGGGCCCGAAACCTTGGTGGCATCGAACACCTCGTCGATCTCGATCACGCGGCTGGCGTCGGCCACCGATCGGCCCGACCGCTTCATCGGCCTGCATTTCATGAAGCCGGCCCCGGCCATGCGGCTGGTCGAGATCGTCCGTGGCATCGCCACCTCGCCCGAGACCTATGAGACCGCCGTCGCCTTTGCCCAGAGCCTCGGCAAGACCACCACCAATGCCGAGGATTTCCCGGCCTTCATCGTCAACCGCATCCTCGTGCCGATGGTCAATGAGGCGATCTTCACCCTCTATGAGGGGGTCGGCGACGTCGCCTCGATCGACAAGGCACTCAAGCTGGGCGCGAACCACCCCATGGGGCCGCTGGAACTGGCCGACTTCATGGGCCTGGACGTCGTTCTGGCCATCATGAATGTGCTTTACGATGGCCTGGCCGACAGCAAATATCGCCCCTGCCCCCTCCTGGTGAAATATGTCGAGGCCGGCTGGCTGGGTCGCAAGACCGGGCGCGGCTTCTATGACTATTCCGGCGATGCCCCGGTGCCCACACGATGAAGACCCGGTTCGAAACGCTTGAGGATCTGCCCGGTCAGCGTCAGGTCACCTGGCGCCGCTCCGGTGGCTGGATAGCATTGGCCGCCGTGCTCGGCATCGCCTGGCCACCGCTGATCATCACCTTCTTCGTCTGGCCACCCCAGACCTGGCTGGACGGACTGAGCACCGACTGGCGCGTGCTGGTTCTGGCGGTCGGTGTGCTGGCGGTGCCCCTGTGTCTATGGCTTCTGCATCAGGAGTCCCTTCGCACGGGTCGCCCCGGCACGCGGCTCGGCATCGTCTGGCGCTTCATGTTCTACGGCGGTCTTCTGGCGGCAGCCCTGCAAGGGTTCAATGCCCTGGTCCTCTCGGGCATCGGAGCCGCCCGCTCGGCCGATGTCGGCCAGGCGCTGGGCTATGCCGAAACGGCGCTTCTGATCTTTGGCGTGGGCGGGGTGCCTTTGGCCATTCTGGTGGGCATCAGTTACGCCCTGTGGGCCGGCCTGTGCGCGGCCTTCCTCGCCTTCATGCCGCGCCCGGCCCCGGTGCGGGATCGGCTTGGCCTCAGCGGACGCGACACCTTCCAGGCTCGCTGACCAACGTTACAGGAAATTTACTTTTCTTCGGCGGCGCGCGCTGCGACCCTTGTTGCTTGATTTCGGGTGACCGTCGGGGGGACAGCACACCATGACATCCACAGACCTGCATACCGGACCGGCCACCGCCCGGCTCGCGCCCGTCGCGCCCAAGGACCGGATTTTCAATCTGGACATGCTGCGCGGCTGGGCCGTGCTGGGGATTCTGGCGGTCAATGCCCTGGCGTTCGCCTGGCCGCATATAATGATCGCACCTGTCGAGACACCCCCACCGGTCGACAGCACCATGGCCGATACGATCGGGGTGTGGGTTATCGACGTCTTTTTCGCCGACAAGATGCGCACCCTGTTCACCATGCTGTTCGGCGTGTCGATCTTCCTCGTCGGCGGTGAGCGCAGTGATCTGGATCGTGGAGCCCTCCTGCGCCGGCGTCTGGGGTGGCTGGCCCTGATCGGTGCCCTGCACGGAGCACTGCTCTGGTTTGGCGACATATTGCTGCTCTACGCCGTCAGCGGTTTCGCCTTCCTCTTCTTCCGCTCGTGGTCAGCCCGACGTCTGCTCTGGGTCGGGGGACTGATCACCCTGTTCTGGGCCCTGCTGGCTGTCGGCTTCTACTGGGCGATGGGCAATATCCCGCCCGAGATGGCCGCAGAGTTTGAACAAGGCATGGCCGCCCCGACGCCCGAGATGATCCAGGCCGTCGTCGATACCTACCGTTCAGGCGGATTCGCCGGGTTCATGGCGAACCTGACCACCTGGGCGACCTTCGCCGTCTTCATGCTGATCATGATCCCGGTGTCGGTCCCCCTGATGATGGTGGGCCTCGGCCTGTTCAAATCTGGCTATCTGTCCGGCAGGTCACCGATGTGGGTCTATCTGCTGGTACTGCTGATCGGTGGCGCCAATCTGGCCGTATCGGCCTGGTGGGGATGGCAGAAGGCGATGGCGCCTGACGGCGTTGATCCTACCGGCGGCTGGGCAGCCGCGTCGACCGGGGCGGCCCCGCTGGTGACCCTGTTCTATGTCACCGCCCTGATCCTGCTGACGAAGTTCGGGCTCAAGGCGATCACCCAGGTGCTGGTGCCGGTCGGTCGCATGGCCTTCACCAACTACCTTACCCAGACCCTGATCATGGTCACCCTCTACTACGCGGCCTGGGGGCCCTTGTGGTATGGCACCCACAGCACCTCGCAGATGTGGATGGTGGTCGGCGCAGTCTGGCTGGCCCAGCTGATCTGGTCGCCGCTGTGGCTGTCGGTGTTCCGCATGGGGCCGCTGGAATGGGCCTGGCGCTGCCTGACCTATGGCCGGATGGTCCGCATCTCGAAGGGCGGCGACTGAGCGGACGGTCGCATTGCGGGACGGGGGGTGATGGCGTAATCGCCCCCCATGAGCACTGTCCCGCCATCCGGCACCCCCACCGATGACCCGATCACCGACGCCCCCCGTCCTGAAGCCCGGGGCCCCCGGGGGTTTCAGGACCGGCGCGGCCCGGACCTGATTGCCGAACGTCGCATCGTCGAGCGGGTCTCGGCTGTCTATGAGCGCTGGGGGTTCGAGCCTCTCGAGACCTCGGCCTTCGAATATGCGGATGCGCTCGGCAAATTCCTGCCTGATGCCGACCGCCCGAACGAGGGCGTCTTCGCCCTGCAGGACGATGACGATCAGTGGATGGCGCTCCGCTATGACCTGACCGCGCCGCTGGCCCGCTATGCCGCCCAGAGCTGGGAGACCTTGCCCAAGCCGTTCCGCCGCTACGCCTTTGGACCGGTCTGGCGCAATGAAAAGCCGGGGCCGGGGCGCTTTCGTGAATTCATTCAGTGCGATGCCGACACCGTCGGCTCCGACCGACCCGAAGCCGATGCCGAGATCCTGGCTCTGGCGGTCGAGGGGCTGACGGCTGCGGGCCTCCAACGGGATCAGGCAGTCATCCGCGTCTCGAACCGCAAGCTGTTCGACGGCCTGTTCGAGACCAACGGCGTCAACGACGCAGGCCAGCGACTGACCGCCCTTCGCGCCGTGGACAAGTTCGACCGATTGGGCTGGGACGGGGTGTCGGCCCTGCTGGGCGACGGGCGCCTGGACGAGTCTGGCGACTACACCAGGGGTGCTCAACTGCCCGCCGGTGCCATCCAGGCCATTGGCGACTTTCTGATGCTGGAGAAGCTCGGGCGGGGATCTCGCAGCACGGTGATAAATCTGCTGGCAGACAGCGGCCTGCTGGGCGCCGTCGGCGAACAGGCCCTGACCGAGCTGGCCGCCATTGACCGGGCGCTGAATGCGATGGAAGTCAGCGACGCGGCGGTGACGTTCGACCCCACCATCGTGCGCGGGCTGGAGTACTACACCGGCGCCGTGTTCGAAGCCGAACTGCTGCTACCGACCACGGATGAGCGGGGCCGCCCCGTCCGCTTTGGCTCGATCGGCGGCGGCGGTCGCTATGACGATCTGGTCGCGCGGTTCACGGGCCAGAGTGTGCCCGCGACCGGCTTTTCCTTCGGAGTGTCGCGCCTTGCCGCTGCCCTGCGGGCCAGCGGACGCGATCCGGCGGGAGAGGTCCGCGGCCCGGTCGTCGTGATCGCCTTTTCCGACGCCGACATGACCCACTATCTGGGCGCCGTCGCCGAGCTGCGCGCCGCGGGGATCGCCGCCGAGCTCTATCTCGGCCGCGCAGGCATGAAGGCCCAGATGAAATATGCGGATCGCCGGGGGGCGCCCGTCGCCGTCATGCTGGGCGGGGACGAAATTGCGGCCGGCACGGTCACGCTCAAGGACCTCGACGCCGGTCGCCGTCTCTCGCAGGCCGTCTCCGATAATGCCGAATGGAAACAGGCCCGTCCAGGACAACAGACCCTTCCCCGCGACCAGTTGGTGGCCGCGATCCGCTCCATTCTCGAAGGATCATCAATAACCGCCTGAGGGCGACGCTGACTTATCGACGATCAGTCAAGAAAACGCCGGATTTCGCCTTCGCTTTGATTGACTTGTCGGGTCCGGATCGTATGAATGGGGTTCTCGAAGCGCGCGACGCGATGCGACGCGCAAACTTCGTAGGCGTTTCGGGGAGGAAACGTCCGCTCCTAGACGAGCGAAAGAAGCCCGCCGCGATGTATCCCCCGCGGCGGGCTTTTTCGTGCCTGGCGCTCACCGTCACCCCGTGATCGCGTCCATGAAAAAGGGGCCGCTCTTTCGAACAGCCCCTCCCTCATTTCGTCGGCGCGCGGCCTACCAGAGGCGGACGCGTTCTTCCGGGGTCAGATAGTATTTCTGGCCAGGCTGGACGTCGAAGGCGTCATACCAGGCGTCCAGATTCCGGATCGGCCCCACCACCCGGAACTCGGCCGGCGAGTGCGGACCCGTAGCGATCTGGTTGCGCAGGGCTTCGTCGCGGTATTTGGTGTTCCAGACCTGGGCCCAGCCGAGGAAGACGCGCTGGGTGCCCGTCGTGCCGTCCAGAACCGGCGATTCCGCCCCGTCCAGCGAGGCCAGATAGCCTTCCAGACCCAGGGTGACGCCGGCCAGATCGCCGATGTTCTCGCCCATGCTCAGCGCCGGACGGATCGGATAGCCCGGCAGGGGCTCATAGGTCGCGTACTGGCTCCCCAGCATGTCGGCGCGGGCCTCGAAGCGGGCCGCATCCTCGGCCGTCCACCAGTCGCGCAGAACGCCGTCACCGTCGGACTTGCGGCCCTGGTCATCGAAGCCGTGGCCGATCTCGTGGCCGATCACGCCGCCGATGGCGCCATAGTTGACCGCCGGGTCCGCGGTCGGATCGAAGAAGGGCGGCTGCAGGATGGCGGCCGGGAAGACGATCTCGTTCTTGGTCGAGTTGTAATAGGCGTTGACCGTCTGCGGGGTCATGCCCCACTCGTCGCGATCGACCGGACCGTCCATGCGGCCCAGCTGATACTGCCAGCGGAACACGCCGGCGCGCTCGACATTGCCGACCAGATCGTCGGCCCGCACCTCGAGCGCGGAATAGTCGCGCCACTTGTCCGGATAGCCGATCTTCACCGTGAAATTGTCGAGCTTGTAGAGGGCCTGTTCCTTGGTCTCGGCGCCCATCCAGTCCAGCTGACGGATGCGGGCGGCCAGGGCCACGCGCAGGTTGGCCACCAGCTCTTCCATCATCGCCTTGGACTCGGCGGGGAAGTATTCGGCCACATACAGGCGACCGAAGGCCTCGCCCATCACGCCTTCGGCGAAGCTGACGGCGCGCTTGTCGCGGGCCCGCTGTTCCGGCTGGCCCGACAGGTCACGGCCGCGGAACTCCCACTGGGCGTCCGAGAAGCGCTGCGACATATAGGGAGCCATGTCGTCGGCCGTGTGGAAGGCCTGCCACGCCTGCAGCAGCGGCAGGGGCGTCTCGGCATAGATGGCCGCGATTTTCGGCAGGGCCGTGTCCTGACGCACGACGATCGTCTCGATGTCGCCGAGGCTCATGGCGTCCAGATAGGCCGACCAGTTGAAGCCGGGCGCCTGGGCCGCCAGCTCGGCCGGGGTGAAGGGATTGTAGGTCTCGTCGCGGTTCCGGTTCTCTTCCGGGGTCCAGTGGGCCTCGGCGATCCGGGTCTCCAGCGCCACGATCCCGGCCGCCGTCTCAGCCGGGTTTTCCCAGCCGATCATGGTCAGAACGCGCTCGACATAGGCCAGATACAGGGCCTTCTTGTCGGCCAGACGCTCTTCCAGATAATAGCCGCGGTTCGGCAGGCCGAGGCCGCCCTGGCTGGCATAGGTGATGTAGCGGTCCGGATTACGGGCATCGTCGCCGATCCCGACACCAAAGAACGACGAGCCGAAGCGGCCTTGCGTGCCGCCCATATAGACCGCCATGGCATCGTGGCTGTCGATGGCACGGATAGCGGCCAGATAGGGCTGCAGCGGCTGGTCATCCAGCGCTTCGATCCGGTCGGTGTCCATATAGGACCGGTACAGGTCGGCGATCTTCAGCTCGTCGGAGCCGGCGGCCAGGCTGGTGCTGCTGACCAGTTCGTCGATCATCACCTTCAGGCGGTTGTCCGACAGCTCGCGCAGGATGGCGAACGACCCGTACGAGGTCCGGTCCGACGGAATGACCAGCCGGTCGAAGGCCAGACCGTTGGCGTAGCGGAAGAAGTCATCGCCCGGCGCAACCGACAGGTCGCGACCGGCCAGATCAAAGCCCCACGTTCCGAACTTGGGCGCCTCGGTGCCCTGCCAGCCGGAGCCAGCGGGGTCCTGATCTGCGGTCGAAAACAGCGAGAAGACCGTGCAGGACTCGTTCAGGCACTCATGTTCGTGACCGTCGTCAAAGGTGTGCATCTGCTGGGCGAAGGTCGCCGTGGCGGGCAGCATCAGGGCACCGACAGCGGCACCGATCAGAAGGCGTTTCATTCTTGAACCTCTCGAATTGACGCGGGGAGGCCGCGCCCGGAAATTTCCAGTTCCGGACCCTAGAGCCCCCTCGCAGGGATGCTCCTTAAAAAAAATTCATGATCGGCGGCCCGTCCAGCTTCGCCGTGGGTTTCGCCAAGGCTGGGGGCTGCTGTATGCACGGCGGATGGCTCCTCCCCACGGCGATGCGTCCGAGTACAAGGATCTGCTGGTCTTTCTGGCGGCGGCGGGCGTGGTCGTGCCCCTGTTCAACCGCATCAGGATCAGTCCGGTGCTCGGCTTTCTGGCAGCCGGCGTGCTGCTGGGGCCCGACGGACTGGGCCGGTTCGCCGATGACGCGCCCTGGCTGGCCTGGCTGGGCTGGCTGACGCTCGAGGATCGCGACCAGATCGCCCAGTTGTCGGAGCTGGGCGTCGCCTTCCTGCTGTTCATGATCGGGCTGGAGCTGTCGTGGGAACGGCTGAAGTCCATGCGCCGGTTGGTGTTCGGTCTGGGCCTCAGCCAGATCGCCCTGGCCACCGCCGTGATCGCCGCCGGATTCATGCTGACCGGCCAGACCTTCGTCTCGGCCATGGTGCTGGGCATGGGCCTTGCCCTGTCCTCGACTGCCGTGGTCATGCCGGTGCTGGCCGAGCGCAAGCGGCTGCACGGCACGGCCGGGCGCGCGACCTTCTCCATCCTGCTGGCCCAGGACATGGCGGTGGCGCCCATCCTGATCACCGTCACCGTCCTCGCCACCCTGGCCCAGAGCGGCGGCGACCTGAACCCGGCCGTTCTGGGCGCGGCCCTGCTGACCCTCGCCCCCGCCGCCATCGGTCTGGCGGCCCTGATCCTGCTGGGACGGGTGGTGCTGCGCCCCATGTTCCGCTCGGTCGCCAGGGCCCGCGCCCGCGGCCAGGGGCAGGAGATGTTCGTCGCCGCCAGCCTGCTGGTCGTGGTCGCCGCCGGCCTCGGCGCCCAGGCGGTCGGCCTGTCGATGAGTCTGGGCGCGCTGGTCGCCGGCGTGCTGCTGGCCGAGACCGAGTTCCGGCGCGAGGTCGAGATCTCGATCGACCCCTTCAAGGGATTGCTGCTGGGCGTCTTCTTCATCGGCGTCGGCAGCGGGCTGGATCTGGATGCGGTGGCCGCCGACCCGTGGGGCGTGGTGGCGCTGGCCATCGCCATTACCGTCGCCAAGATCGGCGTCATCTTCACCCTCGCCCGGAGATGGGGCCTCGGCCCGCTGGCGGCGCTCGAGACCGCCCTGGTGCTGGGCCCGGCGGGCGAGTTCGCCTTCGTCATCCTGACCGCCGGCATGGTGGAGGGCGTGGCCCCGCCCGGCATCACCCAGTCGGTCCTGCTGTCGGCCACGATCAGCCTGTTCAGCATCCCCTTCCTTGGCCTGCTGGGCCAGAAGCTGGCCACCCGCCGCATCGAGACCCGGGTCGATTTGCCGGCTGCCGCGCTTCAGCCCCCCGATTCCAGCGATCAGGTGCTGCTGGTCGGCTTTGGTCGCGTCGGACGTCTGGTCGGGGAAATGCTGGCCGAGCACAACCAGTCCTTCGTCGCCCTCGACACCGAGCCGGGCATCGTCGCCGGCGCCCGGCGCGAGGGGCTGAATGTCCACTATGGCGACGCCGGGCGCCGCGAAATGCTGGAGCTGTGCAACATCGCTACCGCCCGGGCGCTGGTCGTGACCATGGATGCGCCCGGCAAGGTCGATGAGGTGGTCCAGGCCGCCCGGGCGCTGCGCAAGGACCTGATCATCATCGCCCGCGCCCGCGACGACCGCCACGCCGTCCGCCTCTACAGCTATGGCGTCACCGACGCCGTGCCCGAGACCACCGAGGCCAGCCTGCAACTGGCCGAGAACACCCTGGTCGACCTCGGCGTCCCCATGGGTCTGGTGCTGGCCTCGATCCACGAACGCCGCGATCGTTACCGCGATCTGTTCCAGGCCGCCCAGCCGGAAACCTCCGTACGCCCCAACCGGGCCCTGCGTCGGGGCCTGTCCGCCGCGACCACCGGCCGCACCAATCCGGACGCTCCGGACACGGTTTAAGGCCCTCTGTTCGCATTTTGGTCATTGTTCGGTGTTGAAAGCGCCGTTTCCGTCCTCCCCGACGACAGCAACCCCTTGTCTCCAACGGCCGTTGCCCCAGCCCCCCGTGCGGCCCGACCGTCCCGGACCCCCTGTGAGTGCCCTTACCCATGCGTGATATCGTTCTGAACCCTCCGATCGAGACTGCCGAAGCCCCCGCCCGTCCGCTGAACCGCCGTCAGGTCGCCAAGGCGCGAACGCGCGGCAAGGTCATCGAATCCTCGCGCCGCCTGTTCGCCCAGCGCGGCTATGACGCCGCCACCATCCGCGACATCGCCCGCGAGGCCGGCATGTCGACCGGCGCCGTGTTCGCCAATTTCCAGGACAAGTCTGAACTGTTCGACACCGTGCTGGCCGAGGATCTGGCCCGTCTGGCCGAGGCTCTGACGCGCGGCATCAAGACCGGCACCGACCTCAAGTCCCGCCTGCAGAACGGCTTCGTCGCCGGCTATGAGGCGACGCTGGAGCAACTGCCCCTCGTCCAGGCCGTCGTCGCCCGCGCCTGGCACCAGCCCCTCGACGAAGCCAAAAAGGGCCGCGAACTGATCGCCCCGGTCATCGAAGGCCTCGAAAGCCTCGTCGCCGACGCCATCAAGGCCGGCGAGCTCAAGCCCGCCACCGACGCCGCCCTCGTCACCGAACTGGTCTGGATGGCCTGGCTGTCGAACTACCGCCGCGCCGCCTATGACAGCTGGACGATCGAGACGCTGAAAGGCCACCTCGACAAACAGATCGACGTCATCCTGTCCGGCCAGCGCGCCCTCTGACCGGACCGCAGGTTCAGCCATCCCCTTAAAAGGCCGCGACCCCCGTCGCGGCCTTTTTCGCTGCGCAGATGGGGGATGTGAGAGATCAGGGTCGGCGCCCGGCCGTCGCAGGCATCAGTCGTAGCCGTTGCCAGCGTCCTCGATGGACCGGATGCGCAGGTCACAGATACGGGCGGTAGAATACAGCAGGACCAGCTTGTTGCCCGCGTCCGGGTCCTCCCAGGTGATCAGCCTCAGGATGACCTGGTCGTGGACTTCCGTGGGCGACCCATGCTCGGTCAGCAGGCCGTCCACAAGCGCCTCGCACCGCCTGAAGGGCACCTCGAACCGAATGAAGTCCAAACCGTCCGGACCGTAGAAATACTCCGCTTCCACCTCTATGCCGTACAGCACGGCGTCCCTCTCGTGCTGCTGCCGCGCGTTGGACAGCGACTCCCCGCGGCGAACAGGGCGAACGCCGGGAACAGCGGCCGACACCTGCTCCGGTGTCATCCGCCACACCGCGCCTTCCCAGCCGGGATCGGCGGGCGGCGAAAAACCGTTGAGCGCGATTGTGGCCGCGACCGCTGCCAGAAGAGAGTGCATGATCAGCTCCGTTGCGCGCTGCGGATAATCTTCCCGAAACAGGCCCCCAAGGCAACGTCCGCTTCCCACCCATTGCGGACGCCTACTGCATGATGCTCGAATAGGATGACGACAGCAGGCCTGCGAACTGGGTCAAAGGCAAGACATACAGAGGTGATCCAATGCGCTGGATGAGCTTGTTTGCGATCGCACTCATTTCGGCCTCGGGCTGCTCGAGGATCGAACTCTCGAGCGTCACCGCGCAGTTGAGAGGCAGCGAAACCATCTTGTACGTAGACAGCGACCTCGGTGAATTCAGCAGCAACTACGAGAAGTTTACGCTGTACATTTCGATCTGCGACCACCCCTCCTACACCGAGCTGCGCACACTGAATCCTCCGGGCCCGAAAGGTGGGTTGCCGTTCGCCACCTTCCCAAGCTCCCTTGACGATCGGTTCTACGAGTCTGAAACCGAAAACCTTGCCCGAGGCTGGCCCAGCCAGCTCGCTGCAGAATTCGGTGAATGCGCCCGCCTCGTCGAGAAGACGGTCGCTGTGCCCGGACTCTCATCAAACGTGGTGCGGGTCAGCTACGAAGGCCATTGAACGCGCTGATTGGTCCCGTCTGCTTTCCATCCTCAAGCGGCTGTCCGGTCTCGACCCATTGCGGACGTCGGGTTGACAGGTGAGGCTCTCCTGAATGTCCAGCCGTGTGATCGACCTGTTCCTGGGAGCCGCCTTGGCCGCTTTCTCAACCGCCTCCTTCGGCGCGGCGGTTGAGAATACAGCCTTGTTCGCAAATGCAGCGGCAGCGGGCCTTGTCTTGGGCTTAGCCAGCCAGGTCATAAGCGCAGTGTGGAAGGGCCGACGCCGGTATTTTGATCCTGTCTTCCCTGCACCATGGAAAACGGTACTCACGGTCACTGACACCATCTTCGTGTCGTTGATCCTGTTCGGGCTCATGCTTGACCTTCGAGCCCCGGAACCCGTGTACTGGCTTGGTTCAATAGCATTGTTGGTCTCGGTCCCCAGTCGCCTGCTCCCTGCGCTACGGAGCTAGCCGCTGTCCTTCGCAAACGCCCTCGCGGCCCCTCTTCCCAGCCGCAGCGGCCCCGGCTCATCACCGGCCTTGCGCGGCCCAAAAAGCGCATTTCCGGCCCCGTCTTCCCTTGTCAGGCGAGCGTCGTTACGCCACGCTCAGCCATGGCATGACGCCAGACAGCAGCGGGGGACGCGCAAATGACCGACCAGATGTCGACCTCAGGGTCCGGCTTCGATTTCAAGACCGCCCTGTTCAGCTTCGAGGGCCGCCTGCGCCGCTCGCATTTCTGGATCGGCTGGCTGATCTGTCTGGGTATCGGCGTGGTGGCCGGCTGGATCCCGCTGATCGGCTTCATCATCTCGATCGGCCTGATCTGGCCGAACCTCGCCATCGCAGTAAAGCGCCTGCACGACATGGGGCTGAGCGGCTGGCTGGCGGCCATCCCCTTCGTCGCCAATATCGTCGGCTTCATCATGATGTTTGCCAGCGTCGGCGCCTCGGTCTTCATGAACCTCGCCGCACTGGAGAATGAAGACCCCGCCGCCATCATGGCCGTGATCGGGCCGGTGTTCGGCATTCTGGGCATCATGTTGCTGGTGAACCTCGGCTTCCTGCTCTGGATCGGCCTGTCCGAGGGCAAGCCGGGGACCAACAAGTTCGGCGCGAACCCGAAGGGCCTCTGAACCCTGCCGAGGAACAGGGCGCTCGCGGCCATGCAAAGGAGACTAGGGTTCGGGGTCGGCGCCTTCGTGCTGGTGCGGCCTTCGTCTGGATTGTGTTCGACAACCTCGCCCTCGGCCTGGTCTTCGGCCTGCTGGCCGGGGCCGGGGCCGGGGCCGGGGCCGGCAAGGCGATCAGGTCGCCGCCATCCGCAAACGACAGAGACCCGCCCGGCCAGCTCGCCCGCTAACCGGACGGTACCCCCGACGATCTCCCAGAAAGGCCGCGCCCCCCGTCACGGCCTCTTCGCTGCGCGGGCTCGGAGCGCAGAGATGGCGGCCGTTGAGGGTCCGCCACCGTCGGCCTGTGAACGTCAAGCCCGGGTATGGGACGACGGAAAGATCGTGGACCCCTCTGGAGTCATTAGGCGTGTCCGACTGACCTCGCTCTGGAACTTCCACACCTGCATTCGGGAACCGCGCTGATGCATTTTCGGCAGGGCAGGGGCGGCATTCTCAGGTATCACGGGTCGACATCAGACTGGAGGTACCAATGAGCCGTCCCAAAAAATCAATGTCGCCGGGTTTCAAACTGTTCATAGCATTCTGCATCATAGGCACGTTCGCGGTCTCCGGCTTCGTTGTGTTCGGCGATCAACTTGGCCTTCGCCCCGCTGCCCCGGCGGATGGCGACGTCCAGTCCACGGCAAGGGACATCCCGGCTCCGCGCGTCGGCGACAACCTGGGCAAAAGGCGCAGTGGCGGCTGACGCCACTTGGCGGGCGCGGAGGCCGTGCCCGACGGGATAAGCACGGAACCGCAGCATACGACCTCACAGAGGCAGGGTCTCGAGACCGAGACATCCCCGTCCTGAGGAAGTGACGCCGGCGCCAGCTTCCGCGGCACCGCCTCCAGCTCAAGTCCGACGGGGCCTTCGGGCTAGAAGGCCAACCCCTCAGCTCTTCCACCTCAGCGTTTCCGGCTTGACCGGATTGACGAACGCCCGCGCTTCGGCGCGGCTTCCCGCCCATTCGCGTTTCAGCTGCTGGTACCATTTGGCCTGTTTATCGGCGTCGTCGATCCAGATCAGCGCTGGATCGTAGCGCAGGCCCTCGTTCTGCAGGTTCACCATGTCGCCGTCCTGCTTGAGGAAGGCGCGCACGCCCTGTCGCAGGATCGGGCGGGCCAGGGCGAAGATCCAGTGGTCGGACCAGAACATCTGGGTGATGCGGGTCTTTGTGTCGGTCACCGGGGTCAGGCAGGTCAGGGCCAGAACCTGTTTTTCGCCGACCTGGATATGCTCCCAGCGGAAGCCCGGCAGGCGGAAGGTGATCTCGGTCGCGGGCGCGCCGCCCAGGATCTTGTACAGGCGGCTGTTCGACGATGGCGCGTGACGGACCATGGCCCAGCCATGGTCCGTCGGCGCAAAGGCCTTGGACTTTTCGTGCATCGAATGTTCGGACCGCCACCACCATTGCTGATGGACGTAGGGGCCGTGGGCGGGGTCCATCAGGCCGACGACGGCATGGTCGATATGGCTGTCGAAATCCATCCATTCGACCAG
>CAXQIE010000027.1:0-476201 GCA_964224415.1 Neptunomonas phycophila
CAAGGCTGCAATGAAGGAGCTCGGCAACGCCGAAAAGCAGGAGGTCGGACGGTGGGCCAACAACAGGGTCGAGAACTCACACCTGCCCTTCCGACGACGAGAACGGGGCCATGCTCCGCTTTCGGCAGATGAAGACCTTGCAAAAGTTCAGCTCCGTCCACGCCGCCTTCCACAACCACTTCAACCAGGATCGCCACCTCATCAGCAGAGAGACATACAAGGCCCAACGCTCAGCTGCCCTGGCTGAGTGGAAGACGCTCGCCGGATAGGCGCTGCATCACCTGCCCTATCTGCGGCGACTGGAGACAAGTTGTCGTTGGACTGACAGCACCTTCCAGCGCCTTCATCGAACTGGGGCGACCTGAACCCTTCGGATCACAGGGGTGTCACAAGGCTGAAGTCGCTCACGTGCGTTTCGCGGCAGCGCCCTGCCCTCAAAGGCAATGGAGAGAGTCCGCTTAGGGCTTGGAACAGCTACTCGGAGCGGCTGCCTTTTGGGCGGCTGGCAGATGTGTGCTCATCGCGCTCGGTCGTCAGTGAAAATCCCTCGAACCTGGCAGGACCCGCAGGTTCCTGGGGTGCTGAGGCTTGATGAATTCATCGGCGCTGGAAAGTTGGACCACTGTGTTGTGGTCGGCGGACAGGTGCTGTAGCTCGCCCGTCCGGTCCCACAGCCGCTGGGCCATCAGGTGGACGACACCCTCGGCGCTCTTTTCGACCATGCCCTCGACGCCCAGCAGGCGCGCGCTCATGACGATGCGGCGATGCGCCTCGAACGTGGGGACCCACAGCACCAGATTGGACACGCCCGTCTCGTCCTCGATCGTGATGAAGATGGCCTTGCCATTGCCGGGCCGCTGACGGACCAGCACCACGCCGGCGGTCCGCACGCGTGAGCCGGACCGCTTGGCCTCAACCTCGGCACAGGTCAGCAGGCCCTCGGCGGCAAAGGTCGGCCGCAGGATCGCCATGGGGTGGGACTTCAGCGACAGCCGCAGGGTCTGGTAGTCCGCCGCCACATGCTCGCCCAGCCCCATGCGCGGCAGATTGGCATCCGGTTCCGCGCCCAGCTCGCGCGTATTGGCAGCGGCAAACAGCGGCAAGGCGTCGTCATCGGGCAGGCGCCGGGCCTCCCACAGGGCCTCGCGCCGGTCGAGCCCCAGCGAGCGGAAGGCATCTGCGTCAGCCAGCTTGCGGATCGCTGCAACCGGCAGGCGCGCCCGGCGCATCAGTCCTTCGACCGTCCCGAAAGGCCGCATGCGGGCCAGCACGATGTCATCGGCCCAGTCCTGCCTGAAGCCACCGATCTGGCGCAGGCCCAGACGCATCGCGAGGCCATCGGCCGGCCCCTCAAGCGTGTTGTCCCAATGGCTGTGGTTCACATCGACGGGGCGCACCTCGACCCCGTGCTGTTGCGCGTCACGGACGATCTGGGCCGGAGCATAGAATCCCATCGGCTGGCTGTTCAGCAGGGCACAGGCAAACGCCGCCGGATGCCGGCATTTGATGTAACTGGACACATAAACCAGCCGGGCAAAGCTGGCCGCGTGGCTTTCGGGAAATCCGTAGGAACCGAACCCCTTGATCTGTTCAAAGCATCGCCGGGCGAAGTCGGGATCGTAGCCGCGGGCGATCATCCGCCCGACCATGCGGTCCTCATAGGTGTGGAGGGTGCCGTCGCCGCGAAAGGTGCCCATGGCCTTGCGCAGGCCGTTGGCCTCCTTGTCGGTAAACTCGGCCGCGACCATGGCGACCTTCATCGCCTGCTCCTGAAACAGGGGGACGCCCAGCGTCCGGTGCAGGACCTTCTTCAGCTCATCGGGGTCATGGGGCGGGGCCGGGCTGGCATAGATCACCGCCTCGGTCCCCGAGCGGCGGCGCAGATAGGGATGGACCATGTCGCCCTGGATGGGCCCCGGTCGTACGATCGCCACCTGGATCACCAGATCATAGAAGACGCGCGGCTTCAGTCGCGGCAGCATGTTGATCTGGGCCCGGCTCTCGACCTGGAAGACGCCGATCGAGTCCCCCTTGCACAACATCTCATAGACGTCAGCCTGTTCGGCCGGCACGGTCGCCAGATCGTGGTCCGCCCCCTCATGCAGGCGCATCAGGTCCAGCGCCTTGCGGATACAGGTCAGCATGCCCAGCGCCAGCACATCGACCTTCATCAGGCCCAGCTCGTCGATGTCGTCCTTGTCCCATTCGATAAAGGTGCGGTCGGCCATGGCGGCATTGCCGATGGGGACCAGTTCATCCAGCCGCCCGCGCGTCAGGATGAAGCCGCCGACGTGCTGGGACAGATGCCGGGGAAAGCCCATGACACGCCCCGCCATATCCACGGCCCGGCGCACCATGGGATTGGCAGGGTCCATGCCCGCCTGTTCGATCCGTTCGTCGGCAATGGCTGTGCCCCAGCTGCCCCACTGGGTCCCGGCCAGACGCGCGGTGACATCTTCGGTCAGGCCCAGGGCCTTGCCCACCTCGCGGATGGCACTGCGCGGACGATAGCGGATGACGGTGGCGGCGATACCGGCACGCTCGCGGCCATAGCGGCCATAGATGTACTGGATGATTTCCTCACGCCGTTCATGTTCAAAATCGACGTCGATATCGGGCGGTTCGTTGCGGTCGGCCGACATGAACCGCTCGAACAACAGGTCGTGGTGCGCAGGGTCGACGCTGGTGATGCCCAGCACGTAGCAGACGGCGGAATTGGCCGCAGAGCCCCTGCCCTGACACAGGATGCCCCGGTTCTCGGCTTCGCGGACGATGTCGTGAATGGTCAGGAAATAGGGTGCCAGGTCCCGGGCCGCGATATAGGCCAGCTCCTTTTGAAGGACCGCCTCGACCTTGGCAGGAACCCCGTCGGGATAGCGGACCGGAGCATACCGGGCCACCAGGGTCTCCAGCCACTTCTGCGGCGTTTGGCCGGGCGGGATCGGCTCTTCCGGGTATTCGTAGCGCAACTGTTCCAGATTGAAGCGCGATCGGGCCAGCAGCGTCCCGGTCTCGACCAGGGCGTGCGGGGCATCGGCAAACAGCCGCGCCATCTCATCCGGGGATTTCAGGTGCCGTTCCGCATTGGCCAGCAAGCGTCGCCCGGCCTGATCGATGCTGACCCCCTCGCGGATACAGGTCAGCACATCCTGCAGGTCCCGCTCGCCCGGGTCGTGATACAGCACGTCATTGGTAGCCAGCAGCGGTGTCTGCGTCCGTTCTCCCAGCGCGGTCAGTGTCGCCAGCCGCCGGCGGTCATCCCCGCGCCGGGGCATGGTGGCACCCAGCCAGACAGCCCCGGGACGGGCCCCGTTCAACCGGTCCAGCAGATCCGGCACCGCATTCAGGTCCCGGTCCGGCATGACGGTCAGCAGCAGGCCCTCGGGACTGGCCAGCAGATCGGCCAGAGTAAGGTGACACTCGCCCTTCCTCGCCCGGCGATTTCCCAGGGTCAGCAGCCGGGTCAGCCGCCCCCACCCCTCGCGATCTTCCGGATAGGCGACAATGTCGGGCGTGCCGTCGGCAAAGGCCAGTCGCGTCCCCGTCAGCAGATGAAAGGCACGGGCCCGCTCACGGACCAGATCGACAAGCGCCGGATCGTTCAGTGGATCCTCCTGCCAGCGGATTTCCCCCGGCGATCCGCCGTCGCGCAATTTCTCGGGCGGTGACCAGCCATCCTCGCGCAGCTGTTTCAGGGCGCCCCACGCCCGCACCACGCCCGCCACCGTGTTCCGGTCGGCCAGACCCAGGCCGGCATGGCCGCGCAGCACCGCGGTCAGCACCAGCGCCTTGGGCGGCGACGCCCCGCGCAGAAACGAGAAATTGCTGGCCGCGACCAGCTCCGCATAGGCCGGAACCGTCATGCGAACAGGCCGTGCACATACCAGCGCGGCGGCGGGTCCGCGCCATAGCTTCCCGCCCGGAACAGCCAGAAGCGGCGGCCCTCCTCGTCCTCCACCCGGTAATAGTCGCGGACCCGGTGACCGGGCCGGCGCCACCACTCGGCCTCGATACGCTCCGGTCCCTCGGCCCGGGTCACGCGGTGATCGATACGGCGCCAGCGGAACCGTGCGGGCGGGCTGTCGGGCGCCAGGGCAATCGCCTCGATCGGCTGGGGCGGATCAAACAGGTGCAAGGGGCGCAGCGGCGGAGACCGGGGTTCTCGTTCCGGCCAAGGGAAGCCGTCGGTCGCCTCTGGCTGCAGGGCCGGAGTCCACTGACTGGCCCGCTCGGGCAGATGGGAGTTTCCCGGTCGCACCCGGCGGATAGCCTCGGGGCCCAGCCGGACGGCCAGCCGGTCGATCAGTCCGTCCAGCGCCTCGCCGCCGTTTGAGGTGGCGTCGAGATCGACCTGAACCGGATCCAGCCGGTGCAGATGCCGGGCTTCCATCCGCAGATGATCAATGCCGAACCCTGGATCGACGGGCGTGGTCAGCGCCGCCAGTCGTTCCCGGAACAGGCGCTGAAGGCTTCGGACATCGCGGGTAGGCCGTGCCACACTCAGACCGACCTGCCGCACCTGGCCGTCGATGCGGAAAATCGTCAGCCGGAACCGCCGGGCTCCTGACAGCCGGGCTTCCAGCCGGGCCGCCACATCCGCCAGCAGATCGCCAAGCACTGTTTCCAGCGGTTCGGTGGTGATCAGCGGCTCCACCAGCATACGGTCCGCGATGACCGGGGCCGGGGCGCGAACCGGCGTGATCCTTGCATCCTCCAGCCCCAGAATACGATCCAGCCGCGTGGAGAAATCCTGTCCGAAGCGGGCCGCCATCGAAGCGCGCGGGCGGTGATCGACATCGCCGAGGGTCTTCAGGCCAGCGCGCCGGAGCGCCTGTTCTTCCCCTGGCGGCAACTCCAGGGCGGTGACCGGCAACCGGCGCAGGACAGCCCGGTCCTCGCCCGCCGCCACCACCGTTCCCGGCCGGCCAAACCGCGACAGGGCCCGCGCGCCCTGGGGGGTGCGGGCCAGGGCACAGGAGGACTGAAGACCCAATCGCCCGCACAAACTCCCCACGGCCGTCATCAATCCGGCTTCTCCCCCGAACAGATGGGCACAGCCGGTCACGTCCAGCATCAGGCCACAGGGATCATCACGTGCCACCATGGGCGTGAAGCGACCAAAGGCTCTGACCAGCTGATCCAGAAATGCCCCGTCAGCAGAGGTGTCATGCGGCCAGACGACCAGCCCCGGCACCCGGGCGTGGGCGTCTGCGAGCGAAAGGCCGGGCACCAGACCCAGCTCGCAGCCCCGGGCGTCCACAGAAACCAGTCGCAGGGCATTGCCCGATCGGTCGGTCAGGGCAAAGGGACCCTCAGGCCGCGCGGCTCCCAGCCGATCTATGGGCAGAAACGGAAACCAGATCGCCAGATGTCTTCGGTTCGACGAATGACCGCGCGTCACGATCCCACTCCATAATCCACTCTCCCGACACCAGCCCCGCCCGGCTTCGCAGCAGGCTCACCTTCAGGGCTGGTCGCCCGGGTGCCCCTGCCTCCAGCACACCCGAGCGGGCGGCCTGCACAGACCATCGTGTTTCTGCCGCACTGGGCTGAGGCTGAACTCCTGTGCGCACGAATACCGCCATCGTCCGGCCTGCGGCGGCAGCCATGGCCAGACGGCGACTTGCCGTCAGGGTAAAGGCCTTCGACTGGCCCCACCCGCTCATCAGAACAGCGGCAGGAGCTTCGCTGCGCAGAGCCTCCTCACCGGCCGCGAGCAGGGCTGCCGTACTGGATACGCGCACCATAAGCAGGTTGTCGGTCCCCACTCCCCATTCCCGCAGCCCGCTGCCGTAAAGCGTACCAACCTCGTGCCGGCCTTTGTCCTCATGAATCCAGACCAGGGTGCCCGGCACCTGAAGTGCCAATCCCAGACCGAACCCCTCGGCTGCGGGTCCATGCCGGGTCGAGGCGGCATAAACCTCATGCAGGGCGTCGGCAGAGAAGGCCGCGCCGCGTCCCGTCGCCGGGATATCGAACAGCCGCGCCCCATAGGGGCGGTGACTGGCCGGTGACTGCAAGGAAAGACGGGCCCGCAGATCGGAAAGGGTCGCAGAAGGAGACATGGTGTTCACTTTTTGTTCCTCTATATGCCGCCCTTGAGCCCCCCGGAGTCAAGCGCCCGGAATGCATAAGGATCACCAATTATCGACTTCCATGACAGCAAAGCCCCGCTCAAGGCTCGAAAGCCCGGCTCTTGCGGGCGCGATCACACTTGATGGTCCAGAACCGGATCGTCTCGGTGGGGGGATAAGTTAGCGGTGGACTGACAGCACTGCCATCGGGGCCGATCAGCGGCCGTTCGCTGTCACGAAGAGGCAGGAGCGCCGGGGGTGTTCCGCAAGGCAGGCCTCCTGAAAGCCCGCAGGATCCGGTCCCTCGCCGGTGTCGATCCAGCGCTCCAGCGCAGCGAGCACTATCAGATAGCCGGCGTCCTCCAGCTTGCTGTGCTGGTCTTCGTCGGTAGCAGCCTGAACCAGCAGGTGCGAGCGACCGGCACCGGCGACGGTCCCGGCATAGACGGCCTCGGCGGCGTAGAAGACCGTCGGGTCGTGAAGGGCGTGCAGCGTTATCGTGGGCGCCAAGATCTGGCCGGTCAGGTCAGCGTCATGCGACAGCATGGCCACGGCCTGGGGGTCGGCCGTGAACCGCTCGACCCCGGCGTTCAGGGCGGCGTCGTCCGAGGAACCGCTGTAGACCGTCTGGCTGTTGTCGAACGGGTTGCGGCCACCAAGGCGCACCTGCACCAGGTCCTGGAAGGTGAAGGTGGCCCAGTTCATATGGGCGACCAGCTCATCCTCCTCGATGCCGGTAACGGCCAGGATGTCTCGTTTCCTGCGGGTCTGCTGCGCCGTGCGGTCACGCCCCGACAAGCCGATACCGGTGCAGTCGACGATACGGCGCCGCAGTTCGGCCCGGGTCATGCGCGCGCCCGCCGGCAGGCCCTGCCAGACCGGATACTGGGGATCGGACGGTGCCGGGTGGTTGCCGCAGAAATACTGGTAGACGGCCCGGAGGTCGGCCCGGAACTGATAGGCGCGGGTGCCGCCATTCAGGACGCCATTGGTCAGCAGCACACCGTCATAGGTAAGCGTGCCCGCTTCATCGATACCGTAAAGCTCCGCCGCCTTGGCCGCGACATTGCCGCCCCATGACTGGCCATGCAGCAGGGTGCGCTCCGGGCGCCCGAACAGCTCCCAGAACACGGCGCGGCTGCGGTCGACATCCTCGGCGGCCGAGCGGACGCCATAGCCACCCCGCCGGTAGGACGACCCGATCCAGGCATAGCCCTGACGCACCATGACCGAGAACCGGTCCAGATCCTCCAGCGAATCCTCGCGCTCGGGCTCGCCCATGCGGGGGCCACCGTGGGCATGGACGATCAGCCGCCCGTTCCAGTTCGCGGGTTTGGCAATGATCAGCCAGGCCCCGGCCTCATCCTGCAGCGACAGGCAGGTGACGCCAGCGCCGACCGAACGGGGGCAGTCGATCGGCTGCGGATCAGGGGGCGAGCCGGGGCGCGCGATCGCGGTCTGCGAACACGCGCCCAGGGCAATGGTCACGACCAGTCCAAGCATAGTCCGATGCCATAGGCCCGGCTCAGCCACCGAGGTACGACCGGCCATCATCAGAAGGTCTTGGCCACACTGGCGTACCAGTAGCGTCCATAGGGCCGGTGAACCGAGCCGAGGTAGCCGCCCTCGGCCAGCGGCGGCCCTTCATCGGTGAGGTCGCGAACACCGACCCGAAGGCGGGCACCCGAAGCCGGTCCAAGGTTCTCGAACTCATACTGTCCATAGAGGTTGAAGGTCAGATGCTCGTCAACCACCCACGGGTCACCCGCGTCACTGAGCAGGCCCGGCTGTTCGATCTCGGAGATGTAATGGGCGGTCAGGCCGACGCGCCACGGGCCCTGGCTCCAGTTGACATTGGACATCACACGCCACTCCGGGCGACCATCCACGGCGATCAGCTGGCTGGTCAGCGGCAGGGGCGTCAGGGGGTTGATCGTCCCGGCCTCACGGGCGGCCAGCAGCTGGTCGACAATCGGACCGGCGGGGCGGGAATACTCCAACATCTTCGATGCGTTCAGGCTGAAGTTGAACGTGCCCCACGCCGTGCGCCGCAGCGACCAGTCGATGCCGAAGTCGATCCCTTCAACCGTCTGCGGCAGCAGATTGACGAAGCTGTCGTTGATCGAGAGCACCCGCCCGGCCGGGGCAAGGCCCGTGCCATCGAATATGGCGATGTCGTCCGCATCCGGAGCCGCACGCACGACGTTGGGATTGAAACTGCCCTCGACGCGCAGCAGGTAGTCGAGCGCCAGAGCCGTCTGCGCACCCAAAAGGCCGACGATCTTCTCCTGCTCGATCCGCCATTGGTCAACGGTGAAGGTAAAATCTCCCCACTGCGGCGGCAGGAAGTTCGGCTGGAACACGATGCCGACGGACCGGTTCGTGCTTTCTTCCGGCTCCAGATCCGGATTGCCGGCGATCAGCAGTGAGGCGCTGGCCGTGCGGCCACAGTCGTTGAAGTTGGCGATCTCACCAGTCCTGAGGTCTGCCTCGCACCGCACATAGTCGGTGTTGGTGGCGAGGCGCGCATACTGGGTGGCGTTGACCTGCTCCAGGTTCGGTGCACGGAAGCCTTCAGAGTAGGAGGCCCGGACGCGCAGCCCGTCGACGATGTCCCAGGCCAGGGCGACCTTGGGCTTCGCCACCGAGCCAAAGTCCGAATATTCCTCGAACCGGCCCGCCAGCTGAACGTCCAGGCTACGGACCAGCGGGATTGTCATCTCCGGCGAAACCACCGGCACGGCGAACTCGATGAAGGCGCCGAAGACGTCACGGTCCCCTTCGGTATCCGGGTTGGGGCTGACGGCAGCCACGTTCGACAGATTCACCTCACCCGACACCATGTCGGTGAAGGTGAAGGTGCCGTCCAGGTTCTCGTCCCGGTCGTCCATCTGCGTCTCATGACGGAACTCTACGCCGAGGGCGACGCCAACCGGCCCGCCGGGCAGAGACCACAGGTCGCCACGGCTCATCTTGAAATCGACAAGGGTCAGGGTTGTCTCGGACACCCGGTCCAGCTGGAAGACGATGGCGTCAATGGCAATCGGCGAGGACGGCGTACAGTCGCCAAAGGTCGTGGTGTCGACACAGCCACCGTTGAAGGGGTTGTAGGCGTCCGGTGTCGACAGGGCGAGCGACTGCTGCAGGGCCGTCGAGTTGACGTTCGGCGAGCTGTCGGTGGCGCGCGCGCCGGAATAGAGGAAAGCGGTTTCCCAGTCGAAGCCGGCCCACTCGCCACGCAGTCCGCCCAGCAGACGAATCTGATAATTCTCGACGATGACGTCCTGGAAGCCCGCATCCACGAAGCGGTGATTGCCCATATAGACGGGCAGCCCTCCGGCCGGGACATTCGTCAGACCCGGCAGACGGTTGGGATTGGGTGACCCATCAGAGAAGGTCACCGGCCCGAACGGGTTCCAGTAGTTGCTGGCCGGGATCCACAGGTCGTTCAGATTGATGACCGGCGGCTGGATGGCGTGGCTTTCGGCGGCATAGAAGCCGAGTTCGCCGAAGAACTCGACATTGTCCGTCAACTCATAATAGCCCGAGGCGAACAGGTTCAGCCGCTCGATCGACGACCGGACCGTGGTGCCGACCCGTGTGTCGTAGCGCATCTCGCGGTTGGTGGAGTTGTAGGCCGTAACCCCGGAAACAAGGCACAGGCCGCCATCCAGCGGTGCCCCGTTACAGCCGAAGCTGGCCGGCTGGATACGGAAGGTCCCCGACGTCGCCGCGATCGGCGTGCCAAAATATCGGGGGCGGGTCGCCGAGGTAGAGCCCGGCAGTTGGAAACGGCCCCAGGGCGTGTGCGACGAACGCCCGTCCGGAACATCCGTCGTTTCGAAGCCTGGGTACTCGCCGAACAGCGGACGCAGGTCATCACTGCGGGTGAATTCCTGCTCGTCTGCATAGAGCTTGGACCGGTCGGTATAGCTGGCGTAGAGCGAGATGTTGCCGCGATCGAGGTCGCGGCCGGCAAACAGATTGACCTCGAGGTCGGTAAAGCCGGTGCCCTCGGCACCACCATACTGGCTGGTGAAGGTCACGCCGTCGAAGTCGTCGCGCATGACCGTGTTGACCACGCCGGCCACGGCGTCGGTGCCATAGATGGCCGCGGCGCCATCCAGCAGAACCTCCACCCGCTCGAGCCCCGCGACCGGGATGGCGTTGGAGTTATAGCTGAGAACCGGAACGGTGCCGGTATCGGACGTCCCCTGGCTGGTCGGGTGCTGGACCATGCGACGGCCATTGATCAGCACCAGGGTGTTGCCGACGCCGAGAGAGCGCAGGTTGACCGAGTTCACATCCCCCCGGGCCGAGTTGCTGGTCTGGGGGTTGTTGGCGGCCTCGAACAGCACATCGCCCATCTGCGGGATCGAGCGGAACAGGTCGTCGCCGGACACCACGCCGGTGTCCTCAATGGCCTGCCGGTCCAGGACGACCACCGGCAAGGCGTCGGTCGTTGAAGCCCCCCGGATGTTCGAGCCAACGACCACAATGTCATCGACCTGGGTGACGCGGCCGTCCTCAGGGTCCTGCGCGGCCGGCGCGGACTGGGCGAAAGCTCCGGTCGCAAAGACGGATGCGGTCAGCAGGGCCGTTCCTGCCATCAGCCACTGGCGTTTCGTATTGGACATGGTTTCCTCCCTCGATTTCTTGTTTTCTTTCGACGGTATCAGTCGTCCGCCAAAACCAGATCGTCCCCAGGGCCGGCGGCCGGATCGGGCGCCGCAGCCAATGGGGCTGGCTTGCCGTTCAGAGCCAGGGCCAGGGCATCCGCGTCCAGCGCTTTTTCCCAGCGGGCCACGACGACGGTGGCCACGGCATTGCCGATAAAGTTGGTCAGGGCCCGACATTCGCTCATGAAGCGGTCGATGCCGAGGATCAGCGCCATGCCGGCGACCGGCACATCGGGCACCACCATCAGAGTGGCCGCCAGGGTGATGAAGCCCGCTCCTGTGATCCCGGCCGCGCCCTTGGAACTGAGCATCGCGACCAGCAAAAGGGTCAGCTGCTGCCAGATGGTCAGGTCAATATTCAGCGCCTGGGCGATGAACAGAGCCGCCAGCGTCATATAGATGTTGGTGCCGTCCAGATTGAACGAATAGCCGGTCGGCACGACGAGGCCGACCACGGACTTGGCCGCTCCGGCCCGCTCCATCTTGGCGATCAGGCTGGGTAGAGCCGCCTCGGAACTGGACGTGCCCAGCACCAGCAGCAGCTCTTCCTTGAGATAGCGGATCAGCTTGAAGATCGAGAAGCCATTGGCCCAGGCGACGAGGCCCAGAACCCCCAGCACGAAGATCAGCGATGTCACATAGAAGGTGGCGATCAGAGCCGCCAGATTGGCGATCGAGGCGATGCCATAGGCGCCGATGGTAAAGGCGAAGGCGCCCAGCGCCCCGATCGGCGCGGCCTTCATGACAAGGGCCACCAGCTTGAATACCGCCAGGCTGACGGTCTCAAAGAAGTCGATGACCGGCTGTCCGCGCTCACCGATCAGGGCCAGGGCAATGCCGAACAGGATCGACACGAACAGTACCTGCAGGATGTTGCCCGAGGTGAAGGCCCCGAACAGGCTGTCAGGGATGATGCTCATCAGGAAGCCGACGATGGTGCTCTCGTGGGCGGCCTCGGCATATTGGGCGACCGCCCCTGAGTCCAGGGTGGCGGGGTCGATGTTCAGCCCGTCACCCGGGCGGACGACATTGGCCACCGTCAGGCCGATGATCAGCGCCAGGGTCGAGAAGACGAAAAAGTAGCCAAAGGCCTTGGCTGCGACCCGCCCCACCCGGCCAATGTCGCGCATGCCGGCGATCCCGATCACGATGGTCAGGAAGATCACCGGCGCGATGACCATCTTCACCAGCTTGATGAAGGCATCGCCGAGCGGCTTCATGCTCTCGCCGGTCTCGGGGAAGAAGTGCCCGATAAGGCCGCCCACAGTGATCGCAACCAGCACCTGGAAGTACAGATGCTTCCAGATGGGCTGGCGATGCGCGGACGCGCCCTGGTCGTGATGAACCTGGATCAAACCTGAACCTCCCTTAGCGAATCATTGTCCGCTTTACGCCCACGTGCCGTTCATCGGCATCGCAGAGCGCCAGTATCGGAATCGGCAGGACGGATCGGCAAGTCATCGACCGTATCGGCCTAACGCTCTGATTTTTATAGTTTCTGATTTCCGCCCCTACAGAAAAGTCTCCTGATTGTGTGGATTTGCGCACAGACATGCTGGTCATTTGTGCGGAAATCCGCATTGTTGAGATATGGCCGTGTACCGACTGTCCGAGACGACCCAGTGGCGCCTGTTCGCGGGCGTCTGGCTGGTCGTCGGCGTGCTGGCAATCGGCGTGGCCGGCTGGCTGGCCCGCGTGGATGCCGAAGCCGCGACGCGTGATCAGGCCCGGACCGCCGCTGTCCTGCACGGGGCCGTCCTGACCAGCGAACTGGAACGACAACAGGCCGTACCATCAGTCTTGGCGGTCGACCCGGAGTTGGCGGCCCTCGTCACCGCGCCCTCCTCCGATCGACGGGATCGGCTGAACCTTAAGCTGGAGCAGTTGGCCGGCGAGGTACGGGCCGCCGCCCTGTATGTCCTCGATGCAGACGGAACGGCCCTGGCGGCCAGCAACTGGCGCGAGCCGACGAGCTTCGTGGGCTCGAACTACCGGTTTCGTCCCTATTACGTAGAGGCCATGCGCGACAGTGAGGCAGCCTTCTTCGCCCTGGGCACCGTCAGCGGCAGGCCCGGTCTGTATCTGGCGCGGCGCATCGACCGGGCGGACGGCACGCCCGCCGGCGTGATCGTGGCGAAGGTCGAGTTCGACGCCCTTGAGCAGACCTGGCGCAATGCCGGCGAGCCGACCTATGTCACCGATGCCGATGGGGTGGTCCTGATCACGACCACGCCCGAGTGGCGGTTCCGCACGACCCGGCCCCTCAGCGAGGCGCGACGCCGGCAGTTGGCCGAGGAGCAAACCACCGGCGAGCCCCTGCAGGACATGCCGTTCACGGCACCGGAGTCCGGGTTGGTGCGAGTTAGTCGCGACGGTGCATCCCGACTGTACGCCCATGAGACGGATGCCGGAATGGGGCTGGGGTGGACGTTGCATCTGCTCTGGCCCGCGGATCAGATGATGTCGCGGGCGGTCGGGGCGGCGCGCATCCTGGCCGGGCTGAGCATTGCCCTGCTGGCCGGCCTGACCGGCATCCTGCTGCGTCGCCGCCAGAGGGCTGTGAACCGGGCGGCAGAGGAGGAGGAGGCGCGCGCCGAGCTGGAACGACAGGTCGCGCTGAGAACCACCGAGCTCAGCGCGGCAAACCAGGCGCTCAGCCATGAAATGGACGAACGCCGCAGCCTGGAACTGAGCCGTCAGATGCTGGAGGACGAACTGGTTCAGGCCAACAAGCTGGCGACCGTGGGTCAGATCGCCGCCGGGGTCGCACACGAGATCAACCAGCCGATTGCGGCCATCCGTACCCACGCTGACACCGCCGGAGTCTACCTCGAGCGCGGCGATCACGATGCGGCCTTGCGCAGCCTGACGTCGATCTCCGGCCTGACCGAGCGGGTGGGCACGATCACCGACGAACTGCGTGCCTTCTCCCGGAAGACCCGGTCAGAAGTGGTGGCCGTCGATGTGGAAGAGGCCATCGACGGCGCCTTGCTGCTGGTCTCGGCGCGACTGCGGGAACGCGGCATCTGGCTGGACCGCTCGGCACTGTCTCCGGGTCTGAAGGTCAAGGCCGAGCGAAACCGTCTGGAGCAGGTCGTGCTGAACCTGTTGCAGAACTCGATCGAGGCGCTGGAGGGCAGAGCCACACCGACGATAGCCCTGTCCTCGAAGCGGGTGGGGCGCAAGGTGGTGATCCGCCTGACCGACAATGGCCCGGGCCTTGGTGATGACGTACGCAAACGCCTGTTCACGCCCTTCGTCACCAGCAAGGCGTCGGGCCTCGGGCTGGGGCTGGTCATCAGTCGCGATATCGTCGCCGGGTTCGGAGGCGAACTGTCTCACGAGGCCTCACCTGTGGGCACTGTGTTCCAGATTGTTCTGGCGCATGCATCATGAGTTTCCCGGTCCTTGATCGTGTCGCCCTCGTCGAGGACGACACCCCGTTTCGAGATGCCCTGGCCGAGCGCCTGGAACTGGCGGGTCTGAAGGTTGCGACCTATGCCTCGGCCGAAGCCGCACTCAAGGTCGTGGGCGCCGGGTTCGAGGGGGTGGTGGTCACCGACCTGCGTATGCCCGGTATGGACGGCCGCCAGTTCGCCGACCGGCTGACTACACTCGACCCGGACCTGCCCGTGGTGCTGATCACCGGACACGGCGACATCGCTGACGCCGTCGAGGCGATGAAACGCGGGGCCTATGACTTCCTGGCCAAGCCCTTTGCGCCCGAACGACTGATCGAGACCCTGAGGCGGGCGCTCGAGAAGCGCGCTCTGATCATCGACAACCGGCGCCTCGCCACGCTTGCGGCCGAGACAGAACAGTCGATCCCCCTGAGCGGCGAGAGCACTTCCATCGTCGCCTTGCGCGGGGCGATCCGGCAACTGGCCGATGCCGAGGTCGATGTGCTGATCGAGGGCGAGACCGGCTCAGGCAAGGAGGCTGTGGCGCGCGCGATCCACAATGCCGGTCGACGAAGGCCCAAACCCTTTGTCGCCGTGACCTGCGCCGCACTGACCGAGGCAGGGGTCGAGGCCCAGTTGATGGGCCAGGACGTCGGCTATGTGTCCGGCATCACCCGACGGCGCGAGGGCCAGGTGGAACAATCCCATCAGGGCAGCCTGTTTCTGGATGAGGTGGATCTGGCCCCCCGGCAGGCGCAACTGACTCTGCTCCGTATACTGGAAGAGCGCGAGGTACTGCCGCTGGGCGCCACCGAGCCCCGGGCACTGGACCTGAGGGTCCTGGCCGCAACCCAGAACGACCCGGCCGAGGCCGTCGCGCGCGGCGACCTCCGAGAGGATCTGTATTATCGACTCAACGTCGTCCGGCTACGTGTGCCGCCGCTGCGGGAACGGACGGATGATGTGCAGATGCTGTTCGCCCGCTTCCTTGTCCGTGCCTCGGCCCGGATGGGTCGGCCCCTGCCGCCGATTGATCACGCTGTGCGCCGCCGCCTGATCGAGCACGACTGGCCGGGAAATCTGCGCGAGCTGTCCAACTTCGCCAATCAGGTGGCGGTCGGCCTGACGGACAGCGCGCCCGTCAGCGCGCCGAACGACGGACTGGCCCAAAGAGTGGCCCGCTATGAAGCCGAACTGATCCGGGAGGCCCTGAGCCACCATCGCGGCGATATACGCAAGGTCACGGCAGCACTCGGCCTGCCGCGCAAGACGCTCTACGACAAGATGGCCCGGCACGGCATCCAGCCGGCCGACCACCGGGACCGGGACTGAACGACCCCTGCTCTACTGCGGGACGCCCGGCGCACCGTAATCGAAGGCCGGCTCCTGACGTCGAGGGCTGCTGCCGAAGGTGTAGGTCAGGCCGATATAGTACGTCGGCTCGCTGAAGCGGACGCGGCTGCGATCCTGGAAATCAGGCGTGTCCGTGATCGCGGTGATCTCGGCCGTGTCCAAGATGTTGGTCCCCGTCAGCACCATGCTGAAGCTGTCGGTGAATTTGCGCCGATAGCCGATGTTCAGCATGCCGAACGAACTGCGCTCGCTCTGGGCCTGGATCTGTTCACCGACGTAGAAGCCGTTCAGCTGGAAGAAGTCGGTGTCCGTCGGGGACCAGTTTATCGAGGCGCGGGCGGTGCCGCTGGTGCCGCTGCGCTCGATGCCACCCGCGATGCCCGGGATGCTGATGTCGTTCTGGAAGACGGTGCCCGAGGCGTTGTAGGTGACCTTGGGGCCGAAACGGCCGTTGACGATGAACTCGACACCGGTGCGCTGGCTTTCCCCCAGGTTCTCGCGGGTGGTCAGCACCACGCCGCCGCCGATGTCCTGCGAGACATCCGTGACGCCGCCGCTGCTGTCGCGATAGAAGGCCGTCACCGCATAGAAGGTCGGGCCCCTGCGCAACTGCCAGGTCAGCTCGAACGAGTCGGTGATCTCCGGCTCGAGATCCGGATTCCCGCGCCGCAGGTTCTGCGGGTCGATGTAGATGGTGTAGGGGTTCAGGTCCTGGGGTGACGGACGGCTGATCCGACGGCTGTAGCCCCCGCGCAGACGCTGGCTGTCGGTCAGTTGATAGCCGAAGTTCAGCGTCGGATAGGCCTTCAGATAGTCACGCTGGACCGAGATGGAGTCCGTGATCTGGTCCAGCTGGAAATCGACCTGCTCGACCCGCAGGCCCGCCTGGACATCCAGATCGCCGAACGGCCGTTCATAGGTGACATAGGCAGCGTGGACCCATTCCTCATAATCGAAGCGGTTGGTCAGGGACGCGATCGGCACCAGACCGGCCTCATCGGGACCGCGCGAGCCGAACGAGTCAAAGGCGTCGATATCAAGATCGCCCTCGTAGCCGATCTTCAATAGACGGCGCTCACCCATCGGACGGGTGTAGTCCAGCTTGAAGCCATAGGAATCGCTTTCGTTGTCGCTTCCGGTGCGCTGCAGGAAGTCAGGCTCACCGCCGACCTGGGTGGTGGACACGAGGTCAAGGTCACGCTCGGACGAGCTGGAGTCCACTTCGAAATCGGCGGCCAGTTCGTGCTGGTCACCCTCAAGCTTGCGCCGCCACGACAGACGGCCGCCCACGTTGCTGTTGGAGAAGCCGCCGGTCTGGTCACGGATGTATCGGTCGCTGACCGTGCCATTGCCATCGGCGCGTTCGAAGGTCTGGGTATTGGCATTCTCGGCGTCGAACGCGCGATAGCTCAGTTCCCCGCTGATCCGGTCGCGGGCATTCAGATCGTAGTCCGCGCCAACCCGCGCATTGCCGAAGGTATTGGTGTTCTCGCCCGTGGAAATGCTTTCCTCGGTGATAGTCGCCGCGGGTGTCGCGCCGGGACGCAGGCGCACGGACTCGCTCTCGAACTCGCTGATATTGTGGCGCAGACCGATGTCGCCCGAGAGCGTCAGACCATTGTTGGTCCGGCTGCCGCTCAGGGACAGGTTGCCGCGCTCGCCGCCGTCCCACGATGCGCGTACGCCGACAGAGGTAACCGACGGCTGCGCCGTCCGCGTGACCAGATTAATGACGCCGCCGCTGCCTTCCGGGCTGAAGGCCGCGGAGGGGTTGGTGATCACTTCCACCCGCTCGATCTGGCTGCCGGACATGGCCTGCAGCACATCGGCACGCGAGGCGCCGCGCAGCATGGCGGACGGGCGTCCGTCTACAAGGATGGTGACATTACCGTCGCCACGCAGGCTGACATTCCCCTGGAGGTCGACCTCGACACCCGGGACGTTGCGCAGCACATCCGCGACCGAGCCGGTCTGGGCCTGCACATCATTCGAGACGTTGTAGATCATCCGGTCGGCCGCCGTGATGATGTCGGAGCGGGTGCCCTGGACGATAATCTCGTCGACCTCGGTCGCCTCTTCCTCGGCGTCTTCATCCTGGGCCGCAGCGGGCGGATCCTGATCGGCGTCCTGCGCGAGTGCGGGGGCGGCGGACAGCGCGCACCCGAAGAGTAGCACCGTCGTCAGAAGCAGCGTGCGGTTCGACATGTTCAGCCCGATCAAGAGAAGGTCGCCGCCCAGGACGAAGCGAATTCGTCTTTGGCAACAGATATGTGCTTGCCTGCGCGGTATCACGTCGCCGGGCCCCGACAAGTTAAATCCCGGACAGGTTCGGGGCGGCGCGGTGTTCAGCGTTCAGTATAAAATCAACCTATCTTCAGCATCAGAAAATAGTCTTAGCTTATTCCGTAGCGTTTGATACCTTGGCTGGATCACGTCCCCGGACTCGCACCGGGGCCCATTGAAGGCCGGGAGATCAAGGCATGGACGGAAACGCAGGCGACCCCCTCAGCGACCCCAAGAAGGAACGCGCCGCGCTGCGTTCGCTTCTGGGCCGCACCAATCGTGACTGGTGGCCCAACCATCTGGCGATCGACATCCTGCACCAGCAGGGCCGGACCGGCGATCCGATGGGCGACGACTTCGACTATGCCGAGGCGTTCAAGAAGCTGGACTATGCGGCGGTCAAACGCGACCTGCATGCGCTGATGACCGACAGCCAGCCCTGGTGGCCGGCGGACTATGGCCACTATGGCCCCTTCTTCATTCGCATGGCCTGGCACTCGGCCGGCACCTATCGCACGGCGGACGGCCGCGGCGGGGCCGGAGCCGGTCAGCAGCGCTTTGCCCCGCTGAACAGCTGGCCGGACAACGGCAACCTCGACAAGGCCCGGCGCCTGCTGTGGCCGATCAAGCAGAAGTATGGCGCCAACCTGAGCTGGGCGGACCTGATGATCCTGGCCGGCAATGTCGCCATCGAGTCGATGGGCGGACCGGTGTTCGGCTTCGGTGGCGGGCGCGCCGATGTGTGGGAGCCCGAGAAAGACGTTTATTGGGGCACAGAGGAGCAGTGGGTCGGCGAGGAGGGCAATGAGACCCGCATCCAGCCCGACAAGGATATGGCGCTGGAAGAGCCGCTGGCGGCCATCCAGATGGGCCTGATCTATGTGAACCCCGAAGGTCCCGGCGGCGTGCCGGACGCCCTGCAATCAGCCCGTGACATCCGCGAGACCTTCCGTCGGATGGGCATGAATGACGAAGAAACCGCGGCCCTGACGGCCGGTGGCCACACCTTCGGCAAGGCCCACGGCGCGGGCGATGCCAAGTTGGTCGGGACCAGCCCCGAGGGTGCCGACATCGCCCAGCAGGGCATGGGCTGGGTCTCGGGCCACGAGAGCGGCATGGGCGACCACACCATCACCTCGGGCATCGAAGGCGCCTGGACGCCGACGCCGGTCACCTGGGACATGTCCTATTTCGACATGCTGCTGGACCACGACTACGAGCTGGTGCGCAGTCCCGCCGGAGCCAAGCAGTGGCAGCCGGTCGGCAATCCGGATGACACCCTGGCTCCGGCCGCGCACACGCCGGGCAAGCGGGTGCCGACCATGATGACGACCGCCGACATGGCATTCAAATTCGACCCGGAATACCGCAAGGTCATGGAGAAATTCCGGGCCGACCCGGCCTATTTCGCCGACCAGTTCGCGCGCGCCTGGTTCAAGCTGTGCCACCGCGACATGGGCCCCAAGGCCCGGTATCTGGGCCCCGAGGTTCCGGCCGAGGACCTGATCTGGCAGGATCCGATCCCGGCTCACGAGGGCCCGACGCTGAGCGAGGCGGACATCCGGGACCTGAAGGACGCCATCGCGTCGTCGGACCTGTCGATCGCGGACATGATCCGAACCGCATGGGCCTCGGCCTCGACCTATCGCGGGTCGGATCACCGGGGCGGGGCGAATGGTGCTCGCATCCGTCTGACACCGCAGAAGGACTGGGACGTCAACGAGCCTGAAAAGCTGGCGCGTGTGCTCAAGGTCTATGAGGATATCAAGTCGAGCTCGGGCAAGAATGTCTCGATTGCCGACCTGATCGTTCTGGGCGGCTCGGTGGGTATCGAGAAGGCCGCGAAGGGCGCCGGCCATACCATCGAGGTGCCCTTCACCCCGGGCCGCACCGATGCCTCGCAGGAGCAGACCGAGGTCGAGGGCTTCCACTGGCTGGAGCCGCGCGCCGACGGCTTCCGCAACTATCTGCAGGTCCGGTTCAATGTGCCGACCGAGGAACTGCTGATCGACCGCTCACAGCTGCTGGGCCTTACCGCCCCGCAGATGACGGTGCTGGTGGGCGGCCTGCGGGTGCTGGGCATCAACCACAAGGACTCGAAGGACGGGGTCTTCACCGATCGTCCCGGCCAGCTGACGAACGACTTCTTCGTCAATCTGCTCGACATGGGCACGGCCTGGAAACAGGTGGACGAGAGCTCTGACGAGACCTTTGTCGGCACCTGCCGCAAGACCCACGAGCAGAAGTGGACCGCCACCCGGACAGATCTGGTGTTCGGCTCAAACTCGCAGCTGCGCGCCCTGGCCGAGGTCTATGCCTCCGCCGACGCCGGTCAGAAGTTCGTGCGGGACTTCGTGGCGGCCTGGGTCCAGGTGATGAATGCGGACCGTTTTGATCTGCACTGACCCGGCGGATCGAGCCGACTGAAAAGCACCCGGATGCAGGCCCCTGCGTCCGGGTGCTTCTTTACGTCCCGGCGACCGGCTTGAGTGCGCCCGCCTTGACGGCGGCATCGACCGCGGCGCGCAGGTCCGCCTCGGGTACGAAATCGAACTGGGCAATCATGTCTTCCAGAACAAAGCGTGGCTGGGCCATCGCCCACTCTATCGCGACGGATGCCGGGCCATGAACCGCAGGCGGCATCAATCCAGTCGGGCTGTAGCGCGTCAGCGGAATGCGGTCAGGCAGAACGTAGTCCGATGACCGCCCCATCAGCCGCTGCTGCGTCATGGCGACTTCCCGGGCAAAGGCCGGACTGGCTGCAAGCGTCGCCAGTCGATTGCCCAGGTCTGCCAGTTGCGCGGTCAGCGGCTTGCCGTCGTCCTGTGTCGCCGGGGGCAGCCAGGCCCGGAACGCCGGATCCTGCATGGCCGCCGACTCCAGCAGGCGGAACAGTATCCGACCGTACAGCGGCGTCACGGACAGCGTCACGTGCAGCGAGGGCCCGTCCACCGCGAGGGCATCGTGATACCAGCCGCGCGGGATATAGAGGACATCCCCGGGCCGCATCCGTACTTCCTGCATGACCGGGCCACACGCCGAGGCCAGGTAGCGACGAACCTCCTCGCCCTCGCCCGGATAATCGACGGGATCGGTTTCGCGATTGCGGTACAGGCGCCAGATCTTTTCACCCTCGGTCTGCACGGCGAAAACATCGTGGGTGTCATAATGGGGACCGAACCCCTGCACCCCCATGAACGAACAATAGACATTGGCCGCGACAGAGGCGGCATAGGTGGTCCGCAGGATGTCGCAGACTGCCCGCAGGGCCGGCGTGAGGGCCCCGACGTCGTTGGCAATGACCGTCGCGCCCATGGCCATCATCACCTGCACCTTGGCCGGAGATGGTCGCACGACAGGCCCGGACATGGTCTGGACCTCGGCGCAATAGTTCTCGGCTGGCAGCTGGTTGCCGCTATGAACCAGTTGCAGGGTCGAGTGCGTCCAGATCGAGCTTTGGGCCAGCAGGCCGTTGAAAGTGTCCCAATCCAGCAGGGCGCGACGGGCGTCTCCCGACACGCCCTCTGCCGGAATGTGCAGCGGTGCACGGCCTTCATACTCGGCAAGAAAGCGCTCAGGGGGGACAGGCGCCAGAAGATCGGAAAGACGGTATTCGGGCAGGCTGGACATGGGGCGACGCTAGCGCCGTCGGACGATGCTGTCGATCAGCCCGCCGAAGGCACAGGCTTTGGCGCGTTCAGCATCGCGATCACAAGGCCCGCCAGCGAAATGATACCCACGCCGACCCCCACAATGGCCAGCGAGAGAGCCAGTTACGCCTCGCCGCCCAGCACCTGGCTGCCCAGACTGACGAGGATCGGCGACACCCCCATTCCGATCAGTGTGCCAAGGATCATGAAGGCCCCCAGAAAGGTTCCGCGCTCCTCGTTCGGGACCAGCACGGCAGTGGCGGTGGCAGTGACAGACCACAAACCGTTCCGGCAATCATCAGGATGATCGGGACGCCAGACCGCAGCGCCACGTCACCAGCCCTGACCTTCATTGGCGAGGGGCCATTCCGGGGCATTCTTGAGGATGCCGGCGACGGCGACTTCTACATGGGGGATGCCCTGGCGGCGCTGGCGACAGCAGCTGCAGCCCCCGCCATTCAGGGCGCGGCGCGCGACATGTATCTGCGGGCCAAATGTCAGGAACTTCTCTGCGAAATCCTCGAAGCTGCCGAACGCGGAGAGCTGGTGCCTTATACCCCCTCGGCTGGTCTCAGCCGGGCTGAGATGGAGCGGCTGATGACGGCCCGTCGCCTGATCGCCGACCGGTTCGACGAGAAGCTGACGCTCGACCAGATCGCGCGCACAGCCGGCCTGAACCGCACCAAGCTAACGCAGGGGTTTCGTGAAGCATTCGGCCAGAGCGTGGCTGACTGTCTGGCCGAACAGCGCCTGTCGCGCGCGGCCCGCGACCTGACGTCCAGCGACCGGCCGGTGTCGGTGGTCGGCTATGATGCGGGCTATCTGAACAATGCCAGTTTCGCCCGGGCGTTCACGCGTCGCTGTGGCCTGTGCCCCAGCGACTGCCGACGTGCGGGGGGTCAGGTGACCCTCAATGCTGCCTAGCGGCAACTTTCGCGACTGTGATAGCCTGACCTTCCCATTTGTTCCGGGTACCCCGACCATGCTCGCTGACAGCCGTCCCGACGAAACGCGCGTCCAGTATGTGATGCGTCAGGTCGCCGACTACATCGGCAAGGGGCACCTGAAGGTCGGAGACCAGTTGCCGAGCGAGGCGGCCTTCGGCGAGCGTCTGGGCGTCAGCCGCCCGGTGGTGCGCGAAGCCTTTGGGGCGCGGGCCGCGCTCAACATCATCGATACCGCCAACGGCCGCCGCCCCAGGGTCAGCGCCCTGTCCAGCCAGACCCTGTCAATCTCTCTGGATCATGCGGTCCGCACCGAACAGATCTCCGTCCAGCAGGTCTGGGAGACCCGCCGCTGCCTCGAGACCGAGACAATCGCGCTGGCCGCCATGCGTCGTTCGGACGACGAGGCTATACGCATCCGGGATCTGGCCCGCGCCATGGCCGACGCCGAGCGCGGCTCACCCGCCCTGATCGAGGCCGACATCGCCATGCACAAGGCGATTGCGGATGCCAGTCGCAACGCCCTGATGGCCAAGATCATCGGCGCATTCGAGCCACTTCTGGAGGCCGCCGTGCCCGCCGCCTGGCGGACTCGCCGCACCGAGGACCAGCATGCCGCCATCATCGCCAAGCATCTGGAAATGGCGGACACGGTGCTGCGGCGCGATGCGGAGGCGGCCCGACGTGCGATGGACGAGCATTTCGACCGGGCCATCGGCGCCATGCTGGCCGTCGAGGATGCCGCGTGAGCGCCCCCGCGCTGATCGACGCCCGCGCCCTCATTGAGCAGTCGTTGGCCGCCATCGAGATGGGTGATCACGATGTGCTTGAATCCTGCCTGCACCCTGACGTGATATATCGTCGCCCTGGACAGCCGATCCTGTCCGGCCGCGAGGCCGTGATCGACTATTACCGGCGTCATCGCAGCGCCAAGACCTCGCAAATCTTGCTGGACGAGTTGGTGTGCGAAGGTGACCAAGCTGTCGCTATGGGGCTGGTCGAGGGGCGGGGTCATGACGGCGCCCCGATCCACGAACGGTTCGCAGATGCCTACCGCATTGAGGACGGACTGATCCGCGAACGCACCACCTACTTCTTCCGGCAGGGGTTCTGAGGCGGATTGCCACAGACGTGCCCGGGGGTCAGAGTGGGCCTGCAACTTCGGGAGGACGAGACCCGTGCGCCTGTCATCACCGATCAGGCGCTGATGGATGCCGGTAAGTGCGCCGAAGCCCGTCGTGTCGCGTCCGAGGCCGGCGAACGCGCCATGGCCATCCGCGTACGCCAGACCTGTCGTCGCAGACCCTGAGGCGCAAGTTTTTGACCTGACGGAAACGTAAGCAGCCGTCATGGGTCTGAAGTGGTAGCCTTCCCCCAGGGAGAGGAGGCCCGGGATGCGAGGACTGTCTGATCAGGATATGGCGGCGCTGACACCTGCCGAGCGCAGCGAGCCGCGCACGCCGTTGCCGGTCAGGATGGTGTCGTCCGAGGAATACCGACCGGTTCGCCAATCCTCCAGACAGCGCGAGGCCGAAATTCGTCTCTACGCCCTTGCAGACGCAGTGGCGCCGCGACTGGGCCTCAGCCGACGACAGTTCTTTCAGACGGCCTCGGGCATGGCGGCCGGGTTTGCGGCGCTGAACGGCGCCTTCGGTCCTGTGTTCGATGTGGGAACAGCCGAGGCCTCCACCCCCGAACTGGCACAGGAACGGGCCGACGCCCTGTCCGGCCAGTTCATTATGGACATGCACACCCACTTCCTGCGCGACGATACGCGGCTGAACGGATTTGTCCGCCTGCGGGAATCCGTACGGGCTGAAGGGTGGAACCCGCAACTGTCCTCGGCGGGTGCCCAGACAATCCAGGATCTGAAGTTCGACAACTATTTCAAGGAAATCTACCTCGATAGCGACACCAAGATCGCCCTGATTTCCTCGGCACCCTCCGATATCCCGGAGGACTGGTTCCTGACCAATCGCCAGATGGCCGAGGCAAAGGCCAAGGTGAACAGCGAGGCCGGATCCTTGCGAATGATGAGCCACGCCATCATGACTCCCGGTGCTCCGGGCTGGCTGGAAGACTTGTCTGCGGCGTTGGACCTGAGGCCGGACTCGGTCAAGGGCTATACCGTGGGGGACAACACGCACAAGGAGACCGCCCAGCATCCATGGAGGATGGACTCGGACGACACCTACCGGGGCTATGAGCGGATGCTGGCGGCCGGGGTTACGACCGTCTGTGTACACAAGGGGCTTTGGGGCCGGGCCGCTGACCGGCGCTTTCCCGAACTGGCTCCCTATGCCGATGTGCGTGATGTCGCCCAGGCGGCCAGGGACTGGCCACAGCTGAACTTCGTCATCTATCACTCGGCCTATCGTCTGGACGATCCCGAATGGGCGCTGGCCGAATTCGAACGGACGGGACGCATCGACTGGGTGACCGATCTCGCCGAGATTCCGGAAAAGCACGGGGTGACGAACGTCTACGGCGACCTCGGCCAGATCTTTGCCCAGACCTTGATCGCCGAACCCCGTATGTGCGCGGCAATCATGGGCACGCTGATCCGTGGGCTGGGGGTCGATAGGGTCTGCTGGGGTACCGATGCGGTGTGGACCGGATCGCCCCAGTGGCAGATCGAAGGCCTGCGTCGCCTGGAAATTCCTGAGGACATGAGACTGGCGCACGGCTTTGCAGAACTCGGACCTGCCGACGGTGCTGTGAAGACAGCAATCTTCGGCGGCACCAATGCCCGACTTTACGGTGTCGATGTGTCGAGCGCACAAAGGTCTGTCGCCGACGACCGGTTCGCCTTGATCAAGTCAGACTATCTTGCTGCGGGCCCGCAGCCGTCAAACCGACGCTACGGTTTTGTGGCTCGGGGCTAGACGGCGGGCACGGCCCGACTGAGGCGGCCGCCGATGCGGATCGGCTCGATACGCGTGGCCAGACCCGTGCGATCATCCGTCTCGACAAAGACGCCACAGACGGTCGCGGGGCCGGACGCCGGCTGGTAGCGCCCTCCGCTGATACGGGTGGTGAAACGGCGCAGGGGCTCTTCCTTGTCGTTGCCGATCACCGAATCATAGTTGCAGCAGCCGCCGGCATCGGTCTGATAGGCCGTGCCGCCCGGCAGGATCTGGCAGTCGGCGGTCGGCACATGGGTGTGGGTGCCGACGACCAGACTGGCGCGCCCGTCGCAGAAGTGGCCCATGGCCATCTTCTCGGATGTGGCCTCGCAGTGAATGTCGACGATGGCAGCGTCCGCGACCACGCCGAGAGGCGCGGCCTCCAGCTCACGCTCGACCGCGCTGAACGGGTCGTCCATCGGGTCCATGTGCACCCGGCCCAGCACATTGATCACCAGCACGCGGCGGCCATCCGATGTGGTGAACACATCGGCGCCACGGCCCGGAGCATCCATCAGCCGGGGATAGTTGACCGGCCGGATCAGGCGCGGCTCGCGCACGATATAGGTCAGGGCCTCGCGCTGGTCCCAGCTGTGGTTGCCGAGCGTCAGCACATCGGCCCCGGCGTCGAACAGGTCGCGCGCGGTGTTCTCGGTGATGCCGAAGCCGCCCGCCGCGTTCTCGGCATTGATGACCACGAAGTCGAGCTTCAGGTCACGCCTGAGGCCGGGCAGGTGGTCGGACAGGCCGTCGCGGCCGGACTTTCCGACCACATCGCCGAAGAATGCCAGCCTCATGCGGCCGGCCAGGAGGAACAGGTGCGCGTCATGGGAAGGCGGTATAGCCCGTCTCGGTCAGAACGCCATGCAACGGAATGTCGTGATCCAGCAAGGTGAGGCGCTTGACCCGCTGCCCGGCGTAGGCCACGCCCACCCGCAGGGCCTCGGGCCGGGCCGCGAACGTCCGGTCATAATAGCCACCGCCCTGCCCCAGCCGCCCTCCGGATGCGTCAAAGGCCAGAAGCGGCGTGAGGATCAGCTCGGGCTGGATCTCCCGCGCCGACGGCAAGGGGGCCGGTATGCCGGCAGCGTCGGGCGCAAGGTCATCTCCGGGGCGCCACCAGCGGAAGATCAGGGGCGCGTTGGGGGCGCTGACCACGGGCAGGCAGAGGTCATAGCCTTCATACGCCAGACGCGCCGCCAGCGGGCGCGGGTCCATCTCGGCCCCGACAGGGATGTAGAGCGCGTGCACCACCGCGCCCGGCAGGTCATCGGCAAACCCGGCCAGCCGGTCGGCCGCATCCGGCGCCGCGAGGGCCAGGGCCTTTCGCCGCGCTCGCATTTCGTATCGCAGGCCCTGTTTGTCAGTCATGGATTGCCGGGATGCGAACTGTCAACCCGATCCTCGGATCAAGTCCGAGGATGACGGAGATCGGCGTCGCCCTCAAGCAGTGAGCCGCTCCGCGGCGTGCGATTGGGCGGAGAACAAGGTTGGCGGCGCCGCAAGAACCGTGAGGAGCTTTCAATCCTCTCGACCTGGCTTACCAGGTGGGCGCCGTGTGCCCAGGCCCTCGAGCCCGAACAGGGACAGCTCCCTATGAGAGAATTAAGGTCGCAAGGATTAGTCGCCCTCGACGTGAGCCGCAGCAAGACCCGCCAGGGTCGAAGATAGGCGTGCGGGTGTGGCCGGACAATGGCCACCGGGCGGCACACGCGCGAAATCGGTCAGGTGATGGTCTGGGCGATCTTCTCGATGCGGGCGGCCACCGCATTCAGGGCCTCGGCCACTCCGGCGTCGGACGTGGGCGCCTCTATGGGACGAGCCGGAGCCTCGCCTGAGCGGGCTTCCTGCAGTTCGTCGGCAAGGATCAGCCCGGCCATCAGGAACAAGCGAAGTTCGCCGACGTGGCCGACCTCCGCAGCGACATTGCTGACATGGCTGGCGAACTGGGCCGCCAATTGCTTGACGCGCTCTTCCTGTCCGTCGGCGCATCCGAC
Source organism: Neptunomonas phycophila (assembly GCA_964224415.1). Classification (GTDB taxonomy): domain Bacteria; phylum Pseudomonadota; class Alphaproteobacteria; order Caulobacterales; family Caulobacteraceae; genus Brevundimonas. Next base: position 27,288 of record CAXQIE010000027.1, read on the forward strand.
GGCATAGGGGCGGCCATTGATCTCGACGGTGACGGTGGCCATCAGGCGCCCCCCTCGCCTTCCCTGTCGTCCGCGAGGATCGCGCGGATGGCCTCGGCCGAGGCGGCAAGCGCTGCGCGGGCCTCGCGGCCGGCATCTTCCAGCTCGGCCAGACGCCCGGCGTCGGCGCGCGGCGCAAACAGGTCGTCGTCACCGATCGGGGGTGCCGAGGCGGGGCGGGCCTTCAGATCCTTCATGCGGCGTTCCAGCAGGGCGAGCGCCTTGTCGATACGGGCTTTCGCAGCTGTGGTGGCGTCAGCCATCGGTGTCACTTCCTCCGGAATCCCTATAGAACCCGTCCGCGCGTCGGGGTAAAGCGGCCCCGCCCCCCTTTTTCTCCCCCGCGTCCCGAGAGGTTGCCCGTGGCCAAAGCCGATTCCACCCCGCCGAAGGCTACCCCCAACCAAATGGCCGATGCCATCCGGGTGCTGAGCATGGACGCCGTGCAAAAGGCCAACAGCGGCCATCCCGGCATGCCGATGGGTATGGCCGACGTCGCCACTGTACTGTTTTCGAAGCATCTGAAGTTTGACGCCAGCCGCCCCGACTGGGCCGACCGCGACCGGTTCATCCTGTCGGCCGGGCACGGCTCGATGCTGATCTACGCCCTGCTGCACCTGACCGGCTATGAGGCGGCGACCCGCGAGGAGCTGTCGAACTTCCGCCAGTGGGGATCGAAGACCGCCGGCCACCCTGAATACGGCCATATGCCGGGTGTGGAAACCACGACCGGCCCGCTGGGTCAGGGCCTGGCCAATGCCGTCGGCTTTGCCATGGCCGAGCGCCATCTGGCCGCCCACTTCGGCGAGGATCTGGTCGACCACCGTACTTGGGTGATCGCGGGCGATGGCTGTCTGATGGAAGGCATCTCGCAGGAGGCCATCGCGTTGGCCGGCCGTTATCGCCTGAACAAGCTGACCGTGCTGTGGGACGACAATTCCATCACCATCGATGGCGCCGTCAGCCTGTCGGATGCCACCGACCAGAAGGCCCGCTTCAAGGCCGCCGGCTGGGCTGTGAAGGCTATCGACGGCCACGACACGGCCGCCATCAAGTCCGCGCTGAAATGGGCCGAACGTCAGAGCAAACCGACCCTGATCGCCTGCAAGACCAAGATCGGGCGCGGCGCCGCCACCATGGAAGGCAGCCACAAGACCCACGGCGCGGCGCTGGGCGAGGCGGAAATCGCGGCGACCCGGCTGGGTCTGGCCTGGGATCACGCCCCGTTCGATATCCCGGAACACATCGAAAAGGCCTGGCGCAAGGTCGGCCGTCGGGGCGCCAAGGCCCGCCAGGACTGGGAAGCGCGGCTGGAAGAGTCGGAGTTCCATGACGACTTCGTCCGCGCCATGGCCGGTGGCCTGCCCGACGATGCTTTCGACGACCTGGACGCCGCCATTGCCAAGACCATCGAGTCCAAACCGGCCCAGGCCACGCGCCAGTCGTCGGGCGCGGCGCTCGCCGCCCTGTTCGAGCCCGTTCCCGAACTGATCGGCGGTTCGGCCGACCTGACCGGCTCGAACAACACCCTGGTCGCGGGAACCGAGACGTTTGATGCCCCTGACTATGCCGGTCGCTACATCAACTGGGGCATCCGCGAGCACGGCATGGCTGCGGCCATGAACGGCATGGCGCTGCACGGCGGCATCATCCCCTATGGCGGCACCTTCATGGTGTTCTCGGACTACAGCCGTCCGTCGATTCGGCTGGCCGCCCTGATGGGCATCCGGGTGATCCACGTCCTGACCCACGACTCGATCGGTCTGGGAGAGGACGGCCCGACCCACCAGCCGGTCGAGCACCTGGCCGCGCTTCGCGCCATACCGAACCTGCAGGTCTTCCGCCCCGCCGATACGGTCGAGGCCATGGAGTGCTGGCGTCTGGCGCTGGAGAAGGCCGACGGCCCTTCGGCGCTCGCCCTGTCGCGCCAGAAAACGCCGGCCGTGCGGACCGAGGCCGCGTCAGAGAACCTGTCGGCCAAGGGGGCTTACGAGCTGCGCGCCGCCTCGGCCAAAGCCAGGGCCACCCTGTTCGCCACCGGCACCGAGGTCGCCCTGGCACTCAAGGCCGCAGAACAGCTCGAGGCCGACGGCATCCCGACCCGGGTGGTCTCGGTGCCGTCCTTTGAGCTCTTCAACCAGCAGACCAAGGCCTATCAGACCAAGGTGATCGGCAAGGGCACCGCTCGCGTCGCCATCGAGGCCGGCATCCGTCAGGGCTGGGACCGCTTCATCGGCGAGGACGGCGGCTTCGTCGGCATGTCGAGCTTCGGCGCCAGCGCCCCGGCCGAAGTGCTCTACGACAAGTTCGGCATCACCGCTGAAGCCGTGGTCGCCGAGGTGAAGGCGCGGCTGTGACGGTGCGCCTCGGCACTCCCCTTTCTGACTCCGCTGTCCGGGTCATGCTGCTGGGCGCCGGCGAGCTGGGCAAGGAAGTGGCCATCGAGCTGCAGCGTCTCGGCGTCGAGGTGATCGCGGTCGATCGCTATCCGAACGCCCCGGCCATGCAGGTCGCGCATCGCAGCCATGTCATTCCGATGACCGATGCGCAGGTGCTGAACGGCGTCATCCTGGCCGAGGCGCCGCACATCATCGTGCCGGAGATCGAGGCCATCGCCACCGAGGTGCTGGCCGACATCGAGGCCGCAGGGCTGGCGACCGTCATCCCGACAGCCCGCGCAACGCAGCTGACCATGAATCGCGAGGGCATCCGCCGGCTGGCGGCCGAAGAGCTGGGCCTGCCGACCAGCCCCTATGCCTTTGCCGGTTCAGCCGCCGAGCTGGCGGAGGCCGCGCACACCATCGGCCTGCCGGTATTCATCAAGCCGGTCATGTCGTCCTCGGGCAAGGGTCAGTCGATGATCGAGGCCATTGAGGATGCCGCCAATGCCTGGGCCTATGCCCAGTCCGGCGGACGGGTCGATACGGCACGGGTGATCGTCGAGGGGCGGATCGACTTTGACTATGAGATCACCCTGCTGACCGTCCGGTCTATGAAGGACGGGTCGGTCGTCACCGATTTCTGCGCGCCGATCGGGCATCGTCAGGTCAAGGGCGACTATGTCGAGAGCTGGCAGCCCCAGGCCATGAGCGCGGCCGCCCTGGCCTCGGCACAGGATATTGCGGGCAAGGTGACCGCAGCGTTGGGCGGCCTCGGCGTGTTCGGGGTCGAACTGTTCGTGAAGGGCGATCAGGTCTGGTTCTCGGAGGTCTCGCCCCGCCCGCACGACACCGGTCTGGTGACGCTCGCCAGTCAGGTAATGAGCGAGTTCGCCCTGCACGCCCGCGCCATCCTGGGCCTGCCGGTCGATGTCACCCAGCGGGAACCGGCCGCCAGCGCCGTCATCTATGGCGGCATGGACGCAGAGGGCATTGCCTTCGAAGGGGTGGCCGAGGCCCTGTCGGTGCCGACCGCCGACCTGCGCCTGTTCGGCAAGCCCGAGGCCTTCGAACGCCGTCGCATGGGCGTCGCTACCGCGCGCGGCGTCGACACCGATCAGGCCCGAGACCGCGCCCGCGAGGCCGCAAGTCGGGTCAGACCCGTTCAGGCCTGACCCGCAGAGGCGCTAGTCTTCCTCGCGAACCTCGACCGTGCGGGTGACGATGCGAGCGCCATTCCCCCCGCGCTCGCCCTCTTCCAGAACGCCCGAGCCGTCGGCGTCCAGCTGGCCAAACATTTCGCGCATGGGGGCCAGAAATTCAGCCTCGGTGACGCGCCCGTCGCCGTTGGCGTCCATGTCGGCGCCCCCGCCTTCGCTGATCCATTCGACGCGGTGCTCGCCTGTGATGGGCAGACCATCGGTGCGCCGCACCAAAATCCGCACCGGGCCTTCCCCCTCGGTGGTCACTTCACCGTCCTGGCCGACGAATACGAAGCTGTGGGACTCGACCTCGACATCCTCACCCTCGGCACGACGCAGCTCAATGCGGTGCGGGCCCGCCCCTTCAGGGGCCGAGGTCCAGCTCATCTCCGGCCCTCCCATGGTGATCACGCGGACATCATGGTCCATGCCCGGTGCCCCACTGCGATGCTGTAGTTCCTCGCTCGAGAGGCGTCCGTCACCGTTCGCGTCCATCCCGGCAAAGGCCTCGTCCATCGGGCGGGCGAACTCGGCGCGTGAGACAAAGCCGTCCCCGTCCCGGTCCAGTCCATTCTCGCCGTCCGGGTCGGCGGCCACAAACACCACGCGGCTTTCCGTGCGGATGGGGGGCGAAGCGGGCGGACGCGCCGGATCTTGCAAGCCGGGGTTGGTGGACATGGCGAGCGCGAGCGACAGGGAAGCCAGCATGGGATATTCCTCAGGTGAATGATGCCCTCTTGGACCACACGCGCTTTTCGCCCGTATTTCAGGCGGGGGCAGAATTGTTTCACCGGTGAAATGACTGCGGCACCGCCCCGCGTCACAATGCAACGATGATGGCTCCGCCCAATCCCTCCCCCCGCATCCTTGTCGTCGACGATGACCCGGGCCTGCGTGAGGTGCTGGTCGACTATCTGGGGCAGCACGGATTCGAGGCGGAGGGCGCGGCCTCGGCGGGCGAGATGGACCGACAGCTGGAGCACCGGCCGCCCGATCTGGTGGTGCTGGACCTGATGATGCCGGGCGAGGACGGGCTGTCGGCCTGCCGTCGCCTGATCGCCCGAGGCGGACCACCCGTGGTCATGCTGAGCGCCATGGGCGAGGAGACCGACCGGATTGTCGGTCTGGAGCTGGGGGCCGACGACTATCTGCCCAAACCGTGCAATCCGCGCGAACTGCTGGCCCGCATCCGGGCGGTGCTGCGCCGGCGGGCGGGGCCGGGCGGTGGCAGCGCGCCCCAGTCCGAGCCCGTGCTGGTCTTTGACGGACGAACGCTCAACCTGTTGCGGCGCGAGTTGACGCGTCCGGATGGTACCGTCACCGTGCTGTCGACCGGAGAGTTCGCCCTGCTCAAGGCCTTTGCCGAGTCCCCGCGCCGGGTGCTGAGCCGCGACCAGCTGCTGGAGCGGGCACGCGGGTCGGACACCGAGGTGTTTGACCGCGCCATGGATGTGCAGATCAGCCGCCTGCGCAAGAAGCTGGCGGACGGCGACGGGCGTGACCCGATCCAGACCCTGCGCGGCGAGGGCTATATGTTCGACGCCACGGTCGAACGGCGGACGGAACGGCCCGCATGAAGCGGCTGACCTCACCCTCCATTCTGGTCCAGGTCGCCCTGCTGGTCGCCCTGTCCATCGGCCTGTCGCAGGCGCTGACGGCCGCCGCCATCCTGCTGATGCCCGAACCCCGGCCTTCGGGCTTTGACCTGTCCGCCGCCTCGGCCGCCCTGAAAGGAGAGCCGGCCCGCGCCGCCGATGATCGCCCCCTGACGCGCCGCATCACCGACCAGCCGGTCGCGGACGAGAATACAGCCGGCGATCCCATGGCGCTGGCCCTGTCCCTCGCCCTCGCCCGCGTGCTGGAGGTCGAGCCCGGGGATGTGCGGGTCCGCGTGTTTCGGCCGACCGACCGGCCGGACCCCCGCATGAGCGAAGGGTCGCCCACCAGCTATGTCTTCACACGGCCGCCAGCTGGACCTGAGGCGAGCAAAGACGCCCCCACCATCACCTGGACCGAAAAGCACACCATCGAGCGGGCCACGCCTCCGACGCCGGGGTCGCCTGCGACCGGTTCGGCCACGATCACCGTCGACCGGGATACCCAACAGGTGTTCGTCGTCGCCGACCAGCTGACTTTCGCCCCCTTCGCCGCCTCGCTCCGGCTGGAGGACGGGCGCTGGGCGACGGTTGAGCCGCCACGTGACTGGCTGTCGCCCTGGCAGGCCCGGCTGTTGCTGGCGCTGCTGGTCAGTCTGCTGCTGGTCGCGCCCGTGGTGTGGCTGATGGCCCGGCGGCTGACCCGGCCCATCCGGCTGTTCGCCGATGCCGCCCAGCGACTGGGCGCCAATCCGGAGGCCGAGCCCCTCGCCGTATCCGGCCCCAGCGAACTGCGGCGGGCCATCGGGGCCTTCAACGACATGCAGGCCTCGCTGCGCGCCCATATTGCCAACCGGACCCAGACGGTGGCGGCCATCGCCCATGATCTGCGGACCCCGCTGACACGTCTGCGCTTTCGGGCCGAGCAGGCTCCGGACGCGCTGCGCGACCGGCTGGCGGCGGATGTCGAGGAAATGGATGCCCTCATCGCCCAGGCCATGGCCTATGTCCGGGGAGAAACCCGTCAGACCCCGCCCGAGCCGGTCGAGCTGACGGCGCTGGTCGCCGACTGTGTGCGAGGCTTTGCCGAGACTGGACATGCCGCGACCCTGACATCCGGCCCGGACGTCCGGGTCATGGGCCAGCCGACCGGCCTGCGCCGCGCCCTGACCAATCTGATCGCCAATGCCGTCCACTATGGCGGTCGGGCCGAGGTCACGGTCGAGCCGCTGTCTGACCGGGTCGCCATCCACGTCCGCGACACCGGCCCCGGCATCGCGACGGAGCGTATGGAAGAGGTCTTCCAACCCTTCGTCCGGCTGGAGGGGTCTCGCAATCGCGCGACCGGCGGCGTTGGTCTGGGCCTTGCCGTGGCGCGTCAGATCGCCCGGGCCCATGGCGGCGACGTCACCCTGTCCAATCGCCCCGGAGGCGGGCTGGACGCGGTCCTGTCGCTGCCGCGGACCGCCTGAGCGATACAATCCATCACGCCTTGTTACGTGCCGGGGGTTGATCCGGACCGCGCCCGGTTCCATTGAAGCGCCAACCACAACATCGCTTCAGGAGCCCCGCCCATGACCGTCCGCGTCGCCATCAATGGTTTCGGCCGTATCGGCCGTCTCGTCCTGCGCTCGATCGTCGAGCATGGACGCCGCGATATCGAGGTGGTGGCGATCAACGATCTGGGGCCGGTGGCCACCAATGCCCACCTGCTGAAATATGACTCGGTGCACGGTCGCTTCCCCGGCACGGTCGAGCATGGCGACGACTGGATTGACGTGGGCCTCGGCAAGATCAAGGTGACCGCCGAGCGCGACCCCGCCAACCTGCCGCACAAGGATCTGGGCGTCGACATCGCCTTTGAGTGCACCGGCATCTTTGCCTCCAAGGACAAGGCCTCGGCCCACCTGACCGCGGGCGCCAGGCGCGTGCTGGTCTCGGCCCCCGCCGACAATGCCGACAAGACCATCGTCTACGGCGTCAATCACGACACCCTGACCGCCGATGACGTCGTGGTTTCGAACGCCAGCTGCACGACCAACTGCCTGGCCCCCATCGCCAAGGTGCTGCACGACCTGGTCGGCATCGAGCGCGGCTATATGACCACCATCCACGCCTATACCGGCGACCAGCCGACGCTGGATACGATGCACAAGGACCTGTACCGCGCCCGCGCCGCAGGTCTCAGCATGATCCCGACCTCGACCGGTGCGGCCAAGGCCGTCGGCCTGGTCCTGCCGGAGCTGAAAGGCAAGCTGGACGGCTCATCGATCCGCGTGCCGACCCCGAACGTCTCGGTCGTCGACCTGAAGATCGTCCCCGGCCGCGACACCTCGGTTGACGAGGTCAACGCCGCGCTGAAGGCCGCTGCCGACGGCCCGATGAAGGGCGTTCTGGCCACTACCACCGACCCGGTCGTGTCCATGGACCTGAACCACATCGCCGCCAGCTCGACCGCCGCCCTGCCCCAGACCCAGGTCATCGAAGGCAAGCTGGTCCGCGTGCTCAGCTGGTACGACAACGAATGGGGCTTCGCCACGCGCATGGCCGACACAGCGCTGGTGATGAGCAAGCTGATCTGATGACGTCGCGGCGCCTCCCCGTCTGGATCTGGGGCGCCGCAGCCATCGTCTGCCTTGCAGGCATCCTGGCAGGGCCCGCCCTCGCCGTGGTTGGAACGTCGGTCTGGATGGCGCTGCAACCCCGGACAGTCGTGATGGGCTGGGACGTCATCGTCGGAGTAGCCGTCTTCTGCCTGCTGTGGCTGACAGCCGTACTCGCGATTGCGCGGAGGCTCGGGGGCAGGGCCGGTCTTGGTCTCGTTGTTGTCGCCGTCGCCATCGCAGGCGCTACGATTTTATTAGAGCGGCTTCAGCCTCCCGGCGAAGTAACGCGTTGCACAGTGACCGGCGAAGGCGCCGACGTCTGGAGAGACTTTCAACCATGACCTTCCGCACCCTCGACGACGCTTCCGACCTCGCCGGCAAGACCGCCCTCGTGCGTGTGGATTTCAATGTCCCGATGGAGGGGGGCAAGGTCAGCGACGACACGCGGCTGCGCGCCGCCCTGCCGACCATCCAGCGTCTGCGGGATGCGGGGGCCAAGGTCGCGCTGCTGGCCCATTTTGACCGGCCGAAGGGCCAGCGGGTGCCGGAGATGAGCCTGCAGCCCGTGGTCGATGATCTGGAGCTGTTGATCGGCGCCCCCGTGCGCTTCGCCGACGACTGCGTGGGCGATGCCGCAAAGACCGCCATTGCCGATCTGGATGCCGGCGGGGTGGTGCTGCTGGAAAACGTCCGCTTCCACGCCGGCGAGGAGAAGAACGACGCAGCCTTCGCCAAACAGCTGGCCGAACTGGGTGACCTCTACGTCAACGACGCCTTTTCCGCCGCGCATCGGGCCCATGCCTCGACCGAAGGTCTGGCGCGCCTGCTGCCCGCCTATGCCGGCGAGGCGATGAAGCGCGAGCTGGAGGCGCTGGATGCGGCGCTCGGCAATCCGAAGAAGCCGGTACTGGGCATCGTCGGCGGGGCCAAGGTCTCGACCAAGCTGGACCTGCTGAAGAATCTGGTCGGCAAGCTGGACCGCCTGGCCATCGGCGGCGGCATGGCCAACACTTTCCTGTTCGCGCAGGGCATCGACATCGGCGGCTCGCTGGCCGAGCGCGACATGGCCGAAACCGCCCGTGAGATCATGGCCGAAGCCGACGCCAAGGGCTGCGAGCTGCTGCTGCCGATCGACGTGGTGGTCGCCACCGAGGTCAAGCCGGGGGCCGAGACCCGGACTGTCCTGGCCCGCGAGGAGATCGGCGACGACGAGAAGATTCTCGATGCCGGGCCGCTGACTGTCGAGAAGCTGGTCAAGGCCATGGCCCTGTCGCGCACCCTGATCTGGAACGGCCCGCTGGGCGTGTTCGAGGTGCCGCCCTTTGATGCCGCAACCGTCAAGGCGGCCCAGGCCGCGGGCCAGCTGGCGACCAGCGGCGCGATTACCGCCGTGGCCGGCGGCGGCGATACCGTCTCGGCCCTGAACCATGCCGGCGTGGTCGACCAGATGACCTTCGTCTCGACCGCCGGCGGTGCCTTCCTGGAGTGGATGGAAGGCAAGCCCCTGCCCGGCGTCGAGGTCCTGCGCGCCTGACGAAACCCGACAAGGGCCTGCAATTCCTTGTTCGTGCAAGCCGGTTCCGGTTACCTTGACCATAAGGGTCAGGGAGTGCGGGCATGAGCGACGAGACCACCGGCAAGACTGATGTCTTCATCACGGGCGCGGCGACGCGGGTCAGACCGGTGTCAAAAGGTCAGGGCTGCCTGATCTCCCTTGGCCTGCTGGGCGCCGCCTTTGTCGCCTTCTTCCTGCTGATGTTCATTGTTCTCGGCGCCATGGATCTGGTCACCAGCGAGGATGACCGCCAGTCGATCCGGGGCATCTTCCTGATGATCGTCGGCGTCTCCCTCGTGGTCTGGGGGTCGGGGTGGGTGTTTCGCTGGAACACGCGTCGGGGCCTCCGCGAAGAGGTCGAGGCCCGCCTGCCCGGCTTCACAGGACGCACCATCCCCGTCGGCCAGCTGCTGAACGGCCCGGCGGCCGCCGGCAAGCTGGAGGGCAAGTATCTGATGGCGGTGGGGCAGGACCGTTTCCTGCTCATGCGCCACTTTCACAACACCGAGCATCTCGATGCCTTCCGGGCGCTGGTCATCGGCCAGTTCATTAACGCCTACAAGCCGGATGGCCTTGCGCGGGTCATGGACTTTGCCATTCCCTTCGGAAACATCCGCTCGATCTCGGTCGATGCCCTGACCCCGGACGACCTGCGCAAGGGAGCGTTCGGACGGGCGGTCGTCCACGGCGTCGCGTCGTGGGCCCTCGACGCCGCCTTCGGCACCCGATCGACCCAGGACATCAAGGCCGCCTTCATCCGGATTGAGATGATCGACGGCCAGTCGCTGGTTTTCTCGGTGCCCAGCCGGGTCAGCGAGGGCCTGGTCTCGGCGCTCGCCGCCTCGGCTGAAACGGCCAGCCGTGGCACGGGTCACGAGGTCAGCCTGGGGGAGGCCACCTATGACGGGATCGAAACCCTGCTGACGCGCAGCGGTATGATAGATGGCCCCAGCGACGGATGGGACGACTTCTTCGCCAACCTGAGGCCGGACGGCCAGCGGGCGCGCAGCTTCGCGGGCCTCGCGGCCTGGCGCCTTCAGCAGGAAATGGATCGGGCAGCGGGTCGAACGCGCCCGGTACCGCCCGAGGCGATCATCACGCCAACCGGACCGACCCCTGCGTCCCGTCAGCGAAACAAGACTACCCTTGCACTATGGTCGCTGGGTCTTCTGATCCTGGCCACCCTTTTCATCGCCCTCGACGTTACCTTGCGCGACGGCGGCAACGGCGATCTGAAAATCGGCCTCATGGCCATCTTCGGCGGCATCGCGCTGGTGGTAGGGATCAATCTGTGGTCGGCGCGCAGCGGCTGGCTGATGGCAGGCATCAAGAGTGTGCTCAGCCTGGTTCTCGCCGCCTTCGTCGCCTTCGCCCTGGACAGTGAACTCTTGCTGACGCGCGGACCCCTGGCGCCGATGACCCAGTCGATGGCATCGGCGACCGCCAGCCTGTTCGGGCGCGACCACCGCCCCGGCGCCACACCGGAACAACCGGCCGGCCCCGAAGCGCCGACTGAGGAAGAGGCTGCCGCCGCGCGGGCGGCCCTCGAGACGCGCCTGCAGGAGGAGGCCGCCGTAACCGAACGGGCCAGACAGGAAGCTGAGGCGCGGCAGCGGGCCGAGCGTATCGCCGCCGCCGAGGCCATCATCCGCCGCGTGTACGACGATGAGCTGAGCCTGTTCGGATCGCGCACCGAGCGGTCGGCCTGGCTGACCCCGGCCCTGTCGCGCCGCATCGATCAGGCGAACGAGGCGGCGAGCGAGTACGGCGGCGCGGGCGCTGTCGTCGGGTTCGATCCCCTGATTAATGGGCAGGACGCCAATCTTGCCAATTTCGACTATGCCTCGCGCCCAACCGACTATGGCGTCGAGGTGCGAGTCCGGTTCACCAATTTCGAAACACCCGTCGATCTCACCTTCGAACTGGTGGAGACGGAAGCTGGCTGGCGGGTCCGCCAGATTCGCTCGCGGGGCGAAAGCCAATGGACGGCCACAGGACTTCTGGATCAGGCCCAAACCGATGCGAGGGATTTCGAATGACGCGCAAGACAGCATTGGTTGCCGGCGCCCTGTCTCTGGTGATGGCAGGCTGCACGGCTCTCCCGGAGGTCTGGCCGAACAGGGTGACGAGCGACGCCGCTCCAGTCCCGATCTCCGAAGCCGAGGATCTCATACGTTCCCTGTTCGAGTCCCCTGACTGGGAGGGCACCGGAGGTGAGATGGAAGCTCGTCTGGCGTGGATGACTCCCGCGCTGGCAGAAGCATCCTGGCGACTGGCGTCCGTCACCGACAACATCGGCGTCGGCATGGAGCCTTCCGTGGGCAGCATCTACATCTTTGTGACGGAGGCTCGATACAGCACGCGCGCCACCCCATGGGGGGCCGAAGTCCACGTCCGTTTCCTCAACACCAACGAACCCCGCGAGACCTGGTTCGAAATGGTCCAGACCCCGGACGGTTGGCGGGTTGCTGACATCGTCGGGCGCGATCCCATCACAGGCCGTACCTGGCGCTACACCGACCAGATGGCAGAAGTCTTCGCCGCCGTGGCCCGGGGCGAAGGCCCGCGCGATCCGTCCTGATTCCTTTGTAACACGGCGTGACTTCAGCGCTGTCCCGCGTTACATCCTCGGCAAAAGAACAGGGCTCAGGAGGCTACCCCATGGCGCGCATCACGCTGCGACAACTGCTCGATCACGCGGCCGAGGAAGGCTACGGCCTGCCCGCGTACAACATCAACAATATGGAACAGGGTCTGGCGATCATGGAGGCGGCCGACGCGGTCAACGCCCCCGTCATCATCCAGGCCAGCCGCGGGGCGCGCAGCTATGCCAATGACATCATCCTGGCCAAGCTCATCGACGGCCTTGCCGAACTTTATCCGCACATCCCGGTCTGCATGCACCAGGACCACGGCAATGGCCCGGCCACCTGCGCCACCGCCATCCAGTACGGCTTCACCTCGGTGATGATGGACGGCTCGCTGGAAGAAGACGCCAAGACCCCGGCCTCCTACGAGTACAACGTCGATGTCACCCGCCGCGTCACCGAAATGGCCCACAGCTGCGGCGTCTCGGTCGAGGGCGAGCTGGGCGTGCTGGGGAGCCTCGAGACCGGCATGGGCGAGGCCGAGGACGGCCATGGCTTCGAGGGCAAGCTGGATCACTCGGCTCTGCTGACCGACCCCGATCAGGCCGTGGACTTCGTCCGCGAGACCAAGGTCGACGCCCTCGCCATCGCCATGGGCACCAGCCACGGCGCCTACAAGTTCACCCGCCAGCCGGACGGCGAGGTGCTGGCCATGAACGTCATCGAGGAAATCCACCGCCGCCTGCCGGACACCCATCTGGTGATGCACGGCTCATCCTCGGTGCCGCAGGACTTGCAGGACATCATCAACCAGTACGGCGGCAAGATGCCCCAGACCTGGGGCGTGCCGGTTGAGGAAATCCAGCGCGGCATCAAGCACGGCGTGCGCAAGATCAACATCGACACCGACAACCGGATGGCCATCACCGGCGCCATTCGCAAGGTGCTGGCCGAAAAGCCCGGCGAGTTCGATCCGCGCGCCTATCTGAAGCCCGCCAAGGAAGCCATGCGCAAGCTGTGTATCGAACGGTATCAGCAGTTCGGCTGCGAGGGTCAGGCCTCGAAGATCAAGCCGCTGTCGACCGCCCAGATGGCCAAACGCTATGCCACGGGCGAGCTCAACCCCCAGATCGGGGCCTCAGCCCGCGCGGCCTGATCACCAGCTGTAGCGGCTCTGGAAATAGTAGCGCACATCGCGGGCCCGGCGTTCGGCGTCGTCCAGTTCATCCTGGGCCCGGCGCCACTCGCGGATGGTGTCCTCGCGCTCGCGGCGTAGTTCGCGGGCGCGGGCCCGCGCGGCATCCCGCGCTTCTTCGGTCAGGTCCCGGTCGCGGGCCTGGCCCTCGAAATAGGCGATCTTGTCATCGAGCTCCGCGGCCCGGCCCCCGAGACTGTCGATGCGGCTGCGCGCGTCGCTGACCGCCTGCTCGGCCTGATAGACTTCCTGACCGTCGCTGAAGGCAGCCAGGAAGGCGCCCTCCATCGGGCCCCGGCACACGCCTGCATAGCTGTTGCCCCGGACCGCCTCGGCAAATCCGCGCTCGGGCACGCAATAGCCGCGCAGCCCATCCTCACGGGCTGAGAAGTAGGCGCGCGAGTCCGGCACCACCCCGTATTTGGCGCAGGCCTCGGCATGGGCCTCGAGCCGACTCTCCGAGAGACCGGCATAACCGTCCTTGTAGCCTTGCTCGCCCCACGCCCCGGCCAGGCACTGGTCCTCGCTCATCGTGGCGCAGCTGCCCAGCGACAGCAGCGCGGCACCACCGGCGCACGCCAGAAAAATGCGGTTCATCTCACCCTCCCCGGTTGGACGACCGCCACCATGCCGAAGGTCAAGCTTTCCGGCAAATTCGGCACCGGCTATCGCACGTCACGGCGCATGCTAAGGTCGCCGCGCCCATGCCCGTGCCCGCCCCCGACCCTGACGACGACCTGGACGGCGCCTCCGTGCTTGAGGTCCGGCTCGACGCCCGCCATGCCCGGCTGGACAAGGCGCTCAGTGATGCCCTGCCCGACGTCTCTCGCGCCCGGCTTCAGGCGTTGATTGCGGCAGGGGCCGTCACCCTCGACGGCCACATCCTGTCGTCCGGCTCCAGATCGGCCGGACCGGGCGAGTACCGCATCCTCATGCCGGCGCCCGTCGCCGCCGACCCGGAGCCCGAGGAAGTTCCACTGACCGTCCTGTTCGAGGATGAGCACCTCATCGTGGTCGACAAGCCTGCCGGCATGGCCACCCATCCCGCCCCGGGCAGCGAGACCGGCACGCTCGTCAACGCCCTGCTTCACCACTGCGGCGACACCCTGTCGGGCATCGGCGGGGTCGCCCGCCCCGGCATCGTCCACCGGCTCGACAAAGGCACTTCCGGCGTCATGGTCGCGGCCAAGCACGACCGGGCTCATCAGGGCCTTACCGCCCTGTTCGCCGCGCATGACATTGAACGCACCTATATTGCCCTGACCCGGGGAACGCCGACCCCCGAGCGGGGCCGGATCGAGAGCCGCCTCGGCCGCTCGGCCCACGATCGCAAGAAGATGGCAGTCCTGAAGACCGGCGGTCGCGAGGCCATCACCGACTATGTCGTCGAACGCACTTTCGGTCAGCCCGCCAGGGCAGGCGGTGCGCCGCTCGCCGCGCGCGTCGCCTGCACCCTTCATACAGGCCGCACCCACCAGATCCGTGTGCATATGGCCTCCAGGGGCGCCCCGCTGCTCGGCGACCCGGTCTACGGGTCCGGCCCTCCGGCTGGTTCCGTCCGCGACGCCCTCGCCGCGTCCGGCCTGATCCGGCAGGCGCTCCACGCCGCCATTCTCGGCTTCGTCCACCCGATCACCGATGAGACCCTGCGGTTCGAGACAGCGCCACCCGAGGACATGCGAGACCTGCAGTCCCGTCTGGAGGCCCTGTGAAAGCCACGGCTGTGCTTGCATTCCTCCTGATGTTCGCAGCCTGCGGAGCGGCCACAAAGCGACCCTCCGCGCCCGGCGCGCCGACCGGACCCAATGCGGCCGGGCTGGTGCCCCTGCCCTGCGACGGGTCGGTGCCGCTCGCTCCTGTCAAGCGGCGCTACTGCGACCGCGACCGCCATTATGTGACACCCGCTGCCCGCGATGCCCTGACGGATGCCGCCACCCGGCTTGCAAAGGACTTCCCCGGTATCGTCGTCGGGTTCATGGACGGGTCTGGTTCTGAGGGCATCGTGCCCTTCCCGCCGCACCTTAGCCACGGCGACGGTCGCCAGGTTGATCTGGCGCTCTGCTACACCGACACGCAAGGACGTCCGTTGGCCGAGGTTCCGGACACGCGAAAGTGGGGCGGCTACTGGCCGGCCGAACCGCCTCGGCCGGGTGAACGCATTGCCTGCCCGCAAGGTCGCGAGGGCCGCGCCCACAAGCCGGACCCGCCCGCCAATCGCCCTTGGCGTCTGGACGAAGAACGGACGCGGGCCATGGTCATGATTCTGATCGCCGATCCCCGGGTCCGACGGGTCATGATCGAACCGCATCTTGAAGAGCGCTTCGGACTGTGGGGCCACTCCAAACTCCGGTTTGCCGGTTGTCAGGCGGCGCGCCACGATGACCATATTCACGTCGACTTTTATTGAGGCTGCCATGACCGACCCCGATATCCGCAACAACGCCGATGCCCATCGCTACGAACTCGATGCGGACGGACTGACTGCAACCGTCGCCTACAATTTGACCGGCCCACACCTGATGATCACCGAGACCCTGGTGCCGACGGCGCTGGAGGGACGCGGCATCGCCAGTCGCATGGCCCGGCACGTCACCGACGACGCCCGTGAACGCGGTCTTGTCATCCTCCCGGTCTGTACCTTCTTCGGACACTTCTTCCAGAAGCATCCGGACCAGTCTGATGTGGTCCATCCGGATTACCGCAAGGCGCTCGGCCTGGCCTAAGTCTTGAAAAGCAACGGACCCGGATATATACTCCCCTCAGTTGATCGTGGCTTCGGTGCCACGGCCCGTCGCGGCTGTGACAATGCGCCCCTAGGCAAGGGGGCAACCGATCCCCACGTCGGCTGTTGAGGGGTGAGGCGTCGGTGCACAATCTCGTGGCCGTCTCCGCAGGACCCGCTCGTTTTTGAGGTCGGAGGGACCATATGACTGCCAAGCCCAGCCTCGCGATCATGTCGCCTGAACAGGGACTGTCGCGCTATCTTTCGGAAATCCGGAAATTCCCCATGCTCAGCAAGGACGAAGAGTTCATGCTGGCCAAGCGCTGGGGCGAACACCAGGACACCGAAGCCGCTCACAAGCTCGTCACCTCCCACCTGCGCCTGGTGGCCAAGATCGCCATGGGCTATCGCGGCTACGGCCTGCCGATCGGCGAGGTGATTTCCGAGGGCAATGTCGGCCTGATGCAGGCGGTCAAGAAATTCGATCCGGACAAGGGCTTCCGGCTGGCGACCTACGCCATGTGGTGGATCCGCGCTTCGATCCAGGAATACATCCTGCGCAGCTGGTCGCTCGTCAAAATGGGCACCACCGCCGCGCAGAAGAAGCTGTTCTTCAACCTGCGCAAGGCCAAGAGCCAGATCTCGGCCTTTGAGGACGGCGACCTCCACCCGGAACACCTCTCCGCCATCGCCACCAAACTGGGCGTGAGCGAGGAAGAGGTCACCAATATGAACCGCCGCCTCGGGGGCGACGCCTCGCTCAATGCGCCTCTCCGTGCGGATGGCGAAAGCGAATGGCAGGATTGGCTGTCCGACGACACGGCCGTCTCGCAGGAGACCGCCCTCGCCGACAACGAGGAAAAGTCCCTGCGCATGGGCCTGCTTCAGGAAGCCATGGAAGAGCTGACGGACCGCGAAAAGCACATCCTGACCGAGCGCCGCCTCAAGGACGACCCGGTCACGCTCGAGGAACTGGCGGGCCAGTACGGCGTCAGTCGCGAGCGCGTGCGCCAGATCGAGGTCCGGGCCTTCGAAAAGCTGCAGAAGGCGATGCAGGCCGCGGCCACCGAGCGCAATCTGGTCGACGCCTGATCGGCGTCGCAGTCGCGCCTAGCCGGCCTTCTTCAGACTCTCTGCCGGTTTCGGCAGGGCGAGGAGCTGGCCGATAGGCGCGGCGACGCTCGCCTTGGTGGTCCCGCCCTGGACCAGGGTGACCTCCAGCGCGCCGACCGCAACCACCAGTCTGCTGTCCGAGACCTTGAGGGCCAGCGCCTTCAGCGTCTCGGCCTGCTGACGAATGGCTCGAATCGCCTGGGGCGGATCGTTGTCGAACTGGTCCAGCGCCGCCGCGAGAATCTTCATGGCCTGATCGCGGATGGCGATGGCTTCGGCTTCCGCCCCCACGGTGCGGTCGCTCTTGCGCTTGCTCGGCCCGCTATATTCGCCCGAGTTGAAACGCCGACGGTCCGGTCCGACGTAGCTCACGCCTTCCACCCAGTCGCGCGGCTTCAGCGCGACGTTCTCGACCCGCTTGATCAGGTCGGCACTGGTGAACGGTTTACGCAAGAATTCGTGGACGCCCACGTCGCGCGCACCTTTGATGGTCGTAGCCGTCGTCTCGGACGTCACCATGATCACCGGCACACGCCGGCACGCCATGTGCGACCGACGCAGGGTTCGCGTGAAGCTCTCACCATCGAGCTGCGGCCCCGACCGCTCGGTGAAGATCAGGCCCGGATCCAGCGCACCGGCCACCTGAAGTCCGCGCGCCTCGCTCGCCTCGATTACCACTTCACGCGCACCCAGACTCTTCATCAGGTCGGTGATCAGGCGCGCGGCATGCGCATTGGGGTCCACGATCAGCACCCGGCCGACAGTCGGCTCTAGACGCGCCAGAAGACGTCGATCAGTAATCAGCACGCAGGAACCTCGCGGAACGAACCCCCCACGCCTAGCCGGAACGCGTTAAAGTCCCATTGAAATGGGGGACTTGTCCTCAGCCGTGAAAGGGGTCCTGCATCAGGATGGTGTCGTCCCTCTCGGGGCTGGTCGACAGCAGGGCCACGGGCGCGCCGATCAGCTCCTCGATCCGACGTACATATTTGATCGCCGCCGCCGGCAGGTCCTTCCAGGACCGCGCGCCTTGGGTGCTTTCGAACCAGCCCTCGACCGCCTCATAAATCGGCTCCACCTCGGCCTGGGCCTTGAGACCGGCCGGCAGATAGTCGAGCGTCTCGCCCTGTACGCGATAGCCCACGCAGATCTTCAAGGTCTCGAACCCGTCCAGCACGTCCAGCTTGGTCAGGGCGATGCCATAGATGCCGTTGATGGCGATCGACTGGCGCACCAGCACGGCATCGAACCAGCCGCAGCGCCGCGCGCGCCCGGTCACTGTGCCGAACTCGCGGCCCCGTTCGGCGATGCGCCGGCCGTCGTCGTCGAACAGTTCGGTAGGGAAGGGCCCCTCGCCCACCCGGGTCGTATAGGCCTTCACGATCCCCAGCACATAGCCCACCGAGCGCGGCCCAAGACCCGAGCCCGCCGCCGCCTGTCCCGCCACCGTGTTTGAGCTTGTCACATAGGGATAGGTGCCGTGGTCAACGTCCAGCAACGAGCCCTGCGCCCCCTCGAACAGGATGCGCTTGCCGTCGCGATGCGCCTGATCCAGCAGACGCCAGACCGGCTGACCCGCATACTTCAGGACCTCCGGCGCAATGGCCATCAGCTCGGCCTTGAGCGCGGGCACATCGACCTCCGGCAGGTCCAGTCCCTTCCTCAGGGCATTGTGGTGCGCCAGCAGGCGTTCGATCTTGGCATCCAGCGCGTCCGGGTCGGTCAGGTCGCCGACGCGGATCGCCCGGCGCCCGACCTTATCCTCATAGGCCGGGCCGATGCCGCGCCCCGTCGTGCCGATCTTGGTGGTGCCCGCCTGCGCCTCGCGCGCCTGATCCAGGTCCCGGTGCAGCGGCAGGATCAGACAGGCCGTCTCGGCAATGGTCAGCAGGTCCGAGGTGATCTCGACGCCCTGTCCCTCGATCCGCGCGATCTCGTCACGCAGCGCCCAAGGGTCGATGACCACGCCATTGCCGATCACGGACGGCTTGCCCTGCACCACGCCCGACGGCAGCAGGCTCAGCTTGTACGTGACATCGCCCACGACCAGGGTGTGACCGGCATTGTGCCCGCCCTGGAACCGGACGACCCAGTCGGCCCGGTTCGACAGCCAGTCGACGATCTTGCCTTTGCCTTCGTCGCCCCACTGGGCTCCGACCACGGTCACATTCGCCAAGGGTCACTCTCCGCTTTCGACGCGGGCCGAGCCTATAGCCGGGGAATCGTCCGATGTCGCCTGAAGTCGGCGGATTATTCCGCCATGGAGACCGCAAACGCCCAGTCGAGCCAGGGCGTCAGGGCCTCAACGTCGTCGGCATCTACCGTGCATCCGCACCAGACCCGCAGGCCCGCCGGCGCATTGCGATGTCCTTCGACATCAAACGCCGCGCCCTCGCCTTCCAGCAGGGCTTTCATGCGCGTGACCAGATCGCGGCGCCGCTCCTCATCCATGGCCACAACCCGGGGATCGACGATCTTCAGACAGACCGAGGTCGTCGAGCGCGTCCCCGGCTCCTCGGCCAGCCAGTCGATCCAGTTCGTGCGCCCGACCCAAACACCCAACGCCGCCGCATTCGCCTCGGTCCGCGCGATCAGGGCCTTGAGCCCGCCCTCGCGCTCGGCCCACTCAAGGGCGTCGATCCAGTCCTCCAGCGTCAGGACGGAAAATGTATTGATCATGGATCCGGTCGCCAGCGCTCGGTCGAAACCTGCATCGTTGCGAAGCCGCAGAACCTTCGGCACCGGCCGGGACGGCACATGGCTGTCCAGCCGCGCAATGGCCCGGGGCGACAGGGCCGCGACGCCCAGGCCCGCTTCGCCCCCCAGCGCCTTCTGGAAGCTGAAGGTCACCACATCCAGCCGATCCCACGGCAGCGGCATGGCAAAGGCCGCCGAGGTCGCATCGCAGATCACCAGCCCCTCGCGATCCGCCGCGATCCAGTCCGCGCCGGGCGCGCAAACGCCCGAGGTCGTGCCGTTCCACGGAAACACCAGATCGGCCTTGGGGTCCACCCGGTTCACATCCGGGAACCGCCCCCAAGGCGCGTCCAGGATCTCGGGCTTCAGCCCCAGATGATCGCGCACATCGATCGCCCAGACCTTGCCGAAATTCTCGAAAGCCATGACCTGCACCGGCCGCTCACCCAGCAGGTTCCAAAGTGCCGCCTCGACCGCGCCGGTATCCGACCCCGGCACATAGACCAGCGCCCAGTCGTCCGGCACCTCCAGCACCTTTCGGGTGAGGCCCAGCCCTTCAGCGAAACGCGCCACGACCTCGGGCGCCCGGATACCCCTGCCCAGCAGGTCGGTCGGCAGGGCCTCGATCGCCCACCCCGGCCGCTTGGCCGTCGGTCCAGACGAGAACCAGGGCCGCGCCGGCTTCACATCTGGCCGCACCACCCCGCTCACAGGGCGCGCTTTCGCAGGGCCTCGGCCGCCTTGGTCAACTCCGGCACATCCTGACCCGGCAACTGGATCATTACCCGAACCTTCAGGTCGCCGCGCCGCCCACCGGCAAAGGCGCCCTTGCCCTTCAGCCGCATCATCTGACCCGAGTTCGACCCCTTGGGCACGGTCAGGTTCACCACTCCGTCAGGCGTTCGCACGGCCACCTTGCCGCCCAGCACGGCATCGGCCAGCGGCACGGCCAGATCCATGGTCAGGTCGGCCCCGTCGCGCTGATACAGCGCATGCGGTGCGATCTTCAGCTCGATCAGAGCATCCCCCGCCGGTCCGCCGCGCGGCGACGGCACGCCCTGCCCCTTCAGGCGAATTACCTGACCGTCGTCCGCTCCCTTCGGGATCGTCACATCCAGCGTCCGTCCGTCCGAGAACTGGATGCGCCGGGTCGAGCCCTGGATGGAGTCCTCCAGACTGATCTCCAGACTGGCGCGGACGTCCTGGCCGCGTGCGGGCCCACGGGCAGCTCCGCCCCTCGGTCGCGCCCCGCCACCTCCGAACATGCCGCCAAAGATGTCTTCCAGATCAATGTCGTCGAAGGTGGTTCGGGCGCCACCGCCGCCGAAGCCGCCCTGACCAAAGCCACCGCGACCGCCACCGCCACCGCTGAAGCCGCGGTACTGTTCGCGACCATCGGCATCGATCTCACCGCGGTCAAACTTCGCCCGCTTCTCGGCATCACCCAGCAGGTCAAAGGCTGCGGTGATCCGCTTGAACCGGTCCTCGGCCGCCGCGTCGCCCGGGTTCTTGTCAGGGTGATAGTCCTTGGCCAGCTTGCGGAAGGCCTTCTTGATTTCATCCGCGCTCGCGCCCCGGGAAACACCCAGTTCCTGATAGGGATCGCCTGCCACGGTTGGTCATCGCTCCTGATAGCTGAAGGCCATCAGTTAGGGCATGGCGCTGCCTTCGCAAAGGGGCGCGACCGCTTCCGGCCCCCATAGGCCGTGGATGGAGAGCTGCGACACCGCAAAGCGCGCGCCCTCACACCCGCCCGGGAAATCCGTCCCCCGGTCCGCGTCGGAATACAGCCACTCTGTGCCCGTGACCTCGACCGCGCGGCGCTCGACCTCGCTGTCCAGAATCCGCAGCCGGAACCGAAGCGGATCGACCGGCTCCGGCTCACCGTCCCAGCTGTCGCCCCCGGTCCGCGTCCGCGCGATCCAACTCATCACCCGCCCGGCGTCAGACGACCGGACCCTCAGATGCACCGGCCGCCAGGGCCGCTCCGCCCGCCCCGCCAACACATGGGTCCGCTCGCTCACGAACGGACCCGACGGGACCGCACCCCCGGCTCCGGCCCGCCACAGCAACGGCAGTCCGTATTCATCTCTCATCGGTCCCAGTTCGACCAGGCTGTCGTTCAGAAACACGACGGCCGCACCGGCATCTGCCCCGGCTTCAGCCTCGGGCTCGCCCCCGCCCTGCCCGCGTAGTAGGCCTGTCAGCTGCCAGACATCGCCGCCGATCAGGTTCGCCGTCCGGAATCGGATGACCTCCCAGCCCGCCGCTGTCTCGACCGCCGCCGCATTGGCCCCGGCCAGCACCGCCAGCGCCTCACGGCTCTCGGGGGCCCGCCCTTCGATGTGCACGGTCACCGTCGCCGTGTCATCCCACCGCCCGCACAGGCCCGGCCTCAGCGGTTCGGTCAGAACGCCCACGCTGGCCGGACCACGCGCCACCCCGCGCAGGGTCTGGCTCAGCGCATCCGGACCCGCCGTCACCGCATGACGTGTCCAGGGCTCCACCGCGACCGCCGCCACGACGACGCCTTCTGCCCGTCCGATCAGTGGTGCCAGTTCGAGGATCCGCAGCCACGGTGCACCCGACGGCCCCGACGGATCGGGCAGGCGCCAGACCGGCGTCCCGTCCTCCATCGCCACCACCGGCACGGGCACCAGCACCGCTCGCGCCGCTTCGTCCAGAGCGATGCGCTCGACCCGCCAAAGCCCCGCCTCTCCGGGCATCTGCACCCGGTCTCCCGGTTCAAGTGTCAGCGCCTGCAGCGGACCCAGCATCAGAATCCGGCGCTCGACCCCCTCCAGTCCCGCCGCCAGCCTTGCCGCGAACCGCCGGGCCTGCGTCTCGTCGCAGACGGCGGGCAGGTCGACATCCAGCCCGGCGACCGTATCGTCCCCCCCGTTCCGGCTCAGCGTCACCGATCCCGTCTGATAGTCATCCGCCAGATTCAGATATCGCACGCGCACCCGGTCGGGACTTTCGTCCACCGACCGATCGCGAACTTCGGCA
The DNA here is from genome assembly GCA_964224415.1 of Neptunomonas phycophila. GTDB lineage: Bacteria > Pseudomonadota > Alphaproteobacteria > Caulobacterales > Caulobacteraceae > Brevundimonas. The sequence continues at coordinate 49,987 of CAXQIE010000027.1, forward strand.
CCCCCCTCATCGAGCAGGGCCAGCCCTTCGGGGTCGATCATGATCACCGGGCCGTCGTCGTCAGCCCTCAGCGTCAGTTGCCCGCCAGCCTCGCTGACCACCAGCCCCAGTCCCGACACCAGCGGTGCCAGCGCTTCGCGCACACTCATCGGCCGATCGACCACATAGCCTTCGATCCGGTCTCGAACCGGTCCGATCACCGGCAGCTCGTCCGGTCCGATCCGCCCTGCCAGATCGGCCAGCAGCCCCTCGGTCTCGCCCAGCAACCGTCCGTTCAGCCAGTGACCGCTGTGCCAGGCGGGGGCATCGGCCCACAGCTCCGGTCGCCCCGGAAACGCCGGCCACGGCCGCGCGTCCCAGCACCAGGCATCGGCCCCCTCCACCATCCGCCCGCCATAGACGCCCGACACCGGATTAGCCTCGCCATCCTCGAAATGGTCCAGTACCGCCAACAGTGCCCGTCGCTGCATACGGTCGTCTCGCGCCCCGCTGGACCATGGCGGCAAGGCGCTCTCGGCGCTTTTAGGGTCCTGAAACAGATTGGGGGCATTGCCGCCACGATCCACAGCCGCGCAGCCGAACTCCGTCAGGCGTATCGGCTTCATCCCCGGCACCCAGGCGGTCGCACTGGCCGACCTCACCCCGCCGGGCCGATCATGGTGCGCATGGCTCCACCAGCCCGTCAGGTCCTTGGCCCGGAACACCCAGTCCTCGTCGTGGGCCAGATCGGCAATCGGCGTCCGCACCTGCGCCGCCCGGTCCGCATCATCGGCATAGAACCAGTCGAAATGCTCGCCCCCCGCCATCTGCATCGCCAGATAGGTTGGGTCATCCGGCCCCGCATAGGTCACCGCATCCAGCCCGCCGTCCCCCGCGCGCCAGTCGCCCAGCGGCGGGTACCAGTCGATGCCAACATAATCGAGGTCATCATCGGCCCACAGCGGGTCCAGATGGAACCGCACGTCGCCCGACCCATCATCCGGCCGGTGTCCGGAATATTCCGACCAATCCGCCGCATAGGACAGGCCCACCGCCGGCCCAACGATCGTTCGACACTCCGCCAGCAGATCCCGGAAGGCCGCAACGGCCGGATAGCCATCTCCGACGTCACGACTGGTCGTCAGCCCCCGCATCTCCGACCCGATCAGCAGGCCATCGGCCCCCGTCTCCGCCGCCAGTCCTGCATAGTGCCGCGCCAGCCGCCGCAAGCCCCATCCGTCTGCCGGGCCAAACAGCGCCTCGACATCGGCCACCGCCGTCGCCGGATCGTCCGCCACGATCCGCCCGCGCCAGGGATAGGGGGCCTGCTCCGCCCCGCCATACGGATCGGCAAGGCCGTTGCCCGGCGGTATGTCCAAGAAGACGAACGGATACAGCGTCACCTCCAGACCCCGCGCCTTCAGCTCCGCCACCGCCTGCCGCACGCTGTCGTCCGATGGTGTCCCACCATAGGCTGGCGCACCCCCCACTGTGCTCACCAGATGTGCCGTAGCCCGATCCAGTCCGGCCACCGACCAGTCCAGCGGCACGGTCGGCTTGTCGCGTCGCTCTACCCCCGGCCGGATAGCGCAGTGCCCGGCCCTGAGATCATCGCCGAACCATCCGATCACCAGACTGACCCGCTTCAGGTTCGGACAGGCCGCCGTCAGCTGATCCAGCGACACGATCAGATCCGGCCGTCCCTCGGCCGAGCTCACATTCTCGACGTCGGTCCGGGTCAGGCCCGCGCGCCGCACCACAGGCTCGGTGGCCAGCACAAACTCCCCCGCTCCGGGGATCAGGCAAACCCCCTCCAGCCGGTCCTCCAGCGCAGTTGCCCCACCCGCCGGCCTCCGAAAAACCTCGAACGCCAACTGCGGCACGCGATTGCCGAACGCCGCCAGCAGCAGGTCCTCGAACACCACATAGGCTGTCCCGCGATAGGCTGGCGCAGAACCAGCGCCCTCGACCGCCTCGATCAGCGGATCGGGCATCTGGTCTTCGGTCCCGCGATGGATGCGCAGGGTCGCGCCCGCCCGGTCCAGCGGCTGCCCGTCGGCCCAGATCCGACCGATCCCGTCGATAGGCCCTTCGCAGACTGCGACGGCAAAGCTCAGGGAATAGGCATAGGACTCCGTGCGCGGCCCGCCCTTGCCGCCACCCTGCTCATGCCGCTGCTCCAGAAACCGTGCCGCCCAGATGACCTGACCCGTCACCCGTGCCCGGCCCAGCACCAGCGCCATCGGCGCGCCTTCAGCCGTCGACTGCAGCCGGATCGCCTCCAGCCTCGGCCCCACCTGTCGCGCGGGCCCCAGACCGGCCACCAGCTGCTGGTCCAGCATCCCGCCCACCGCCCGGCCAATCGCCTGCCCGACGCCTCCGCCCAGCGCCTGACCCAGTCCTCCCAGTACGGCCTGCGCCATGCTGTCTCCTCACATTTCAGATTTCGGCCGCGGGCCAGGTGAAGGCCGCCGCCCGCTTTCGCAGCCACCAGTCGCCCATCCAGCTTTCGATCACCGACCGTCCCCAATAGGCGTGGATCAGCCTCGGCTCGGGCTGACCGGCCGCGCTCAGGATTCCGCAGTGCTTGACCGGCACATCAGTCCGCATACGAAACAGCAGCACATCGCCTGGCTGCGCCGCCTCCGGCTCAATCTCGATCAGCCAGCGCCGCGCCGCCAGCAGCAGCGTCTCGGCCCCGCCTGCTTCCGCCCAGTCCGGCGAATAGGGCGGCAGGACCTCGGGCTCCGGCCCGATCATTTCCCGCCACACCCCGCGGATCAGTCCCAGGCAATCCGCGCCCTCACCCTTCAGACTGGCTTGATGGCGATAGGGCGTCCCAACCCAGCCCCGCGCTTCCTCCAACGCGGCCGCCCTCATCGGCGACTCCGGCCATCGTGCCGGCCTCCATCGAGCGGGTGCGCGGCAATGAAGTCGTCACCCGGGATGTCCGGAAAGCCCCTGAAGTTCGCCCCGTTGGCAAAGACCCCGACGCAGGTCTCCCACCGCTTGTCACAGCGCGCACCGGGATGGGCCTCGAGGTCAACGCCGCACCGGCTATCGCCCAGCCGCGCCTCGCACAGCCGGCCATAGGTCCGCCCGATCCGCCGATCCAGCGCCGCTATCGGCCCCTCCAACTCGACCGTCAGCCGCCCACTGTCACGCTTCAGGGCACGGATCCGCCCCACCCAAAGCCGCACCTTCAGGTCCGGCCGCACCCAGTCCACCCGCCACAGCTCGACGCGCGCCCGGTCAAACAGCCCCGCACCGATGGCCGCCTCGGTCAGAGCGTCGTCACCCTCACCCAGATGACCGGCCAGCGTCAGGCTGCCGGGCTCGAACCCGGCCTCGCCCTCACGCACCCCGGCCTCAAAGCCCTCGACCGGTGAACAGCGCGTGCCGTCCACCTCCAGCGCCCGGTCGTGGTCGGTGAAGCCCAGTTGCACCCCATCCGCCCGCGTGACCCGCCAGGCATGACACAGCGTCGCCGCCCCGGACTCGATCCGGGCAGCCATCTCTTCGGGAATGTCACGCATGGCTCAGACCCGGATCTCGATCAGCGGCATGGCCACCATCCGCCCGCTACCGAAGGTCTCCAGCGTGATCTCCAGCCGGTCGGCGTCAAACCGTACCGGCGTGTCAAAGCGAAAACCTGCGGTGATCTCCACCCCCTCGCCTGGCGCGGTCTCGAACGTCACCTCGCCGGTCGTCACAGCCAGGCTCCACCCCTCCAACACCTCGACCCCGTCCACGGCCACCCGGACCGTGCCCTCGACGGGCTTGGCGATCCGTCGCGTCGTGCCACCATAGGCCTTCACCAGCGGGAACTGCGTGGTGACCCCGTCCCCTATGCCGATGCTCTGATCGCCCGGACCCGGTTCAGACCCGGGCGCACAGGATTTGAAGTCGGCAAAGTCCCGGAACCGGAACCCGTACAGCCGCCCCTGCCGCGCTTCGAAGAAGGCTGTCAGTGCCGCCATATCGTCCAGCGACCGCAGTCCCGATCCGATCAGATAGCGCCTGCGCCCGCTCGCCCAGGGCGTCGACCGCCGCTCATGGCCGGACGCCAGGGTCACGACCTCGGTTCGCCGCTCCACCCCGCCCGTCGACCCGAACGCGAGCCGTGCGGGTAAAGCCACCTCATGAAAGCTCATCGCATCCCCCTCAGTACCGGCGAGCGCCCAGCGCCACCGCCCGGGCCAGCGCCTGGGCGATCTGGGTCTCGGAGCGCAGCAAGCCTTGCGCGCCCCCTTCCACATTCAGGTTCAGCACCATGCCGGGCCCCTCGACGCCGCCGATGACGCCCGCCTGCGCAGGGCGGAACACCTCCGGTCCGCGCTCGCCGACCAGATAGGCTCCGCCCGGCATCACTGGACCGCCCTCCGCCCGCGTCCCCGAGAACAGCCCGCCGACCGCACTGGCCAGCGCCTCGCCCAGCCCGGCGCCACCGCCGCTCATCAGGGTCCCGACTGCCGAATTGGCCGCCGCCAGCACCGCCCGTGCCAGCTCCGCTAGGGTGATCTCTCCGTCCGCCGCCGCCCGCGTCAGCGACGCCGCCAGGCTCTCGCCCGCGCGATCAAAAGCCTGCTCGATCGACCGCGCCGCACGTTCCGCCGGTTCTTTCAGGCTCTCCAGCGCGGCTGCCGCCTCGGCCGCCTCCAGTGGCACCGTCTCCAGCCCCGACGGGCCAAATGTGTCCGTCATGCTCTTGCTCCCTCATCCGGCCAGTCCCGGCTCAACCGGTCAAACTCCGCGCGGCTCAGCGGCGGCGCCTGCCCCGGCATCCGGGTCAGCGCCTGCCATTCCGCGATCGACAGTTTCCAGAAGGCGCCGGGTGTCAGGCCCAGCCCGACCGCCAGCCGCAGCCGACTTGCCCAGGCCTCCGTCATCCCCCGTCCCCGCCCACGGCGGCAAAGGCCTGTGCCACGGCTTCGGCCGCGACCTGCGGAGAGATCGACGCCCGGTCCAGCCGCCCGGCCAGCTCATGCTCCCCGCCGCCATTCAGGAGCGCCGCCAGCACCGCCATCAGGTCCCGCGCCGTCGGTCGCCTCAGCCGCTCGACCAGACCCTCGACGCCCGAAACCTCCAGCGCCGTCTCGATCTCCGCCAACGCCCCCAGCGTCAGGCACAGCCGACGCGGCGCCCCGTCCAGCTCGACCAGCACCTCGCCCCGCGCGCCATTGGCGGTCCGCATCACAGCGCCTCGAACGTCAGTTCACCCGCACTGGCCAGACTCAGCGCAAAGCTCGCCTCGCCGTCGTGCTCGCCGGCATATTCCAGCGCCGAGACCACGAACCGCCCCTCCAGCCGGCCAAAGTCCGGCACGATCACCTGCCAGCGGTCCGTGCTCTGGGCAAAGAAGGCCTCGCGGATCCGCGCATCCGACGCCGCATCGCGGAAGATACCCTGACCGGCGATGGCGGCCGTACGCACCCCGGCTCCGGCCAGCAGTTCGCGCCAGCGTCCCGCGCTGTCCGCATCGGTCACATCGACGGCGCGCGCATTCAGCGACACTGTCCGTGCCCGCAACCCCGCGACCGTCAGAAAGGTGTCGGGGTCCGTTTCGATCTTCAGCAACAGGTCCTTGCCGCTCTGGGCCGCCATGGAAATCTCCTCGATTGTCGTTTGGGATTCAGATGTCCTGCGTCACCGCGCGCACGCGGATCACGGCCCAGGTGGTCAGTCGGTCATCAGCGGCAAAGACGTCGCTCAGCGGCACATCCAGCTTCAGGCTACGCACCCCATCGGCCTCGATCACCGCCTCGCTCAGGCTGAGCCGCACGGCGGCCGCAACCGCCCGCGCCTCCTCCGTCCCGCAAAAGCGCGAGGCGACGATCAGGGTCAGCTGGTGCTCCATCGCTCCGCCTCCGCCGGCGACAGGGCGCGTCAGGCTGCGTCCCAGCTTCACGTGCGGATAGGCCGCGCCCGGCGGCACCGCGTCCCAGACCCGTCCTTGGGTCAACGCGTCCAGCGTCGCGTCCGCCTTCAGCCGCGCGAGAATGCCCTTCTGCAGGGCCAGCTCATGACTCATGCCAGCCGCTCCAGCTCGATGTCGGTGTCCGCCGGGCCGGTCGCCACCGCCAGGATGCGCCAGCGCACCCCGTCGAACTCCAGCACCCGACCGGCATTCAGTCGGGGGTCCAGTCCCGCCGTCACCCGCCGCGTCTCGATCCGCTGCTGGCCGTCGGGCCCGCTGCGGCGGCGCCCGCCGACCTTGCCCGGTTTCAGCCAGATCTGGCCCAGCAGCTCCCAGGTCCTGGCCTGTCCGCCGTACGGCGTCTCGACCACCTCCACCGCATACAGGGCCGCCAACACCCGCCGCGCGGCCACGCTCACAGCCGCACCGGGCGGTAGGGCGCGATCCACGCCTCGACGGCCTGCGCCGTCATTTCCGCCAACCCCCGCTCATGGGCGATCAGGGTCAGCATCATCACGGCCAGCCTCAGCGGCGCGGGGCTGTCGGCATCCAGCGGCTGATCCACCTCGCTCTCAACCCGCGCCTGCGCGGCCTCGATCAGGGTCTGGATCAGACCATCCTCGCCGTCATGCCCGACGCGCAGAAAGGCCTTCGCCTCGGCCAGGGTCACCGGTGCGGTCATTGATTTCTCGCTTCGCTTGAAAGTGGCGAGTGTCTAGCGGCGAGTGGCGAGTTCGCCTGCTCACTCCCGACAGCTCGCGTCTCACCCGTCCGGCCAGCGACGAGCGGCTCTCGCCACTCGTCACTCGCCACACCTCACTCCGCGTCTAGGACGCGGCGAACTTCATCACCTTGATGGCGTCGAAATTCTGCACGCCGCCGCCCACGCGCTTGGTCGTGTAGAACAGCACATAGGGCTTGGCCGAATAGGGGTCGCGCAGCACCCGCACGCCCGCCCGGTCGACGATCAGATAGCCGCGCTGGAAGTCGCCGAACGCGATCGCCGGGGCATCCGCGCCGATGTCCGGCATGGTCTCGATCTCGGTAACCGGATAGCCCAGCAGGCTGGCGGTATCCCCCGGCCGCTGCGCCGGCTGCCAGATATAGTTGCCGTCGCCGTCCTTGAACTTGCGCACCGTCCCCACCGTCCGGCGGTTCATGACAAAGCGCGCATTCGGCCGGTACAGCGCCTTGGGCGCATAGATCAGGTCGATCAGCCGGTCGGTCGGGTTCGACACCGGGAATGCCCCGGGCGCCCCGCTGGCGATATAGCCGATCTCGCCCCACTCCTGATCGCCGTCCTCGACCAGATCATAGTCGAGGAAGCCCCGCGGCTTGTTCACACCGTCGCCGTTGACGAAGGCTTCGGTCTCCTGGGCGGAAAAGGCATCCTCCACCTCGGCGGCCAGCCACTCGTCCAGATCGATCAGCGCGTCATCCAGCAGGCTCTGGGTCGCGGCGGGGCAGGCGTAGAGATCCGCCGACGGAAACTCCAGCAGCGCAAGCGTCGCCGGATCCGTCTCAGGCCGGGCCGCCGTTTCCGCCACCCAGCCGGCCTCGACGCCTGCGGTCGAGACGGGCTTTCTGAACACGCCCGAGCCCACCGTCCGCACCGTCGCGATCTCGCGCATCGGCGAGCCCACCATCAGGCGCCGCTCGATCGCCCGCTCCGTCTCCGGCGGCACCACATAGCCGCCCGAACTTGGCCCCGACGACAGCCCCGCCTTCAGCTCCAGCCCCAGCGTCGATCCGCCCGTCATATAGGCTGCAAACGCGGATTTCGTCTCCTCCCCCTTCAGGGGGGAGGCGGCGGCAAAGCCGCCGGAGGGGGCGTCCCCCAGCACCGGCCGCCTCGCATCGCTCAGTGCCCGGTCCAGCCGCGCCTGCGCCGAGCCGACCGCCGCATCGATGCGCGCCACCTTCTCCTCCAGCAGGGTATCGGCCGACGCCTTCTTCTCCAGCTCGGCCAGCCGCGCATCATTGGCGCCCTTGAAGGCTTCAAACGCGGCCATGACTTCATGCATGGCGGCGCGCGTCTCGGGCGAGCCCGACACGGTCTTGGTCTCTTTCATGGTGTCTCCTTGATGGCGTCCGGCAGTCCGGAATACGCCTTCCCATCCGCCGCCCGGTGCGGCAGTCTCACCCTCCTGACGGAGGGAATTCTCATGCGTGCATCCACACTCGCTGCCGCGCTCGTCCTGGCGCTGGCTTCACCGGTCGCGGTTCAGGCCCAGGACGCGGCACCGGCGACCGCTCCGGCGCCTGCCGCCGACCCGGCTGATGTGGCCACGCCCGAGGCCCTGATCACGGCCGTTTATGACGTCATCTCCGGCGACGCCGGCGTGGCCCGCGACTGGGACCGTTTCCGCTCCCTCTTCCATCCCGCCGCCCGTCTGATCCCGTCCGGCGTCCGTCCCGACGGCACCATCGTCGCGCGCAGCATCACCCCCGAGGAATACATCACCCTGTCCGGCCCCCAGCTGGAGGGCAGCGGCTTCCATGAGCGCGAGATCGCCGCGACCACCGAGCGCTACGGCTCGATGGTCCACGTCTTCTCCACCTATGAGGCCCGGCGTGCCTCGACCGACGCCGAGCCCTTCATGCGCGGCATCAACAGCTTCCAGCTGTTCTTTGACGGCACCCGCTGGTGGGTGCTCAGCATCTACTGGCGCGCCGAGGACGACAGCCTGCCGATCCCGGAAAAATACCTGCCCTAGGCCTGACCCTCGCGCGCGGCCCGGTCGAACAGGGCCGCCGCGACCAGCCAGCCGGCCATGAAGATCAGGGTCACGCCCAAGGGCAGGTCCTGTTCCGTCGCGCGGGCGTAGATTGCCAGTCCGCCCTGCCCGGCTGCCAGCGCCAGCATGAGCCGGCTCAGACCCCGCGCCCGGAATTGCGAAACGACGGCTCCCACGGCGGCCATGACCACCAGCGCCCACACCCAGACATTGGCCGGTTTGTCCTCGGCCCCGATCAGGCCGACCGCCAGATTGCCGACGACCAGCACAAAGGTCGTGCCGATCGCGACCGCCGCGCCCAGCCGAAAGGTCAGGCTCTCGGACGCGCGCAGCACCAGTTCCCCGACCCCGCACGCGACGGCCAGCAACACGCCCATCAGGGCAAAATCATACAGGCTCCACTGCACCTCGGTCGTGAACTGCATCGCCACCGCCGGCGCCAGCAACAGGGCCGCGGCCCCGCCCCACATCACCGTCCGCAACAGGGTCGTCTGTCCGTTCACCAGCTTCACCGTCTCACCGCTCATCCCGCAGTCTCCCAAGGCTGAAGTTGAGCCTGCACAATGGGCCGCGAAGCCCTGAACGTCCTGAGCGAAACCTGAGCAGAGGGTGAAATCGCCCCGGCCCCTAGTGAAACCGCGCCCCCGGCAACATCGGAAAGGTCACCAGCGACACCTCCCACAGGTCGACTTCAGCCAGCACCCGCAGCCGCCCGTCGCGCCTCGCCCTGACGGCGCGAAAGCCGATCGACAGGCCGTCCAGTGCACCGGCCCGCACCAGCGCCGCGACCAACCGTCCCTCGGGCGTGATGTCCAGAACCTCGCCCTCGACCCTCAGGCCGCGGTCGTCCTCCTCGATCCGGGTCCAGACCCCGACCGGCGACCGCTCGCCGTGCTGGTAAAGCATCCGCACCCCGTCGGGTGCCCGGCGCGCAACGCTGGCGGCAAATGCTCCGCGTACCACCACATCCCCCGCCAGATCCGCCACACCCCACAGCGAGGCATAGCCGGTAATGGCCAGTGACGCGTGAGTGGTGAGTAGTGAGTCGTGAGTAGAGTTTTCCAGGATCTCCGCCCGTGACATCATTCGCATTCCGATTGCCTCATCCCCCAACCACTCACTACTCACCACTCACTGTTCACGATCCTGGTCTCGATCCGCTCCACCGCCCGGCGCGTGGCCAGGCTCTGTTCCTCCAGCCGGGCCAGTCGTTCGGCCACCAGCCGCTGCTCGCCGACCCGGGCCTCCAGCGTCGCAATGCGCGCCGCCGCGCCGCCTGCCCAGATCAGACCGCCGACCGTCTGCAGGACCAGCATGCCGCCCAGCGCCAGCGCCGCCCGTTTCAACTCACTGTTCACAGGCCCACTCCCGCCATCTGCCGACGCTCGTCTTCGGTCAGGAAGCTCGCCGCATTCAGCCGCGCCCACAGCGCATCGCGCTCGGGGCTCAGCGCCGGGACAGCCTCCAGATCGGCCTCGATCCGGCATCCGGGCAGGCGCGGTGACAACCAGGCGGTCAGGGCCCCGGCCGCCTTCCTCACCAGCGGCACCACCGTCTGCCGCCAGAAGGCGACATTGGCCTCGCGATAGTTGGCATAGGTGGCATCCCCCGGAATCCCCAGCAGCTGCGGCGGAATGCCAAACGCCAGCGCGATCTCGCGCGCCGCCGCGTGCTTGCCGGCGATGAAGTCCATCTCGGCGGGCGTCAGGCTCATGGGCTTCCAGTCCAGCCCGCCCTCCAGCAACAGCGGCCGTCCGGCATTGGCCGGCCCCGCATGCGCCTCGCCCAGCTCGGCCTTCAGCCGCTCGAACTGTTCCGTGGTCAGCCGCTCTCCGTCCCGGCCGGCATAGACCAGCGCCCCGCTCGGTCGCGCCGCATTGTCCAGCAGCGCCTTGTTCCAGGCCCCCGACGCATTGTGCACGTCAATGGCAAAGGCCGCGGCCTCCAGCGGCGAAAAGCCGTAGTGGTCATCGGTCGGGTGAAACAGTTTCAGATGCATCACCGGCATCCAGCCGTCGGCCTCGCGTCCGATCCGGACCGACCGTCCATCCAGCCCATAGTCATAGGCCTCGGGCCAGCCGTGCCGCCCCGGCACCACCTTCACCCTGTCGGGACGCAGCGACCACAGCTCCTCCGGCAGACCCGCGTCATCGCCGCCGGCCCCCTCGACATAGGCATTACCCGCCGTCTGCAGCGCCCCGTACAGCCCCTCCAGGAACTCGGGCCCCGACTGCTCGGGATTGGGCCGGGCCAGCAGCTGCGCCAGCCCGTGGTCCCGGCACAGTGTGTCCGTGTCGAACACGGCCAGCGGCACCGAGGCCGCCGCCTCGGCGATCATGCGGATAGCGCGATAGGCCACCGGGTTCTTCCCGAACCCCTCCCGCGCCAATTCGCCATAGTCGCGCGGCGTCCAGCGCGGACGCCCGCCTCCGGTCAGGGCGATCAGCGGGCCTGTCCGGCTGTCCTTCGTTTCAGGCACGACTGTCGTGCCCCGGCGCAGACGCCAGCGGGACCAGTCCATGTCTCTCTCCTTCAATGGGGGATCAGCTGCTCAGCGACAGCAGGGCGGCATCCGGTTTCGCGACCGGTCTCAGCACCAGATGCTTCAGGCATCCACCCAGCTGACCCGTGCCGTCGCTGGCGGCCCCCAGCGTCAACCGCACCAGCCCGCCGGGGGCGCTACCCGACATGTCCGCTGCCGACAGGCTGCCATTTCTCGCCAGCCGGAAATCGTCTGTGCTCGCTCGCAGGGCCACTCCCTGCATCGCGCCACTGGCCGCCAAACCCGCCACCACGCAGCGGGCCTGTTCGACTCCGCCGGTCAACACACGACCGCCGATGGCACCGTCCAGATTGCCGATCTCGGCCCGATTGGCACTCGTCCCGTTGTCCAGACAGGTGGCCCGTCGAGTGCTGGCCAGCGCACCGCTGCCGCCTCCATACAGGGCAAAGTCCGTCGCGAGCGTCACCTCGCCCATCGCCACCAGATCGGTCAGCCGCGCGACGTCCGCGCCCCGGCTGGCGGTGGATCCTGCACTGATGATCGGACTGGTCGCCAGCGCACCGGCCTCCAGCTGAAAGCCCGCAAACTTCAACGCCCGCGTCGCCTGTCCGGCATAGCGGATCAGGCCGCTGCTCGCCGACGGAGACGCGCCTGTCACCGCCGTGGTCCAGACCCGCCAGACCTTGCCCGACAGCGCCTCCATGCCCACCGCACCGGTCAGGATGGCGCCCCCCAGCAACAGACAGAAATCCCCGGTCGCGCTGGTCGCCCCGACCACCGGCGGCGAGCCGTCCGGGGTCTCGACCCAGACCTGCATCGTATAGGTCGCGGTCGGCGCCAGGGTGACCAGCTGATAGGCATAGGCGGCGCTCGCCGTGTTGTTCAGCGCCAGCCAGCTCAGCCCGCCGATGGGCGGCTCGCCGGGTTGGGTCACCGTGCTGACATTCGCATTGCTGCCCAGCTGGGCCTGCGACGGCGCAAACCGGGAAAACAGATTGGTCGACGCCGGCTCGCTCCACAGCCCCATATCGGTCCGGCGCGGGACATCGGCGGCAAAGCTTTGATAGCTGCCATCCAGCCTCCGCCCCCATCCCGTCCCCGACCGGCTGTAGGTCCAGCCGGGCAAAGCCGTCAGACCGGCCAGCGGTATCCCGTCCCAGACATGGCTGTCGGTCGCCAGGTTGAGCTCAATCCCGGCCTCGGGCCCGGGCAGCACACCGCCGGTCTGCCGCAACGCCAGTCCCCCCGGCGTCAGGTCCACACCCAGCCTCATTCCGACAGCGCCACAATGTCTTCAGCCGTGGTGCCGGTCGCCAGCACCCGCCGCGCCTGCACCGCCACATAACCGACGGGGTGGTTCTTCAGCGTCACCGCCACGGCACCACCCGCCGGGATCAGGTTCAGATCCCCCGCCGTGCCGACATACAGCGCCTTGGCATAAGGGGTCAGGTCCTCCTCATCGTCCGGCGTCACGGCCAGGGCCACCCGCGCGGGTGCCCCCGGCGTCGGCGCGTGGGTGCGATAGGCGTCGGGGCTCGACGTCATTGTCTTCTCCTTCGTTTCGGATGGACTGGCCTCAGAGCGGCCGCAGGCGCGGCGTGCTCCGGGGTTCCAGCAACAGATGCGTAATGGCCCACACCAGGGCGTCGGCCCGGTCGGGGCTCGGCCCGCCTTCCCCGCCACCCAGCGCCATCATGTCTTCCTCCAGCGCAGGCATGGCAGCGCAGTGCACCACCCGTCCCTGCTCATACAGCGCCGCGACCGGCTCGGCCCGCGCCCGCTTGGACCGCGTGGCATGCACCGACCGTACCGGACAGGCACAGCCCGCCTGAACCAGCAGGGTTCGCACCATGTCCCCACCCTGATTGACCTCGGCGATCACGGCCTCGGCCCCCTCTCGGCGGGCGACACTGGCAACCACGCCGGCCCAGACGGCGGGCGACAGACCCCGCACCGTCTCATCGGCCAGCACATAGGCCGCACGGTCCCGACGTCCTGCCACCACGATCCCGCACGCATCGCCATGGGCCGTCGCCGGTGGATCCACCGCCACCACCACCCGGTCCATCTCGACCGGACGAGCCCCTCTGGCCCGCGCCAGATCCTCGGCCCGGAACAGCGCCCCGTCGGTCTCGACGATCTGGCCCTCCAGCTCCTGCGCCTCCAGCCGCGTCCCGGCATAAAGCCGTCTCAAATGGCCCAGAAATCCCGGCGCCAGATTGGCCGCATTGACCGCTGTCCCCGCCCGGGTGACCTCGACGCCCGGCTCAGCCAGCAACCGCCTCAACGCCACCATCGGACGGGGCGTGGTCGTCACGACCAGTCGCGGGTCGGTCCCCCGTCTCAACGCAAACCGCAGAGTGCTCAGCGTCCGCTCGGGATTACGCCAGGCACAGAATTCATCGACCCAGGCCGCGTGGAACTGTGGCCCGCGCAGCGCGTCCGGATCCTCCGCAGAATAGGCATAGGCCACTGAGTCATTGGGCCACCGCAACCGCCTGCGACTGGCTTCCCAGACAGGCCTGTGGCCCTGCTCGCCCACAGCCCTGAGGCCCGACGGCCCCTCTATCATCACCTCGCGCACATCGTGCAGCGCCGGTCCCACCAGCGCCAGAACCTGCCTGTCCATCCGCGCCTGCTGGCTCAGCCACCAGGCCCCGGCAAACGTCTTGCCCGATCCCCGCCCGCCCAGCAGCACCCAGGTTGACCAGTCCGTCTCCTCGGCAATCTGGTGATCGTGCAGGCGGGGCATCGCGTCGATCGCATCCCGCGTCTCCGCCAGGGTCAATCCCTCGCGCCAGGCGTTTGCGCTCCAGCGCGGCCCTGTGGTGATCCATGCGGGACTGCAGCTCGGCCCGAAGCGCGGCCTCCTCGGCGGGATCGTCGATGTCACCGTTTGCGTCGCCCTCTTCCGTGTCTTCGGCCGTAGGGCGGGAGCGGGCAGGCGGACTCATCAGCGCGGCCACCGCCTTGCTGGCGCGCGCCATGTTCGTCACCAGTCGCGCAAAGCGATCCAGTCCCGCCACGTCCGAGGGATCCAGTTCGACCTGTGGTAAAAAATCCATCGCGCGATCGGACTGGGCGGCCAGCCGTTCAAACTGCCGCCGGCACCACGCCTCCGCCCCGTCATCCCTGTTCCCGGCCATGGATGAACTCTAGCCGACCAGCGTCCTAAGGCGCGCAAGTCGCTGCGACAAATATCTATCGCCTTGTTTTGACGCCATTTCACAGGCCGAGCACGCACATCACGGCGTCTCAGCCTGTCGCTACCTCGTCCTCATCGGCGTCGCTTGCGCCCAGCACGCGATTGATTGTGGCCATCAGTTCCGCCACCTGGATCGGCTTGCCGACATGAGCGTCCATGCCGGCTTCCTGGCACATTCGTACCTGCTCGGGCTGCACATTGGCCGTCAGGGCGATGATGGGCACACGGCTCGCGTCGCCGGCCATCGCCCGGATTTCGCGGGTCGCGGTCAGGCCGTCCATGATCGGCATATGCACATCCATCAGCACCAGATCATAGGCCCCATTCCGCACGGCCTCGACCGCCTCGGCGCCGTTCTCGACCCCGTCGATTGACAGGCCCATGCCCCCCATGATGGCCGTGACCAGCTCCCGGTTGGCGACCGCATCATCCGCCATCAGGATGCGCAGGCTGACAGCCACCGCTGCATCCCCGTCCGAACCGTGAACATCCTGCCCCGGGTCTGCCGGCGCCAGCGGCACCTCGAACCAGAAGGTCGAACCGACCCCCGGCTGACTGTCCACACCGATCGCCCCGCCCATCATCTCGATCAGCCGACGCGAAATGGCCAGACCCAGCCCCGTCCCGCCATACGTTCGCGTGGTCGAGGCATCGGCCTGCACGAACCGTCGGAACAGGGTCGCGGCCTTCTCGTCGCTGATCCCGATGCCGGTGTCCGACACCGCCACCCGCATCCGACCCTCGTCATAGGTCGCAGACACCGTCACTGCGCCCTGCCGGGTGAATTTCACGGCATTGGACAACAGGTTCAGCGTCACCTGCCGCAGTCGACCCTCATCCCCCATCAGCCCCGCCGGCAAGCCTGCATCGATCATCTGGACCAGGGTCAGTCCCTTGGCCTCGCACTGGCTCTCCACGATCCCGGCAGCCCCCGCGATCATGGCGCGCGGGTCAAAGGCCAGCGGGTCCAGCCCGACCGCCTCGGCTTCCAGTTTTGAGTAATCCAGAATGTCGTTGATCACCCCCAGCAGGGCATCGGAGGAGGTGGCGATCCGGTCCACGTAGCGGCGCTCGTCCGGGCCCAGGTCGCCCGACTGCTTCAGCAGACCTGCAAAACCGATCACACTGGTCAGCGGCGTTCTCAGCTCATGGCTCATATTGGCCAGGAATTCGGTCTTGGCCCGCGCCGCAGCTTCGGCGCGGTCACGCTCCGCCATCAGGTCGTCTTCCAGCTGCTTGGTCGCCGTCGCGTCGCGTGCATTGTCCTGGATTTCGACCGGTCGGCCGTTCTCGTCCCAGAGGATGCTGGGCTGGGCATCCAGCCATCGATAGCTGCCGTCCTTGTGCAGTCCACGGTAGCGCAACTGCGGCGACGGCCCGCCGGGGCCCGCAGCAAAGAACTCCGCATAGGCCTGTTTGACCTGCTCATGGTCATCCGGGTGAATCACATCCCAGGTCTTGCGCCCGATCAGCTCATCAGGCTCCCATCCTGTCAGTCGCGTGATCGCGGGGGACACATAGCGGAAGGTGCCGTCCAGGGCGAACACCGCGATGATGTCGCTGGTCTGTTCGGCCAGATTGCGGAATGCCCGCTCGCTGGTCGCCACGGCCTCGTGGATGCGTTCCTGATCGGTGACGTCCTGAAACACGCCAAACATGGCGGTGACCTTGCCGTCTGCCCCCCGCTCCGTGTCGGCATGGGTCATCACCAGCCGCTCGGTCCCGTCCCGACGGATCAGCCGCATCCGGTGCTTGTAGCCCTCGCCCGTCTCCAGACCATGAGCGATTGCTTCCATCAGATTGGCCCGGTCATCGGGATGATAGAAGCTGACGGCATCGTCATAGCTGGGATCAAATGTATTCCGATCGACCCCGTATATTCGATAGACTTCGTCCGACCAGGTGACCTTCATGGTCTCGGCATCCAGCCGCCACTGCCCGACCCCGGCCATTTCCTCGGCCAGCCTCAACAATTCCAGCCGCTCGGTCTGCCTTCGGGTCAGGTCGGCCTGTTCGAGGAACTCTGCGGCCAGCCGCCCAATCTGGGCCAGCGACCCGATCCGGCTCTCGTCGAAGTCCTGATGCGGCGTCACATCCATGACGGCGATCGCACCGATCACCCTGCCCTGCCCATCGCTGATGGTGGTTCCGGCAAAGAAGCGCAGGCCCGGCTGCCCGGTCACCATCGGGTGGTCTCTCAGGGTCGGATGCGCATGGGCGTCGCGCACCACCATCACCGCACCCGGCCCCATAGCCATTAACATTCCCGACGCGCTTTTCTCGTTCGGAAGGGCAATCTGGTCCAGCCCTACGCTGGAGCGGAACAGGGTTTGCTCCCCGTCTGTGACCGAAATAGTCGCGTGCGGCATATCGAAGAGGTCGCACGCCAATGCGGTCAGCCGATCCAGCGGGCCCTCCAGCCCCGAACCGTCCATCATCATCAAGTCGCTCTTGCGGCGTTTCTCTCCCATGCAGCAAGAGTCGGACAGAATAGCGAAATTTTGGTTAGCGCTGACGCCCGCGCCTCGTCCCGCGCTCGACCATCCACTCCGGCGCCTCATAGGCCAGGGCGTCCTCGGGCTCGTCCAGCATCAGTTCTGATACCGTCTGTCCGCGGATCGAAACCCCGGCCGCATGCACCGTCTCGGGGTCACCCGAGACCAGTGGGTGCCAGTCCGCCAGCCCCCGTCCCTCCGACAGCCTCCGGTAGGCACAGGACAGCGGCATCCACTGCAGCTGCGCCACATTTCCGGGCGTCAACTTGATACAGTCCGGCACATGCCGCTCCCGCTCGGCATAGTTGGAACAGGCACAGGTCGCCGGATCGAACAGCTTGCAGTGGACCCTGGTCGGCACGACCTCGCCTGTGTCCTCGTCCTCGAACCGGACCAGACAGCACAGCCCGCATCCGTCGCACAGCGCCTCCCACTCCGCGGGCGACATCTGTTCCAGGGTCTTCGTTTCCCAGAAGGGCTTGGACGGGGAGGGGTCAGGCTTTACATGCACCCCTCCCCTTACCTCTCCTGATCGCTGAACGCACCATGGCCGCGCGCCCTCCTCTTGTTGCCCTCAAGGACGTCCGTCTGCAGGACGGCCCCCGTCCCCTGTTCGAGGGCGTCGACATCGCGATCGAGCCGCGCACCCGGGCCTGCCTTGTCGGGCGGAATGGCGCCGGAAAATCCACCCTGATGAAGATCATCATGGGCCAGGTCGAGCCGGACTCCGGCGAACGCGCCATCCAGTCCGGCATCCGGTTTGCCAATGTGCCGCAGGAACCGGTGATCACCTGCGACACCCTGCTCGACTATGCCACCTCGGGTGAGGCCGAGCCCTGGACGGCCGAGGCCTGGCTCGCCACCTTCGGCCTTGATCCCGCCAAGCCGGCGGTCAACCTGTCGGGCGGCGAGATCCGCCGCGCCGCGCTCGCCAAGGCCTTCGCCGAAGAGCCGGACCTTATGCTGCTCGACGAGCCGACCAACCACCTCGACATCCTCGCCATCGAGAAGCTCGAGGAAGAGCTGATCTCGGCCCGCTGCGCCGTACTGGTCGTCAGCCACGACCGCGCCTTCCTCAATCGCGTCACCCAGACCTGTCACTGGCTGGAGGGCCGACGCGTCCGCAGCCTGAACAAGAGTTTCAACGCCTTCGACGAATGGGCCACGAAGGTCACTGAGGAAGAGGCCGAGTCCCTGCGCCGCCTGTCCAAGACCATCGAGCGCGAAACCGAGACCTTCTACCGCTCGATCACCGCCCGCCGCACCCGCAACGAGGGCCGCGCCCGCTCGCTTGAGGCGCTCCGCGCCGAACGCGCCGAACGGCTGAAGGACGTGCCCCGCGACCTGCATCTCGGCGTCGATTCCGGCGCCACCTCGGGCAAGCTGGTCGCTGACCTGAAGGGCATCTCCAAGGGCTTCGGCGACCGCACCGTCATCAAGCCCTTCACCACCCGTATCGTGCGTGGCGACCGGCTGGCCATCGTCGGCCCCAATGGCGCCGGCAAGACCACCCTGGTCAAGATCATGCTGGGCGAGATGGCCCCCGACACCGGCACCGTCCGCCTCGGCGCCAATCTGGAGCCCGTCTACCTCGACCAGTCGCGCGAGGGTCTCAAGTCCGACATGACCCTCTGGGACGCCCTGACCCCCGGCGGCGGCGACTCCATCCTCGTACGCGGCGTGTCGAAACACGTCGCCGCCTATGCCAAGGACTTCCTGTTTCAGGAGGGCCAGCTGCGCCAGCCGATCTCGACCCTGTCGGGCGGCGAGCGCAACCGCCTGCTGCTGGCCCGGGCGCTGGCCAAACCCGCCAATATGCTGGTGCTCGACGAGCCGACCAACGACCTCGACATGGACACCCTCGACAAGCTCGAGGAACTGCTCGAGACCTATGACGGCACCCTGATCCTCGTCAGCCACGACCGCGATTTCGTCGACCGCCTCGCCACCTCGACCATCGCCATGAATGGCCGCGGCGACATCGTCGAGACGCCCGGCGGCTGGACCGACTTCATCCGCCAGAACCCCGGCTTCCTTCAGCCCGGCGCCCACCAGCGCCCCCAGGACGCCGAAGCCGCCCGACGCGCCGACGCAAACCCCGCCCCCGCCAGCGTCGCGCCCCCCGCGGCGCCGAAGAAGCCCGCCAAACTCTCGTTCAAGGACGCGCATCGGCTCAAGGAGATCGAGGGCCTGATGGAAACCCTGCCCGCCGACATCGCCCGCCACGACGCCACCCTGTCGGACCCCGACCTCTACGCCCGCGATCCCAAAGCCTTCGACCGTGCCATGACCAACGCCGCCCGTGCCCGGGCCCAGCTTGAGGCGATCGAGGCCGAATGGCTGGAACTGGAAGAAAAGAAGGCCGCGCTCGAAGGCTGATCCGGATTCTGTGGACGGATCAAATCGCTGAATTTTCGAGGGTTCGGGACACTGTCCCCAGATTGTCCCTGACTTATGCACCGGGCGGGGCGGAAATCCCCACAGGGCGGGCATTTCGGACGCTTGCCCAATAGCGGATTTCGTCGGAACGTCAACGGGCCGAGGGACACGGCAGCGCGGAAAACCGGGGAGACCCGGGGCTCAAGGCGAACCGGTCCGGCTCTCGGATCCCGCGTACCAGGCGATCTCCGGATCGTAACGGACACGGGACTGGATCAAGGCTTCGAGGCAGGGTTTCGGCCCACACCTCGGGGAACCGGATCGGGATCGGAAGACGGCGCAGGCCAGACCTGCGGGACGCGACCGGACCAGAGCCGCAGGATACAGCCGACCGTCACCGGGGTTCGCTCCGCTGACGCCCAGGCCAGGGTCCCGACCTCAATGGCCAAGTCCAACCCGGACTTGGCGAGGGCACGAAGCGCAACGGTTCGACCGGGCGGTTCGTGCCCTCGCTCAATTCCGGCTCCGGCAAGCCGGAAACCGCCCTTTCCTTCGCGGAAGTCAGGCCCTAAACCTTGGGCATGCGTCGCCCGCCTGCCCGCTTTTCCTGTCTGGATCGTCGAACTCTGCTGACCGGTGCGGCGGCGCTGGGCCTGTCGGCGACGCTCGCTGGCTGCGGCTCGTCCGAACCGGCCGTCGATGAAAATGGCCGTATCCGCCTGCGGCTCGCCGTCGACGAACCTGCAAGTGCCGAACTCGGGGGCTTCTATCAGGCGCTGGCCACCGGCCTCTATGAGGCGCGAGGCTTGAATGTTCAGCTGGTACGACCGGGCTTCGGTCAGGACGTGCCGCGAGCCCTCGCCTCGGGCAATGCAGAGCTGGGCCTGGCCGCCGACAGCTTCACGCCCCTGCGGCTGGTTGAGGAGGAGGCCCCGGTCAAGGCCGTCGCCGCCTTCTTCCAGAAGTCCCCGCGCGCCCTGATCAGCCACCCGGAACCGCCACCTCGCCCGGGACAGCCGAGCCCATCTGCCGCCCCCATCCACATCCAGGTGGCCGAAGCCGATCGTGAGACCCTCTGGCCATTGTACAAAGCGCTCAGCGGGCTCACCGACGACCAGCTCGCCGACTACGACCTTGAGGCCTTCATCCGAGAGCCCAATGCCTTGATCCTGGGCCATGTGACGCGCGAGCCCATCCTGATCCCGCAAGCCGGTGGATCGCCCCCGGCCGACAGTCCGCTGTTCGATGACGGCTATGCTTCCTATGGCGCCATGATCCTGGCCCCGAACGCTTTCGCCCGGGACAACGAGGATGCCCTGCGAGCCTTCATCGCCGCCTCGGTAGAGGGCTGGGCCGCCTACATCAACGGCGACCCGGACCCCGCCCACGGCCTGATCCGCAGCGCCAACCGCAACATGTCGTCGGGCGAGCTGAATCAGGCCCACGACATTCTGCGCGACGCCGCCATCGTCACCGGAGACGACCCGGCGTCAACACCCATCGGCACCATGTCGGCCGAACGCTGGCGTGCCTTCTACGAAAGCGCCTCGGAGGCCGGCGTTTTCCCGGCAGGTCTCGCGTGGCAACAGGCCTTCACCATCGACTATCTTTCCCCTGCACCGGACATGGCCCCGGCCCCCTGAACCGAGCCCCTGAACAGCTCCCGGCGTTAAGGCTGATTGCGGGAGCCTGTTAGCGGCGGGTTAAGTCTGGGCACCTTAACCTTTGGTCCAATCCCCAGCTTCCGGAGGTGGGAATGCGACCCGACCCGTCCACATCGCTGTCTTCCCTGAGCCGTCGCCTGCTCGGTATGACGACCGCGCTCGTGTTCGCCACACTGGCAATGCCCGCCGTGGCCCAGGACGCGCCTGCCCTTCGCTATCTGGACTGGAACGGCCGGCCCGAGCCCGTCGCCATGGCCCGCGCTACCCCCAATGCCGGGGGCGACGTCCCGGCCCTTCGCCGGGCTGCGCCTGTCATCCCCCATGCGGGCAGCCAGTCCATGGCCGCCGTCCCGCAACTCCGTCCCGCGACGCCGCTTCTGCCCGGTCGCAGTGTCGACGCCGACGGTCGCCCCGGCCTGACCCCTGCCGATGCCTTCTTTGCACCTCCCCCACTCCAGTCCCGCGGCCAGCCAGCGCCTGTGACGGCAGCCCCGGCTCCCGTCCGTTCCGTAGCTGCACCCGTTGAGACACCGCCGCCTGCCCCGCCGCCTCCGGTGCGTCAAATGCCCGAGCCGCCGCCCGTCCGCGTCCAGCCAGCACTACAGCCCGCACCGGCACCGGCATCGGCGCCTGCCCCTACTCCCGCCGCAGCCCGTCCTGCTGAGTGGGCCGACGATCCCATGGCCCCGCGGCCCGATGCCCTGATCTGGTCCGTCGGCCAGCCGCAGCCCCCGGCGAGGCAGCCGCAGGCGACGCAACCTCAGCCGACCCAGCACCCAGCCCCCACAGCACAGACCCGCGCTCCAGCCCCGACTCAAGCCCGCACCGAGCCCTCTGCTGGCGGCGCCCGCTACTACTCCGTCCATCGCCAGAACGGCCGTCAGCCTGACCGCGCCGTCCTGCCGGAGCAGGTCTATCTGGACGCCCTGCCGGTGGAGATGGACGAAACGCCGACCTCGCCCAACATGGCCGAGCCGCCCGGACCGCCGCAGCTGGTCCGCAATCCCGACGGCACCGTGCGTCGCACAACGGGCGAGTCCGCCAGCAGTGCTGCCTCCCGCCAATGACCCAGCCTGCCCCCGAGACTGCGCCCGAGCCTGTCGTGGGATCGCGTCTGCCCGACCTGATCGCCATGGCGCAGGAACCGTCCAGCGAGAAACGCCGGGCTCTGCTACGTGAACTGACCGAGGTCTTCTTCGGTACCGAGACCCACACCGAAACCGAGGCCGACCTCTACGGCACTGTCCTGGCCGAACTGTCCGCAGAGATGGAAACTGCCGTCCGCGCCGAGCTGGCCCAGCGGTTCGCCGACAGTCCCGCCGCCCCCCGCGCCCTGATCCGCCAGCTGGCGAACGACGCGGCCGAGGTGGCCACACCTGTCCTGTCGGCCTCGCCCGTGCTGACCGACGCAGACCTGATCGAGGTTGCCCGCACCCGGGGTCAGGATCACCTGCGTGCCGTCTCCACCCGCAAGGATGTGTCCGAGGCCGTGTCCGACGCCATCGTCGACCACGGCGACGACGAGACCCTGCATAGCCTGCTGTCCAACGAAGGCGCCCGCCTGTCGCGCGAGGCCAGCGAGAAGGCTGTCGAGCGCGCCCGCGTCAATCCCGCCCTTCATGCCGCGACCGTCGAGCGCAAAAGCCTGCCGCCCGATCTGCTCAACGAGATGTATTTCATCGTCGAGGCCCGGCTTCGCCACACCATCCTTGAACGCAACGCCCGCATGGACCCGGCCCTGCTGGAAAGCGCGCTCGAGGCCGGCCGCACCCGTCTCGCCAAACAGGATGGCGCCCTGCCCGCCGACTATTCCGAGAGCCTTGCCTATGTCGAGGAACTGCATGCTGCGGGCCAACTGAGCCCCCGGATGCTGGCGCGGTTCCTGCGCTCGGGCGGCCGGACCTGTTTCCTGATCGCGCTGGCGCGGCTGGCGGACATCGACTTCCACACCGCCCGCCAGATCATCGAGCGCAAGGATCTGGATGCCTTGGCCGTGGTGTGCCGCTCCGCCGGCCTGGATCGGGCCCTGTTCCTGACCTACGCCGTGGTGCTGCTCAACGACGACGGCGACGCCATGGCCAAGGCCCACGCCTACGGTCGGATGTACCAGGAGTTGGCCCCCGACGCCGCCAAACGCACCCTGCGCTTCTGGCGCATGCGCCGCGAAGCCAAGGCCGCCTGACCGGCACGCCTCACACCCGAATATCAGGGACGCCTGAGCCAGAACAGCAAAAGACCCGCCGGATCGTTCCGGCGGGTCTCTTCATTCAGGCTTTCGCCGTCTTATTTCTTTGCGCGAGCGCGGGCCGGCTTGCGACCGCCCTGGCCCAGACCCATCTGCTTGGCCAGTTCCGAACGGGCCTTGGCATAGTTGGGCGCGACCATCGGATAGTCCTTGGCCAGACCCCATTTGGCCCGGTATTCTTCGGGGCTCATGTCGTATTTGGTGCGCAGGTGACGCTTCAGCGACTTGAACTTGCGACCGTCTTCCAGACAGATCAGATAATCCGGCGTGATCGACTTGCGGATCGGCACGGCCGGATCCTTGACTTCCGGCTCCGGCTCGGCGCCGTCACCCGACAGCTGCGACAGGGTCGAGTGAATCGAACCGATCAGCGCAGGAACGGCCTCGGGCGGCAGGATGTTGTTGCTGACATAGGCAGAGATGATGTCCGCCGTCATTTCCAGCAGTTCGGCTTTTTCTTCCATAGATCGTCCAGACGTTTGCAGGGCGAGGCGAAACATCTTGCAGGAATCGCCCCTGATGCCGGGCTGATAGAACAAACGCCCCCCTCATGCAAATGAGCGGGCCGATTTTCTGCATGGTCAGCCAAGTATAGAGCGCACTGGCTGCAAACCGTGCCGCTTTAACGTCCGAAATCTTGCGCCAACGCCATCATCGCCGCCCGCTCGGGGATGGAGTATTCATCCAGCTCATCCATGCCACCGTCGCGGATGGCCTTCAGCAGGGCGGGCGTCATGGCCGAGGTCAACGACCAGTTCCAGTAGCGCAGCACCGTCTGGGCCCGGTCGACGGCCAGCATCTCAAAAGTCACCTGCACCCGCTCCCATGTCGGATGGACGCTTCCATCCGACAGGGTTTCCGGCCGCTTCATCGACCGCCACAGCGCTGTCAGATACTCGCGGTCCAGCCCGGTCGCCTTGCACAGAATGGCCACCGGCTCGCCGCCCGGATCGCCCAGGATCTTCGCCCCGGTCAGCGGTTTGATCCCCGAAAGGTAGGCGATCTCGGCCACGGATTCGCGGCCCATGCCCTGCCGCTCGATCTCGGCGATGGCGTGTTCCAGACTGTCGTAGGGGCTCTTGTCGATGGCCCCGCGATTACGCTGGCGTCGCTCGATGAACTGCAGCGCCTTGCGCGACACCGGATCCTGCCAGCCTTCTGCGGCGGCCATGGCAAAGATGTCTTCCGACACCTCCTGCATGATCTCGCGCGACACCGCGAACCTTTGCAGAATGGTCCGGCGGTCGTGTTCATTTGACCACCAGAACATCACATAGGCTCCCGATGGCCTCAACTCCGGACGCCGCAACAGATGCTCGCACAGGCGCGGCTGCGCCCGGCTCAGGGCCACCGCCGTCTCGATCCCCGTCGGCGACAGCCGGGCCGTGGTGTTCCGCAACAGGACCTCGATCACATCCGCATGCCCGGCGTCGATCAAGGCCTCGGACACCACCTCTGACACCCCTCGCCGGGCGGCGATGCAGCGGTGATGGTCGTGGCCCGTGTCCCGCACGCATGACAGCAGATCGGCATCCGTGAGCCCGGCACATCCCTCGATCAGCACCTCCGCGATGGCCGGATCATCCCGCAGCAGGAGCCGCATCAGGCCGTTCGGCAGTTCCGCCAGCGGCGCCAGCCGATGCGCCATCTTCAACCGGTCTTCCGGCGTCGCCAGCCGCGCCATCTCGACCAGCAGGTCACCGACAACCGACCGCTCAAAGGCATTGATGCGACTGGTCGGCAGGGACACCACGTCGGCCAGCCGCCGCAGCAGCGCATGCCGCGCCTTCCACGACGATGCCGGACCGGCCTCGGGCGCATCGTCTCGCGGACTGGAAAGCGGCTGGGACATATCGGGGCGATCCTCGCCCCGTTCGGTTAACCGCCGGTCAAGAGCGATCTCGCCCTATGCCGCGGCCCAGGCCTGACGCAGCCAGCCTTCCAGCTCGGCATCAACCTCCTCGACCGACGATACCCGCACCCGGTGCGTCACCATCGCGTTCCACGAGCCGGCGGCTTCCAGACGACCCGCCGGTTCCACGCCCTTCAGCACCAGCCCGACATCCAGTCGGTCCTTCGTCGAGGGTTGCAGCAAGGCAAACTGCTTCGACCGTCTGAGGCTGACATAGCCCTTCTTGGGCGCGAACTCGACGCCGTCCAGCCCCTGCACAAAAGCCGCCGCCCGGTCATAGGCCGGCTTCATCGCCGCCTTCGGGCCCGCGAACATCGCCGCCATCAGATCGTCATCGGCGCTCGACCCGGCGTCCGAGGCGAAGGTCTTGTGGGCCACCAGATTGGCATAGCCATGGGTCAGGCCCTGATCGGCCTTCAGCCACGCAACCAGCTGACCATGTTTGGCGTGACCACTGGCTTTCGAGGCCACGATCCATTGATCCAGCGACTTCCCGGTATTCGCCTCCAGATTGGCGATCATCTTTGCCGCAGCGGCGTCTGCATCGGCCATGGACGGTCCCCTTCCTGAGCCCAGGCGTCCATTCAATGCCCGCAAGACCCGCAAATGCAAGGACGGGAGCCAAACGAAAGCCGCAGCGGGTCGGCTTGACCCGCTGCGGCCTGCATCCCGGGCGGG
The DNA here is from genome assembly GCA_964224415.1 of Neptunomonas phycophila. GTDB lineage: Bacteria > Pseudomonadota > Alphaproteobacteria > Caulobacterales > Caulobacteraceae > Brevundimonas. The sequence goes on from CAXQIE010000027.1 coordinate 75,702, forward strand.
AGGGTCTAGAACTTGAAGGACAGGCCCAGCTGGACCACCGGGTAAACGGTGAAGCCGTCGGTCTCTTCCTCGATCTCCATCTCCTCGGCCTGAAGTTCGGCGTTGAGGCGGGTCTGATCCGCAGGGGACAGCGGGGCGCCACCGACACGAGCGAGCGTTGCCTCGGGGTCGTCACCAAAGGCGGCACCGACCAGGAATTTGAAGCCCCAGCGGTTGTCCGTCGTAAAGGTGTTGTTCCAGCCAAGGCCGACGAAGGGTGCGGTTCCGCCAAAGTCCATATTGCCGGCAAGCGTCCCGACCTGGGCTGCGGTGAAGGTGTCATCACCGATCTCGACCGTCGTTCCGTCAGCGGGCGTGCCGCTCACATTGATCTGACGGTCACCGAAGTAGGCCCCGGCACTGACGAAGAAGGCGCCACCGGTCGGGTGGAAATCGAGGAAGGCCCCGCCGGTCGAGAAGTCGATCTCGCCGTCGTACAGGATGTCATCGCCCTCGACCTCCTCATCGAACTGCAGACTGTCAAAGCCACCGCGGAGGGTGAGCTTCGGGTTGAGCTTGATCTGGGCCTCAATGCCCAGCCCGGTCGTGCCGACATTGGCACCGAGGGCAAACCGGCTCTCGCGCGACTGGGCCGCTGCGGACCCGGCAACACAGGTCGCGGCGACGGCGGCGATAACGAAAACGGACGTCTTCACGTGTGAACTCCCCAATGTTTGACGCGAATTGCGTGGGTCGTGAATCGCCGAACATCGGAGGGCTGTCGTCTGCAAATTTGTAGATACCGGCGGCTTGCCAGCTTGCCGAAGGTTGAGCGGGGTGCTTCATTCCCTGCGGGATGAGGGGCGGCACAATGTCGTTGGAAACCAGACTGTTCCGGACGCAGGAAGCGTTGAAGGACGTGGCCGTGGGAACGCGTCCCTGGGCAGACGCCCTGTCGGCGCTGGCCGACGCCACCGGCAGCCGCTCGGGCGAACTCATCAGCTTCGGGGAAGCTCCCCTTCAGGTAATTACAGACGTCGACGAAGACCTGCTGGCCCAGTTCCGCATGGCGAGAGGGCACGACCCTGATGTCAATTCCCGGGTCCGGGCGGGATTGCGCGCCCCCGAGATGACAGTTCTGGATGAAAGCCACTTCGACACCGCTGGTGATCGCAAACGTCATGGCGAATATGGCCGGATTCTGGACCAGATCGACATCCCCTACGCCCAGCTCGCAGTGCTGGAACGAACGACAGAGAATATTCTGGGCGTGACCCTGCTCGGCTCTGCAAGAGGCGGCGTCATGGGTCGCACAGAGCGCAAGGTTATGACGGCAGCCCTGCCTCACATCCTGTCTGCCGTCCGGGTTCAGCGGGCCTGCGAGGGGCGGGCCATCGCCCTCGCCACCGCCGCCTTCGAACAGTCGGGCACCGCCGCCTTCCTTCTGGATCGCGGACTTCGGCTGAAGGCCATGACCGCGCCCGCCAGCGCCCTACTTCAGCGGGGGGATTTCAGGCTGAAAGACCAGCGGCTCGGCCTGCCGACCGCCGCCGACGGCCCCTTTCAACTGGCCCTGCGAAGGGCCGCCCTGTTCTCCGGCATCGGTGACCCGGCGCCGGTCACAGCCCGGGCGTCCGGCCCGGATGGTCTGGCCTATATTGTCGAAGCCGCACCCCTGCCAGCGGCCCATGGCTTCAGCTTCGACGCTGCGGTCGTCGTCATCGCCCGGGCGCCCCGGTGCCTTGAGGCCCGGGCAGCGAACGTGGCGGCACTGCTTTACGGGCTGACGCCTGCCGAATCGTCTGTCGCTGGCTTGCTCGCTACAGGCCTGTCCGCTCACACCATTGCCGAGCGGCAGGGTGTGACGATCGGCACCGTGCGCACCCACATCCGGCGACTGCTCGACAAGACGGGCAGCCGAAACCAGATTGATCTGATCGCCGCCCTCGTCGCGCGCCTGTAAGCGCCCCCTACAGCCCCTCGAACAACGCCGTCGACAGATAGCGCTCGGCGAAGCTGGGGATGATGGTGACGATGGTCTTGCCCGCATTCTCGTCCAGCGCCGCCTGACGGAAGGCCGCGATCAGGGCGGCGCCCGAACTGATCCCTCCGGTCAGGCCCTCCAGCCGGGCGGCACGGCGGGCCATCTCGAACGCTTCGTCATTGGAAACCCGCTCGACAGCATCGATCACATCGCGGTCGATGATCGAGGGGATGAAGCCCGCGCCAATGCCCTGAATCTTGTGCGGGCCGGGCTCTCCGCCCGACAGCACAGGGGAGTCGGTCGGTTCGACGGCCACCATCCGTACCGAGGGCTTCTTCGCCTTCAGCACCTGGCCGACGCCAGTAATGGTGCCGCCTGTGCCGACGCCGGCGATGACAATGTCGACCGCGCCAGCCGTATCCGCCCAAATCTCCTCGGCGGTCGAGACGCGGTGGATTTCGGGATTGGCCGGATTGTCGAACTGGCCGGGCGACACCGCCCCCGGCGTGCTGTCCAGCAGCTCCTGCGCCCTGGCGATCGCCCCCTTCATGCCCTTGTCGGCGGGCGTCAGCACCAGCTCGGCTCCCAACAGGGCCAGCATCTTGCGTCGCTCCATCGACATGCTTTCCGGCATGACCAGCATCAGACGATAGCCTTTGGCCGCCGCCACAAACGCCAGGGCAATACCCGTATTGCCACTGGTCGGCTCGATCAGGACCGAGTCGGGGGTCAACTTGCCGGCCTGTTCCAGCCCCTCGATCATGGCCAGCCCGATCCGGTCCTTGACCGAGCTCAGGGGGTTGAAAAACTCCAGCTTGGCCAGCACCCGCGCCTTGGGCTTCAGCTCGGCCGACAGGCGCGGCAGCGCCACCAGCGGCGTGTCGCCAATGGTCTCCAGGATCGATCCATAGATCTTCCCGCGACCTGCGCGGGCGTGGCGGGACAGGTCTGGCGAGGCGGGCGTGGTACCGGTCATGGGGGAGGTCTCCGGATGGCTGTCAGCCTTTGAACATCAGGTCGATCCGCGCCCGCGCAAGGGTCAGGCCTGCAGAAAGGCGTCCGCTCGGCATTTCCGCGACTCATGGCACAGTGTTCGGCGAACCATTCGCGCGTCGCTTAAGCGACTGTTAACCACGTTAACCGATCCCTGAGAGGCAGTTTCCGGGGCTTTCCTTGCATTCTCTCGTCGCCGCCGTCCAAGCCGTCGATCCCCTTGTTGTTACCGGCAAGGTCGCGGGGGTGAGCGGCCTGCTGATCGAGTCACGGGGCGGACTGTCGCGTCTGGCCGTCGGGGCCCGGGCCGAGATCGACCGCCACGGTCGCCCGCCCCTGCCCGCCGAAGTGGTCGGCTTTCGCGAGGCCAAGGCCCTGCTGATGCCCTTTGGCCCGGTCGAGGGCGTGGCCCCCGGCGCCGATATTCGCATCGTCGAGTCCGCCAGTGTCGTGCGCCCCACCGCCGCCTGGTTGGGCCGGATCGTCAATGCCTTCGGTGAACCCATCGACGGCAAGGGCCCGCTGCCCCACGGCCCCCGAGCCTATCCCCTGCGTGCCGCCCCGCCTCCGGCCCACACCCGCGGTCGGGTGGGCGAGCGCCTCGATACCGGCGTGCGGGCGCTCGACGTCTTTGCCACCACCTGTCGCGGCCAGCGGATGGGCATTTTCGCGGGCTCCGGCGTCGGCAAATCGGTGCTCCTGTCCATGCTGGCTCGCCGGGCCGAATGCGACGCCGTCGTCGTCGGCCTGATCGGCGAGCGGGGCCGTGAGGTCCGCGAGTTCATCGAGGAAACCCTGGGGCCCGAGGGTCTGGCCCGCGCCATCGTCGTAGTTGCCACCTCGGACGAGCCCGCCCTCACCCGGCGCCAGGCCGCCTATATGACGTTGGCGTGTGCCGAATACCTGCGCGATCAGGGCCAGCAGGTCCTGTGCCTGATGGATTCTGTCACCCGTTTCGCCATGGCCCAGCGCGAGATCGGCCTGGCCGCCGGGGAACCTCCGACCACCAAGGGCTATACGCCCACCGTCTTTTCCGAACTGCCCAAGCTGCTGGAGCGCGCCGGGCCCGGCCCGGTGCGATCCGACGACCGCCCGACCGGGGCCATCACTGCCCTGTTCACTGTACTGGTCGACGGCGGCGACCATGACGAGCCGATTGCCGATGCCGTGCGCGGGATCCTCGACGGCCACATCGTCATGGACCGCAAGATCGCCGAGCGCGGCCGCTTCCCCGCCATTGATGTGCTGAAATCCGTCAGCCGGACCCTGCCGGGCTGCCAGACCCTGCCCGAGCGCGAGTTGAACAAGCGCGCCCGCCAGTGCCTCAGCGCCTATGCCAATATGGAAGAGCTGATCAAGATCGGCGCCTATCGCGCCGGGGCCGATCCGATCACCGACCGCGCCATCGCCCTCAACCCGGCGCTGGAAGGCTTCCTGTCGCAAACCCCCGATGACATCTGCGACATGGCGACCGCCTTTAGTCATCTGGAAAGCATTCTGAACCAAGGTCTCGCAGAGCGAGTGGAGTGACGTCATGACGACATGGGCCCGGTCCCTGATCCGCATTTCGACCTATGAGGTTGAAACCCTGCAGAAACGTCTGGCTGAAATCGGCTCGCGCCGTGCCTCCGCGGAAATGCGGCTGGCGGTGCTGGATGCCGAGGTCGAGGTCGAGCGCGAGCGCGCCCGGGCCGATGCCGAGGCCGGCATGCTGCTGCAGGCGTATCTGAGCGGCTGGAAACACCGGAAATCGACGGTCGAGGCCGACCTGTCGGAGCTCGAGGCCGAGGAAGAGGGCGCCCGCGACGCCCTGACCGGCGCCTTTGAGGAGCTCAAGAAGTTCGAACACGTCGCCGAACTCTCCCGACTCGAACGCCTCGCTGCCGCTGAACGTCGCGAGTCCGCAGCCTTTGACGCGCTTGGCCTCAGGCGGCGTGCCTGATTTTCGACTGACCCGCCGGCATCTGCTGGCCAGCCCCCTGGCGCTGGCGGCGTGCGGCAGTTCGCCTGCCACCCCGCCGCTCGGCCCCGTGCGCCCGCTTAAGGATCTGACCGCCGTCCCGGTCGGCGTCTGCGGCATGTCGGGCCAGTTCGACGACGCCCGCTGGCGGCGGGTGGTGCTGACCCATTTCTCCCAGTTCACCCCCGAGTGGGAAATGAAGATGGAGGCGATCCTGCGGCCCGACCGCAGCCTCGACTTCACCCTCGCTGATCGCTGCGCGGACTTCGCCACCGACAACGGCCTGCGCCTGCATGGCCACGCCCTCATCTGGTATTCGCAAGGGGCCGACGCCTTTACGGGCCTTGATCGCAAGACCTTCGCGGCAGACTACGACCGCTACATCCGCGAGGTCGTCAACCGCTACCGCGGCCGCGCCGTCGGCTGGGATGTGGTCAATGAGGCGGTGGCCGAGAACGGCAACGGCCTGCGCACCCATCACTGGTCCGAAACCCTGGGCGACATCGACCATATCCGCCGCGCCTTTGATGTCGCGCACGATGCCGACCCGGACGCCGTGCTGTTCCTCAATGACTACAACCTGGAAAACCTGCCGCGGAAGGGCGCGACCTTCCTGAGTCTGGTCGAAAAACTGCTGAAGGCCGGCACCCCGCTGGGCGGCATCGGCAGCCAGTCGCACCTCGATATCGACATCCCTGAAGGCCAGATCACCGCCTTCATGCGCGACGCCGCCGGCTTCGGCCTGCTGATCCATGTGTCGGAGCTGGATGCCTCGCTCCGCTCCGACCGTCGCGTCGATCTGCGCAGCCCCGCTGAGCGTCAGACCCGGCAGACCGCCCGGGTCACCGAACTGGCCGAAGCCTTTGCGGCCCTGCCCCCGGCCCAGCAATACGCCTTCACCGTCTGGGGGGCGCGCGATACCGACAGCTGGCTCCGGCGCGACGAACGCGACGATGGCCGCGACAGCCCGCTGCTGTTCGATGCTTCAGGGATGGCGACGCCCCTCTATGACGCGGTCGCCGGACCTCTTGGATCAGCGCGCGTCGGCTAGCAGCTCGAATATGCCTTCCAGCCCCGCCTCGGCATTCGGGCCGATCCAAACGGTGAACCGCCCCGGCTCGACCGTCCACGTCAACTCACGCCCGATGAACATCAGGTCCCGCCGCGTCAGGGTGAACCGCACCCGCGCGCTCTGGCCGGGCTCCAACCGTACGCGCTGGAAGCCCTTCAGCTGCCGGATCGGCCGGGTCACACTGGCCGCCCGGTCGTGGATGTAGAGCTGCGCCAGCTCCTCGGCCACGCGCTCGCCCCGGTTGGTGATCGTGGCCGACACTTCCAGTTCGCCGTCCCAGGCCAGTGTGCCGTCGCCCACATCCAGCCCCTCATAGACGGGATCGCCGTAGGTCAGGCCGTAGCCGAACGGCCAGGCCGCGGTGTTCAGCGTCTCGCGATAGCGGGCCTTGAACTCCTCGCCGTGCTCCAGCGACAGCGGCGGCCGCCCCGTGACCTTGCGGTCATAGTGGAACGGCGACTGGCCCGTGTGGTGGGGTAAGCTGATCGGCAGGCGACCGCTCGGCTCATGCGCGCCGAACAGCACATCGGCGAGCGCATGGCCCGTCTCGACCCCCAGGAACCAGCCGACCACCAGGCCGGGAGCAGATTTCGCCGCCTCGTCCAGCACCAGCGCCCGGCCGCACTTCAGCACCAGAACCACAGGCTTGCCGACCGCCATCACCGCCGCGATCAGATCGCGCTGCGGCTCCGGGATGCAGACGTCGACCCGCGACTGGGCCTCGCCCGACATACGCTCGCCCTCGCCGACCACCATAACCACGACATCGGCCGCGCGGGCGGCCTCGACCGCTGCCTCGATCCCGCCGTCCAGCGGCGCTTCGGCCTCGGATCCGCGCACGACCGTCAGCCGCGCCGGATCGTCCATCGCCGCGCGGAAGCCCTCATCGACCGGCACGGCATAGGCCGGGTCGCCGAACAGCACCCAGGGCCCGTTCAGATGCTCACGCCCCTCGGCGAACGGCCCGATCAGGGCGATCCGGGCTGAGCGCTTGAGCGGCAGCACCCCGCCCTCATTCCTGAGCAAGACGATGGACTTGCGCCCGGCCTCACGCGCCAGGTCCCGGTGCCCGGGCTGATCGTTCGGCTCGACCCGCTCTGGCGCCAGCCGCCCATAGGGATCGTCGAACAGGCCGAGCTGGGCCTTCAGCTCCAGCACCCGCCGCACCGACACATCGACGTCAGCCTCCGCAATCGCGCCCGACCGAACCAGATCGGGCAGGTGATGGGCATAGAGGTTGCTGCTCATGCTCATGTCGACGCCGCCCGTGAACGCCAGCCGCGCCGCATCCCGCTCATCCTCGGCCAGGCCGTGGGCGATCAGTTCAAAGTCCCCGGTGTAGTCCGAGACGACAAAGCCCTCGAAGCCCCACTCGCCGCGCAGCACATCCTTCATCAGCCAGGGGTTGGCATGGGCCGGCACCCCCGCCACCTCATTGAAGGCCGCCATGGTCGACAGGGCGCCCGCGTCGAAGGCCGCCTGGAATGGCGGGAAATGGATTTCGCGCAGGGTCCGCTCGGACACATCGACGCTGTTGTAGTCCAGCCCCCCGGCTCCGGCGCCATAACCGGCCAGGTGTTTGGGCGTCGCCAGCATGGCCCCGACGTCGGATAAACCCGCCTCGCCCTGGAAGCCCTCAACGCGGGCTACCGCCAGGGTGCAGCCCAGCAGCACATCCTCGCCCGCACCCTCGACCCCCCGGCCCCAGCGGGCATCGCGAGAGATATCGACCATGGGGGCGAAGTTCCAGGCCAGGCCCACGGCCGTGGCCTCCTCCGCCGCAGCGCGTGCCGTCCGCTTCGCCAGATTCGCGTCAAAGGCCGCGGCTTCGGCCAGCGGCACCGGAAAGATGGTGCGAAACCCGTGGATCACGTCGGCCGCAAACAGCAGCGGAATACCCAGCCGCGACTCCTCGACCGCCACCGTCTGCATGCGCCGGTGCCAGTCGGCCGAGTCTCCGTTGAACACGGCGCCCAGCCGCCCCTCACGCACGGCCTGGGCCTGTTCCTCGATCGATCCGGGGACGGCGGCCGGATTGGCGGCATTGGCCGGAGCGGGGGCCAGCGCTGCCGGCATGATGGTCAGCTGTCCGGCCTTTTCCTCCAGCGTCATCGCGGCGATCAAGGCCTCGATCCGTTCGGCCACCGTTGTCGCCCTGCCTCCACCGTCAGGCCGGCGCGCCTCACCGGACAGGCGGGCTTCGGACGGTTTGGGCGCAGGGGAAGACATCAGTCGGGGGTCTCGCGTGTAATCGGTTACACCGTCATAGCCGAGACGGTCGCACACTCAAACCGTCCGGGCCAGACACCCTGGGGAAAAGCGCAGAGGCCGTCGCCCCGGCACGGGCAGGCTCCGACTGCCCTGCCACTTGTCTTCATATACTTTGTATTATAAAGTGCTTTTCACACTCATTCATTCCGGAGATCTCCCATGCTGAAATCCCTCACCTTCGCCACCACCCTCGCCGTCGGCGCACTGGCCTTGCCGGCCCTGTCCCTGGCCCAGTCCGCCGATGTCGTCGTCACCCTGACCGGCGTCCAGGATCGCGGCGGCTACGCGCTCGCCAGCCTGTCCACCGAGTCCACCTTCATGCGCGGCCAGGGCGAATACTCCGCCCGCGTGGCCGTCGCCGCCCCGGGCACCCTGACCCTGACGTTCGAAAACGTCGCTCCCGGCGACTACGCCCTGATGGTCATGCATGACGCCAATGATAACGGCGAGTTCGACATGGCGCCCTCGGGCATGCCGGGCGAGGGCTTTGCCTTCTCCACCGGCGGCGCTCCGCTGATGGGCCCGCCGGCGTTCAGCCTGCTGAAGTTCACCGTTGGCACTGAGGACGTCCGCATCACCGAGGCCATGACCTATTTCTGAACCGGTCCGGCCCGCTCAAACAGAAAGGCCCGCCCCGGCATCCCGGAGCGGGCCTTTGCTTGACCTCAATGGACGGCGAACGGTATCTCGTACCAACTAGGAGGACGTTATGCGCGAAGCCAAGTTCGAGTAGCGCTCCTGGGCAGCTCCCTTCACCACAGCGGACACAGGTCCCTCGCCCGTTGGCTGCTCCTAGCCACGGTCGCCGGTGTAGCCTGTTACGCTGTCGCCCTCGTGTGGACCGTCGGTCATGACCTTGTCGTCAGCCTGGTTCCCGCGACGCTCGATGTTCCCGCAACCGACGCCCCGGAAAGCTTCAGCGACCAGGTAGCGGGCCGCAGTCTGGCCTACATCCTTCTGGTGTTCGCCTTGGCGCCGGCGATGATCGAGAGCGTGGCTTTCGTGCTCATCTATCTGTTCGTGCGGCGTCTCTCGCGCTTCGGGTTCGCGAACATGGTGGTCTACGTCGCCTTGATCTGGCTGTTCGGCTTCGTCGCGCATGGCGCGGACCTGCAACAAGTTGGAAAGGCGACGGCCTTTGCCGGGCTGGCGGCGCTGTTCTGGCGCGCCAGAACAGATGTGGGGCTTCCGTCGTCCTATGCCCTTGTCAGCCTTGCCCATTTCGTCTGGAACGCGAGCTCAGTGCTGATCTGGTACGCCCGCCAATAGGGGTCGCAAAGGCGACGCTCAAAGCAAAACGCCCGCCAGTTTCCTGGCGGGCGTCCCGATGTCGTGTGACTTGAACCGATCAGGCTGCGGCGCTGACCGAGCCGGTGCTTTCCTGCGGGTCGCGCAGCACATAGCCGCGGCCCCAGACGGTTTCGATATAGTGTTTGCCGTTCGCCGCCGTCGCCAGCTTCTTGCGCAGCTTGCAGATGAAGACGTCGATGATCTTCAGCTCGGGCTCGTCCATGCCGCCGTACAGGTGGTTCAGGAACATTTCCTTGGTCAGGGTTGTACCCTTGCGGAGCGAGAGCAGCTCCAGCATCTGGTATTCCTTGCCGGTCAGGTGCACGCGGTGACCGTCGACCTCGACCGTCTTGGCGTCGAGGTTCACGGCGATCTCGCCGGTGTGGATGATGGCCTGGGCGTGACCCTTGGAGCGACGCACCACGGCGTGCACCCGGGCCACCAGTTCGTCCTTGTGGAAGGGCTTGGTCATATAGTCGTCGGCGCCGCCGCCGAACGTCTTGACCTTGGTCTCGATCTCGCTGGTGCCCGACAGGATCATCACCGGCGTATTGACCTTGCCGACGCGCAGCTGCCGCAGAACCTCGATGCCGTTCATGTCGGGCAGGTTCAGGTCCAGCAGGATCAGGTCATAGTCGTAGATCTTGCCCAGATCGATGCCTTCCTCACCGAGATCGGTGGTGTAGACATTGAACCCCTCAGACTTGAGCATAAGCTCAATGCTCTGGGCTGTAGCGTGATCGTCTTCAATCAACAGGACGCGCATATGTGCCCCTCCGCGGCAAAGCTTGACTATGGCCCTGTCGCTGCACGCACAGGTAACCTTGTTCCGACGTTAACGGTCCAAAACCTTAAGAACAGTTAACGTCACCCCATTGAGGCGAATCGTAGGCTGATTTGCGAATCGCCGTCGAGAGTCCGTGAGTCAAGATGGCGATATTTCTGCTCGCCTGACGCTGGGATCCCCACGGACAGGGCCAGCACGGACAGGCCGGACGCATCAGCCCGCCTGCCCCCCACCGCCCACATCTCCGCGTCATGGGGCGATACGACCGGTTTTGACGTTTAACAGGTATTAATTCCTATCTCGACCGGTCTTGGCCTCATCCTTCCGGTCTGTCCCTCTGAGAGAAAGGATTAAGGGTCATGACCCGCACCTATCGCGTTCCCGTTACCGAAGCCGACCGCATCCGTGCGGGACTGGCGCTTCACCTCGTTGCCGCCTGCACCGGCATCAGCGCCGAACAGATGGCCGGCACCGATCGCCTGCCGCCCCCGGCCTGCCGCGCCCGCTGGCTGGCCTTCTACCTGGCCCATGTCGCCTATGGCTGGCCGCTGGAACGCGTCGGCCATGCCTACGGCGTCAATCGCGCGACGGTCGCCGGGGCCTGCCGCTGGGCCGAGGACGCGCGCGACCGCCCGGCCCTCGACGCCCTGCTCGACAGGCTGGAGGACTTCACCCGCACCCTGCTGGGCGACGCGCCCGTGGTCCTGCCGCGATGAGCCTGCGCTATGACCGCGCCCGCCGCCTGCTGCTCGACAAGGGCGGCTGGATCGAGGCCACCACGCCGGGGGTCTACGTCCTGCGTATCCTGCCGGACCGCCGCGCCCGGGTCGTGCTGCGACTGGACGAAAGCGAGTTCACCGCCCTTGCCCGCGACCCCGGCCTCGCGGTGCGCAAGGGCGGCGGCTTTCAGGCCCGCCGGGCCTCAGGGGCCAACCGCGCGGGCCTTTCTGGCGACGCCCCCGGCCGCATCGACGCCATCGAAACGCGCACCCTGCCCGACGGCGCCACCCTGCCGGTGCGGGTCAATCTGGGCGACAGCGCCATCGCCTGGCTGGCGCGGCGCAAGGATGCCGCCGGGCGCCCCTGGCTGACCCCGACCGAGGTCGCCGCCGGCCTGCGCCTCACCCGCGATGCCGAACTGGCCATGAAAGGCCCCTCCCTGACCCAAAGGTGGGACGCCCTGCCCCGCTCGGGCGCCGGCACCGCTGCCCGGGTCGAGCCGGGTGAGACGGCGCTGGCCGCCGGTCGCCGGGTGGCCGCCGCGCTCGCAGCCGCCGGTCCCCGCCTCGCCCCCATGCTCGAGGCCGTCTGCATCCGCAGCTCCGCCCTCCAGGCCGCCGAGGGCCAGCTGGGCCTGCGCCGCCGCCAGGGCAAGACCGTCCTCAAACACGCCCTGCAAGCGCTGGCCGAACACTATGGGACGGGGTGAGGTGCGGGGTGCCGTTTCAGACCATTCAGACTATTCAGACGGGTCAGACGGTTCAGACGGTATTCTCACCGTCTGAATTGGCCGGTGCACCCCGTCAGCCTGCGGGCGACAGCGCAGCCTCGCGGATCCGGCCGACCATCTGGTTCAAGCCATTGGCGCGTTGGCGGGTCAGGGCCTGCGGCAGGCCCAGCGAGTCCAGCGCCGCCCGCGCGTCAAAGCCCAGAATTTCGTCCCGGGTCCGCCCGGAATAGAGGCCCAGCAGCAGGGCGATATTGCCCTTGGAGATGGCGCTGTCGGAATCCGCATGGAACCATAGCCGCTCGCCGGCGTCTTCGACCGCCAGCCAGACCCGGGAGGCGCAGCCCGGCACCAGATTGGCCTCGACCCGATCACTCTCAGGCAAGGGCGCCAGCCCCTGGCCCATCTCGATCACATAGGCCAGCCGTTCCTCCCAGTCGCCCAGCAGGTCGAAGGACTCCTGCAGCTCGGCCAGCGCCTCGTCGAGGGTCTCGGCAGGGGGGGTATGCGTCGGGGCCATGGTCCCTCGAATAGGTCTGCGGACCGCCAAGGACAATGCGGCATGCCGGTGTTAATCGTTAATGGCCTGTCGCTCCCCAGCTTTCTGACCCCATCCCCCGACGTGCAATCCCCTGAGACGGGAGCAGCCTCGCAGGGAATCGCCTCGCCCGGTAGGTTGGAAGCACCAGCCTGTGGCTATCGCCCCGTTCACCCTGTCGGAACCCCCTTGCCGCTTTCCTCCACCCCCGTCCGGTCCGGTCGCCCTCCCGGTGACCTGCCCGCCCTGACCGCCTCGCACGCGGCCTGGGCGGCGGTGACCGCTTTGGCGGCGCTGGGCCTGCGCGTGATCGAGCCGGGACCGGGGCTGAGCGGGCCGGTCTTCTTTGGCATGCTGGCCATAGCCGTACCGGGCCTCGCGGGTCTGACCCTGCTCTGGCGCGACGGCGCACGGGCGCGTCTGGCGGTGCTCGGCATCTGGTCGCTCGCGGCTGCGGTGACCGCCCTTCTGTCCGGCGGTGTCGGCGGCAGTCTCTCAGGCTACCTGCTGATGCCGGTGACGGCGGGCATACTGCTGGGCAGCGGACGCCCGGGCGGGCTGAAGCTGGCCCTTCTGGGTACAGCCGCCTCGGCGCTGTCGGCCCTGATCGGCATGGGCGCCGCTCTGATGGGCGATCCATCCGTCACCCTTCCCTTTACCGCCGCCTTCTCGGCCCTGTCGGCGGCCGGTGCCACCGCGGTTGCCCTGCAACTGGCCTGGCGTCTGCGCGAGCGCGAACTGGGCGAGGCCCTGACCTCGGTCGCCCGGGTCGAGACCGTCCTGTCGGCCCAGCCGGGCCTGACCCTGGTGCTGGACGGCACCGCCCGCGTGCTGGCGGCCTATGGGGTGCCGCCCCAGCCCCTGCCGGTCGCCCCCTTGCTGGACGAGGGGCTGATGGCCGCCGTCCACGCCCCGGATCGCCAGACCCTGATGGCTGCCCTGCAGCGCGCCGGCGCAGGCGGAGAGGCCCAGATCCGCTTCACGCCGCGCAAGGCTCTGGATCGCCGGATCGCCCTTCTCGTGCGGCGCATGGACGGCCCCGACGGCGACCTGCGCCTGATCGCCCAGGCCTTTGACGCCACCGACGCCTACGTCCGCGAGGTCGCGCTCGACACCGCCCGCGCCGAGGCCGAGGCCACCAGCCGCTCCAAGTCGCGGTTCCTCGCGACCATGAGCCACGAGCTGCGGACCCCCCTGAACGCCGTGCTCGGCTTTGCCGATATCATGCGCCAGAGCCTGTTCGGCCCCCTGCCGGCCCGCTATGCCGACTATGCGCAGTCGATCCACTCGGCGGGTGAGCACCTGCTGGACCTGATCAACGATGTGCTCGACGTCTCCAAGATCGAGGCCGAGCGCTATCAGCTCAGCATGGAGCGGTTCGACGCGCGCGAGGTGCTGTCTGATGCCCTCGCCCTCGTGCGACCCCGGGCGGATGAAACCGGCGTCAATCTGTCGACCGTCCTGCCGTCCGAGCCGGTCATGGTCGAGGCCGACCGCCGCGCCCTCAAACAGATCGCCCTCAACCTGTTGTCCAATGCGGTCAAGTTCACGCCGGCCGACGGTTCAGTGACCGTCACGGTCGAGGGCATCGGCCCCTATCTGGAGCTGATCGTCTCGGACACCGGAACCGGCATCGCGCCCGAAGACCTGAAACGTCTCGGCAAGCCCTTCGAACAGGCGGGCGGCGAGGCGCAGCGGGCCCAGGGTACGGGTCTGGGTCTCTCACTGGCCCGCGCGCTCAGCGAGTTGCACGGCGGACGGCTGTCGATCGAGAGCACCCTCGGCGAGGGCACGGCCGTGACCGTGCGTCTGCCGGTCCACAGGCATCAGGTGGAGGCGGGCCAGCATCCGGGGGCCGAGATCATCGCCTTCTCTCCCGCCGCCAGTCAGTCGTCAGAACCCTAGAGTGGGCCCATCTGCAGGAAGGCCCGACCGGCCGAAACGTCGCCGACTTCAAAGGCCGCCCGCGCCACACTGCCGTCGCGGAACAGGAACTCGACCCAGAAGCCTTCGCGGGGGTCCAGCCGCTCTAGCTGCGTCCCCAGGCTGGCGGGGAAGGTCCAGACCTCCCCGGCCCGACGGTCCGCAGCCAGCAGCATCCGCGTCGCCGGTGCCTGCGACATGGCCATCACGGCCCGGCGCGACGGCGCAGGCGGCAGGGCTCCGGCCCGGCCCAGCCAGGGCCGCGCCATGACGCCCGTGTCGCGCATCACTACCCGGGCGGCATAGGGGCGCGGGGCCCCGACGAAGGACACCACGACCTTCATCTCGCCCTCGACCGAGGTCTGGCCGAACCGCACCGGTGAGGCCCCGGTGTGCGAGGTCTGGCTGAGGGCCCAGGTCTCCTGCGAATAGGCCCGGCGGTCGGCCAGCCACGGCTGCGCCAATCCGGGGAAGCTCAGCGACGGGATACGGCGCCAGCCGTCAAACGCCGTCTCAACCCGGTCCGCGACCATGGCCAGTTCCGGGTCATTACAGGACACTTCAGCGGCCCGCGCCTGCGCCCGGCGGGCGGTGGCATTGACCTCGGCGGTGTCGGTCCCGGCCCGCAGTGCCGCACTGCGCGCCTGCCGCGTGGATACCGTCAGCGCCGCGCCCAGCTCGTCCGAGAACAGGCCGCACCGCTCATGCGCCGCCAGCACAAAGCTGCGCTCATAGAAGGGCACCGATCCTGCGGCCACCACAGGCCCGGCGGCCGTCAGCAGCGCCGCTGCCATGGCCATGGCAGACCCCGCGCGTCCAATCTGTGCTTTCCTCGACATGAGGGGCAGCCTAAGGCTCAGACCTTCCAGCCGGGTTTCAAAGCAGGGTTATCGAATTGCTTCTCGCCACCGATGTCTGGGTCGGGGCCCTGATCCGACGGGCCCAGCTGGGCGGGGCCTTCGCCACCATCGCCCGCCATGGCGATGCCCGCGCCGGCGCTGTGCTGGTCAAGATCTATGACAGCGCCAACCGCACCGCCCGCCTCTATTCCGAGGCCACCGGCCCGGACGGCGACCGCCTGTGGATGCGCCCCCTCGACACCGAGGTCGAGACCGAGGTCGACGCCTATATAGAGCGTCAGGCCCGCTTCGACAGCGACCTCTGGGTGGTCGAAATCGAGGACCGCGACGGCCGCCACTTCCTCACGGAAAAGGTCACCTGACCGCATTCGTCTGGTCGTAAATGCTTAACCGCGTTCGGGAACGGAACCTCAAACGCTGCCCGCTAGGGTGATCACAACGGGGCAGTCATGACCCCGGTGATGGTGGGTGTGCCTATGCTGTTTCTTCTCAACGACGTTGTCTTCGATCTGGACGAGGCCCCGCCGGTCTCGCCCGCCGACGCGCGCCGGTTCGAGAAGCTGGGCTTTGACTATCTGCTGGAGTTGGGCTGCGAACTGTTTGCCGAAGACCCGCTCCTGCATCGGAACGACCCGGCCCGCGCCCGGCGTCTGGCCTGGCTGATCCACGACCGGGGCCCGGACATCACCGCCGCCCTGTTCGCCGCGCCCGCTGCGGGCTGTGATCCGGCGCTGGTCGAGCCCCAGTTCTGCGCCCTGCCCGACGAGGTCCTGGGACAGTTGCACGCCCGCGCCCATGACGGAAAGCCCGATGCCGTGGCCGTGGATCGCGCGGTCTGGGGCCGCCTCGCCGCCTGAGGCTGCAAACACCCAAGCTTGCCTGTCCCCGGCTTCCCTCCTAGCCTGACGGTTCTGTTCGGGGGAGCACCAGATCATGGGCATCATCACACGTCTGGGCCTTGCCCTCTGCGCCGCGCTTTTGCTGGCTGTGGCCGCAGGCGCGACACCCGCCCGGGCCGACTGGATGAAGGCCGAAACGCCGAATTTCATCATCTATTCCGAAGGCGGCGAGCGCCCCTTGCGCGAATACGCGACCAAGCTCGAAGTCTACGACCGCTTCCTGCGCATGCGGTTCGGGGTTCCGCTGGACAGGCCCGTGGGCCGCAAACTGCCCATTTATCTGGTACGGCGCCAGCGTGACCTTGAGCAGGTGCGCCCCGGCCTGGGTAACACCGTCGCCGGCTTCTACTATCCGGGCGAAGAAGACATTTTTGCCGTCGCGGTCACCGGCGACGGCGATTTCACCCTGCTGCACGAATATGCGCACCACTTCTTCTTCCAGCATTTCTCGACCTATTACCCCGGCTGGCTGGTCGAGGGCCTCGCCGAATATGTGATGACGGCCCGCATCTGGCCCGACCGCATCCAGGTCGGCGCCCATAACGAAAATCGTGCGTCATGGCTGATGAACTCATCGTGGCTGCCGCTGGAAGAGCTGCTGACCAATCGTTTCGGCGAGATCGAACACGAGCCGCATCGACTGACCTATTACCCCGTCGCCTGGCTTCTGACCCACTGGTTCATGAGTTCGCCCGACCGGGTGGTTCAGCTTGAGGCCTACCTCGGGCTGATCCGTCAGGGCGTGGATCCGGTCACCGCCATGCAGCAGGCCACGGGCCTGTCGCTGGCCCAGCTCCGCAATGTGCTGCGCGATCACATGTATGGCCGGATCGAGTTGAATACCTATGACATTGATCTGGACATTCAGGTCGAGATCAGCCGCCTGCCGCCCTCGGCCAACGACCTGCTTCTGCTCGGCCAGCGACTGAAGATGCCGATGTCCGAGGAAGACCGCGCCATCGCGCTCGAAGAGTCCCGCCGCATGGCCGCGCGCCATCCGAATGACCCGCTGGCGCTGCTGGTGCTGGGGCATGCCGAACTGCACATGGGTGACCGGGCTGCAGGCGAGGCCGCCTTCACCCGCCTGCTGGAACAGCAGCCCGACAATGTCGAGGCGCTGCAGTTCATGGCCATGGCCCGCATTGAGGACGCCGCCGACCTGCCGGACGAACGGACGGACCTGATGAACCGGGCACGGGGCTATCTGGCCACGGCCTATGGCGCGGATCCGGGCAACTATCTGACCCTGCTGCTGATCGCCCGGTCTCGTGAGGGGGCGGCCGGTTATCCCAACGACAATGATCTGGCGACCTGGGAGATGGCCTTTATCGCTGCGCCTCAGCTGTCGGGCATCCGTCTGGGGGCGGGTCACGCCTTCCTGGCCGCCGGGGACAAGGCGACCGCCATCGCCCTGCTGGAGCCGCTGGCCAATGCGCCTCACGGGGGCGAGGGAGCGGAAGCTGCCCGAAGGTTGATCGATGAGGCCAATGGCGTGGTCCGCGATGAAGTCGACGAGGCTGAACCGGCGGCCGCGACGGGAGACGAGTGATCCCGCCCCGTTCCTGGCGTGACTTCGCGGGCGGGACAGGCTAACCCCCCGCGCCATGTCGCAAGCCTCCCTCGCCCAGGAAGCGTCCCGCCGCCGGACCTTCGCCATCATCGCCCACCCCGATGCGGGCAAGACCACCCTGACCGAGCATATCCTGCTGGCGGGCGGGGCCATTCGCGCGGCCGGCGCCGTGCGGGCGCGGGGCGAGAACCGGCGGACCCGCTCGGACTGGATGAAGATCGAGAAGGAGCGCGGCATCTCCGTCTCAGCCTCGGTCATGACGTTCGAGCACGACGGCAAGCGCTTCAACCTGCTCGACACGCCGGGCCACGAGGACTTCTCAGAAGACACCTATCGCACCCTGACCGCCGCCGACTGTGCCATCATGGTGCTGGACGCCGCCAAGGGCATCGAGCCGCAGACGCTGAAGCTGTTCGAGGTCTGCCGCCTGCGCGACATCCCGATCATCACCTTCATAAACAAGCTGGACCGCGAGGCCCAGGACCCCATGGCCCTGCTGGACGAGATCGCCAGCCGGCTGCAGCTGGACCCCGCCCCGATCTGGTGGCCGGCCGAGAGCGGCAACCGTCTGCGCGGCATGGTCGAGGTCGCGACCGGCACCTTCCAGCCCTATGCGAGAAAGCCCGCGGGATCGGCGGACGAGCCGGACCACCCCGAGGCCCTGCCGCTGGATCAGGCCGACCGCTATTTCGAGGGCGGCGAGCACGCCGACCTGAACGACGCGCTGGAGCTGGTGCGTGAGGGCTATCCGACCTTTGACGTCAGTGCCTTCCTCGAGGGCCATATGACGCCCGTGCTGTGGGGCTCGGCGCTGCGCCACTTCGGCATCGAGGCCTTGCTCAAGGCCATCGGCGACTGGGCCCCGTCGCCCAAGCCGCTCAAGGCCGAAAAGGCCGCCCCGCCCGAGACTCGCAACGCCCCGGCGCCGGAGGACATCACCGTCCTGCCCGGCGACGACCAGGTGACCGGCTTCGTCTTCAAGGTCCAGGCCAATATGGACCCGAACCACCGCGACCGGATCGCCATGTTCCGCATGGCCTCGGGCAGCTTCAAACGCGGCATGAAGCTGAAGGTGCAGAACACCGGCAAGTCACTGTCGGTCAATGCGCCCATCATGTTCTTTGCCTCCGACCGCGAACTGGCCGAGGAAGCCCACGCCGGCGACGTCATGGGCATCCCGAACCACGGCGTGCTGCGGGTGGGCGACAGCCTGTCGGAGAGCGGCCTGATCCGCTTCGCCGGCCTGCCCAATTTCGCCCCGGAGATCCTGCAGCGCGTGCGGGTCAAGGATCCGCTCAAGGCCAAGCACCTGAAGAAGGCGCTGGACGGCCTGGCCGAGGAAGGCGTCACCCAGCTGTTCCGGCCCGAAATCGGAGCCGACTTCATCGTCGGCGCCGTCGGCCAGCTGCAGTTCGAGGTCATGGCCGACCGGTTAGGCGAGGAATACGGTCTGGACGTCATCTTCGAGCCGTCACCCTATGCCGAGGCCCGCTGGATCGCCCCCGCCGAGGGTGCGACGAAAGCCGACGTTGAGGACTTCATGAGCAAATACCGCGCCCAGATTGCCGGCGACCTCGACTCCGACCCGGTCTTCCTGGCCAAGTCCAGCTGGGAGACCGGATATGTCACGGAACGCTTCCCCAAGGTGCGGTTCCTGAAGACGAAGGAGCGGGGGTAAGCCCCCTACTCCCCGAACGCATAGACCAGCGAAACCCGGGTCGCCGTATCGGTGGCTTCAAAGCCGAAGGGCGGGTCGGTGTCGTGGCGCACATTGTAGGAGAAGCGGGCCGAGAGCGCGCCGCCAAGGGCTGCAGTCACCGCCAGTCGGTTGTCGATCTGCGTCGAGGTATCGGCCCAGGTGACGGTGGTGTCATTGGTCAGCTTTACGTTGTCATTGAACGGGTGTGCGAAGCGCGACGCGCCAATGACCGATACGCCGGTGTCCGAATAGGCGGGCACGACGACGGGCCCGGGCAGTACGGTCTGGCGGACCTCATCAAATTTGACGCCCGGAGCCAGTTCGACTGCCCAGGTCGTCCGCTCGCCCGTCAGCAGGCGGTAGCCGACGCCGATCCCGGCAAAGGCCCGGCTCTCGAAGCCCGAGAACTCATCCTGTTCCCATGAGGCGCGACCGAATCCGTACATTCGCTCCGAGAAGTCGCGATCGGCCTGACCGGCGAAGAACATCCGGTTCTTGTTCTCGACACCGTTGGTCTCCGCGTATTCGCCGATGGCCTCCAGCGTGACAGCCCACGGGCCAGCCTCTCGAGCCAGCTTCAGCCCCAGGCCGTAGTCGGTGGTGTCTGTGTTGCCGGTGGTTGTCCCGGCCCCGAATGATCCCTCTCCGGTCCATGTGGCTTCCTGGGCTGCTGCGGGGCCAACGATGAGCGCGACGGCGATCAGGCCGGCGCCAAGGGGCGTCGTCTTCATGAGTATCTCCATTCCGTGCGTGCCGTCTTATGTCAGCCCGGCTCCGGGCTGGCCACTTGGCGCCGGTATCGGCGACCGACCTGTGCCCTGTGGACCACACGGCGGTCGCGCGTCACTTCCCGTCATCTGGCCATCGCCACAAGGTTGCGTTTAGGATCGGCAGCGGATCAGAGGAGAGGGATCATCATGCGTTTTGTCATCGCCGCTGTGCTTGCCGCAGTCAGCCTCGGAATGGCCGTTCCGGCCGAAGCCCAGAGCCGCCGGGGGACGGAAGAGGTCTATTTCGCCCTCACCCATGCCGACCTGCAGGGCATTCTGGCCGCAGAAGGCTATGATGAGCTGAAGCAAACCCAGCCCGGCATCTTCAACATTACGGTGGCCGACGGCTTCAAGATGACCGTGGAGCAGCGGGTCTGCGACGCGGAGGGGCAGCCCGAGGGGTGTCTCGGCATGGCGATCATGGCCAGCTGGGGCTATTCCCCGGAGCAGCGCCCGACCCTTGAGGCCCTGGCGAACACCTTTAACGGCCAGTACAGCATCGCCAAGGTCATCGTGTTCGACGACGCCATCGCTATTGAGCGCTACGTCATCACCGACGGCGGCGTGACGCGCGAGCATGTCTCTCGCGAGCTGAACGAATTCCTGAACATTTCCGACGTGCTGGTTGAGAGAATGATCGAGGCGCTCGGCCTCTGATGCGACGGCCGCCGTCCGGTCAGAACCGGACGGGCGGCACCGCGTTTGCTTCGACAGGGTTCACGGCGGGCGAAACGTCCCGCGTCGGGACGATCGGAGCGTGGCCCATGTTCGAGTTCGGGCGAGATCTCAGGCGACTTTTTGACGGCCATCAGGCCGATCAGGATCTCGGCTGGCTGGAGGTCGTCGATGTCGACGTACTGCGCGGTGAAGCCCGGCGCCAGACGGTCGACGCCGGCCGGGTCACCTGTCCGCGCCCGGTTCAGGCCTGGCTGCTGGCGTCGGCCCTGTGGCGCGAGCACGCCCGCCGGTCGGGCGCGGCCGACAGCCTGCAGCATGCTCGCCTGACCGCACTGGATGGCCGCAAGACGGCCCGCACCAATGACGAGCGGGCCGAGGCCGTCATGGCGCTGGCCGAGACCATGGTGCTGAGCTTTGACCTGTACGGGGGACCGGACTCGCTGATACGGGCACTCAGCCTGACCGACGGGCTGAAGGACCACGCGACCCGGCCCCTGCTCAGGGTCAGGCTGACCGCCCTGCATGCGCGAATCCTGGCCCGGCAAAGCCGGTCGCCGGGCGGCGACAGCCTGCAGGCCATGGCCTTTCTGGATCAAGCGATCCACGAGCTGGCGCGTCGTCCCGGCCTGTTACTGGACACGCTGAAACTGGACCGTGCCGCCCTGACGTTGACCTTCGGGATCGAGCGGCGCGACGCGCGGCTGCTGGATCAGGCCGGGCGCGAACTGCGCGAACTGGTCGACACCTGCCCGTCGGAACGCCGCCCCCTGACCCGCGCCCGTGCCCTCGCCCTGTGTGGTGCGGGACTGTCGGCGCTGGCGGCCCTGGCCGACAATGCCGACGCGCTGGAACAGGGCCGTGCCCTGTTCGATGCCGCCTGCGACCAGTTCACGCCCGACCACAGCCCGATGGACTGGGCCGCTGTGACTCTTGCGCGGTCCGCCGCCCTGCCCGGCGCGGCATGCCTGCCCCTCGCGGGTGGCCAGTCCGAGGTTATGGGTGGGCTGACCCGATCCCGGACCGTGCTGGGGCTGGCCCTCGCCGATTCTGTCGTTGAGGGCGGCGTGATGAAGGCCGAAAGTCAGGGGGACATTCTGGCCCTCGACCGGCTGGCGGCCCGGCTGCGCTCCCGGCTGGCCATGGACCGCCCGCGCCCGGTCGCCTGGGCCGTCGACCAGATCGGCCTCGCCCGGGTGGCTCTCGCCAAGGCGCGCCTGCTGGACCGGCCGGCCGGGCCCGTTCGTCTGGTTCTGGTCGAGGCAGCGGCCGCAGCGCGCGATGAGGGCGCTGACCTGATCGCCGACCGGGCCGATCACCTGTTGCGTCAGGTGGCGGACTAGGCTCAGCCCCCCATGGCCAAGAACGGCCCGTTCATGAAGCCGGGCTTGCCATAAGCCAGCGGGCCGCCGTCCATGTCCATGACGCGACCGCCGGCCGCCTCCAGCACCGCCTGACCGGCTGCCGTATCCCATTCCGAGGTCGGGCCGGTGCGCGGATAAACGTCGAACCGCCCCTCGGCGATCAGGCAGAATTTCAGCGAGGAATCCATGCCGGTCCAGCTGCCGCAGCCATAGCGGGCCGCCAGCTTTTCCGCCTCGTCGTCCTTCAGACTGTGGCTCAGCAGGGCGAGGGCCGCATCCGGTCGGTCGCGGACCCGGATCGGCTGCCAGGTTTCCCCAAAGCGACGGCGGCGCGCGCCGGACGCATCGCCGACCCAGGTCAGGCCGGTTGCCGGCGCTGAAACGACGCCCGCCACCACCCGCCGCTGATCAACTAGGGCGATGTTGACGCTGAAGCTCTCGCCGCCGCGCACAAACCCCTTGGTGCCGTCCAGCGGATCGATCAGCCAGAAGCAGTCTGCAGCCTCGCCTGGTCGGCCATCCGCCTCGCAAGCTTCCTCGGCCACGGCGGGCACGTCGGGATAGAGCGCCGTCAGCCGTTGCAGGATCAGCGCCTCGGCCTCACGGTCCGCAAGGGTCACGGGGCTGTCGTCGGCCTTGGTGATGACCTCGGCACCCGCCCGCCAGTACGGCAGGATGACTGCGGACGCCGCCTCCGCGAGGTCGGCCAGGGTTTCAACAAGCTGTCCGCTCTCGAAATCGGACGTCAGGGAATCGTGCATCCCGGCCTGATAGACGATCCCGGCGGTTTCCCGAACCCGCAAATCAGGTCAGCCTTGTCGCACGCTGTTGCCGGAGCCCTGCCGCCCATGATGTCCCAAGCCTTCGCCCCGCAATCCGACGACGCCACCGGGGCGACCTCCGATCGCGATGAGACCGGGTTGGCCACCCAGATCGTCGCCAAACTGTGCCACGATTTCATCAGCCCGGCGGGGGCCATGAGCTCGGCACTGGATCTGATGACCGACCCGGACTCGGCCGATATGCACGCCGACGCGCTGGACCTGATGCAGCAGAGCGCGGCCAGGATGGTCGCCCTGGTCCGCTTTGCCCGGGTGGCCTATGGCGCCGCAACCTCGAACCAGAACTTCTCTGTCGACGAGTTGAAGACAACCGTCGTCGATCTGCTGGCCGGCGGGCGGGCTTCGATCGACTGGCAGATTCCCGCTGGTGACTATGCCAAGCCGCATGCCCGCATCCTGGTCAATCTGGCCTATATCGCTGTCGGCGCCCTGCCGACCGGCGGGACCGCCACCCTCAGCGCCCAGCGTGCCGAAGGGCATCTGGTCCTGACGACCGTTTCGGAGGGGCCCCGGGCTCGCCTGAAGCCCGAAGCCGTTCAGGGCCTGTCGGGTGCCGAGTTGACGGATGGCCTGCCGGGCCAGTGGATCCAACCGCACTGGCTGTGGCGCTCGGTGCGCGGCGAGGGCGGCACCCTTCAGGTCTCGACCGACGAAAATCGGGTCGAGCTGGTGGCCCGCCTGCCCCTGTCCACGAACGGTTAAGATGTCTTAACAGCCCTTCCCAACGCCTCGTTAACCGGCAGCTTGCGATCATGGAGACCCCGAGCCCCCCGGTACCCGAACTGCACCCGAACGGAATTCGACCTTGAGCTCCAGACTTTGTCTGATCGTCGATGACAGCCGCATCATCCGCAAGGTGTCGCGGCGCATCGTCGAGGCCTTCGGTTTCGACGTCGATGAGGCGGCGGACGGAGCCGAGGCGCTGACCTTTTGCACCGGAGCCATGCCGGATGTCATCCTGCTGGACTGGAACATGCCGGTGATGGACGGGCTGACATTCCTGCGGCGGCTGCGGGCCATGCCGGACGGGGGCCGGTCCAAGGTGCTGTTCTGCACCATCGAGACGGCGGTCGACCGGATTACCGAAGCCCTTGCTGCCGGGGCAGACGACTATGTGATGAAACCTTTCGACGGAGAAATCCTCCACGCCAAATTCGCCGAGGTCGGCGCCGTCTGACGATGCCGACCCTTGACTTCCACCAGGCCACGCCATGAGCCCCGAAGACTTTGACAGACTGCAGGCCCTGGTCGCGACGCGCACAGGAAACCGGCTTCGGCGGGATCGATTGAATCTGGCCGAACACCGGCTGGGTCCGGTCGCGCGCCGCGCCGGCTTTGACAGCGTCGACGTCATGCTGGCCGCCCTGTGGAGCAAGCCGGTCGCCAGTCTGGCGTGGGAGATCATCGAGTCGCTGCTGAATGGCGAGACCTGGTTCCGCCGAGACCGCGCAGCCTTTCGTACGATGTCGGAAGAACTGTTGCCGGCCCTGTCACAGGCCCGCCAGGGGCGCACCCTGAAGATCTGGTCGGCCGGGTGTTCGACCGGCCAGGAGGTCTGGTCGCTGGCCATGGCGGCGCTGGACCTGAAACTTGACGTCGAGGTGCTGGGGAGTGACCTGAACCGCATCGCCCTCGAGAAGGCCCATCAGGGCGCCTACACCGGTTTCGAGATCCAACGCGGCCTGTCGGCGGCGACCATGGTCCGCTGGTTCCATCCGCAGGGCGAGCTGTGGACGGCGGCCGATTCCCTGAAACGGGTCGTGCGGTTCGAGCGGGTCAATCTGGTCGACCTGAGCGCAATCGAGCCCGACGACGACCGTTTTGACGTGATCTTCTGTCGAAACGTGCTGACCGACATGGAGCCCGCCGCTCGGGCGCTGCTGCTGGAAGGTCTGGAGCGGCGGCTGGTCGACGACGGCTGTCTCTTCCTCGGGGCGGACGAGAGTCTGAACGGTGATAGCCTGGCGTTCCGGCCTGTCAGCGGCCGGCGGGGCCTGCACGTCAAATCCCCGTCCTTCCTGCAACGCGCCGCCTGATCCGCCTTACGCACCGCTACCGCCTGGGTTAGGGTCCGGGCATGGTCGGTAAGGGGGTGACGATGTCGGCAGCCATTCCAAATCCGCGTGCGCGGAGCCTGAGGGGACGTCCGGCGCTGGGCATTCTGCTGCTGGTGTCCTTGCTGCTGGGCCTGGGGCTGGCGGCCCTGCTGACCCGGACACCCGCGCCACGCCCCGCGGAGGCCGATGTTCGCGTCTTCTCGGCGGAGCGAGCATTTGCAGACGTCGAGCGACTGGCCCGTGCGCCGCGGCCGCTGGGCACCCGCGAGCATGCCGAGGCCCGAGCATTCCTGCTGGGGCGGATGCAGGCGCTGGGGCTGGAGCCGCAGGTGATGGAGGGCCCGCTGTCGCCCGGCTCGATCCGGCGGATGGAGCGCTGGGACCTGTCGCCCGAGGCCGCCGGTTATCGCGTACGCAATCTGGTCGGACACCTGCCGGGGCGCGATCCGGCTGCGGCCCCCGTGGTGCTGATGGCCCACTATGACAGCGTGCCCGGCTCACCGGGAGCGGCGGATGATGCGACCGGCGTCGCCGCCGTGCTGGAGGCCGTCCGGGCCATTCAGGCGCGCGGGCCGACCGAGCGTCCGCTGATCGTGCTGATCACCGATGCCGAGGAACTGGGGCTGGACGGTGCCCGCGTGTTCTTTGGCGACTATCCCGACCGGGCGCGGATCGGCTTTGTCGTCAATCTGGAGGCGCGCGGCGGCGGCGGCCGCGCCATGATGTTCGAGACCGGACCCGGCAATGCCGGTGCCGTCGGCCTGCTGGCCGCAGCTGCACCCCACGTCGATGGCGGTGTGACCAGCAATTCGCTGGCGGTGGCCATCTATCGGATGATGTCGAACGACACGGACTTTTCCATCCCGCGCGACCGGGGCATTGCCGGGTTGAACTTCGCCTTCATCGGCCGGGCCGAGCAGTACCACCGCCCGTCCTCGACCTCCGAGGCGCTGGACAAGGGCAGTCTGCAGCACATCGGCTCGCAGGCGCTCGAGGTCACCGACCGGCTGCTGCGGGCCGAGACCCTGCCGGAGGCCGGACCGGACCGCGTCTATGCCGATGCCTTTGGCGGGGCGATGATCGTCACGGCGGCACCCTGGGGCTGGGGACTGGTGGTCGCGGCGCTGGGCCTGCTGGCCTTTGCCACGTTCCGCAGTCGTACGGCGCTGGCCAGCCTGTTGCGGGGAGCGGTCGACGGTGTCGCCTTTCTGGCCGGCGCCTTTGTTCTGGCCCAGGCGGTGCGGCTGGCGGCGGGGCCGATGCTGCGGCGGGTCGAGTCGGCCGAGGTCTATTATCAGCTGCTGGAGCGGCTGCCGCTGATGGAGGTGGCCACGGGGCTGGCCCTGTTCGGAGCGGCGCTGGTGTTTCTGGCGGGCTCAGGCGGGCGCCTGCGTATGGTGTGGATGGGGGTCACGGCGGTCCTCGGCCTGCTGGTGCAGCTGATCGGCGGCTGGGATCCGGTCAGCGCGGGCATGACGGCGCTGGCCCTCGTTGCCGCCATCCCGGTGCCGCCCGCTGCTGCCAGCCCCTGGCCGCGCTGGCTGGGGCTGATCGGGCTGGTGCTGGCCCTCGGCACCCTGGCCCAGGCGCTGCTGCCCGAAGCCGCCTTCCTGTTCCTGTGGCCCGGGCTGGTCGCTGTCGTGGTCGCCGCCTTCGTGGCCGCGATCGACCCCGAGCTGACGCGGGTCCGCATCGGTCTGATCCCCGCCGCCGCGACCGTGGTGGTCGGAGGCTGGTTGCTGGCCATGGCCCACCCGGTCTTCCTCGGCATAGGCATGGACCTCCCGGGGATACTGGCCCTGATCGCCCTGCTGTGGCTGAGTCTCGCGGCGCCGCTGGCCCTGATGACCCCCAACAGTCCGGGCGCCGGGCCGTGGTCGGGGCTGCGGATCGTCGGACTGGTGCTGATCCTGGCGGCGGTGTCCGTATCGGCCTCGGCCCTCGTCTTCATGCCCGGCTGACCCCCCTCAGCCCCCGTCGGTCCAGACGGTCTTGTAAAGGTCAAAGCGCCGGTCGCGCAGATTGCGGACGGTGCCCTGCGCCTTGGCCCAGGCGAGGTCGGACAGGTCGAGGTCGGCAACCGTAATGGTCTCGACATTCTCGGACGCCTCGGCGGCAATGCCGTCGCGCGCAAAGGGGAAGTCACAGGGTGTCAGGATGCAGGACTGGGCGTACTGGACGTCCATGTTCTCGACGTTCGGCAGATTGCCGACATTGCCGGACAGGGCGACGTAGCACTGGTTCTCGATGGCACGCGCCGCCGAGCAGTAGCGCACCCTGAGATAGCCCTGACGATTATCGGTACAGAAGGGCACGAACAGCATACGCGCCCCCTCGTCGACCAGCCGCCGGGCCAGTTCGGGGAATTCGGAGTCGTAGCAGATCAGCACCCCGATCGGCCCGCAGTCGGTGTCGATGGCGTGGACCATGTCGCCGCCCTTGATGTTCCACCAGTGGCGCTCGTTCGGCGTCGGGTGGATCTTTTCCTGGGCGTGGACCGACCCGTCGCGCAGGAAGACATAGGCGACGTTCTGGATATCGCCGTCGTCGGTCTGGGTGGGGTGGGAGCCGCCGATGATGTTGATGTTGTACTCGACCGCCATCTTGCGGAGCGCCTCGACGAAGCGCGGCGTGTAGCGGGTCAGGGCCTCGATCGATTCCGCCGGCGTCAGCTTCTTCTTCTCAAGCGACAGCAGCTGCAGGGTGAACAGCTCGGGGAAAACGACGAAGTCGGTGCGGTAGTCCGAGGTCACATCGACGAAATATTCGACGTTGGAGATGAACTCGTCGAAGCTCGACACCTTGCGCGCCTGCAGCTGGACGGTCGCGATGCGGACGTTCTCCTTGACCGCAAAGGCCGAGCCCTTGCCGCCTTCGTCGACATAATAAGGATTGCGCCAGACCATGTGGGCGGCGTGGCCCATGGAGGCGGAATCGGAGGTCAGATAGCCCTTGAGCACGCCGATGGGCTCAAAGCCCGAACGCAGGTGGAAGCCGATCACCGGATCATTGGCCTTGCGCGCCGAGACGGCGTCCAGATAGGCCTCGGGCTCGGGATAGGTGGCCTTTTTGCGCGACAGGCCGGGCATGCGGCCGCCGAACACAATTCCCTTGAGGTTCTTCGCCTCGCAGAAATCGCGGCGTGCGTCATACAGGCGCTGGCCGATGCGCAGCCGACGCCGGTCGGGATCGACACAGACCTCCATGCCGTAGAACCATTCGCCATGCGGATCGTGCCGCGAGGCATAGCCGCCGCCGGTGATCTGCGACCAGGTGTGCTGGCCCATGGCGGTCTTTTCGTCGATGCGGAAGCCGGCGGCATAGCCGACGATGTCGCCTTCGTACTCGACCACGAACTGGCCATCGGGGAAGACGGAAATCTGGCCGCGCAGCATGCCGGTCGTATAGGGCGGCATGGATTTGTAGACCTTGGAGACAAGGGCGGCGATGGCCTCCACGTCAGAGGCACGGGCGTTGCGGATGTTGAGGACGGCGGGCTTTTTCGATTCTGTCATGCCCCACCCAACGCAAAGCTTGGCCATTGGATCATCGGTCGGGTGGATTTTTCTTGCAGCGCAACACGGCAATTTCGGAACGTGGCCGCCCCGGGTGACGTTGCGGGACGATACAGATCTTCACCGAGGAGCCACCCCCATGATCAAATGGGCCATCATTCTTGCCGTCATCGCCCTGGTCCTGGGCGTGCTGGGCTTTACGGGCCTTGCCGGAGTCTTCGTCGACATCGCCGTGATCCTGTTCTGGATTGCCGTGATCATCGCGGTGGCCGTCTTCGTGCTGGGCCTGACGGTCTACAGGAAGGTGAAGTGAGGGCGCGCCTTCACGCAGACGTGACACGTTAACCACAACCATCGATTGTTTTCGTCTCTCAGGCGTATTCTTCTGCCCCCGGGGGAGATTGGCTCCCCGATGGAGGTAGACATGATGTTCCGTACAAAACGTGCCCGCATTGCCGTCGCCACTCTGACCGCCGCCGCCGCGTCATTCCTGGCGGTCAGCACCACCGCCGCTGCAGATCCGCTGGATCCCATCTGCACCATGCCGCCTGAACACTATTGCTGGCTGGTAGTGCAGCTTCAGCCGGGCACACCCGAGTTTGCCGAGTGCGAGCAATGGGTCTTCGACGTCCAGCAGACCGAATACTGTCAGGGCCCCATCCTCGAACCCGGCCTGGTCGCCCTGAAGCCGGACTGAAACCTCGCCTGATCCACCCACCGCGACACGGGTGGACGGGATAAGGCAGCCTGCTGATGATGATCGGCAGGCCCTTCCCTCGCTTGCCATCGGCCACGCCAAGGCCCCTCTCGCCCACAGGGCAGAGGATATGGAGAGGCGGGCGGCGCGTGGGCCGGGGGCCCGGAACCGTGTGCTCCCGTGCTTTCGCCGTCAGGGAGCGTATGTGATTTTCGGCCCCATGGCCTGGCGCCGCCCCGGTCGGTTCACACGAGCGCCCGGGGGGACTGTCTCTTCCGCCGGGGGTCGGGCACCCGGATGCTTGTGCGCCCGACTTCGCCTGTCCCGGTTCGACAGCAGGTCCCGGTGTCTCGGCCCGCGACGGGCAAGGCGTCCAGAAACGCCCCGGACCCCGGGGTTTCGCCCCGGGCAATCCCGCTCGACCGGCCCCCGCCGCCGCTTCGGTGCCTGGATCCTCAGCCCCTCTCCTGCGACGGAGACGGGGAGAGGTTGGCACACCGCCGGGCCCGGTCGGGAAGAACGGTGGGAGAAACGGTGGGGGTGTTGAAAGGGCTGGGGAATTCGGGGGCAGGTTTTATATCTGCGCCCTTTGACCCATCGTCATCCTCGGGCTCCACCCGAGGATCGGTGCGGGCAGACCGCCGACCGTAGGGCGTGACACCGATCCTCCGATCAAGTCGGAGGATGACGGGGAGCGAAGAGAGAGTTTCATCACAGCGGGCACAGCGAGGACACGGCGACCACAGCGAGGGCAGTGCGCGTGACGAAGGGCCTCCTGATAATCTGCTCCCTTCTCCCGATGGGAGAAGGTGGCGCGTGAGCGCCGGATGAGGGTCGGTATATCGGTCGGCGAACGCCGTGGCAGGACGGGTGCGACGGCTCGCGCCGAAGGAGCCGGTGAGCCCCTCACCCCCAACCCCCTCTCCCAACGGAGAGGGGACTCAGAGCCAGCCCGACCACGGCCGATCGGATACGCCACAACCTGCTCCCCGAAGCGTCTCCTACGTCAATCCCGGTCGTATCCGAAAAAAGAACATATTGGCAACCAGAACAAAACATGCACATATGCCGTCACCGGGAGCGGGCCGGGGGTGGATGTCCATCCCTGTGGCGGGTCTCTCCCGAAGTCGGATGGGAATCATGGCAAGGGAGACAAAGGCAATGGCACAGGCGGCACTGAAACTGGTGGGCAAGGAAGACGGCGACAAGGCGCGGGCTCTGGAAGCGGCGTTGGCCCAGATTGACCGGGCGTTCGGCAAGGGCTCGGTGATGAAACTGGGCAAGGGCGGGGTGGTGGCCGAGATCGAGAGCGTCTCAACCGGCTCGCTGGGCCTCGACATGGCGCTGGGCATCGGCGGCCTGCCCTATGGCCGGGTGATCGAGATTTTCGGCCCGGAAAGCTCGGGCAAGACGACGCTGGCGCTGCACACAGTGGCCGAGATTCAGAAGGTCGGCGGTGTGGCCGCCTTTGTGGACGCCGAGCATGCGCTGGACCCGGTCTATGCCCAGAAGCTGGGCGTGAATCTGGATGACCTGCTGGTCAGCCAGCCGGACAACGGCGAGCAGGCGCTGGAAATCACCGACACCCTGGTGCGCTCGGGCGCGGTCGACATTGTGGTGGTCGACTCGGTCGCCGCCCTGACGCCGCGGGCCGAGATCGAGGGCGAGATGGGCGACAGCCTGCCCGGCCTTCAGGCCCGCCTGATGAGCCAGGCGCTGCGCAAACTCACCGCCTCGATCTCGCGGACCAACTGTATCGTCATCTTCATCAACCAGATCCGGCACAAGATCGGCGTCATGTACGGCTCGCCCGAGACGACCACGGGCGGCAATGCGCTGAAATTCTATGCTTCGGTGCGCCTCGACATCCGTCGCACCGGCGCCATCAAGAACCGCGACGAGGTGGTCGGCAACACCACCCGGGTCAAGGTGGTCAAGAACAAGGTGGCCCCGCCGTTCCGCGAGGTGATCTTCGACATCATGTATGGCGAGGGCATTTCCAAGCTGGGCGAGGTCATCGATCTGGGCGTGAAGGCCGGGGTGATCGAAAAGGCCGGCAGCTGGTTCTCCTATGACAGCCAGCGCATCGGTCAGGGCCGCGAGAATGTGCGCGAGTTCCTGAAGGCCAATCCGGATGTGGCGGCCTCGATCGAAAAGGCCGTGCGTCAATCGACCCAGAAGATCGACGACGAACTGCTGGGCTCGCCCGAGCCCGACGAGGGGCAGGACCTGGAGGGCTGATCGCTCTCGGGTCCGTTACCCAGACCTCGCTACCGACTTCCCCGGTCGGGTCCCTCGCGACCCGCCACCGACCCCGCGACCCCGTCCGGGGAAAGAGGCCGCTCGACCCCCCGGTCGGGCGGCTTCGTCCGTTAGGGCGTTCGATCAGCGAACCAGCCGCTGAAGGCGCGGGCGGACCTTGAGGAAGCGCACATACAAGGCCTCAAGCAGGGCGAGGACCTGCCGGTTACGGGCCATAAGGCCGAACGGTCTGAGGATCGGAATGGCGCGCCACATGGCGGCGAAGGCGGCGGCGCCGGACAGCAGCTGCCCGTCCTCGCGCACATGAAAGCGGGACAGCATGTCGGCCGGATCGAGCGGACAGGCCTCGGCCGCGCCCGGTTCGGCGACATCGACAAAGGTCAGGGCCCGGCGCCGGTCCAGACGGCGCATCAGGCCGATCTCGCGCCGACACAGGGGACAGGCCCCGTCATACCAGACCACCACCTCGTTCATGGCCCGACTCTAGCCCTCCCCCGGCCTGCCGTCGCCCGCCGCAATGTCGCGCCCGCACCGCCGATCACGGGCCCTGATCACGGGCCCTGATCACGGGGAGGTGATGCAATCGGGCGCGATCCCCTATATGACGGCTGCCTCCCCTTCTTCGCCTGATCGAGCCAGCCGCCTGATGTCCAGCCTCAAAGAGATCCGTTCGACCTTCCTCGACTATTTCGCCGCCGATGGTCACACCAAGGTGCAGTCCGCACCGCTGGTCCCGCAGAACGATCCGACCCTGCTGTTCGTCAACGCCGGCATGGTGCCGTTCAAGAACGTGTTCACCGGTCAGGAGAAGCGCCCCTACAGCCGCGCGGCCAGCGCCCAGAAATGCGTGCGCGCCGGAGGCAAGCACAACGACCTGGACAATGTCGGCTATACGGCGCGGCACCACACCTTCTTCGAGATGATGGGGAATTTCTCGTTCGGCGACTACTTCAAGGAACACGCCATCGAGGCGGCCTGGAAGCTGGTGACGGGCGACTTCGGCATTCCGAAGGACCGGCTGATGGCCACCGTCTATGTCGACGATGACGAGGCCTTTGACCTGTGGAAGAAGATCGCCGGCCTGCCGGAAAGCCGCATCGCGCGCATCGCCGGCTCGGACAATTTCTGGTCGATGGGCGACACCGGTCCGTGCGGCCCATGTACCGAAATCTTCTATGACCACGGCGACCACATCTGGGGCGGACCGCCCGGAACGCCGGAAGAGGACGGCGACCGCTGGGTCGAGATCTGGAACCTGGTGTTCATGCAGTTCGAGCAGCAGGAAGACGGTACCCGCCTGAACCTGCCCAAGCCGTCGATCGACACCGGCATGGGTCTGGAGCGGGTCGCGGCCGTGCTGCAGGGCGTGCACTCCAACTACGAAACCGACCTGTTCCGCACCCTTATCAACGCGTCCGAGCAGGCGACGGGCGTGGCCGCCGAGGGCGACCGCGCACCCAGCCACCGCGTGATCGCCGACCACCTGCGCAGCTCGTCCTTCCTGATCGCCGACGGGGTGACGCCGTCGAACGAGGGCCGCGGCTACGTGCTGCGCCGCATCATGCGCCGGGCCATGCGCCACGCCCACCTGCTGGGGGCCGCCGATCCCCTGATGCACCGTCTGGTGCCGACGCTGGTCGCCGAGATGGGCGAGGCCTATCCCGAGCTGGTCCGCGCCCAGGCCTTCATCGAGGACACGCTGAAGCAGGAGGAAATCCGCTTCCGCACCACGCTGGGCCGCGGCATGACCCTGTTCGAGGAGGCCACGCGCGACCTGGCCGAGGGCGGCACCCTGCCGGGCGGCACGGCCTTTACCCTCTATGACACCTATGGCTTCCCGCTGGACCTGACCCAGGACGAGGCGCGCCGCCGCGGTTTTGCCGTCGACACCGAGGGCTTCGAGGCCGCCATGGCCGAGCAGCGCGACCGCTCGCGCGAACACTGGAAGGGCTCGGGCCAGACCGCCTCGGCGGCCGAATGGCTGGCCGTACGGGACCGGCTGGGGCCGACCGACTTCACGGGATACGACAGCGTGGACGGCACCGGCGAGGTGCTGGCGCTGGTCGTTGACGGGGCCCCGGTCGAACAGGCGCCCGAGGGGGCCGAGGCCGAACTGGTGCTGGACCGCACCCCCTTCTACGGCGAAGGCGGCGGACAGGCGGGCGACCGCGGCACCCTGAGCTGGGCCGGTGGCCGGGCCGAGGTGCTGGACGTGCAAAAGCCCGCGCCCGACCTGTACGTCCACCGGATCAAGATCACCTCGGGTACGCTCAAGACCGGCGACCGGGTCGAGGCCTCGGTGACGGCGCCCGCGCGCCAGACCACCCGGGCCAACCACTCGGCCGCGCACCTGCTGCACGCCGCGCTCAAGAATGTGCTGGGCCCGCACGTCGCGCAGAAGGGCCAGATGGTCGATGCCGAGCGCATGCGCTTCGACTTCAGCCACAACGCCCCGGTGACCGAGGAGGAACTGGCCCGGATCGAGGATGAGGTGAATGCCGTGATCCGGCAGAACCTGCCGGCCGAGACGAAGCTGATGGCGCCCGAGGCGGCGATCGAGGCCGGGGCGGTGGCCCTGTTCGGCGAGAAGTACGGTGAGGAGGTCCGCGTGCTGACGCTGGGCCGCAGCCTGACCGGCGACACGCCCTACTCCGTCGAACTGTGCGGCGGCACCCACGTCGCGCGGACCGGCGACATCGCCCTGTTCAAGATCATCTCGGAAAGCGGCATCGCCGCCGGCGTGCGCCGGATCGAGGCGCTGACCGGCGAGCCCGCCCGCCAGTATCTGGAGGCGCAGGCCCGCGTGGCGCGCGGTCTGGCCCGCGACTTCAAGATCCAGCCGGCGGATGTGCCGGGCCGGGTGGAGGCGCTGCAGACCTCGGTCAAGGCGCTGGAGAAACAGGTCGCCGAGCTGAAGAAACAGGTCGCCCTGGGCGGCGGTTCCGGCGGCAATGCGGCGCCGGAAGAGGTCAATGGCATCAAGCTGATCGCGCGCGTGCTGGACGGCGTCGACGGCAAGGGCCTGCGGGGCGTGGCCGAGGATTTCAGGAAACAGGTGGGCTCAGGCGTCGTCGCCCTGATCGGCACGACCGACGGCAAGGCGGCCGTGACCGTGGCGGTGACCAGCGACAGCACCGACCGGGTGAACGCCGCCGATCTGGCGCGCGAAGCTGTGCTGGCCATGGATGGCAAGGGCGCCGGCGGAAAGCCCGATTTCGCCCAGGGCGGCGCGCCCGACGCCAGCAAGGCCGAGGCCGGGCTTCAGGCTATCCGCGACACGCTCGAGAAACTCTGATCGTCCAGAACTTGATCTGATCTGTCAGGTCGTTACGTTTGTCCCTGTGTACGGGGGCGAACATACAGACGGCCCCCTTGATGATCTGGGGGACTAGTCAGATGACGGACAAGAAGAGCTTGCTGCAGAACAAGGGACTGCTGGCCGGAGTTGCGGTCGTGGCCCTGCTGGGCGTGGGCGCAGCGGCCTGGTCCATGGGGGCGTTCAACGGCAGCGGCGGGGGCGGCATGGCCACCGAGATCGACCTGGGCCTGATGCCCGTCTCCTACGGCGAGAACTGCGGCTTCGTCGACGAGGACGGCAAGATCGTCATCAATCCCCAGTTCGACGGCGCGGGCTTCTTCACCAGGGACGGCGTCGCCCCGGTCAGCAACGGCGGCAAATGGGGCCTGATCGACCGCAAGGGCAGCTATGTGGTCAATCCGCAGTTCGACTCCATCCTGATGCTGGACGGCGGCGACACCCTGTTGGTCGAGGTCGGCGGACAATGGGGCACGGCCGACCGCAAGGGGGCCTACATCATCAACCCGCAGTTCGACGAGATGGGCCCGTTCGATCCCAAGGGCCGCGCCCTGGTCCAGTCCGGCGACCAGTACGGTTTCATCGATCGCAAGGGCGCCTACATCATCAATCCGCAGTTCGACTCGGTGGCCATGTCGAGCGAGGACGACATGACCGAGATCGTCTATTTCACCAAGGGTCTCGCGGCGGCCTCGACCGACCGGAAATGGGGATTCATCGACGAGAGCGGCAAATGGGTGATCAATCCCCAGTACACCGCCGTCGGCCAGTTCGGTGAAAACGGACTGGCGCCGGTTCTGGTGACCACGGTCGAGACCACCGAGAACACCCGCGCCGCCGAGGCCTGGGAGCAGCGCCAGCAGAGCGCCGAGCAGCGCGCGGCCTCGTGGGGCTACAGCTATGAGCGGCCCGACCGCCCGGACTTCATGGAAGAGACCGAGACCCACCGCTGGGGCTTTATCAACACCTCAGGCGAACTGGTCATCCAGCCCCAGTGGGAGCAGGCGGGCGGCTTCGGCGCCGGCGGTCTGGCCCCCGTGCTGGTCGGCGAGGACTGGGGCTTCATTGACGCCGAGGGCAATCTGAAGATCAATCCGCAGTTCGACATGGTCGGCGAGTTCGCCGACGGTCCCGGCGGCGTAGTGGCCACGGTCGCCGTACAGGGGGACCGCAACAGCTATCGCTGGGGCGTGATCGACGCCGAGGGAATCTACAAGATCAATCCCCAGTTCCGGGCGATCTCGGATTTCGACGCCAACGGGCGGGCGGTGGTCTCGTCCGGCGACAAGTTCGGCATGATCGATGGCTCGGGCACCTATGTGGTCAACCCGATGTACGACGATCTGCGCCCCATCACGGGCAGCCGGGACTATTTCTTCATTCGCGGAACGGGGGATGCGGTCGAGATGGGCCGGGTATCCCGCGACGGCAAGGAACTGGCCTCGGTCAACGGCCAGCAGTGCGACAGCCCCTACTGACGGTCAGCGGCACCACCTACCCGGAAGTACCCGATTGTGGTATTTCCGGGCCATGGGCAAGAACACCTCCATTACCCTTGGCGATCACTTCGGTCAGTTCGTCGACCAGCAGGTCGAGGGCGGACGCTACAACTCCGCCAGCGAAGTCATCCGGGCGGGTCTCAGGCTTCTCGAGGAGCGGGAGGCCGGAGTCCAGGCGCTTCGGGCCGCTCTCGCCGTCGGTGAGGCCAGCGGACCGTCGACGGCTTTCGACTTTGAGGCCTTCATCGAAGCCAAGCGAGACGCGCTGCGCTGATGTCCGGCTACGTCCTTACGCCCGCCGCGCGGGCGGACCTGGAGGACATCTGGCGATACTCGGTCCAGCAATGGTCGTTCGCCCAGGCTGAGCGATACATTCTGGCCATACGTGATGCGTGCAACGACCTCGCATCGGGCGCCCAGAAAGGGCAGGACGCCGGGGACATCCGCGCGGGCTATCGAAAGCTCAAGGTCGGGTCCCACGTTCTGTTTTTCAGGCAATCCGGCGACACCCTTGAGGTAGTACGCATCCTGCACCAGCGCATGGACCTGCCGAACCGTCTGTGACGCCGCCCCCTAGACGTCCGGCAGGTCAATCTCGACGAGGCGCCAGCCGAACAGGCCCTGGCGGTCCATGTTGAGGATCAGCGGCTGGTCCGGGCGGTCGGTCGTGGTCAGGCGCACCTCGACGCGGTTGGCGCCGCGATAGGTCCAGGATTTGCGAACGTCGTCGTCGGTCTCGCCGGGGGTGGGCTTCGGACGGTTGAGCACGTCCTGGGGCTCGGGCGCCTCGGCGGTGCGGACCATGGTGGCCACGCCCTGGGGGGTGATGACGGCATCGATGGCGCCGGAGACGATGGCGGGTCCCAGCAGCATGCCGACGCCGGCCCAGGCCGGGTCGATGTCGGAGTCGCCATTCCGCATCTCGGCCATCATGCGGGCGTTCAGCTCGTCCTTGAGGCTCTGGCGGACGGCAGGAAAATCGACCAGCCGTTCCAGCGCGGCCTCATCGCCCTGTTCGGCGGCGCGGGTGAGGGCCTGCATGGCGAACACCGGCGAAAGGGCCCAGGCCCCGAGCAGCAGCACGACCGCCAGACCGGCGACCCCGATAATCAGTTTACGCATGATCCCCTCGACTCTCCCTGACCCGGTCTGAACCGGGCACTCCCGCTACGCTAACGCTCCCCGGGGATCAGGGTTGCGGTGAGTCGCGGCGTTCGACCATCCGGGTCAGCCGCCATGTCCGCCGCTTTTGCCAACGCGGGGGAGACGCTCCTCCGGCAGGCTGACATGCACCAGATGCCAGCTGAAAAAGCCGGTGCGGGCAAAGGTGAACACGGTCTCGCCGCCGCTGTCGCCGGTCACGGCCATGCGGGCCCGGTCCATGCCCCAATAGACCGGCCGGGGCCACGGCCCGCCGCTGGGCGGTTCGGCATCGGCATTTGTGGCCTGTGACCGCAGGGCGGCCGAGCGTCCTTCGCCCCGGGTTAGGGCCCCGAGGGCCGCGGGCGTAAGATAGGCATCGGCCCTCGGCCCCTCGGCCACTGGCCCGCGCTGGAACTGGCGCTGAACGGCGCCGATGGGATCCTCGAGGATGGAGGGCGGCGGCGGGGTGGTCTCGACCCGGCCCGTCAGCTGCGGGCCCAGCGCCTTGCGCATGGCGCCATAGTCGACCAGCCGGTCCAGCTCGGCCACATCGCCGCTGTCGGCCGCGCCGCGCAGGGCAAAGAAGGCCACGCCGGGGGCCGCAAAGAAGCTGATGACCAGCAACACCACCGCCGCCAGGATCAGATTGCCGATGATCTTCAAGAGCGCCTCCGGGTCCACAGGACGCCAGAATGCACGAACCCGGCCCGGTCACAAACAAAAGCCCCGCCGACGCGAGTCCGGCGGAGCTGATGCGAAGAGGCATCCGTCATCCCCGGACTTGACCCGGGGATCGGTGCAGGGCGCAGCGGTCAGCCGCCTGCCCGTTCCGATCCCCGGGTCAAGCCCGAGGATGACGGAGTGCTGCGTCAGGCGGCCATCGCCTTGTTCAGGTTCTCGGCGACCTTGTCGAGGAAGCCCTCGGTGGTCAGCCAGCTTTGGTGGTCGCCGACCAGCAGGGCCAGGTCCTTGGTCATGTGGCCGCTCTCGACGGTTTCGACGACCACCCGCTCCAGCGTATCGGCAAAGTCGATCAGGGCCTGGTTGCCGTCCAGCTTGCCGCGGTGGGCGAAGCCGCGCGTCCAGGCGTAGATGGAGGCGATGGAGTTGGTCGAGGTGGCCTCGCCCTTCTGGTGCTGGCGATAGTGACGGGTCACCGTGCCGTGGGCGGCCTCGGATTCAAGCACCTTGCCGTCCGGCGTCATCAGCACCGAGGTCATCAGGCCCAGCGAGCCGAAGCCCTGCGCGACGATGTCGGACTGGACATCGCCGTCGTAGTTCTTGCACGCCCAGACGAAGCCGCCCGACCATTTGATGGCCGCGGCCACCATGTCGTCGATCAGGCGGTGCTCGTAGGTCAGGCCACGGGCCTTGAACTCGGTGGCGAATTCCTCGTCGAACACCTTCTGGAAGATGTCCTTGAAGCGCCCGTCATAGGCCTTGAGGATGGTGTTCTTGGTCGACAGATAGACCGGATAGTTGCGCTGCAGGCCGAACGAGAAGCTGGCGCGGGCAAAGTCGGTGATCGAGTCATCGAGGTTGTACATGCCCATGGCGACGCCCGATGACGGGGCCTTGAACACCTCGTGCTCGATGACCTTGCCGTCGTCGCCGACGAATTTGATCGACAGGGTGCCGGGGCCGGGCATCAGGAAGTCGGTGGCCTTGTACTGGTCACCGAAGGCGTGACGGCCGACGACGATGGGCTGGGTCCAGCCGGGCACCAGACGCGGCACGTTCGAGCAGATGATCGGCTCGCGGAAGACGACGCCGCCCAGGATGTTGCGGATGGTGCCGTTCGGCGACTTCCACATCTTCTTCAGGCCGAATTCCTCAACCCGGGCCTCGTCCGGGGTGATGGTGGCGCATTTGACGCCAACGCCGTGCTTCTGGATGGCGTGGGCCGCGTCGATCGTCACCTGGTCGTCGGTGGCGTCGCGGTTCTCCATGCCCAGGTCGTAATAGTCGAGCTCGAGGTCGAGGTAGGGGAAGACCAGCTTGTCCTTGATCATCTGCCAGATGATCCGGGTCATCTCGTCGCCGTCGATGTCCACGATGGGGTTGTCGACCTTGATCTTCGCCATGTGCGCTCTCTGTCTCTGGGGGAAGGAAATTGTGGGGGCGGTATAGCGAGCCCCGCGCCCGGGCGAAACCCCGGGGCTTGCGGTGACGTTCGGGCTGGCAGAGGCTGGCCGATGACCCGCCGCAAGGAGGCCCCGATGCACCGCATACTGCTGTCTGCCCTGGCCCTGACTCTCGCAGCCTGTAGCGCTGAGCCGGAGCGCGAGGGCCCGCCGCCTGCGGACAAGGCCGGAGCCGAATCGGGAACCCCGGGCCAGGCGCTCGGTACCGCTCGATCGGAGACCCGGCCCTTCCGCGACTGGACGGTGACCTGCGGGAACAATGGCGACTGCACGGCCTTCGGTCCGGTGGCGGACGACAACGGCTGGCTGCGGTTGTTTATGCCGGCCGGGCCGGGGGCGGAACCGGTGGTTCATGTCGGCATATGGATGTCGGACGGCAGTGTCATGCCGACCCTGACCGTTGACGGTCAGCGGTTCGCCTCGCGGATCGAGGACGGTCTGGCCCGCATTCCGGCCGACCGGACGCGGACGGCGATCGATGCGCTGGCGGGCGGGCGGGCGGCCACCCTCGGCACAGCCGACGGATCGCGGGCGGTGTCGGTCTCGGGTGTCTCGGCGGCCCTGCTGTGGATCGACGAGCGGCAGGGGCGGCTGGATACGGTGACCGCCCTGATCCGCAAGGGGGATGCCCCGGCCTCGACTGTGCCCGCCGCGCCGACCCTGCCGCTCGTGAGGCCCGCTCCGGCCATGGCGCAGGCGGCAACAGACCGCCCCCTGCCCGCCGCAGTGGAGGCCCTGCCCCGGGTTCAGGAATGTCGGGCCGGTACGGTGCCCGGGAATCGGCAGGCGGTCGAAAGCTATCAGCTTGACGCCGATACCCGTCTGTGGGGCGTCCACTGTTTCACCGGGGCCTACAACGTCGGCTACCTCTATGTGCTGACGGACAATGCCGGGGCGGCACCGCGCGTCATCAGCCTGCCGACTACCGGCGAGGCGATGGAGACACCGATCAACCCTGACTACGACCCGGCGACACGTCGGCTGTCGGCCTTTGGCAAGGGGCGTGGGATCGGCGACTGCGGCACGGTGCACGAATGGGTCTGGACGGCGGACGGCTTCGTCCTGGCGCGCGAGCGGGTGATGGACCGTTGCATGGGCATACCCGTCGAGCTGTGGCCCCTGACGTGGGACAGCCGCACGTCGGAGTAGCGCCGGTATCAGATTCCGTCACAGCCCCTGCGTACGGTCGCGGACTAGTCTTCGGTCATGGGAGGCTTGACCATGACCACGACACCGACGCGTTTTGCCCGCTCCAGAGGGGCCGCAGCCCTTGCCGCCTGTGGCCTGCTGGTGTCCGCCTGCGCGACGGACGACCCGCTGTCTGATCCCCTGTTCTGGCAGGGCGTGTCGATCGGCGCCGATCTGGTGGCGCTGGCGCTGATACTCGACTCGGACTGCTATACTCGTATCGATGCGTGGGGTTATCCGTACCAGGTTTGCTACGACGAGCGGGATTACCGGGATCGCCCCCACCGGCCCCATCGCCCGCACCGGCCCCGCCACCGCTGATCTGGAGAAGATGATGACCGGCAAACGCCTGCTGCCCATCCTGGCCATCACGGCATCGGTTGCCAGCTCGGCCTGCGCCGACCCGGAGATCATGGAGGGCATCCTGATGGGACTGGACGAGGTCAACGCCCAGCTCGAGTGGGAAAATCGCAACTGCTATTACGCCAGGCCGCCGGGCAATCCGTATGGCTATGAGCAGCGCTACTGCCCCGGGGACCTGAACTACTACCCGCCGGTCTATGTGGCCCCGGATTATGACCGCGATCGTGACCGGCGGGATCGCCGCGACCGCCGCCGGGACCGGGATCGCGACCGCGACGACTGAGACGGATCAGGCCTGCTGGCTGGCGACCCAGTCGGTGATCACCCCGTCCAGCACCGTCAGGGGCACGCCACCGACCGCAAGGCCCGTGTCGTGGAAGCCCCGGATATCGAAACGGTCGCCCAGCGCGGCTTTTGCCGCCGCGCGCATGCGGACCCATTCGGTGTGGCCGATCTTGTAGGACGAGGCCTGGCCCGGCCAGACGGCGTAGCGTTCGACCTCGGTGGTCACCGCGCTTTCCTGATCGCCCAGGGTGTCGACCATATAGCGGATCGCCTGTTCGCGGCTCCAGCGCTTGTGGTGCAGGCCGGAGTCGACCACCAGACGGGTAGCGCGGAACATCAGCGACTGCAGATAGCCGATCTGACCCCAGGGATCGTCGGCATAGACGCCCATCTCGTCGGCCAGCTGCTCGGCATACAGGCCCCAGCCCTCAGAATAGGCCGAGAAGCCGAGGATCTTGAGCAGCATGGGGGCTTCGTCGTTCTCCTGCTGCAGGGCGATCTGATGGTGATGGCCGGGCGAGGCCTCATGATAGGTCAGGGTCGGCAGGGTCCATTTGGGCCATTCGGCCGTGTCGCGCAGGTTGATGTAGTAGGCGCCGGGGCGTGAGCCATCCAGCGCCGGGCTCTGATAGTAGCCGCCGGGCGCGCCCGCCTCGGTGAAGACCGGCACGCGGCGGACCTCGACCGGGCTCTTGGGAATGCGCCCAAAATACTCGGGCAGACGGCCCTGCATGTCCTGCATCTGCAGGTTCAGATCGGCGAGCAGCTGTTCCTTGCCCGCGTCGGTGTTGGGATAGATGAAGCGCTGGTCCTTGCCCATGGCGGCGATCCGCTGGCCGACCGTGCCCTCGGTCATGCCCTCGGCGCGCAGCAGGCCGTCGGCCCGGGCGGTCAGCTCGGCGACCTGCTCCAGGCCCATCTGGTGGACCTCTTCGCCGGTCATGGTGGTGGTGGTCGAATTGCGCAGGCCATAGGTGTACCAGGCCTCGCCGTCCGGCAGACGCCAGACACCGGCATCGTGAACCGCCTCGGCCCGGCGCGCCTTCATCGCCTCGGCCTGACGGACGAGAGCCGGATAGATTTCGCCGTGAACGATCCGCTCGGCCCGGGCGGCCCAGTCGCCGGCAATGCCCTTCTCGGTCGCGCGCCGCTGCACGGAAGTGGTCATGATCGACTCGGCAGCCGGGGTGTCATGCAGATTGGCCAGCTGCAGCAGGGTCTTGTCGATGACGAAGTCGGGCGGGACGGCACCCGCGGCAAAGTCCGCCAACATCCGCTCGGTTTCCTGATCCAGGGCCGTCGGGAAGGCGGACAGGCGCGACAGATAGGCCTCGGCGTCCTCGGCGGTCTCGATGGAATGCTGGCTGTCGAGGAAGTCCGGAATGTTCTGGTAGGAGCCGCCCAGCTGGTAGACGGTGTAGGGCGAATTGCCGGTGCCATAGTCGAAAGACTGGCCGATCTGGACGGTCTCGCCGAAGAATTTCACGGTGTCGTAGTTGACCGCATCGCGCCCCGTCAGGGCCGACCGGTCGATGGCCATCAGCTCCTCGGCAAAGCGATTGAATTTAGCCTCATCGGCATCGATCTTCGCCTGGGAGCGATCATCCAGCTGGCTCTTGGCGGCGGCCATCGGCCCCTTGTCAAAGCCCAGCGAGGTCAGGATCTCGGGCGAGGTCATGACCAGTTCCTTGAACACGCGGTCCATCCAGTCATTGAGTTGTGCGACCGGGGTGGTAGCGGGTACCTCCTGGGCGAAGACCTGACCGGAAGCGGCAAGGCCTGCTCCGGCGGCGGCGGTCAGCAGAAGGCGGCGACGGTCGATCATGGGAACATCCTCTCGAACAGCGTGGCGCGCATACGGCACCATCGCGACGCATCCGACAAGGGGAGGCCGGCGCCCTATTCCGCG
Source organism: Neptunomonas phycophila (assembly GCA_964224415.1). Lineage (GTDB taxonomy): Bacteria > Pseudomonadota > Alphaproteobacteria > Caulobacterales > Caulobacteraceae > Brevundimonas. Next base: position 119,003 of record CAXQIE010000027.1, read on the forward strand.
TGCAGCTGCTGTTTGACGCGCTCGGCCAAGGTCTTGATGTCCAGCGGCTTGGGCAGGAAGGAGACGCCCGCCTCGTCCTGCAAAAGGTCGGAGAAATCGCTCTCGGCATAGCCCGAGATAAACATCACCGGGATATCGCCAAGATACGGCCGGGCCTTCCTGAGCAGGTTTGGCCCGTCCAGCCCCGGCATGATGACGTCCGAGATCATCATGTCGATCTGACCCGCGTGTTCCTCGGCCAGGATCAGCGCCTCCTCGCCGTCCGACGCCTCAATCACCTCATAGCCGCGCTGGCGCAGCAGGCGGGCGGCGATGCCTCGCACGGCGGCCTCGTCCTCGACGAAAAGGATACGCCCGGCCCCGGACAGGTCGCGCGGCGCCTTGACCTTGACCTCAACCGGGGCGGCGGCCTCGAGCTCGGCGGCGGCTGCGGCGGGCAGAAAGATGCGGAAGGCCGCACCCGCCCCCTCCAGATTGGTGACGTTGATATGGCCACCCGCCTGTTCAACGATGCCATAGACAGTCGCCAGACCCATGCCCGTGCCCTCATTGACCGCCTTGGTCGTAAAGAAGGGCTCGAAAATCTTGTCGAGGATTTCGGGCGGCACACCGGGGCCGGTGTCCGATACCTCGATCATCGCGACATCCAGATCCGGGGCGTCATGCCAGCCCATGCTGCGCGCGGCGTCGGACGTCAGACGGCGGGTCGTGATGGTGACCACACCGGCGCCCGGCTCGACCACGCCGCGCATGGCGTCGCGCGCATTGACCGCCAGATTCATGACGGCGGTTTCCAGCTGGCTCTTGTCGGCCAGCACCACCGGCAGGTCGCGCCCGTGATCGGTTTCCAGCCGCACATCCTCGCGCAGCAACCGCCGCAGCAGGACCGCGAACTCGCCCACCAGCTCGCCCAGATCCAGACGCTCGCGCCGGACGGTCGACTTGCGCGAAAAGGCCAGGAGCTTGCGCACCAGATCGGCGGCGCGGATCGCGGTCTGGCGGATCTCGTTCAGCCCGTCATAGGACGGATCGCCCACCGGGTGACGTTCCAGCAAACCCGACAGCTGCAGCTGGATCGCCGTCAGCAGATTGTTGAAGTCGTGGGCCACGCCGCCCGCCAGCTGGCCGACGGCCTGCATCTTTTGCGCCTGCGACAGCTGCAGCTCCATCGACTTCTGGGCCGAGGCGTCGAACAGCCAGACACGCCGGGCGTCATCCTCGGGCGCGACATAGAGGTGCAGGATGCGGTCCGGGTGGGCGCGGGCGACCAGCTCGATCGGCCCGGCTGACCCTGCGGCCAGACGGGTGCGGGCCTCGCCCACGCCGGCCGGATCGAACAGATGGCCAAAGGCGGCATCGCGGGCCGACGCCGGGCCGGTCAGCAGGGCCAGGGCGGCATTGGGCTGTTCCACCCGCCCGGCAAACAGGTCGTCATGACGGATGATGGCCGAGCCGAACGGGGCGCCGGCAGCCATGGCGTGGCCTTCGCGGAGCGTGCCTGTGATGCGCGGCCGCTGGGCCTCTGCGGCGACCACCTCGCGGCCCGAAGCCTCGGCCAGCAAGGTCTCGGGGGCGGCCCGAACCAGAAACCGGCCTGGTCCCGCATGGCCGATCAGGGCCTCGACATCCCTGTTTCCCAGCGGGATAAGCGCGCGTCCCTGCTCTCCCGCCCGCGCCTGGGCAAAGGCGGTATAGAGGGCCTGGGCCGCCTTTCCGCCTCGCCGCGGCAGGCTGTTGCTGGCGCCGTCCGCCTCGGCCCACGCCGCATTGAAGGCCAGCACCCGGCCGTCGGACCAGACCAGGGCGGCGGGCTCGGCCAGCGCCTCCAGCATCTCAACGGCGGTGTCGCCGGTGGGTTTGCGAGATTCGCTGCGGGTGAAGATCATCAGGCCGATCAGGGCCACGCCGCCCGCCGCGACGATCAGGATCAGGCCGGGCGCGCTGAACGGATTGGTGCGAAACGCCGGATAGGTCATGGCCCCGACCAGCAGGGCGCAGCCGATCGCCATCAGCACCAGGGTCGGATCAATCGGCGCCCCTCGGGGCAGCGGCCGGGCCGGGGTGGTCATCCCGCTCTCTCCTGCGAGGCGAATCGCCTGCTCTCTTATGCCATATCCGCCGGGTACGGATGCCAAAGTCCTAGCGCCGACGTTTCTGGAAGACGAAGCCGATCACCTGGGCGGCGGCCTCGAAATGCTCGCGCGGGATGGTCTGGTCGACATCGACCGAGGCGTAGAGGGCGCGGGCCAGCGGCACATTCTCGACGATCGGCACATTGTGCTCTTTTGCCACCTCGCGGATTTTCAGGGCGAGATTGTCGACGCCCTTGGCCAGACAGACCGGCGCGCCATCGCCCTGATCGGGTTCGTAGCGCAGGGCCACGGAATAGTGGGTCGGATTGGTGACGATGACGGTCGCCTTGGGCACATTCTGCATCATCCGCTGGCGGCCGCGCTGGGCCCGGATCTGCTTCAGCTTGGCCTTGACGTGCGGGTCGCCCTCGGCCTGCTTGTAGTCTTCCTTCAGTTCCTCGCGAGTCATGCGCATGCGTTTGGCAAAGCGCATCTTCTGCCACAGGAAATCTGCGCCCGCCGTCAGGCCCAGGAACACCAGGGTCGAGGCCATCAGCCAGACGGCAAGATCACGGGTGAACGGCAGGATGCTGGCCGGCGACATGGCGGCCATGTTTTCCAGCTCGCGCAGGTGGGGCCTGAGCACGAACCAGCAGACGGCGATCACGGCCACCAGCTTGACGAAGGTCTTGACGAAATTCATCAGGCCGTCGGGCCCGAAGATGCGCTTGACCCCCTCCAGCGGATTGATCTTGCTCCACTTGGGTTTCATCTTTTCGGCACTGAAGATCAGGCCGGACTGGGCCAGATTTCCGCCGACGCCGCCGAGGATCACCGCCAGCGCCAGGGCTCCGAGGAAGGGTGCCGCCGCCCACAGGGCCCGGGCGCCGATCTCGACCCCGGCCCCGGCCTCCAGGGCGCCGACCATGGTGTGAGGTTCGGCGATAAACGGCAGCAGGCTTTCAGCCATCATGCCGGCGAACGGACCGCCCGCCAGCAGCAGCACGGCGGCGGCCCCCAGCAGCGACAGGGCCGAAGCGACGTCGGGCGACTTGGCGACGTCGCCCTTCTTTCGCGCGTCCTCAAGTTTTCGCGGGGTTGCCTCTTCTGTTTTGGACTCGGGATCCTTGTCCTCAGCCACCGGCGCCTCCGGCAAAGATCTGGGCCAGGCTACGATAGCGGTCGATGAAGATCGTCCCGACGACGCCAAGCGACAGGGTGAAGATCGACAGGCCCAGCAGGATGCTGAGCGGGGCCGTGGCGAAGAAGACCTGGAAGGATGGCATCACCCGGCCGACCAGCCCCGAGGCCAGGTTGAAGATAATGGCGAATACGATCACCGGTGCGGCCAGCTGGATGCCCAGCATGAAACTGTCGGCCAGCGTCCGTACCGCCAGTTCGACAAAGTCCGCCGTGATCAGCGGCCGGACCGGGGCGATCAGCTCGTACGACCCGGCCAGGCCCGCGAGGAACAGGTGGTGGGTGTCGGTGGCGAACAGCAGGGTCACCCCCAGCAGGGTCAGAAAGGCCGAGAGGGTCGATCCCGGCTGGGCCTGCATGGGGTTGGTGCTCTGGGCGAAGCTGAGGGTGGTCTGCAGTGACACCACCTCGCCCGCCGTCGCCAGCGCGGTCATGAAGGCCCGGAGGATGGCGCCGATCATCAGGCCGGTGGCGACCTCGCGGATCACCCAGCCCGCCATGCCGCCGACGCTTTCGGGCAGGGCCGGCAGAGCGGGGGCGGCGATGGGCCAGACCACCAGGGTGATCAGCAGCGCCAGCGACAGCCGGATGCGCGGCGGCACATAGGTTTCGCCGAGGCCCGGCAGCAGCATGAGGATGGCGCCGAGACGTGCAAAGACGAGGGCGGCACCCCAGACCTGATCGGCGGTGGCGTAGCCGTCCACCCGCCTACATGCCCGCGATGCGGGCGGCGATCGTCTGCATGAAGCTGCCCAGCAGGGCCCCCATCATGGGCAGGAACAACAGCAGGGAAATGAAGATGGCCAGGATCTTGGGCGCATAGATCAGGGTCTGTTCCTGGATCTGGGTCAGGGCCTGGAACAGGCCGATGCCGACCCCGACCAGCAGGGCGACGATCAGGGCCGGCGCGCACAGCTGGATGGTCAGCCACAGGGCATCACGCCCCACATCCATGACCTCGGCACCATTCATAACCCAGCACTCTCCAGACCGGCACGCGTACCCGGCAGAAACTGCCGGGAGCGTGGTTAACACCGCCCTAACGATGCGCCGCTTTCGCTGGCCCGGGCCTTGCGGGACCGGGGGTCAAAGGAGTGCGGACCATGCTGGATCGCTGGATTTCGACCCGAAACGAGACAACCGCCATCGCCCGGGGCGGCTGGCTGGACGCCATCCGTTTCATTGTGGCCTTGCTGATCATCCTGCATCACTTTCAGGCAGCGGGACCGATCGCGCTGGCCGAGGGGCTGCACCCGGCGTTCGAACACACCGGTTTCCTGCTGACCAATCTGTTCATCATCGACAGCGGATATGTGCTGATGCGCCTCTATTCGCGCAGTCTGGCCGCGGGCGAGGTGAGCCCGGGCGAGTTCCTGACGCGGCGGGTGCTCAGGGTCGTGCCTGCACATCTGATGATGGGGCTGGCGCTGGTGGCGTTGGTGGTCGCTAGCGCCGCCATCGGTCTGGCGCCGCGGAATCCGGAATGGTTCGACTGGGGTCAGCTGCCGGCCCAGCTGGGTCTGGTGCAGGCGTTCGGCATTCCCGGGGGGCTGGGCTGGAACGCCCCGACCTGGTCGATCTCGGCCCTGATCGGGTGTTATCTGGCCTTTCCGTGGATCGTCCGCGGCTGTGCGCGGATGGGGCCGTGGACCTGGCTGGTGGTGGGGGTCGGCCTTTATCTTATGGCCAATGAGCTGGCCCGGGCCCTGCTGGGCTATCCCGTCTATCAGATGCCGATGAAGTTCGGCTTCTTCCGGGCCCTGCCGCTGTTCTTCCTCGGGATGGCGCTGGCGGCATTCGCGCACCGGGTCTGGATCCATCCGGGACTGGCCCGCTGGGTCGGGGGGCTGGCGACCGTCGGCCTGATCGTCCTGCAGTTCTATGGCAAGAATGCCCTGCCCAGTCTGGTGATGATCTCGCTGATCATTCTGGCGGCGGGGGCCATTCCGGTCGCCCGCCCCTCTCGCCTGATCGAGCGGGCGGCGCTGGTGTCGTTTTCGATGTTCATCAGCAATGAGGTGGTGCGCATTGCCTGGTTCGGCGTGGTCAATGTCGCGGTCGCCCGGCTGAATCTGTCGGAGCCGGTCCAGTGGGCGCTCTGGTTTGCGGGCGTCGCTCTGGCGGTCGCCTTTGCCTTTGCCTTCCACCACATGGTCGACGGGCCGCTGCAGGACTGGCTCAAGGCCCGGACGCGTCACCGCTCTCCGAAGACCAGGGCCGTCAGATCGGCATACGCATGATTTCCTGATAGGCCTGGATCATCTGGTCACGCACGGCCATGGCGGTTTCGAGCGAGGCCTCGGCCGAGCTGATGGCGGTGACCACATCGATCAGGCTGCCCTGCCCCTGAACCACCTGGGTCATCTGGGCCTCGGCGGCGCGGGTCTGGGTCGTCGCACTGGCGATGACGTTCTGCACCAGATCGGAAAAGCCGGGCGCATCCGTCGGGCTGACCCCGCCGGGCGAACCGGTACCCTGAACGGCCTGATAGGCGCGGGCGGCGGCAATCGGGTTCATGGCGGCCTATCCCCTATTTCTTCAGGATCTCGAGCAGGCGGCTTTCCATGGCGCGCGCCGTCTCGATGATGTTGAGGTTGGCCTCATAGGCGCGCTGGGCCTCGCGCATGTCCATGGCCTCGACCAGGGTGTTGACGTTCGGCCGCATCACATAGCCGTCGGCATTGGCGGCCGGGTGGGACGGGTCATAGTCCATGCGAAAGTCGCCTTGGTCCGGGCGAACCTCGGCCAGCACCACGCCGGTCACGCCATCGACTGTGCGCGACTGGAACACCGGCACCTGACGGCGATAGGGCTCTCCCCCCGCGACCGGAGACGTCGAATCGGCGTTGGCGATGTTTTCGGCGATCACCCGCATGCGCGACTGCTGGGCCTTCATGGCGCCGGCGGCCACGGCCATGGCGGGATTTCTGGGCGGGACGGGATCGGGCATGGATCAGGCTTCCTTCAGCCGGGGCTCAGCGGCCCGGCGGGCGCGCGGCCATCCGCAGCAGGGTCATGGACTTCTGGTAGAAGCCGATGGCCGCTTCATAGGCCATGCGGCTCTCGGTCATCTTCAGCATCTGCTCCTCGACCACCACGGAATTGCCATCCAGCGTGGTCTCGGAGTCCGGAGCCTCGACGGCGGAATAGCGGGCCGCGGGCGACGGCGGGGCGATATGGCCGGCCTGGGTGCGGGCCAGGGTCACCGGGCGGGCCGTCATGGCCGAGGCGAAATCCCTGGGCAGGGCCAGGTCGTGGGCCACATAGCCGGGCGTGTCCGAGTTGGCGACGTTCTGGGCGATGACGCGCTGGCGCTCGTCCAGCCAGGTCAGGCGACCCTTGATCTGGGTCAGAAGGGGCAGGTCGGCCACACCCATGTCAGCCTCCTTGGGACGCGAGAGCCCGCCAGTCTGCGAGCTGGGCATAAACTGCCGCCTCCATGGTTAATCACGGGTTATCTAAACGCGACGTTAACCCTCACGGTTAACCTTTGGCCTCGAACCCGCCCGTGCGGGCGCGTCGATTCGAGCCGCCATGTCGAGCCTTCATGTCCTTTCTTGATCTTGCCCGGGCGATCTTTGGCCTGGCCTTCACGCTTGGCCTGATCGGTCTGGCCGCCTGGGCCGGACGCCGCTATGCGCCGCAGCTGCTGGCCCGCTTCGGCACCGAGCGCGGCGAGCGGCGGCTCAAGGTCGTCGAGACTTTGGTGCTGGATCCCGCGCGCCGTCTGGTGCTGGTCCGCATCGATCAGGAAGAGCGGCTGATCCTGCTGGGTGAGGGCCGCGAGCTGATCGAGCCGCGCCAGTCGCTGGCCCCCCTGCCTCGCGAGCCGCAGTCATGAGCCAGGCCCGAGAGCGTCCCGCCATCCTTGCGCTGCCGAACCGGCAGGAGCTGAAGCGCGCGGCCCTGCTGTCGCTGCTGGCCACGCTGGTCTCGCTGATCTGGCCGGTCGCGGCCATCGCCCAGGAAGTGGCCTCGGGCAGTGCCATCAACATCGATCTGGGGACCGGTGCCGGCCTGACCGAACGGGTCGTGCAGCTGGTCGGTCTGATGACCGTGCTGTCGCTGGCCCCGTCGATCGTCATCATGACCACCAGCTTCGTGCGGATCGTCGTGGTGCTGTCGCTGCTGCGCACCGCGCTGGGCATGCAGCAGTCGCCGCCCAATGCGGTTCTGGTCTCTCTGGCCCTGTTTCTGAGCGCCATCGTCATGGCTCCGACCTGGCAGGCGGCCTATGATTCGGGCATCCGGCCCTTGCTGGATCAGGAAATGGAGCTGCCCCAGGCCTTTGATGCAGCCTCGGAACCGGTAAAAATTTTCATGCTCTCGCAGGTCGATCAGGACGACCTGGCCCTGTTCACCCGCCTGTCCAACATCGAGGCCCCTGAAACCGCCGCCGACCTGCCGATCCGGGTGGTCACCCCGGCCTTTATGATCAGCGAGCTGAAGCGGGCCTTCGAAATCGGATTTCTCCTTTTTGTTCCGTTCCTTGTGATCGATCTGGTGGTCGCCAGCGTGCTGATGTCCATGGGCATGATGATGCTGCCTCCAGTGGTAATTTCCCTGCCGTTCAAGCTGATCTTTTTCGTGCTGGTGGACGGCTGGCGGCTGGTCGCGGGCAGCCTGGTCGAGAGCTTCCAGAGGGCCGCCGGAAGCGGGTGAAACCCTTTCATCCACAGGCGATGGCCCCCGGTATGGCTTGCAATGTCGCCGGAAACGCGCGTTGATCCGGTCGTCATCGCCCGCAGCGGGCGAAAAAATGGAAACGACCCAAATGACCACTCAAGCTGAACTGATTGCCGCCGTCGCCAAGGATGCCGGTGTTTCCCAGGCCGATGCCGGTCGCGTTCTGACGGCCATCGTCGAGAATATTCACAAGAGCCTGAAGAGCGGCGGCGACGTCCGCGTCTCGAACCTCGGCGTCTTCGACACCGCCGCCCGCGCTGCCCGTGAAGGCCGCAACCCGGCGACCGGCGCCACCATCAAGATCCCGGCCTCCAAGGCGGTGCGCTTCCGCGTGTCCAAGCCGCTCAAGGATGCGGTCAACAGCTAAGTCCGAATACGGACCTGTCAACCGGCGGCGGCGGGGGCAACCTCGCCGCCGTCTTCGTTTCTGAAACGACCCTTCACGCTTTCGACCCAGCCGGTGAAGGTATCGGCCCGCGCGGCCATGGCGGCGAACTCGCGGACGCTGGTGGCATCCTCCAGCCCGTTCAGACCGGCCAGGGCGATCCGCAGCGCATTGGGGGAACGAGCCTTCTCGACGAAGGGCGTCCAGTTGCGCGACAGCCTGAGCAGCGACGCGTCGTCCCCGGCCAGGGAATAGCCGACCGCGGCGCGCAGCAGGCGGTTCTCCTCATCGCGCGTCAACGGGGTCGAGGTGTCCTCGTGCCGGTCGCCAAGACCCTGTTCGTAGAGGGCTGCGGCCTCACCCCACTTTTCCTGCTTCCAGAAGACCTCGGCCCGGGCGGCGCGCGCCTCGGGGCTGGTATCACTGCCCAGTACCTCGAGGGCATGGTCGAAACGGCCGAGGCCCAGCAGGGCCCGCGCCTCCAGCACCCGCCGCTCTGACGCCAGCGCCGTGGGCAGCAAGGTGGTGCGCGTCGCCCACAGGGTCTGGAGCGCGGCCTCGGGCTGACGGTCCATCAGATAGACGACGGCCAGATCGGCGGCCACCTGGGCCTGGGCCACTCCCTCCAGCCGGTTCTCGACCTGATGCTTCAGCAGTTCGGCGGCCTGATCCAGCAGGTCGACGTCGATCAGGCGGCGCGCCAGACGCCGCACCATCTCATCGCCATCGGCCCCGATGGGGGTCAGCTCGCGGAAGTCATAGAACAGGCCGAGCGCCTGGATGGGCGGCATGCCGTCAGCCCCGCCTTCGAGGAACAGCGCCCGGAAGACCCGGGCCAGATCGGCCTGCAAGGCTTCGGCGCCCGGCAGGCGCGACAGGCGCGTCCCGGCACTGCGCAGTGCCGTCAGCGCCTCTCGGTACATGCCCTGCGACATGTAGAGCTCGCCGAGGGTCCGGATCACCTCCAGCTCGGTGGCATCGCCGCGCCAGCGCCAGCGCAGACCTTCCAGCACCCGCGCCGCTTCGACGGGCGTGACCGCCCCGCGCGCCAGATCGATCTTCACCGCTGCCAGACGGGCGGGCACGGCGACCTGATCGAGCGGTGCCCGCCCGACAGCCTGATAGACCGCCCGCGCCCTGTCGGTCTGGCCTTCCAGTTCGAACAGTCGGGCCTGCACCAGCCGGACAGCAAGTTGCTCGCCGGCGCTGATGTCCTGGCTGAGACAATAGGAGATCAGGGCCCGGGCGGCCTCGGTGTCACCGGTCTTCAGCGCCGCCTCGGCGTGGGCCGCGCCGAACCGCGCGCGCCAGACGGGCGGAAAGTCGTCGATGACCATGGAGGCGCGGGCAAAGGACTCGCGCGCCGCCGTCCAGTCGCCGCGCTGCGTGGCCAGATAGCCCTGCCAGGCCTGGGCCGAGGGGTCACCGGCGAGCGCCGCCCCCGCCAGATCGACCGCGGCCTCGTCATAGCGGCCGATGGCCACGCGGGCGGCGGCGCGCAGGCCCCGCACCTCGGCCTCGCCCAGCATGCCGGGGGCGGCCGCCACGATCGAGTTCAGCACGCCGATGGCCTCATAGTGCAGGCCCGATCCCACCAGGAACCGCGCCAGCGCCAGACGGGCTTCGACCGGCGCGCGCGGATTGTCGCCGGCCGCCTGGGCCTCGTCGGTGGCGGCTTCCTGCAGACGTCGGTGGGTGGCGACAAAGCCCTTGTCGCCGGTCGCCGCCCATTCGCCAAGGATCAGGGCGGGGTGGCTGGCCTTTTGCGGCGTATCCTCGGCCAGCTCCGCAGCATCCAGCGCGGCCGAGGGCGGTGACAGGGTGAGCCCGCCGGGTCGGCTGACCAGCACGCGGTCGCCCGCAGGCTGGATCGTCAGATCATCGGTTGCAGTCTCGATCCCCAGCCCCTGCGCGGACGGCAAGAGGGTCAGGTCCACGGTCTGGCGGCGTCCGGCAAAGCCCTTGCCGGGGGCCAGCGCCGTCACGGCGGCAAAGCGGTCGCCGACCAGCGGATCGGTCAGCCAGACGGCCTTGGTCGCCCCGGCCATGGTCACCACCAGCGATGCCCGGCCCTCTTCATCGCGCCCGACCCGGACACCGCCAGGCGGCACGGCCCGGCCGCCGAGGGTCACGGTCCAGACATTGCCCTGTCCGGAGGCTGCGACCTGGAGATTGCGCGGGGCATCGATACGCAGCGAGGTGTAGTCGGGCCCGCGCGCCCAGCGTGCCTCGCCCGCCGGGCCCAGATCACCGGCCCCCTGCATGTCCAGAGACGCGGCCTGGTCAAAGACGATCCAGACGGCCTCACCGCGACGGAACACGGCGGCCCCGACCGGACGGTCCCAGTTGAAGGTCAGGGTGACGGAATCGGCAGAGGGCGCGGCCCGAACGGCCACGGTCGCCGCCGATGTCGCCGCCGCCGAGGGGGGCGGAGCCTCGCCGGGGCGATAAAGATTGATCCAGACGGCGCCGTCGGCCTGGCCCCGGGTGACCGATGCGCCCTCGGCCAGGGTCAGGACCAGTTCGGTGCCGTTCTGCACAGCCCGGGTTTCGATGGCCTCAAGTCCCGGGGGAGGGTCGACCTTGAGCCGCGAGACATCGGGGGCGGCGGTCGTGCCGACCCGCACCACGACGGTGCGCCCGTCGATCGAGACGCGCGAGCGCGCCCCGACCACGCCGGCAAACTCGATTCGGGTATAGGTCTCCGTTGTCCCGATGCGGATGGCCAGCGGCTCGGTGACGGCCGAGGCCGGTGCTTCCTGGGCCAGGGTCAGCAGGGGCGCGAACGCGACCGACCCGGCCGCAGCAAGCGCCACGGTCGACCTCAGGACGCCCTTCGTGGCCTTGGTTCGGGACATGATGCCGGACCATCGCAACAAGGCGTTGCTTCACGGTTAACGGTTCCTGACCCATCCCTTGTGCGACACTGCGCCGGACTTGTTCGCCTCGGCCCTCCGGTCCACATGCGGACCTGTCGATGAAGGGACATCTCATGACACCGCCGGAACCCGGCCCCGATCCCGTCGAGGCCCCAAAGCCCAATCTGCTGATGGTCTCGCTGAAGTGCCGTTGCCCACGCTGCGGCGAGGGGCCGCTGCTGGTCGGATATCTGACGGTGCGCGACGCCTGCCCGGCCTGCGGCCTCGATTACAGCTTTGCTGACCCGGCCGATGGCCCGGCCTTTTTCGTCATGTCGATCGTCGGCGTGATCGGCATGGCCGCCATGATGGCGCTGGAGCTGGGCCTGCACCCACCGATCTGGGTGCATCTGGTGGTCACCCTGCCGCTGATCCTGGTGCTGTGTCTGGGCAGTCTTCGGCCGTTCAAGGCCTGGCTGGTCGCCGAGCAATATGCCCGCAGCGCCGCCCCGCCCGAGTTTTCCAGCATCGGCAAGCACGGCGAGGGCTCACGCTGGCGCGAACGCCGCCGCTAAGGGCATTTGACGGTCGGGGAACCGCGATGGAGGCCTGACCCGGAATCGAACCGGGGTGCACGGATTTGCAGTCCGCTGCGTAACCACTCCGCCATCAGGCCACTGATCGCAAGGCGCGTTCGCTATCAGATCGCATTGTCCCCCGCAACGCACACACCTATAAGCGGGCCAGCTTTTTCACTCTCCTCTCCCCAGGGATCGATCGACGCATGGACTTCCAGACGGCACGCAAGGTGATGGTGGACAGCCAGGTCCGGGTGAACGATGTCACGGATCGCGCCCTGCAGGCGGCCCTGCTGGCGGTGCCGCGCGAGGCCCTGTGCGCCCCGGACCGCGCCTTTTCCGCCTATGCCGAGGTCGAGGTGCCGGTGACGGCCCGGCGCAGCCTGATGCTGCCGCGCGACCTGTCGAAACTGTTGATGGCCGCAGCCCCGAGGCCGCTCGAGCGGGCGCTGGTCATGTCAGGCGCCTATGCCGCCGCTGTGCTGGCGCAGATGGGTCTGGAGGTCACCTTGCAGGACTCGGACGCCGAGGCCCTGGCCATCGCCGCCCCGACCCTGAGTGCGGCAGGCGTCACCACCGTTGAGGCGCCGCTGGACCGGCCGCAGTCCGACGGCTGGGACCTGATCGTCTCCGAGGTCGCCGTGCCGGTTCGCCCGGACGCCTGGCTGGACGCCCTGAAGGTCGGCGGACGCGCCGTGCTGGTCGAGCGCAGCGGCCCGGTCGGCAAGGCCAGCCTGCACATGCGCACCCCCGAGGGCTGGTCGCGCCGGCAGCTGTTCGATGCGACCCCGCCGGTGCTGGACGAACTGCGCCCCGAGCCCGCCTTCAGTCTCTAGATTCCCGCACGGCGACGGAATGAACCGGGTGCCGCGTGAAAAAAACTTAACTGGCGTCGGGCACAACGATCTCGCACTACGCTCGTCACCGAGAATGATACGACGCGGGCCGGCCGCGTCAGGCAGGATATGAAGATGTTCAATCGCACCCGTGCGCTGATTTCGCTTGCGGCCCTGGCCCTGGGTTCGGGTCTGGCCATGCCAGCGCTGGCCCAGGACACCCTGCCCGACGCCCTGCGCATGGCCTATCGGACCAATCCGACCCTGCTGGGCCAGCGCGCCAATCAGCGGGCGCTCGACGAATCGATCGTTCAGGCGCGCGCCGGCCTGCGCCCCTCGATCGATGTCAGCGCCTCGGCCGGTTATACCCAGAGCCGCACCGCAGGCGGGCCCCAGGAAGTCGACACCAACAACGACGGCATTCCCGACACCACGATCAACATCCCGTCGAACACCAATGACAGCACCTCGGGCGGCGCCAGCATCGGCCTGTCGCAGACCCTGTATTCCGGCGGCCGCATCTCGCTGGGCATCAGCGCCACCGAAGCCAACATCCTGGCCGGTCGCGAGGACCTGCGTTCCGTCGAGCAACAGGTGTTGGCCACGGTCATCCAGGTCTATGCCGATGTGCTGCGCGACGAGGAGATCGTCCGCATCCGTCAGGAGAACCTGACCGTCCTGCAGCGCCAGCTGGACGAGGCCTCGGCCCGCTTCGAGGTCGGCGAAATCACCCGCACCGACGTGGCCCAGGCCGAAGCGCGCCTCGCCCAGTCCGAGGCCGATCTGGCCAATGCCCAGGCCCAGCTGTCGGTCAGCCGCGCCTCCTATGCCGCCATCGTCGGTCAGACCCCGGGCCGTCTGGCGCCGCTGCCGCCCCTGCCGGGCGTTCCGGACGACTTTGACGTCGCCCTCGACATTGGTCTGGTCGAAAACCCCAATATCCGCGCTGCCGAATATGCCCTGGCTGCGGCCGAGGCGAATGTCGCGCTGGCGCGGGCCGAATATCTGCCGTCCGTGCGGGTCAGCGCGTCCTACGGCGGGTCGACCAATGAGCTGTCCAGCTTTGACCTGGCGGATCGTACCACCTTCCAGGCCGGGGCGACCCTGTCGGTGCCGCTGTTTACCGGCGGCCTGAACCAGTCGCGCGTGTCCCAGGCGCTGGAGCGGGCCAATGCCGCCCAGATCCAGATCGAGGGCCAGCGCCGGACGGTCCTGCAATCGGTCAGCTCGGCCTATGCCCAGCTGATCTCGGCCCGCTCGAGCCTGCGCGCCGGTGAGGAAGCCGTCCGCGCCGCGACCGTGGCCGCCGAGGGGGTCCGTCAGGAAGCCCAGGTCGGCCTGCGCACCACCCTCGATGTGCTGAACGGTGAGCTGGAGCTGCGTGCGGCCCAGGTGGCGCTCGTGACCGCCCGCCGCAACGAATATGTCGCCATGGCCCAGCTGCTGCTGGCCATGGGGCGTCTGGATGTCACCGTGCTGGTCCCCGCCGCGGACGTCTATGACCCGGCAGTCAACTATGAGCGGGTGCGCAACCGCGGTGGCCTGCCATGGGACGGGGTGATCGAGGCCATCGACCGGATCGCCGCGCCGCCGATCCGGCCCGCCAATGACGCCGAGGACGCGCCGATCGACACCGAGCTCAAGGGCGAGACCATCCAGACCGCGCCGCGCAACTAGCCCCCGGATTAACCAACGAGGCGAAAAAGGTCCGTTGATTCCGGGCCCCGTTGATGCGACGACAGGACATACGGGGGCCGCATCGGTCCGTTCCGATCCCGTCTGCGCGTCGGCGCAGCGACCATGCCAGGGGTTTTGAGACATGACTGATCCGACCGCCCAGGAACCGACCATGGAGGAGATCCTGGCGTCGATCCGCCGGATCATCTCGGAAGACGACGCCCCGGCCGAAACGGCTCCGGCGGCGGCCGCGCCCCAGCCGGAACCGGAACCCGAACCTGCGCCTCAGCCCGAACCCGAGCCTGAACCGGCCGAGGATGTTCTGGAACTGACCGAACGCTATGAGGCCCCCGCCGAAGACCCGGTCGAGGAACGGCCCGTGCCCCCGTCCGCGCAGGAAACCCTCGGCGACCTGGACATCGGCTCGGCCGATCCCTTCCCCGTTGACGAGGCCGCGCCGGAGCCCGAGCCCGAGCCGGAACCCGCCCCCCGCGCCGCGCCGTCGTCCGATGACTCCTTGGTCAGTGACGCGACAGCCGCCTCGGCCGCCGGCGCCTTTGCCGGTCTGGCCGCCGCCCTGCGCCCGGCCCCTGCCGCCTCGGCCAGCGCGAGCAGCGCCGGCAGCAGCGCGACCATCGACGAACTGGTCCGCAGCCTGCTGAGCCCCATGCTGCGCGAAATGCTCAAGGAGTGGCTGGACGCCAATCTGCAGGGCATCGTCGAGACCGAGGTACGCAAGGAAGTCGACCGCGTATCGCGGCTGAACGGTGCGCCCCGCTAGCCTGACACCCTGACTTCGTCCTAAAGACTGAGGGGGCGGCTCCGGCGGGGCCGCCCCCTTTCGTTTGCCCCCTCCCCTTTTCGACTGCCCCCATCATGCTTGAGAAGAATTTCGAACCGCAAAGCGCCGAGCCCCGCCTGTACCAGGTGTGGGAAGACAGCGGCCTGTTCGCCCCGAAGACAGAGGGCGCGGCCGAGGCCTATTCCATTGTCATTCCGCCGCCGAACGTGACGGGCAGCCTGCACATCGGCCATGCGCTGAACAACACCCTGCAGGACATCCTGGCCCGCTATCACCGGATGAAGGGCAAGGCGGTGCTGTGGCTGCCGGGCACGGACCACGCGGGCATCGCGACGCAGATGGTGGTCGAGCGCAAGCTGGCCGCCGAGGGCAATCAGGGGCGGCGCGACATGGGCCGCGAGGCCTTTATCGACAAGGTCTGGGAGTGGAAGGCCGAGTCGGGGGGAACCATCGTCCGCCAGCTGCGCCGGCTGGGCGCGTCCTGCGACTGGTCGCGCGAGCGCTTCACGCTGGACGAAGGGCTGAACGCCGCCGTCCGCAAGGTATTCGTGCAGCTGTACCGCGACGGCCTGATCTATCGCGACAAGCGGCTGGTCAACTGGGACCCACATTTCCAGACGGCCATCTCGGACCTGGAGGTCGAGCAAAAGGAAGTTGACGGCGCCTATTGGCATTTCGCCTATCCGCTGGCCGACGGCGTGACCTATGAGCACCCGGTCGCCTTCGACGAGGACGGCAAGGCCACCGAGTGGGAGACGCGCGACTATATCGTTGTCGCCACCACCCGGCCCGAGACCATGCTGGGCGACACCGGCGTGGCGGTGCACCCGGACGACGAACGCTATGCCGGGCTGGTGGGCAAGGCCGTGATCCTGCCGATCACCGGGCGTCGCGTGCCGATCGTCGCCGACGACTATGCCGATCCGACCAAGGGCTCGGGCGCGGTCAAGATCACCCCGGCGCATGACTTCAACGACTTCCAGGTCGGCAAGCGGACCGGCCTGGCCACGCTGAACATCATGGATTCGCTGGCCCGGATTACCGCTGCCGACTGCCCGGATGTGCCCGCCGAATACGAGGGCATGGACCGCTTCGCCGCGCGTAAGGCCATCGTCGCCCGCGCCGAGGAAGAGGGCTGGCTGAAGGCCATCGAGAAGACCAAGCATATGGTCCCGCACGGCGACCGTTCGGGCGTGGTCATCGAGCCGTGGCTGACGGACCAGTGGTACGTGGATGCCAAGACGATGGCCCAGCCCGCCATTGCGGCGGTCGAGGACGGGCGGACGACCTTCGAGCCCGCCAGCTATTCCAAGATCTATTTCGAGTGGTTGAGGAACATCGAGCCCTGGTGCATCTCGCGCCAGCTGTGGTGGGGTCACCGCATTCCGGCCTGGTACAACGCTGAGGGCAACATCATCGTCGCCGAGACCGAGGAAGAGGCGCTGGCCCAGGCAGGCGGCAAGCCCCTGACCCAGGACGAGGATGTGCTGGACACCTGGTTCTCCTCTGCCCTCTGGCCCTTCTCGACCATGGGCTGGCCGGAGAAGACCGAGGATCTGGAGCGCTTCTATCCGACCTCGGACCTGGTGACCGCCGCCGACATCATCTTCTTCTGGGTCGCCCGGATGATGATGATGGGTCTGCACTTCATGGACGAGGTGCCCTTCCACCGCGTCATCATCAATGGCCTCGTCCGCGACGAGAAGGGCCAGAAGATGAGCAAATCCAAGGGCAATGTCATCGACCCGCTGGAGATCATCGACGATCTGGGCGCCGACCCGCTGCGCTTCACCATGGCCATCCTGTCGGGCACGCGCGACATCAAGCTGAGCCGCCAGCGGATCGAGGGCTATCGGAATTTCGGCACCAAGCTGTGGAATGCGGCGCGCTTTTCCCAGATGAACGGCTGTGCCCGCGTCGAGGGCTTTGCCCCGGCCGCCGCCGAGGCCACCATCAACCGCTGGATCCGCGGCGAACTGGTCAAGGCCGAGCGCGAGGTGTCGGAGGCCATCGAGGGCGGTCGGTTCGACGATGCAGCGGGGGCTCTGTACCGCTTTGTCTGGAACGTGTTCTGCGACTGGTATCTGGAGCTGGCCAAGCCGGTGTTCCAGGGAGCGGACGCCGCCGCGCGCGACGAGACGCGGGCCATGACCGCCTGGGTGCTGGACCAGACCATCAAGCTCATGCACCCGGTCATGCCCTTCATCACCGAGGAGCTGTGGGCCCAGACCGCCGACAATGGCGCGGCGCGCAGCGAGCCCCTGCTGATCGGCGCGGCCTGGCCGGAGCTGTCGGACGATCTGGTCGATGCGGGCGCTGCGGCCGAGGTCGGCTGGCTGATCGAGACGGTCGAGGCGATCCGCTCGCTCAAGGGTGAGATGAATGTCGCCACGGCCCGCCCGCCGCTGAGCTTCATTGCGCCGGATGCGGCGACCCTGGCGCGGATCGACCGCTATCGCGAGATCCTGATGACGCTGGCCCGGGTGTCCGAGGTGTCGGTCGCCAAGGCCGCGCCCGATGGGGCCGTGACCTTCGTCGCGGGCGGTGCGACCGCCGCCCTGACCTTGGCCGGTCTGGTCGATATTGCCGCCGAACGCGCGCGCCTGACCAAGGAGATCGCCGCCTTTGACAGCGACATCGGCCACTTCGGCAAGAAGCTGAACAACCCGAACTTCGTCGCGCGCGCCGCGCCGGAGGTGGTGCAGGAACAGCGCGACAAGCTGGCCGAGGCCGAAGCCGGCAAGGCACGGCTGGAAGCCGCGCTGCAGAGGCTGGAGACGTTGTAGGCCTCCCCTCTCCCGTGGGAGAGGGGGTTGGGGGCGAGGGGCTAACCTTGTCCTTCGGCGTGAGCCGTCGCACCGGCCCTGCCACGGCTGTCGCCGACCGATGCGGCCGACCCCCATCCGGCGCTCGCGCGCCACCTTCTCCCAATGGGAGAAGGAAGGGACTATTTGGGTCCCCTGCCCGGAAGGACACCGCTCATGAGACTGGACCAGCTGCTGATCGCGCGGGGACTGTTCGACAGCCGGGCGCAGGCACGCGCGGCCATTGAGGCGGGTGGGGTGACGGTCGATGGCCGGGTGGTGACCAAGGCCTCGCTGGCCGTGGCCGACGATGCCGTGATCACCGCCGAGGCGGCCCATCCCTTCGTCGGGCGGGGGGCGCTGAAGCTGGATCATGCCCTGAGCCTGTGGCCCGTCGCGGTCCAGGGACGGACGGTTCTGGATGTCGGAACCTCGACCGGGGGCTTTACCGAAGTCTGCCTGCTGCGGGGCGCGGCCCGGGTGCTGGCGGTCGATGTCGGTCAAGGGCAGTTGCACCCCCGGCTGGCCGCCGATCCGCGCGTGGTCAATCTGGAACAGACCGACGCCCGGGCCCTGACGGCCGCGCAGGTCGATCCGGCGCCGGAGCTGGTGGTCTGCGATGCCAGCTTCATCAGCCTGCTGAAGGTGCTGCCCGTCCCCCTGTCGCTGGCGGGACCGGGCGCCGACCTGGTGGCGCTGGTCAAACCGCAGTTCGAGGCTGAGGACCGCAAGTCGGTCGGGCGCGGCGGGGTGGTGCGCGATCCCGACGCTCGCGAGGCGGCGCTGGCCCGGGTTTCGGCAGGGCTGGAGGCGCTTGGCTGGGCGATCCAGGCGACCGCCGAAAGCCCCGTCACCGGCGGCGACGGCAATGTCGAATATCTGCTGTGGGCGAAAGGGCCCGCCTGAAAGGGGCCGGGATGAATTGAGGAGACGCCGCCGGTGGATTGCTCCTCCGGCGGCGTCCCTCCACGTCGTCGACAGACAGGGGGGCTGAAATTAGTCGACGACGCGATACTGTCCCCAGGCGTCGCGGCAGGCGCGGACGTAGCGCTGCTCCAGACGGCCATCGGGAAGGCGGATGGTGCTTTCGCTCAGGCGGCAGTCCTGGCCGCGGGTCCGGTCGTCATAGCGACGGTCGTCGTACCGGTCGTCGTACCGGTTGTCGTATCTGCGATCGTCATAGCGACGGTCCGGATAGCCCGGATCGTAGCCATAGGGCTGGCGGGACTGGGGCTGCGGGTAGCCATAGCCATAGCTGCGGTTGTCGTAGCCGCGATCGTCATAGCCATAGCCCTGACTGGGATAGCCGCGCTGGTCATAGCCGGGCTGGCATTGCTGGGCGGAGCTTCCGCCCACGCCGGCGCCGATGACGGCCCCGAGCACGCCACCGATGACACTGCCTTCGGTGCGACGGCCCCGAGCGCTGACCTGGGATCCGGCGACGGCACCCAGCACGGCGCCGAAGGTGGCCCCGGTGGCCTGACGTTGCTGGCGGTCGGACTGGCAGTAAGATTGTTGCGGGTAGGACTGACCGTAACCGTATCCGCCATAGCTCTGGGCGGCGGACGGGCTGGCGGCCATCAGGCCTGCCGTGGCCAGGGCCGAGGCGATGATACCGGCACGGATCGGGGTCTTGCGCATGGTCGGCTCCTTGAAACTCCCGGAGCCCTCTGGCCCCTGTCACCCTCCTTGTAGGGGGGCGCGACTGAACGGCATTTGAGCGGGCTGTTCATCTTCGTTCAGGTTTGGGCGTTTGCCCTGCCGCCCGAAAGCTGCTTGGAGGCGCCATGCGTGAACGGCTGACGATTTCCCATGTGGGCGCCCAGGGCGACGGCGTGGCCCCCGGTCCGGTGTTTGTGCCCCTGACGCTGGCGGGCGAGGTCGTCGAGGCCGAGGTGCGCGACGGGCGCGCGGGCGACGTCACCCTTCTGACCCCCTCGCCCGAGCGGCAGGAGGCTCCCTGCCCCCATTTCGGCACCTGTGGCGGCTGCGCCCTGCAGCACTGGCAGAGCGAACCCTATCTGGCGTGGAAGGGCGAGCAGGTTCGGCTGGCGCTGGGTCGGCAGGGTCTGGAGACCGACATCCGCCCGACCGTTGGCATTCCGCCCGCCACGCGGCGGCGGCTGGCGCTGCATGCGCGGCGGCTGGGCGACGGCGCGGTCGTGCTGGGGTTCAAGGCGAGGAAGTCCTGGGCGCTGGTGCCCATCGAGACCTGCGTGGTGTCCGACCCGCGTCTGGTTGAGGCCCTGCCCCGGCTGCGGCGGATCGCGTCGGCGGTGCTGGATCACCCGAGGTCGGCCCCGACCCTGCATGTGACCCTGACCGAGACGGGTCTGGACGTCGACATCACCGGCGTCGAGCGACGCTCGGGCGGGCTGTCGGGTGACCGGCGGATGGAAGCCATCCGCGCCGCCGAGGCCGCCGATCTGGCGCGGCTGAGTCTGGCGGGCGAGGTGTTGGCCATGCGCCGCGCGCCGCGGGTCCGCTTCGGCCCGGCCGAGGTGACCCTGCCGCCCGGCGGCTTTTTGCAGGCCGTGCCCGAGGCCGAGGCCGCCATGGTCGAGCGGGTGCTGGACGGGGTGAAGGGCGCGAAACGCATCGCCGACCTGTTCTGTGGGGCGGGCACCTTCACCTTCCCGCTGGCCTCGGTCGCGCCGGTGCTGGCCGCCGACGCCGCCGAAGGGGGCATTGCGGCGCTGAGGGCCGGTCGCGCCGGGCTGAAGGGCTTGTCGCCGATCGAGGCCGTGGCCCGCGACCTGTTCCGCCGCCCGCTGACGCCGCATGACCTGAAGGGCATCGACACCGTGGTGTTCGACCCGCCGCGCGCCGGGGCCCAGGCCCAGGTCGAGCAGATCGCGGCCTCGAAGGCGACCACCGTGGTCGGCGTGTCCTGCAACCCCGTGACCTTCGCCCGTGACGCCCGGGTGCTGGTCGAGGCCGGCTTTCAGCTGGAAGAGGTCACGCCCGTGGACCAGTTCCTTTGGTCCGCCCACGTCGAACTGGTCGGCACCTTCCGGCGCTAGGCTTACGCCACGTCGAACAGGTCCATCTGGGGTCGGAATTCGGCGGGCACGCGGAAGCGGCTGAGGTCCAGCAGGGGATAGGGCTGGTCGAGGCCGTAGCGTTTGGCGGCGGCGCGATAGCGGGTGGCGATCAGCTGGGCGACGGGGCCGGTGCCCTTCATCCTCTGAGACCAGTCGGCGTCATAGTCCTTGCCCCCGCGCGTCTGGCGGACCAGGGACATGACGCGGCGGGCGCGGTCGGGGCGGGCGTCCTCCAGCCACTCGCGGAACAGGTCCTTGATCTCGAGCGGCAGGCGCAGGGTGACATACATGGCGCGGGTCGCCCCCGCCTTTGCCGCCGCCTTCAGCACATCCTCAAGCTCGTGGTCGTTGAGACCCGGGATGACCGGGGCAAAGCCGACGCCGACGGGGACGCCCGCATCAGACAGACGCTTGATTGCCTCAAGCCGCTTTTCGGGGGTGGAGGCGCGCGGCTCCATCGTCCGGGCCAGCGCGCGGTCCAGAGTCGTGATCGAGATGAAGACCTGGGCCAGGTTCTCGCGCCCCATGGGGCCGAGGATGTCGAGGTCACGGGTGACGCGGAACGACTTGGTGATCAGGCTGAAGGGCTGGTTGAAGCGCTGCATGACCTCAAGCAGGCTGCGGGTCGTGCGGCGCTCGTCCTCGACCGGCTGATAGGGGTCGGTGTTGCCGCCCACATGGATGCGTTTGCAGACATATTTCGGATGGGACAGCTCCTGTTCCAGCAGGCGCGCGGCGTCGGGTTTGACCAAGATGCGGCTCTCGAAATCCAGCCCCGGCGACATCCCCATCCAGGCATGCGACGGCCGGGCATAGCAATAGATGCAGCCGTGCTCGCAGCCCTTGTAGGGATTGATGGAGCGGTCGAAGCCGACATCCGGGCTGGTGTTCTTCGAGATGATGGTTTTGGGCCGCTCGATCAGCTGTTCGGTGCGGAGCGGGGCGACATCGGCGTCGTCAGGGGTCCAGCCGTCGTCCATGGCCTCGGCGACGTTCGGCTCATAGCGGCCGGTGGCATTGGAGCGCGCGCCCCTGCCCTTTGGTTGCTTGCGGGTCGTCGTCTGAACCATGGGCGGGATTATCGGTCGGGAGTGAGAACAAATCAAGAACTTCGACCGCATTGAAATACCGTCTGAAATGTGGGCGGTGGAGAGAGTCTGCGAAAACAGACTCCACTTTCTCCATAGGGCCAGGAAGGCGGTTGGGGGATTGGAGTTGGGGGGCGGAGGGTGTGGAGTCATCCCTCTCCATCTCCTCCCCACGCGTGGGGAGGTGGCGCGGCGCGCGAGCGCCGTGACGGAGAGGGCGACGCGACGGTGACGATTGTGCGCGCTCGTGGGGTCTGACGGCGGTGCCGCCCCCTCCACCATCTTCGATGGTCCCCCTCCCCATGAATAGGGAGGAGATGAGGATTGACCGTCTGAATGGTCTGAATGGTCTGAAGTCCATTCCTCCCCCATCGGGGGAGGAATAGTCGCGTCAACCGGACAGCCTACACCGCCTCCGGACCAGGGCGGGCAAAACGCTGCGGAAAACAGCAAGGGCGTTGAAGGCGCGCAAGATTCAGGGAGCGGCGCGGATGGCAGATCCGCTGATCTACCTTCGGGACGAAAAGAAGAAGACCATCGTGAGCATCAAGGCAAAGCCCAAGACGAACAGCACAACCCCCTTCATGAGGCTTCCAGAGTATCCCTCGATCGCCGGCACCCCCAAAATGAGGCCGCAGCCCATCATCACTGCGGCAATCACTACAAGCGGAGAATGCCCCGGAATTGGACGCTTCTTCATTGCTCCCTCGTGTCGGCCGGCTTCGTTGCGTCTTCGGCATGTCCGCTTCTCGGCCAGCGCCCTGTGATAATTAGGATCAGGAGAACGATGTTGAGCCCCGGCACCATCGCCAGAAATGCCAACCACTGGCTCCGCCCCTTCCGGCGAAGGACCTCCGCGAGGAGAATGACGGGCAAGACCACTCCAAACATCATTATGGAGATCTGAAGCAGCGAAGGCGCCATCCGGCCGCTCTCCTGTCATGTCCGGGAGCCCCCGGCGGCTTCCATTTATCCGGAAACTGCCAGACATGCCGGCAACTGGCGACCCCGGCAGGACTCCAACCTGCGACCTCGGCTTTAGGAAAGCCTTGCTCTATGCAGCTGAGCTACGGGGCCGTCGGAGGGGGACGTAGCGGGTCGCGGGAAACAGGGGAAGCGCCCGCGCGGCATCGGGGCTGAAAAACCTGCGGAGCGACCGGGGCGTCCGCTTTCCGATTGTGGTTAATCGGCATTAAGATACAATATCTTGCGGTGAACAAACCCCGAATCGCGCGGTGTCAGTGATTCGGTCCTGATTCGTTTCGCGCTTGTTCCACGGGCCCCGTCCTGCGCGTTAATCGCCCCTCCCCCGACAAGGCACTGCGATTATCCGGTTGAGTCCGGCCGCGACCCGCCCCACCTTTATCCGGTCATGAGTGATCGCCCCACAGGTCAGTCGGCGGCCCGGGTCGTGGCGGTGCTGGGCCCGACCAATACCGGCAAGACCCATCTGGCGGTCGAGCGGATGCTGGGCCATGCGTCGGGCATGATCGGCCTGCCGCTGAGATTGCTGGCGCGCGAGGTCTATGAGCGGATCGTAAAGCAACGGGGCGCGGCCTCTGTCGCCCTGATCACCGGCGAGGAAAAGATCGTCCCCGAGCGGCCGCGCTATTTTGTCTCTACGGTCGAGGCCATGCCGATGGACCGGGCGGTCGATTTCGTGGCGGTCGATGAGATCCAGCTGGTGGCCGACCCCGAGCGGGGGCATCTGTTCACCCACCGGCTGCTGCATGCCCGGGGCCGGTTCGAGACCATGTTCCTGGGCGCTGGCACCATGGCGCCGCTGATCCGGCGGCTGGTGGACGATGTCGAAATCCGCGAGCGCGAGCGGCTGTCCGAGCTCAGCTATGCCGGGCCGTCCAAGCTGACGCGCCTGCCCAAGCGATCGGCCGTCGTCGCCTTCTCGGCCGAGCAGGTTTACGCCATCGCCGAGCTGTTGCGCCGTCAGAGGGGCGGGGCGGCGGTGGTCATGGGCGCGTTGTCGCCGCGGACCCGCAATGCCCAGGTCGCCCTGTTCCAGTCGGGCGAGGTCGACTTTCTGGTGGCGACCGATGCCATCGGCATGGGGCTGAACATGGATGTCGACCATGTGGCCTTTGCCGGGCTGAAGAAGTTCGACGGGCGGCGGACGCGGCACCTGCATGCCCATGAAATCGGCCAGATCGCCGGGCGGGCGGGGCGCCATATGCGGAACGGCACCTTTGGCGTGACGGCCCAGGCCCAGGACCTCGACCCTGACCTGGTTGAACAGGTGGTCGAGCACCGGTTCGACCCGGTGCGGGCGGCGGAATGGCGCAATGCCCGGCTGGACTTCGACAGCCTGCCGGCCCTGATCCGCTCGCTGGAGACCCGGCCGGACCATCCGGGGCTGGTGCTTTCGGCGCCGGCGCTGGACGAGGTGCTGCTGAGGCGGGTGGCGCGCGAGGAGGATGTGCAGCGCATCGCGCGGTCGCGCGGCAGTCTGATGCGGCTGTGGGACTGCTGCCAGATGCCCGACTTCCAGAAGACCACGCCCGAGCAGCATTTCCAGCTGGTGATGCATCTGTTCGAGGCCCTGACCGGGCCGGGCGGGCGGGTGACCGAGGACTGGTTCGCCGGTCGGTTTGCAGGCCTTGATCGGGACGACGGCCAGATCGACCGGATTTCCGCGCGGCTCGCCGGGGTTCGGACCCTCAGCTACATCGCCAACCGGCCGGGCTGGCTGGAGGCCTCGGCCCACTGGCGGGAGCGGACCCGGGCGCTGGAGGACCGGCTGTCGGATGTGTTGCATGAGCGGCTGACCGCGCGCTTCGTCGACCGGCGCACCACCGTGCTGATGCAGGCGCTGAAAGACTATGGCGAGGCGGATACGCAGGTCTCTGAAGACGGCGAGGTCTCGGTCGAGGGCCAGGCCGTCGGGCGGCTGAGCGGCATCAGCTTCAAGGCCGAGGCGGGGACCAGTGCGTTGGAGACGCGGGCGCTGGGCCGGGCCGCGCGGCAGGCGGTGGCGCCGGAGATCGAGCGGCGCCTGGGCCAGCTGGCGGCCGAACCGGACGAGGCCTTAGGCGTGACGCCCGAAGGCGCGGTGCTGTGGCGCGGCGCCTGGACAGGGCAGATCGATCCCGGTGGGGACTGGTTCGCCCCCCGGGTGCGGCTGTTGGGTGAATTGGGTTCAGCACCGGCGCGTGAACGGGCGCAGCGGCGGCTGGAGGCCTGGCTGGCGGGCGAGACAGGCCGGGCGCTGAAACCCCTGAAACGGCTGAAGACGGCGATCGAGAGCGGCGCCCTGAAGGGACTGCCGCGCGGGCTGGCGTTCCGCCTGCTGGAGGCGGGCGGCGTCATAGACAGGGGCGAGGTGGAACGCGATCTGGCCGCGCTCAGCCAGGTTGAACGCCGTACACTGCGGACATTCGGCGTGCGCATGGGCGCCCATTCCGTCTGGCTGCCGGCCCTCTTGAAGGCCCGCCCCCGCGCGGTCGCCCAGGCGTTCACGGGCGGCTGGTCGTTTCGTGGACGTGGGGAGGGCGTGACGCTGTTGCCGTCTCCCGCCCCGTCGCCGCGGCGGCTGTCGGCCTTCGGTCTGCGTGCGGTCGGTCGATACGCTGTCCCGGTCGAACTGCTGGAGACGATGGCCGAACGGCGGGCCGCCGGGAAAGGCACGCTGTCCGACGAAGACCTCAAGCATCTCGGGATGAGCATCGGCGAAGCCAACGCCCTGATCGCCGCCCTGAAGACGACCCGCGCGCGTCAGCCCGATCGACCGGGAAAGACTCCGAAGCCGGTGAAGGACTCTCCGTTCGCGGTCCTGCGGGCACTGGCCGCGCCGCTGGATCCGGCCGCCCGGACCAAGCGCCGCCGCCCGCGCCGCGCCCGCTCGTCTACGGGAGGCACATGAGCGACAGCGCCGAGATCTGCCGCCTCGATGTGTGGCTGTGGCGGGCGCGGCTGTCGCCGACCCGGACCGAGGCCGCGCGGATCATCGAAAAGGGCCGCGTGCGGCTGACCCGTGCGGGACAGCAGGCGCGCATGTCCAAGGCGGGCTATCGCGTGCGGCCCGGCGATGTCGTCACCCTGATGCGCGGCGAGCGGCTGGTCGAGGCGCGGATCGTTGCCTTCGGGACGCGGCGGGGGCCACCGGCGGAGGCGGCGGGCCTGTATGAAGACCTGACCCGCCCCGCGCCGGATGCGTCGAACGGTTGACACCGGCGCGATCGGGGGCCATCTGCCCCGTCCGGCCCCCGGCTGATCCTCCGACCCCCGGTTTCGTTCATGACCTACATCGTCACCGACGCCTGCGTCCGCTGCAAATTCATGGATTGCGTCGAGGTGTGCCCGGTCGACTGCTTCTATGAGGGCGAGAATTTCCTGGTGATCGCGCCGGACGAATGCATCGACTGCGGCGTCTGCGAACCCGAGTGCCCGGTCGATGCCATCAAGCCCGATACCGAGGACGAGCCGGACGGCAAATGGCTGAAGGTCAATGCCGACTTCGCAAAGGTGTGGCCGAACATCACCGTCAAGGGCACACCGCCCGCCGACGCTGAAGAGTTCGAGCGAGAGACCGGAAAGTTCGAAAAATACTTCTCGGAAAAGCCCGGCAAGGGCTCCTGAACGGCCTTTTGCGCAATAGCCGGACGGGCTTTGGCCGCAATCCGGTCACAATATGCCCCGCCCCCATGGTCATGCTTGGGGATATTTTGAATTTTCCGCTTTTTGTGATAGATTGATCTCATTCGGTCGGATGGCCCGCGACGTGCTCGCACCATCCGGAGTGACGATAGAACCCCGACATAAACCGGGGCGGCCAGAGGTTTGGTGATCCATTTCCGCATCTGAGATCGACAGTCTGCCGGCGCCGCCTTGCCGGACAGAAGTCGTCGTCTTCGATGCCGAGGTGAATTGCGATCGTCTGCGTCCGTGAAAGGAAATGACATGACGAGCAAGAGTGGTCTTGAATTCAAGGTTGGCGACGCGGTCGTCTATCCGGCTCACGGTGTCGGCAAGGTTGCTGCCGTCGAGACCCAGGAAGTCGCGGGCATGACCCTGGAAGTCTATGTCGTGACCTTCGACCACGAGAAAATGACCCTGCGCGTCCCGACCAACAAGGCCAAGACCGCCGGTCTGCGCTCGCTGGCCGCCGAGGATGTCGTCAGCCGCGCCCTGGTGACGCTGAAGGGCCGCGCCCGCATCAAGCGCACCATGTGGTCGCGCCGGGCCCAGGAATATGAAGCCAAGATCAACTCGGGCGACCTGATCTCGATCGCCGAGGTGGTGCGCGACCTGCACCGCGCCGACACCCAGCCCGAACAGTCCTATTCGGAGCGTCAGCTGTACGAATCGGCCCTGGACCGCATGGCCCGTGAAGTCGCCGCCGCCAACCGCATCGACAAGGACGCCGCCGTCGAGCTGCTGGCCAAGTCGCTGAGCGCGAAGAAGGCCCCGCCGGCCCCGGCTGCCGCCGAAGCGGCCTGATCACAGGCGACAGGCTGAGACGAATAAAGGCCCCGGAGCGATCCGGGGCCTTTTTTCACGCACGCCGTCAGCTGACGTCAGAAATATTCGGCGCCGGCCGGGCAGGTGGCACTGATCCGGCGGGCGGTGATGCTGGCCGGGATGTAAGGCGTGCCGCGCGCCAGCTGGGCGCCCCCATTGAAGCGGAAGCTTTCCGGCGCATACGGGCCGTTCAGGCGGACGCGGACGGTGCGATCCTTGTGGTCGCGGCAGATGCCCTCGAAGCGCGCCTGACCGTTGCCGACCTCACGCACCGGATAGGTGCAGGACCAGCGCCGCGTCGACAGACCGCTGAAGAAGCGGGTGATCTCGCTGGGGCGGACGCATTTGGTTTCGGTGTCGCGGATGCCGAGGGCGCTGGTGGTATATTCCCAGTAGCCGGGCAGCGGCGTGCCGGACGCCTGGGGCGAGGTCGCCGAGGACGGCACGGTCATCAGCATACCCAGGGCCAGCGCTCCGCCAGCGACGGGGAGTGCGCGGGCGAGGAAACGGGTGCGGCCTTGTCTGTTCGTCATGTCAGCCCTCTCTGAAAGCTCGGGTCTCGATATATGACCTGAGTATGTGTCCGCAATTGAACGGCGGCTGAACGATCCGTAATTGTGCCGTTGGGGCAAGCGGATTCCCCCGCCGGAATCCCCCGCGCGCGGCCTTGACGCCCGGCCCTCTCCTCCTCTATACGACCGCCTCTCGCGCGGGACAGGGTTTCGCGTGCACCCAATGTTTCGTGCCCGGTGTGTTTTGCACCATGGCGCCAATGAGGATCAGTCCATGTCGCGTCGTTGCGAACTCACCGGGATCGGCCCGATGGTCGGCCATTCGGTCAGCCACTCGAACATCAAGACCAAGCGCCGGTTCCTGCCGTCGCTGAAGACCGTCAAGGTCGCGTCGGATGCGCTGGGCCAGACCTTCAGCCTGCGTATCTCGAACGCCGCCCTGCGTACCCTGGACTACAAGGGTGGCCTGGACGCCTTCATCGTCAAGGCCCGCGACGAAAAGCTGTCGACCGCCGCCCAGCGCATCAAGCGCCAGGTGAAGGCCAAGCTGGCCGAGCAGCAAGCTTCCTGATCCCTGCGGATCAACCCGATTTCGGAAAGGCCGGTGGAAACACCGGCCTTTTTCTTTTGCGGTTCGGTCTCTAAGGTTCCGGCATCCCCAAGCTTGGCCTGCCGGAGACGCCCGTGACCGTATCGTTCCGCCCCCTTCTGGTCTCGATGGCCGCCCTTGGCCTGAGCTTTGGCGCGAGTGCCCCGGCGCTGGCGCAGGATGGCGCCGAACAGCGGACCTCGACCGAATTCACCATGGACACGGGCGGGCCGCGCACGCCGGAGCAGCTGGCCATGCGGTTCGATGTGGCCGATCTGGCGATCAAGGTCATCCCGGACGAGAAGGCGATCGACGCGGTTGCCACCCTGACCTTTACCGCCACCGCGCCGCTGGACAGGCTGGTGGTCGAGCTGGACACCCGGTTCGATGTCTCGGAAGTGGCTATCGACGGGCGCGTCCTGTCTCCGCGCGACTGGGTCAATCCCGAAGGCCGGATGACCATCAGCCTGCCGCGCCGCCTGCGCGCCGGCCAGAGCGTGGACCTGCGCATCACCTATGCCGGCAAGCCGCATGTGGCGCGCAATGCCCCGTGGGACGGCGGCTTTGTCTGGTCGACCGCGCCGGGCGGCGAGCCGTGGATCGCCACCGCCATCCAGGGTGACGGCTGTGATCTGTTCTGGCCCTGTATCGACCATCCGATGGCCGAGCCGGGCCGCGTCGACCTGCACATCACCATTCCGTCCGAACTGTCGGCGCCCGCCAATGGCCGCTTCCTCGGCAAGGAAGACCATGGCGACGGCTGGACCACCTGGAACTGGACCGCGAACCAGCCGAACAATTATGCCATCTCGCTGACGGTCGGGCCCTATGTGGAGCTGTCGGGCACCTATGAGAGCCGCTTCGGCAACACTATCCCGATGCATTTCTGGCACCTGAACAGCACCGATCCGGCAAAGGCCGCGGCCCTGTTTGCCGAATTCCCCGAGCAGCTGGACTTCTTCGAGGCCACGGTTGGGCCGTTCCCGTTCGCTGACGAGAAGATGGGCGTGGTCGAGACCCCGCACCTGGGCATGGAGCACCAGACCATCAATGCCTATGGCAACCAGTACCGCAAGGATCACGAGGGCTACGACTGGCTGTTGCAGCACGAGCTGGCGCATGAGTGGTTCGGCAACCAGCTGACCAACGTCAACTGGGACGACATGTGGCTGCACGAGGGTCTGGGCACCTATATGCAGCCGCTCTACACGCGCTGGCTGAACGGCGAGCAGTATTATCAGGCCGCGCTTCTGGAGCAGCGGCTGGGCCTGGCCAACCGGTTCCCCGTGGTGTCAGGCAGCGCCCTGACCGAGGAACAGGTCTATGAGGGCGATCAGGGCCCCGGCAATGACATCTATTACAAGGGCTCGCTGATCATGCACTCGCTGCGCATGCTGATCGGTGATGAGGCCTTCTTCGAATCCGTGACCCGGCTGGTCTATGGCCGCCCCGACCCGCGCCCCGGCAACTTCGAGCCCCGCTATGCCTCGACGCCGGACTTTCTGGCCATCGTCAATGAGGTGACGGGTCAGGATCTGGGCTGGTTCTTCAACGGTTATCTCTATCAGGCGGCCCTGCCCGATCTGGTGTCGCGCCAACAGGGCGACCGGTTGATGCTGGAATGGGTGGTCGGCGACGGCAGCGCCTTCCCCATGCCGATCGAGGTCTCGATCGATGGGCAGGTCCAGACGGTGGCCATGACCGGGGGTCGCGGCGAGGTCCGGGGCGTGGGGCCGCACAGCCATGTGCTGATCGACCCGCAGAACAAGGTGCTTCGCCAGCTGGACAATATCGACGAGTTCGAGGCCTGGCGCGCGTCCCAGCGGCGGCGCTAGGACACCTCAGGCCCGCTCAACGCTGACGGACTGGCTGAGCATCTGGCACGGGCCGTTGGTCGACAGGAAGGCGATGTCGACGGCGTCGCGGCCGCTGGCGATCCGGACCAGGCCCTCGACGGGGGCGAGACCGGTCGGGTCGACCAGCCACCAGCCACCCGACAGATAGACTTCGAACACGGCGTGAAAGTCAGGCGGGTCGAGATCGAGCGCATAGGCGCTGACGGCGCGCGCCGGAATCCCCGAGGCCCGGCACATCGCCATGCCCAGATGGGTGAAGTCGCGACACACCCCGGCGCGGTCGAGGAAGGTGTCGGCGGCCGTCGTCTGGGGCGTGGAGACACCGTGGGTGTAGGCGATATTGGCCTTGATCCAGTCAAGGATCGCCAGCACCTGGGCGCCGCCCCATCCCTCTGACCATTCGTTGCCGACAAACCGCTCAAAACCGTCGGACGGGCAATAGCGGCTGGGCCACAGATAGGTCAGGGTTTCGCCCGGCAGCTCGGTCCAGCTGTGCTGGTGTGCCGACGGTGGCAGGCGCTTGAGGGTGCCGTTGTCGATCACGGCCTCGTACATCAAGCGGACGTCACCGGACAGGTGGGCGCGGAGGGTGCGGGAGCCATAGTCCGGCGTGGTGTGGGCGATCAGCTCGACGCCCGGGGGGCCTTCCAGCCGCTCTTCCAGAATGGTCTGGCCCGGCCAGCGGGCGGCCTGGATCAGATAGATGGCATCCGTCGGCGCATCGAAGCGATAGGTCAGTTCGGCGCGTACGCGGAGTTTCATGGAGGGGTCCGGCTTTGGCCGCCCGGATGGGCCGCCGCTCCGCCCTGCCTAGGGCAAAGCGCGTCCCTGCAACAGACCGCAGAAGCTAGGGTTCCAGCTCGATGTCCCAGTAGAGGTAGTCAAGCCAGCTGTTGTGCAGATAGTCGGGCGGAAAGCGCCGGCCGGCGTCCTGAAGCTGCCAGGAGTTCGGCCGCCGGGGGGCGTGACGGATAGGCATGCCGGCCTGTTGCGGCGTGCGGCCGCCTTTTCTGAGGTTACAGGGCGGGCAGGCGGCGACGATATTCTCCCAGGTCGTGCGACCACCATGCGAGCGCGGCACCACATGATCGAACGTCAGTTCTCCCGCATGGCCGCAGTACTGACAGGTGAAGCCGTCGCGCAGGAAGACGTTGAAGCGCGTGAAGGCAGGGGAGCGGTCCTGATCGATATAGGTCTTCAGCGACACCACGCTGGGGAGCTGGAACTCCATCGACGGGCTGCGGACCACCTTGTCGTAGACGGAGACCACATCGACGCGGTCCTGCCAGACGGCCTTGATCACATCCTGCCAGGGCCAGATCGACAGAGGGTAGTACGACAGGGGCCGGAAGTCGGCGTTCAGCACCAGGGCAGGCCAGCCGGACGGCGTGCGGGGCGCCGTCATCCGACCGGGCTGGACCCCGGCCAGTTCGGCACCGGAAAGCGCGGTCAGAGAGCGGGACATCATCCCTCTCCGTTCCGCACGGAATATGCATAAGCGACCGGACTGAAGACGACTTCCTCCCCGCTGATGAGGAAAGCTTATCGTCGATTCGACTCGACCGCCATGACGAAGGCGTGTCGGTTCCGTGAAGCCGCTGGCCGGGTATCAGGGCGCGCGGACACGGGCCGGGAAGGAAGGAAGGCTCCAACCCCAGGCGAGGGCCCCGGCACGGAGGGCAAATCCGAGGGGCATGGCCAGCAGGGCCGCGGTGACATTGCCCAGCCCCAGCTGCTTGAACCCGACATAGGCCACAGCCGCGAGAATGGCGGCCGTCACCGTGATCTCTCGTCGGAGCAGGATAGAGGGCTGTCCGGCCAGCAGGTCGCGCACAATCCCCCCGAAACAGGCGGTGACCGTGCCCATGACGATGCAGATCAGGGGGCTGGCGCCCAGCGCCTCGGCCTTGGCCGCACCCATCACGCCATAGGCGGCGAGCCCGATGGCATCCAGCCACAGCAGGGCCCGAAAGCGCCACTCGGGCCGGCCGATCACCCAGACCGCCAGCGCGGCTGTCAGACAGACGGCAATATATTTCCAGTCGACGACCCAGAAGACCGGCACATCCAGCATCACATCGCGCAGGGTGCCGCCGCCGACGCCGGTGATGGCCGCAAAGAAGCCCAGGGTGACCAGATCGTGCTTCTCGCGTGCGGCGGCGAGCGCCCCAGTGGCGGCAAACACGGCCACGCCCGCATAGTCCACCAGATAGAGATTGGGCAGGATCGGCTGGCTGAGGGTCTGCAGGATCGGGGCCTCAATCATCGGACGTCCTCCAGCGAAATCTCACCGCGCTTGACGGCGCCATACCAGCTCCACAGCAGATGCGCCGCGACCGAACGGTGCGGGCGCCAGACCTCGGCCCGGGCGTAAGCCTGTTTCTGGGTGGGGCGTATCTCGATTCCATCGGCCCAGCGCATGGCTTCCTGTAGCGCCACATCGCCGCCGGGAAAGACATCGGTGCGGCCTTCGCAGAACATCAGGAAGGTCTCGGCAGTCCACAGGCCGACGCCCTTGATGGCGGTGAGCGCTGCGATGGCCTCGGCGTCGTCCAGCTGTTCCAGATGGTCGAAGTCGATGTGACCCTCGACATGGGCGCGGGCGATCTCGTGGCCGTAGCGGGCCTTCTGGCCCGACAGGCCAAAGGTCCGCAGCTCCTCGATCGACCGGGCAAGCACGGCCTCGGGGGTGACCTCTCCGAGGCCCTCGACCACGCGGCGCCAGATGGAGGCGGCGGCGGCCACCGACACCTGTTGCTCGACGATCATTCGGAAGAGGCCCTCGAAACCACCGGTCCGCAGCCGCCATTCGAAGGGCGGCACGGCCTCGACCACGCGGGCCAGCAGGGGGTCGGCTGCGACCAGCGCCTGCCGGGCCGTCAGGATGTGGTCGGCGGTGGGGGCGGTCGGCATGGATCAGCCTTGGTCGACAGGGTCCGGACCGCAATCTAGGGTCGGCCCATGCCCAGTCTGGCCGAAGTTCGTCCTGCGATCACCCCCGAATCCGGCCACAAGAGCCGGAAACCGCCAATCGCGCGCCCATGACGCTGGTCACGCGCTTTGCCCCCTCGCCCACCGGCCTTCTGCACAAGGGGCATGCCGTTTCGGCGCTGACCGCATGGACGGCCGCGCGAGAGGCGGGCGGGCGGTTCCTGCTGCGGATCGAGGATACGGATTTCACCCGCTGCCGGCCGGAATATACCGAGGCTGTGTTCGAGGATCTGGCCTGGCTGGGTCTGGACTGGGAAACACCGGTGCGGCGCCAGTCCGACCACCGGGCCGAATACGACCGGGCGCTGGAGACCTTGCGCGAACAGGGGCTGCTGTATCGCTGTTTCCGGACGCGGAAGGAGCGGCTGGCGCTGGCGGGGGTGGCGCCCCATGCCGATGACCCGGTGGACCCGGCGGCCTTTACGGGTGGCCCCCACGACCCGCACGAGGAGGCGCGGAGGCTCGAGGCCGGAGAGGCCTTTGCCTGGCGGCTGTCGCTGGATCGGGCACGGGCGCGGCTGGGTGACCTGTCGCGGCTGGGCTGGGTCGAGGAAGGCGTTTATCCCGGCGTCCATGAGGCCCGGCCGGAGGCGCTGGGCGATATGGTCATGGGCCGCAAGGACATCGGCGCGGGCTATGTCATCGCCTCGGTGATTGATGACGCAGCGCAGGGTATCACCCATGTGATCCGGGGCGAGGACCTGATCCCCATGACGTCGATCCAGAGGGTACTGCAGGCGCTACTGGACCTGCCGACCCCCATGTATCGTCATCATCCGCTGCTACTGGACGATCAGGGGAAGCGGTTTGCCAAACGCGACGGGGCCGTCACACTGGCGCAGATCCGGGCCGAAGGCACCTCGCCCGCCGAGCTCAGGGCCCGACTGGGCTTTCCCGATGGATGAGGGAGTTACGCATGATCCTCGACCGACGTTCACTGGTGGCCGCCTTGGGGGCCGCACCGGCTGTCGCCCTGCCGACCTTGGCCGCTGCCCGTGCCGGCGATGCGGTTATCGAGGCCGCGCTGGACAGTGTGTTCGAACGCTTCGCACCGGTCGGGCTGGGGGCGGCGCTGGTGTCGCGCGAGGAGGTCTATGCCTCGGGCGTACGGGGCCTGCGCCGCAAGGACGGCACCGAGCCGGTGCTGACCAGCGACGCCTGGCATCTGGGGTCGAACACCAAGGCCATGACGGCGGTGCTGTTTGCGCGACTGGTCGAGCAGGGGGTGGCCGACTGGGATCTGAAACTGGTGGATGCCCTGCCGGGCGAGCACGATCCCGCCTGGTCCGAGGTGCGGGTCGTCGATCTGATGCAGCACCGCGCGGGGCTGAAGGACGAGGACGTGCTGGGGCAGGCCTGGTTCATGACGGCGCGTGGCGACCCCGCGACCCTGCCCGAGCAACGGCTGACGGTGGCGCGAAAGGCGCTGGCGTCTGCCCCGGGAGGAGCACCGGGCCAGTTCCAGTACGGCAATGCCAACTATATGGTCGCGGCGGCCGCCATGGAGGCCATCACGGGCCAGGACTGGCAGTCGATGATGGTAGAGCAGATATTCAGCCCGCTGGGCATCACCTCGGCTGGTTTCGGCGCGCCACCGGAGCCCGCACCGTGGGGACACCGGGAGATGGGGGGAACCCATGTCTCACTGCCGCCGTCACATCCTGTCTCGGATAATCCGGCCGCGCTAGGGCCGGCCGGGACGGTGCATATGACGCTGGAGGACTATGGCCGTTTCCTCGCCGTCTTTCTCAACGACGGGCAGCCGCTGCTGCAGCCGGCCTCGATCGCGCGTCTGAGTGAACCGGCCGAGGGGACGCCGCCGGCCTATGGCTGTGGCTGGATCGTGCTGAATCAGCCGTGGGCCAGCGCGGACGGGACGACGCCGGGCCGGGTGCTGGCCCATGATGGGTCCAATACAATGTGGTACGCCAGCGCCGCAGTGGCCCCGGACCGGGGCCTGGCCCTGGTCGCCGTCAGCAACGACGGCACGGCGGGGGCGCAGGCCTGTCCGGCCCTGCTGCGCGCCCTGATCGCAGGACTGCCGGTCGCCGACAGCGCTGCGGTCGGCTAGTCTGACAGCATGAAGCGCGATCTGGCCGACTTCTGGAACCTGTTGTGGGAGGCGGCGCTGGGCCTGTGCGCCGCCTTTGCCATGCTGAATGTTTTTGCCCCGCCGCAGGACCTGCCGTGGAAGCCGCTGGATCTGGACCGCCCGATCGGACAGGCGACGGCGGCCAAGGTCGATGATTTCGAGATTTCGCGGGTCGCTGCGCCCGAGGAGGTCCGCGGCGTGA
The DNA here is from genome assembly GCA_964224415.1 of Neptunomonas phycophila. Lineage (GTDB taxonomy): Bacteria > Pseudomonadota > Alphaproteobacteria > Caulobacterales > Caulobacteraceae > Brevundimonas. Next base: position 154,747 of record CAXQIE010000027.1, read on the forward strand.
CCGAGGCGTGCATGCAGGTGCTGCGTGACGCCGGCGTCGAGGTTGAGCGCGCGCCGGACCGGGATGACGGCGGCTTCTGCGTGGTCCGGGGCGCCGTGCGGATCACGGGCGGCGATGTCACGCCGCTGGCACCCGGCGGACTGGTGATGCAGTGCCCGCTGGCGGTGCGCTATGTGATCTGGGACCGGCAGGTGCTGCGTCCCGCTGCGCGCGAGACGTTCGGCAGCGAGGTGGCCAGCGTCCAGAACTATGGCTCCTATTCCTGTCGCCGCATTTACGGCAAGGACGACGTCAACGCCCGGCCCAGTGAGCACGCCCGGGCCAATGCGCTGGACGTCTCGGCTGTCCGGCTGGAAGACGGACGGGTGGTCAGCATCGCCTCGGACTGGCGCGGGACCGGGCCTGCAGGGCCCGACGCCCGCCCCTTCCTGAAGAGTCTGCGCGACGGCGCCTGTCGCGTTTTCGCGACGGTTCTGACGCCGGATTACAACGAGGCGCACCGCGATCACCTGCATCTGGACGGGGCGCCTCGGGGCCTGTGCGCCTGACCCGCTCCCCTGTCGGGCGAATCAATTCCGGTTGACCAAAGGCCCCTGACGCGAGACAACGCTTTCGCAACCCGGATTTGCGCGGTGTCCAAAGCCGCGGGTCGCTCCTTCGCCTGAACGAGCTTTATCCAGACGGGTTGACGGGCTCCCAACAGGGAGTTCGCCTGGAAAGCGCGTTTACGGAGACGCATTATGGCGACCGGTACGGTCAAATGGTTCAACCCCACCAAGGGGTACGGTTTCATCCAGCCTGATGGCGGCGGCAGCGACGTGTTCGTTCACGTCACCGCGGTTCAGCAGGCCGGCCTGGCGGGCCTGGATGACAATGCCAAGGTCGAATACGAGCTGGAATCCCAGCGCGGCAAGACCTCGGCGGTGAACCTCAAGCTCCTCTGATCGAGGGCAAGGGTTACAGACCTTTGCGGGCGCGGACTCCTCGGGGTTCGCGCCCGTTTCAATTCCGGGGGCCGTCCGCAGCTTCGACCGGCACCATGACGGGCCCCGCGGGAGGGGTCAGACGGCTGGCGCGCTGGGCCAGGACCACACCGATCAGCACCAGAACGCCACCGATGGCCTGAACGGGCGTCAGGGCCTCCGCGAAGATCCACCAGCCCAGCAGGGCCGCGACCACCGGCTGGATCAGGATGGTGACGGCGGTCACCGAGGCGGGCAGCCGCCCCAGCGCCCAGGCGACGCCGCCCTGCCCGACCACATGCATCAGGCCGAGACCCGCGCAGGCCAGCCAGCCGCCCGGGCCGGCCGGCAGGATGTCCTCCCCCAGCGCCGTGGCGATCAGCAGCAACAGGGGCGTGCCGACGAGCGTCGCCCAGAAGGTCACCCTGAGCGCGCCCGCCGTCCGCCGCGCGGCCTTTACCGCGAGGAAATAGGCCGCGTACCAGACCGCCACCGACAGGGAGAACAGGTCGCCCAGCAGGGGGTTGGTGCCCTGCCCGCCGTCGGCGCCCGCGGCCATGGCGAAGGCGCCTGCCACGGCCAACGTCAGCGCCAGAACGAAGCTGCGGCCCGGGCGCTGTTTCCAGACGATCCACGCGAACAGGGTCACGACCACCGGCGTCAGGTTACAAAGGACCGTCGCATTGGCGACGGAGGTCATGACGATGCCGTAGTGCCAGAAGGCCAGATCCAGGACGAAGAACAGCCCGGCCAGCAGCATCCAGCGCGAGGGGGTGCCAAGCCCCCGCCCGGCCCCGCTCCCCTGCGTGGCGGTCAGCAGGGTCAGCAACGGCAGGGCGAACAGGAACCGCCAGAAGCCCGCTGCCGCCGGGCCTGTCTCGGTCAGCCGCACGAGGATGGGGGCGAGGCCCAGCACCATGGCGGCCAGCACCAGCACCGCCAGCGGAAAGGCCGCATGGCGGGTCAGGGCGACGACAGAGGCCGGGGTGCGGATCATGGCGCCCTCTATCCCTTCTCATCGAGACCGGGAAGGCGCTATCAGGAGGGATGACCGCTCCGCTTCCCGACGCCGGCCAGAACTGGGTCGACCGCCACGCGCCCGAGGGGCTGAAGCCGTGGCTGAAGCTGGGGCGGTTCGACCGGCCGATCGGCATCTGGCTGCTGCTGCTGCCCGGCTGGCAGGGGATCATGCTGGCGGTCGCGTCGCTGGAGCCGGATGCCCCGCCGCTGGTGCTCGCGTGGCTGGTCGTGGCGTTTGCGGTGGGGGCGTGCCTGATGCGGGCAGCGGGTTGTGCCTTCAACGACATCGTCGACCGGGACATCGATGCGAAGGTGGCCCGCACGGCGGCCCGGCCGGTGGCCTCGGGCCAGATATCGGTCAAAGGGGCGTGGGCCTTTGTCATCGGCTGCTGCCTGATCAGTCTGCTGATCCTGCTGACGCTGAACGTGCTCGTGGTGATGCTGGGCGTGGCGTCGCTGGCGCTGGTCGCCGCCTATCCCTTCATGAAGCGCATCACCTGGTGGCCCCAGGCGTGGCTGGGCCTGACCTTCAACTGGGGCGCGCTGATGGGATTTGCGGCGGCGACGGGGGGCTATGGCCTTGGACTGTGGTGGTTCGAGCACCAGTCCGACATGACTCTGCTCTCAATCTATAACGCGCACAGCGACTGGATACTGGCTCACGGCACGCTCACCTCAGCCGCCCTGCTCCTCTACTTCGGTGGGGTGTTCTGGACGCTGGGCTATGACACCATCTACGCCCTGCAGGACATCGAGGACGATGCGCTGGTGGGGGTGAAGTCCTCGGCCCGGCGGCTGGGCGGCAAGGTCCGCGGTGGCGTGGCGTTCTTCTATCTGATCGCGGCGATCCTTGCGGCCGGGGCGGCGGCGGTGGGCGGGCTTTCGCCGCTGTTCTGGGTCGGCTGGCTTGCCTTTGCGGCGCATCTGGCCTGGCAGGTGCGCAATGTCCGGGCCGACGATCCCGAGGGCGCGCTGACCCTGTTCAAGTCCAACCGCGAGGCCGGTGTGCTGTTGTTGATCGCGCTGGGCCTTGGGGCGGTCCCGATCGGGGGCTAGAGTGGCGTCAGCCAAGGAGTACTGCATGCGTCCCTCCCCGACCCGTCCTCTCCGCCTGTCCTTGATCCTGCTGGCCCTGCCGCTGGCGCTCGCGGCCTGTAATCGCGACGGCGATGAGCCCGCCCCGGCCGAGGTCGCGGCCGAGACCGGCACGCCCGCGCTGGAGACCCCGGCCGCCTCGCCGTCAAACCTGATCTTCGCCGACAAGACCGAGCACGCCACCGTCGCCCTGACCCTGCCCGAGGGCATCAAGGCCGAGCCCGACCTGCACGCCCGAACTTATGCCGAAGAGGTCCGCGGCCTTCGCCAGTTCGAGGAGGGGGCGCTGGCCGCCCGCACCGAGGCCGAGGGCGATGAGGGCATGCCGCCGTTCGAGAAGACGGTCACCGTCACGGTCGCCGGCCAGACCGACCGGCTGTTCAGCCTGCGCCGCGAGGCCTTTGACTATTCCGGTGGGGCCCATCCCAACACCCTGACCACGGGCATTGTCTGGGACCGGTCGCTGAAGCGGGTGATCGGCGCGCCGGAGCTGTTCCGGAAGGGGGCGGATCTGACGGCGCTGGATCAGGCCCTGTGCACGGCGGTCAATGCCGCCCGCCGCGCGCGGGTGCCGGATGCCCGGACGATTACTCTGGCCGGGCGCGACGGCTGGGCCTGTCCCCGCGCGGCCGAGACGCCCTTTGTGCTGGCGCCGGGGGAACAGGCGGGCAAGGCCGGGGGGCTGATCTTCCTGATCGGGCCCTATCAGGTCGGGCCGGGCGTCGAGGGCGGCTATGAGATCGCCATCCCCCAGACCGCCTTCAAGAGCATGATCGCCACGGCCTATGCCGGGGAGTTCGCGGGCCAGCCGCGGCGGAGGGGCGACGTCACGCCGCGCTGACCCGGCCTCGCCTCACTCTGCGAGGAAGCGGTCGACGATCTGGCTGAACCGCTCCGGCTGGTCGGCCATGATGAAGTGGCGGCTGTCATCGACCCGGATCAGCTCCACGCCCGGCAGGGTGGCATATTCGCGCTGCCACAGGGCGTCGGCCATGGCGGGCGGGGCGCCGCCGTTGGCATCCGCCGCATAGACGGCCCAGACGGGAGTGGTCATGGCGAGCAGTGCGGGGCGGAGGTCGGTCAGCATGACTTCCTTGATAGCCGTGGCCAGAGCCTGACGGTCCGAGGCCATGCCCCATTCCACCATGGCTGTGCGGGTCGCGGGGTCGTTGGCATAGCCCACAGCGCCCTGGAGCTGACCGGCGCGGAAGCTGGCGTCATCGGCGGCGAGGGTTCCAGCCGCCGCCTGTTCCGCGAACGGACGGGCGGTGTCGACCGTGACCTGCGGGCCGAACAGGGCCGAGAAGAAGGGCAGGCTGTCGACGCTCATCACCTTGCCGACGAGGGCCGGGTATTGCTGGGCCAGCATCAGGGCACTCATCCCGCCCATGGAGTGGCCGATGACGGCGGGCGATTGCAGGCCTGCCTCGTCGATGTAGCGGGCCAGTTCGTCGATCACCGGCTGGACGAAGGGGCCGTCGCCGTGGACCCAGGGCTCACCCGCGAAACCGGCCAGCTGGACCATGTGGACGCGGTGGGTGGCAGACAGCCGCTCAGCCTCGGCGCGCCAGACCTCGCGCGAGGAGGCATAGCCGGGGATGAAGATGACGTCGGGGCCGGAGCCCAGCACCTCGACCGACAGCCGGTCGGAGGTGAAGGCCGGGGTGCTCTGGGCAAAGGCCATGCGCGGCGCGACGAGGCTGAGGATGCCGCCGGCCAGCAGCAGGGCCGAGGCGAGGAACAGGGCGCGCAGAACCGGGCGCCCCACGAAGGGACGGAGATGCAGCATGGGAGATGTCCTTGAGGTGTGCCTGAAGGCTCAGGCGTGCGGGTTTTCGAAGATGTCTTCCACCGGGCGATCAAACACCACGGCGATGCGATAGGCGAGGTCGAGCGAGGGGTCGTGCTTTTCGGTCTCGAGCGCATTGACCGCCTGACGCGAGACCCCCAGTTCCTGGCCCAGCTGTTCCTGGGTCCAGCCACGCTCGACACGCAGCAGTTTGAGGCGGTTCTTCATCAGCGGCTGCTCCGGATGAACACCGGCATGAAGCCCATCAGCCCCCAGAAGACGACATAGACCCACCAGCCCTCGATGTGCGGGGCCTCGGCGAACTTCTCGGCGAAGCCCCAGAAGACGCTGAGGGCGAAGGTCATGCCGGCGGCGAGGATGAACCGCTTGGCCGTGACACCGGCGACGAATTCGTCACTGTCGCGGATGAAGGCCAGGGTCGCCCAGATCTGGCCGGCCACCGGTGCCGCGACGGCCGCCGCGAGAACCCAGCCGCTGACGCCGCCGATGGTGTCCAGCGCGCCGCTGACGGCGAGAACGAGGGCGACGACATAGCCCAGCATGAAGAATACGGTTCGAAAGGTGTAGGCCTTGGCGGCGGATGTCATGTCATGTCCTCCTGACTGAATGTAAGGATGACCTTACATCGCTTCCGTGTCATGTCAACCTGACTTTTCGTCAGGATCGCCTGACGCGTCAACTTTAAGAAACCCGGTGCTCGCACGCGTGGAAGAGGGCTGATATGACGGCGGTATGGCAGACGAAAAAAAGGGGCGCGCGCTCGACGCCTTCCTGACGATACCCGGATGGCTCGACTGGCTCGCCAAGGCGTGGCCGCTCTTAGGCGCTCTTTTTGGAGCGTCGGCTCTGAGCTGGCTGGCGTCGGCAGCCATTTGGCTGAACGCGTACGGCCCCCTTGCTTGGGGCCTCGTGTTCTTGATCACGTTCCTAGTACTCTACGGTATCTTCCTGCTTGGTGTACATGTCACCTCGAAAGCGAGAGAGAGACGCGTCCAATCAGCCTATACCGAACGGGTGGTCGCTTCGGCGACCGTAAACCCCCTCGACAGGCTATTTGCCGGCAAGCGCATCGACATGCGCGACTTCTACCATCCGTTCTTTAAGTGGCACGTACGGCCAACCTTCAGGGACTCGGAAGTCTACGGTCCTGCAAATGTGGCCCTTCGGGGGAGTCCGACATTCGAGCGATGCCTATTCCATGATTGCGAGATCGTGATCGTCCGACCAGGCGTGCCTGCCATGGGGGTCATAGGGCTCGACAGTCCGGTCTTCGAAGGCTCGCAACTGTATCGACTAACCTTTTTTGTTACCGCGGAAGACGCCGGATTCTTCACGATGGTTAGCAACGGGCAAATGCGCATCGTTTCCCAAGGCGAGCCGATTTTTTCTCAAGCTCCTCCTCAGGTTCAGGCCTAGCAGTATAAATCGTCAGGCTCGCCCGCCTTTTGTCCGTTGCCGAAAAGGACGGTAGACTGGCGCCATGCCTGCCGCGCCCCGCATTGCTCCCGGTCAGTTGTTCGCGCCCGATGAGTGGACGCCGTTCCAGTCGCGCAGTGCGGTGGCAGGGCCGCTGCTGGTGGTGCACTGCTGGGGGGTGATTGCGCTGGCGGTGGCGCTGGGGGTGTGGATCCCGTGGCTGATCCCGCTCAGCGTCATGATCATCGGCACACGCCAGCTGGGGCTGGCCATATTGATGCATGAGGCGGCGCATGGCGGGCTGTCGCGCAATCTGAAGCTCAACGATTTTCTGGGTCACTGGCTATGCGCCGTGCCGGTGGGCGCGTCGCTGGACAGCTATCGCCCCTATCATCTGGCCCACCACCGCTTTGCCCAGCAGGCCGAGGACCCGGACCTGATGCTGTCGGCCCCCTTCCCCGTCAGCCCGGCCTCGCTACGGAGGAAGCTGATCCGCGACCTGACCGGCCAGACCTTCTTCAAGCAGAGGGTGCTGCTGCCGCTGGCGGCGCTGCGGGGACGACAGGCGGCCCGCGCCACCGACGATCATGCGTACGAAGCGATCGTCACGGGCCGGTCGGTGCTGCCGTTCCTGCTGTTCAACCTCGCGATGCTGGCCGGCTCTGCGGTGGCGGGGGTCTGGTGGGCCTTTTTCGTGCTGTGGCTGCTGCCGATGGCGACGTGGTTTCCGATGGTCACCCGCATCCGCAACATCGCCGAACACGCCTGTGTCGAGGGCTCGGCCGAGGATGCGTTTCGCGCCGCGCGCACGACCCGCGCGAACTGGCTGGAGCGCGCCTTCATCGCCCCCTACTGGGTCAATTTCCACGCCGAACACCACCTGTTCATGCACGTGCCCTGCTGGAAGCTGCCCGCCCTGCACCGCGCCGTCCACACCCGCCCCGAGGGCGAGCGGATGGAGGTGGCGGGGGGCTATGCCGAGGTGTTGGAGCGGGCGGTCGCACCACGGCGTGATGCTGACCTCATGGCGATGACCCGAGGCTGAAGAGCGGAGTCGCAACGCCCGCGCCCGGGGTCAGGCGCGGGCGTCAGAGCGAGTGCAATCCCCGCTGCAAATGCCGGATCAGGGCTCGGACCGATGGGCAGTGCCCTGCATCCGGCTGGCGGGTTCGCCGGGCCAGGTCTCAAGCGGACGATTGCCCCAGCCCAGCCGGGCGGCGCGCGGCTGGATGCAGTTGTCCTGACGGTCGCGGGTGCACACGGGGTAGACGACCCCGTCAACGCGCACCTCGGTCGCCTGTCCGTCCGGGCCGCGCTTGACGACCTCGGGGCTTTCGGCCCGGTAATCCGGGTCCTGGGGCTGCGACTGGGACTGGGCGTGGGCGCTTCCCACCGAGGCCGCGCCAGCCAGTACGACCGCCGCAATGGCTGTGCCTGTCATGGTCTTGATCAACATATCATCCGTCTCCTGATTGCCTCCTGATTGCGGTTGGTTCTTGCCCCGTGATCTTCAGGATCGCCGTCACCCACCGACAGTCATCGGACGGCGCGTGAGCAGACAGCATGGCCCGTGCGAACACGGTTACTTCTGAAAACGGGATGCCAGGGCGTTCGTTCCGATTTTCAGGCCGGGCGGTCGGGCCGGTTCTGAACAAAGCCCCGCTTGGCTCGCTTCACCAGCCGCCCTATCTTTCCCCCATGACCCGCACCCTGATCCTGTCCGGTATCGCTGTCGGTCTGGCCCTGGCCGGCGCCACGGCGGCTGAGGCGCAGAGCCTGCCGCCGCCTTATATTGCGCCACCGCCGCGTGCGGGGGTTCTGCCACCGCCGGGAGGCTATGCGGTCGAGCGGCATCGCTTTGAGATCGATCGCCAGCGGGTCGGGGCCGACCTGCGTCAGGCCGAGGCCGAGCGGGGCCGGGCCGCGGCGGCGCGCGTGGTGGCCGATCTGGAACGCCAGCGTCAGACGCCGGTGCTGACACCGCCCGTGGCCGTGCCGCCCGGCACGCCCGCGCAGGCCCGCGCAGGCCCGCGCCCGGCGCGAGGAGGTCGAGGCCGGCGTCGGCCAGATCGACCGCTGGCTGGACGGAGGGGACTGATCGCCTGATCCACGCATCCCTTTCGCTCGACCGGCGTTCGCCGTTAAGCTGAGGCAGGGATCAAGGGAGGGCATCATGCGCTGGAGAGGCGGACAACGCGGCGGCGGCGGTATCGAGGACCGGCGCGGTATGGGCGTGGGCGGAATCGCCGGGGGTGGCCTGGGCGTGACCGTGCTGGCGCTGCTGGGCTATTTCATCTTTGGCATCTCCCCCGAGACCACGACCCAGGTCGCGACCCAGTTGGGTGCTGCGGGCAGTCAGGCCGAGGGCGAGCGCGGCACGCCCGAGGACGATGCGGGCCTGTTCGTTGATGTGATCGGCGGCAATGTGAACGCGGTCTGGTCGGACCTGCTGATGGGCTATCGCCCGCCGACAGTGGTGCTGTACGAGGTCGGCACCGGCACGGGTTGCGGCTTTGGTCAGGCGGCCATGGGGCCGTTCTACTGCCCGGCGGATCAGACCGTCTATCTGGACCTGGGCTTCTGGCAGCAGATGCAGACCCAGCTGGGCGCGTCGGGCGCAGACTTCGCCAAGGCCTATGTGATCGCCCATGAGTTCGGCCACCATGTGCAGACCCTGACGGGGGCCTCCGACGATGTGCGGCGGGCGCAGGCGCAGGCCACCAGCTAGGCCGAGGCCAACCGCTTCTCCGTGGCGCTGGAACTGCAGGCCGACTGCTATGCCGGGGTCTGGGCGGCCAATGCCGCGCGCCTGTCGGGCGGCGAGGTGGCGCTGCGGCCCGGTGATCTTGAGGAAGGCCTTAAGACGGCTGCGGCCATCGGCGACGATGCCCTGCAGCAACGCGGCGGCGGCCGGGTCTCGCCCGACAGCTTTACCCATGGATCGTCGGAGCAGCGGGTCGAATGGCTGACGCGCGGCTATGAGACCGGGGATCCTGCGGCGTGTGACACCTTCCGGGGTTACTGAACCACCGTCAGGTCCAGCTGGGCGGAGCGATAGAGGGCACCGCCGCCGATATCGAGCAGCAGGCCCTGATCGCGGAAGGCAGCCATGCCCAGCAGGGCTTCGGGGATGCCGGGCATGCCGACCGCGCCATAGACCGGCACATCGACCTCGCGGAAGGTGCGGCCCACCGCCCGCAGGCGCGCGACCGTCAGGATGTCAGCGGTGATCTGTCCGCCCAGCACCAGACTTTCGCCGGTGCCGGCCGCGCGTCCGTCCAGAATACCCGCGGCCTGGGCGGCGGGCTGGCTGAGGCTGAGGATGGAGGAGGCGCCGGTGTCGACCACAGCGTCCAGAGTATGGCCCTCGACCTCGACCGGGGTGACCAGGGCAGTGCCCCGCCGGCGCACGGCCACCCGGCTCCAGCGGGCGTCATGGATCACGGCCTGTCGCTCCATCAGCCGCATGCGGCGCTCGACCAGATCGACCTCGAGCGCCAGCAATTTCAGCAGATCCTGCCCCAGGATCAGCGGGGCGGACAGGCCCGCCTCGTCAGCCAGCGGACCCAGATCGAGGATGGCGCAGCGCAGACCGCTGAGCGACAGGCCGTCCATGGCCATGTCCAGCCGCACGCCCTTGCCCATCTGGGGCTGGCCGCCGACGCCATAGGCCACCAGCGGAATGTCGAACAGCGGCCGCGGGCCCAGCTCGGCCTCGATGGCCGTGTGGAAATCGCGGTCGATCACCGAATACTGGGCGCCACTGTCGATCAGGGCATTGACCGTCCGGCCGGCGATACGGACCGGGATGGTCGGGCTGAGCACCCGCGCGGCGAAGTCGATCCACGGCGTGGTCGTGCCCTCAGCAAAGGACAGGCCCGGCGCGCTCCACAGGACATTTTCCTTCAGCCACCAGCCGCCCCCGAGGGCGCCGGCGATCACGCCAGTCCGGATCAGGAGGCTGCGACGGTTCATGCCCGCCTGTTTGACCTGAACGCGGCGCCGTGGCCAGAGGGGGTCAGCTGCCTTGAGGTCGCGGGCGGTTCTGCATGGCGCCGGTCATGGGGATGAAGAAGACGCCCACGTCGCGGCGCGACCGCACCCGGCCGTCCGCATCCTTGGTGTAGACGTACAGGACTTGGCCCCGGCGGAAGGGCTGGCCGATCGGGATGATCAGCTTGCCGCCGGGCTTCAGCTGCCGGAACAGTTCGGGCGGAGCGTACTGGGCGACACAGGTCAGCATGATGGTGTCGAACCCGCCCTCGACCTCGGGCCAGCCGAAATAGCCGTCGCCGACACGGGCATGGACGTTGTCATAGCCCAGCGGCCTGAAGATCTTGCTGACCGCGCGGCCCACAGGCTCGATGATCTCGATGGTGTAGGAGTCGCGCACGATCCGCGACAGCAGGGACGACTGAAAGCCCGAGCCGGTCCCGATTTCCAGCGTGACATCCGTCGGCTTCGGCTCGGCCAGCTGGGTCATATAGGCTTGGCCCAGATAGTCGCTCAGCACCGAGCCATGGCCGATGGCCCAGGGCTTGGGATTGTCCTCATAGGCCTGGTACGCCGTCGAATCCTGCGATGCGTAGGCGTAGTGGAAGAAGTCGCGCGGCACGCTCTCGAAGGCCTCGACCACTCGGGGGTCGGCCGCGCCGAACTTGCCGTCCAGATAGGTCTTGATGCGCTGGATGGCGGCGGGCTTGCGCGACTGGATGGCGTCGAACTGGGCGCGGCTGAGGCTGCTGGGGCGCTCGGAGACGGCCATGGCGGCGACGAAGGCGTCATATGTCCAGGGCTGGGCCGGCATGCGGACCGTTTCGGAGACGGCGCTGTCGGACGCTTCGGGAGCCGCTACGGCTGTTGGGGCCCCGGTCGAGGGCGCGGCCGCGTCGCCGCCGGTACGGGTGGGGTTCAACCGGGCCTGCAGGCGCTCGCGCGTAGCCTCATCACAGGCGGCGAGGGTTGAGGCTCCGGCCAGGGCGGCCCCTCCGGCAATCAGGTGTCTACGGTCGATCGTCATGGCGGAAATCCTTTTTACGCAGGCGACGAAACAGGAAGGGGATCAGGGGTCGACCGCGTGCGGCGGCCCGGCGGCAGGGCAAGGAAGGCGAGGAGGTAGAGCGCGGCCCCCACCATCAGCAGGGAGAAGAAGCCGACCTCGCGCGACATCAGATTGGCCAGCGGTGTGGCGACCACCGAAAAGGCGCCGTTCAACCCCCAGGCCCAAGGCAGCATCCGCCCCTCACCCACCTGGATCAGGCCCAGCGGGAACGGCAGGCCCAGTGCCAGCGACACGGGCGCCGCCGCCGCGAGCACAATCAACCAACGCGTCCAGGCGGGCTGGTCCAGCGTCGACAGCATGACCGCCTCGCCTCGGGTGAACGCCAGATATATCCAGCCCAGCACCACGATCAGGGACACGAACGAGGCCACCTTGGGCAGGGCCGCGACCCGGCCGGCGATCAGACTGCCCAGCCCCGAGAAGATCAGCATGGACGTCAGCACCAGGGCAAAGGCCGAGGAATAGTCGTTGAGATAGAAGGCCGCCTTGTCGATCAGGAAGATCTCGATCAGCAGGAAGCCCAGTCCCAGACTGGGGAAATAGAGCACAGGCCACAGGCGGCGTGGCTCGGGCGCGGCGACCTTCCGTTTGCGGAACATCAGGGGCGCCGCGAGCACCAGCAGGGCGATCAGCGCCGCCTGGCCCAGCACCACCAGATTGACCAGGGCGCCGATCTCGGCCTGCGGCAGGACCTCCAGCCGTTGGATCAGGGTGGCGGGGCGGTCCAGACGGAGCGAGGCATACCAGGCGGGGCGGTCCAGCGTCTGGGGCCGGATGTTGAAGGCCCGGCTGGAGGCGCTGTCGCGCCCTTGCAGCACCGCCTCGGCTTCGCGGGCGATGGCGTCATCGGTGCCTTGCGAAACGACCGTGCCGCTCTCGAAGGACACCACGGGCAGATCGTTGAACAGTCCGGCGCGCGCGGCCTCGACATCCAAACCGGGCCGCCAGGAGATGTCGAACGAGCGGGCGGCGGCAAAGGTCTCTAGCGCCGCGACATCCGCTTCGCTCCAGGGCGTGGGTGAGATCAGGATGCGGGCATTCCAGGCCGAGCGATAGACCATGACGTGGTCCTCGGGATGCTCGACGCCACGGCGGATCAGGGCCTCGCGCGCGGTGGCCATCACCCGGAAGGCATAGACGGGAAAGTCGCGGATCGAGACGGGGACCGAGACCATGCCGTCAGGGTCGAGAGCGGCCAGATAGGCCTGCATGGCCTCGACCGTCAGCGCCGTGACATTGGCCGGGGCCGCATCGATGAAGTCGGACGAGACATCGATGACGTGAAAGCGTTCGCCGGAGGCCGCGCCCGCCGCCCGGGCGACGGCCAGGGGTCCACCCTCGGCCAGTTGCACATCGCCGCCCAGCGCCAGACCGCGCGAAGGGCCGAGGCCGTGGGTCAGGGCGTGCTTCAGGACCGGCTCACTTTCGACGACCAGCAGCCGTTCGGCCCCCAGCGCCCGCGCCTCAGCCAGACGGAAGCCGCCGGACGCCCCGAGGATCAAAGCTGCGGCCCGGGGTCTGAGGACGTAGGGGGCTGCCGACAGGGCGCTGTCGGCATAGTCGCCGCCCAGACCGCCCGCCTTGGGCAGGGCCGCGATCCGGCTGCCGTCGCGATAGAGGCCATAGGTCGAGGGCGGCCCCTCGACCTCCATCATCGCGGCATTGTTGGAGACGTCGGCATCGACCCGCTCGGTGAAGTTGTCGAGCATCAGATAGTGGCCCCGCGGCCGCCGGACCTCGGCCACGACCTCGGCGCCCTGGGTGTTCATGGGCGCATAGACGGCCTTGAACTCGGAATAGGCGGGCGGCGTGCCGAGCAGCAGGATGGCCTCGCCCAGGACGAGGGCGCCCCCGGCCAGCGCTCCGCCCAGCGCGCTGTAACGGCCCGGCTGGAACAGCGGCGCCAGCGCCAGCGGCACGAGCAGCAGGGGGGCCAGAAGGAAGGGGTGGACGAGGAACATCAGCCCCAGCGCCAGCGCCGACCCCAGCCCCGCGCCGATCAGGTCATAGGCATAGACCCGTCCAATCTCTCGCGGATTCAGGATGAAGATCAGCGCGATATAGAGGCCGGCCAGAAAGAAGAAGGGCAGGAGCGCGCCGTAATAGCCCGCGATGTTGAGCAACTGGTCAGCCCAGGTCGTGGGGTTCTGGAGCTGCAGCGGATTGAACGGATTGCGGGCGATCCGCTCATAGCCAAGGGCTGCAGCCAGCACCATGGCGGCCGGCAGGACGGCGCGCAGCCACTGGCCATGTCGCTCGACCGTATCGCGGAACAGGGCGACGGCCACACCCGACAGGGCAAAGCCCGCCATGACGATCGAGATGATCCAGTAGCCATACTCGGACCACTTCGCGACGGCGAAGTAGCGGGTCAGGGCGTTCTCGATGCCCACCACCCCCAGCGCCACAAGGAACAGGGGGATGAGCGCCGCGCGCGCGCCGGCCCGCGCCCCGGTCACGTCGCCATGCCCCGGATCAGGCCCTGATCCGGGAGGTCCGTTGCGTGCACGGAAGATTTCAAGGTTAACAGCCCCTTAACCCGCATGGGACCATCTGGCGCGACGCGGTCGGGGAGTCGACCCCCTTCCCCGCTGGGGCGAGCCCGCGGCCCTGTCCGGGCCCGATTTTCCCGTCAGCGCGACCCGAAAGGCACGATCTTGTTGGCCGCGTCATGGCCGATGTCGGCCGAGCCCAGATAGGGAATGCCGGACCGCAGACACCAGTAGCGGACAATCTCCTCGGGGGTGAGGCCGAACTCGGGCTCGTTGGGCGTGACGTCGCTGACGCGTCCCAGCCGGAAGCCCGCGATGCGGCGGATCGAGGCCTGACCGGTCAGGTGGAACATCATCCGGTCGATCCGGTAGAGGGCCTCGGACACCTCTTCCAGCATGACGACATGGCCGGTCAGGTCGGGCTCGATGGCTGTGCCGACCAGTTGGTCCAGAATTGTCAGGTTGAAGGCGACGGTGGGCCGTCCGTCGAGGCTGGGCTCATGCCCCGAGGTCGCGCCCTTGATCAGCCAGTCCAGCGCGCGGTCGATGGCCTCGCCCCCCTCACGCCGGCCGATATCGGCGACCATGGGCCCATGGGCGACGTGGGCGAACCCCTCCTTGTACAGGGTGGCCAGCAGGCTTCCGGCATCGGAATAGCCCAGATAGCGCTTCTCGCGCGCCTCGGGCTTAAGCCCGTCGCGCACGGCCTCGGCGATCCGGCACGAGCCATAGCCACCCCGCGCGAACCAGACGGCATTGAAACGCGGGTCATTGGCCATCTCCAGAAAGGCCCGGGCACGCAGGGCATCATCCCCGGCGAAATGGCCGTGGTTGGCGAAACAGGCCGGATGGAAGACCACTTTGACGTCCCCACCCGGAAAGCGCGCCTCGACGTGGGCCTCGAGCCGCTCGGCGGTCGCCTTGCTGAAACGCGACGAGGCCGCCACAACGCCGATCCGCGTCACCGATCCCATGTTGAATATCCCCTGTTGGGCAGGCGGTCAGACAAATCGGGCTCCCGGCTCTGGCGTGCGGTGCGCCCCGTGCTAGTCAGGGCCTTCCTCCGACACTCCCCGGTTTCGCCTCCATGAATCAAGACGCCAATCCAGCCGGCTCCTATTTCTTCTGCGGCATCGGCGGGTCGGGTATGCTGCCACTGGCGCTGATCCTGGCCGCGCGCGGGGCCCGGGTGTCGGGATCGGACCGGTCGCGCGATCAGGGCCGCAGCCCCGAAAAGTTCGCCTGGCTGGAGGCCCAGGGCATCGCCCTTTATCCGCAGGACGGATCCGGCGTCACCGACCCGGCGACCACGGTCATGGCCTCGGGCGCGATCGAGGACACGGTGCCCGACATCGCCGCCGCCCGCCGGGTGGGCGCCCCCGTCGTCACCCGGCCGCAGATGCTGTCACAGCTGTTCAACAGCGCGGGCCGCAGCATCGGAATCGCCGGGACCAGCGGCAAGTCGACGATCACCGGCATGGTGGCCTGGATCCTCGATCAGGCGGGCCTCGACCCCACGGTCATGAACGGCGCGGTGATGAGCAATTTCGTCCGCGAGGACACGCCCTTCGCCGCCGCCCGCATCGGCACCCCCGGCCTGTTCGTCTCCGAAGTAGATGAGTCGGACGGCTCGATCCAGCTGTACCGGCCAACGGTCGCCGTGGTCTCGAACATCTCGCTGGACCACAAGTCTATGGAGGAGCTGCGCGCCCTGTTCGGCGGGTTTGCCGGTCATGCGGACGTCGCTGTGCTGAACCTCGACAATGACGAGACCCGGGCCCTCGCCGAAGGTCTGGCTCCTGCTTGCCGACTGACCTTTTCACTGGGCGATCCGGCGGCCGATCTCTGCGCCACCGAGGTTGAGGCGACCGCCACGGGCATGCGGTTCCGGCTGGACGGGGCCCAGGTCAGCCTGCAGGTGCCGGGCCAGCACAATGTCGCCAATGCGCTGGCGGCGCTGGGCGTCGCGCAGGCGCTGGGCGTGGCGCGTGAGACTGCCATCGCCGCGCTCGGCAGCTTCCGCGGAATCCGGCGGCGGCTGGAGGTGGTCGGACAGGCCGGCGGCGTGACCGTCATCGACGACTTTGCCCACAACCCGGACAAGATCACCGCCACGCTTCAGACCCTGCACGCCTTTCCGGGGCGACTGCTGATCCTGTTCCAGCCGCATGGGTTTGGTCCGCTGAAACTGATGCGGCGCGAGTTCATTGAGACCTTTGCCTGGCTGATGGCCGCAGAGGATCACCTGATCATGCCCGAACCGGTCTACTACGGCGGCACCACCGACCGCAGCGTCTCCAGCAGCCATATCGTCGAGGGCGTGGTGGCCGAGGGGCGGCAGGCCGAGGCCCATGCCACGCGGGCCGAATGCGGCGACCGGTTGGTCGAACTGGCGCAGCCCGGCGACCGGATTCTGGTGATGGGCGCGCGTGACGATACCCTGACCACCTTTGCCCGCGAGCTTCTGACGCGCCTTTCGGCATGATGCAGGATCCGCCTGTCGTCATCGACGAGATCGTGGTGACCGCTCCCCGCCTGCCCGCCGCCGAGGGGGAGGCCGCCTTTTCCGTGATCCGTCTGGACGGCGCCACGCTCGACCGTGCGACGCGGCTCGACGAAGCCCTCGGCCAGGTCCCCGCCGTCGGCCTGTTCCGACGGACATCCAGCCTGACCGCCAATCCGACCACCCAGGGCCTGTCGCTGCGGGCCATCGCCCCGACCGGGGCCGGACGGGCGCTGGTGACCCTGGACGGCGTGCCGCTCAATGACCCGTTCGGCGGCTGGGTGATCTGGGCCCAGGTGCCGCCCGAGGGTCTGTCGGGGTTGGATGTGGTGCGGGCCGGGGGCACCGGCCCCTATGGTGCAGGCGCACTGACCGGGTCGGTGCTGCTGCGGGAACGGGATACGGGTGGCGCCTGGACGGCGGCGGTGGGAGAGCGGGGTTCGGCGCGGCTGGCAGCCTCGGGCACCGGCGACCTCGGTGCCCTGCGCTGGGTGGCGACTGCCGGCCACGAGCGGACTGACGGCCATACGCCCGTGCGGGCACCCCAGGCCGGCGCCGCCGACCGACCGCTGGACCTTGAGGCCAGTTCCGCCTCGCTGCGGCTGGACCTGCCGGTGGGCGATGCGCTGCTGTCGGCGCGCGGCTCGGCCTTTGAGGAGAGGCGCGGGTCGGGCGTGAAAGGGTCGGATGCCGAGGCCTCGGGCACAGCCCTGTCCCTGACCGCCACGCGCCAGCCGGAGGCCGACCGGGCGGGCGGGCGGGTGCAGCTGTGGCGGCGGACCAGTGACCTGCAGAACCGCTTTGTCGCGACCGCGCCCGACCGATCCTCGACCAGTCCGGCCAATGAGCAGTTCCACACCCCGGCGACGGCCTGGGGGCTGAACGCGGCCTGGCGGGTGCGACGAGACGGCCTCGAGACCGAAATTGGCGTCGACGCCCGCAGGGCCGAGGGCGAGACGAATGAGCGCTATCGGTTCATGGGTGGGGCGTTCACGCGCTCCCGGCAGGCGGGCGGCGAAACGTCGGTGGCCGGGGTCTATGCCGAGGCGAGCGCGACGCGCGGACCCTGGCTGGTGGCGGGAGGGCTTCGCCTCGATTACTGGAGCGCCCGTGACGGCCTGCGGGTGGAGCGGGACCTCCAGACCGATGCCCTGGTGCTGGACGACCGCCCTGCGGATCAGTCGGGCGAGGTGGTGTCGGGCCGGCTGGGGGTGCGGCGCGCCCTGTCGCCCGAATGGTCGGCACGCGCGGCCGCCTACAGCGCGTTCCGGCCCGCGACGCTGAACGAACTGCACCGCCCCTTCCGGGTCGGCAATGACATCACCGAGGCCAATGCCGGTCTGATGCCCGAGCAGTTGACCGGCATCGAGGCCGGGCTGGCGCGCGAGACGGACGGCCTGGACCTCCGGGCCACTGTCTTTGCCACCCGGATCGAGGACGCCATCGTCAATGTCACCATCGGTCAGGGCCCCGGCGTCTTTCCCCGCGCGGGCTTTGTCCCGTCCGGGGGCGTACTGCGCGAGCGGCAGAATGCCGGGACCATCGAGGCCGTCGGGCTGGAGCTGGAGGCCCAGGCCCGGGTGCGCGATGGCCTGACGTTGCGGGGCGCGCTGGCGGCCACGGATGCGCGGGTGGACGGCGGATCGCAGGCGCCGCAGCTGACGGGTCTGCGCCCGGCCCAGGCCCCGATCTGGAGCGCGACCGCCGGGCTGGAATGGACCCCTGCGCCGGACTGGACCGTCAGCGTCGATGCCCGCTGGGAGAGCCGCCGGTTCGACGACGATCTGAACAGCCGCGTGTTGGACCCGGCGCTTGTGGCCTCGGCGCGGCTGGAGCGAGAATTGTCGTCCGGCCTGACCGCCTGGGTCGAGGGGGTAAACCTGTTCGATGCGGACGTCGAGACGGCCGAGACCGGCACGGGCGTGGTGTCGTATGGCCCGCCGCGCACACTGTGGATCGGGCTGTCACGTCGTTGGTAGCGAACGCTACTTGCAAGCCGTTCGCATTTTTGGCACAGGCGCAGGGTGTCGACATCTCCCGCTCCCGCTCCTGCCCCATCCGCCGCCCGGCTGAGCTCCGCGCGGGCCTTCTGGCTGAAGCAATTGCACCAGTGGCACTGGATTTCGGCCTCGGTCAGTCTGATCGGCCTGATCCTGTTTGCGGTGACCGGCTTTACCCTGAACCACGCCGCCCAGATCCCGGCCGAGCCGGTGGTGGCCGAGCGTACCGCCACCCTGCCGGCCCCGCTGCTGGAGCACCTTGGGACCTTCCCCGCCGAGACCACCGATCCGGTGCCCGAGGCCGTGGCCCGCTGGGCCGATGGGGCGCTGGGCGTCTCCATCGCCGGGCGCGCGACCGAGACCACGGATGCGGAAATCTATGTCGCCCTGCCCCGGCCAGGGGGCGACGGATGGATGACGCTGGACCGCCAGACCGGGGAGGCCTTCGTCGAGGTGACCACGCGCGGGCCGATCGCCTATCTGAATGACCTGCACAAGGGGCGCGATACCGGCGGGGCGTGGTCGCTGTTCATCGATGTGTTCGCGGTCGCCTGTCTGGTGTTTGCCCTGACCGGGCTGGCGCTGCTGGTGCTGCATGCCCGCAACCGGCGGATGACCTGGCCCCTGGTATCGCTGGGTCTGCTGATCCCGCTGATCCTCGCCCTGATCTTTATCCACTGACTGTGCCCAGAGTTCCCATGAAGACCCTGACCCTAGCCGCCACCCTGCCCGCTGCCGGTCTGATGCTGATGGGGACCGCTGCCCCCCTCGCGCCGGGCGACCTGACGGTCAGCATCGGCATTCCGCGCATTGCCAGTGCCTCCTATCACCGGCCCTATGTGGCGGTATGGATCGAGCGCCCCGACCAGACCGCGGTGCGCACCCTGTCGGTCTGGTACGACACCGCCCTGCCTGCGGGAGAGGGCAAGGACTGGCTGAAGGACATCCGCACCTGGTGGCGCAAGGACGGGCGCAACCTGACCCTGCCCGCCGACGGTGTGTCGGGCCCGACGCGCGCACCGGGCACCCAGACGGTCAGCGTTCCGGCCTCGCGCCTGCGTGATCTGCCCGCCGGAAACTATGTGCTGGCGGTGGAGGCCGCTCGTGAACTGGGCGGTCGCGAGATCGTGCGCGTGCCCTTCCGTCTCGGCGCCGCCAACACCGCCTCGGGTACCGGAGAATCCGAACTGGGCGCCGTGCGCGTCACCGTCGCCCGCTAGGCCATCACAGGAACAGCCCCATGAACCGCTATCGCTTCTCGCCGCTTCTGGCCTTCGCCGCCGGTATTATCGCCCTGATGGCCGTGCCGCTGGGGGCGCAGGCCCACCGCGCCTGGATGCAACCGAGCTCGACTGTGCTGTCGGGCACCGATGCCTGGATCGGCGTCGATGCGGGCATGTCGAACGGCGTCTTCATCGCCGACCACGCGGCCATGCGGCTGGACGGCCTGACCATCACAGGGCCGGACGGACAGCTGCTGAGCCCCGAGAACATGATGCGCGGCCGCTATCGTGCGACCTTTGACGTGCATCTGACGCAGCAGGGCACCTATCGCATCGCCAATGTGCTTGGTGGGGTCGTAGCGTCCTACAGCCTGAACGGCGAGCGCCAGCGCTGGCGCGGCACCCCGGCCGAATATCCGCAAGCCCTGCCTGAAGGCGCGACGGCGGTCGAGGCGACCCTGTCGGCCATGCGGGTCGAGACCTTTGTCACCCTGGGTAATCTGAGCGAAGAGGTCTTCACCCCGACCGGTTACGGGCTGGAGATCGTGCCGATCACCCACCCGAACGATCTGGTGCTGGGCGAGGCGGGGCAATTCCGCCTGCTCATCGACGGCCAGCCGGCGGCGGGTCTGGAAGTTACCATCGCACGGGGCGGCTCGCGCTATCGCAACGCACCTGGAGAGCTGACCCTGACCACCGACGCCGACGGGGTCTATTCGGTCGACTGGCCCGAGGCCGGGATGTACTGGATGCATGCCTCGATCCAGGTGCCGGGCGTGGACGGCAAGCTGCCGCTGTCGGCCCAGTACAACGGGATCGTCGAGGTCCTGCCCTGAGCCGCGCCCTGAGGTCCTGATGTCCGAGCCGACCGCTCCCGCCTCCAGCCGTTCGGCACCGCCGGTCATCGACCTGTCCGGGGGCGCGAACGAGCCGCGTCCGGAGACGGACAATCGCGTCCTGATCCCGCCCTTCCGCAGCGCGCCGGAAAAGCCGCCCGGCGAGCAGATCGCGCAGCTGGGTGGCGAGACCATGGGCACCGTCTGGACGGCCCGGATCGTGGTGCGAGACGAGGCTGAGGTCAGCCGCTGGCAGGCCCTGATCGAGGAAGAATTGGGCCGCATGATTGCCCTGTTCAGCCCGTGGGAGCGCAACAGCGAGATTTCGCGGTTCAATGGCGCCCCCGAGGGCACCTGGGCCCTGTCCGATGCCTTCTGGACCGTGCTGACCCGGGCGCTGGAGCTGGCGGACGATACCAATGGCGCGGTCGATCCGACGCTGGGGGCGCTGGTCGATCTGTGGGGGTTTGGCCCGCCCGGCCGCCGGTCTCCCCTGCTGCCCCTGCCCACCGATGACGAGGTCGAGGCTGCACGGTCAAAAAGCGGCTGGATGGCCCTGAGACTGAACGTCGACGCCCATGCGGCGGTCCAGCCGGGCGGGCTGAAGCTGGACCTGTCGGGGATCGCCAAGGGCCATGCGGTTGACCGCATCTCGCTGCGGCTGGCGCGAGAGGGGGCGACGTCGCACCTGTTCGAGATCGGCGGCGAGCTGAAAGGCGTCGGCGTCAAACCCGATGGTCGGCCGTGGTGGGTCGAGCTGGAGAAGCCCGCCGGTCTTGCGACGCCGCGCACCATCGCTGCCCTGTACGGCCTCGCCGTCGCGACCTCGGGCGAGGCGCGCCGTCAGTTCGTGCACGGTGGCCAGACCTATTCGCACACGATCGACGGCCGCACAGGTCGGCCGGTGACCAACGGCATGGTCTCGGTCTCGGTGCTGCACGACTCGGCCATGGTCGCTGATGCGCTGGCGACCGCCCTGACCGTGCTGGGGCCCGAGGAGGGTCTGGCCCACACCGAGGCTGCCCACATCGCCGCCCTGATGGTCCACCGCACCGAAGACGGGCTGGTCGAACAGATGAGCCCCGTGCTTCTGGCCATGCTGGATGTCGGGCGGGAATGATCGCCGTGGGTAGCGAACTTTGGGCGGCGGCGGCGGCGCTGGCCTGGGTCGGGCTGACGGCCTGGTCGCTGCGGCCGAGACCGGCGCTGGAACCGGTCGGCGAGGCCGCGACGCTGGTGGTGCATGCCAGCCAGACCGGCAGCGCCGAGGCGTTGGCCGAGGAAGCGGCGGCCGCGCTTGCCGCCACGGGCCAGTCGGTACAGCGGCTCAGCCTGTCGCACCTGACCGCCGAACTGCTGGCGAAGGCCGAACGCCTGTTCCTGATCGCCGCAACCACGGGCGAGGGCGATGCCCCGGATGAAGCCACCGGCTTTCTGCGCCGGCTGATGCCCGCTCCGCCCGACCTGTCACACCTGCAGGTCGGCGTTCTGGCGCTGGGCGACAGCAGCTATGGCCAATATTGCGGCTTTGGCCGGTCGCTGGACAGCTGGCTGGCGCGGGCGGGGGCGACGGCCCTGTTCGACCGGGTTGAGGTGGACCGGCTGGACCCCGGTGCCCTGGCCCACTGGCGGCATCAGCTGACGGCCGTGACCGGCGCGACCTTTGCCCGGGAGACCCGCAGCCGCCCGCACCGCCCCTGGCGTCTGGAGCGGCGTGCCCATCTGAACCCCGGCAGCCCGGGTCGCCCTGTCTATCGCCTGCGCCTGAGGCCCATCGGGGACATGCCGGGGTGGCGGGCGGGCGATGTGGCCGAAGTCGAACTGCCCGAGGCCATAGCTGGCCAACCCGGCCAGCTGCGCGACTATTCCATCGCCACCGTCCCGGCGGACCGGGCCATGGATCTGATCATTCGTGAGACGGTGCGGGAGGACGGCAGCCCCGGTCTGGCATCAAGCTGGCTGCTGGACCGCTGCCGGATCGGCGAGACTGTGCCGCTGCGTATCCGGACCAACCGAACCTTTCATGGTCCAGACACGACCGTGCCTCTGATGCTGATCGGCAATGGCACCGGCCTCGGTGGGCTGGTGGCGCATCTGTCGGAGCGGGCCAGGGCCACCAGACCCGGGCCCGCATGGCTGCTGTTTGGCGAGCGGACCGAGGCCCATGACGCCCTGCTGGACCAGCGGCTGCAGGGCTGGTTGGCGTCGGGCGTTCTGACCCGGCTGGACCGGGCGTTTTCGCGCGATCCCGGAGGAACGCGCTACGTGCAGGACATTCTGCGCGCCGAGGCCGAGACCGTGTGCGACTGGATCGACCGGGGGGCCACGATCATGGTCTGCGGCAGCCTGCAGGGCATGGCGCCGGGCGTCGATGCGGCGCTGCGTGAGATTCTGGGCGAAGACCGGCTGCTGGACCTGCGCGAGGCCGGGCGGTATCGGCGGGATGTCTATTAGATAGCTCATTGGCTCTTTAGCGACTTGTCATCCCGGCCGTAGCGGAGCGGAGAGCCGGGACGCATCCCGATGTTGATCGAGATCGCCCGGACAGGCCACCGGGCCTGAGCCGGGCGAGGGTCGAGCACGGCGAGCCGTCGCCCGGACAGCGCGAGCGCTTCCGGGCGGTGTCGGGACAGCTCTCAAACGTCCCGGATATTCGCTTTCGCGAATTCCGGGATGACAACTGTGAACGGCTCAAGGCTTCGCGACCGCCTTCATCGACACAGCCGGGTCAGCCAGCTTGTCCGGATCGACCGGCGTCGCCTTGCCGATCAGCAGGCGCCCGCCCATGAACTCGGCCGGGGCATTGATGGCCTCGACGCACAGCAGCCGGTCGCCCGCCAGATGGAAGACGGCAAGGCCCGCACCATCCGCGAGGTATCGCACGACCTTGTGATCTGCGCCGTCAGAGAGGCCCGCCATCTGCAGTTTCAGGTCATACTGGTCCGACCAGAACCACGGCACTTCGGGTGGGGGCGGGTTGCGGCCGGTGAGGGCGGCGGCGGCCTGTTTGGCCTGCTCCAGCGCATTGGGCACGCTCTCCAGACGCACCACCCGGCCGTCGTGGACCGGCACCGGGCGCCGGGTCATATCGCCGAGCGCATAGATGTCGGGGTCAGAGGTGCGGGCGGTCTCATCCACCACCACCCCGCCGTCGCAGGTCAAACCAGCCGCCGCGCCCAGCCCTTCACAGGCCACGCCGCCGACACCGACAATGACCAGATCGGCCGGCAGGCTCTGGCCGTCATCAAGGGTCACACTGGCGACCGAACCATCCTCCCCCGGCTGGAAGGCCGTGACCGTACGCCCGGCCAGGATCGTCACGCCGTGCCGCGTATGGGCCGCGTGCATGAAGTCGGCCAGCACATCCGATGCCACCCGGGCCAGCAGCCGGACTTCCCGCTCGACCACCACCACCTCGGCGCCCAGCGCTCGGGCCGAGGCCGCGACCTCCAGCCCCACATAGCCACCGCCAACGACCACCAGCCGGCACCCCGGCCGGATCGCCGCCCTGAGCTTGCGCCCGTCCGCGAGGGTCCGCAGTTCCAGCACACCGGCGAGGTCTGCACCCGGCACGTCGAGCTTGCGGGCCGTCGATCCGGTCGCGAGGATCAGGGAGTCGTAAGGGATGGTTTCGCCGTCCGCGAGGACCACCGTCTTGCCGGCGCGGTCGATGGCCGTGACCGTCTGGCCCAGCCGCAGCTCGATGTTCTGTTCGACATAGAAGTCGGCGGGCCGCAGCAGCAGATCTTCCTCCTCGCCCTCACCCTTCAGCAGGGCCTTGGACAGGGGCGGGCGTTGATAGGGGGCGACCGGCTCCTCGCCGATCAGCACTACCTCACCCTCGAACCCGTACTGCCTGAGAAGGGCGGCGGCGCTGCCTCCGGCATGCCCCGCGCCCACGATCACGATCCTGCTCATGACCCGCACATAGGCTGCGATGGGCGGTCGCACCATAGGCGGGGTGATAGCGCTTGACCGTTCCACTGTTACAGCATAGTGGAACGCGCCATGACTGACGCCCTTCCCCCCAATGCTGCCGTCGCGGCCCGCAGCCGATTGGACCTGTACGACGCCCTGCTGAGCCTGAAGTCGCGCGAAGAGGTCGATGCCTTCCTCGCCGACCTGTGCACGCCCGCAGAGGTGCGCGCCTTTGCCGAGCGCTGGCAGGTGGCGCGCCTGCTCGACGCGGGCGGCAAGTCGTATCGCGAGATAGCCGCCGAGGCCCAGGCCAGCCCGACCACAGTCGTGCGCGTGGCCCGCTTCCTCAAGGAAATGCCGCACCAGGGCTATCGCCTGGTGCTTGACCGACAGTCCGGAGTATCCGCGTGAGCAAGGTTCAGGGGCGACTTCGCATCGCCGTTCAGAAATCCGGACGTCTGGCCGAGCGCAGCCTCGACCTGATCCGCAATGCGGGCCTGCGGGTCATCAAGGGCAACAATGACCTGCTCTACAAGGTCGAGAATGCGCCGGTCGACCTGCTGCGCGTGCGCGATGACGACATCCCCACCTTTGTCGCAGACGGCGTCTGCGACTTGGGCATTGTCGGCGAGAATGTGCTGGAAGAGGCCCGCAACGGGGGCCCGCTGGCCGAGGTGGTCATGCCGCTGGGCTTTGGCCGCTGCACGCTGAAGATCGCGGCGCCCGAGAGCCTGAGCTGGGACGGGCCGGCCTCCCTCAACGGCCTCAGGCTCGCAACCAGCTATCCGCGCATCTTGGGCCGCTGGCTGACGGCGCACGGGATCGACGCCGGGGTGGTGACCATGCGCGGTGCGGTCGAGGTGGCCCCGCGGCTGAAGCTGGCCTCAGCCATCTGCGATCTCGTGTCGACCGGGGCGACGCTGGAGGCCAATGGGCTGGTGCCACTGGATACGGTGTTCGAGAGCCAGGCGGTGCTGATCCGCTCACCCCAGCCGGTGGAGGAGGCGCTGGAGTCCCTGCTCGAGAACCTGATCGCCCGCATCGGCGGTGTGGTCGCGTCGCAGGATGCCAAATACGTCATGCTGAACGCGCCGCGCGCGGCGCTGGACCGCATCACCGCCCTGTTGCCGGGCTCGGAGTCCCCGACCGTCATGCCGTTGTCGGGGCGTGACGATGCGGTGGCCGTCCACGCCGTCTGTCAGGAGGCGGTCTTCTGGGAAACGCTGGAGCGGCTCAAGGCCGAAGGCGCCTCGTCCATTCTGGTCCTGCCCATCGAGAAGATGATGTGATGCGCCAGATCGACTGGACGACCCTCTCCGCCGAGGAGCAGCGCGTGGCGCTGGCCCGACCCGCGCAGCGCACCGAAGCGCGCGTGAGCGAAACGGTGCGCGCCATCTTTGATGACGTGCAGGCACGTGGCGCTGCGGCCGTCGCCGACTGGAGCCTGAAGCTGGACGGCGCGGCCCCCCGGCGCATCGCCCTCACGCCCGATGTGGTACGCGAGGCTCGCTCGGCCCTGCCGCCCGCCGACACCCGCGCCCTGCGCATCGCCGCCGAGAATGTCCGCGTCTTTCATCAGGCCACCCGGCCCGACGACACGAACTGGGTCGAGACCACGCCCGGCGTGCGATCCAGGCTGGTCTGGCGGCCCATCGCCTCGGCGGGCCTCTATGTCCCGGGCGGCAGCGCACCGCTGTTCTCGTCCCTGCTGATGCAGGCCATTCCGGCGGGCGTCGCGGGCGTTGCGCGGCGCGTGGCCGTGACCCCGCCTGCGAAGGACGGCGGCGTCCACCCGGCCGTGATCGTGGCGGCGGACGAGGCCGGGCTGGACGCCCTGTGGCTGATCGGCGGGGCACAGGCTATTGCCGCCCTGACCTTTGGAGCGACCTTCGACGACGGCGAGATCGCCCCCGTCGACAAGCTGTTCGGGCCGGGCAATGCCTGGGTCGCCGAGGCCAAGAAGCAGGCGAACGCCCTGCCGGGCGGCCCGGCCGTCGACATGCCGGCGGGACCGTCGGAGCTGATGGTCATTGCCGACTCCAGCGCCGATCCCGAGATCGCCGCTGCCGACCTGCTCAGCCAGGCCGAGCACGATGCCGATGCCCAGGTGCTGCTGGTGTCGAACAGCCGGGGCGCCATCGCCGCCATCCTTGAAGCGGTCGAGGACCAGTTGCAGACCCTGCCGCGCGCCGACATCGCCCGCCGGTCGCTGGCCGAGGGGCGTGCCATCCGCGTGGCCGATCTGGCCGAGGCCTGCGCCGTCGCCAACCTTTACGGCCCCGAACACCTCGCACTGCAGACGCTGGATGCGGAAAAGATGGTCGACCGGATCACCGCCGCAGGCGCCATCTTCGTCGGCACGTACGCGGCCGAGACCCTCGGCGACTATGCCGCCGGGCCCAGTCACGTCCTGCCGACCGACGGCGGGGCGCGGACGCTGGGCGGCATCACGACCGCCAGCTTCATGACCTCGATGTCGGTGCAGTCGGTGTCCGAAGCGGGCGCCGCGGCCCTCGCCCCCATCGCCGCGCGCCTCGCCCGGCTGGAGGGTCTGGAAGCCCACGCCCGCGCGGCCGATCTGAGGTGCCCGTCATGACGACCCTGCCTGCACCCTTCGCCCCGCTGGTCGCAGGCGGCGATGGTCTGGATCGCTATCCGTCCGGCACGGCTGCGCTCGCCGCCCGCATGGCCGAGGTCTACGGCGTGCCCGTCGATCAGGTCCTGCCCGTGCGGGGCGCGACCCACGGTTTCGAGCTGATCTTCCGTCTGGCCCTGCGCGAGCAGCTTGGCATTCAGGCGTCCGAGGGTGAACCCTTCGCGACGCTGGCGGGCATCTATCCGACCCCTGCCGAGCCCTCAGGGGTGATCCGGATCGCCGGGCGGGGCACGAACGGGGGCGACGCCGCGTCCTGCAACCTGCTGGTCATGGACGAGGCCGCCATCGAGTTTGAGGCTGGCCACTCGGTCGCGGCCCGCGTGGTCGGCACGCCCAATCTGATCGTCGTGCGCAGCCTGTCGCTGGCCTATGGCCTCGCGGGGGCCCGCGTAGGTGCGCTGATTGCCCGGCCCGAGGTGCTGGAGCGCCTGCGTGGCGTGCTGGAGCCCCACGCCGTGCCCGAGCCCTCCGTGCGACTGGCCCTGCAGGCGCTCGACCCCTCGCGCCTGATCGAGACCGAGACGCGAATCGCGGCGGTGCGCGCAGAGCGGGCCCGGATTGTGGAGGCCCTTGGCGCGGACGCCGGCGCAGAGCCCGGTCCTGCTGTGCGGGTGCGCGGCGAAGGTCATGATGCGGCCGCGGCGCGCCTGACTGCGCTGGGCGTACCCTTCGAAGTCGGCGACGGCCTCTGCCTGCCGGTGTTCGCCAGGGCCGAGCTGAACGACCGCACCCTGTCGGCCTTTGGCGTCCGCGGCGCGGCCCGCGCCCACCGCACCGGCGAGGCCGTGCGCGACACCAGGGAGACCCGCATCGTCTGCGCCGTCGATCTGGACGCGACCGGCCCGGTCTCGATCACCACCGGCGTCGGCTTCTTCGATCACATGCTGGAACAGGTCGCGGCCCACGGCGGCTTTTCGCTGCGCCTCGCCTGCGAGGGCGACCTGCACACCGACCCGCACCATACGATCGAGGACTCGGCCATCGCCTTGGGTCAGGCGCTGAAACAGGCGCTGGGCGAGCGGCGCGGCATAGCCCGCTATGGCTTCGTCCTGCCGATGGACGAGGCCAATGCGACGGTCTCGATCGACCTGTCGGGCCGCCCCTATCCGATGTTCGACGGGACGTTCACCACCCCCTTCATCGGCGACTACCGCACTGATCTGACGGCCCATGTGTTTCGCTCGCTGGCCGAGCATCTGGGGGCCGCCATCCACGTCTCGGTGACCGGCGACGACGACCACCATAAGACCGAGGCCGTCTACAAGGCCTTCGGGCGCGCCCTGCGGCAGGCCATCCGCATCGAGGGCGACGCCGTGCCCTCGACCAAGGGTGTGCTGTGACCGGGGTCGCGCTTCTGGATTACGGCGCGGGCAATCTGGCCTCGGTGCAGTTCGCCTTCGAGCGGCTGGGCGCGAGGGTGCGCCGCGTGTCGGACGCCGCGGGCATAGACGCGGCCGAGCGACTGGTGCTGCCCGGCGTGGGGGCGGCCGCCTGGGCCATGGGGCGGCTGGATGCGCTGGGCCTCAGCGATCCTATCCGCGCCTTTCCCCGCCCGCTGATCGGCCTGTGCCTTGGCCAGCAGCTGCTGTTCGAAAGCAGCGCCGAGGGGGATGTGCCGATGCTGGGACTCATCCCCGGACAGGTGATCCCGCTCACGCCCGGCCCCGGGCTGACGGTGCCGCACATGGGCTGGTCGGCCCTGTCCGATCTGGCCGACGATCCCCTGACCGAGGGCGTCGAGGACGGGGCCTATGTGTATTTCGTTCACGGGTTCGCCTGTCCGGATGGCCCAGCGACGCTCGCCTGCGCCCGTCACGGCACCCCCTTCCCCGCCATGGTCCGGCAGGGCAACCGCTGGGGCTGCCAGTTCCACCCCGAGCGGTCGTCGACGACCGGAGCCCGCATCCTGTCCAACTTTTTGGCAATCGACGCATGATCCTCTATCCCGCCATCGACCTGAAGGACGGCGTCTGCGTGCGGCTGATGCACGGGCGTTTCGATCAGGTGACCCGCTATGACGACGATCCGGTCGCGCGACTGACCGCCTTTGCCGACGCGGGCGCTGCGTGGGTGCATGTCGTGGATCTGGACGGCGCTAAATCCGGTCGCGCGGTCCAGCACGAGGCCCTGGCGCGCCTGGCCGGGACCGGACGCGTCCGCATCCAGTCCGGAGGCGGCGTGCGAGCGCTGGACGATGTCACACGGCTGAGAGACGCGGGCGTCGCCCGGGTGGTGGTCGGTTCGCTGGCCGTGACCGCGCCCGAGACCGTGCGCGGCTGGCTGGAGGATCTGGGCCCCGAGGCCCTGACGCTGGCGCTGGACGTGCGCGTCACCGACGACGGTATCGAGCCTGCGCTGAAGGGCTGGACCGAGGCCGCGCCGCTGGACCTGTGGGCCGTGCTGGACCTCTATCCCGAGGGGCTGTTCCGCCACCTGCTGGTCACCGACATCGGTCGCGACGGCGCCCTGACCGGCCCCAATATTGACCTGCTGGCCGACATCGTCCGACGCCGCCCGGACCTGAAGGTGCAGGCTTCGGGCGGAGTGGCGCAAACCTCTGACCTGACGGCGGCGCGCGATGCCGGCTGCGACGGGGCCATCATCGGCCGTGCGCTTTACGAAGGCCGCTTCACCGTCGAACAGGCGCTTGAGGCCGTGCGATGACCGCCCGGCGCATCATCCCCTGTCTGGACGTCAAGGACGGCCGGGTGGTCAAGGGCGTGCGCTTCGAGGGCCACGTCGACATGGGCGACGCGGTCGAACTGGCCCTGCGTTACCGCGATCAGGGCGCTGACGAACTGGTCTTCTACGACATCACCGCCAGCCCTGAGGGCCGGACGCTCGACTACGGCTGGATCGCCGACATCGCCCGCGATCTGGACATCCCCTTCTGCGTCGCCGGCGGCATCGCCGATGCCGATCAGGCCGCCCGCTGTCTCGACCACGGCGCCGACAAGGTCTCGGTCAACTCGCGGGCGCTGGCGCGGCCCGAGCTGATTTCGGAGATGGCCGAGCGACTGGGCCGCCAGTGCGTGGTGGTCGGCGTCGACAGTCGACTCATCGACAGCGAGTGGCAGGTGCATCAGTTCACCGGCGATCCCTCGGCCACGAAGCGCACGGGCCGCCGTACCCTCGACTGGATCCTCGAGGCCGAGGCGCTGGGCGCGGGCGAGATCGTGCTGAACGTCATGGATCAGGACGGCGTCCGGAACGGCTATGACATTGCCCAGCTGCAGGCCGCGCGGGAGCGGCTGACCATTCCGCTGGTCGCCTCGGGCGGGGCCGGGGCGCCCGACCATTTCCGCGAGGTGTTTGAGCAGGCCGATGTCTCGGGCGCGCTGGCGGCCAGTGTTTTCCATACGGGAGCCATCGCCATCCCCGA
Source organism: Neptunomonas phycophila (assembly GCA_964224415.1). GTDB lineage: Bacteria > Pseudomonadota > Alphaproteobacteria > Caulobacterales > Caulobacteraceae > Brevundimonas. The sequence continues at coordinate 185,122 of CAXQIE010000027.1, forward strand.
CCTCAAACACTACCTCGCCGACGCCGGACAGGAGATCAGGCTATGACCCTCGACCCCGACACGCTGGATTTCGGCAAGGGCGGCGGCCTGATCCCGGTGGTGGTGCAGGACGCGGCGACCCTGCAGGTGCTGACCCTGGCCTGGATGGACCGCGCCGCCCTGGAGGAAACGCTGGCAAGCGGCGAGGCAACCTTCTTCTCGCGCTCGCGCGGCGGGCGCTGGCGCAAGGGTGAGACCTCGGGCGACCGGCTGCATGTCGTCTCGATCACCCCCGACTGTGACGGCGACGCCCTGGTGCTCAAGGTCAGGCCGGTCGGCAATGCCTGTCACCTGAAGCGTATCAGCTGTTTCGGGGAAGAGGACGCGCCTGGGCTGGGCCGCCTCGGCCGGCTGGAGGCCACAATCGACCAGCGCACGTCTGCCGATCCGGAAAGCAGCTGGACCGCCCGGCTGATGGCCGAGGGTCCCAAACGGGCGGCGCAAAAGGTCGGCGAAGAAGGCGTCGAGGTCGCGCTGGCAGGGGCCGCAGGCGACACCGAAGAGCTTGCGAATGAGGCGGCGGACCTCATCTATCACCTGTTCGTTCTGCTCAAGACGCGTCACATGGTGTTTCAGGACGTGCTCGACGTGTTGGCCCGGCGGGCCGAAGCGGCCAAGAACCCTGTCTGACGGCGCGCCTCTTTCGGCCGGTGCGCCCGGACGAAGAGACGGAGAGGCGAATGTCGGCCCTGATACTGTTCGGCGGAGGTGGCGATCTGGCGCTGCGCATGCTGCTGCCGTCCCTGTACTTTCTGGACCACGACGGCCTGCTCGACCCGGACCTGAAGATAATCGCCGCCGCCCGGTCGGACGAGACGCGCGACGCCTACATCGAGCGAGTGCGGGCCTCGGTCGCGCCCCGCGCCAAGTCCGACGATGTCTGGTCCGACGAGACCTGGACCCGGCTGGCTGCCCGGCTCGACTATGTGGCGCTGGACGCCACAAGCGCGGATGAGCTCAAGGCGCTTAAGGCGAAAGCCGGGGACGGCTCTGTAACCGCTTTCATGGCCGTGTCGCCCTCGCTCTATGGTCGGATCGTCCCGGCCATGCACGCCGCAGGGCTGGCCGGTCCGGACACGCGTATTGTGCTGGAGAAGCCCGTCGGCCGTGATCTGGAGAGCTTCCGCGAGATCGACGACGCTGTCTCGGCCGTATTCGACGAGCGGCAGGTGTTCCGCATCGACCACTATCTGGGCAAGGAGACGGTGCAGAACCTGATCGCCCTGCGCTTCGGCAACACCATCTTCGAGCCGCTGTGGAACAATCTGACCATCGACCATGTGCAGATCACCGTGGCCGAAACCGTCGCCGTTGGAGACCGCTGGCCCTACTATGACGAGTACGGCGCCTTGCGCGACATGCTGCAGAACCACATGCTGCAGCTGCTGTGTCTGGTGGCCATGGAGCCGCCGTCCAACATCGATGCGGACTCGGTGCGCAACGAGAAGGTCAAGGTCCTGCGCTCGCTTCGCCCGATCACGGTCGAGGAGGCCACGCGCGTCACCACCCGGGGGCAGTACACGGACTATGTCGACGAGCGGGGCGCCCCGACCGACACCGAGACCTTTGTCGCCATTCGCGCCGACATCGACAACTGGCGCTGGGCGGGCGTGCCCTTCTTCATGCGCACCGGCAAATGCATGGCCGAAAAGCGCACCGAGATCGTCATCCAGTTCAAGCCGGTGCCCCATTCGATCTTCGGCCGGGACGGGTCCGGCTATCGCGGCGCGATCCAGCCGAACCGGATGATCATTGAACTCCAGCCGGACGAGGACATTTCCCTTGAGGTGATGAACAAGCAGCCCGGCCTCGATCAACGCATGCAGCTTCAGCCCATCACCATGAGCCTGTCGTGGGGGCACAATGACCGCAAGGCCAGCCCGCCGCGCCGCCGCATCGCCTATGAGCGGCTGCTGCTGGACGCCATGGCCGGCGACTCCACCCTGTTCGTGCGACGGGACGAGGCGGAAGAGGCGTGGAAATGGGTCGATGAGGTCTCCGACGCCTGGGACGGCGCGGCCATGAAGGTTGAGCCCTATGACGGCGGCACCTGGGGCCCCGAGGCCGCCGACCTGCTGCTGTCCCGCACGGGCCGTCGCTGGAGCAGTCATGAGCGTTGAGATCGAAACCTTTGCCTCGCCGACGAAATGGGCTGCGGCCTGCGCCGAGCGGATGATCGCGGCGCTGGCCAATGCCCTGACCGAGCGCCCGCGCGCGATCTTCGCCGGGTCGGGCGGCTCCACCCCCGGACCGGTCTACGCCGCAATGCGCGAGGCCGATCTGGACTGGAGCCGGGTGACCGTCACCCTCGTCGATGAGCGCCACGTGCCCGAGAGCTCGCCTGAGTCGAACGCGACCCTGCTGAAGACCAGCCTGCCGGTCGCGACCGGCAAGGCCGACTTCATTCCGTTGCACAGCGCCGCCCTGACGGTCGATCGCGCGGCCGCCGTCGCCACACGGGCGCTCAACGCCGCCACCGACCGGCTGGATGCGGCCCTGCTGGGCATGGGCGAGGACGGGCACATCCTGTCGATGTTCCCGGAAAGCCCGACACTCAAGACCCTCCTGACCCCGACCCTGACGCCGGCCGTCCTCGGCGTGCCGGCGGGGCGCGACGGCATGGCCCCCAGTCGCGAACGGCTGTCGATGAACCTGCCGTGGCTGATGCGCTGCGACACGGTCGTCATGGCCCTGACCGGATCGGCCAAGCGCCGCGTGTTCGAGGATCAGGTCATGGGTGACCCCGCCATCGTCCCTGTCGCGGCCCTCGCCGCCCACATTCCCCACCTGCAAGTCCTATGGACGGAGGAGTCCGCATGACCGACCTCCACCCCACCCTGCGCGCGGTCACGGATCGCATCATCGCCCGCAGCCGTGACACCCGCGCCGACTATCTGCGCCGCATGGACGAGGCCGCGACCAACCGGCCCGGTCGCGCCAAGCTGAGCTGCGCCAACTGGGCCCACGCCTTCGCCGGTGCCCCGGTGAAGGACAAGCTGACCGCCATGTCGGGCAGCCAGCCGAACCTGGGCATCGTCACCGCCTACAACGACATGCTGTCGGCCCATCAGCCGTTCGAGCGCTTTCCGGACATCGTCCGGCAGGCCGTGCGCGAGGCGAATGCCACCGCCCAGGTCGCGGGCGGTACGCCCGCCATGTGCGATGGCGTGACCCAGGGCCGGCCGGGCATGGAGCTGTCGCTGTTCAGCCGCGACGTGATCGCCATGTCGACCGCAGTAGCCCTGACCCACGATGCCTTTGACGCCGCCCTGTGCCTCGGCGTGTGCGACAAGATCGTGCCGGGCCTGTTCATGGGCTCGCTGGCGTTCGGCCATCTGCCGGTCGTCTTCGCCCCCGCCGGCCCCATGCCCAGCGGCATTCCCAACGCGGAAAAGGCCCGGGTGCGCGCCCTCTACGCCCAGAACAAGGTGGATCGCGCCACCCTGCTGGAAAGCGAGGTCGCCAGCTACCACTCGCCGGGCACCTGCACCTTCTACGGCACCGCCAATTCCAACCAGATGATGATGGAGGTGATCGGCCTCCACCTGCCCTCGACGGCCTTCGTCCACCCGGACACCGGCCTCAGGGATGCCCTGACAGCCGCGGCGGCCAAGCGAGCCGTCGAACTGGCCCGTTCGGGCGAGGGCCGTATGAGCCGGGTGGTCGACGAGAAGTCGATCATCAACGCCATCATTGCCCTGCTGGCCACCGGCGGCTCCACCAATCACGCCATCCACCTCGTCGCTATGGCCCGGTCCGCGGGCGTGCTGATCGACTGGACCGACATGGACGAGCTGAGCAGCTGCACGCCGCTGCTGGCGCGCGTCTATCCGAACGGCTCGGCCGATGTGAACGCCTTCCAGGCCGCCGGCGGCGTGGCCTTCGTGGTCCGCGAGCTGGCCAATGCCGGCCATCTCCACACCGACGTCACCACCATCATGGGCGACGGGCTGGAGGCCTATTATCAGGAGCCTGTTCTGGACGAGGACGGCCAACTGGTCTGGCGCGACGGCGTGACCGAGAGCCTCGACCTCGACATCCTGCGCCCCGTCTCCGATCCCTTCCAGAAGGACGGCGGACTGCGCCTTGTGCAGGGTGCGCTGGGCCGGGCAGTCATCAAGGTCTCGGCCGTCAAGCCCGAGCACCGGGTGGTCGAGGCCCCCGCCGCCGTGTTCGACAGCCAGGAAGCGGCGCTGGAGGCCTTCAAACAGGGCCAGCTGGATCGCGACGTCGTGGTGGTCCTGCGCTTCCAGGGCCCCAAGGCCAATGGCATGCCCGAGCTGCACAGCCTGTCGCCCGCGCTGAGTGTGATCCAGGACCGCGGCTTCAAGGTCGCCTTCGTCACCGACGGCCGGATGTCGGGCGCGTCGGGCAAGACACCGGCCGCCATCCACCTCAGCCCCGAAGCGCTGGCCGGTGGGCCGATCGCCCGCGTGCGGGACGGCGACATCGTCCGTCTGGACCCGGAAAAGGGCGAGTTGACCGTGGTGGGCTGTCCGGACTTTGCGGAGCGCCCCTGTGCGCCGCGCACGGAGGCCAGCCTGCAGACCTCGTCCTGGGGCTATGGCCGTGAACTGTTCGGCGCCTTCCGCCATGTGGTCGGGTCGGCCGAGGAAGGCGCATCCGTGGTGTTTGCCCAGCCCCCCGCCGGACCGCCCGGCACCGACACGCCCCCTGACCCCAATGTGGTCGACCGCACGGTGGACGCCTGAATGCCGGCCTCGGAAGATCATCTGCATCTGGTCGGCGACGTCGGCGGCACCAATGCGCGCTTTGCCCTGACGCGCATGGTCGGAGGACGCCCCCGCGTCGAGCATCACGAGAGCTTTCCCGCCGAGACCCACCCGACCTTTCTGGACGGAGTGCGCACGTTTCTGAAGGGCTGCAGCGAGCGGCCGAACGGCGGGGTCATTGCCGTGGCCGGGCCGGTCACTGACGGCTTCATCGACCTGACCAATTCTCCGTGGCGCGTATCGGAGGCCGAGCTGGCCAGCCTCGGCGTCGGCCCCATCCGGCTGATCAATGACTTTGAGGCGCTGGCCTGGGCGGCGCCTCTGATCGAGGGGCCGGAGCTGGCGCATCTGGGCGGCCCGGAGGCGGGCGATCCGCAGCAGACCCTTGCGGTGCTTGGCCCGGGCACCGGCTTCGGGGTCTCTGCACTCGCGCGCGATCGCTGGGGCTCGGCCGTGGCGCTGGCGTCCGAGGGCGGCCACGTCGATTTTGCTCCCTCCGACGCGCTGGAGGACGAAGTGCTGCGCCTGCTCCGGCGGCGCTACACCCGCGTCTCGATCGAGCGGTTGGTCTGCGGCCCGGGTCTGGTCAATCTGCACCGGGCGCTGGCCGAGATCGACGGACGCCCGACCTCCATCGACGATCCGGCCGAGATCACCCGCGACGCTCTGGCCGATCCACGCAGTTCGTGCGGGGCTACGCTGGCCCGGTTCTGCGCCATTCTGGGCTCGGTCGCCGGGGACGTGGCCCTGACCACCGGCGCACGAGGCGGGGTCTATATTGCGGGCGGGATCGCGCCCCGCATTCTGGACTTCCTCAAGGCCAGTCCTTTCCGCGAACGGTTCGAGCAGAAGGGGCGCTTCACCCCCTATATGCAGGCCATTCCGACCTGGGTGATCCTGCATAAACAGGCGGCCCTGCTGGGAGCGGCCAGGGTCGCCTGCCGCAACGACTGAATTTGTGATCACGCCCGCGTGAACCCTTTGCCACAATCCGGCGTTTGACTGTCTCAACCGAGGAAGGGACTTCTCATGCGTAAGATGATCATGGCTTCTCTGTCTGCCGTCGCTCTGATCGGCGTGGCCGCCTGTGGCGAGAGCGCCGAAGACGCCGCCGCCGAGCGTCAGGCCGATGCCCTTGAAGAACAGGCCGAACAGGCTCCGACCGAGGCCCAGGAAGAGGCTCTGGAAGCTGAAGCGGACCGGATCGAACAGGAAGCCGGCAATGCCGACGGCGGCATGACGACCGAGAATATGCCGAACACTATGCCCCCCGCGCAGTAACAACTCCGACCTGCCGGGGGGTCATGCCTCCGGTCATCCTTCGGAAGGAAGGGCCCCGCCACCCCCCCCCGGCGGGGCCTTTTTTCTGCCCGCTATCCGGCCCGCTTCGGTGGCCAGGGGATGAAGGCGCTCGTGCGGCGCACATAGTCCGCATAGCCGGGCCGCGAGCTGTGGATCGACTTTTCGGTGATGCCGATGCCGGACCATTTGGTCAGGGTGAAGGTCAGGAAGATCGGCCCAAGGATCGAGGCCAGGCCCGGCCCCGTCTCGGCCGCAAGCAGGTAAAGCCCCCACCAGACACAGGCGTCGCCGAAATAGTTGGGATGGCGAGTATAGCGCCACAGGCCGGTGTCCAGCACCTTGCCGCTGGTCGAAGGATCCCGGCGGAAGGCCGCAAGCTGCGCGTCGCCCACCGTCTCAAAGACAAGGCCGAAGACAAACAGGACCACCCCGGCCCAGCCCAGCCAGCCCACGGGCGGCGCGTCAGCTACCTGCCCCAGTTGCACCGGCAGGGAGGTCAACCACGCCAGGAACCCCTGCGGCAGAAAAACGAACAGCAGGGCCACCATCGGCCAGCTTCTGCCCATCTTCATTTGGCGCCCGATGAGGTCAGCATATCGCCGATCCTCGCCGTGGGCTCGCCAGCGCAGGAGCAGGTGAACACCCAGCCTGAGCGCCCATGCGGCACACAGGCCCGCCAGAAGAGCGGAGCGCAGGGTATCGCCATCGGTCCGCGGCCAGGTCACCAGCGCCAGAAACAACATGGCCAGAGGCCAGACCGCATCGATGAAGCTGACGTCCCGGATGCGTACCGCCACCAGCCACAGCAGGCTCATGACGCCCGTGATCAGCAACAGATTGACGCCCAGCAGCCAGGCGATCTCGGTCAGGGTCATGGGCAGCGCTCCGACAGGGACGGACAACCCCTTATACGCTCAAGCCTGTTCCGCGGATGCCCCTGCGACGCGCCTCACTCGGGATGCTGTGACCCGAACGTCCGTTCCAGCCGGCGCTCAAGCCGGGTCTTCACGCCATCGATCAGGCTGAAGGCCGCCGGGATGAAGATCAGCGAAAGCGCCGTCGAGGTGATCAGCCCCCCGATCACGGCGACGGCCATCGGGCTGCGGAACTCGGTGCCCTCACCGAAGGCCAGGGCGATGGGGAGCATGCCGAGGCCCATGGCCAGCGTCGTCATGATGATCGGCCGCGCCCGCTTGTGAGCGGCATCAAGGATCGCGGCACGGCGATCCATGCCCTCCTTCATGGCGATGATGGCATAGTCGACCAGCAGGATGGAGTTCTTGGCCGCGATCCCGGTCAGCATGATGATCCCGATCAGGGCCGGCATCGACAGCGACTTGCCTGTTACCAGCAGCAGGAAGAAGGCCCCGCCGAACGACACGGGCAACGCCGCCAGAATGGTGATCGGGTGGAAGAAGCTGCGGAACAGCAAGACCAGCACGACGTACATCAGCAGGATGCCGGTGACGATGGCGAAGAGGAAGCCGGTCGCCGTCTCCTGCAGATTTTCCAGTTCGCCCGACACGGCCTGGCTGACCCCCTCCGGCAGGTTCTGCATGGCAGGCAGGGCATCCACCCTTTGGGAAGCCTGGCCGAGGGTGATGCCGTTCAGCTCGGCGGTCAGGGTCGCGACCCGCTTCCGGTCCAGGCGGTCAATCTGGTTCGGGCCGGCCCCGAACGAGATGTCGGCCACCGAGGTCAGCGGCACCGAGGCGCCGGACACGGTCGGGACGCGCAGGTTCTCCAGAATGCCCAGATCGCTGCGGGCCTCCTCGCGCAGCATCACCCGTATCGGGATCTGCCGGTCACCCAGATTGAACTTGGGCAGCAGCTGGTCGGCGTCACCGAGCGTCGCCACGCGGGCCACCGAACTGATGTCAGCCGACGCCACACCCTGCAGCGCCGCCACATCGCCCTTGGGCGTTATCAGTATTTCGGGGCGCACGAGGGCGGCCGAGGAAATGACATTGGTCAGGCCGGGGATTTCGCGCATCTGGCGCTCGACCGCCGAGGCGGCCTCCTCCAGCGTTTCGCCGTCATCGCCGACCAGCTGGATCGACACCTGGCTGCCCTGGCCGTCGGCACCGAACTGAACGCGCGCGCCGGGAATGGCGCGTAGCACCGGGCCCATTTCCTGTTCGAATGCCTGCTGGCGCAGCGAGCGCTCGCTGCGCTTGACCAGATTGACGGTGATATTGGCCTTGCGGACCTCGCCCGCCGAACCACCTCCGCCCGGGCCGAAGCTGACCGAGGCCGAACCGACCGAAGAATAGACCGAGCGCACCTCGGGCCGTTCCAGCAGTGCCGTGTTGACGCGCTGCACCACCGAATCTGTCTCGGCCAGGGTCGATCCCGGCGGCAGCTGGATGGTGATGTTCGACCGCGAGACATCCTCGGCTGGGATGAACTCGAACGGCAGCATGGAGGCGAGGACGAGCGAACCGATCAGGAAGGCCGTGCCGCCGCCCATGACCCACAACCGGTGATCCCTGCGGCGGCGCAAAAGGCGTTTGCCGAACCGGGGGCGGCGCTCGCCCTCGTCGTCCTTGCGGAAATCGTCCAGGACCCAGTCCACGATGCGCAGGTAGTGCTTCATCCACGCCGGATCGCCGTGCTCCTTGCCTGGGTCGCGCTTGAGCATATAGGCGCCCATCAGCGGCGTGAGGGTTCGCGCCACTACCAGCGAGAAGAAGACACTGACGCAGGTGGCGATGGCGAAGCTCTTGAAGAATTGCCCCACGACGCCCGGCATGAATCCCGTCGGTGCGAACACGGCCAGCAGGGTCGCCGTGGTCGCGATAACCGCCAGACCGATCTCATCGGCCGCCTCGATAGCTGCCGGATAGGGCGCCTTGCCGTCGCGTATGTGGCGGACAATGTTCTCGATCTCGACGATGGCGTCATCGACCAGAATGCCGATGGTCAGCGACAGCGCCAGCAGGGTCACGACGTTCAGCGACTGGCCGGTCAGGTCCATGATCCAGAAGGTCGGAATCAGCGACATGGGCATGGCCACCGCCGCGATCAGCGTCGCCCGCCAGTCGCGCAGGAAAATGAACACCACCAACACCGCCAGGCCCGCGCCCAGCAGCAGGGCCTCGACCGAGGCATGGAAATTGTTGATCACATCCGTGGTGGTGGTGGTCACCTCCTCGATGGTGACATTGTCCAGTTCCTCATCCAGGGCCGCGATCTCGGCCTTGCTGGTCTCATAGACATCGAGCTCGGACGATTCCTTGGAGCGGCTGATGCTGAAGCCGACCACCTCGGCCCCGTTGTAGCGGGCCCGGCCACGCGGCTCGGACCATTCATCCACCACCTCACCCAGATCGCCCAGGCGCACCGAACGGTTGCCGACCGGGATCAGGGTTTCGCGCAGGTCATCGACCGACTGGGCCGAGCCGACAGTACGGATCGCCTGTTCCTCACCGCCGATCTGACCACGCCCACCCGGCAGGTTGATGTTGGACGCCCGCAACTGGTTCGACACGGCCGCAGCCGTCACACCCTGGGCCGCCAGCCTGGCCGGGTCCAGCTTGATGCGGATCTCCCGGCTGACACCGCCGTCGCGGCTGATCTGGCTGACGCCCTCAAGCGACAGCAGTCGCTTGGCCACAGTGTTGTCAACGAACCAGCTCAGCTCCTCGGGGTTCATCCCGGGCGCGCGCACGACATAGGTCGCGATCGGAATCTGGGTGAATTCGATCCGCTGGATGATCGGCTCCTGCACATCGGCGGGCAGGTTCTGGCGCACACCCGCGACGGCGTTGCGCACATCATTGGTGGCCTTTTCCAGGTCGACACCCAACTGGAAGGTGATGGCCGTTGTCGACACGGAATCATTGATGGTCGAGGTGATGTCGTCGACCTCGCCCAGGCCCGACACCGCGTCCTCGATCAGACGTGTCACCTGGGTTTCCAGCTCGGTCGGCGCCGCGCCCGACTGGACGACCGTGACCGCCACAACCGGCAGGTCGACGTTCGGGAAGTTGTTCGTCGGTAGTTTGAAATAGCTCAGCACCCCGGCGACCGTCAGGATGATGAACAGCAGCACCACCGGGATCGGGTTCCGGATCGAGGCCGCCGAGATATTGTTGAAATTCATCGACCCGGTCTCAGCTTGCGGACGCGGGAGGTGCAGCTCTCCGGGCCGCAGCCGCAGGTGCCACTGTCACCCGGTCGCCGTCGGCCAGAAAACCCGCTCCCTTGACCACCACCCTTTGGCCGGCCTCAAGCCCGCTCTCGATGGCCACATTCGGTCCCTCGCGCGCGCCGGTTCGCACCTGCACGAAGCGGACGGTCGAGTTTTCACCGACGACGTAAACCCCGGCCTGCCCCTCGCGATAGATCACCGCCTCGGACGGCACCACGAGCGCCGGCAGCTGGCCCAGCGCGATCTCGGCCCGGGCGAACATGCCGGACCTCAGCTCGGTGCCGCTGTTGAGCGCGATGCGCGCCACACCCAGACGGGTCTGGGGGTCAACCTCGGGCGTCACGATCCGCACCCGGCCACCGGTCGGACCGCTGCTCTGGTCCGAGGCGACCACAGCGGTCATTCCGGTGCGCACCAGCGAGAGATCGGCCTCGGGCACCTGGGCATCCAGTTCCAGCCGGCCGTCGCGGACGACCCGGAACAGCTCCGTGCCGGGCTGGACGATCTGGCCCCGCGTGACATTGCGGCTGATCACCCGGCCCGAGACGGGGGCCCGGATAGTGGTCTGGGCAAGGCGCGTCGCGGTTTCCGAACGCGCCGCCCGTGCCGCATCGAGCTGGGCGGCGGCGGTGCGTTGGTTGGCCTCGGCCGTATCCAGTCCGGCCTGGCTGAGATAGCCGCGCTCGCGCAGTTCGCGCGCCCGCTCCAGCGCCGCATCCTGTTGCGCGACCAGAGCCTCTGCCGATTTCACCGAGGCGTCCTGCTGGGCCAGCTGGGCGCGCAGTACATCGTCGTTCAGCTTGACCATCGCCTGACCCTGCCGGACATAACTGCCTTCATCGACATAAACGGCCGTGGCCACCAGCCCACCGGTCTCGGCGCCGACCGGCACCTCTTCCCAGGCTGAAACGGTGCCCGAAACCGTCAGGGTCCGCGCCAGATCGACGCTCTGGACCGTCGCCACGGTCACCGTCTGACCGGCCGCGGGCTCGACCGCCGCCTTCTCGTCCTCGCTGTGACCGGAACAGCTCGCCAGCGTCGCCAGCCCCAGGACCGCAAAGGCAGCAACCACCGGTTTCAGCATTGATCTCACGTCGATATCCCCTGTACAGGGCTCCATCCTCAGTCGTCCCGATGCGTGAGAGCCGCGTCGGAAAGGCCGGAACCCGGACGCCGCCTATACCCTGTTCCCGGCCCGTTCTCAAACGAGACCTTGGCCATTACAGCACTTTAATCCCCTCTCGCCGGGCTCTCCCGCGCCCGCACGAGTTGGCGTCGGCCCGGCCCCATGCTAACCGCGCCGCAGCATGAGCACGCCCCCTCCGACACCCCCGATCGACCGCATCCGCAACTTCTCCGTCGTTGCGCATATTGATCATGGAAAATCAACGCTTTCCGACCGGTTGATCCAGTTCACCGGGGGCCTGACCGCGCGGGAAATGCGGGAACAGGTGCTTGATAATATGGAGATCGAGCAGGAGCGCGGGATCACCATCAAGGCCCAGACCGTGCGCCTGCACTACAAGGCGAAGGACGGGCTGGATTACGTCCTGAACCTGATGGACACGCCCGGCCACGTCGACTTCGCCTATGAGGTCAGCCGCTCGCTGGCTGCCTGCGAGGGCTCGATCCTGGTGGTCGATGCGTCGCAGGGAGTCGAGGCCCAGACCCTCGCGAACGTCTATCAGGCCATCGACAACGACCACGAAATCGTGCCGGTCCTGAACAAGGTCGACCTGCCCGCGGCCGAGCCCGAGCGGGTCCGCGAACAGATCGAGGATGTGATCGGCATCGACGCCAGTGACGCCGTCCTCTGTTCGGCCAAGTCGGGCCTCGGCATCGAGGATGTGCTGGAGGCCATCGTCACCCGCCTGCCGGCCCCGAAGGGCGACCCCGACGCCCCGCTCAAGGCCATGCTGGTCGACGCCTGGTACGACCCCTACCTCGGCGTGATCCTGCTGGTCCGGGTGTTCGACGGCCACCTGCGCGCCGGCCAGCGGGTCAAATTCATGCAGAACGGCTCGACCCATCTGGTCGACCGCGTCGGCGTCTTCCTGCCCAGGAACACCCCGGTCGAGAGCCTCGGCCCCGGCGAGGTCGGCTTCATCACCGCCCAGATCAAGGAGGTCGCCCACGCCGCTGTCGGCGACACCATCACCGACGAAAAACGCCCCACCGACACCCCGCTGAAGGGCTTCAAGGAAGTCCAGTCGGTGGTCTTCTGCGGCCTGTTCCCGGTCGATGCCGCCGATTTCGAGGACCTGCGCGCCGCCATCGCCCGCCTGCGCCTGAACGACGCCTCATTCACCTATGAGATGGAATCCAGTGCCGCCCTCGGCTTCGGCTTCCGCTGCGGCTTCCTGGGCCTCTTGCACCTCGAGATCATCCAGGAGCGCCTCAGCCGCGAGTTCAACCTCGACCTGATCGCGACCGCCCCCTCGGTGGTCTACAAGATCGGCCTGCGCGACGGCACCGAGATCGACCTGCACAACCCGGCCGACCTGCCCGACGTCATGCAGATCGAGACGATCCGTGAGCCGTGGATCAAGGCCACCATCCTGACCCCCGACGAATACCTCGGCGGCGTCATCAAACTGTGTCAGGACCGCCGCGGCCAGCAGGTCGAACTGTCCTATGTCGGCGCCCGTGCCCTGGTGGTCTATGAGCTGCCGCTGAACGAGGTCGTGTTCGACTTCTACGACCGGCTGAAGTCGATCTCGAAGGGCTATGCCAGCTTCGATTACGAGCTGACCGACTACAAGCCCGGCGATCTGGTCAAGATGAGCATTCTGGTCAATGCCGAGCCGGTCGATGCCCTGTCCATGCTGGTCCACCGCGCCCGCGCCGAAACCCGCGGCCGCGGCATGGTGGAAAAGATGAAGGAGCTGATCCCGCCCCACATGTTCCAGATCCCGATCCAGGCCGCCATCGGCGGCAAGATCATCGCCCGCGAAACCGTCCGCGCCCTGCGCAAGGACGTGACCTCGAAATGCTACGGCGGCGACGCCACCCGCAAGAAGAAGCTGCTGGAAAAGCAAAAGGCCGGCAAGAAGCGCATGCGCCAGTTCGGCAAGGTCGAAATCCCGCAGGAAGCGTTTATCGCGGCGCTGAAGATGGATGATGATTGAGATGACCGACGCTTGGGCTAGGTTTAACTAACCTGTCGGGCTAAGCGAAGGCCCACACGAGGAACGCGGTATGCCGATAAAAATTTCAGCCAAACTTCGCGCAGCGATCGCGGACCAGAATGCCCTTGACAGGGAAGACGTCGAGGAAGCGCTCGTCCTCAAAAGCGGTGGCGTTTGCTGGCTCTGCGACCACGAGCTCAACGTTGCGTCCGACGATATCGAAGTCGACCACGATACGTCGGTCGATGAGGGCGGAACAGAGGTCCTCAGCAATATGAACTTGAGCCATACCGAATGCAATCGGTTCAAAAGGGCTCATTCGAGCAGGGACGTCCGCAACCTGCTAAGATTCAAGCGGTTCTACACCTCAGCTGGCGGCTCTATCGACTACACAAAGGCCTTGGAATTCTTCGGCGTATCGCCGAAGCCTTCACGCCTCGAACTCTCGAAGGGAACTATCAAGTTTCACCTCCCTGACGGCAGCACCCAAAGCGTGCCATTGTTTTCGGCATCACACGGCGGGTCGAGTTTCGAGTACTGCTTCGTGTCGCTGCCCATTGAGTCAATATTCAATGATGATGATGTCCAGCCGCGACTTATCAAGTTAAATCACGCATTCTCAATTGCATTCGACTTAGCTAAAAATCCGCTTCATGAGGCACCTGCCGCGAGGATAACCGGTCAGTCGAACGGCTTAGTAAAAATTTCCATGTTCGATGGTCAACACAAGGCGATCGCAAGTTGGCTGCAAGGAGAAAGCAAACTCGTATTCAAAGTGTACACAAATATATCACGCGAACAGGCAACAAAATTAGTTAATTCTATACAATCTAAAATCAAGAAGCTCCCGCTTACGCCGTTTGAGCTTGCCTCGAAATTGTCCGACGAGTATGCGGATAAGCTGGATATTTACGAGGGTATTGTTGGCGAAGACAACGTCTCCGAAGAGGGGTTCGTCAACTGGCTTCCTGCTGCCCAACGGGCATCTGCAAAGAAGGAAATCGAAGCGGCTGTCCTGAAAGATATAGCGGATGATTCAGGCCTATTGATCACAGAGATTGTAGAGATGCGGGGCCGCGCCGTTCCAGTGCGATGGAAAATCACGGAAACCACGTTCCAAAACAAAGCCCTGAAGGAACTCGCGTTCACAAAGCCCCTGCCTTCGCACCCTTACAAAGGAGCCCTGATGCAGGCTGCCCGTGTAAGGGAGAGGCAGACAATCGTGCGGTGCCTCAATCTGCTCTTCGAAAAGGTCTACGCAGACTTGGACGCCTCATCCTCAGCCAGCGAAACAGAACGCGCTCGAAGGATGTCCTATCAAGGGGCACTGCTTTACGCCGCGAAGCTCATCAAAAAGATTGTGACAAACAGGGTTGTGCCCACGTCTGAGGACTTGGCCTTCATAGAGAAGGCACCGTCCGAAGAGCAATGGGCAGCAATTGTGCAGGCTGTCGAACGCTTGGCGACCCATCCGGTTTGGACCGCCGACTTCGAAAGCGGCGATAAAATGCGTGCTGTCCACGAGGCTCTGACTAAAAACCAAAACGTGGAGGTCGCCCTGAAAGACGTGGACCTTACTCCGAGTTACTGCCTGGGCCTTTAGGCTGGCGCTTGGGTCGCGTGAGGACGTAGAGCGAATCTCATGTTCTCTCCTTGTTCTCCTGGAGTGAACCTGGCAATCTGTCAGGATGGGAATCAGGGAGATTGCCGTGTCGGAGTATGCCCGGATGGTTGAGCAGGCGGGTCGTGCGGTGGCCGACAGGGCGGTGGCGATGGGCTATATCGACAAGCCTGTTGAGGCCAGCCAACCCGCCCTGAAATTGGTACGTGGCGGGGCGAAACCCGAGGCGGATTTCACCTTCATCGACCTGTTTGCCGGGATCGGCGGGCTGCGCCGGGGCTTTGAGGCCATCGGGGGGCGGTGTGTCTTCACGTCCGAGTGGGACAAGTACAGCCAGAAGACCTACCGGGCGAACTTTCCCGACGACGATCACGAGATCAACGGCGACATTACCAAGGTCGATGTAACCGAAATTCCGGCGCATGACGTGCTGCTGGCGGGCTTTCCGTGTCAGCCGTTTTCGATCGCCGGGGTATCCAAGAAGAACGCGCTTGGCCGGGCTCACGGCTTTGAGGACAAGACCCAGGGCACGCTGTTTTTCGACGTGGCGCGGATCATCGCTCACCACCGCCCGACCGCTTTCCTGCTCGAGAATGTTCGCAACCTGGTCGGCCACGACAAGGGCAAGACGTTTCAGACCATCAAGGACGTGCTGACCAACGAGCTGGGCTATACGATCGACTTTCGGGTCATCGACGGGCGGCACTGGACCCCCCAGCACCGCGAGCGGATTTTCATCGTTGGCTTCCGCGAGGATCAAGGGTTCCGATTCGACAGCCTGCCGATCCCCGATGCTGCACCGAAGCTGCGCGACATCCTGCACCCCGGCGACGGCTCGGAAGTGCCGGACCAGCGGTTCACTGTGGGGAATTCGGGTCGGGTATCGGACAAATACACGCTGACGCCGCACCTGTGGAACTATCTGCAGCGGTACAAGGAAAAGCACCGGGCGGCGGGCAACGGGTTTGGCTTTGGCCTGGTCGGTCCGGACGATGTCGCCCGGACCCTTTCGGCGCGATACTACAAGGACGGGTCGGAAATCCTGGTGGCGCAGGAGGACGGCAAGCCCCCGCGTCGTCTGACCCCGCGCGAGTGCGCCCGGCTGATGGGCTTTGACGCGCCCCAGGGCAATGACTTCATCATCCCGGTATCGGACACCCAGGCCTATCGGCAGTTCGGCAATTCGGTCGTGGTGCCAGCGGTGACAGCGATTGCCGAACATATGAAGCCCAGTCTGTTCAAGGCCCTCAAGAAACGCCTCGCGGCCTGATGGCGGATGTCGTCGACCCGGCGACGCGCAGCCGGATGATGGCGGGCATCCGGGGCAAGAACACCAAGCCCGAGTTGCTGATCCGCAAGGCGCTGCATGCGCGCGGCTTCCGCTACCGGATCCACTGCAAGGACCTCCCCGGCAATCCGGACCTGTGCTTTCCGAAGTACCGGGCGGTGATCTTTGTGCACGGCTGCTTCTGGCACGGCCACGGATGTCACCTGTTCAAATGGCCGAACACCCGTCCGGAGTTCTGGCGGGAAAAGATCGGGCGGAATCGGGAGGTTGATGCACGGGCCGTAGCGGAGCTGGAGGCGGCGGGGTGGCGGGTGGCTACGGTTTGGGAATGCGCGTTAAAGGGTACGGGCCGCCTGCCCTTGGATGAGGTGATTAAGAAGCTCCGGGCCTGGCTTGAGAACGCTCCGCGCGAGATCGTCATCTCTGGTGCCCATGGCCCTGACTAGTGGGCTTGGTTCGCCCCTACCTGTTCCAGGTTTTCGATAGCCGAACGACCGTAGAGCGCAGTGAGGTTCGAATGGAGAACCCTGAACTGGCTCCTTCTGTGCAGCTTCAGTCTACCAGCGGGGTCCGGCGCGATTTTTATCGCGGGATCATAGTATACCTTGCCAGATGCGAATGACCTCAAGAACCTGATGAAATCAGTCTCCTCGCAAAGCAGGATTTTAGCTCCGTAGGCATACTCCGGCGGAGGGCTTCTATACAAAGACGGCACATAGGCCGCTTGAGCGTGCTTCCTGTTCCAGTGAGCCATAAGGCCTTCGAAAGACCAGATCGCAGCAGCTTCTTCCTCGTCATTTTCGATCAAGGCCAAGCCCCCCTCAATGTCTTCGATCTTGCCGGTAGCAGCGTCAAAACCGCGAATGGTCATGCGAAGACGGGTGTCGGGGTGCGCCAACTTTCCAACGGCGTACACGCCGCCAAAATTCATGCGATCAGGTTTCCCGCTTTTGTCAGGGTAGCCGTAGCGTTCGACGAACCACCCAGGCCCTTCTGACTTGTACAGCCCCCCCGTGGGTTCGGGCGTGAACAGGGTTACGGCGGACTTTGGGGCATATCGGATGAAGTCACCAACGCCATACTGCTTAACCTCCCAACCCAAGAAATCGGGCTCGGAATAGCCGTTGGGTCGAATGCCCAATTCGGCTTCCAACGTATAGCCACCCCCATTTCGTGCCGCATATGGCAGCTTCACGCCCATACCGTTCAGCTTCTGGGACTGAATCCATTGCCCTCTGTGCACATCCTGAAGTCGGCTAATCAACTCACTTCGAGGGTCGCTCTGTCCGGCTGGCCCGATCGGAAGCTCAAGGAAAACCCCTACGCTCGGCCAGCTACGGCCCCGAATTTCAGCAGCCACGGGGGTATCCACCGACCCGGCCCAGCCCAACACATGCCCCTCGCGAGTGACACCAAGAACCAGAACACGCCCAGCGTCTCTGCGTGTCATCAGATTCGACGGGGCAGACTCGCAGCCACGAAGGAAGCCTGACATCCGCACTTCCGGGTAGTCGGGATAGAGGATCAGGTTGACATCAGGCGCCTCGTATTTGCCTCCGCCGTCCACCCAGAAGAATTTCACCCGCGCTTTTGGACGGTCCCGCTTGCTGCCGGCCCGAGAAGCTGAGTCTATATAAATGTCGCCGTGCGGGATAATATTGAGGGCGGCGAAGCCCCCTCCAAGGTAGATCTGGTTTTTTGAGTTATCGTTTGGCGACAGCATCTTGGCGTAGATGCGATAGGCGCCGTGATGCCTGAACAATCCCAGCAAATCAGAAAGCGACGTTACCATTTCCATCCTTGCGTGAAGATTTGTCACAAGCCGCTCAACAATAAGCGCCAGCGACTGATCACGCGCAACCACCCCCACGTCCGATCCTGACGCAGGCGCCCCCTATCCTGCCCCTCATGGATATGACCCTGCCCCCGGCTGTGCCTGTGCCGGATCCGCCGAAGGCGGACCGGCCGGCGCATTATCGGCTGTCGACCGAGACCTGGCTGCTGATCGTGAAGGAGTATCGGGAGGGGGCGACAGCGCCTTATCTGGCCAGCAAGTGGCGGGTGTCGGAGCACGCCCTGCGGCGGCGCATCACCCAGCACGGGGCGACCAAGCGCGACTGGGGCGACAGTCAGGCCATCGCCATGGCCACGGCGCGCGAGGCCGAGCTGGAGGAGGCGCGGCGAAACAGCCCCGAGGCGGTGGCGGCACGGCTGTTTGCCGGCCTGCCCATGCCGGCGGACGACGGGACGCTGGAGGACGGGGCGGAAGACCCGGCGGCGCTGGCGCGGATGGCGACGCTGGCGTCGGGGCGGGCCATGCGCGGGCGGCTGTGGGCCGAGGCGCGGGCGCTGGGGGCGCTGGCCGAGACCTATCAGCGGCTGGCGGCGCGGGAGGCGGAGACTGAGGCTGCGGGCGGTGGCGGGGCGAATGGCGGTGGCCGGGGGGCGGCGCTGACGCCGGAGACGGCGCCTCTCGGCCTGATCCACGCCATTCTGACGATGGATGCGGAGACGAAGTCCGAGCGGTTCCGGATGGACCCCGACGCCGGGGAGGGTCAGCCGGACCATGCGATCAAGAAGGCCTATTGGCGGGACTGGAAGGCACAGGGTGACTGGCTGCGGCGGGTGCATTTCCGGCGCGAGGCGCTGGAGCGGCGGGTAGAGGCGCTGGAGGCGGCATTGACCGGGGCGGGCCTGCCGCTGCCGCAGGAGCATTCGGCGCGGCGGGCGGCACGGCTGGCGGAGGACTGAGGCGGTAGCGGGGGCCCCTGCCCGTGCCCTCGGCCTCTCGCCATTCGCGGGCGGGCGGGTTAGGTCACGGGCCGTATCTGTATTCGTCGGGACCTGACCCCTTATGACTGACCCTGCCGCGCCCGCCTTTTCCCCGCTGAACGACCTTGAAGTGCTGCTGATGGCGGCCAGTTCGGGCGGGGCGGACGAGCGCGCGGCCTTTGAGGCGGCGGTGCCGACCTCGAAGCTGTGGGCCGTGGTGGCCGAGGAGGATGCGGCGCGGGACACCCTGCGTCTGCGCACCGTGACGCCGCGGGACGGACGGCCGGCGACGGCGATCTTTACGGCCAAGGAGCGGGCGCTGGCGGTGTTCGGCGAGGATGCGGCGGCCGAGGCCTTTGACGGGCGGGCCCTGCTGGAGGTGATCCGGGTCAATCCGGCGATCCTGAACCCCGGCCAGCCCTATGGGGTGTCGTGGCCGCCGGCGGCGCTGTCGGCCATGGTGGGCGCCCCCCTGCCGCCGCCGGACGCGCGCTGGCCGACCCATCTGGCCATGCCGAAGGAGACGCCCGAGGGGCTGGTCGAGGGGCTGAAGCGGGAATTTGCCGCTGATCCGTCGGTCAAGGCGGCGTGGCTGGCGCTGGCGCGCTGGTCGGACAGCGAGGAGGCGGGCTTCTACCTTGATGTGCGGATGCCGCAGGGCGAGGCGCAGCTGCCGGGCCTGATGGAGCGAGCGCTGAAGGATGTGGGGCTGGATGCACGGCTGGATGCGGGGGTGCGCGCGCCCGAAGCGCCCGCCGGGATCGGGCTGGAGATCGTGGCGCCGCGGGATTGATCGCGGGGCCTCAGTATTTTCGTCACAGGACCGTTGACCGGACCCGGAGCCTGCCTTATGGGTCCGCGCCTTCCCGGACGATGTGTCGCTGATGCGTCGGCCCGAGAGCCCAGGTGGCGGAATTGGTAGACGCGCTGGCTTCAGGTGCCAGTGATCGAAAGGTCGTGGAGGTTCGAGTCCTCTCCTGGGCACCAGTTCTTCGAAACGGCGCTGCATCCTGACGATGCGGCGCCGTTCGTTTATGGTCCATTCGCAAGTCAACGAGCGGGACGCATGACAGTACATCTGCACAGGGGCGATCTGCCCGATGGTCTGGACCTCGGCGCCGTGGTGGCGGTCGATTCCGAGACGATGGGCCTGCGCTATCGCCGCGATCCGCTGTGCGTGGTGCAGCTGTCGGCCGGGGACGGGGACGCCCATCTGGTCCAGCTGGACCGCGACGCCTATGACTGTCCGAACCTGAAGCGGCTGCTGACGGACCCTCAGGTGCTCAAGATCTTTCACTTTGGCCGGTTCGACATCGCCATGTTCCAGCTGTGGCTGGGGGTCGAGACGCGGCCTGTGTACTGCACCAAGATCGCCTCCAAGCTGGCGCGCACCTATACCGACCGGCACGGTCTGAAGGATGTGGTGCGCGAGCTGGCGGGCGTGGACCTGTCGAAGGCGCAGCAGAGCTCGGACTGGGGGGCGGAGACGCTCAGCCAGGCGCAACAGGACTATGCGGCCTCGGATGTGCTGTACCTGCATCAGGTGCGCGAGCGGCTGGACGCCATGCTGGTGCGCGAGGGGCGGACGGGTCTGGCGGCGCAACTGTTCGACTTCCTGCCCGTGCGGGCCCGGCTGGACCTGGACGGCTGGGAAGACACCGACATCTTCGCCCACAGCTGATGACCGACACGCCCCCGCCCGTGGATCCGACGTCGCCGACGGCCGAGAAGGCCCGGCACTGGCGCGCGCATTCGCGGCGGGTGATGCTGTTCCGGCGGGTGCTGCCGATCCTGATCCTGCTGCTGGCCGGGGGGACGGTCGCCTGGATCGTGCTGCGCTCGGCCATTTCGGACGCCGAACGCCGGGCCGAGCAGCGCAGCGACGTGGCGCTGGATAATGCCCTCTATTACGGACAGGACGATCAGGGCCGCTCGTTCGTGATCGGCGCCAAGGGCGTGGTGCGGGTGCCCGAGACCGGCCATCTGCGCCTCGTCGGGCCGGTGCTACGGCTCAATCTGGGCGGAGCCAAGGTCACCGAAATGACGGCGGATGGCGGCACCTATGACGAGGCCTCGCGCCGGGTGATCATTGGCCCGAACGTGCGTATTTCCGATGGTGGATCAGGCTTTGTCCTGACGACGCCGGAGGCCGTGGTCGACACCCGCACCGGCGTTGTAACCGGCGACAAGGGTGTGCAGGGCACCGGACCGCTTGGCACCATGGCCGCGACGTCCTATGTCATCCGCGACCAGGGCGAGACCGTCGAGTTTCGCGGCACGGTCGAGAACAAGGTTCGCGGCACCATCAACCCCGCGTCCTCCGGGAGATAAGGTCGGCCATGACCCGTTCCAGCAAGCTGTCCCTGACCGCAGCGGTCGCCCTGGCGCTCAGCCTGACCCTGCCCGGCACCGGCGTGTCGCAGGACCCGTCCGACGATCCGGTCATGTATACGGGCATCGTCTTCAGCTACACGCCCAACGGCTTTGCCCTCGAAGGCGAGGCGGAGATTCTGCAGGGCGACAACCGGCTGCGCGCCGAACGGATCGAGGCCTTCACCAATGACAATTCCGACCTGTCGCGGGTCGAGGCGTCGGGCGAGGTGTTCTTCGTTACCCCCACCCAGACGCTGCGCGGCGACCGGGCCGTCTATAAACTGCAGTCCGATGAGGTCGTGCTGACCGGCAATGTCATCGTGACCCAGGGCCGCAACGTCATGACCGGCAGCCGGCTGGTCTACAACGTCCGCACCGAAAGCGCCCGGATGGAGGGTGCCCCCACCCCGGCCGGCAACCGGGTGCAGGGGGTCTTCTACCCCAACGGCACTTCGGCCCAGGGCAACTGATCCCCGGTGGCGCGCAAGGAGCTTTCCGCGCTCAATCTGGATGAACGGCCCAAGGCGGCCGCGAAGGTCGCTGCGCCCGAGGCGCCCGCGCCGGACAGGGGGCTGAAGGCCCGCAATCTGGCGCGGTCATTCGGCAAACGTCAGGTGGTGCGCGATGTGTCCCTGACGGTGCAGCGCGGCGAGGTCGCGGGCCTGCTGGGGCCGAACGGGGCCGGCAAGACCACCTGTTTCTACATGATCACCGGCCTGATCCCGGCCGATTCCGGCGCCATCACCATCGACGGCGAGGACATCACCGGCCAGCCCATGTACCAGCGCGCGCGCATGGGTCTGGGCTATCTCGCGCAGGAGGCCTCGATCTTTCGCGGCATGACGGTCGAGGAGAACGTCCGCGCCGTGGTCGAGCTGCACAACACCGGCAAGACCGCGATCCGCGAGGAAACCGACCGCCTGCTGGAAGAGCTGAGCGTCAGCCATTTGAAGGATGCCCCCGCGGCGGCCCTGTCGGGCGGCGAGCGGCGCCGGGTCGAGATCGCCCGGGCGCTGGCGGGCGACCCCGCCTTCATGCTGCTGGATGAGCCCTTCGCCGGCATCGACCCGCTGGCCATCGCCGATATCCGCCAGGTGATCCGCTATCTGGCCGAGCGCGGTATCGGCGTGCTGATCACCGACCACAATGTCCGCGAGACGCTGGATATCATCGACCGCGCCGCGATCATCTCGGCCGGCGAGGTGCTGTTCGAGGGGACAGCCGCCGAAATCGTCGCCAACCCCGACGTCCGCCGGGTCTATCTGGGCGATATGTATGGGTGAGGCGGCGGGCTGACCGCCACCCGGACCGATCCCCGGATCACGTCCGGGAATGATGGGGACCTCGGGCAAAGAGAGGTTCATCACAGCGGGCACAACGAGGGCACGGCGAACACAGCGGGGCCGGTGCCTATGGTGGAGGCACCGACTGACAATGTGTCCCTTCTCCCGATGGGAGAAGGTGGCGCGTGAGCGCCGGATGAGGGCCGGCGGCCCGGGTCGGCGAAGGCCGTAGCAATGCCGGTGCGACGGCTCTCGCCGAAGGACAGGGAGAGCCCCTCACCCCAACCCCTCTCCCAACGGAGAGGGGCTCAGAGACGGCCTAGCCGGACCATTCCTCGGGTCAAGCCCGTGGATACGGATGAGAGTCTTAGTCGGGCTCGATTTCTCGTAACCAGGCCCCGTCACAAGCTACCCCTTGTGTCGCCTTTTTCATTCGGTGGGCTGCCTTGCGCTCTACTGAGGTGTCCGGCATGCCTTCTGTGCTGGCGCAGGCTTCGTCCGCCAACAGGAATTCCAGATTGTGCCTGGCAGTTGGATGGCCAAGCGAGTCAGCAAGCCGAAGCCACCGAATAGCCTGCTCCTTGTCATGAGGCTCGTCGATGTTCGGGTCGCCTTCACCACCTGCGAGGGTGTAAAAATTGGAGAGGCGAAAGGCGGCGTGCGCATCGCCGGCGAGCGCCTTTTGCTCAAGTGACATCATCTCCGCCGGAGTGAGGTCGAAGACTGTGCCGGTGCTCGCCTCAGCCACTTGCTCGTCCTGATAGGGCGCTGGCTCGCAAGCAGCGAGTAACAGGGTGATAAAGCACGCCCAGAGAGACAGCAACTCGCGTCCGCGCACTTCAACCCCCGTTAACCGCTTCGCGTCAGTCTGTGCCAGCAAGTTTCGGGCCAGTGTCCCGTGACGGTGTTCGGCGGAGACGGTTGCGGTGCTGGGACAGAGACTGGAGGTCAGGCAGGGTCAGGGGCTGGTCATCACGCCCCAGCTGCAGCAGGCCATCAAGCTGTTGCAACTGTCGAACCAGGAGCTGGAGGCCTTTGTCGAGGCCGAGCTGGAACGCAATCCCCTGCTGAAACGGGATGAAGAGGGCGACGGCCCCGGCGAGTCCGCGAGCGACACCCCCGCCGAGGCGGCATCCGACCCCCATGCGGAACTGAGCTTTGACGACGCGCGCCCTGACGCGGCCGAGCAGGCCATGGATACGCGCGCGGACGATGTCTATGACGCCAGCCCGGGCGAGCGGGCGACCGAGGGCGCGGGCGGCGGTGCCGACGAGGCCCAGCCCGGGCTGTCGGACTGGTCGCGGACCGGCAAGGGTGGCCCTGCCCCCGAGGGCGAGGGCATGGAGCGCGCCGACACCCGCGAGCTGACCCTGTGGGAGCATCTGCAAGCGCAGTTGTCGGGGACGCCGCTGAACGCCGCCGACCGGGCGATCGGCCTGGCCCTGATCGAAATGGTCGATGACCATGGATACCTGCGCGGTGATCTGGCCGAGGTGGCGGATCGGCTGGGCTGTGGCATCGACCGGGTCGAGGCGGTGCTGGCGGTCTGTCATGGGTTCGAGCCGACGGGCATCATGGCGCGCTCGGTGCCCGAATGCCTGAAGCTGCAGCTGATCGAGCGGAACCGCTTCGATCCGGCCATGGCGGCCCTGCTGGACAATCTGGAACTGCTGGCGCGGCACAATCTGTCGGCGCTGCGCAGCGCCTGCGGCGTCGATGCCGAGGATCTGTCGGAGATGATCGCCGAGCTGAAGGCCCTGACGCCCCGCCCGGGCGCAGGTTTTGGCGGCGAGCCGGCCCAGACGGTGATCCCCGATGTGCTGGTGCGCCCCGATCCGGCCGGCGGATGGCGGGTCGAGCTGAACGCCGACACCCTGCCCCGGTTGCTGGTCGACAAGCGCTATCACGGGGTGGTGTCGGCGGGCGCCCGCTCGGACACGGACAAGACCTTCGTCGCGGACTGTGCCGCCCAGGCCAACTGGCTGGTCAAATCGCTGGACCAGCGGGCCCGGACCATCCTGAAGGTGTCGTCCGAGATCATCCGCCAGCAGGACGCCTTTTTCGCCTTCGGCGTCGAATTCCTGCGGCCGCTGAACCTCAAGACCGTGGCCGATGCGATCGGCATGCATGAGTCGACCGTCAGCCGCGTCACCTCGAACAAATACATGGCCACGCCGCGCGGTGTGTTCGAGCTGAAATTCTTCTTCACCTCGGCCATCCAGTCGGTTGACGGCCAGTCCAGCCACTCGGCCGAAGCTGTCCGCCACCGGATCAAGTCGATGATCGATCATGAGGCGCGCGACGGCGACGTCCTGTCCGACGACCGGATCGTCGAATTGCTGAATCAGGCGGGCATCGATATCGCCCGGCGCACCGTGGCGAAATATCGCGAAGCCCTGCGAATTCCGTCATCTGTCGAACGCAAGCGGCGTCTGAAGGCGGGTTAACCGCGCCGGCTTCGGCGACCACAAAAATGTGAAGTCCGTTGACACCGAACGGCTTCGGTCGCGTTCTGTGTCTTATGCAAGTCCAAGTCAGCGGTAAGCACGTGGATGTCGGCGAAGCGTTAGGCTCGCGCATCTCTCAGGAACTCAATGAGGGGGTCGGCAAATACTTTGAACGCGGCGGACAGGATGCCGAGGTAGTGGTGTCCAAGGACGGGCCGGGGTTCAAGGTGGACTGCTGGGTCCGGCTGGCATCGGGCCAGAGTCTGGTCACCACCGGACACGGCAGTGATGCCCACGGCGCCTTCTCCGATTCACTCGACAAGCTGGAGAAGCGCGTCCGGCGCTACAAGCGGCGGCTGAAGGATCATCACGCGGGCCCCAAGGGCCTGTCGCCCGAAAAGCAGGAAATGGCCGCCGCCGAAGTGGCGCGCATGACCGTTTTTCGCAATCTCGATGACGCCGACGATGATTCATTCGGAGATGTCGGCAAGCCGGACGGCGAGGCCCCGGCAGGGCTGGTGATCGCCGAAACCGAGTCCGAACTGCGCACCCTGACCGTCGGTCAGGCCGTGCTGGAGCTGGACATGACCGGTTACCCCGTCGTCGTGTTCAAGAATGCCGCTCACGGCGGGGTGGCCGTGGTCTATCGCAGACCTGATGGAAACATCGGTTGGGTGGACCCTCGCCGCACGAGTTCACAGAACGGACACGGTTCGGTAAACGGTTCAACGGTATAAGGCCTTTAAGGGGCCGCAAGTCGGGCCCAGAGGGTGCCTGCCCTCTGGCCCACAGTTGCGTAGTTTCGGGGATGAGTATGGAAATCGGAGATCTGGTCGCGAGGGACGGCATCGTCCTGCGCGGAAGCGTCTCGTCCAAGCGTCAGGCCCTGCAGGCCGTGGCGGATGCGGCGGCCCATGTGCTGGGCCATGCGGATGCCGCTCCGCTTATGGATGCCTTGATGGAGCGGGAAGCCCTCGGCTCGACCGGGGTCGGTTCGGGCGTGGCCCTTCCCCACGCGCGGCACCGGGACGTTGAACAGGTGTTCGCCGTGCTGGTACGGCTGGAGACCCCCATCGCCTTTGACGCGGTGGATGACCGGCCGGTCGACATCCTGTTCGGCCTGTTTGCGCCGCCCAGTGATGGTGCAGGACATCTGCGGGCGCTGGCAGCGGCGTCGCGCGCGCTGCGGTCGCCGGACCTGCAACAGCGCCTGCGCCAGGCGGACAGCCGCGACACCCTGCAGGCCCTGCTGGTCCGTCAGATCGAGTCGACTGCGGCCTGAGGCTTGCCGGCGGGCCTAGTGAACCGAGACCGGCTCCAGCTCGTGGGCCACGGCGGCGGCAAAGGCGCTTTCGCGGTCGGCCATGACGGCCAGTCGCTCGCCGTCGGCGCTGTGCACCGCATAAAGGGTCTGGCGCGGGTCCAGCCGGATGGGCGGCTGATCCGGATCGGTCGCGCCGGCCACCTCGTCCATGATTTCGGACGCGGCCACCTCACGCACATAGACCAGATCGGGCGCACCCAGATCGGCAAAGGCCTTGTCCGTCATGTCGTCGGTCGTCATCACCTGAAGAGGGCTCCTGAAACGCGGGTATGAAGGGTCAACGCGTGACCCGGGAAAGTGGCTCCGGAAGGATCGGAGGCGAGACCAGCCTATCAGCGGGTCGTGATCGGAATACGGCGGGTCTGGGCCACCTGTTCGGGCCGCAGAAGATCGACGTGCAGCAGGCCGTGTTCGAGGGAGGCCTCCTCGACCTCGAGCCCATCGGCCAGCACAAAGGTCCGCAGAAAGCCGCGCGCCGCGATGCCGCGATGCAGATAGGCGTTGCCCCCGTCGCCCTTGTCGGCACCTTCGCGTTTGCCGGAAATGGTCAGCTGGCGGCCCTCGAGCGTGATCGAAAGGTCGTCCGGGGAAAACCCGGCCACGGCCAGGGTGATGCGGACTGCGGCCTCGCCGCGCTGTTCGACATTATAGGGGGGATAGGCCTCGGAGGCCGCCCGCGCGGCCCGGTCGATCAGACTGCGGGTATGGTCAAAGCCCAGCAGGAACGGGCTGTCAAACAGGACTGTACGCGTGGTCATCCGGCCCTCCTGGAAGCGACCCTGGGTGCGGACCCCCGAAAGCGGCGGATCCCTCAGACCCCTATCTGGGACGCGGCGCTCAGGCTTTCAAGCCTCGCACCCTGCGCTCAGATCCACCAGGAGCGTGGATTGGGGATGGCCCGCCGCGACTTGAGCAGCCAGCTGCCCCAGGCGCCGCGCATCAGGACCCACAGCACCAGCAGGAACAGCACGAACACCCCGGCATTGACGACGATCAGGATGACCCCCAGCACCGCCACCACGGCTGCGGTCCACAGGGTGCGAACCTGGAAGACGTGGTGGCTGGCGGCCACCGCATGGGTCGGCACATCCCGCATCATGACCGCCAGCAGGCCGATGACCGCCGAGACGCCGAACGTCGGAATGGCGAACAGTATCAAGGCATAGACGGTGTAGAGGCCCATCATGCCTTCGGGCTCGGGCAGGTCGTCGACGGGTTCGTGACGGCGGGGTGGCGCAGCCGATGCGGCCGACGCCAGGGGCGCGACCAGCGGCGCATTCATCGGGTCGTCAACAGGATCGGGGTCGGCACCGGGCTCAGACCCGGGTGCCTGATCGGGCGCGGACCCGGCCTCAGGCTCGGGTTCTGGCTCAGACTCAGGCTCTGGCTCCACCTTGCGCGGACGACCGGCGAGGGCGTCCGGCGAGCAAAAGCCGACCTCGGCGTCCGGGTCGGCCTCGGGCCGGGGGGCGGGCTTGTCCTTGAACAGGTCGGGATCGCCGGGTTCGGCCATCGGGCTCCTCACACTTCGGGGCGACAATGCCGGGGCAAGCGCCCCTGCGCAACCACTGTCAGCCGCGCGACAGGGTGATCTCGCAGCCCGCCTCGGCCGCATCGGCCAGACAGCCGGGCTTGCCGATGCGCACCGTCACGCCCTGCACGACCGGATCGGCCATCAGCCGCTGGCCCAGCCGCTGGGCAAAGGTCTCGACCAGACCGACGTGACCCTCGGCCACCAGCTCGCGCGACAGGCGGGCGACATCCTCATAGTTCAGCGTATCGCCCAGCGCCTCGACCGGGCCCGGCGCCAGTTCCAGGGCCACATTGATCACCAGGGTCTGCAGCCGGCCCTGCTCATGGGCGTGCACGCCGATACCCGCCTCGACCAGAAGGTCGCGCACGAACACCGTCAGCCCCTCGTGGCGCAGGCCGTCAGACATGGATCAGTCCTCTTCGATATCGGGGGTGCGCCAGGCCAGATGCTGGCCCGAGTCGACGGCGATCATCTGGCCGGTCACGCCGGGCGCCCGGGCCAGCCACAGGACGGCGTCGGCGATCTCTTCGGGGCGGTTGGCGCGCTTGAGCGGCGTGCCCTCGACCTCAGCCTGAAAGTCGGCCTCGCTCTGGTGCACCGAGGCCAGCGTCGGGCCGGGGCCCACGCCATTGACCCGCACGCGCGGCGCCAGCGCCTGGGCCAGGGTGCGGGTCGCCCACCACAGGCCCGCCCGCGACAGGGCATAGGAGAAGAACCGGGGATCGGGCTTCTTTACCCGCTGGTCCAGCAGGTTGACGATCCAGCCGCCGCCCTCCGGCACCTGACCGGCCAGCGCCTCGGCCAGCACCACGGGCGCGCGCAGATTGGTCTCCATATGCGTGTCCCACAGGGCGCGCGACAGGTCACCGACGCGGTCATCCTCAAAGGCCGAGGCATTGTTCACAAGGCCGGTCAGGGGGCCCAGTGCCGCGCTGGCTTCGGGCACCAGACGGCGGACCTGATCCTCGTGCGACAGGTCCGCGACGACCACGACGGCGCGGCGGCCGAGCGCGCGGACTTCACCGGCCAGGGCTTCGGCGGCGTCTTTCGAGGCTCGGCAGTGGATGGCCACGTCATGGCCTGCGCCGGCGAGAGCCAGCACAATGGCGCGCCCGATGCGTTTGGCGCCGCCGGTGACGAGCACCGCCCCGGACATGTCAGACGGGTCCGTGGGGGGTTCAGTCAATCCGGCCGAACTCGAACACGTTCAGCGCGCCCAGAACGATGACAAAGCCGAAGATGATGAAGAGCGCGGTCATGGAATTCTCCCGTCGGAAATCTGGTTCTGGCCTTAAAGCGCGCCCGGCCTCTGTTCAAGGGGCGCAGGCCGGGCCATCAAGCCGCATGGCCCCCTCCCCGCCCCGCAACTGGCGCGAACGCATCGAGCCGTTCACCCGCCCGGCCTTTCATACTCTCGCCCGTATGACGCGCGGCATGACGCTGGGCGTGCGCGGGCTGGCGGTCGATGGCGAGGGCCGCATCCTGCTGGTCCGCCACACCTATCTGCCCGACTGGTGGCTGCCCGGCGGCGGGGTGGATCGCGGCGAGAGCCTGCACGAGGCCCTGGCACGCGAGATGCGCGAGGAGATCGGACTGATCCTGACCGGGCCCGCCACCCTGCTGTCGATCCATTCGAACGAGGCCCATTTCCGGGGCGACCACGTGGCCGTCTATCTGGTCCGCGACTTCACGACCGGCCCCGCCAGCCAGCACGGCGAGATCGCCGAGACCGGCTGGTTTGCCCCCGACGCCCTGCCCGACGCCCTCAGCCGGGGCAGCCGCGCGCGGCTGAGGGAATATCTGGACGGGGGGCCGGCCGATCCAAGGTGGTAAGGTGAATGCTCCGCGGGCTGACAACCCTGCCCATCGGCGACTTCAATCCTCTCCCGTCAAGCTTGTTGCGCAGGCGCAGCGATGCTTTCCTTGATGCTCAGCACTGGGGAGGGATGTCATGATCGAGTTATTTGCGGCGCTGATTCAGGATCCCCCGCCCCCCATTATCGAGTATCGCCAGCCGAACTCCGGGGCCATTGAGGCGACCTGGGACTGCCGTGGGCGGCAGGTTCGCTACCGGATTGAAACGGAGTGGGACCGGGTGCGCCTCGTCTCCTATTCCGGCGCGACAGGGCCAGCTTCTGATGCCGATCTGGCCAGAATAAATGAGGCGCTGGCGCCGATCTGGGTGATCGGAGGAGTGACCTTTCTCTGCACGGCCGAGGCTGACAACCTGGGCATAACCGGCCCCCGGAAGGGCGGTGGCAGCGACGCGTGGATCAGCGCCCGATGGTATGATGGCGAGCTGCATCTGAGGAGCCATTAGGCTCCTGGTCACCCCGGCCGTTCCCATTCCCTTCGCCCGGTGCTAGCCAGCGCGGATGAACCCTGCACTGCTTGCCATGCTGGCTGTCGTTCTGGCGGGAGGGGCCACTGCCCTTCAGGCGCCGACCAATGCGCGGCTGGCCGAGGCCGTGGCCTCGCCGGTCAATGCGGCCTTTGTCTCGTTTGCGGTCGGCACAGTGGCGCTGGGGATGCTGGCGCTGATGCTGCAGAGCCGGCCGGATATGGCGGCGACGCGGTCGCTGCCCTGGTGGGTATGGATTGGCGGGCTTTACGGCTCCATCTTTGTGGTGGCGGCGGCCTGGGCCGTGCCGCGGCTGGGGGTGGCAGTGACCATAACCCTGATGGTGACCGGGCAGCTGATCATCAGCCTTGTGCTCGACCATTTCGGGGCCATGGGCGTGCCGAAACAGCCGATGAACCTGATGCGGGTGGCCGGTATACTGATGGTGATCGGCGGCGTGGTTCTGGTCCGGCGCGGGTGACCCTATATTGGGGCGGATGCCTGCCCTGCCCCCTGATTCCCCAACGGAAAAGCCGCCTCTGGTCGGCGCGGATCTGATCCGTGACGAGGCCCGGCGTGCGCCCGACAAGCCGGGCGTCTATCGCATGTATGGCGAGGACGGGTCGTGCCTGTACGTCGGCAAGGCCAAGTCGCTGAAGAAGCGGGTCCTGCAGTATGCGCAAGGGCGGGTGCACAGCCAGCGCACGGCCCTGATGGTCAACCAGACCCGGTCGATGGAGCTGGTGCTGACGGCGTCGGAGACCGAGGCCCTGTTGCTGGAGGCGACCTACATCAAGTCGCTGAAGCCGCGCTACAATGTGCTGCTGCGCGACGACAAGAGCTTCTCCCAGCTGATGATCCGGCGGGATCACCCGGCGCCCCAGATCCGCAAGCACCGGGGCGGGCGGACGATCAAGGGCGACTATTACGGGCCGTTCGCCTCGACCTGGGCGGTGAACCGGACCCTGACGACGCTGCAGAAGGCCTTCCTGCTGCGGTCGTGTTCGGACAGCGTCTATGAGGGGCGCACCCGGCCCTGCATGCTGCACCAGATCAAGCGCTGTTCGGCGCCGTGCACCGGCCTGATCTCTCTGGAGGACTACAACCGGCTGGTGGGCGAGGCGGCGGCCTTTTTGAACGGCAAGTCGGATGCCGTGGTCGGGCGGCTGTCGCGCGACATGCAGGCGGCATCCGAGGCCATGGACTATGAGCGGGCGGCGCGGCTGCGCGACCGCATCCGGGCCTTGTCGGCCATCTCGATGGAATATTCGCGACTGGCGGGCGGGGTGTCCGAGGCCGACGTCTTTGCGCTCCACACTGATGCCGGTCAGGCCTGTGTGCAGGTGTTCTTCTATCGCGCGGGCCAGAACTGGGGCGGGCGGGCCTATTTCCCGCGCATCGACGCCAGCGACAGCGATACCGAGATCCTGTCGGCGTTTCTGGCGCAATTCTATGAGGACAAGCCGGTCCCGCGCCTGATCCTGACCAATCAGCGCCCGCTGGAGCTGGAACTGCTGCAAGAGGCCTTCAGTCTCAAGGTCGGACACAAGGTCGAGATCGCCATCCCGAAGCGCGGCGACAAGCTGACCCTGGTCGAGCATGCGACCACCAATGCGCGCGAGGCGCTGGGTCGGCGGCTGGCCGAGACCTCGGCACAGGGCAAGATCCTGGACGAGGTCACCGAGGCCTTTGGCCTCGAGGCCCGGCCCGAGCGGATCGAGGTCTATGACAACGCCCACATCTCGGGCTCCAACGCGGTCGGCGGCATGATCGTGGCCGGCCCCGAGGGCTACCGAAAGAATCAGTACCGCAAGTTCAACATCCGCAGCGAGGAGCTCAGCCCCGGCGACGACTACGGCATGATGCGCGAGGTGCTGGGCCGGCGCTTTGCCCGTCTGGTCAAGGACGAGGAGGCCGGTCAGGCCCCCGAGCGGCCCGACCTGATCCTGATCGACGGCGGCGCGGGCCAGCTGGCCGAGGCCGTGCGCGTAATGGAAGAACTGGAAATCGACGATGTGGCCGTGGTCGGCGTGGCCAAGGGGCCCGACCGCGATGCCGGGCGCGAGCGGTTCTTCATGCCCGGCAAGCCGCCCTTCATGCTGCCGCAGAAGTCACCCGCCCTCTACTATCTGCAAAGGCTGCGTGACGAGGCCCACCGTTTCGCCAACGGCGCCCATGCGACGCGCCGATCGATGGACATCAAGAAGAACCCGCTGGACCAGATCGAGGGCATCGGGCCGGGTCGGAAAAAGGCCCTGCTGCACGCCTTCGGCTCGGCCAAGGGGGTGTCGCGCGCCGCCGTCGTCGATCTGGTCAAGGTCGACGGCATCAGCCAGGCCACCGCCGAACGCATCCACGCCTTCTTCCAGAAGAGCTGACGCCTACCACTCCAGCAGGGAAAGGCCGGGGATGTCGCGGAAGTCGGGGCCGTTCAGCGTCACGAGGGTGGCGCCCGCGACGATCGCCTGGGCCGCAATCATGCGATCCAGCACCTTGCGCCGCGAGTAGCCGCACACCGCTATGATGCGGCGATAGGCGTCGGCCTCCCCGGCGCCGAACGGGAGGACGGGCGTAACATCAAGCAGGGCGTTCAGGCGCTCAAGCCTGATGTCCCCGTGCGCATCCGAACGGCCGAGGTCACCCTCAAGCTCGACCCGGGTGACGATCGAAATCATGAGCGGCGGCATCAGTCCGTCAATCAGACGATCCACCCGACTGTCCCCGTCCCGCAGGTGGATAGCGACATTGGTGTCCAAAAGCCAAGCCAAGGCCTATCGCCCCGTCCGGTCCGGAATCTCGACCTCGGGCCGTGTGCCCACGGTGGGGGGTTTGGGCAGGCTGCGCAGTCGGCTCAGCGTTTCGGCCACCGACTTCCGACGGGGAGAGATGGTCACGACGTCGCCGACGCGAACAATCTCGACCTCGACGCCCGGGCCGAAGGTGATGTCCTTGGGCAGGCGCACCGCATCGCTGTTGCCGCTGCGAAATATCCGACTGATCACACCCATGACGCTACTCCTGATGTATATACCAGTATACACCGTTTTCGGAAAGCGACCAAACCGCTAGAACCGTCTCATGACCGACCCTTCTGCCGATCCCCTGCTGGCGGGCTACCGCCGGTTTCGTGCGCATCAGTGGCCCCGGGCCCGCGCGGCCTATGAAACCCTGGCGGAGGCCGGGCAGACGCCACACACCCTGTTCCTGGCCTGCTCGGACAGCCGGGCCGATCCGGCGCTGATCTTTGATGCCGCGCCGGGCGACCTGTTTGTCGTGCGCAATGTGGCCAATCTGGTGCCGCCCTATCAGCCCGACGGCGGACTGCACGGCGTGTCGGCCGCGCTCGAGTTCGGGGTCAAGGCGCTCAAGGTGTCGCGGATCGTGGTCATGGGTCACGCCCTCTGCGGCGGGGTCCAGGCCATGCGCTCGGAAAGCGGCGCCGCCGGTCTGGACTTCGTCGAGGCCTGGGTCGACCAGGGCCGGCCCACGGTAAAGCGTGCCCTTGAGGGCTGCGGCCATGACCACAATGAGGTGCAGGTCAGCGAGGAGGCGATCGTGAAACTGTCGCTCGACAATCTGCGCACCTTCCCGTGGATCGCCGCGCGCGAGGCGGCGGGGGAGCTGACCTTGACCGGTCTGCATTTCGGCATTGCCGACGGGGCCCTACGCCTTCTGGGAGACGACGGACAGTTCCGGTCGGTCTAGACCGCTCGCCAGCACCGGCGAAGCATGGCACACCCGGACAAGGACCGGAGACGACCATGCCAGACACCGCCCCCCACCACGCCAACCCCATCCCCAACATCCTGACCGGCCTGCGGCTGGCCGCCGGGGTGGTGATGTTCCTGATCCTGGCCGGAGCCACGGGCGGCATTCCGATCGTCTCGTCCTATCTGAGCCCCGAGGACCAGTTCGGCCTGTATCGCGTGGCCTTCATCATCTTTGTCGTGGCGGCCTCGACCGACTGGATCGACGGCTATCTGGCGCGGCGCTGGCACGCGACCACCCGCTGGGGCGCGATCCTTGATCCGATCGCCGACAAGGTGCTGGTGACGGGTGCCATCCTCGGGGTGCTGACCTCGGGCTCGGTGCCGCAGATCGCCATTCCCTGTGGCCTGATCCTGTTCCGCGAGTTTGCCGTCTCGGCCCTGCGCGAGACCGTGGCCGGCAAGGTCAAGCTGCCGGTCACCCTGCTGGCCAAGTGGAAGACCACCCTGCAGCTGGTGGCGCTGGGCGCCCAGCTGTTCGCCCGCAACTGGGACGGCTTTGGTCTGGAGTTCGAATATTATCCGTACTTCCAGATGTTCGCAGACGTGCTGATCTGGGCGGCGGCGCTCATCACCCTCTGGACCGGCTGGCAGTATTTCTCCAGGGCCCGGCAGAAGATGGCGCACCTGTGAAGTTCAGGCAGTGGGCAGTAGGCAGTAGGCAGTAGGGCGTCTCGACTGCCTACTGCCTCACTCCACCCCCAGCTCGACCAGCAGGCCGTCCATGCCATAGACGTCGCGCAGGGCCACGGTGATGGCGCCGGTGGTGACGATCACGCTGCGATTGACCTTGGGGTCATAGCCATAGGCGTTCCGCTGGGTCAGGACCGTCGAGTCGAAATTGGCCCCGATGATCTCGCCCCGCGCATTGATCGCGGGCGAGCCCGACGAACCGCCGATGGTGTCGGTCGAGACCGACATGTTCAGCACCGTATCCGGGTCGATCCGGTCGCGCGCCGCCAGCAGCTTCGGCGCGACATCGAACGGCGGGGCCCCGGTCGCCCGGTCCCACAGGCCGCCGAAGGTGGTGAACGGCTGGACCGTCGTGCCCTGATAGGTCCAGCCCTCGACCCGGCCATATGTCAGACGAAGGGTGCCGGTCGCATCCGGATAGACGCTGTCGCCATAGGCGGCGAAGCGGGCGGCGGCCAGATCCTCGGACGCCTGGGCGGTCGGGGCCTCGACGGTCTCCTCCCACTCGGCGCGGACGGCGCGGGTGACGCCCTGGATCGACAGGACATAGCGGATCAGCGGATCGTCCGAGGCCATGATGGCCGGCAGACCACCGTCCCACAGGGCCTTGCGCACCGCCGGATCGGCCAGGGTGGTGCCGCTGATGAGGCGCTCCGACAGACCCTCGGGCGACTCGCGGCCCAGCAGCTCGCGCACGCGGGGATCATCGACCGTCAGCCACTCGCGCGTCTTGGACAGCCACCATTCCATCCGCACCTGTTCGAGGTCGGCATAGACGGGCCGGTCGGCCAGCAGGCGGGATTCCAGACCGCCCAGACGCCCGTCGCCATATTCGGGCAGGCGTTCGGCCGAGGGCTTCTCGCGCTCCTGCGCCGCGCGCACGAGGGTCTCGGCCCAGCCGTAGAGGGTCGAGCCGCCGCCGGCACGGCCCACCAGCAGGGCATAGGCCGGATAGAGGCGCCGCACATCCTCCTGCACCGCCGACAGGGTCGCCCAGGGATCGGCGCCGCCGGCCGCCGTGTGGGCCGCCAGCCAGTCGGTCGAGCGCGCGCGGAAGTCGGCTTCCTGTTCGGCCTTGGCGGCCATGAAGTCGGTGTCGATCAGCGCCTTCATCCGGCCGATGCCGCGCTTGTAGCTGTTCTCGAGGCCGACCAGCGGGTCCATGACGATGAAGGCATTCTCGTCGCTCTCGGATCCGAAGCGGATCATCCGCCCGCGCAGTTCGGACATGATCAGCTGGTCGAGCGGCAGTTGCACGTCGCGCACGGTCAGCAGCTGGTCCGTGGTCAAGAGGCGCTGGGTCGAGCCCGGGCTGCCCGAGACGAACACCGGCTCGCCGGCCGTCGGGCGGTTCGGGTTCCAGGTGAAGTGGGTGGGCGTCTGGACCGGCTTGCCGTCCTCGTACAGACGGATGAAGGCCGCATCGATGGCGAAGCGCGGGAAGTTGAAATTGTCGAGGTCGCCGCCGAAGGTCGCGGCGCGATCCTCGGGCGCAAAGGCCAGTCGCACATCGGTATAGCGGCGATAGCTGTAGAGCTTGAACTGACCGCCCCGGTACAGCGACACCACCTGGCAGCGGCGCTCGGGCTGGTCGGCGCAATATTCGGCTTCGATGGCCGCGGCCTCGGCGTCGCGGGCGCGGTTGAAGGCCTGACCGGCCAGGCCGCGCCCGGCCGCGTGCATGCGCCCGGTGACATCGGTGATGTCTATCAGGATCTCGGCCGAGGCGCCGGGGCAGCGCAGCTCCTCCTCGCGCGTGGCGGGGGTAAAGCCGGTCTCGGCATAGTTGATAGCCGGGGTCGACAGCTGGGCGACGCAGCTGGCCACGCAGTGGTTGTTGGTCAGGACCAGCCCCTCACCCGACACCACGCCCGCCGAGCATCCGCCGAACTTGACCGAACTGCGCTGCACCCTGTCCAGCCAGGCCTGATCGATGGCGGTACCCAGCGCCGCATTGGCGCGGGCGATAGGGAAGTTGTCGAAGGTCCACATCCCCTCGTCGGCGACAGCAGACTCGGGGACAGCGGCAAGGGCGAGCACAGCCGCGGACGCGGCGAACGCAAGACTACGCATGGATGTCTCTCCGGTCGGAATCAGCTGACGCCCAGCTCGCGCAGCAGCGCAGGCTGGTCATAGACGACCCTGAGGGCCTCGGTGATGGCGGCGGTCGAGACCGTCACCGTGCGGTTGAGGGTTCCGTCATAGCCGAACGAGCCGCCCAGCGAGTGGATGTTGCCATCGAAGGCCGCGCCGATCACCTCGCCCCTGGCATTGATCACGGGCGAGCCCGAGTTGCCGCCGATGATGTCGTTGGTCGAGACGAAGTCATAAACGGTGTTCGGGTTGATCCGGTCGCGGGCAGCGAGGAAGCGCGGTGCCGCGTTGAACGGCTCGGAGCCGGTCGCCCGGTCGAACAGCCCGCCCATATAGGTGAAGGGCGGAACATCCACGCCGCGATAGCTCCAGCCCTTGACCTGGCCGTAGCTGAGGCGGAGCGAGAACGTCGCGTCCGGATACTGGTCGGTGCCATAGACGGCGAACCGGGCCTGGGCGATGCGCTCGGCCGCCTGGGCGGTTGGCACGGTCACGCCTTCTTCCCAAGCCGCTGCGGCGGCCACGGCATTGTCGTTGTTGGCGATGATCAGGGCCAGCAGCGGATCGGCGGCGGCCATTTCCTCGGGCGTCATCATCACGGCCTGACGACGGAATTCGGGATCGTTCAGTCGGGTGTTGGCGATCAGCCGCTCGGCCAGGGCCTCGGGGCTTTCCTTGCCCAGCAGGGCCTGCACCGCCGGATTGTCGACGGTCAGATACTCACGCGTCTTGGACAGCCAGAAGGTCAGCTGGATTTCCTCGATGCCTTCATAGATCGGAATCTCGGCCCCGACCCGATCGGCAAAGCCGGCCAGCTGGGCCTCGGTCACCGTGCTGCCGGGGGCTGCGTGCGAAATGCCGGCCCGGGCAATCGCGCGACCGATGGCATACAGGGTCGAGCCGCCGCCGGCGCGGGACTCCAGCTGATAGTAGGGCAGGAACAGGTCACGGGCGACGGCGTCAACCGCCTCCAGCTCGGCCCAGGGATCGCCGATGCGCTGGGCCAGCGCCGGGTCGGCGGCAACGGCGGCGCGCAGCTCGGCCTCTTCCTCACGCTTGGTGGCCATGAAAGCCGGGTCCAGCAGGGCCTGCTGCTGGCCGAACCAGACCTTGAAGCTGTTTTCGAGGCCGAAGATGGTGTCGACCGAGACGCGCTTGGCCTCCTCATCGGTCATCGAATGGTTCAGCAGGCGGCCACGCAGTTCCGAACCCTGAATCAGTTGCAGCGGCAGTTGCTGGTCGCGCAGGCGCTCCAGTTGCGACACCGTCAGCAGGCGCTGGGTCGAACCGGGGTTGCCCGAGACGAAGGTCACCTCGCCCTCGGTCGGGGCGTTCGGATTCCAGGTCAGGTGATTGGGGGTCTCGGCCGGCTTGCCATCCTCATAGGCGCGCAGGAAGGCGGCATCGAGGGCATAGCGGGGGAAGTTGAAATTGTCGGGATCGCCGCCGAAGAAGGCGGCCTGGAACTCGGGCGCGAACACCAGCCGCACATCGTCATAGCGACGGAATTTGTAGAGGGCGTACTGGCCCCCGCGATAGAAGCTGATGACCTGGCAGTTCATCTTTTCGTCGCCGCCACAGGCTTCGGTCTGGATGGCGCGGATCTCGGCCGCCCGCGCCTGGCTGAACGCCTGGCCCTCAAGGCCCTGACCGGCGGCCAGCACGCGGTCGGTGACGTCGACGATCTCCATCAGCACATCGGCCGTCTGGCCGGGGCAGGTCTTTTCCTCTCCCCGGCTGGCCGTCATCCAGCCGTCCTGCACATAGTCGTTCTCGGCGGTCGACAGTTCCTGCACGCACGACACGACGCAGTGGTGGTTGGTCAGGATCAGCCCCTCGCCCGAGACGAACGAGGCCGAGCACCCCTGGATACGGACCGAGGCCAGCCGCACCCGGTCCAGCCAGGCCTGATCGATATTGGTGCCGTACTGGGCGTTGACGCGGGCAATGGGGAAGTTGTCGAAGGTCCACATCCCCTCGTCCGCCTGCACCGATGTGCCGGGCATCAGGGTCAGGGCGGCGCCCAGTCCAAGGGCAGCAAGCGAGGCGGTCACCGAAGCGGCGAAGCGAAGCGGGCGGAGGGTCATGGGGTATTTCCTGGATGTCTCGGGCCGAAGGCCGTCCCTGTTGCCGGAGTTAAACCCGTGAAGGGCCTGTCGTCCATGCCGATCACGCCGGGGTGAATACGACCCTTACCCCGATTTAACTTGGCCTTGTGCTTCATGGCCTTCAGAACCGGGCCAACGTCAGGGGTTTGGCACCACATATGTCGCTTGCACTATCCACACTGCTGTATGAATGGCGCCGCTATATGGCGGCCGTGATGGCGCTGGCGCTGTCCGGCCTGCTGGTGCTGGCCATGACCGGTGTCTTCATCGGCATCGGCAAGGGCTTTACCGCGACCATCGAACGGTCGGGTGCCGACATCATGATCATGCAACCCGGCGCCACCAGCCTGATCGGCGGCCCGTCGGGCGTGCCGCGCCGCTTCATCCCGCTGGCCTATCGCCACCCGGAGGTGGTCGAGGTGAAGCCGCTGGACGGCGCCGGCGGCAGCTTCCAGAGCATCAAGACCTATGATCCGACGATGTCGCAGGCCGAGCGTGCCAAGATGAAGGCGCCCCGGCGTGAGTTCGTCCAGACGGTCATCATCGACACGGCACCCGGCTCGGTGACCATTCCGCGCGACTATTCGCAGGAACTGGTCGATGCGCTGCGTCAGCCCTACACGGTCGCTGTCGATGAAACGGCCCTGACCAAGCTGGGCGTCCAGCTGGGCGACCGCGCCCTCTACAATGGGCGGACCGTCACGGTGGTCGGCGTAACCCGCGGCTATCCCAACATGATGCAGTCCACGATTGTCATGTCGCGCGATACGCTGCGCATGGTCGGACAGTCCGACGAAGGTCCGCGCGTCGGTCCCCTGATGATCAAGATCAGCGACCCGGCCCGGGCGCAGGTCGTTGCCGCCCAGCTGACCGCCATGGGCGATGGCCAGTGGAAAGCCTGGACCCGTCAGGAACTGGCTGATGCGAATGCCGGCGCCATGTTCGAGGAAGGCATTCTGGTGATCATCATCGGCGGCTGCGTCGTGCTGGGCACCATCATCGGGGTGGCCATCACCTGGCAGACCCTGCGCGGCGCCATCATGGCCAACATCAAGGAGTTCGCCTCATTGCGCGCCCTGGGCGTCGGCATGGGATCGCTGCGCCGCATCGTCATGGAACTGAGCTTCTGGGTGGGACTGGTCGGCGTCGGCGCCGCCATCTTCCTCACCTGGCTGGTACAGCAGCTGGCGCTGGCCAATGCGGTGATCATCGCCCTGCCTCCCGGCCTGCTGATCTTCGTCGGCGGCGGCCTGATCGTCATCGCCATGCTGTCGGGCCTGCTGTCCATGGGCGTCCTCAAGAACAGCCAACCGGCGGACCTGCTGCGATGAACGCCACAAAAACACATGGCAAGCACGGCGACTTCGCGATCGAGGCCAAGGGTCTGGTCAAGCGTTTCAAGTCGGGCAAGGCCTTCATCGAAGTGCTCAAGAACGTCGACTTCGATGCCCGCCACGGTGACCTGACCATGGTCATGGGGCCGTCCGGCTCGGGCAAGTCGACCCTGATCGCCGCCCTGTCCGGCCTGCTGCGTCCCGAGGAGGGCAAGGTCAGCGCGCTGGACGTCGACAATCTGTGGAAGATGTCGTCGGGCAAGATCGACAAATTCCGGCTGGATCACTGCGGCTTCATCTTCCAGGGGTTCAACCTGTTCCCGGCCCTGTCAGCGCTGCAGCAGGTCGAGATCGTGCTGAAGTTCCAGGGTCTGTCCAAGTCCCAGGCCCGCAAGCAGGCCATGATCACGCTGAAGGAAGTGGGACTGGGCCACCGGCTGCACCAGCGCCCGTCGATTCTGTCGGGCGGCGAGAAGCAACGCGTCGCCATCGCCCGTGCCCTCGCCAAGAACCCGCAGATCCTGTTTGCCGATGAGCCGACCTCGGCCCTCGACGGCGAGAATGGCCAGATCGTCATCCAGCTGCTGCGACGCGCTGCCACTGAACACGGGGCCGCCGTCATCTGCGTCACCCACGACCCGCGCCTCGAGGCCTGGGCCGACCGCGTCATCAAGATCGAGGACGGCATCATCATTTCTGATGAGCGCCGCGTACCGGACCCCAACGCCGCCCTTGCCCACCATTGATTGGGCCCACCACCAACCCTCTCTCAGAGACCGAAAGACCGTCATGCCCGCCTTCCTGAAGAACAAATGGCTCTGGATCGGCCTCGTCGTCATCGTCGTTGCTGTCGTCGGCTTCATGATGATGCAGGGCGCCAACAAGGCCAAACAGGCCGAGCTGGCCGAGGCCTCGGCCAATGCGCCGGAAAGCCCTTATGCGGCGGTCGCCAATGGCCGTGCCGACGTCGAGGGCGGGATCATCCAGATCGCGGCCCGCCGCGGTGGCATTGTCCGGGCTGTCTATGTCGAGGAAGGCGATGTCGTCACCGCCGGCCAGATTCTGGCCCGTCAGGAAGACGATGAGCCGCGCCTGGCCGTTCAGCGCGCCCAGGCCGAGGTGGCCCAGGCCCGCAGCCAACTGGCCACCATCCGCGTCGATCTCAGCGCCGCCCGCCGCGAGTATGAGCGCATGCAGCAACTGGCCGACAGCAACTATATCG
Source organism: Neptunomonas phycophila (assembly GCA_964224415.1). Taxonomy (GTDB): domain Bacteria; phylum Pseudomonadota; class Alphaproteobacteria; order Caulobacterales; family Caulobacteraceae; genus Brevundimonas. The sequence continues at coordinate 226,678 of CAXQIE010000027.1, forward strand.
CCGCCCAGCGTCTGGATCAGGCCCGTGACGCCGTCGCCATGGCCGAGGCCCGTCTGGCCAGCCAGGAAGCAACCGTCCGTACGGTCCAGGCGCGCCTGGCCGAGGCCGAGTACAATCTGGAACTGACGGTCATCCGCGCCCCGATGAGCGGCCGGATCGTGCGCCGTTATGCCAACCCGGGTGCCGGTGCCTCGACCCTGAACGTCTCGACCATGTTCGACCTCGAGCCCGACGCCCCGCGCATCGTGCGCGCCGAGATCGTCGAGGCTGACATCCCCAACATCCAGATCGGTCAGGCCGTGGAGATCAGTCCGGAAGGTGACACCTCCAAGGTCTATGTCGGCCGGGTGCTGCGCCGGGCCGCCGTGTTCGGGGCTCGCAAGCTGTCCTCGGACGATCCCTCTCAACGGTCGGACGAGCGGGTCATCGAGGTGGTCGTCGCCTATGACGAGGCCCCGCTGTTGATCGGTCAGCGCGTGCTGGTCAAATTCATGAAGCCGGGCGAGACCGCCGGTGCTCCCCGCGACACCCAGGTCGGTGTCGGCCCCGACCGCGCCATGCGTCCGACCGGCGGCTGATGCACGCGCGACGCTCGCGCATCAGATCTGGTCCTTAAGCCAGGTCAGAAAGGCACGTCGGGCAGGGCCACCCTCGCCTTGCGGCAGGGCCACCAGAACGCCGGCATCGGCAATGAAGCCATGGGGCGCCGCAAGGTGCCCCTTTTCAATTTCGCTCTGGACCAGCAGACGCGGCAGGGCCGCCACGCCCCAGCCGGCCAGCGCCGCGTCGACGGCGAAATGCAGGTGCTCGACTGGTCGCTCGGGGCCTCCCGGCAGGGGCTTGCCACTCAACCTCTGCCAGTCCGACCACGCCCGGGGATGGGTGCGCGAGATCAGCCGCGACGCCGCTGCGTAGTCTGCGACCCGATCCGCCCGGGTCACCGGCCCGATCTCGTTTTTCGCCAGGATGATGCCGCCGAGGGCCTCGGCGCGTCCGCGGTCCATCAGGCGGATGGCGAGGTCCGCGCCGGGGTGGGAGACCGCCTCCGGCTCCAGCGCCGACAGGTTCAGACGAACGCCCGGGACGCGCTCGGCAAAGTCCGCCAGCCGGGGGATCAACCACTTGACCGACAGGCTGGCGTGCACCGCCACATGCAGGTCCATGCCGTCCGACCGCGTGCGCGCCACGGCGGTTGTCAGAATGTCGAACCCGCGGGTCAGTTCGACAGCCAGCGCCCGACCGGCCTCAGTCAACGCCAGCCGGTGCCGGGGACCGTGAAACAGCCGCACGCCGAGTGCCGCCTCCAGCGACTTCACCTGTCGGCTGACTGCCCCGTGGGTGACGCCCAGCTCGCGTGCCGCCCGCGTCGCCGCCCCGGTCCGCGCCATGGCCTCGAAAGCACGCAGGGCGTTGAGCGACGGCAGGGGTGTGAGATTTCCTGACATACCCAGCCGATAAGTCGATTTCGACCCGGCGGCAATCGCGGCATGGGCGGCGTATGCCCTCACATCCCGTTCGCCTGATCGCTGTGCTTGGTCTGGGCCAGGTCGTGGCCTTTGCCTCCAGCTATTATCTGCTCGGGGTGCTGGCGGACCCGGTGGCCAGCGCGCTGGACCTGCCGGTTGCCTGGCTGTTCGTGGCCCTGACCGGCGCCTTCCTGATCTCGGCGGTTCTCAGTCCGCTGGCCGGACGCTGGATCGACAGATGTGGCGGCCGCGAGGTGCTGAGCCTCTCCAGCCTGGCCTTTGCTGCAGCCCTGATCCTGCTGGGGCTGGCCCCCCACCCTGCCATCGCACTGCTGGCCGTGCTTGCACTGGGGCCGGGCATGGGTCTGGGCCTTTACGGCGCGGCCTTTGCCGTGCTGGCCGGGATCCATGGCAAGGCGGCTCGCGGCCCGATCACTGCTGTGTCCCTGATCGGGGCGGCGGGTGGTGCGGTCGGCTGGCCGGCGTCGGTCCTGCTGGTCGATGCCCTCGGCTGGCGAGGGGCCTGTCTGGCGTGGGCGGGGGCGCATCTGATGCTCTGTCTGCCGGCCTACCGCCTCTGGCTGCCGCGCCGGGTCAGGCCCGCCAGCGCACCGCCGGGGCCGCCGGTCCCCTGGGACCCGACCCTGGTCCGGCTGGCGGTGCTGTTCTGCGGAGCCTGGTTCATTGCGACGGCGCTGGCGGCCCATCTGCCACGGCTGCTGGAACGGCTGGGGCTTGAGGCGACCACCGCCGCCGCCATCGCCGGTCTGATGGGGGTGGCGGCCATCCTCGCCCGGGCCGTCGATCTGTTTGTCTTTCACCGGGCCCATCCGGTGCTGACGGCGCGGCTGGCGACCCTGTGCCATCCTGTGGGTGCCCTGGCGGCGATGGGTCTGGGCACGCCCGCCGCCTTTGCCGTGGCGCTGGGACAGGGGGTCGGCAACGGCCTGCTGTCCGTCGCCTCGGGGGTGCTGCCGCTGGTGCTCTACGGCCCGGATCGCTACGGCGAGCGACAGGCGCGGATGCTGATGCCCGCCCGCTTCGTCCAGGCGGCCGCGCCCGCGCTCTACGGGGTGGCGCTCGGCCATTCGGCAGCGCTGGCGCTGATGCTGTCGACCGGCATCTGCGGCGTCATGTTCGCCATGACGTTCGGGCTCAGGCCCCGGTAAAATTCCCCGGCCGCTTTTCCAGCGCGGCGGCGACGCCTTCGGCGTGGTCGTCGGTCATGTGGGCGAGGGCCTGCATGGCGGCGGTCATCTCGAGGATCTGATCAAACGTCAGATCGCGCCCCTGCCGCAGCAAGGCCTTGGTCATGCGCAGGGCCTGCGGTGGCTGGGCGGCGATCTCGCGGGCCATCGTCAGGGCCTCGTCCATCAGGGTCGTGGCGGGCACCACGCGATTGACCAGTCCCCACTCCAGCGCGGTTGCCGCATCAATGGATCGCGCGGTGAACAGCAACTCCGCCGCCCGGGCATAGCCGACGTTGCGCGGCAACAGCCAGGTGCCGCCGTCGCCCGGCAATATGCCCAGCTTCAGGAAGGGTGCGCCAAAGCTGGCCGCGTCCGAGGCGATGCGGATGTCGCCCAGACCGGCAATGTCGCCGCCGAGCCCCATGGCCGGCCCGTTGACCGCCGTGACCAGCGGCACCTCAAGCTCATAAAGGCTGCGCACGATCCGGTGCACGACCCGACGGTAGCGCTCGCGGATGGCGGTGCCGGGCCCTTCGAACATGTCGCGACGGTCGCGCATCGCCTTGAGGTCGCCCCCGGCCGAGAAGGCCCGCCCGGCCCCGGTCAGCACCACGACCCGGACCTCCGGGTCGGCATTGACTACCTCGCAGGCCGCAGCAAAGGCCTCTCCGTCCGCCAGATCGGGCAGGGCATTCAGGCGCTCGGGCCGGTTCAGGGTCCAGATGACGATCGGCCCCTCACGCCGCGTCTCGATCAGTCCCGCCATGCCGTCCCCCAGGTCCACAATTGAAAAGCCCCGGCCTTTTCAGGTCCGGGGCCTTCAGATGCAAGCCGCAAGGCCGCCTTGTGGCGATCAGCGGCGCTTCTTGATCGGATAGGGCACGAAGTTCGACGGGTGGCTGACCACGCGGTCGCCCGCCCCGTTCGTATTTCGTGTGTCCACCAGAAGCCCGCCCCACAGGGCAAAGGACATCATGGCGTGCTGGAGGTTTTTCTCTTTCCTGTTCATGGTGGCGTCTCCTTTCGCTGAACGATGAAAAGAGACGCGTCGTGCTCACAGGGGCTTTCACCCTCTCAGTCGTTTCGCGTCCTTTACAGGAAACGACAGTTTTGTGACGGACGCAAGTTTTTTCGTCTGTTACCGGATTATATTTGTGGTTGATGTCACATATGCGCACCCCCTCTGACGGCCCTCCCAAGCCCATCAAGACCCCCTGCACCAAGGTCTGCACGGTGGATGGCGCCTCCGGTCTTTGCCTCGGCTGCCTGCGGTCGCTGCACGAGATCGCCGGGTGGAGCCGTCTGGATGACGCCACCCGCGAGGCTATTCTGGAAGAACTGCCCGGGCGGGTGTCCCGCCTCGACCCGGCGCTGCAGGGGCTCGTGCCGCGCTAACCTTTTGTCAGCCATGACGCTTCACCGCATCCCAACGTCCATGCCCTAGACCGGACCCGTGATTGCCGCAGAAGCGGCGCGTACATACGGGTGTTCGAGTGAGTATCGACATGACCGGCAGCGTTTCCGGAAGTGCTGTTCTGGCCGCGGCCGTGGGGACCTCCCTTCTGGCGGCCTGGGGCTTTGGGGCCCTTTCCGACAAATCCGCCCAGGCTGCGCCCCAGCCAGCCGCCGTGGTCCGGATGTTAGAGACCGCCCCCCCCATCCCCCGTGGCCCCGACGGCCACTACTGGGCGCGGGCAGAGGTCGCGGGGCAGCCGGTCGCCCTGCTGGTCGATACCGGCGCGGCCGCCATCGTCCTGCGCTCGGCCGATGCCCGGGTCCTGGGCCTGAATCCGGAGAGCCTCGACTACGGGATAGCCATCCGCACGGCCTCGGGCATGGCCCAGGCCGCCGAGATCACCCTGTCCAGCGTGACGGTGGCAGGGGTCGAGATGCGCGATGTCGCCGCCCTGGTCGTTCAGGGGGACCTGCCCCACTCGCTGCTGGGCATGAGTTTCCTCGGTCGCCTGTCCGGCTTTGAGGCCACGCCCGAGGGTCTGCTCCTCAGGCCCTAAAGGGCCTTCACCAACACCGAGACCGCCGTCGCCATCAGATAGAGGGCGAACAGCCGCCGCAGCAGTCGCCGGTCCAGCCGGTGCGCCAGCCGCGCTCCGAAGGGCGCAACGAAGGCCGTCAGCCCCCCGATCACCAGGGCGGCAGGCACATTGACATAGCCCAGTGACAGGGGCGGTCGCCCCTCCGCCGACCAGCCGAACACGACAAAGCCGACCGTGGCCGCAGCTCCGATGGCCATGCCGAAGCCCGAGGCAGTCGCCACCGCCTGATGGATGGGCCGCCCGCACAGGGTCAGCATCAGGCCCCCGAAACTGCCCCCGCCGATCCCCATCAGGGCCGATAGCCCGCCGATGGCACCCCCCCAGATGCGTCGCGCCCAGCCCGTCGGCACATCGCGGGCCAGGGTAAAGCGCTCGGGAAGCAGGCCCAGCTGGGCCGCGATCAGGGCCAGGAAGACGGCATAGATCCACGCCAGCCCCTGCATGGACGCCAGGCCGGCCAGAAAGGCGCCGACCAGCGCCCCGCCGCCGACCCACGGCGTCCAGGTCGTCAGCACCTCCTCATCGACGGCTCCATGGCTGCGGTGCGCGGTCAGTGACCGCCAGGAGGTCAGCACAATGCTGAGCAGGGAGCTACCGATGGCCACATGCAGATTGGCCTCGCCGCCCAGACCCAGCAGGGCGAAGGCCCAGAACAGCACCGGCACGATGACGGTGCCGCCCCCCACGCCGAACAGGCCTGCGATCAGGCCCGCGAACGCCCCCGCTGCGGCCAGCCCGGCGATCAGGCTGAGGATTTCGAGGGGGGCAAGGTCCACTAGGCAGCGGACTCGAGACGCGCAGCGGCGCGGGACTCGGCCTCGTGTACCGCGTCCAGCGCCCGGTCCAGAACCTCCAGCCCGGCGCCCGGCTGGGTGCTGTCGACGGTCAGGATACGCCGCCAGCTGCGCGCGCCCGGCCGTCCGTGCATCAGGCCCAGCATGTGCCGCGCCATGGCCGGCAGATGCACGCCCTCCTCCAGACGTGCCGCCATATAGGGGCGATAGGCCTCCAGCGCGTCTTCGACAGAGCGCGTCTCGCCCTCGCCGAAGATCAGCGGTTCGACCCGGCCGAGACCCGCGGGCTCATGATAGGCGGTGCGGCCCAGCATGACCCCGTCCAGAGCCACGCCCTCGACCGGCTCCAACAACTCGCGCGCTGCCTCGACCGAGGGCACGCCGCCGTTCAGCACCACGGTCAGTTCGGGCCGTTCGCGCTTCAGCCGCCGGACGAGGTCATAGTCCAGTGGCGGGATGTCCCGGTTCTCCCTGGGCGACAGCCCCTTCAGCCAGGCCATGCGGGCATGGACGATGAAGTGGTCGACCCCGGCGTCGGCGCAGGCCTCGACCAGGGCGAACAGCGCCAGCTCCGGGACCTGGTCATCGACACCGATCCGGCATTTGACGGTGACCGGCACCGGCACGGCCTCGGCCATGGCACGCATACAATCGGCGACCAGCGCCGGCTCGCGCATCAGACAGGCGCCGAAGCGGCCGGACTGCACCCGGTCCGACGGACAGCCGACATTGAGATTGACCTCGTCATAGCCGAACGGCATCGCGAGCCGCGCGGCCTCGGCCAGCTTTCCCGGGTCCGATCCACCCAGTTGCAGGGCCACCGGCCCCACCGCCGGGTCGTGCTGGAGCAGGCGCACGCGATCGCCATGGATGACCGCGTCGGCGGTCACCATTTCGGTATAGAGCATGGCCCGGCGGGTCAGGGACCGGTGAAAGGCGCGGCAGTGCCGGTCCGTCCAGTCCATCATCGGGGCGACGCTCAGCCTGTGCGCGGCAAGGGTCATGGGCGGGGCGGATACACCAAAAGCGCCTGAACCGGAATTCAAAGCGAATCCTGGGTGGACTGCGCCCACCCCCGCCTCTTTGTCGCCTTGCCCGCGCCGCCCCGGGGTCGCAGGTTCGGCATGCCCGGCCAGCCCTCGGGCCCGCAGCCCGGTCATGCCGCGCGGATTTCGTCCCAACCCCGCCTTAGTTGCATCGCGGAAAAAGAGCCGCTACCTTTGTGAGTGAGACCACTAGTCCTTGTTTTTCAAGGGCTTTGGTGAACCGGTATCGGAACCGGATCCGGGTTTCACCCGTTTTGACAGTACGTCCAACCTCCCCGGAAGGAGCCTTTTCATGCGTATCACTCTTTTTGCTGCCGTTTCCGCCGTGGCCCTTATGGCCGGTTCGGTCCAGGCTGCCCCCGCCAGTGTCACCCCGGCCGCAGCCGTGGCCCAGGACCCCGGCTACTCCGATGACGAGCTGAAGAAGTTCGGCACAGCCATGGAGCAGCTGTCCGGCATTTCCGCCCAGATTCAGGGCGGCACCCCGACCGCCGAACAACAGGCTGAAATGGCCGGCATCGTCGAGAACTCCGGTCTGACCATCGACCGCTTCAATGCGATCTCGCAGGCCGTCAGCGCCGACCCGGTGCTTCAGGCCCGGATGGCCGTGGTCATGACGCCGCCGTCGCCGGAGGGCTCGGTCGCCGCCTCGGTCACCGATCAGGAAGTGGAGCAGTTCTCCTCGGCCATGGGCCGTATCCAGGAGATCGCCGCCACCGTCCAGGGCGGCACCCCGACCGCCGAGCAGCAGGCTGAAATGGCCGCCGTGGTGGAAGGCTCGGGCCTGACCATCGACCGCTTCAACGCGATCTCGACCGCTGTCAGCCAGGACCAGGCGCTTCAGGCCCGCATGCTGCTGGCCGACGCCGAGCGCGCAGCCGGCATGTCGGGCGGCCAATAAGCCCGACGACAGACTGATCTGAATGAGACGGCGGTTCCCTACGGAGCCGCCGTTTTTTCGTCGGCCTCGACCGCGTCTTCGTTCAGCAGGCGGCCTTCGCGGCGCGGCTTGATATAGGGCGCCGGTTGCGGCGTCGGCATATTGCCGCGCATCAGGGAACGCCCGGCCTGTAGACCGCCCGACAGCTGCAGCGTCAGCCGTTCGTCGTCGCGTCGGCGGACATCGTCGATGGTCTCGCGCGCCTCCAGCTCGGAGACGCCCAGCTCCTTCAATACCTGCTCGCCGAACGCCAGCGCGGACTCGAACGTCTCGCGGATCTGATAGTCGACCCCCGCCTCGATCAGCCGCAGCGAATGGCCGCGGTCAAAGGCCCGCACGAACAGCTTCGTCAGCGGGAATTCCGAACGGATCAGCTCGACGATGCGGTCCGCCTGTTCGGGCTTGTCGATACAGACCAGCACCGCCTCGGCCTTGTCTACGCCCGAGGCCCGCAGCACGTCCAGCCGCGTCCCGTCGCCGTAATAGACCTTGAAGCCGAACTGGCCGGCCGCCTGGATCATCTCGACGTCATTCTCGATGATCGACACATCGACGTCGCGCGCCAGCAGCGGCTGGGACACCACCTGGGCGAAGCGGCCAAAGCCGATGATCAGCACCTGTTCGCGCAGGTTCTCGGCGAGCTCGACGCCGTCCAAGGAGCCGGGTTCCAGCGTCTCCTTCGGCATGAAGCGGCCCAGCAGCATCGTCGTGACGGGTGTCAACACCATCGACAGGATGACGATGGCCGTCAGCGCCGCGCTGATCCGCGCATCGAACAGGCCGACCGTGCCCGCCGCCGCATAGAGGACAAAGGCGAACTCGCCCCCCTGCGCGAACAGCACCGCGCGCTCGACGGCCTCGCGTTCCCGCGCCTTGAACACCCGCGCCACGCCATAGATGGCCACGGCCTTGACCGCCATGAAGGCGATCACTCCGCCGATCACCAGCTGCCAGTCGGCGACCACCACGGCGATATCCAGCGCCATGCCGACGCTGAGGAAGAACAGGCCCAGCAGGATGGCGCGGAACGGCTCGACATCGGCCTCCAGCTGATGGCGGAAGGTCGATTCCGACAACAGAACCCCGGCGAGGAACGCCCCCATGGCCATCGACAGCCCGCCCAGGTTCATCACCCAGGCGGCCCCGACCACCACCAGCAGGGCGGCGGCGGTCATCACCTCGCGCCCGCCATAGCGCGCCAGAATGCGGAACACCGGGTTCATGACGAACCGCCCCGCCACCAGCACCGCCGTGACCGCCGCCAGCGCCAGACCGACTGTCTGCCACAGGGGTGGGCCCTCGACCGTATTGACCCCCGTGACCGTGGCCAGCACCGCCACCACCGCCAGCAGCGGCACGATGGCCAGATCTTCCAGCAACAGGATGGACACCGCCCGCTGACCGGAGGGCGCGCCCATCTCGCCGCGCTCCTCCAGCATCTGCATGATCACGGCGGTCGAGCTGAGGACAAAGCCCATGGCCCCGACAAAGGCCACCGCTGGCGACAGGCCCAGCGCCAGACCGGTCAGGGTCAGCAACAGGCCGCAGACCGCCACCTGGGCCGCGCCGAGGCCGAAAATCTCTTTCCGCAGCGACCACAATCGCGTCGGTCGCATCTCAAGACCGATGATGAACAGGAAGATCACCACGCCGAACTCGGCGACGTGCAGTATGGTCTCGGGCTCGGAAAACAGGCCCAGACCAAAGGGCCCTATCGCCAGACCGGCGGCCAGATAGCCCAACACCGAGCCCAGCCCCAGCTTGCGAAAGATCGGCACTGCCAGAACGCCTGCCCCCAGCAGCGCCGCCGCATGCCCCAGCCCCAGTCCGCCCGTCGCATCGGCCATGCCCGTCTCCCCCTGATCGAACCTGACTCCCTAGCAGAGGTTGGCGAGCCCGTCACAATCTGGCCCCATAACCCACGGCTGAATGGTCGCCTCGACCTTGGAGGGTGTCGCCATGAGCCGCACAAAGCCGAACCGCCTCGCTGCCGTCGCCGTCAGCGGCTCGCTGATTCTTTCACTCTCGGGACCGCCCGCCATAGCCGTCCCGATGCAGGATCGCGTGGCCGACGGCGAGCCGACCCCCGCGGCCTGCGCGCCGTTCGGGTTTGGCCCGCCGACGCGTCCGGACCGGGGCTATGTCACCGCCGCGCCGCCCCCTTCTCCACCGCCTCCGGTGCCACGCCCGCCGGTCGCCGGTGAAGCGGCCACTGCGGACGAGATCGTCGTCAGCGGGTCGCGTATACGGGGCAACGCGGCCAACGCCCCAACGCCGCTGGTCCAGGTCGAGCGCGAGGCACTGCTGGCCCCCGGACAGACGGGAACTGTAGATTACCTCGCGACCGTCCCGGCCCTGTCGAACTCGCTCGTGCCCGGTGCGCCGGTCACGCCACCCTCCACCGAACGCTATCCCGATGCCGTGCCCAATCCGGTCAGGCGCGTGTCGGACGCGCCGGTCTCGACCTTCTCCATCGACGTCGACACAGCCTCATACTCCAATGTCCGGCGCTTCCTCGGCGACGGTCAGCGGCCGCCGCGCGATGCCGTCCGGGTCGAGGAGATGGTCAACTATTTCGACTATGACCTGCCCGCCCCGACCTCGATGGACCAGCCCTTTGCCGTCACCACCAGCGTGGTCGACTCGCCCTGGAGCCCCGGCCGCAAGATCGTCCATGTGGCACTTCAGGGCTATGAACTGCCGGCCAACCAGCGCCGTCCGTTGAACCTGACCTTTATGGTCGATGTCTCCGGCTCGATGCAGAGCCCGGACAAGCTGGGTCTGGCCCAGCGCACCATGAACCTGATCATCGACCGCATGCGGCCGCAGGATTCGATCGCGGTCACCACCTATGCCTCGGGGGCGCGCATTCTGCTGACGCCGACGCCCGGTACCGAAAAGCTGAAGCTGCGCTGCGCCGTGGCCTCCCTGTCCGCCGGCGGATCGACCGCAGGCGCGGCGGGCATGGTCAATGCCTATGATCAGGCCGAGGCCGCCTTTGGCGCGGACAAGGTCAACCGCATCCTGATGTTCACGGATGGCGACTTCAACGTCGGGGTTACCGAGAACAAGCGGCTGGAGGACTATGTCGCCGACAAGCGCGAAACCGGTATCTATCTGTCAGTCTATGGCTTCGGCCGCGGCAACTATCAGGACGCCCGCATGCAGGCCATCGCCCAGGCCGGCAACGGCACCGCCGCCTATGTCGATGATCTGGACGAGGCCCGGCGCCTGTTCGGTCCGGCCTTTGACCGGGGCGCCTTCCCCATCGCCGACGACGTCAAGATCCAGGTCGAGTTCAACCCCGCCCGCGTCAGCGAATACCGGCTGATCGGCTATGAGACGCGGATGCTGTCCGAAGCGGACTTCTCCAACGATCGGATCGATGCGGGCGAGGTCGGATCGGGGGCTGCGGTCGTTGCCCTCTATGAGATCACCCCCGTGGGCGGGCCCAGCCAGCTGCCGGATCGCCGCTATGAGGCCACGCCGGCTCCGACCGGTGACCCGTCGGGCGAGTGGGCCTTTGTCCAGGTCCGGTTCAAGCCGCCGGGCGCCGACACCTCGCAACTGATGCAGCATCCGGTCACCGGACAGGACGCCCGCCCGGGCACCGAGGTCCGCTGGGCCCTTGCCGTCGCCGGTGCCGCCCAGCTGCTGCGCGGTGACCCCTGGCTGGCGGCTGAGTATGGCTGGGATGACGTCATCGACCTCGCCCAGGGCGCGCGGGGCGAGGACCCGTGGGGACAGCGCGCCGAATTCGTCAACCTGGCTCGCTCGGCGTCCGAACTGGGTCCGGTCCGCCAGCCCTGACGTCGCTCCGCGGAGCCCACCAGCCTGCCGAACGTTGGTCCGTCAGGATCGGGTGGAGGACTTCTCATGACGGCTGACATTCTTCAGAGCCTGCCGGCGACCGGCATCCTCGAGACCTGGGTGCTGCCGGTGCTGCTGGCGCTGGGGCTGGCGGCGGCCTCGGGCCTGCGCATCTTTGTGCCGCTGTTCATGGCGGCGCTGGCGGCGAAGTTCCAGCTGTTCGGCATCGAGCTGAACGACGGCATGCTGTGGATGACCTCCAACACCGCCATCGCCGCGCTCGGTCTGGCGACCGTCATCGAGATCATCTCGGACAAGGTACCGGTGCTCGACAACGCCCTGCACGCCATCGGCCTGATCGCCCGGCCGGTCGCAGGCGCCATGGTGGCCGGGTCGATGTTCGTCGGCCTGGATCCCACAGCCGCCGCCATTGCGGGCATTATCGTCGGCGCCCCGACGGCGCTGGCCTTTGGCGCAGCACAGGGCGGCACCCGCGCGGCCTCGACCCTGTCCACTGCGGGCATGGCCAACCCGTTTCTCAGCGTCGTCGACGATGTCGTGAGCGTCGGCACAGTGCTGATTGCCTTCCTGATGCCGATCCTGATCCCGGTCGTGGTGCTGATCGGCTTTCTGGTGTTGCGGGCGGTCTACAACCACTGGCGCAAGGATCACCGCGGCCCCGCCACCGTGCCCACCCTGTCGGCTAGACGTCGAACCTGACGCCCTGGGCCAGCGGCAGAGCGGTCGAGAAATTCACCGTCTGGGTCTGGCGCCGCATATAGGCCTTCCACGCGTCCGAGCCGCTCTCGCGACCGCCGCCGGTGTCCTTTTCCCCGCCAAAGGCCCCGCCGATCTCGGCGCCGGACGGGCCGATGTTCACATTGGCGATCCCGCAGTCCGAGCCCCAGGCCGACAGGAAGGTCTCGGCCTGCCGGACACTGTCGGTGAAGATACAGCTGGACAGGCCCTGTGGGACGTCATTCTGCATCGCGATGGCCTGATCCAGCTCCCGCCAGGTCATCACATAGAGGATCGGCGCGAAGGTCTCGTGCCGCACGATGGCGCTCTGCTCGGGCATCCGCACGATCGCGGGCCGGACATAGGCGCCGTCCCGGTCCAGCCGCTGACCGCCGGTGACGACCTTGCCACCCTCGGCCACAGCCTGGTCCAGCGCAGCCGCCATCGCGTCGGCCGAGGCTTCATCGATCAGAGGGCCGATCAGGGTGCCGTCGTCGCGCGGATCACCGACCGGCAGGGTCTCATAGGCGGCCTTCAGCCGGGCGATCAGCCCCTCGGCCAGATCCTCATGGACCAGCAGGCGACGCAGGCTGGTGCATCGCTGTCCGCAGGTGCCGACGGCTGAAAAGGCGATGGCCCGCACCGCGAGATCCAGATCGGCGCCCGGCGCCACGATCATGGCATTGTTGCCGCCCAGTTCCAGCAGCGACCGTCCGAGCCGCCCTGCCACATCGACCGCCACCGCCTTGCCCATCCGGGTCGAGCCGGTGGCCGACACCAGTGGAATACGCGGGTCGCGGGCCAGCGCCTGTCCCACCTCAGCCCCGCCGACCAGTACCTGATTGAGACGCTCGGGCGCATCCTCGCCAAAGCGGGCCACGGCGCGCTCGACTACGGCCTGCACGGCCAGCGCCACCAGCGAGGTCTTGTCCGACGGCTTCCAGATCACCGGATCGCCGCACACCAGCGCCAGCGCCGCATTCCACGCCCAGACCGCGACCGGAAAGTTGAAGGCGGTGATCACCGCCACCGGGCCCAGCGGCTGCCAGGTCTCACGCATATGGTGGCCGGGGCGCTCGCTGGGCATGGTCAGACCATACAGCTGGCGCGACAGGCCGACGGCAAACTCGCAGACGTCGATCATCTCCTGAACCTCGCCGGCGCCTTCGGAGGTGATCTTGCCGGCCTCCAGCGTCACCAGCCGGGCCAGATCGTCCTTCGCCGTTCGCAGCTCCTCGCCCAGCAGCCGCACCAGCTCGCCCCGGCGCGGCGCCGGCACCCGCCGCCATGCCGCAAAGGCCTCGGTCGCTGTAGCAATCGCCGTTTCGACCGTCTCCGGCGTCGCCGCAGCAAGGGCGCCCACATGCGATCCGTCGACCGGCGAACGCGCCACCTGACCCGTATCGACCCACTCAGGCTGTACGCCCAGTCGCGTCAGGGTGTCCCGCAGGTCGTTCGCCGCCGATGTCATGGTCTGCCTCTCCAGCCGTTCCGGCACCGCTTAGCCCGAATCCCCGCTGCGTTCACCCTTGCTTCACCCCGTTTCCCAACGGGGCGCTAACGCCCACACCCGATACTGCAGACACCGAAGGAGGGTCTGATGGCGCGCGCACAATTCCAGAAGGGTCAAAAGGTCTGGGTCGAATGCGTGGGCGTCTGGGCCCGCGTCGAGCAGGTCCAGCCCGTCTGGGCCAAGGGGTTCGATGAGCCTGTACGGGTCACCTATGATGTGGGTCTGGGACGCGAATTTCTGGCCCAGGAACTGGCGGTCCCGGTCGAGGACGCTACGGCCGTGTCGGAGGGCGATAAGCGCTGGCGCCTGCTGCGGGCCCGCAACAAATGGCAGACGGCCGACGACTGTCCGCACCATCCCTTTCCCGGCACCTATCCGGTCGTGGTCACCGATCCCCAGGACTGGGGCGGCTGGCGCGTGCCGGGTGCCGAATATGATCGCGATCCCGAGCGCATCGAATACCAGGCCCGGCTGATCGCTGCGGCACCGCGCCTGCTGGCCTTGGCCAACGCCATGATCGAGGCCGTCGCCGATGTGCCCGACGACGCCCCGCCCGAAATGCGCCGGCTGGCCGACGCTGCCCGCAACCTCGTGCGTAAAGTCACCGAGGTCACAACGGTTGCGCCTGTCACGGAACAGTCGACGACCCGGATGTCGAGCCGGTCCGAGCCCCTTCCCGACACCCCCACCGAGTCCCGGGCGACACAGGCGGCCTGACACCGGTATTCGGTGCCTCGACACCACAAGCCGACGCAGCCTAGATTCTCCGTTCGACGACAGTTCGGGCCGGGAGAAGACGCTTGCGCGCCACAGAGCGACGCATCAATCCGACGGGGCGCCGCAAGGGCGACCGGGGTCGCGCCTCACCCGCATGGGTGAGGGTGCTGATTCTTGTCGTCGCCCTCGGCGTCGCCAGTTACGTCCTGCTGTTCGGTCGGGAAATGGCCCAGCCGGTGCGTGATTCCGACCAGTTACGCGATCAGGCCATGGTCGCCGAGGCCGGGCGGCTGGCCTCCGATACCGTGCTGGGCATCCGCACGGCTGAACTGGCCCTGGCCGGCGCCAGCCGCGACCTGCCCGCCGACATGGCTGTGGCCTTGCTCGATAGCGCGGGCCAGATCGAGATCGCGCGCGGAGCACCGATTGCAGACTTTCGGCCACTCCCGGGTCGTGATGCGGCGCCGATTGCCGCCCCGGACGGAGAGGCGCTGCTGATCCGGCGCACCACAGCCGACGGGCGCGACGCCGTAGCCCGCATTCCCTTGCCGCCTGCTACCGTCGCCCCCGAGAACGGGCTGCTGGCCCTGCGGGTCGGTCGGACGGTGATCGGTGCGGGGGGGCAGTCAGCAGACCAGACCTCGCTCTGGATGGGCCTGACCGGGACTGCGCCCGAGGCCGACGGCCGCATCCATGCCGTCATGCCGGACGAGGGTCCCAGCTTCCGCCGGGTCGCAATCCCGGTCGGCGACACCGGTTTGCTGGTCGTAGGGGCGCGTCCCGATGCTGTGGGCGCGACCGCCCTGCTCGACGATGCCTGGGTGCTGATGGCACCGCTGCTGGTCGGCGTTCTGGTCCTGCTGGCGGTGCTGCTGCAACAGGCCCGCTCGGCCCGCGCCGGACGGGAATGGGCCGAGACCGAGCGCCGCTTCCGCATCGCGGTCGAGGGGGCCCGTTGCGGCGTCTGGGAGTGGGATCTCGAACGCGAGGAGGTAATCCTGTCCGACTATATGGCTGTCATGTTGGGTGTGGAGCAGGCGGGGCCGATGCCGGCTGCGGCCTTCATCGAACGTGTCCATCCCGATTACCGTGAAGCGCTGACGCATGCTCTCCGGCAGGCCGCAACCTTCGGCGCCTTCGAGGCCAGCTTCCCCGTGCCGGATCAATGCGGTCGCCCCCGCTGGATCGATGCCCGCGGCCAGTCGCGCGGCGCGCGCAGCGAGGACGGTTATTCCGTCATCCTCGGCGTGGCGCTGGACATCACCGAGGAACGCCGCGCCAAGGCCCAGGCCCAGTCCGCCGAAAGCCGCCTGCGCGACGGCATCGAGAGCGTCTCGGATGCCTTTGTCCTGTTTGACCGCCACGACCGACTGATCCTCTGGAACCAGGCCTTTGTCGATACCTTCGGCTTTGAGCCCGGCATGGTCCGTCGGGGGGCGAAGAAGGACGATCTGAACCGTATCGCTGCCCTCGCCATTCATTCCGAGCACCCGGCGACCGGCGGTCGCAGCGGCGCGCGCGAGGTCGAGCTGAATGACGGGCGTTGGCTACAGCTTGTCGAGCGATATACCGCCGACAGCGGCACCGTCGTCACCGCCGCTGACATCACCGCCATCAAGCGTCAGGAGGCCGAGCGCCAGCGCGCCGCCGACTCCCTGCGTGCCATGGTCGAGAAGCTGGAAGCGAGTCAAGAAAAACTCAGCCTGCTGGCCCGCAAATACGAGATCGCCATGACCCGGGCCGAGGCCGCCAATCAGGCCAAGTCCGAATTCCTGGCCAATATGAGCCACGAACTGCGCACCCCGCTGAACGCCATCAACGGCTTCTCGGAAATCATGACGGCCGAGATGTTCGGTCCGCTGGGCGACCCCCGCTACAAGGGCTATTCCGCCGACATCCTGAAATCCGGCCAGCATCTGCTCAGCCTGATCAACGACATCCTGGACATGGCCAAGATCGAGTCGGGCAAGATGACCCTCTATTACGAGGCGGTCTCGGTGCACGACATCTGCGAAGACGCCGCCCGGCTGATGCGCGGCAAGGTCGAGGAGGCGGGCCTGACCCTGACGCTGGACGCCGCCGACACCCTGCCCGAGATGCAGGCCGACCATCGCGGACTGAAACAGGTCATGCTGAACCTGATCTCCAATGCCGTGAAGTTCACGCCCGAGGGCGGCCACATCCGGGTCGAGGCGCGTCAGAGCGACGCCGGCCGGATCCAGATCGCGGTCATCGACACCGGCATCGGCATCGCCGCCGAGGATGTGGCGCGGCTGGCGCGGCCGTTTGAGCAGGTCGAGGGCCAGCATTCCAAGACCACCCAGGGCACCGGCCTCGGCCTGGCCCTGACCAAGTCGCTGATCGAGCTGCATGGCGGCGAACTGTGGATCGACAGCGAGCCCGGTCAGGGGACGACGGTCGCCTTCACCCTGCCGCTGGTGCCGCCCGCCCAGGCCCAGACCCAGGCCGGTGGGCAGCGCGAAGCGGCCTGACCCTATTCAGCGGGAGGAGGCTCGCGCCGCTCTCCGCGATCTCCCCGGTCCCGACCGCCCCGGCCCCGGGGACCATGGCGCGACAGCAGGGGCGCCACGGCGGCGCGTTCCTCAGGGTTGAGGGTCGCCAGCAAGGCGGCCGTGTCGTCCTCGATCCGGGCCCGTCCGCGCAGTTCGGCCTCACGCGAGGTGGCCAGCAGCGTCCGCACCGCCTCGCCGTCATAGGGGGTTTCCAGCGCCCGGCTGAGCGCCGCCTTGCGGGCCGTGCGCGCCTCCTCGAAATCGGGGCGGGCAGACAGGGCCGACTCCCGCAGCGTGGTCCGGACGCGCGCCTGGGTCTCGGGCGACAAAGCCCCCACAGCCTGCCAAGGACTGCTGCCGCTACGACCCGGCCGGCGTTGATCCTCGACCCGGCTTTCGATCCGGTTCAGCGACACCGCCATGGTGGCCACGGCCGCCAGGGCGAACACATTGATCACGGCCAGAACGATCAGGCCGATCTTCATCGCACGTGCGCTCATCCCAGCACCTCCGTATCGTCGATCCCGGTCAGGGTCGCCTGATAGAGCACAGCATCGGCCTGCACATCGGCGGTCAGCCGGTCGCTCAGGGTCACGCCGAACATCACCCCGGCACAGGCCGCCGCCATCAGTCCGGCACCCGACGCCAGCCGGAACCGATCCAGCCTGAAGCTCGGCACGCGCAACTGCCAGCCGCGCGGCGCCGGCGTCAGCGCCGCCTCGGCCCCCTTCAACGCCCGGGCAAAGGCCGCTGCATCCGGCAGCGGCGCCGCATGGCCCGCCAGACCGACGTCCAGCGCCCGCGCTTCGGCCAGCACGGCTCGGGCCGCCTCGCCCGCCTGATCGGCATGGGCCAGCGCCGCGTCACGCTCGGCCTCGGGCCAGCGCGCCGGATCGGCCCCATAGGCCTCGACGATCGCCTGAAAGCGTTCGGCCCTCATCATCTCTCTCCTTCAGAGGCCGGATTGAGGTCGGACAGCGCCGACCGCAACGCCCGCCGCCCTCGCGACAGCAGGCTTTCCAGAGCCTCGATACTCACACCCATGATCCCGGCGGCCTCGATATTGCCGAGCTCCTGATAATGACACAGCACCACCGCCTCACGCTGCCGTTCGGGCAGGGCCTGCAGCGCCGCATCGACCCTCAGCCCCACGTCCCGCGCCATCAGGCCGCGATCGGGGGCAGGGCTGTCGTCGATCTGCTCCGGGACGGTGTCCGTGGCAATCTCGCGCCGTTTCCGTAGCCGGTCGTAGCAGAGGTTCATGGCCACCCGGTGCAGCCAGGTATCGAATTTCGCCTTGCCGGGTTTCCAGCGGGGAGCCTGTTTCCAGGCCCTTAGCAGGGTTTCCTGCGCCACGTCCTCGGCCTCGACCGGGTCGCCCAGCAACCGTCCTGCCAGCGCCATCATGCGCGGCAGTTTGACGGAAACCAGGGCCTGGATGGCCTCCGGGTCGCCCCGGGCCACACGGGCCACCAGTTCCTGATCGGGGTCGGCGATCACGGGCAAACGGTTGTCCTGTCTCGCAAAAGACTGAGGGCCGTCGATCCCGGATCGCCTCGCCCGACATTCACCCTACTCCGAAGACGCCGCCGCTTGCGAGCGACGTTCCTGACGGCGTTCACGACGGTCCTCACGCATGCCCTGACGGGCGGCCTGACGCTCCTCGGCGGTGACATAGCCGTCGCCGTTGGCATCCAGCCTGGCAAAGCTCTCCGCCGTGCGGGCCTCGACCTCGGCGATCACCACGGGGCCGCGTTCGCCGCGCATGCCTTCGCCGCCGCGACGCTCACCGCGACCGGGGCCACGCATACCGCGACGGGGGCCGCGGTCGCCGCGTTCAGCGCGACGCTCGCCGCGGGCTTCACGGGCGGCATCATATTCCGCCCGCGTCACAGCGCCGTTGCCGTCGGCATCCAGACGGGCAAAGTGGCTGTCGGCACGCTCAGCCTGACGGCCTTCACGGGCGGCGGCCATTTCCTCGGGGGTCACCGTGCCGTCGCCATTGGCGTCGGCCGCAGACAGGCGCGAGACACGCCCGGCCACGAACTCGGCCTGGCTGATACGCCCGTCACCGTCCGCGTCGGCGCGGGCCATGCCGCGATCCTGTCGGCCGGGATCTTGCGGTGCGGCCTGCTGGGCCACCCCCACACCGGCGGACACCGCCAGCGCCACAGCGGCTGCGCCGCCGATCCAGATAGATTTTCTCATGGGTCTTGCTCCTTGATCGTCAGATCGGACGTCCCCTTGTCCAGTCCGTCTAACGCAGGGGCCCTCAGGATTCCGTCGCGACCGGTGGAAGCACGGTTTCGAACCGCGCCCGGGCTCGCGCGCGCAGGGCCTCAAGATGCGCCCTCAGCCCGGCCAGATTCTCTTGCCCGCCCACTTTGGCCAGGCGCGCCTGCAGGCCGGCGGGCTCATCCTCGGGCACCGGCTTTTCATTGAAGGCACAGGCAAAGATCTGGGCGATGCCCTGCTGGGTGCGCCACGCCTCGGCCAGTTCGGGATCGTCGGCCAGCGCCTCCAGCGTCGAGACCGTCAGGGCCTCTCCCGCCCCGGCCCGCAGCAGCTGCCGGTACTGGGCCACGAACTCGGCATCAACCAGCCCGCCCGCGACCCGCTTCAGGTCCCAGAAGCCGCCGGACGGCAGGTCGCGCATCATCCGGTCGCGCATCGCCCGCACATCATGGGCCAGCACCTCCGGCGTGCGCCCGTGGGCACGAACCACATCCTCAAGCACGCCAGAGACCCGTTCGCCAAAGGCGGGATCGCTGGCCCAAACCACCCGCGCCCGGGTCAGCACCATGAACTCCCAGGTGTCGGCCTCGCTCGCATAATAGTCGGTCAGCCGCGCCAGCTTGACCGACAGCGGCCCCTTGGAGCCCGAGGGCCTGAGCCGCATGTCGACCTCATAGAGCCCCCCCTGGCTGGTATGGGCCGAAAGCGCCGCGATCAGCCTTTGGGTGAACCGCCCGTACCAGGTCTCGGGCGGCAGGCCCCGCCCTTCCGACACGGCGTCGGCGGGGGCCTCATGCACGGTGATAAGGTCGAGGTCCGAAGCCGCCGTCATCTCGCGAGAGCCCGCCTTGCCCAGCGCGACCACGGCCACCGATCCATCGATGCGGCCAGACTGGCGGGTTACCTCGGCCACCGCCGCCTGCGCCAGCGCCTGGATCGACGCATCGGCCAGCACTGTATAGGCCCGCCCGGCCGCCTCGACATCGGCCCGCCCGGTCAGGGTCTGCAGACCGATGCGGAACCGCTGATCGCGATGGAGACGCCGCACCGCATCCATGGCAGCCTCGAAATCGTCCGCCGCAGCCGCCTCGGCCCGCATCTGGTCGGCGACCCCTGTGTCGGCATCCAGCGGGGTCTGGAAGCGCACATCCAGCATACTGTCCAGCGCCGCCGGATCCCGCCCCAGCGCCCGCGCCAGCCGCGGCGCCCAGGCCATCACCCGCACCACCAGATCGAACAGGGTCGGCTGGTTCAGGAACAGGGCCTGAATCTGCACCCCAGCCGACAGGCCGGAAAAGAACACGGCGAACCGGCGAAAGGCCTGATCCGGCGCACCCGTTGCGGCCAGGGCCTCCAGCAGGCGTGGGGCCAGGCGCGTGAACAGCTCACGCCCCCGCGCGCTGCGGGTCGCGGGGATGCGCCCGTGGTGCCAGCTGCGGATCATGTCCGACACCGGGGCCGGCTCCGCAAAGCCCATCCGCTCCAGTGTGGCCAGCGTCTCGGGATCGTTCTCGACCCCGGTGAAGACCAGACTGCCATAGTCCGACGACAGGGACTCCTCGCCCTCGAACAGATCGCCATACAAGCGGTTGACCTCGGCCAGCAGGGCCTCGACCGAAGCGTCGAACGCCGCCAGATCGGCTTCGCCCGACAGCGCGGCGACCGCCCGGCGGCGGTCGTCCTCGACCGGCAGGGCGTGGGTCTGCTCGTCAGCCAGCATCTGCACCCGGTGCTCCAGCCCGCGCAGCCGCACATAGGCTTCGCTCAGGGCCGCCCGGGTCGCCTCCGGCACATGGCCCGCGCGGGTCAGGGCAGCCAGCGCGGGCAGGGTCCCCGGCAGACGCAGCGTCGGGTTGCGCCCGCCCAGGATAAGCTGCTGGGTCTGGGCATAGAATTCGATCTCGCGGATGCCGCCCCGGCCCAGCTTCAGATTGGCGCCGGCCGCCTCCAGCCCCTCGCCCGTCTTGTGCACATGGATCTGCCGTTTGATCGACTGCACATCGAGGATCGCCTGATAGTCGAGGCTGCGGCGCCAGACGAACGGCACCAGCGCCTCAAGGAATTCGCGCCCCGCCGCGCGGTCGCCCAGCATGGCGCGCGCCTTGATAAAGGCCGCCCGCTCCCAGTTCTGGCCCACGCCCTCATAGTAATCCAGCGCCATGGGCACGGCCACGACCGGCGGGGTCGAGGACGGATCAGGCCTGAGGCGAAGGTCCACCCGGAAGACGTATCCGTCGCCGGTCCGCTCGGTCAGCAGGGCGGCAAAGGCCTGGGCCGCGCGGTCGACCGTGCGCTGCATCTCCACACCCTCGGCCAGCGCCCCGGCCAGCCGCTCTGGATCGTAGAAAAGCGAGATGTCGATATCGCTGGAATAGTTCAACTCCAGCGCGCCGTGCTTGCCCATGGCCAGACCGAACAGGCCGGGGACGGGATTGTCCGCGTCGGGGTCGGAGACCAACCGTCCCCGCTCGCGCAGGTCGTGGGCCACGGCACGCAGCGCCGCCTGCGACGTCGCATCGGCAAAGCGCGACAGGGCGCCGGTCACCGCTCCCAGATCCCAGACCCCGCCCAGATCGGCCAGCGCCGTCAGCAGATGCAGGTCGGCCTTCAACTGCCGCAGCGGGCGCTTCATCGCGTCCGCCCCGCCGGTCAGGGCATCGGTCCGCATCAGGATGGCGGCAAGGGTCGCCTCGGGACTGGCTGCCAGCATCTCGCCCAGCGCCTCGGGACGCCGCCGGGCCAGCGAGGCCAGATAGGGCGAGGCGGCGAACACCGGGGCCAGTGCGGGCCAGGCCGTCTCCAGCACAGGGCCGAGGTCAGCCTCGACCAGCTGTGCCTTCAGCGTCTCCAGCCCCGGTGCCTCCAGCGTGGGCACGCAGGGGCGAATCCGGTCGGCCAGGGCCTCGCCCACGGATGACGTCATGGCGCGGCGGCCAGCACCAGCGCCACCCTGAGGCCCGGTCCGTGGCCATTATAGACCCCCGGGCCCTCATCCAGCTGGATGCGCCCCCCATGGGCCTCCATGACCGCCCCGACCAGCGCCAGCCCCAGTCCCGAACCCGGCTCGGTCCGGCTGTTGTCGAGGCGCACGAAGCGCTCGATCACCCGCTCGCGGTCTTCCTCGGGCACGCCGGGGCCGGTGTCGGTCACCGAGAATTCGACCTCGCCCGAGGACCGCCTTCGCGCGCGCAGCTTCACCGCCCCGCCCTCGGGCGTGTATTTGATGGCATTGTCGATGATGTTGGCCAGCGCCTGGGTCAGGAAGGGCCGGTTCCCAATGATCTCCAGCCCGCGCTCGATCTCGGCGGAAAACTCCAGCCCCTTGTCCTCGCCCGCCGGCTCGTAAAGCTCGGCCAGATCGGCAGCGAGATCAGCGGCATCGAACCGTTTCGCGTCCGGAATACTGCCCGACCCCGCCGCCGCCTGCAGCCGGGCGATGGCCAGCACGGTGTTGAAGGTCTTCAGCAGGTCGTCGGCTTCCGACAGGGCCAGCTCCAGCGCCTCGGTGCCGCTGACCTTGCCCGCCTCGGCATCGATCAGGGCAACCTCCAGCTTCGCCCGCATCCGCGTCAGCGGCGAGCGCAGGTCGTGGGCGATCGCGTCGCCCGCATGGCGGATCGAGGCCATGGAGGCCTCCAGCCGGTCCAGCATGCCGTTCAGACCCTGGCCCAGCTCGTCCAGCTCGTCGCCCGAGCCGCGCACCGCCACCCGGGCTTTCAGATCGCCGTCCTGCACCGCCAGCACCGTGCGGTTCAGCCGGCCCATGGCCCGCTCCAGATTCCGGCTGACCAGAAGGCCGCCGATCAAGCCCAGCAGCACGACAATCCCCATCGCCCCCCACAGGGCCTGGGTCAGCCGCCCCAGATAGGCCTCGGTATCGCCCAGCGACTGGCCGACGAACAGTTGCTCGCCGCCGCGCAGGGTCATCTGCACCCCGCGCGACTGGGGCCGCACGACCCGCCCGTCGGGCAGGGTGTCGGTCATCGGAAAGGTGTGCCAGACCGTGCCGCCCTCATAGTCCTGGATGGGCGAGACATTGAGGCTGCCGGTCACCCGGTTCCCCTCGGCGTCGATCAGCAGATACAGGAAGTTGTCGCGGCTCAGCGTCCGGTCGATGACCGCCATGTTCAGGGCGTCAAAGCCCCGCGCATCATAGATGCCGGTCAGGGTCGTGACCTCGGTCCGCACCGCCTCCTCGGCCCTCAGCCGCGCCTCATTGGCCGAGGCCACATAGACCCACGCCAGCACCGCCGCCGCCGCCGTCGCAAAGAGCGCCAGAAACAGCAGCGTCAGCCGGAACGGCGTCCGCCGGAAGAGGGACGGGAGTTTCACAGCCTAACTTTCTCCCTCCCCTTCATGGGGAGGGAAGGTGGCGCGAAGCGACACCAGGGTGGGGGAGTCATTCAGTCGATCAAGAATACAGTCCATGACGCCATCGACATTGTCTCGGATGGAGGCGTTGTCGAAACGGAGCGTCGTGAAGCCCTCGCGGCTCGACACACCGTCCCGGATACGATCATGGCGCGCCTGCTCCTCCTCCCCATGCCCCGCTCCATCAATTTCGACGACAAGGTGGTGTTTGAAGCACACGAAATCGAGGAAATACCCTCTGAACGGCGCCTGCCGACGAAAATGAAAGCCCTGCTTTCTCGGCATCTTGAGTCGGGACCACATTCGCGCCTCGGGTGGAGAAAGGGTCTTTCGCATTTCGCGCGCGCGTTCAATTTTTCCTGACATGGACGCCTCCCCACCCTGACGGCTTCGCCGTCGTCCCTCCCCATAAAGGGGAGGGAGAACTCCTTCACGCCTCCAGCCGGTATCCCGCGCCGCGCACGGTCTGCAGCATGGCCTTGTCAAAGCCCTTGTCGATCTTGGAGCGCAGGCGGCTGATGTGCACGTCGATAACGTTCGTCTGGGGGTCGAAATGGTATTCCCAGACCTTCTCCAGCAGCATGGTGCGGGTCACCGACTGACCGGCGTGGCGCATCATGAATTCCAGCAGCTGGAACTCGCGCGGCTGCAGGTCGATCTCCTGGCCGGCGCGGGTGACTTCCCGGCTGATCAGGTTCATCTCCAGATCGCCGACCTTGAGCACGGTCGCGACCGACCCGGTCTCGCGACGGCGCGACAGGGCCTCGACCCGCGCGATCAGTTCGGCAAAGGCATAGGGCTTGACCAGATAGTCGTCGGCGCCCGCCTGCAGGCCGGTCACCCGATCCTCGACCTCGCCCAGCGCCGACAGGAACAGTACCGGCGTCTGGTCGCCGTTCTTGCGCACCGTCTCGACCATGCCGACCCCGTCGAGGCGCGGCATCATCCGGTCGACAACATAGACGTCATAGCCGCCCTTCTGCGCCTCCAGCAGGCCAAAGGCCCCGTCCACGGCATGGACCACCTCGTGGCCCGCCTCGGTCAGGCCCCGAACCATCGCCGTCGCCGCTTCGGCGTCGTCCTCGACCACCAGAATGCGCATCGCCCTCTCCCTTCGTTCCCGCACCTGCGGGATTCGTCCCGAATAATAGCCGATCCCCGCCGGTTTCCTTACTGCGTTGTCGCCGGGGCCCGGGACCGTGTGGCGGGCTGCGATGGCACGTCCAGCAGGACGGACCCGTTTCTGTCCGGCGTCCACACCAGAACGAAGAACTCGTCGCGGTTTCCCTGTCGTGCACGGACGATCTCGGCCTGGATGTCGGCGATGCTGCGTACCGGTTTCAGCCCGGCCTGAAGGATCACCATACCCGGCACAAAACGGCCCTGGCCAACCTGGGCCGTACCCACGACCACCACGCCATTGATGCCGGCGGGGATGTCGTACTTCGAACGCAGCTCGGGCGTCATCGGCGCCAGGGTAAGTCCGGCGACGGCCTGTCCCGGGCTGGGTTCGGGAACCGGACGGCGCCCGGGCCTCTGCAGGGCATCCAGCTCCGACTGAGCAGGACGTTTTGCTGCCTGGACCCGTGCTACCAGACGCCGCTCGCCGCGAAGAACCACGACCTCAAGCGTCTCACCCACCTTTGCGGCACCGACGCGCCGGGTCAGGTCGGTCGCGCCGGAGACAGGGGCATCGTCCAGCTCGATGACGATGTCACCGGGACGAAGGCCCCCGCGCGCGGCGGGCCCGCCCGCCGTCACATCATTGATCAGTGCGCCGTTGATGCCCGCGTCCAGCCCCATGGCCTCGCGGAATGGCTCCAGGTCGCCGATGGTGACGCCCAGATAGCCGCGCTCGATCTGTTCGCCGCGCATCAGCCGGTCGGTGATGGTCTTGGCGGTGTTGGCCGGAATGGCAAAGCCGATGCCGATCGAGCCGCCGGTCGGCGAAAAGATGGCTGTATTGACGCCGATCACGCGGCCATAGATGTCAAAGGTCGGCCCGCCGGAGTTGCCCCGGTTGATGGCCGCGTCGATCTGGATGTAGTCCACATAGTTGCTGGAAACATCCTGCAGGTCCCGCGACTTGGCCGAGACAATGCCCGCCGTCGCCGTGCCGCCCAGGCCAAACGGATTGCCGACCGCGATCACCCAGTCACCGACGCGCGGCTCGGCCGACTCCTCGAAGCTGACATAGGGAAAACGCCCGCCATCGACCTTGATGACCGCAAGATCCGTGCTCTCGTCGCGCCCCACCAGACGCGCGGGCAGCTCGCGATTGTCAGCCAGCCGGACGGTGATCTCCTCGGCATTGGCGATCACATGGTTGTTGGTGACGATATAGCCGTCTTCCGAGATGAAGAAGCCCGAGCCCGCGCCCAGGGTGGTCTCGCCCTCGGGGCTCTCGCCCTCACCCTGCGGACCTTCGAATTCGAACGGCAGGCCGGGGATCTGGAAGGTCTGCGCCTCGCCACGGGGCACGCGGGTTCGCACATCGATCTGCACGACCGCCGGGGCCACCTGGGTAAAGATGTCGGCAAAGCTGACCGGCGCACCGGGCGGCGGTCCAAAGGCAGCGCCGGGCGCGCCCGCTGACGGCGTGATCGGGCCGCTGACCGACAGCAGGCTGCCGTCCATGCCGGGCCAGCGAATCAATCCGCCCGCCGTGGCGACCACCGCCACCAGCAGCCCTGCGGCCGCGCCTATGATGAACTCCTTGCGCTTCACTCTGCTGTTCCCGTTCAAAGGCCCATGCCGCCCGATATCGGACCGGCATCTGCGTGACGATATAGGCCCTTATCCCCGATCACCAATCGCCGCGATACGGCTGGACCGGTGACGGCGCGCATCAGGGCGTCCCGTCGCGTGTTTTTGGCGGCGAAGTTGCGTCATCTTCGGGGCCGGTTGTTGCCGCCTTGAGAAGTTTGTCGACCCGCGTTCGTTCCGCCGCCGTCAGATCGGGTTCCGGCTCGACCCGGTCGGCGCACCTGCGCGCGAACCACGCCAGCACCCCGGCGCCGCCCACCACCAGCACCAGCGGCAGCCCCCACAGCAGCAGGGTGCCCGGCCGGACCGGCGGAGTGAACAGCACATAGTCGCCATAGCGCGCCACCAGTCCGTCGCGGACCTCGGCATCGGTCTGTCCTTCCGCGATCCGGTCGCGCACCCAGCGCCGCATGTCGGACGCGACGCCCGCCGGCGAATCGGCGATCGACTCATGCTGGCAGACGACGCAGCGGATATCCTCGAACAGGGCCTGGGCACGGGCCTCCTGTTCCGCATTGGCCAGCGGGCGATCCGGCGCGGCCGGCGGCTCCTGCGCCAGCACAGGCCCGGCGAGGCCCAGCATCAGGGCAAGGATCAGCAGCCGCCTCATGCCGCAGCCTTCCTGCGCCGGGTCGTGTCGGCGGTCCGCAGCCGTCGGTCCGCCAGCGACAGCAGCCCGCCCAGCGCCATCAACGCCGGTCCGAGGAAGATCAGCCGCGCCCACGGGTTCCAGTTCATCCGCACCGTCCACGCCCGCTCGCCGCTGTCGCTCAGCCGCCGCTCGCCCAGCACCAGATAGACGTCATCCAGCCCGTGAAAGCTCAGGCCCACCTCGGTCGTCGTCTGCCCCCCGGCCGGAAAGAAGCGTTTTTCGGCCCGCACGGTCTCGGGCCGCCCGCCGCCCAGAGGCTCGACATCCAGCGTGGCACTTTCGGCCAGATAGTTTGGCCCCTCGATGATCTCGACCGACCGCAGTGTTGCCTGATAGGGGCCGGCGGCGATCGTCTGGCCGATCTCGAGCGGACGGGCCGCCTCGACCTTCAGCCCCGTCTCGACCACCGCACCCAGCACGAACAGGCCCAGCCCGGCGTGCGCCGCCGTCATGCCCCAGGCCGCCAGCGGCAGGGCCCGCACGCGCCGCCCCAGCTCACCCGCCGATCGCTTGCCGAACAGGCGCACCCGCTCGGCCAGCTCGGCCAGCGCCCCCAGCACCAGCCAGGCCCCCAGCGCCAGCCCCGCCCCGGTCAAGGCCTGACGCGGCTGGAACAGGCCCCAGACGGCCAGGGCGAACACCAGCGACAGACCTGCCGCCCAGGCCAGCCGCTGCAGGGCGCCGATCAGATCGCCCCGCTTCCAGCCCAGCAGCGGCCCCATCGGCAGGATCATCAGCGCCATGGCCATCAGCGGCGTGAAGGTCACGGCGAAATAGGGCGGCCCGACCGAGATCGTCGCGCCGCCGGCAGCCTCAAGCACCAGCGGATAGAGCGTCCCGACCAGCACCGTCGCCGCGGCCACCGACAGGAACAGATTGTTGATCACCAGCGCGCCCTCGCGGCTGATCGGGGCGAACAGGGTCTTGCCCGTCAGCTGCCCGGCCCTGAGCGCGAACAGGGTAAAGGCCGCGCCCGCCGTCAGGCCCAGTATGCCCAGCAGCATCAGCCCCCGCTCGGGATCGACGGCAAAGGCGTGGACACTGGTCAGCACGCCCGAGCGCACCAGAAACGCCCCCAGCATCGACAGCGAAAACGCCACCAGCGCCAGAAACACCGTCCAGCCGATCAGGGCCCCGCGCCGCTCGGTCACGACCGCGCTGTGCAACAGGGCCGCCGCCGCCAACCATGGCATGAAGCTGGCATTCTCGACCGGATCCCAGAACCACCAGCCGCCCCAGCCCAGTTCGTAGTAGGCCCAGAAGCTTCCCAGCGCGATGCCGGCTGTCAGCAGCGCCCAGCTCGCCAGTGCCCACGGCCGGATCCAGCGTCCCCAGGCCGGCCAGAAGCCCGCCCCCGGTCGCCCCTCGATCAGGGCCGCGACCGCCAGCGAGAAGCACACGGACAGGCCGACATAGCCGCCGTAGAGCAGCGGCGGATGCAGCGCCAGCGCCGGGTCCTGCAGCAGCGGATTCAGCGACGCGCCCTCGACCGGTACCGGCTCCAGCCGCGAGAACGGGTTGGAGGTGAACAGCACAAAGGCGAGGAACAGCGCGCCCAGCCCGCCCTGCACCGCGACGGCCACCGCCTTCAACCCGAACGGAAGGCCGGCCTCGCCCGTCCGTGCCCGCGCCAGCAGCGCGCCGAAGCCCGTCAGCACCAGACACCACAGCAGCAGCGAACCCTCATGGCTGCCCCAGGCCCCGGCCACCTTGTAGAGCATCGGCTTGTCGGTATGGCTGTTCAGCGCCACGTTCGAGACTGAAAAGTCCGAGACGACGAAGGCGTAAATCAGCACGCCAAAGGCCAGCCCGACGGCGAGGAAGGCGGCCAGGCCAGCGCCCTCTCCAGCCCCTGTCAGCACCGGGCTTGCTCGCAGACGTCCCCCGACCGAGGCCACCACCTGCAGCCCGCTCAGCGCCAGCGCCAGACACAGGGCAAAGGCCCCCAGTTCGACGATCACGGCCGGGCTCCGGGGGTCTGCGGGCGCCACTCGCCGCGTTCCTTCAGCCGTTCGGCCACCTCGCGCGGCATATAGGTCTCATCGTGCTTGGCCAGCACCTGACGCGCGACAAAGGTCCGGTCGGCGCGGAACTCGCCCTCGACCACCACGCCCTGCTCTTCCTTGAACAGGTCGGGCAGGTCACCCTGATAGATGACGGGCGTCGAGGCCGCATTGTCGGTCACGCGGAAGCGCACCTGACCACCGTCTCCGTGGGCTACACTGCCCGCCTCGACCAGACCCCCCAGCCGCATGGCGCGACCGACCGGCGCTGCTTCCTCGGTGGCCTCGGACGGCGACACGAAAAAGGTCACCGTGTCCTGCATGGCCCACAGGCTCAGGCCCACGGCCACGGCCAGCACCGGGGCGGCGGCCATCAGCACCCACACCCGTCTGCGGGCCTTCGGCGACTTCGGCATCCAGCCCATCAGTCCTCTCCTCCGGACAGCGGCGGCAGGCGCGATTCCAGATCGATGCGGCGCGGGTCGGTCGGCGACAGCACCGCGATCAGAGGGCTCCACATCTCATGCACCCGGGCGGCTTCGCCCCGCTGCAGCGCCAGTTCACCGAGGAAATAGCGCGCGCCCAGCTGGCCGGGGTCCAGCTCCAGCGCCCGCAGGAAGGCCATCTCGGCATCGCTTCCGACCTCGCCGTCCTGGGTCTGGACCAGCGCCTCGCCCAGCCGGGCCCAGGTCTGGGCGTCGTCGGGCCGAAGCATCGCCGCCCGGCGCAGGGCCGAGGCCGCGCCAATCG
Organism: Neptunomonas phycophila; assembly: GCA_964224415.1. Taxonomy (GTDB): domain Bacteria; phylum Pseudomonadota; class Alphaproteobacteria; order Caulobacterales; family Caulobacteraceae; genus Brevundimonas. Next base: position 256,236 of record CAXQIE010000027.1, read on the forward strand.
GATCGCCCGCCTCGAACCGGGCCGCGCCCAGCAGGGCCTGGGCCTCGAAATTGTCAGGCCGGTCCGCGGCTTCGCGCTCCATCACGGCCGCCAGTTGCGGGGCATCCAGCAGGCCGGGTGTCTCGGCCCATTCTGCCACTCGCCGGGCATAGGGCTGGTCGGCCACACCCGGGCTGCCCACGCCGATGTAGATGACCAGCGCCACCAGTGCTGTTGCCCCCGTCCCGGCCAGCACCCAGCGCGCCTGACGCAGTCTTGCCGCCGTGTCGATCGCCGGGGGAGATGCCGACGTGTCCGCCTCCAGATGCCGACGTGCCACCTCGGCCCGGGCGGCCTCCAGCTCGCCCCCCGCCAGCACGCCGCGCGCGGCCATTCGGTCCAGCTCTTCAAGATCACGAGCCAGCGCCCGGCCCCGGGCCGCTTCGCCCGCTTCCGGATCCGGCACAGCGGCGCCCCCGGCCGCGCCAGCGGCGCTCAGGATCAGCAGCCCGGCAAGCGCACAGGCCAGTCCCGTCAGGGTCCAGAAGATCAGCATGCCCGGCGTTTAGCCGATCAGGCGGCCTCCGGCGAGGCCCCGCGCCCCTCGATGCCGTGAATCGTCGCAGCGGCGCGGCGTCGCACCGTGCGGGCGGCCTCGTGCGCCTCCAGATGGGTCAACAGGCGCGCCACTGCCTCCATCAGGGCCAGCGCCCGGTCGACATCCTCGACCTCTTCGCCGTGGATCAGATCAAAGGCCTCATCGGCATAGCGACCCAGCGTCTCGGTCAGGGCATCGGCCTGTTGCTTGCGGTCGGACTCACAGCCGAACACCGCCGCCGCGGGCCTGAGGGCGCCCAGCAACCGCAGCTGTACCCCGGCCGTGGCCAGCGCCGGTGAGGCCGGATCACTGTTCAGATCGGGCACCTTGCGGGTCATCCGCCCGGCCAGCACCGCGCGCGTCATCGGCAGGGCCGCGTCGACCGCCTTCGGAGCGCTCCGGATGGTTTCAGTCAGCCGGCGGGCGACCTTCAGGCGCGCCTCGCGCACATTCTTGCCCCAGGCACTGCCGGGCTGAACCTCAAGGGTAACATCCAGTTCGCCGAGGGTGGCCGTGCACCAGCGGATGGCTTCCAGCACCGCCTCGGCCTCGGGACCGGCCTCCGGTCCGGGGCGGAAGTCGGCGACGCGCGCTGCCCGCACCTCGACCCCGGCGATCAGACGCTCGACGAAGACCGCCATCTCGGACCCGCTCAGAAAATCATCGCGGCCCGCCGATCCGCTGGTCCGGGTCACCAGCCTCAGCACCAGCGCCGCATCCTTCAGATGGGCAAACAGGATGTCGATCAGACGCGGCGCGCCATCCTCGTGAATGGCCGAAGCATCCCGGATCAACAGGCGCAGTTCCGCCAGACTGTCACCGTCGGGACGGCCCAGCCAGGATTCCAGATGGTTCATCGCCTTGCGGGCCAGATGGGCCAGATCCAGACAGCGGGCCAGCATTTCCAGCCCGCCCTCGCGCTCGTCGTCCGCAAGACCAGAGGGCCAGACCGCTTCGGGGCGATCACGGACCGCAGCTGCAGCAGCCAGACACAGCCGGTCACCGACGATGGCCGCCTCGGGCCCATCCCGGTCCAGTCGCGCCAGCAGATCAAGCTCGCCTTCGCGCGCCACCGCCCACAGCCGGGGCAGGACCTGCGCCGGAAAGGTCAGGGCTTCGATCCCGTCCATCCGTTCGCGGAACAGGGGGGTCAGCGGGCCCAGCGCGCGCTCGCGACGGCGGCGCTCCTGATCGACGTCGTTCAGCATACCGCCCAGCTCCCGGGCCTTGTCGCCCGGCCAGCCGCCGACAGCCCGCCGCAGCCCGTCGAGCAGTTCAGGGGGACACAGGGCGATCAGATGCGCCAGGGCGGCGCGGTGCGCGACCGACAGACCGGCCATTCAGAACTCCACGTGAAGCCCACGTCCCACGCAGCCTGGGCGGGCAGGGTTAATATTCCGTCCACCGCGTTACAGCGTTACAGCGCTGCACGGCCACTCAGCCCTCAGTAGCCGGCAGGTCGAGTACAGCCTTCAGCCCGCCCATCTCACTCCGCGACAGGGCCACCCGACCGTTGTAGGCCCTGGTCAGGTCGTCGACGATGGACAGGCCGAGACCCGATCCGGGGGCATCCTCGTCCATGCGGGTGCCCCGTTTCAGGGCCGCCTCCCACTGGTCTTCGGCCAGACCCGGGCCGTCGTCCTCGACCACCACCACCATCTGGCCCAAACCGGTCGCCCCGGCGCTGACCCGCACCCGGCGCTTCGCCCATTTGCAGGCGTTCTCGATCAGGTTGCCGAGGATTTCCTGCAAATCCTGACGCTCGCCCCGGAACATCAGGTCATCGGGCGCACGCCAGTCGATCTCGACGCCCTTCGCGGCGAACACCCGCTCGAGCATGACGGCCATCTCGTCCAGCACCTCGGCCACCGGGGTGCGCTCGCCCAGCCCCTGCGCCCGGGCGGCGGCGCGCGCGCGCCGCAGGTGGTGGTCCACCTGATCCTTCATCACCCGGCTCTGGCGGGTGACCACTTCGGCCAGCGGATCGGTCTTGCCCTCGGCCTCGGCCAGCATAACCGACAGGGGCGTCTTCAATGCGTGGGCCAGATTGCCGACGTGGGTGCGCTGACGCTCCACCACCTCGGTGTTGTGGTCCAGCAGGCGGTTGACCTGTTCGGCCAGCGGCTGGATCTCCAACGGATAGGTGCGCTCGATCCGGCCCGAGCGCCCCTTTCGCACATCGGCGATCTCATTCCTCAGCAGGAACAGCGGGCGCAGGCCGATCCGCACCTGCATGAACACCGCCGCGACCAGCCCCAGCCCCAGGATCAACAGGGCGATCCAGGTGAAGGTGGCAAAGGCCCGCGTGTCGGCATCGATATCCGACCGGTCCATGCCCGCCATGAACACCAGCGGCCGCTCGCGTCCCGGCAGCACCTTGACGCTGGCCGCGATCCGCAGCGGCCGGTCGACCGGGCCGATGGCCGTGTAGCTGAGCGTCCGCCCACGCTCGAGGCGCGCCGGCATGTCCCGCGGGATCATCAGATCCTCACCGGCCAGCGACGGCGACCGCTCCAGGATGCGCATTCCGCCCCGACCGTCGAACTCGGCCACCACCCAGTATTTGCCCGACAGCGGGCGCAGCGTGCGCGAGTCCTGGATTTCGGCGACCGACACCTGGCCCCCGACCACGGTCGTGGCCAGCACCACCTCGTCGATGGTTTCCGCCAGGGCATAGCCCATGCGGCGGAGTGCAGACTCCTGATACTGGCTGGTCAGCATCCAGCCGGTCAGCACCAGCGCCACCGCCATCCAGGCCGAGGCCAGCCAGATCAGACGCCGGGTCAGCGACCGACCGGGGCGCCCGAACGCCCGTCCGGCCCAGACCTGCCAGCTCACGCGGCCTCGGACTCGCCCGGCAGGGCCGTCAGCCGATAGCCCAGCCCGCGCACCGTCTCGATCCGGTCGGCGCCGATCTTCTTCCTCAGCCGGCCGACGAACACCTCGATGGTGTTGGAGTCGCGGTCAAAGTCCTGGTCGTACAGGTGCTCGACCAGCTCCGTGCGACTGATCACCCGACCCTGATGCATCATCAGATAGTGCAACAGCCGGTATTCCAGACTGGTCAGGCGCAGCGGTTCGCCATTGACATTGGCCCGCGCCGCCCGCGGATCCAGACGCAGCCCGCCGCACGACAGGGTCGCAGACGCAATGCCCGCCGAGCGCCGCAGCAGGGCCCGCAGGCGCGCCAGCAGCTCTTCGGTATGGAAGGGCTTGGTCAGATAGTCATCAGCGCCCGCATCGAACCCGGCCACCTTGTCGGACCAGGCCCCGCGCGCCGTCAGGATCAGCACCGGCGTGGTCTTGCCCTCGCGGCGCCAGCGCTCCAGCACCGACACGCCGTCGACCTTGGGCAGGCCCAGGTCCAGCACGATCACATCATAGGGTTCGGTGTCGCCCAGAAAATGCGCCTCCTCGCCGTCGGGCGCATGGTCGACCGCATAGCCGGCATCGCCCAGCGCGGCCTTCAACTGGCGCGACAGATCGGCGTCATCCTCGACAAGCAGTACACGCATGGAAGCCCCTTATCTCTCGGCGTCGACGCCGATATCAATCACCCGACCGTCGCGCTGTTCGAACCGGAACACATGCTGGCCGCCGCGCATCCCCATATAGCCGACATAGCGTGCCCCGCCCGCCCGCGCCTGGGCAATCCGCTGGGCCTCGGCCTCGCTGACGCGGCGCGAGGACTGTTCGCGCGGATCGTCCCGGCGGTCACGACCACGCGGGTCCTGACGCCCTCGCGGGTCCTGATCCAGCTGGACCGCGACGGGTTCCTCCGGGGCTGCGGGAGCCGCCAGCGCCGAACCGGCCACCAGCATCACCCCCAGCACAAGGCCGGTGGCGGCACAGCTCAACAGACGATGTTTCAGGGTGCGGGTCATGGACTGGGTTTTGCGCCCGGGGCTCTGAACGGAGGCTGAACGACCAGTCTAGACATATTTCACCGTCGCGACAGCCGCCTCTCGTGAAAGTCGCCCCTTATCCCCTCGCGCGCGAGGGGCGGACGGTCATGGAGGCGAATTCATCCGCATGAACCGAACCTGAAACGGCCTGTTCAGATTGGGCTCAGCCGCGACCTGCTTTTCTGCAGTCAACGTCGCCCCACCCCGGACGACGCGTGTTGAAAGGATACGACCATGATCAAGAAGATTCTCATCCCCGCCCTGGCCCTCGCCGCCACCTCGGTCGCCCTGCCGGCCGCCGCCCAGAGCTTCAGCGTCACCGTCGGCACGCGCGCTCCGGCCTATGCCCCCGGTTACGGCTATGACCGCCACGACCGGTATGACCGCTACGAGCGTGACTGGGTGTCGATCAACCAGCGCCAGCGCCAGCTGGACCGCCGCATCGACCAGGGCATCCGTAACGGCCAGCTGACCCGCCGTGAGGCCCAGAGCCTGCGCCGCGAATTCAACCAGCTGGCCCGCCTTGAGGCCAACTATCGCCGCAACGGCCTGACCCGCTGGGAACGCCAGGACCTCGACCGTCGTTTCGATGCCCTGGAAGCCCGCATCCGCTACGAGCGTCGCGATCGCGATCGCAACCGCGGCCGCTGGTAAGACATAAGGCGGCGCCCGCAAGGACCCGCCTCCGCAGGCCCCACCCCTCCCCTCGCACGGGGCCTGCCCCCGGGGCGCGATCGGAAACGATCGCGCCCCTTCTTTCTGGAAGAAGAGAGCGTCCCCTCACAGACGCAACTCGACCCCTGTGGGGAGGGTCGCCGTCCAGTGCAGGCCGTGCTCGGCGAATTCCAGATCGACCTCTCCGCCGGTCGCCCCTTCGAACACCCGGGTCAACAGCGCCGACCCAAAGCCTCCGCCCCGCGCCTTGCCCCCGGTCGGACAGGGCGTCACCGTCGGCCCTCCCTGTTCCTGCCAGGACAGGCGCACATGATCCGGCCCGGCCTGGGTCCAACGGACCGCGACCCGGCCCTCCGGCACACTCAGACTTCCGTATTTCAGGGCGTTGGTCCCCAGCTCGTGCACGGCCAGCGACAGATAGGGGGCGATCCGGCCGGGCAGCAGCACCTCGGGGCCCTCCATCTCCACCCGCTCCAGATGGGACAGCTGCCGCGCCAGCAGGTCGCGCAGCGAGAACCGGTCGTCCGACATGCTCATCAAGGCATCCTGGGCTGCCGAAAGCGCGACCAGCCGGGCCTCCACCGCCGCGACGAAGGCCGCGGGCACGTCCGTCGCGCTTGCGGACTGGCGAACGATGGCCTGTACGACGGCGAACACGTTCTTGACGCGATGGCTCAGTTCCTGCGCCAGCACCTCCAGCTTGGTCTCGTTCAGCTTTCGGGTGGTGACATCGAGCGCACTGGCGACCACACCGCGCCGCCCGTCCGGCAGGATCGATGGCGACGCCTGTACGTCGTACCAAAGTCTCTGTTCGCCGGTCAGGAACGAGATTTCCTCGCTCTGGGTCACCCCGGTCTCCAGCGTCCGGCGGAGGATCGTTTCAAGCGGCTCGCCGACTTCGGGCCCGATGAATTCCGCCGGCGTCTTGCCCAGACAGGTCTCCGGTACATTGTGCGCCCAGACGTAGGTCAGCGCCTCGTCGTGCTCGGACATGGCCAGACCCGAGATATTGGTGGCCAGCGCGAACCGGTCGGCCGTCGAGCGCAGCCGCGCCAGACTGTCCCTCAGCTCCCGATTGCGGTTCGACAGCTCTTCATCGGCCGCCCTAAGTTCCGTGATGTCCTCATTGACCCCGATCATGCCGGCAAAGCTGCCATCCGGGGCGTGATAGGGCCGGGCCCGCGTCTGCAGCACCCGCACCTCGCCGTCTGCCCGCCGATAGCGCCCCTCGCAGACGAAGGCGTGCTGGCCGGACATGCCCTCACTGAACGGTCCAAAGACCGCACCCTGATCCTCGGTCAGCAGGCTGGAGGACCAGTCGAACCGCCCGCAGTCGTCTGACCCCAGCCCCCAGAATTCCCGCATGGCCCGGCTGAGGAACACACACCGTCCGGTCGTGTCCCCACGCCACAGCATGGCCGGCGATTCCTCGGCCAGCAACGCCAGACTGGCACTGTCGGACCCGGGCGCGGTCAAGCGATGGCACCCCGCGCAGTCATCTTCATCTTGGCCCCCGTAAGCATCGCGACCCCGCGCGGTCAATTTACGCGCATCGCTAAACGCCGCTCGCCGAAAAAGGGTTTCAGGGTGCCCGTGCCTACACCCTCAACCGGCTCTCCACCGTCGTGACCGCCTGCCCCGTCAGGATCACCCGATCCCCCCGCATCTCCGTGGTGATGTCTCCCCCCCGCGTGGGAAAGGCCTGGAAGAAGTCCACCCTCGCCCGGCCCAGGCGGTCGGTCCACAGGGGGGCCAGGATGCAGTGGGCCGAGCCGGTGGCGGGGTCTTCGGGCACGCCACAGCCGGGGGCGAAGAACCGGTCGACCACGTCGTACTGGTCGCCCTCATCGGCGGGGGCGCAGACGATCACCTCGCCCTGTTCGCCCGCCGGAGTGACCAGCGCGTTCAGCGCCGCGATGTCAGGGGTCAGGTTTCGCACCGTTTCCGCATCCTTCAGCATCACCACCAGATAGCGGGCGGCCCAAACCTCGACCGGCTCGGCGCCCAGCGCCTCGGCGAGGCCCGCGACCCGCCCCGCGCGCCGCGGCGGATCGGCGGGAAAGTCCATTTCATAGGCATCCCGCCCCTGCCCCCGCTTCACGATCAGCGGGCCCGAGGCCGTGTCGAACGACACCGCCTCGACATCCAGCCCCAGTTCGCCCAGCAGCACATGGGCGCTGGCGAGCGTCGCGTGGCCGCACAGATCGACCTCGCGCCCCGGGGTGAACCAGCGCAGGCCGAACCGGTCGGGCCGGTCGGCGCGCGTCAGGAAGGCCGTCTCCGACAGATTGTTCTCGCGCGCCAGCGCCTGCATCCAGGCCTCGTCGCGCCACTCCAGCTGCGGCTCGACCACACAGGCCCCATTGCCCATGAAGGGCTTTGCTGCAAAGGCATCCACCGTCCACTGTCTCATCACCCCTGCTCCACCCTCAGTTCCGGCCAGCGGGCCACAAGCTTGTCGACCACCCGGCCCCAGTCCGCGGCCAGCGGCCGGGTCGGATTGGGGCGCAGCACCATGGCGAACATGTCATCAAGGCCAAACGGCGCCTCGACCGTCAGCCGGTCGTCGGGCTCCAGTCGCACGCCGACGGCAAAGGCCGGGGCCACGAACCGCGACAGCGCCTCGGCCGTCGCGCTGACCGGCGGCCAGGGCTGGCCGAACTTGGCCGGAAACCATTCCGAGACGCGCCGCTGATTGCGCACCTCGACGCGGCTTTTCAGCGGCTCCTCGAACCGGGCGGCGACCCGGCGGATCACCGCATCCTCGGCATCCCAGCTGTAGTCCGGGTCGAAATAGCCGACGTCGAAATCCTTGATCCCGTGCCCGGCCGGCCGGGCCGTCAGGTGGTTCCAGACGCTCTGATAGACCGCGCCGGAAAAGATCAGCCAGTCGTTCAACCCTTCCGCTCGCACCCCCTCCAGCACCGTCATCAGGTCGGGGTCGGCGCGGACGATGGCCTCAAGGCGGGTCGCCGGATCGCTCATCTGTCGCGCACCGGCCAGCCGTGGTCCAACGGCCCGTGCCCCTGCCCCAGCCCGGGCGCGCGGCGGATGGCCTCGGCCACATAGGCCCAGCCGTTGGCGACGGCGGCCTCCATCGTCTGCCCCTGCGCGAGGCCCGCCGCACAGGCACTGGCCAGGGTACAGCCCGTGCCGTGGGTGTGGCGCGTCTCGACCCGTTCACCCTCCAGCACCGTGTCGCCGTCGGCCGTCAGCAGCAGGTCCAGAACCCGGTCACCCGGCACATGGCCGCCCTTCATCAGCACCGCGCCCGCGCCCATCTCCAGCAGGGCCTCGCCCGCCCGGCGCTGGCCGTCCAGATCGGTGACCACAATCCCGGTCAGGGCCTCGGCCTCCGGCGCATTGGGGGTCAGAAGCGCCGCGCGCGGCACCATCCGCGTCCGCACCGCCTCGATCGCCGCCTCAGCCAGCAGGTTCGCCCCGCCCTTGGCCACCATGACCGGATCGACCACGGCGGGCACGGCGGCCCCGTCGAGGATGTCGGCGACCGCCTCGACCACCTCGACGCTGCCCAGCATGCCGGTCTTGATCACGTCGGTGCCGATGTCGTTCAGCACGGCCCGGGCCTGTTCGCGGATCAACTCCACTGGCAGGGGATGGACGCCGTGAACCCCCAGGGTGTTCTGCACCGTGATGGCCGTCACGGCCGTCGCGGCAAAGCCGCCCAGCATGGTCACCGCCTTGATGTCGGCCTGCAGCCCGGCACCCCCGCCCGAGTCAGATCCGGCAATTATGAGGACCCTACCGCTCGCCGCGCGGCGGCTCGCTGCTTGAGGGTCGATCGCGCTCACGCCCCCGCTCCCGAAAACAGCTTCAGCCCGACAATGCCCGCCACGATCAGGACGATGCACACCAGCCGGATCGCCGTCGCCGGCTCGCCATAGGCCAGAATTCCGACGGTCGCCGCGCCCACCGCCCCGATCCCGGTCCAGACGCCATAGGCCGTGCCGATCGGCAGCTTCTGCGTCGCCAGCCACAGGAAGCCAAAGCTGAGCAGCATCGCCAGCCCGACCAGCAGGCTGATCCCCGGCCGCTGCGGCCCCACAAACTTGAACCCCGAGGCCCAGCCCACTTCCAGCAGTCCGGCAATCGCCAGCGCCAGCCACGGGTTCATCTGGGTCAACAATCTCAGGGCCTCGGTCATCTCTCCTGAATGGCGATGACCGAGGCCGGGGGCAAGCGTCCTATTTCCCCACGACCAGCTTCTTCAGCGCCATCAGCAGACCGGACACCTCGCTCACAACGATCACACCGAAGATCAGGATCAGCACGGTCTCGCCGCCTTCACCCGTTCGGAACAGAGTCTCGGTGCGCTCGACCAGGGCCCCGAGGCTGTCCACCCGGAGCAGCGACGCGAAGGGCGAGTACAGCCAGATCCAGCCCAGCAGGGTAAGCGACGCGCCCCGGAACACCACATCGCCGAACGCCGTCAGCCGCACGGGCGACCCCGTCATGGCCCGAAGCAGGTGGAACACCCCCTGCGCCGCGGCAAACACCACCACCGGCCAGTACAGCAGTGTGACCGTCTCGGCGAACAACAGGCCATAATCGACCCCGCCGCGCACCAATTCTCCGCCCAGATCCTCGGGCCGGAAGCCCAGCCCCAGCAGGCCCGACCACCACAGCAGGAAAATCCCCCAGGCCGTGGCGCTGCCCAGCGCGCCCGCCGTCGGCGACATCTTCGGCAGCGCATCGTCCAGCGCCTTGTCGGTGTCATCCAGCGTGCTGCCGCCGCTCTTCTCATGCAGCGAGTCCCACCAGCGCCGGCTGAACACGCCCACTTCGAACAGGCCCAGATCCTTCGCCCGCCATTCGGTCAGGAAGGCCGGCTTTTCCTTCTGCCGCTCGATGATGAAGCCCGCCAGCGTCGCGAGGCCCACCACCGTCAGCCCGCTCTGGAACAGACCGGCAAAGGCCTGGCCGATCGCCTGCCCCGCCTCGGCCCCGCCGAACAGGATGCGCGCCACCGCCCCGACGGCCGTGATCAGCACCAGCACCGTCAGCGCCGTCTTCACCCCGAACACCCACCAGGGATAGAGCTCGGGCCCCACCACATGCTGCGGCCCGGCGCCATAGCGGGCGGCCACTGTCAGCGGGTGCCCCACCTCGCGCAGCACGGCCGCGACCTCGGTCTCGGTCAGCGGCCGGCCCAGCTCGGCCTCCCGCTCCTCGACCCGGCTCATCAAGAGGTCGCGCAGTTCGGCCAGAATGTCCTCGCGGCCGGCGGCGGGCAGTTGCGCCCCCACAGCCTTCAGATAGCGTTCAATCAGGTCCATCGTCCCCTCCGTGATCACAGAATTCGGTCCAGCGAGGCCGACAGCCTGCGCCATTCGGCCTCGAGCCGGCCCAGCATGGCCGCGCCCTCGGGCGACAGCCGGTAAAAGCGCTTCTTGCGGCGCTCTTCCTCGCGCCATTCGCTGGTCAGCAGCCCCTGGCTCTCCAGCCGGCGCAGCAGCGGATAGAGGGTCGATTCCTCCATCTCCAGCCCGGCCTCGCCCAGCGCCACGCGCAGGGAATAGCCGTACTGCTCGGTCTTCAGCCGCGCCAGTACCGCCAGCACCAGCGAGCCCCGGCGCAGCTCCAGCCGCATCGCCTCATAAAGATCGGTCTCGCCCAAGGGCCCGCTCCACTCGCGTCACATAGTGTGTGACACACAGTGTATGCAGCATACTGTGCGAGGGAGTCAAGCGACCGGCGTCACGACAGTGTCGGCCTCAGTTCCCCTCGCGCACCCAGACGCTGCAGCGGGCGATCCAGTGCTGCAACTCGGCGATCAGCGCGGCGTATTCGACCGTGTCCAGCTCATGCACGACCTCGCCGTCCAGGAATTCGAGGGGCTGATCGGCGATCCGCCGCCCGCGTTCCGTCCTCGGCCATGGCGCATAGCTGACCTTGAGGCGAAATCCACCGATCACCTCGATCTGGAACCGCGTGCCGACGTTCGTGGCGCTGAACAGCACCGAGGCCGGATCGCACAGCCCGGGGTCAAGCTGGTCGGACAGGTCGTTCAGCGCGATGCGCCAGCCCGCCGGCACGCGCAGCGCCGGCAGTTCCAGAAAGGCCTTCGAGCCCGGATAGGCGTCCTCAAACCGCACAGCCATGATCGCCCCTCAGTCCTTCAGATAGAACAGCGCCTCGACCGTCACCCCCAGCGCCCGCGCGAGGTCCAGCGCCAGCAGGGTCGAGGGGATGAACACCCCGTTCTCGACGGTGTTGATGGTCTTCCTCGACACGCCCGCCCGCTCGGCCAGCTCGGCCTGGGTCAGGCCGGCGGCGGTGCGGATGGCCTTCAGGTGCGACCCCAGCCGCGGGTCACCCATCCCCGCGCTCCGGCAGGCCCGCCTCGCGGTCCAGCCAGGCAAAGCGCAGCCCGGCCGCCGCCCCGCCCAGCGTCAGCGCCGTGATGATCGCCAGCGGGCTCCACTCCGGCCGCCACAGGCTGACCCCGGCGGCCACCGTGCCGCTCGCCATCAGCACCACAAAGGCCGCCCCCAGCGCTCGCGCCCGCAAGGCCCCCGTCAGCTCGTCATCGAGGTATTTGCGCTGGGTCCGCGACTGGAAGTCCCAGCCCAGCACCACCATGCTGACCACCCAGGAATACAGCACGGGCAAGCCCAGCTGCAGATAGTCGACCACGCCGTCGTCACCCGTCTCGATCCCGCCCCAGGCCTGATACGACACCGCCAGAAAGAACAGGCTGGCCACCGGAAACGCCCACAGGATCCCGTTGCGCCGCGCCTGCAGCCGATCGCGCCGCACCTGCACCGGCTCGGTCTGCCACGTCCGGTTCCACGGCCTCAGCGCCCACGCCTTGAACGCCCCCACGACCGCCAGACCGACGCCACAGCCGATAACCCCGGCCACGGCCCCGCCGGCGCTGATGCCGGCGCGGTAATAGGCCCAGCCCACCAGCGCCATCGCCACCCCGAGGACCACCGCCGCCAACGCCGCGACCAGCTTCCTCCCGCGCGCCCGGCCTTCCTGCGCGCGTTCCTGCTCGGTCATCGTCATCATGGGGCAATCTCCTCAGGCTCAATGTCACCCGTGGGTTACATATCACCTCAAGGTTACACGGAGTCAAGTGGCCTAGTCGGCGAAGGCCGACCCGGCGCGTTCCGGAGCCGGACGGTCGTTGACCTCTTCGCGGACGACCGCGACCGACACCGTGTTGCCAGTCGTCAGCCCGATGCGTCCCATGACTACCCGCGACCGCGCCGGCCCCTCAGGGCACATCCACGCCGCCAGCAGGCCGTCCGGCGTCTGGTAGACCCGTCTCAGATAGCAGTTGCTGACCTTGGCTATGAAGGTCGGACCGGCCCTGTCCATGACCGCTTCCATGGCGGCGAAGTCATTCCCGTCGGCGGCGCGCAGGAAATCGGCGACCGGGTCCACCGCAGCGCGCGGCGGCGCCTCGGCAGCTGCAACCCAGAACGCAGCGGACAGTGTCGCAATCAGCGCAAGCATGGGTCCCCCCCGAGGCCATCACCCTCCGCAGAGGTGCCACCTTGGCCGCCTCCCGTCCAGTCGCAAGCATGATGCCCTCAAGCAGCGAGCGACCGCGTCGCGAGCGTTAGGGCCAAAATCACCTGCAAAAACTTCTGCCCCCCGGCTCCAGATGCAGATGGTCCTGGTGCGGCGCGTCATAGTCCGGGCTCAGCACGGTACTGAATATCCAGCAGCCCTCATCGCGGATGCGCTTCAGGAACCGCGCCTCGGGCCCGTCGCCGTACCAGTGGGACTTGACCATCACCCGCGTGCCGTCGCGCAGGATGACCCCGGCAAAGTCCACCGCCGCCGCGCGCGAATGGGCGCTGGGCCGCGCGCCCGGCCGGTTCGACACCGAGCGACACGCATAGGTCCCGTAATGGACGATATCGACCACGTCCTGGCCGAAGATCTCGCGCGCCGCGGGCTCGACCACCTGCCGCCGCCACACCGACAGGGCCAGCGCCGTCTGGCAGGTCATCACCGGCCCCGCCGGCGACAGGCGCGCCACCGTGCCCCGGTCGATGTCCACCGTGCCCGCCCCCGCAAGGCCACAGGTCTCCGAATCCACCCGGTCGGGCACGGGGGTAAAGGTCACCCGCGCGGCCTCCAGCTCGGCGCGACAGACCGCCAGGTCCGCCCCCGCCGCATCCACGCGCTCGCGCATGCCGCGATCCGGCCGCTGATCGACCAGCCCCGACGCCAGCCGCACACTGACCGGCGCATTCACCGGCGGCTGGCTGACCACGCCCCGATCCCCCCACCCCGGCGGAGGCGGATTGGCCCGCCCGCAAGACACCAGCACCAGCAGGCTGAGGGCAAGGATCAGTCGCATGTGTTTCATGGGCGGAGAGGCTAGCGGGATTCGGCGCTCCCCCGCAGCACGCCGCGCTTGCCAAGCGCGCGCGAATACGGCGAAGACAGACCTGCCGTTGAAATGGCACACGGAGACCCGATGCCCACCCTGTCCTAGCTGACCCGCGACGACGATCTCAAGGCTGCCGGCCGGGCCCCCTATCGTCTGCTGCAGGAAGTGCCGGAGCTAGGCTACGGCGACCCGGACGCGGGCAATATGCTGGTCCAGGGCGACAATCTCGAAGCGCTGAAAGCGCTCCTCCCCTTCTATGCGGGACAGGTGAAGTGCATCTACATCGATCCGCCTTACAACACCGGATCGGCCTTCGAACACTATGACGACAGTCTGGAGCACAGCCGGTGGCTGGCCATGATGTGGCCCCGGCTTGAGTTGCTCCGCGAACTGCTGGCCGAGGACGGCTCCATCTGGGTGTCCATCGACGACAACGAGTCGCACTATCTCAAAGTTGTTATGGATGAGGTGTTTGGGCGGGGGAACTTCATCGCCAACGTCGTCTGGCAAAAGCGATACTCCCGCGAAAACAGGGGTGCGATCGGCGACGTTCACGAGCACATCCTTGTTTATGCTCGTGAACCCGAGAAGTTTAAGACTGGCCGCAACAAGCTGCCCCTCGATGCGGCTCAGGCCAAGATCTACAAGAACCCCGACGACCCGAACGAAACCGACCCTGAGAAGCGCTGGCGCGGGCTTCCCATGACCGCCCAAGGCTACCGGCCCAATCAAATGTACAAAATCACTGCGCCAAACGGGCGCACACATGTACCCCCCGAAGGTAGATGCTGGTCTATGATCGAACCTGAGTTCAAGAAGCTCAAGGACAAGGATCGTATCTATTGGGGACGCGACGGGAACGCACAGCCAAGTGTCATTCGGTTTCTGTCCGAAGTCGATGGGTTGGTTCCGTGGACGTGGTGGCCCCACTCGGATGCTGGCCATACAGACGAGTCAAAAAAGGAAGCTAACGAGCTGTTTGGTTCAGATGTGAGCTTTGGTACTCCCAAGCCAGAGCGACTGATGGAGCGAATTCTCCACATCGCCAGCAATCCTGGCGACCTTGTCCTCGACTCCTTCCTCGGTTCGGGCACCACTGCGGCCGTTGCGCTGAAAATGGGCCGCCGTTTCATCGGCATTGAGGTGGGCGACCACGCTGCGACCCACTGTCAGCCTCGACTGAAGAAGGTAGTAGACGGCGAACAGGGCGGCGTGTCGAAGGCGCAGAACTGGACCGGCGGCGGCGGCTTCCGCTTCTGGCGCCTTGGCCCTCCTGTGTTCGACGACGCGGGCCGCCTCACGGCCGATATCGCCTTCGATACCCTGGCCGCGCATGTGTGGTTCAGCGAGACCTCCACCCCACTCGACCCGAAAACCCGAGGGCCGCTGCTGGGCGTTCGTGACGACCGCGCCGTGGCCTTGCTCTACAACGGCGTCCTAGGGGACAAACGCCCCGCCGGTGGCAACGTCCTGACCCGCCAGACCCTCGCCATCATCCGCGAAGGCCTTCCCACTGACTTCGACGGCGAACTGATCGTCTATGGCGAACGCAGCGCCCTGACCCCGGCCACCCTTGCGCGCGAGCGGATCGCCTTCCGCCAGACGCCCTATGATGTGAAGGCGCGCCGCTGATGCAGTTGAAACCCTATCAGGACGCCGCGATCACGGTCCTCCGGGACTTTCTCGACCGGGCGCAGGAAGTCGGCCCGGCCGACGCCTATGCCGAGATCACGGCCCGACCCGACATCCGCGCGCGGCTTGGCCGCTATGCCAAACCCTACACCCCGCCCAGGGGTCTGGAGGACGTGCCCTATGTCTGCGTTCGCCTTCCCACCGGCGGCGGCAAGACCCTGCTGGCGGCCGAAACGGTCCGCGTGGCCCGTGACGCCGGTCTGAACCGCGATTATCCGCTGGTGCTGTGGCTGGTCACCTCAACTGCCATACGCGCCCAGACGGCGGACGCCCTGAACAACCATCGCCACCCCTATCGCGCCGCCCTGAACGAAGCCTTCGGCGGCAACGTGCGGGTGTTCGACATCGCCGACTTCGCCCAGGTCCGTCCGCAGGACCTCGCAGGCAGCGCCTGCATCATCGTCGGCACGGTTCAGGCGCTGAAAGTCGAGAACACCGAGGGCCGCAAGGTCTATGCTCACCACGAAGAGATGGAGGCCCACTTCAGCCGCCTCCCTTCCGCCCTCCTCGACGCCCATCCCGATCTTGAGCGCGACGCGGCGGGTAAGGTGAAATTCTCCTTCGCCAACCTGTTGCACCTGAACCGGCCCCTGATGATCGTGGACGAGGCCCACAACGTCGTCACCGGGCTGTCCGACACCATGCGGAAGCGGGTGAACCCCAGCGCCGTGGTCGAGTTCACCGCCACGCCCAAGGGGCGCAGCAACATCCTGTTCAACGCCACAGCCGCCGAGTTGAAGGCCGAGCAGATGATCAAGCTGCCGATCGTCCTTCAGGAACACGCCAGTTGGCAGGGCGCCGTGGCCGGCGCGGTCGAGAAGCGCGCGGCGCTGGCCAAACTGGCCGAGGCAGACCGCGACTACATCCGCCCTGTCACCCTCTATCAGGCCGAACAGAAGGGTCGCGAGGTGACGGTCGAGGTGCTGAAGCAACACCTCATCGACGACTGCAATGTGCCCGAGGACCGGATCGTGGTCGCCACCGGCGATCAGCGCGGGCTGGACGGCATCGACCTGCGCGACCCCGCCTGCAAGATCGAACACGTCATCACAATGCAGGCGCTGAAAGAGGGCTGGGACTGCCCGTTCGCCTACGTCTTCTGCTCGGTCGCCGGCATCAAGAGCGCGACGGCTGTCGAGCAGTTGCTGGGCCGCGTCTTGCGTATGCCCTATGCGACCCGCCGCAAGGCGACAGAGCTGAACAAGGCCTACGCTCACGTTTCGGAACCGACCTTCTACGCCGCCGCCACGGCCCTGAAAGATGCCTTGGTTGAAATGGGCTTCGAGGATGGCGAAGCCGAAGAGGCCATCGAGCACCCGGAACTACCCCTGGGCGAGGGCCTGTTGTTCGAGCCCGTGCCTGAACCCTTCCGGTTCGACTTTCCGGACACGCCCGAGGTGCGGGCCGCCTTCGCCGAAGCGGGTATCGCGCCGACACCTTCGCCCGGTGGCGGCCTTACGCTGACGGCGGCATCCGTGGCGAAGCCCGGTTTGGCCGCCGCCCTGATCAAGGCCGCGCCGGCGGCGGCGGCCGCTCTTACGCCACGCCTCGCACAACTCGCGCCTGCCGCGCGCGGTGAGATCATGCGCGTGCCGCGCCTTATGACCGAGGTTCAGGGCGAACTGGTGCTCGCGGATCTGGAGGAACTTTTCGGGCTTCACGAGTGGAAACTGTCAGACAAATCGGCCGAAGTGCCGGGGCTGGCGGACGCCTTGAGCGAAACCGTCAGCCGGTTCGAGCTCGACGTGCAGGGCGGACGTGTCGTCTTTGGCCCCAGCGGCTCGACGATGGAAATGTTCTCCGAGAGCGAAGTCGAGGGTTGGACTCCCGAATTCCTCACTGCCTGGCTGGACCGCCAGATTATCGCCTGGGACCTTTCGCAGCCCGACCGCGTCGGATGGCTCAGCGCGGTCGTCGAGCGGCTGATCCGGGATCATGGCCTCAGCGTGCCGACCCTTATGCGGATGAAATACGTCCTCGCCCGGCGCCTTAAGGCCCACATCGACTCTCTGCGCGAAACGGAACGCCGCAGCGTGGCCCAGCAGTTTCTTTTCGCGCCTGCGGCGCCTGTCAGAACCTTGGCCAGCGAGACCTTCCAGTTCCGTCTCGGCATGTACGACGATCAGCCCGCCTATCGGGGCGGCGAGCGCTTCGCCAATCACTTCCTCGACCGGGTCCCGGGCTTTGACGGCAAGGACGGCGGCGAAGAACAGCAATGCGCCCGCATCCTCGACAGCCTCAAGGGCGTGAAATGGTGGGTGCGGAACGTGGCCCGCCATCCCAACTCGTTCTGGCTCCAAACATCGAAGGATCGGACCTACCCTGACTTCGTCGCTGAATTGGACGACGGCCGAATTTTTGTCGTCGAATACAAGGGCGCGGATCGGTGGGCTGATGCAGCCGAGGATCGCGCCATCGGCGCGGCGTGGGAGCGCGCTGGCGGCGGCCTCTACCTTATGGTCGGCAAACACGTGGACGGTCTGGATATGCTGGGTCAGCTGCGGCGCAAGCTCGGACCAGCCTGACCCCCCGCGCCGCCCGCCGCGCGGCGTAACCTCCGCCTCCTCCCCCCCCTATCTGCGCCCGCCCCGCGCCCGACACAGGCCGTCTCGGGCTGCGCACTTGCGCCGCACTTGCATCGCGCGTTCGGCTGGACTAGGAGCGCGCTACTGATAGTCATTCTTATTCGCGTTCGGAGCTCCCGTGTCCCGCCTGCTGACCACCACCGCCGCCCTCGCCCTGACGCTCGCCGCCGCCCCCGCCCTGGCCCAGGCCCAGACCCAGGCCCGGACGGCGACCCCGGTCGCCATGGCCCGCGTTGCAGCGGCGGACCCGGCGGTGCTGGAGCCGATCACCGTGGTCGGCTCGCGTCAGCAGGCCCGCGATCTGGGCGGTGCGGCCACCTTCCTCGACGACGAGACCCTGCGAACCTTTGACTACACCGATGTGCACCGCGTGCTGCGGCTGGTGCCCGGCGTGGTCACCCAGGAAGAAGAGGGTTTTGGCCTGCGTCCCAATATCGGCATCCGGGGCTCGGGCACCGACCGCTCGGCCCGCGTGGCGATCATGGAGGACGGTGTGCTGATCGCTCCGGCGCCCTATGCCGCCCCGGCCGCCTACTATTTTCCCCGCATCTCCCGCATGACCGGGGTCGAGGTGGTCAAGGGCCCCGGCGCCATCAAATACGGCCCGCTGACCGTGGGCGGCGCGATCAACTTCACCTCCACTCCGATCGGGGGCGCGGGCGGCGATGACCTGTCCGGCTATCTGTCCCTGTCGGGCGGCAGCTACGGCGGCTTCCGGGGTCACGGTGTACTGGGCGGCTGGAGCGACCTCGGCGACAGCGGCTGGCAGTTCGGGGCCCAGGCCGAGTGGTTGCGCGAACAGTCTGACGGCTTCAAGGAACTGGACAACGGTGGCCCGACCGGCTTCGAGATCGACGACCGGGTGTTCAAGCTGGGCCTGCGCACTGCGCCCGGCGCCGCCCGCGCCCAGTCGCTGACCTTCAAATATCAGGAGCTGGACGAGCGCTCCGACGAGACCTACCTCGGCCTGACGCTGGACGACTTCAACGCCACCCCCTACCGCCGCTACGCCGGCAGCCAGGCCGACGTCATGAATGTCGACCACCGCACGCTGCAGCTGACATACAGCCTCGACCTCAGCCCCGGCCTGAACCTGACCACGACCGCCTATCGCAACGAGACGACGCGCGCCTGGTACAAGCTGAACGATGTGCGCAACAGCGCCGGCACCGGCTGGGTCGGGATCTCGTCCGTACTGGACGACCCGACCGCCTATCCGACCCAGATGGCCATTCTGCGCGGCGACCCCGGCTTTGTCAGCGGACCCCAGGCCCTGCGCGTGCGCAACAACAACCGGGCCTATGAGTCCGAGGGCATCCAGTCGGTCCTGACTGCCCGCTTCGCGACCGGCGCCCTGGCCCACCAGCTGGAGGTCTCGGCCCGCTGGCACACCGATTCCGAAGACCGCTTCCAGCGCGATGACGTCTACCGCATGGACGACGGCGACATGCTGCTGACCACGCGCGGCGTGGACGGGGCCCAGACCAACCGCGTGGGCGAGGCCGAGGCCTGGGCCTTCTTCGTGCGCGACGTCATCACCGTCGACCGCCTCACCCTGACGCCCGGCCTGCGCTATGAAACCATCGACCTGACGCGCACCGACTATCCCACCAGCCCCCCGTCGCGCACCACCCCCACCCGGGTGATCGAGAGCAACGTCGACGTCTGGCTGCCGGGCCTCGGCCTGACGTACGACCTGACCGACGAAGTGCGGCTGGTGGCCGGTGCCCACCGCGGCTTCGCCAACCCCGGCCCCGGCTCGAGCGTCGATCCGGAGACCTCCTGGAACTATGAGGCGGGCGTGCGCTTTGACCGCGGCCCTCTGGCGCTCGAAGCCATCGGCTACCTCAACGCCTATGACAATCTGCTGGGCACCTGCACCGCCTCCACTGGCGGCGGCTGCACCATCGGCGACCAGTTCTCGGGCGGCGAGGTCCGGGTCTCAGGTCTGGAAGTCACCGGCGCGTGGGACGCGGGTAACGCGATGGGTCTCAGCTTCGGCGTGCCGCTGGCGCTGGTCTACACCCTGACCGACGCCGAGTTCGAGACCAGCTTCACCTCCGCCTATGAGCCGTGGGGCACGGTCACCTCGGGCGAAGACCTGCCCTATCTGCCGCGCCATCAGCTGACCCTGAGGGGCGGGCTGGACTTCGGCGACTGGCGCGTCAACGCCGCCGTCAACCGTGTCTCGGACGCCCGCGCCGTTGCCGGATCGGGCCCCATCCCCGACGGCGAGCGGATCGAGGCCCGCACCCTCGTCGATCTGGCCGCTGACTGGGATGTGACCCCCTCGGCCACCCTGTTCGCCTCGGTCCAGAACGTCACGGACGAGGTCTACAACGTCGGCTTCTCGCCCGCCGGCGCCCGCCCCGGCGCGCCCCGCCTCGCCACTGCCGGTATCCGCCTGAAGTTCTGACCCCCTAGCCGCACGGGCCCCGGCGCACTACCTTGCTGTTCATGGCCCGTTCTCCCCGCTCGTCCCGTTCTGCTTCCGGTGTGTCGGAGGCTCCGGCTGCCTTCAAGGGCGCCTCTGCCGCCCCCGGCAACCTGCCCATGTTCGCGCCGGTCACCGGCCCGCGCCTGACGCCCGAGGAGGCGCCGGGCGCCCCGGCCGACTGGGTGCCGCACCGGCCTTCGCGGCCGACGGACAAGGTCTCGCGGCCCTTCCGGCTGGAGACCAGATACACCCCCGCCGGCGACCAGCCCGCCGCCATCGCCGAACTGGTCGAACAGGCCTCGGCGGGCGAGCGCGATCAGGTGCTGCTGGGCGTGACGGGCTCGGGCAAGACGTTCACCATGGCCAAGGTCATCGAGCAGACCCAGCGCCCGGCCCTGATCCTGGCCCCCAACAAGACCCTCGCCGCCCAACTGTACAGCGAGTTCAAGGCCTTCTTCCCCGACAACGCGGTCGAGTATTTCGTCAGCTACTACGACTACTATCAGCCCGAGGCCTATGTGCCCCGGACCGACACCTACATCGAGAAGGACAGCTCGATAAACGAGCAGATCGACCGGATGCGGCATGCGGCGACGCGGGCCATTCTGGAGCGGGACGATGTGATCGTGGTGGCCTCGGTGTCGTGCATCTACGGCATCGGCTCGGTCGAGACCTATACGGCCATGACCTTCACCCTGAACGTCGGCGACCAGATCGACGAGGCGAAGCTGCGCGCCGACCTGATCGCGCTGCAGTACAAGCGCAACGACCTGACGTTCGAGCGCGGCATGTTCCGGAAGCGCGGCGACACCCTCGAGATCTTCCCCGTCCACCTCGAGGACCGCGCCTGGCGCCTCAGCCTGTTCGGCGACGAGATCGAGGCCATCCACGAGTTCGACCCCCTGACCGGCAAGAAGACCGCCGACCTCGACACCATCACCGTCTATGCCGCCAGCCACTACGTCACCCCGCGCCCGACGCTGAAACAGGCCATCGACGGCATCAAGGCCGAGCTGAAGGAGACGCTCGACTGGATGAACGAGAACGGCAAGCTGCTGGAGGCCCAGCGGCTGGAGCAGCGCACCCGCTTCGACCTCGAGATGATGGAGGCCACCGGCGCCTGTGCCGGCATCGAGAACTACAGCCGCTGGCTGACCGGCCGCGCGCCGGGCGAGCCCCCGCCCACCTTCTTCGAATACATCCCCGACAACGCCCTGCTGTTCGTCGACGAGAGCCACGTCACCATCGGCCAGATCAACGGCATGTTCCGCGGCGACTACAAGCGCAAGTCGACCCTGGCCGAATACGGCTTCCGCCTGCCCTCCTGCATCGACAACCGCCCGCTGAAGTTCGAGGAGTGGGACGCCATGCGCCCCCAGACGGTGCTGGTCAGCGCCACCCCCGGCCCGTGGGAAATGACCCAGACCGGCGGCGTCTTCACCGAACAGGTCATCCGCCCCACCGGCCTGATCGACCCGCCGGTCGAGATCCGCCCCGTCAGCGACCCCACCCGCAACCAGGTCGATGACGTGATCGACGAGGTGAAGGCCACCGCCCGCGCCGGCTACCGCTCCCTCGTCACCGTCCTCACCAAGAAGATGGCCGAGGACCTGACGGAGTACATGCACGAACAGGGCGTCCGCGTCCGCTATATGCACTCCGACGTCGACACGCTGGAGCGCATCGAGATCCTGCGCGACCTCCGCCTCGGCAGCTTCGACGTGCTGATCGGCATCAACCTGCTGCGCGAGGGGCTCGACATCCCCGAATGCGGCCTGGTCGCCATCCTCGATGCCGACAAGGAGGGCTTCCTGCGCTCCGAGACCTCGCTGATCCAGACCATCGGCCGCGCCGCCCGCAACGTCGACGGCCGCGTCATCCTCTATGCCGACAAGACCACCGGCTCGATGGAGCGCGCCATCGCCGAGACCAACCGCCGCCGCGCCAAACAGGTCGACTACAACACCGAACACGGCATCACGCCCGAGTCCGTCCGCCGCGACATCAAGGAAATCCTCGCCAGCCCCTATGAGAGCCGCGAGATGGACCGCCTGACCGCCCCGGGCCTCAAGGAAGAGGCCAAACCCTTCACCGGCTCCAACTTCCAGGCCGCCCTCAAGGACATGGAGGCGAAGATGCGCGAGGCCGCCGCCAACCTCGAGTTCGAGGAGGCGGCGCGAATTCGAGATGAAATCAAACGCATGAAACTCCTCGATCTGGAGTTCGCGCAGGACATGATTTCATCTTGAATTCAGAGGGGCGGCGAAGCTGGCCCTCCTGCGGGATGACCCGGAGCGAAGCGGAGGGCGGTGGAGCGCGCAGCGCGGAACCAGATCAAGAAGATGAAGGCCCTCGACCTGGAGTTCGCCAACGAAATGCTGACCGGCGTGGGGGAAGAGGTCGACCGCTCAGCGCCGAAACGGTGGCGCGCGGAAGCGGCTGCGGAAAAGGCGGAGGCGTTCAGGAAGGGGCGGCTGTAGGGTGGGTATGATCGCCAAAGAGCGACACAGCCAGTCACATCCGACGGACTAGTCTCTGGATTTGGATTGCGTGAGGGATATGGTGGCGCATGGATTTATTTCACTACACATCCTCTGGCGCCGTGCGCGGCATGCTTGTCAACGGGGAGGTTTGGGCATCGAAGATTCAGCATCTGAACGACGAGAAAGAATACATTCAGTATATTGACCACGTAGAGCGCGTCGCGAAGGCGTCATTTGACCCCAAGATTACAGAAGAATCTGCCTATCTCGACGATCTTTATGAAGTCACAGCATCGCTTCGAAGCGCAAACATATTTATTACTAGTTTTACAGAGGAAGGAGATTTGCTCTCTCAGTGGCGAGGCTATTGCCCGTTGGGAGGTTATTCAATCGGCCTGTCGAGCGAAGGTCTCGCATCTGCAATTGAGAGCTCCGGTTTATACTTTGGCAAAGCGAAATATCACCTTCCGGACGACAATGAGACAAGGGAGTTACTAGAAGCAGCGTTCCGCGATTATCGTAGCACGTATAATTTAAACCCCGACGACGACAATCGTCTTCGGTCATTCGATCGCGTAGCAAATGATATCATAAGAGAAGGACCAAAATTTAAGCATCCCGGATTTGCGGAGGAGAGAGAATGGAGACTCCACTCTCCTGTACTTGATTGGGAAGACCCTCGCGTAGACGTTGTTGAAATTAGAGGACGACTGCGGCCGATAATTAAAGTTAAAATTCATTTGGCCGAATCCGGCACTAGCGAACCCGGTTCGTGTCGAATAACAAAATGCGTTGTGTCTCCTGGACCAGACGGACGCTTAAGGAGGGAAGGAATTCTCTTTCTACTAAGAAAAAACCGATTAGCTTATGATAGCATAGAAAACTCGGCAACACCGTACAATCCGAGGTGATATCAAGCGACGTTCCTTACCAAGTAGGAACTTATGATTCCATTTGAGTCTGTATATACGGCACAAACAACATCTATAGACCCCCGCTCCATGCCAATTATTATTTCCGATTGAATTGTATCTTTTGTGGTAGGGTCCAAGGAGAAGCGACGTACACCTTTGAATTCTTCCGATCTGAACGATCCAGTCGATGATTCAACGTCGAAGTTCTTGATTTTGACAGTCAGCTCGACTTCCTCTGCATCGAGATGGCGCTCATTAATCGCCTGAAGTCGCCTCCGATCGAACCTATAAAGACCTGACTTGTCATCATCCGCGCCGATATTAATGACATCGGCACTCTTACCGAGCGGCACGGCCAACTCTTTGAAAATTGGACGAACCCGTCCGGCAAGTTTGTCGATATCTGCGCCGTCCACTTGGCCCTTATGGTGATCGACAAGTTGCTTCCGCTTCATATCACTAGCAAGAAGCTTTTCCGCCCGCTCCAGTTCCTCTTGGGACCAGTCAGCCCGAGCAAGGGCCCGATTAGGACTACGCCGCGCCCAACGAACCAGAGCAAATGCTGTTGCTACGTCATAAGTTTCACCGGTAGCCGCCAGTTCGATTTGTCGGGCCAGATGGTCGGAAACGGCAGCCCCGGTTATTTCCTCGGTGCGGATTTCAGCGAGGCGGATTTTGGCGAGTGATTTTACGAGGTCGAGAAACTCTTCTCCAGGCGGTATGAGTCGATCGAGAACCAAGGCAAACAACGCGTCGAAGGATGGAGTATTGTCTTTTGCTGGCGTGTCGACATCGACGTCTAACTGAAATGACCCCTTCTTCGGCGCAGAGACGATCAAGTCAACGCGCTTTGAAGGAACTACACGGTCGATAATCTCCCGACTGCGCCTATAGCGCTCGACGGTCGTCAGAATGCGTGAGAAGGCGTACTGAGACCGACCGTACTCATAGAGAAGCATTCGGCCGCCCGCAGCGATGCCGCCGTCATATGTCAGTGCAACTCGAGTGCTCAATGTAGCCCCCCACTCCAACCGGCCATCATAGTTGAGTGATTTTCATTATTTAACCAGAGGAAACCCGCCGAGCGCCCCCTTTTGAGCACAACTCGGGGTCCAACGCGCTTGAACGACTGCTTTCCCAATCTGCGGTTGGTAGCAATCAAGCGCCGACATTGGCACGCTCCTCGCAGGAGGAGTCCAAATGCCGAAGTTCACCATCCTGTCCCGCGTTGATGCCTATGTCGACTACACCTGCGAGGTGGAGGCCGGGTCCGCCGAGGAGGCCGTCGATCTGGTCTTTGAGGGGCTTACGCCGGTCACCTGGCAACAGCAGGGCGTGAGCGAGTTCGACGCCGTTCGCATGTCGGCCATCGACGATCAGGGCAATGACATCGACGGCTATTCGCGCGGTAAGGGCTGACTAACCCTTCCCCGGCCATGGTCCGTCCATGGCCGAAGACGATCCCCTTTGGAACCCACCCTTCGGCTTTGCCGAGGAACAGGCCGTCTTCAAGGGACCGACCCAGAACATTCGCGCGCAGAGCGAGGGCTGGGTCGCGGCCCATATGTTCTGTCCGGCCTGCGGCGCGGCTCGGTTGCGTCCGTTGCCGAACAATTCGCCCGTCGGGGATTTCGTCTGCGAGGACTGCGCCGAGGAATTCGAGCTGAAGGCCAAGGGCGGGCGTCTGGGGCCGAAGATTCTGGACGGCGCCTATGGCGCCATGATGCAGCGGCTGTCGGCGCGCAATAATCCCAGTCTGTTCGCCATGAGCTATGACAAGGCGGCATCGCAGGTCACCGATCTAATCGTGGTGCCGAAGCATTTCTTCACGCCCGAGATCATCGAGAAGAAGAACCCAACCCTGCCCAAGGGGCGCAGCAATCCGTGGATCGGGTGCCATATCCTGATTGGTCAGGTGCCGGTGTCGGGGCGCATCCCGCTGGTCACCGGCGGCGCGCCTGTGCCCAAGGGCGAGGTGCTGTCGCGTTGGCAATCGACCCTGTTCCTGAAGGACGCCAGCTTGACGGCGCGCGGCTGGCTGTTGGCCGTGATGACGGCAGTCGAGGCGGTCGGAAAGGCCGAGTTCGATATCGACGAGGTCTATGCCCACGAGGCGACCCTGTCGGCCCTCTACCCCGACAACAACAATGTCCGGCCCAAGATCAGGCAGCAGTTGCAGGTGCTGCGCGACCGGGGCTGGCTGGAGTTCACCGACCGGCGCGGGACGTATCGGCGGGCGCTGGGCTGACGCTGTGCCGTCGTTTTCCCCTCCACCGCTCCGCGGTCCCCCTCCCCATCAAGGATGGGGAGGAGACGGTGTAGCCACGTCCGCTCCTGACGCATCGGGCGTCTAGCCTTCGCCCATGGACCATTTCGACGACGAGCCGCAGACCCCGCGCGGGCCGAAAATCCGGTCGGACGACACCTGGGCCGAGGTGCGGCGGGCTTGGGAGGCGGGGGAGACCGGGGCCTCGCTGGCGCGGCGCTATGATGTGGGGCTGGCGAACCTGTGGCGGCGGCGGGCCTCCGAAGGATGGAGTCGTCGGAAGGCCGCCGATCCCCGGCCGGAGCCTGTGGAGGGCTGGGACCGGCATGCGGAGGCGGCGCTGGCGCGGTTCGAGCATCAGCGGCTGGAGACGCGGGCGCTGGCCGAACAGCTGTGCAAGGCGATGACGGGCGGCTCGCTGGAGGGCACGCCGATCTGGCATCTGGCCTTTGTGCTGCACTGGCGGGCGGAGCATCTGGGCGAGGGTGTGGTCGCGGTGGACCGGGCCTGGATCGCCGGGCGGGGTCTGGACCTGTCGCTCTGGCACGAGGACGGGACGCTGTTGCCGCTGTGGTGGATCGACGAACTGGTGCTGTCGGCGAACCGCGAGGCCTGGCGCGAGGACCACGGCCTGCCGCCCGGGGTGGCGCCGCATGTGCCGGTGCCGGTGAAGCGGGATGGGGTGCGGTAGGGCCCGAATACGGCCACCCGACGCAAGCTCCTGGAAAACCGTCTTCGCGGGGCGTCAGTCTTCGTCGAAACGGTAAACCATAGTCACTCCGGGCGAAGGCCCGGCGTCCCGCCACCCTCCCCACCGCTGCCGGAACCGGCAGGGGGTCACCGCCAATTCCCTTCTCCCCTTGTGGGAGAAGGTGCCCCCTGAGAAGGGGGCGGATGAGGGGTCGCGCTGCGCTCAAGTCATTTCAGCCAGACACCCAAGGGCGGCAAGACCCCTCATCCGAGCCGCTTCGCGGCCCACCTTCTCCCGCAAGGGGAGAAGGACTCCTCAGCCCCGTACAAAAAGGACCCGCCCATGCCGCATCCCCGCCCTACCCGCCCCGCGCCTGACCCCGAAGACGAGGGCTCCCCCGAGGAGTTCGCGGCCCTGCAGGCGGAACTCAAAAGCCGCATGGACCATCACCGGGCGGCGCTGGCGCGCAAGCGGGCGGCGCGGGGCCTGCCGCCGCGGCCCGGCTATGAGCTTCCCGACTTGACCTGACGCGGCAACGGTTGCACCCCGGAGGGCCCATTCCGTGAGGTGACCATGCGCCCCTTCTCCGCCCTCCCCGCCGCCCTCGTCTCCGCCCTCCTGCTGGCGGTGCCCGGCGCGGCCCTGGCCCAGGACATGCTGATCCGGGGCGGGCCGATCCATACGGGGGTGGTGGCCGCCCCCTCGGCCGAGGTGGTGCTGGTGCGCGACGGGCGGATCGTCTTCGTCGGAGCCGAGGCGGGCCTGCCCGATCATGCGGGGGTGCCGGTCATCGACCTTGAGGGCGCGGCCCTGTTCCCCGGCTTTACCGACGGCCACGCCCATCTGGACGGCATCGGCGCGCGCGAGATGACGCTGAACCTCGAGGGCTCGGCCTCGGTCGCAGAGGCCATGGCGCGGCTGGAGGCCTGGGCGGTGGCGCATCCCGAGGGGCCGATCATCGGGCGCGGCTGGATCGAGACGCACTGGCCCGAGGGGCGGTTCCTGACCGCCGCCGATCTGGATGCGGCGGCGCCCGGGCGGATCGTGCTGCTGGGCCGGGCCGATGGCCATGC
This sequence comes from Neptunomonas phycophila, assembly GCA_964224415.1. Classification (GTDB taxonomy): domain Bacteria; phylum Pseudomonadota; class Alphaproteobacteria; order Caulobacterales; family Caulobacteraceae; genus Brevundimonas. Next base: position 283,908 of record CAXQIE010000027.1, read on the forward strand.
GGTGGTGGCCTCCTCGGCGGCGCTTGAGGCGGCGGGCATCGACGCCGACACGGTGGCGCCGGCGGGCGGCGAAATCCTGAAGGACGAGAACGGCCAGCCGACGGGCCTGCTGGTCGATGCGGCCGAGGGGCTGGTGGCGGGCCTGATCCCGCCGCCGACCGAGGCCACGCGGCGCGAGATGTATCGCGCGGGCTTTGCCGTCTATGCCCGCTATGGCTGGACCGGCATCCATTTCATGAGCGCGCCCTGGGCGGATGTGCCGCTGCTGGAGGAGATGGCGGGGGCGGGCGAGGCGTCGATCCGGGTCTATAACAGCATCACGCCCGACGGCGCCGAGGCCCTGTTCGCCTCCGGCCCCCGCTCGGTCGCCGACGGGCGGGTCGTGACGAGGGCGGTGAAGATGTACGCCGACGGGGCGCTGGGCTCGCGCGGGGCGGCCCTGTTCGAACCCTATGCCGACCGGCCCGACACCACCGGCCTGATGCAGATCGACGGCGCGGCGGCCGTGCCTGTCTATGAGGCGGCGCTGCGCTCGGGCATCCAGGTCGCCACCCACGCCATCGGCGATCGCGGCAATGCCTCCGTCGCCGAATGGTATGCCGAGGCGCTGGAGGCCGTGCCGGCGGCAGAGCGCCCGGACGGCGCGGATGTGCGCTGGCGGATCGAGCATGCGCAGATCCTGCGGCCGCAGGACTATCACTGGTTCGTGGACCTGCCGATCATCGCCTCGATGCAGCCCAGCCACGCCATCGGCGACCTGCATTTCGCCCCGGCCCGGCTGGGCGATGCCCGCCTCGACGGCGCCTATGCCTGGCACAGTCTGGTGGACCTGGGCGTCGTGGTGGTCGGGGGCTCGGACGCCCCGGTCGAGCGCGGCGATCCGGCCATAGAATTCTATGCCGCCGTGGCGCGGCGCGACCTCGAGGGCTTCCAGGGCCCCGACTGGCGCCCGGACGAGGCCGTGGACCGGATGACGGCCCTGCACATGTTCACCCTGTGGCCGGCCTATGCCAGCTTCCGCGAGGAGGAGCTGGGCACCATCGAGGTCGGCAAGCGCGCCGACTTCACCGCCTTTGACCTCGACCTGATGACCGCGCCCGAGGCCGACCTGCCGAACGCAAAGGCCGTCCTGACCATCGTCGACGGCGAGGTCGTCTACCGCGCGGGAGACGACACCAGCAGGCCCTGAGCCTGCAGCGTCGCATCGGCGTTTTCGGTGACGCTGATCGCGACCGCCTCGATGCCGTGCTGGCTTTCGAGCGCGGCCAGCCAGCCGAACAGGGCCGCCGTGGGGGCCTGTTGGGCGCTGAACGCCAGCCCGCCGTCGTCGCCGGGCGACAGCTCGACGATCAGGCCCTGGGCCTCGGCCAGCGGACCGGCCACCTCGGCGAGGCGGGCCGGGTCCGAGGTGGCACCGGGCTGAATGCGAGCCTCCGCCGCCGCGATCAGCCGGGTGGCCTCGGTCGCCTCGGCCCGCCGCTCCGCCGCCGCCTCCCGCCAGCCGTACAGCGGCTGCACCACGCCGTAGAAGACGAGGATCCCCCCGGCCACCACCGCCAGCCCGATCAGCATCGCCCGCTCGCGCGGCGTCCGCCCCGCCAGCCAGTCCTGAACCGTCCTCATGCCCCCACTCCCACGAGGATGTCGCTGGCGATGCGGTCGCCCTCCTCCAGCGTCGCCTCCTCGACCATGCTCAGGCCGCGCGCCTCGATCGCTTCGCGGATCGCCTCCAGATCCTGAAACGCCGTATAGCTGACCGTCGCCCGGACGCCCGAGACCGGATCTGCGGTCAGGCTGTCCAGCTCGGCCCCCGGCACGCCTTCCAGTGCCTGGAACAGCACGGCGGCGACCACGGCCACCCCGCCCGGCGGGGGGGTCAGGGCCAGACGTCGCCGCGCCTCGTCCAGTGGATCAGCATCGGCGGCCATGTCGGGGAACAGGGCGCGCGCCCGGGCCTCCGCATCGTCCCGCAGGCGACTGGCCGCCATGTCGTCGCGGATCGCGGTTGCGGCGGTCAGTACCAGCGGCGAGAGCAGAAGGGCCAGCGCCAGTCCGGCCGCGAGGCGCCAGGCCTTCCAGCCTTCGGCAGACGAGGCCCGGGTCTGGCCCCCGCCGAGGTCGACGGACGGGGCAAGGGCCGTGGCGACCAGCCGGGCCTCGATGTCGGCCTCGTTATCGATCGGCTCGACGGTACGACCGGCGGCGATCACCGGCACCAGATCGGGCTGGACGGAAACCGCCAGCCCTTGCCCCCGCACGGCGACTGCCGGACCGAAGACGAGACTGCGCAGACGGTCGGCCTCCTCCGGCGCGTCGGGCACCAGACAGTCGGGCACGAGGGTCGCGCCTTCGACACCGAGCGTCGCCAGACGGCCGGTCCATTCGCCAAGACGGGCATCGTCGACCGCCGCCACCAGACGCGGCGAGCCTACGGCGTCAGGCCCGAGCGCGACCCGCATCGAGGCGGGATCGACCGCCAGATCCTCGCGCAGGGCCCAGAGCGCCGCGGCCTTCTGCTGCACCGGTCGCCCGGCGGGCAGGGTAAGCCAGCGCACCAGCACCTCGGTGCCCGGGACGATGGCCACCGTCCGCACGCGGGCACCGGACAGGACCGGGCCGTCCACGGACAGGTGCCCGCGCTCCAGCACCCGCCCGTCGGCGTCGAGCATCAGGAAGGGGGCGGCGGCACCGGGGTCGGCAGGCAGCAGCACAAGGCGGGTTCGGCTCATTGGTCGGCGGTCCAGCGATGGACGACCGTTTCGACACGGCCGTCGGGAAGGGTTCGGAACAGGGCGGTGCGCGTGACCCGCGCCCCTGCGAATTCGACGTCACTGCGGAAGGCGAAATAGCGGGTCGTCAGGGTCAGCTGGTCATAGACCTCGGAGGCCGGTGTCGCCTCTGCCATGGCGGGCTGGCTCCAGAAGGCGCCGATGTCGCGCCAGCCGCCGCGCGGGCGGGCGGCGATCGCGGCGCGGGCCCGGGCGGGGTTCAGCCGCCCTTCGCTGAGCATCACCAGCAGGGGCGCGTCATCGACCGACAGGGTGTTCGGATTGATCGGCGACAGGTCGGAGGTCGGTAGGGCGCAGACGAAAGGCCGGAGCCGGCCATAGACCTCGGCATCCACGCCCCGGATCAGGCGCAGTTCGCCCGCCTCAAGCAGCAGGATGCCGGGGGTCCGCAGCGGCTGTTCGCGCCCGGCATAGGCGGCAGTCTCGGCCCCGCGCGGCAAGGGGGTCTGGTCGCTGTCGATCCAGTCGGTCAGGGCATCGGCGACGGCCCGCATCCGGCCTTCGTCAACACCCAGCGCCCGGCCCAGCGCCACCAGCTGTTCGGCCCCGCGCGGACGGGCGATGTACGCCCCCTCGATCCCGGAGACGACGCTGTTCAGATTGAAGCAGGCCTGGCCGTCGCGGACCACGGCGGTGATCTGACCGGCTTCGACCGGGAAGGCGAAGGGCGTCCCGTTCCAGGCGGGCTCGACCGGCGTCACCGGACCGGCTTGACGCAGCAGGCGCTGAATCCGGGTGCGGGCCAGCGCCTCAGCCCCAAGGGCATACCATTGGGCCTGACCGACCGAGGACAGGTTGGAGGCGCGCCGCGTGCCGAACCGCACATCGTCCAGCAGGGCCACGGCGATGGCGGCCATCACGGTCACCATCAGCAGCACGGTCAGCAGGGCCATGCCCTTGCGGTCTCGCCGGTCGCGTCTCATCGGCCGCTTCCGATCAGCAGCCACTGGTCGAGCGCGCCATAGTCCTCGAGCGTCAGGTCCAGATGCACGGCATCCGGCATGGTCTGGCGAAGCCGCGGCTCGAACACCGGGACCTCAACCCCCAGCGAGACGAAGGACGCCTCGGCCACAGTCACGCCGGTGGCGACGACCTGCACCACACCGAGGCCCGGCGCGTCCGGATGCGGGCGCACCCGGCGTTCCAGCCGGTCGCCGACCAGATGGTATTCAATGCCGATCAGGCCCGAGCCGTCCTCGTCCAGACCGACGCCGGCGCCCGTACGGGTCAGGGCCAGGACGAGGGTGGGATCGGCCCCCGGAACCGCCCGGGTGCGCAGGGGGGTCCCGCCATCGCCGCCGGGCAACGGACGGGCCACGGCCTGGCTGACATCGGCCTTCAGCAGGGCCCGCATGCGCTGGACCTCGGCCAGCCGCTCGGACGCCGCCTTGACCGCAAAGCGGCTGTCGATCGACACCCCCATCACCGCCGTGCCCGCCGCCGCGATCAGGGCAAAGATGGTCAGGGCGATCAGCACCTCGGTCAGGGTGAAGCCCGCGCGGGTCCGTCTGCGCATCACGACACCGCCCGGAACAGGACCGCCTCGGCCGAGGTCCAGACCCCGTCGTCCGAGACCCGCACCTCGATGCGCGTCAGCGACGGATCGCCCGTGCCGCTGACGATGCGGCGCCACATCCAGCGGCGTCCCCCCAGCTCGGTTTCGCCGGCCGTTTCGCCGGGGGCCGGAGGGTCGACCGCCACCAGCGCGTGAACCGCAAGATTGTCGGCGACGATGCCGGCGAGGGTGCGGGTCTCAAGCTCGGCCGCCGTACGGGTGTTCTCGGTCGTCATGCGCAGCAGCGCCAGCGCCGCCAGGCTGAAGACCGCCAGCGCCACCATCATCTCGATCAGGGTGAACCCGCCGCGTCCGGCCCGACGTCGCATCATTGGACCCGCACCTCTCCGGACAGGTCCACGGTCACAGTGGCGCGCGCGCGATCGCGGCGGAGGGTCAGGGTGGCCGGCTCGGCGAGGCCCACGGGGTCGAACAGCACCGTCGTTTCCGGCGCGACCCGCGTGCCGCCTTCCCACGCGACGCGCCCAAAGGGCCCCTCGGTCAGGGACGTCCAGCCGTCCTCGGCCCGCACGCGAAAGCCATAGCCCCCGGCGCCGATGTCGACCGCGACCGGGCGATTGGTCAGCAGGGACTCCTCGCGGGCCCGCACCAGATGGGCGGCCAGTCGCTCGGCCTCGACCGGCAGGCGCGGCACCGGATCGGGCGCGGCCAGCACGACGGCGCTGGCGGCCAGGCCGAGGATGGCGACCGTCACCATCATCTCGACGAGGGTGAAGCCCGCGCGGCGCGCGCGGTCAGCCCTGCCAGTTGCCAATGTCGGCGTCATTGCCCTCGCCTCCAGGCTTGCCATCGGCGCCGTATGAGAAGACGTCGAAGGTCTGACCGTGCTCGCTTTCGCGGCGGTACTGATAAGCATTGCCCCACGGGTCTTCCGGCAGGCGGCGGATGTAGCCGCCGGGCCGATAGCGGTCGGCGCGGGGCGTAGCGGACGGCACGGTGGTCAGGGCCGACAGCCCCTCGCCCGTTGTCGGGAAGGCCAGCATGTCGAGGCGGTATTGCTCCAGCGCGTTCTCGAGCGTGGCGAGGTCGGCGCGCGCCTTGCCGATCATCGCCTTGTCCTGGCTGGGCAGCACATTGATGATCACCACCGTGGCCAGCAGGCCGATGATGACGATGGTCACCATCATCTCCACCAGCGTAAAGCCGGCCCGGCGGGCACGGCGGGCTTGAGGGCGGGGACGGGTGCGGGTCTTGGTCATATGAGCCTCATACGGCGGCGAGGGTGTTGATCTGGAGGATGGGCAGCAGGATCGACAGGACGATCAGGGCCACCACCCCGCCCATGACGATGATGATGCCGGGCTCCAGCAGGCTGAGCATCACGGCGGTAAAGGTAGCGAACTCGCGTTCCAGATAGTCGGCGGCGCGGTCCAGCAGGGGCTCCAGCCGGCCGGCCCCCTCGCCCGAGGCCGTCATGTGCACCAGAAGCGGCGGAAACACATCGGCCCGGCGCATGGCGCCCGACAAGGAGCCGCCCTCGCGCACCACATCGGCCATGGTGCGGGTGGCGGCGGCCAGTCGGGTGTTCGAAACGGTCCGGGCGGTGAGGTTCAGCCCTTCCAGAATGGGCAGGCCCGAGGAGATCATGGTCGACAGGGTGCGGGCCATGCGCGCGGCATGCAGATCGCGCGTCAGCCGTCCCGTGATCGGCAAGCGCAGCAACAGGGTGTCGGCCTTGAGCCTCAGGTTCGGACGGCGCAGCGCCAGCCCCGTGATCGCGCCCAGACAGACCAGCACCAGGGCGGCGCCAAGTCCCCAGTCGCGCATGGCGTGCGAGACCGCGATCACCCCCTGGGTCAGGAGGGGCAGGTCCTGATTCATGCTCGAGAACTGGTCGACGACTTTGGGCACGACAAAGGTCATGAGGGCGGTGATGACGGCGAACGCCACGATCGCCAGCGCCGCCGGATAGACCAGGGCGGTGATGACCTTGCCGCGCACCTCCTGCTCGCGCTCCAGACCGTCGGCCAGTCGCTCAAGGATCGGCTGCAGCGCGCCCGAGGATTCCCCCGCCGCCACCATGGCGCGGTACAGCGGAGGAAAGGCGCGGCCCTGTTCGGCCATGGCTTCGGACAGGCGGCGGCCCTCGACCACGCCCTTGTGCACCGCCTCCAGACAGCGCCGGACCTTCGGCTTTTCGGCCTGGAGCGCGAGGGTGCGAACCGCCTCCTCGACCGGAACGACCGCGATCAGGGTGGCCAGCTGGCGGGTGGCGAGTGCCAGCGCCCGGGCGTCCAGTCGGGTGCCACGCGCGGGGGCGGCGGTCCCGGTACGCGACAGACCCCGACCGGGCTGGACCTCGAGCGGCATCAGCTGGTTGCGACCGAGCTGATCGCGAGCCAGGGCCAGGTCGCGAGCCTCGACACTGCCGGTCACTGTACGCCCGGCGCCGTCCACGGCCACATAGTCGAAGCGGGGCATCAGGCCACGGCCTCGATCGGCGGCAGGTCTTCGGACCGGGTGCGGGTGACGCGCAGCGCCTCCTCGACCGAGGTCGTGCCGTCCAGCACCAGCGCCCGTGCCTGACCGGCCAGCGTGCGTCCGTCTCCGAGCGCCTCGTCATTGATGGCGGCCTCGTCGGCGCCGGTGGTGATCAGGCGGCGCAGGGTGTCCGTCACCCGGATCGTCTCATACAGGCCCACCCGGCCGATATAGCCGGACTGATTGCAGTGGTCGCAGCCCGTGGGGCGCCAGACCGTCTGGCCCGCGGCAATGCCGACCAGCCGCGCGGTCGCCGCATCGGCCACCTCGGGCGTGTGGCAGTGGGGGCACAGGCGGCGGACCAGCCGCTGGGCCATGATCAGGCGCAGGGTTGAGGCCAGCAGGAAGGGCTCGACCCCCATGTCGCGCAGGCGGGTGACCGCCCCCGCCGCATCATTGGTGTGCACGGTCGACAGGACGAGGTGACCCGTCAGGGCGGCCTGAACGGCGATCGAGGCGGTCTCTACGTCGCGGATCTCGCCGACCATGACCACATCGGGGTCCTGGCGCAGGATGGCGCGCAGCCCGGCGGCAAAGGTCATGCCGACCTTGGCATTGACCTGGGTCTGGCCGACGCCCTCGACCGCATATTCGACCGGGTCCTCGACCGTCAGGATGTTGCGAGTGCCGGTATTGAGCAGCGACAGCCCCGCATAGAGGGTCGTCGTCTTGCCCGAACCCGTCGGGCCGGTGACCAGCAGGATGCCGTTCGGCTCGGCCAGCGCAGCCTCATAGGCGGCAAGCGTAGCCTCATCCATGCCCAGATCGCGCAGGCCCAGACCCGCCTGGTCCTTGTCGAGGATACGCAGCACGACCCGCTCGCCCGCCCGCGACGGCAGGGTGGAGACCCGCACGTCCAGCGTCTTGCCGCCGAGCGCCAGCGGGATGCGTCCGTCCTGCGGGATGCGCTTTTCGGCGATGTCGAGGCGCGCCATGACCTTGATGCGCGACACGACGACGGGCGTCAGGCGCGGGTTGAGAGTCAGGGCCTCCTTGAGCACCCCGTCGACGCGCATGCGCACGACCAGCGCCTGCTCATAGGGCTCGAGGTGGATGTCAGACGCCCCCGCCCGCACGGCCTCGGCGATCAGGCCATTGATCAGGCGGATGACCGGGGCATCATCGGTGGTGTCCAGCAGGTCGGCGGCGGCCGGGATCTCGTCCACCAGACTGTCGAGCCCCCCGGGCAGGGCCAGGTCGTCGCCGCCATTCGAGCCCGCCACCGGGTCGCTGGCATAGGTCTCGGACAGCAGGCGGTCGAAGGCGCTGCGGCTGACCGGCTGAACCTCAAGCGGGCACCCCAGCACACGCCGGGCCTCGACCAGCGCCAGCGGATCGGCCCCCTCGCGCAGGGCCACGACCGCCACGTCGCCGCGGTCGGTCACCACCACGCCGTGGCGCTTGGCAAAGGCATAGCTGAGGGAGGGGACGGCCGGCGTGGTCATGGGATCAGGGCTGCACCGGCGGCAGGGCCTCGCCGGCCACCGGGGCGACCGGGGCGACCTCAAGGTACTGCGGGGGCACGGGCGGCTGGGTGCGGATGTAGTCGCGCAGCAGTTCGTCGAGGCTGGGCTCCTGATCCGGGGCGACGCGCAGCTGCTCCTGACGCATATAGCCCCAGCGGTCGGCGGTCAGGCGCTGGGCGTCGGCCGGGCTGCGGATGATGGTCGGGCGGATGAAGATCATCAGATTGGTGCGGCCGCGCTGGCGGCTCTCCGAGCGGAACAGGCCACCGATCAGGGGCACGTCGGACAGCACGGGGACGCGGTCCATCGAGATGCGGTCGTTCTGGTCCAGCAGGCCGCCAGCGACGGCGATGTCGCCGTCATCGACCACCAGCGTCGTCTCCAGCTCACGCTTGTCGAGGATCAGGTCGCCGGCACCGTCGCTGAGGATGCCGTTGATGCTCGACACCTCCTGACGGATGAACAGGGTCACCGAGCCGCCGGCGTTGATCTGGGGCCGGACCACAAGCTTGACGCCAATGTCCTGACGCTGGGTCGTGCGGAAGGGATTGTCATTGCCGTTCAGCAGGGTCTCGCCGGTGGTGATCGGCACTTCCTGACCGACGAGAATGGTAGCCTCCTCATTGTCGAGGGTCATCAGCGAGGGGGTCTGCAGCAGGTTGGACCCCGAGTCGGTCTTTGCCGCATTGATGATGAAGCCGAACAGGGCGTCGCCGATCCGGCCGCCGCCGCCGCCGATGAAGCCGTTGGCGCCCAGCAGGCCGTTCAGCGCGGCGGTCGCAAGGTCGTCCCGCAAAGGATCGTCCTCGTCCAGATCGCGACCGGCCAGCGCCCCGCCGATCGACAGCAGCGGCGCCGCGCGCTGGGAATAGTTGGTCGCCAGAATGGGATTTCCGTCCTCGCCCGCCAGCAGCCACTGGACGCCCAGTTCGCGCACGGCATTGTCGGACAGCTCGACGACGATGGCCTCGATCAGCACCTGCTGACGGCGCCGGTCCAGCTGGGCGATCACATCGCCCAGCATGCGCTGCGTCTCGGGCGGGGCCGAGATGACCAGGGCATTGGCCCCGGGATAGCGGGCAATGGTGGCGCGCTGGCCGGGGGCGGCCGACGCGGTTGCCGCCTCGCCGCCTTCAGCCGGTTGCTGACCCGAGGCGGACGAGGGCGTCACCGTCTGGCCGACGATCTGTTGCAGGACGGGCAACAGCTGTTCGGCGTCGATATGCTCAAGGAAGATGACCCGCACATCGTCCGAAGTCAGGGCCCTCTGGTCCAGATCAAAGATCAACGACTGCACCCGCACCAATGCGGCAGGCTCGCCCCGCAGCACGATGGAGTTGGAGCTCTCGACCGCCGTCACCTTGACCAGACCCTGTCCGGCCTGCCCCCCGACCGGGGCCAGCACCTCGTCCAGCACGGCGGCAATCTCGCGGGCCGAGGAGTTCTCCAGCGTGACGACGACAATGTCGGTGCGGTCCACATCGATGCGGGCGATCAGGGCCCGGACGCGGGCCAGATTGTCGGCAAAGTCGGCGACTACCACGGTGTTGCTGTTGGGGTTGGCCAGCACCTGACCCTGCGGCCCGACCAGCGGGCGGATGGTCTCGGCGGCCGAGGCGGCGTCGATGTGATGCAACTGGAAGACTTCGGTCGCGAACCGTTCCGAGCCGACCGTCGCCGGGCCCTGGGCCGCGCCCTGCGCGGGGGCGATGCGGTAGGCCCCGGACGACGTCGGAATGACCACCAGACCATTGGCCCGCAGGGTCGACAGGAACACCTCATAGGTCTCGGCCGGGGTCAGGGGCCGGTCGCTGGTCACCGTCACCGTACCGGTCACCGAAGGATCGACGATGAAGGTCCGCCCGGTCGAGCGGGCAATGTCCTGGATGAAAGCGCGGATGTCGGCGCCCTGCACATTCAGGATCTGGCGTTCCTGGGCATGGGCTAGCGTGGCCGGCAGCGCGGCCTGCACGACCAACGCCGTAAGCATCAGGGCAGCCAGACGGCCGAGGAGTCTCGATGACGACCGGATCACGGGCGGGTCCTTACGGTGCTGGTCTGGGGGGCGCCGTCCCGCTCAAAGCGGATGACGGCCTCGGGCGCTCCGGCCAGATCGGTACGCAGGCGGTTGATGGCCGACGCGCCATCCAGGGCGATGCCGTTGACGGACAGGATGACGTCGCCCGCCCGCAGGCCGGCGGCCTGAAGCTGGGCGCTCGGGCCGCGCGCCGTGACAGTAAAGCCGTTGACGGACAGCCCCTGCATACGGGGACGCAGACCCGCCTCGGCCATGAGGCGGGCAGGATCGATGACCGCCGCCTCGGCAGCCGCCGGAGCCGGGGGCGGCGGGGCTACCACCTGCGGTGTCGCGGGCGGCGGCGGCACGGAGGCTGCCCCCACCGGCACCTCGCCGAAATCGATGCGGCTGACCGAACTGCCCCGGGCGACCGTCACATGGTCCTCGGCGACCGCGCGCAGCACCAGTCCGGGCAGGACCTCCTCGCCGACCCCGACCGACAGCTGGGTGCCGTCCGGCAGACCAAGGATGGCCGAGCCCCCGCCGCCGGCACCGGCCCGCACCCCGAACAGGCGCAACTGCTCGCTGCCCGCGTTGGTGATCTCGGCCAGACTGCTGCGCTCGCCCGTATGGAAAAAGGCATCGAACCGCGACAGCACGCCGGTGTCCGGCGCGGTGACAACCTCAGCCGCCCGGGCCCCTATATTGGGGGCCATGAACAGCAGCACCAGCCGCACAAGCTGGATCAGGATCAGGACCGCGATCGCCAGCTCGACGGCCCGGCGCACACTCATGCCATGCGGGCGCACGCCATCCGCCGACCGGCCCGCCCCGAAGACGGGCCAAGCGGACGGCCAGACCTGAAGGATGGATACGCTGCGGATCACCGACACTCGCCCCGCCGACCCGAAGCGGGCCCCTGAAATCTTCAGATGACGGATGGGTCTCATCCGCTCCGATTGCGGACGCTCTTACCCCGGACCCGCCCCCGCCAGCCCGCGCGTCTTGATGACAATGCCGCGTATGAATCGCGAAGATTGCTCCGATAACGGAGCCAGTGTCGCGCAGTCTTCATGAGACTGGGCCCGCTTCCTGCAAAGCAGGTTCGTCATAGCGACCACGGCGGTTTCGGAGCGAGCACAACGGGGTCGAACCCGCTGCCTCCGTTGTGCTCGCCGTGTCTTCGTTGTGTTCTTGGTGATGAGCCTCTTTCTTAAGTCCCCTCTCCCGGCGGGAGAGGGGGTTGGGGGTGAGGGGCTCTCCGCATTCTTCGGCGTGAGCCGTCGCACCGGTCGTGCCACGGCGGTCGCCGACGGACAGCGCCGGCCCTCATCCGGCGCTCACGCGCCACCTTCTCCCATCGGGAGAAGGAATGCTGGGTCGAACTTCGCAGATATGAAACCTGCCCCGAAATTCCCCAACCCTTTCAACGCCCCCGTCCTTTCTCGCACCGTTCTTCCCGACCAGGTCCGCCGGTATGCAAACCTTCTCCCGTCCCGTTGCACGGAGGGCTCGTAAGGCCTGCGACCTTGTGAGCAGCGGGAGCGGATGGAGCGGGGTTGAGGGCGACGCTGTCCGGCTCTCTAGTCTCAGGGAGGCTTTGCGAGCCGGGCGCAAGGCCCGCCGTCAACACTGGGTCGAGGGGGATACTCGATCGTCCGGGAGGTGTCGCAGGACACCCCCGCCCGCCGGGGGCGCTGCGGTAAGGCGATAACACCGCCACCCGACGCAAGCTTCCGGAAAACCACCCGCGCGGAGCGTCAGCTTTCGTCGAAACGGTATTTCTTGTTCTCATCCGGGCGAAGGCCCGGCGCTCCGCCTGCCCTCCACCTCTGCCTCACCGGCGAGAGGCGCCTTCGCGCGCCGGAAAGGGTCTTTGAAAATTTGGAGCGGGTGAAGGGAATCGAACCCTCGTCGTCAGCTTGGGAAGCTGCTGCTCTACCATTGAGCTACACCCGCTGGATCTGGCGGTCGGCGGGACCATAGTCCGGGCGCTTGCGGCGCGCTAGACTGACCGGATGATCCGTATCGGCGAAAATGAGCTTGAGTTCCGGTTCTTTCGCGCCGGGGGGCCGGGGGGGCAGAACGTCAACAAGGTGGCGACGGCGGTCGAACTGCGGTTTGACGCAGCCCGTTCGCCCAGCCTGCCCGAGGGCGTCCGGGCGCGGTTGCTGAAGGCGGCCGGGCGGCGGCTGACGCTGGACGGGATCCTGGTGATGACGGCCACGCGGTTCCGCACCCAGGAGCGCAACCGTCAGGATGCCGTCGACCGCCTGCATGCCCTGATCGATTCGGTGACGACGCCGCCCCGTCCGCGCATCGCCACCCGCCCGACGCGGGCCTCCAAGGAGCGCCGGCTGCAGGCCAAGACCCGGCGGGCGCAGATCAAGAGCGGGCGCGGGCGGCCGGACGCGGACTAGCTCCCGGATGCAGGGGCCGGGGTGGCTTCGGCCGGCGGCGCCTCGCGGAACAGAAGGATCGCGATCCGGTCGTCGGCATCAAAGCCGATCACCCACTGGGTCAGGATGCTGTCGAACCGGACCTCGAACATGTCGGCGCCGTTCTGACGACCGACATAGGCGATGGTTTCCAGCGCCCCGAAGCTCTGGATCGCTCCGGTCAGATCGCCTTCGACCGGGCGTAGACGTGTGGTCATGTCCTCGGTGAAGGCCGAGAAGTCGAGCGAACCGTCCTGGGCGTCCGCGATGACCGCCTCAAGCGTCTCCCGGGCGCGGGTGACGTCGGGCGCTTCGGCGGCGGGCGTCTCCTGGACGGCGACCGGCGGTGCGCTGCGCCGGGTGCCATCAAAGGCATTAGGCAGGCTGGCGGCCGCGGTCCCGGAGGCGGGCGTGTCGGTGTTCTGGGCCATGGCCATGCCCGATGTCAGGCTGACGGCCAGAGCGAGGCCCAGACCCAGTGTCAGACTCTTTGCGATACGCATGTCTTGCCTCCGGCTGTGGCGTTACGGGTGTCGGCGCTACAATTGCCCCGTCAAAGCGACAGAACAAGGGCGGCCGTCGCCGTGGCCAGCGCCGCAAGGCTCAGGACCATCGGCCAGGGCGCGGCGCGGGGCACGACCACCACCGGGGCTGCGGCCGTCTCGTCTGCATCGCGCCGGACGCGTTGCGACAGGGCACGCAGGCCGGTGACGACTTCTTCCAGCGCATCGCGAACCTGGGCCTGGGGCCCCAGTTCGCGGCGGATCCAGCGCTCGACCACCGGGCGGGCGGCGGCCCACAGGTCGTGGTCGGGGTTCAGCCGGCGGGCCACGCCCTCGACCGAGACCATGGTCTTTTGCAACAGGATCAGCTCGGGCCGCAGCCGCATGTCGAACAGGGCGGTGATCTCGAACAGCTGGCCCAGCAGACGGCCCATGGACACCTGACTGGCCTGTTTGCCGATCACCGGCTCACCCACCGCGCGCAGGGCCTGGGCAAAGGCCTCGACCGAATGGCTGGGCGGCACATAGCCGGCCTCGAAATGCACCCGGGCGATCCGGTCATAATCGCGGCTGAGGAAGCCCCACAGGATCTCGGCCAGATAGCGGCGCTCCTCCTTGCCCAGCCGGCCGACGATCCCGAAATCGACCGCCACCAGCTGCGCGGGCGGTGAGGCGAAAAGGTTGCCCTCGTGCAGGTCGGCGTGGAAGGTCCCGTGGTCCAGCGCCTGGATGAGGAAGGCGCGCACGACATTGTCGGCCAGCGCGTCGGTGTCCAGTCCCGGCTGTTCCCGACAGACCGGATCCGTCATCGGCATGCCTGTGGCCCATTCCAGCGTCAGCACGCGCTTTCCGACGCCGTCCCAGACCACTTCGGGGGCGGTCATCAGCACGACGCCGTCCGACTCGCTCCTTTGCATGACCTCGCCCATTTCGGATGCGGCGGCGGCTTCGAGCCGCATGTCCAGCTCCAGCTCCATGGAGCGGGCGATGGTCTCAACGAAGGCCTGTGGCTCCAGCCGGCGTGCGGGCGCCACGAACCGCTCGGCCATGCGGGCGGCGAGACGCAGGGCGTCCAGCCCGTTGGCCACCCGCCCCTCGACACCGGGGCGCAGGACCTTGACCGCGACCTTGCGGCCGTCGTGCAGATGGGCGGCGTGGGCTTGCGCCAATGAGGCGGCGGCGATGGCCGGCTGCAGGTCGGTGAACAGGCTTTCGACCGGACGGCCGAGGGCACGTTCGATCTCGACCCGGGCCTGATCCAGCGGAAAGGGCGGCAGGCGATCCTTGAGCCGCCCCAGGTCCAGCGCAAATTGCGTGCCGAAGATGTCGGCCCGGGTGGCCAGCACCTGGCCCAGTTTGATGGCGGCGGGGCCCAATTGTTCGAAGGCCCGACCCAGACGTTCGCCCGGACGACCGGTGCGGGCCTCCTTGCCCGAGAACAGGTGCAGCAGGCCCGCCAGCGGCCGCAGCCAGGGTGGCAGAAGGGGGGTGATCTCGCGCGGCATCAGGGCATCGTGCCGGATCAGGATCCAGCCCCAGCCGATCAGGCGCAGGGCCGCGGCCACGGGGTGGCGCACCGGCAGGGTCCGGGGCGGCGCGGGGGGCTGTCGGAAGGCGCGGGTCAGGGTCAGATCGCCCAGCCGTGGTGCAGCGCGGCAATCCCGCCCGACAGATTGGTGACGCTGACGTTCGAGAATCCGGCCTGCCCGATCATGGCCTTGAAGGTCTGCTGGTCGGGGAAGCGGCGGATGCTTTCGACCAGATACTGGTAGCTGTCGCGGTCTCCGGCGACCCAGCCGCCGATGCGCGGGATCATGTTGAAAGACCAGGCATCGTAAGCCTTGGCGAGAGCCTCGCTGGTCGGGTGCGAGAATTCGAGGCACAGGAAGCGGCCGCCGGGCTTCAGCACCCGGCGCGCCTCGACGAGGGCTTCCTCGACCCGGGCGACGTTCCGGATGCCGAAGCCGATCGAATAGGCATCGACCGAGGCGTCGGGCAGCGGCAGGGACAGGGCATCGCCGACCATCCATGTCAGCTCGGGCGCGGCCTCGCGGGCCCCGGCCTCTCGCGCCCGGCCCGCGGCGATCATCTCGGCATTATAGTCCAGCACGAGGACCGTGGCCGGCTCCCCGCCCCGGCGGGCGGCGGCCTTGCGCGCCAGTTTGGCATAGCGGAGCGCCAGATCGCCCGTGCCGCCGGCGACATCAAGGATGACCTCACCCGGCTGCGGGTTCAGACGGGCAGCGGCCGCATCCTTCCACAGCCGGTGGACCCCGCCGCTCATCAGGTCGTTCATCCGGTCGTAGGAGGGCGCGACACTGTCGAATACGCCACGCACCCGACGCACCTTCTCGTCGCGCGGCATGTCGCGATAGCCAAAGGGCGACGTGGACGGATCAGAGGGGTCGGCGGTGCTCATGTCGCGCGGTTTATCCTGTCACAAGGGCAGCGTCACCGGTCCGTGTCGTCGCGGTGGCCGCATCAGGCCTCGACTGTCTGCGGCAGGCCCAGATCGGCCATGACGCCGCGCATCAGGCCATAGCAGCCGCAGGCGGCCGCCTCGAGAGCCTTGCGGTCCGTGACACAGACCCATCCGCGACCGCGACGGATCAGACCCCGGCCTTCCAGCTCGGCGCTGACCTCGCTGACCGTGGCGCGCCGTACGCCCAGCATGTCGGCCACATCGGCCTGGGTCAGCTCCAGCCGGTCGCTGTCGGTCCGGTCGTGGGTGGTAAGCAGCCAGCGGGCGAGACGCTGGTCGAGCCGGTGCTGGGCATTGCAGGCTGCCGACTGCTGAACCTGGGCCATCAGGCCCTCGGTGAAACGCGACAGGGCCACGCGCATCGGTGCGCTCTGATGCAGCAGGTCTGCGAACACGTCGGCCGGGCAACAGGCGGCGACGCCCTCGATCTGGCAAACGGCCCGGGTCGCGGCCCGACCGTTCATCGGACCGCAGGTGACGCCGACCAGTCCTTCACGCCCGATCGCCGCTGTCTCCACAGCCCGATCGTCGCCCACCACCGTCATCAGCGATACGACGCCGTGCAGGGGGAACCAGACAGCATCCACCGCCTCGCCGATGTCATACAGCATCAGGCCCGGGTCAAAGGGGCGCTCGTGCAGATGCGGGGCCAGCCGCTTCTGGTCGACCGGTCGCAGCGTCGCCAGCCAGAGATTGTCCGTGAACGCGTCCATGCCGCCCTCCCTCCGTTCCGGGTCAACGACAAAGCTTGGCCATTCGTTCCCGCCTTTCGGTCGGGTCCCGGACCGGTCTATAGGGAGAGTGTCGTATCGAGGGAGTCACGCCATGACCGCAAAGATCGGGGCCGAAAAGGCCATCCAGACCCTTGAGGGATGGGCGGTCGATCCGGGCGAGGGCGACGCCATTCAGAAGACCTTCCGCTTTGCAGATTTCAATGCCGCCTTCGGCTTCATGGCCCGGGTCGCATTGATGGCCGACAAGCGTGACCACCACCCCGAATGGTTTAATGTGTACGACCGGGTTGAGGTGCGGCTGACCACCCATGACGCCGACGGGGTAACCGCCAAGGACGTCGATCTGGCCCGCTTCATGAATGAGGTCGCCACCGCCATGGGAGCCCGCGCATGACCGATCGCGTCAGGGGAAAATGCGTCCTGATCACCGGTGCCGCCGGCGGTCTGGGCCAGGCGATGGCGCTGCGGCTGCTGGAAGAGGGCGCCACGGTCGCCCTGACCGATCTGGACAGCGGGGCGGTCGAGGCGCTTCGCGACCGGCTGCTGGCCGACCATCCGGGCCGGGTGTTCGCTTTTACCCATGATGTCACGCGCGAGGAGGACTGGGTCCGCGTGGTGGCCGAGGCGACCGAGGACATGGGCGGGCTGTCGGTACTGATCAACAATGCCGGGATCGGCTGCGAGCTGCGCTATGCCGAGGCCGATACGCTTGAGAATTGGCGCAAGGTCCAGGCCGTCAACATCGAGAGCATCATGCTGGGCTGCAAGCATGCCATGCCGCATCTGCGCGCCTCTGCCCCGGCGTCCATCATCAACATCTCGTCGGTGGCGGGCCTGGCCGCAGCGCCGGGCATGGGCGCCTATAATGCCACCAAGGCCGCCGTGTGGATGTACACCAAGACCATCGCGCTTGAGGCCGCCAAGCAGGACTGGAACGTCCGCTGCAACTCGGTCCACCCGGTCTTCATCAAGACGCCGATCCTCGATCCCTTTATCGCCATGGCCGGCGGCGACGAGGCCAAGGCCCACGAGCGCCTGACCCGCGGCATTCCGCTGAAGCGCATCGGCGAGCCCGACGATGTGGCCTGGTGCGTGGTCTATCTGGCCTCGGACGAGTCCAAGTTCGTGACCGGCAGCGAGTTCAGGATCGACGGCGGCATGCTGGCGCAGTGATGCGTTCATGGTCCTCCTCCCTGACAGGCGGAAGCGCCTCTCGCCGGTGAGGCAGAGGTTGGAGGGCAGGCGGAGCGCCGGGACTTCGCCCGGAGACTTTGAATAATACCGTTTCGACGAAGACAGACGCTCCGCGCGGCTGGTTTTCCGGAAGCTTGCGTCGGGTGGCCGTATTCGGGCCTTACCGCAGCGCCCCCGGCGGGCAGGCCGGGCCTGCGCCCGGTCCTGGAGCGATCAGGTATCCCCCCTGACCCAGTGTTGGAGGCGGGCCTTTCGCCCGGCTCGTGAAGCCTCCCATGAGGCCCGAAAGCCGGACAGCACCGCCGCCAACCCCGCTCCATCCGCTCCCGCCGCTTGCAAGGTCGCAGGCCTTACGAGCCCTCCGTGCGACGGGACGGGCTCAGTGTGGCACAGGCCGCGACCTGGTCGGGAAAAACGGTCCAGGGAATAGTGGGGACGTTGAAAGGGTTAGGGAATTTGGGGGCAGGTTACATAGCTGAGGACTTCGACCCAGCATCGTTGTCCCTTCTCCCGATGGGACCCGAAGGGCAGCGCGGAGCCTGAGAAGGTGGCGCGTGAGAGCCGGATGAGGGTCGGCGGTGGCCGTCGGCGACAGCCGTGGCAGGCGCGGTGCGACGGCTCACGCCGAAGGAGGCGGTTAGCCCCTCACCCCCAACCCCCTCTCCCCCCGGGAGAGGGGACTCGGGAAAAGGCATCGCCCCTCCCCACCGCTGAGCGGCAGGGAGGAGACGCTCGGTCAGAGCAGGTCGGTCGGCAGGATCTGGCTGCCCAGCAGGCGTTCCATGGTCGACCAGTGATCGGGGCCCTGGGCCTCAACCCAGTCCTGAACCATGTCGCGGCCGAGGGAATAGTTGATGATGTAGCTGCGATAGGTGTCGATGAAGCGGATGCGGCGCTCGGCGGACCCGCGGCTGTGAAGGCTGTATTTCATCAGCCGCTGGATGGTGGTCTCGCGATCGGCGCGACCGGACAGATAGTCGTCGGCGATCGTGTATTCGGCGTGGGCCAACTCGCGCAGGACTTCCAGAATGGCGGTCTGGGTGGCGGCGACCGAGGGGTTGATGCCGGCCAGCGGGTAGAGAACCCGGGCCTCCCACGCGGCGCGGGTCTCACCGGGGAAGGCCAGGTCGATGCCATAGTTGGCGCTGCCCTCGGCGATCAGGCTCATCGGGCTGTAGAGCGGATAGACGCTCATCTCGACCCAGCCCTTTTCGCGGACGAAAGTCTTCTCCAGCAGCATGTTGTAGACGTGGTGGCCGGGATAACCCTCATGACAGCCGAGATCGACGGCGCGCTCGATCGAGATCGGCTGATCGACATTGATCTGGATCAGGCTCTGCGACTGGCCCTGGTACCAGTTGTACCCCGACCAGGGTTTGTCGGTGACGAGCTCCAGCGTGAAATTCTCGCCCTCGGGCAGGTCGATATGGGCCTCGGTGCGGGCCTTGCACTCGGCGATGGCGGCCGCAATGACCACTTCCTGGCGGTCGCGCGGAATGGCGGTGCCGCCCCGGAAGGCACCCAGGCGGGCGTTGAGCGAGCCTTCGCCCGGCAGCAGGACATCCAGCCGCGCCAGCACCGGGTCGAAGCTTTCCAGCGGGCGCAGCTCGGGCCGGATACCGAACAGGGCCTCGGCCTCATCGGCAAAGCCCATCTTCTCGCCGGCGATCATCCGTAGCCGGGCGTGGGCCGCCGAGACGTGGGCGCCGAGATAGGCCTTGCGCTGGCGCAGGTCGGGCGAGAGGCCCGCGTCCGGCACGGCCTCGATCTCCGCCAGCAGGGCCTCCGCCGCCCGGGTCAGTTCCGGGACGGGACGCAGATTGGCCTTGGCCTTCGCCGGCCATTCTTCCGGGCCATAATAGGCATCGACATAGCCCGGCTCATGCTCGCCGATCTCGAGGATCAGATGGACATAGTCCTCGGCGATATCATTGAGCGCCGCCTCGCCCCCCGCGCCACGCGGCATGAAACTGGCGCAGGCGGCGACCAGAAGGACGATTGCGGCGACGAGGCCGAGGGCCGGAATACGCATGGCGGGATCACTCCGTGTGGTTCGCTCCAAGGCTTAAGCCCGTCGCGCCCGCGCGCCAAGACGAAACCTCAGGGCGATCCCGATGCCGCCGCTTTGGGATTGAGGCTCGCCGCGCGATCCTGTAAGCACCCCTTCCTTGGTCCGCACCCGTAGCTCAGCTGGATAGAGTACTGCCCTCCGAAGGCAGGGGTCAGAGGTTCGAATCCTCTCGGGTGCGCCATTTCCGTCTCCCTCTGGATGGACCATCGGCATGAGCGAACCCGTGCCCGACCTGCCCACCGGCCGGCCTGTCGGGCGGGTGATCGCCATGCCGGCGGATACCAACCCCGAAGGCGACATCTTTGGCGGATGGCTGCTGGCCCATATGGACCTGTCGGGCGCGACACCGGCCTTCGAGCGGGCGCAGGGGCGCTGTGTGACCATCGCCCTGGACGCCATGGTGTTCCACAAGCCGGTGTCGGTGGGCGATGAGGTGTCGATCTATGCCGAGATCGTCTCGACCGGGCGCAGCTCGATCCGGGTCAAGGTGGAGGCGTGGAAGCGGCCGCGCAATCAGGCCCATGCGCGGTCGGAACGGGTGACCGAGGGCATCTTCACCTATGTTGCGATCGGCGATGACCTGAGGCCGAGACCGTTGCCGGACCTTCAGGTCTAGGCCCTGCGACCCTCGAAAATCTTGACCTTTGGGGGTATCGCGCCTACCTCGACCCCATGGCTATCCGACGTATCCTGACCATCGACAATGCCGCCGATCTGGCGGTTCTGAAACGCGTGTCCGAGCCGGTCGAGGGGCGGGTGACGGATGAGCTGCGCGCCCTGATGGATGACATGCTCGAGACCATGTATGCCGCGCCGGGTATCGGATTGGCCGCCGTGCAGATCGGCGACCTGCGCCGGGTGATCGTCATGGACCTGGCCGACAAGCCCGATGTGGCCGAGGACGCCGAGGACGCGGACCGCAAGAATCCCCGCTATTTCGTCAATCCGGAGATCCTGTGGACCTCTGACGAGACGGCTCCGTACGAGGAGGGCTGCCTGTCGGTGCCGGAGTATTTCGACGAGGTACAGCGCCCGGCCCGCGCCCGCATCCGGTATCTCGACTACAATGGCGAGACCGTCGAGGAAGAGGTCGACGGCCTCTATGCCGTCTGCATCCAGCACGAGATGGACCACCTGAACGGGGTGCTGTTCATCGACCATCTGTCACGGCTGAAGCGCGAGCGGGCCGTGGCCAAGGTGAAGAAAGTCGCGAGGATGGCTGCCTGATGACCCGACGCGCCCCGAAACGCACCCCCCTGAAGCGCTCGCGGGACCGGATCGTCGATCCCAGCGGGCGGCGGCGCCTGACCCGGTCGGAGAAGATCGGCATCGGCAGTGTCGCGACCCTGCTGGCCGTGGGCGCGCTGGGTGTGATCGCGGGCGTGATCATCGACCGGCTGCTGGACTTTGACTCCCCGCTCGACACCGGCGGCGAATGGGACGAAGGCGGCGGCGTCTTCACGCGCTGGGAATAGTTGGAGGCGTCCACCGCCCGGTGTTCCGGGCGATGCCTCGTCTGACTCACTGAAGGTAAGTTTTCATGCGTCTGGCCTTCATGGGAACGCCTGCGTTCGCCGTGCCCTCGCTGGCCGAGCTGGTGGCGTCGGGGCATGAGGTGGTGGCCGTTTACTCCCAGCCGCCGAAGCCTCGCGGGCGGGGCATGAAGCTGACCCCCTCGCCCGTTCAGGAATTTGCCGAAACGCTGGGCCTGCCAGTCTTTACCCCGGAAAGCATGAAGGTGGCTGAGGCCATCGAGACCTTCCGCAGCCTCGATCTGGATGCCGCCTGCGTGGTCGCCTATGGCCAGATTCTGAAGCCCGAGGTGCTGGAAGCCCCACGCATGGGCTGCCTGAACCTCCACGGGTCGCTGTTGCCGCGCTGGCGGGGGGCGGCCCCGATCCAGCGGGCCATCATGGCGGGCGACGCCCAGACCGGCGTGCAGATCATGCAGATGTCCGAGGGGCTGGACGAGGGGCCGGTGCTGCTGTCCGAGACGGTGGCCATCAGCCCGCGCGACACGGCGGCCAGCCTGTCGGAGCGGATGGCCCACATCGGGGCGGGCCTGTGGCCCCGCGCGCTGGCGGCGCTGGAGCGTGGCGGGGGCCAGCCGGTCGAACAGGTCGGCGAGCCCACCTATGCGAAGAAGATCACCCCCGCGGAGGCCCGGATCGACTGGACCCGGCCGGCCCGCGAGGTGGACGCCCATATCCGCGGCCTGTCGCCCTTTCCCGGCGCCTGGTTCGAGGTGGAGGGCCCTGAGGGGCCGGTGCGGATCAAGGCGCTGATGTCCGGGCTGGCCGGAGGGTCGGGCCCGGTGGGCACGGTGCTGGATGACGCCCTGACCGTCGCCTGCGGGGATGGCGCGGTGCGTCTGGAACGGGTGCAGCGCCCGGGCAAGGCCGCACAGGGCGCGGACGAGCTGCTGCGCGGCTTCGCCATTCCGGCAGGCACGGTCCTCCCCTCAAGTAGCGAGCCGCCGCGCGGCGAGCGGTAGGGGGAGACAGCCATGCCCCGCTACCGGCTGACGGTGGAATATGACGGCTCGGGCTATTGCGGCTTTCAGGCCCAGGCCAGCCTGCCGACGGTGCAGGGCACGCTGGAGCGCGCCATCCTGGCCTTCAGCGGCGAAGCGGTGCGGATCGCGGCAGCGGGACGGACGGACACCGGCGTGCATGCGACCGCCCAGACCATCCATCTCGACCTGACCCGCGACTGGCCCGAGCGGACGGTCATGAATGCCATGAACGCCCACATGATCCATGAGCTGGTCGCGGTGCTGGGGTGCACAGCGGTGTCAGATGACTGGCATGCGCGGTTCTCGGCGACCGGGCGGGGCTATCTGTACCGGATCCTGAACCGTCCGGCGCCGCCCGCGCTGGATCGAAAGCGGCTCTGGCATGTGAAGCAGGCTCTGGATGCCGAGGCCATGGATCGGGCCGCGCAGGCGCTGGTCGGCCTGCACGACTTTACGACCTTCCGCGATGTCAATTGCCAGTCGAAATCGCCACTCAAGACGCTGGATGTCGCAAGCGTCGCCCGGGTCGGCGAGGAGGTGCATCTGGTGTTTGCAGCGCGCAGCTTCCTGCACCGGCAGGTGCGCTCGATGACGGGCACCCTGGTGCAGGTCGGGCTGGGCCGCTGGGCCGTCGAGGATGTGGCGCGGGTCTTGGCGGCGCGCGACCGGGCCGCCTGCGGGCCCGTGGCCCCGGCCGAGGGGTTGTACCTCGACCGGGTCGACTACGAGGTCGAAGGCTAGTTCTTGGCGTCTTCGGCGCTGCTGGTGACGGCGCCACCCACGGCTTCGACATCGCGACCGATGCCGGAGATGGTGTTGCAGGCCGAAACGGCCAGGGCCGAGGCGATGAGGGCGAGGGTGATGATCTTGCGCATGGTCAAGCTCCGTTATGGTCAAGCTCTAACGCCGATCTGCACGGCGGGTTGCACGCCCCCGGTGGTCAAGCCAGATGGTCAAGACAGGCCGTGATCTGCTAGCAGCAGGGCATGAGCCACACCGCACACACCGCCCGCACAAGCGCCGCCCACCGGCTGGTCCACACCCTGGTCGCCAACGGCATCGACACCGTCTTCTGCGTCCCCGGCGAGAGCTATCTGGCGGTGCTGGATGCCCTGGCCGATGTGCGCGACCAGATCCGGGTCATCACCTGCCGGCACGAGGCGGGCGCCGCCAATATGGCCGAGGCCTACGGCAAGCTGACCGGAAAGCCCGGCGTCTGCATGGTCACGCGCGGACCGGGCGCAACCCACGCCTCGATCGGCGTGCATACGGCACATCAGGACTCTACGCCGATGATCCTGTTCGTCGGCCAGATCGCCCTGACCGACCGGGGGCGCGGGGCCTTTCAGGAGGTCGACTATCGCGAGGTGTTCGGCGGCCTGGCCAAATGGGCGACCGAGATCGAAAGCCCGGAGCGCACGGTCGAGATCGTCGAGCGCGGCATCGCCACGGCCCTGCAGGGACGGATGGGGCCGGTGGTCATCGCCCTGCCCGAGGATATCCTGCATAACGACGGCGGCCCGGCCCCGGTCCGGCCCGTGACCCCGGCGCGCGCGGCCCTGGACCCCACGATTGCCCGCGAGATCGAGGCGCGACTGGCCAAGGCAGAGCGGCCGCTGCTGATCGTCGGCGGCTCGGGCTGGACCGACGAGGCGGCGCATGCGCTGGCCGCATGGTCAGAGGCGCTGGGCCTGCCAATCACCGGCTCGTTCCGCAGGAAGGATATCATCGCCAACGACCGTCCGAACTATGCGGGCGATCTGGGACTGGGCTGCAATCCCAAGCTGATGGCGCGGGCCCGCGAGGCCGATCTGATCATCGCCATCGGGGCGCGGCTGGGCGAGAATCCGACGCAGGGCTACACCCTGTTCGACCGGGAGCACACGGCCCGGGTGCTGGTGCACATCCATCCCGGGCCCGAGGAACTGGGCCGCGTCTGGCCGACGCTGACGTCCGCCGTGGCCGACAACAGTCTGGCGGCGCTGGCCCTGTCGCACTTGGAGCCGGGCCGCACCTGGCACGAACTGGGCGAGGCCGCCCACGCCGACTTCGAGGCCTTCTCGACCCCGGTCGAGGTGACCGGCGCGGTCAATATGAGCCTGAGCATGCAGCATCTGGGCGAGGTCATGCCCGCCGATGCCATCGTCACCAACGGCGCCGGAAACTTCGCCGCCTGGCTGCACCGCTTCTATCGCCACCGGGCGTGCCGGACCCAGCTGGCCCCGACGTCGGGGGCGATGGGCTATGGCTGGCCAGCGGCGCTGGCGGCCAAGGCCGTCCACTCCGACCGCGAGGTCATCTGCGTGGCCGGCGACGGCGACTTCATGATGACCGGTCAGGAGATGGCCACCGCCGTCCAGCACGGGCTGAACCCCGTGGTGATCGTGGTCGACAACTCGACATACGGCACTATCCGCATGCATCAGGAGGGCCATTATCCGGGCGCCGAGCGGGTGATCGCCACCGACCTGAAGAACCCCGACTTCGTCAAATGGGCTGAGGCGTTCGGGGCCTTCGGCGTGCGCTGCGAGACCACGCAAGATTTCGCCGGCGCCCTGCAAACCGCCCGCGAGACTGCACGGTCCCGTCAGGTTCCGGCACTGGTCCACCTGATCACCTCGGCCGAAGACATTGCCCCGAACCGCACCATCAGCGGAATGCGAAAGGGATAGGAGGCCGCTCCGCTCCTCGCGTCACGAGACGCCTGACTGTCGGAGTATATCTAGCGAAACTTGACTTTTGTGCATGCTATGCACATTCTGACGCATATCACTCCTCCGATTGCTTCGGCGGTCGGACGCGCGGCGGGCCCAAGGGTCCGCCGTTGCATTTTCTGGCCAGGCCATGCGGACGAATGTCTACGTAGACGGTTTCAACCTCTATTACGGCTGCCTGAAGGGGACGCCATACAAGTGGCTTGATCTCGAACAGCTCTTCGACCGCGTGCTTCCCCGAAATCAGGTCGACACCATTCATTATTTCACCGCGCGGGTAGAATCCCGCCCCGGCAACACCGACGTTGCCGTTCGTCAGGCCACGTATCTACGCGCGCTTGTCACTCTGCCGCGCGTCCAAGTCCATTACGGGAATTTCCTGACATCTCCTGTTCGTGCACCTGTTCTGGAATGCAATCCCAAAGGATACCCGTTGCGAAATAACGGGCAGCTGGTCGTGAAGCGAAATCCAAACGGCGCGGTCGTGATGGAATGGGTGCACAAGACTGAGGAGAAGGGTTCTGATGTCAATCTGTCCGCCTATTTGCTGCGGGACGCTTTGAAAGGAACCGTACCGGCGGCAGTGGTGGTCTCCAATGACTCCGACCTTCTGACTCCCATCCGTATGGCGCAGGCGGATGGAGGGATTGTCGTTGGCCTCATCCCGCCTCGGCCAAATGGAAGTGCCGAGTTGAAGAAACTGGCCAGCTTCAAAAGGGACATTCGTCAGCACGATTTGGCGGCCTGCCAGCTACCGGCAACCATCACTGACGAAGCGGGCACATTTACCAAGCCTGCGGACTGGTGACCCCCATGCCGTACCCCGTCACCGTTCTGACCATGTTTCCGGAGGCTTTTCCTGGCCCACTCGGCGTGTCGCTGATCGGGACGGCGTGGCGTGAGCGGGGGCTGTGGAGCCTTGAACCGGTTGACATCCGGGGCTTTAGCGACGATAGGCGCGGCTTCCTGGACGACACCCCTGCGGGTGGCGGTCCCGGAGCTGTGCTGAAGGCCGATGTGGTCGCCCGGGCTCTCGACAGTCTGGATGGCCCCAAACGACCCCTTCTGTACATGAGTGCCCGGGGTCGGCCCCTGACCCAGGCGCGCGTGAAGGACTGGGCCACAGCCGACGGTCTTGTCGTGCTGTGCGGCCGGTTCGAGGGGGTGGACCAGCGTGTGCTCGACGCGCGCGGGTTCGAGGAGGTCGCGGTCGGCGACGCGGTCCTTGCCGGTGGCGAGGCGGCGGCGATGGTGGCGATCGAGGCGTGCGTAAGACTGTTGCCTGGCGTCCTCGGCCAGGCGGCCAGTCTGGAGAGTGAGAGTTTCGAGGACGGGCTTCTGGAGCATCCGCAGTACACGCGACCGCGGACGTTCGAGGGGCACGACATTCCCGAGGTCTTGCTGTCGGGTGACCATCAAAAGGTCGCACGGTGGCGCGAGGCGCAAAGGGAGAAGACCACCCGTGAGCGACGGCCCGATCTTTGGGCGGCGTTCGAGGGCAAGACCACCCCGCGAGGCTGATCGCCTCGCCAACTGACAGCTAAAGGGCGCAAAAGCCCGACGGAGAGTGACCATGAATATCGTCCAGCAGCTTGCTGCCGAAGAAAAAGCCCGCCTGCTCGAAGCGCGCGAAATCCCCGACTTTCAGCCCGGCGACACCCTGCGCGTCAATGTGCGGATCAAGGAAGGCGAGCGCGAGCGCGTCCAGGCCTTTGAAGGCGTCTGCATCGCCCGCGCCGGCGGTGGCGTGAACGAGACCTTCACGGTCCGCAAGATCAGCTTCGGCGAAGGTGTGGAGCGGAAATTCCCCATCCTGTCGCCAAACATCGAATCCATCGAGGTCAAGCGTCGCGGCGTCGTGCGGCGCGCCAAGCTCTATTATCTGCGCGATCGTCGCGGCAAGTCGGCCCGGATCGCCGAGCGCCAGACGGTCCGTCCGACCAAGGGCGTGTCTGTGCCGGAAACCGGCAAGGCCGAGACCCCCGACACCGAAGCGTAAGACTGAGGTCCGCAAGGACAGAAAAGGCCCCGGAGCGATCCGGGGCCTTTTTGCTACCGGCGGCGCTGCATGACTGAACCTGACATGACGCGCCAACCCCCTGTTGCGTTTCAAAAAGCCGGGTTATGAATTCGGCCAGACGCTGTTCAGGAGATCATGATGCGCCCCGCCCTCGCCCTCGCTGCCGGAACCCTCGCGGCCGCTTCCCTCGGCATTTCTGCCGCCCAGGCCCAGTCGGCCCCCCGCTTCTCGGCCCCCTATTACATCATCGACGCCGACACCGACGCCCTGGCCATCGCCTCGGGCGGATCGGTCCGCAAGTCTGGCAATACCGCCAGCATCACTATCATCATGGGCTCGCACCCGGACCAGGTCGCCGAAAGCGGCATCGCCCGTCTGGACATGGCTTATGAGTTCAACTGCGCGAACTCGACCTATCGCACGCCGGGCGCCGCCGCCTATGACGTCAATGGCGACTTCATGGGTGCCATCGACGATGACTCGCCCTGGGAGCCGGTGGCCCCCAGCAGCAACAACTCGACCTTCAAGGGTATCGCCTGCGACGGCGTCATCCCCGAGGACAGCGAAGTCGGTGACAACCTGACCGACATCATCGCCGTCTATCGCGAATGGGTTGTCGAGCAGTAATCCACGGCTCTGGCCTGCAGAAAGGGCTCCGGTTCAGCCGGAGCCCTTTTTCGTGGCCGCATGATCAGGCGCGCAGGCCGTCCTCGGGCGGCAACAGATGCTCCTCGCGGTCGCCGGGGTGTGGATCGATGACGTCCAAAGCTCTCCGTACGATCTCGCGGGTCGGCTCGCCGAGGTCCGGGTCATTGAGCGCGACCTCCCAGGTGTCGATCAGCCAGGATTCGCCATTGCGGATGGAGCCGTCGAGGGTGTCGTCGTCGCGCAGCAGGGCGTGCTTTACATCCATAAAGGCCCGGTGCGCCTTGCCCAGCAGCGACCCGCTATCGCCGGGCTGGCCGCCGAGATCGCGCAGGGTGGCCTGAAGCGTTTCCACGACGGCGTCGCGCTGTTCGGCCCGACGCCCGTAGGTCAGCTTGCGACCGGGGTCCTGGCTGTCGCGGGCGGCGTCGCGGTAGCCTTTTGCGCTATCGACGGTGACTTCGATCAAGCGATTAAGCACGCCGATGTCGTGCCCGTGGGCGCGGCGATCCGTCTCGGTGATATCCAGTCGGGCCATGGTGACCTCCTGTTCCAACACCTCTCCCTTGAAGGGAAAATGCGCGGAGGGGTCGGCGGGTTGCCCGACGCGGATCACAAACGGGTGCGAAGCGACCAGAGCTCGGGGAAGCAGCGGCGCTTGAGCGTTTCGGTCAGATAGCCGACGCCATCGGTGCCGCCGGTGCCGGTCTTGCGGCCGATGATCCGCTCGACCGTCACGACATGTTTGTGCCGCCAGGTCAGCAGGGCATCGTCGATGTCGACCAGCTTTTCCGCCAGCTGGTAGAGCGGCCAGTAGCGCTCGGGCTCACGATAGACGGCCAGCCAGGCGGCCTCGACCGCCGGATGGGGCTCGTACGGGGCGCTGATGTCCCGCTCAAGCACCTCGGGCGGCAGGTCGAAGCCGGCGCGGGCCAGCTGGTGCAGGGCGTCATCGTACAGGCTGGGGGCCTCGATCGCCGCCTTGAGCGCTGCATGGGCCTCGGGCCGGTCCTCATGGTGGGCGAGGAAGCGGGCGTCCTTGAGTCCCAGCATGGCCTCGACCCGGCGGAACTGATCGCTCTGAAAGCCGGAGCTGGTGCCCAGCACGCCGCGGAAGCGCAGATAGTCGGCCGGCGTCAGGGTGGCCAGGATGTCCCAGCTCTGGGTCATGACCGCCTGGATGCGGCTGATCCGGGCCATGCTCTTGTAGGCCGGGACCAGATCGCCCGCGCGCACCAGAAGCTGGGCCAGCGCCAGTTCGTGCAGGATCTGCTTGAGCCACAGCTCCTTGGTCTGGTGGATGATGACGAACAGCATTTCGTCATGCTGGTCCGACAAGGGGTGCTGGCAGGCCAGAAGGTCATCCAGCGCCAGATAGCCGGCATAGGTGATGGGGCGGATCATGCCGCCCTCACGGCTGGCCGAAGCCGAACTCCGAGCCGGTCTCCGGCAGGGCCGCCTGACGCAGCGGCGTCGCGCTGGAGAGGGGCTCCTTGTAGACGAATCCGTAGATCGGGTAGACGCTGGAGCCGAGGTCGTTGATCGGGGCGTACCAGACCTTGACCGCGCTCCAGTCACCGGCATCGGAGACGTCAACGACGGTGACGTTTTCCTCGATCTTGCCGCGGCTGCCGCCCCAGTTGGCATGGGTGACGCGGATCACGCGATCCGTCAGCACTTCGGAGACCATGGCCACATGGCCGCGCGTCATGCGGCCGTGGGGCTGGAAGACCAGCACCGCGCCCGTCTCGGGCTGATTGCCGGTGCGGAAACGCTCGGTCCCCTGACGCCACCAGGTCCAGGCGTCGCCGTAGATATCGATGCCGGACGCGAGCCGCGCAAAGGTTACACACTGCCAGTAGACATCCTGGGTCCGTCCGGGAGTGACGGTGATCAGGCTGGTTCCAAGAACGAGGGCAACCAAGAGGGCGGAGACGCGTTTCAGCATGCGGATTGCTCTGCGCTGTTGAGACTGCTTCGGCCTATACGATAGTTTTCGAGCCCTGAAACCCCTCGACAGGGGAATTCGCTGTGGGCGGAAGGGCGCGCTTGCGACCGGGGCGCCGGGCCCGCAGCCAGCCGCGCGCCGGCTTTTCCACCAGATGATAGGTGACGGCGGCCACCACGGGCACGCTCAGCACCAGCGCGATCCAGACCGGAAAGGCCAGTCCCGCATCGCCGCTGCCGGTCAGGCGCGCGGCCAGATTGACGGTCACCAGCTTGACCGGAATGCAGACCATATAGACCGAATAGCTGATCTCCCCGAGGTAGACGGCGGGGGCCGAGGCCATGATCCCCGCCCGGCTGTTAGGAAGGGCGGCGAGGCCGAGGATCATCAGACCTGCCGCCAGCACAATCAGGGCGTCGGGCGCGCCCAGGGCGGCGGCCGCCATGAGGCCGAGGGCCGCCACGCCGGCCAGAAGGCCCGGCCGGGTGACCGGGCCGCGGCGGTAGATCAGGTACAGGGCGCAGCCATAGGCAAAGCACGGCACGATCCGGAGCGCGCCCCAGTGGATCGTGGCCTGGGTCAGGGGGAAGCCGGCCAGGGCCTGAAAAACCAGATAGATCGCCGGAATGAAGGCTGCGGTCGCGGCGAGCGCGATCCACGGCCGGTCCCGCATACGCCAGGCGGCCGCGGCAAAGACCGGGAAGGCCAGATAGGCGAACCACTCGGCCGAAATCGACCAGGAGGGGTGGTTGAAGGCGGCCTCGGGCGACAGGCCCCAGGCGTGGACCATGGCCAGATTGGCCGGAAGCGAGGCCCAGTCGAGCATGTTGGCGTTGAGCGACATGCCGGCGACCGTCGCCGCCAGCCCCAGCGCGATCACGCCGAACAGGGTGAAGAGATGCAGCGGATAGACCCGCGCCAGCCGCGCCCAGAGGAAGCCGCCGTAGTCCGAGCGCTTCGTGCCGAATGCCTCGAGATAGACGTGGCACAGGATGAAGCCAGACAGGACGAAGAAGACCTCGACCCCCAGATAGCCCTTGGCCACCGCATGGGGCAGGACGCCGACATCGAGGTCAGGCCAGAAGGCATAAACGACCACCCAGGCGGCCGCGAGGAATCGCAGCGCCGTGAGCGGGCGGATGTCGGCCGGGGTATGGAGGACAGGCGGCGTCGCGGTCATGACGGGAACCGTGCCATACCGCCGATGTGGGAACCGTTAAGAGGCGGGATCGGCCGGCTGGTCGACGACCCGTCCGGACTCGCCGACCGTCTCGATCGCCGAGGTGGAGGCCGCGCAGCCATTCAGGGTTTCATCCCCGACCTGGAGGCGGGCGGTCAGGGGATAGGTGCGGTCGCTCATGCCGTCCGAACATTCGGTGGCCATCAGGGTCAGGGTCATGGCGCCCCCGTCCGGTGTCGTGCCCTGCCAGGTGGCGACCGTGCCCATCACTTCGGGGCCGTCGTGCGTCGCGCGACGCTCCGGCCGGTCCACACCCGAATAGAGCAGCTCATTGGCGGTCACATCGACGCCCCAGAAAGGCTCGGTGCCGAGCGCGCGGAGCGGCTGATCCAGATTGACACCCCCCAGTTCGACCGGTGCGGGCGGCTCGGGCGGGGCCGGCGCCTCGGTCTCGGACGAGCAGGCGGCGAGGGCCAGAACGGCCAGCGAGGACAGGATCAGACGCATCAGACAACTCCGGAACGGTTTCGCCGCCATGCCAACGCCATCCGGTCGCCCGGGTCAAGCACGGCTGCACACTCTCGGTAATCCACGATTTCCGGTGTAGGGTTAACGCCGTCATGCGAAAGGACCGACCATGAAGTTCCTGCGTATTCTGCTTGTTCTGGCGGTGCTGGCCTATGCGGGCTGGCTGGCCTGGCCCTTCCTGTCGCCCTTCCTCGAAGGCGCTGGCATGGATGCCGCCGCAACCCGGGCCGGGGCCGAGGCCCAGGTCGGTCTGGACCTGCCGGTGATCGCCCTGTGGGTCGGGGCGGTGGTCCTGTATCTGGTCGCTGCGGCCCTGCTGGGCTCCGGCAATCCCCGTGCGGCCGTCGCCTATTTCCTCGGCTTCATGGCCGATGCCGTGCTGCGGCTCGCCATCGACAGCGGCGGGTTCGGAAGCGGTAGCGATATGGGTGGCAAGGTCGATCCGAATTCGCCGATGGCCCAGTCGACCATCACCGAGGGCGGCCCGGCGGCGGCCCCCGGCGGGCTGGGCGCGGATCTGGGCGTCGACCCGACCTGGCTGGTGCTGGGCGCGCTGGTGCTGCTGGGTATACTGATCGTCGTCGTCAGCCAGGCGCGACGGCGCAAACGTGTGCCGGGACAGCTTTCCATCTGACGCTGCCGACCCCACATCGGTCTTGCCGGTTGATTCCCGCGTCAGGGGCGCTAGACCGGCGTCCGACCGATCTGGCGCGGCCCTCCCCTGTTCCGCGCCGCGCCCCTGACCCGACCGAGGAACCCCATGGCCCAGGCATCCCAATCCGACACCGCCTATGACGTCGTCATCATCGGTGGAGGCCCGGGAGGCTATAATGCCGCCATCCGCGCAGGCCAGCTGGGGCTGAAGGCCGCCTGCGTCGAGATGCGCGAGACCCTGGGCGGCACCTGCCTGAACGTCGGGTGCATGCCCTCCAAGGCCCTGCTCCACGCCTCGGAACTGTATGAAGCGGCCGGGCGCGAATTCGCCGGGCTGGGCATTGAGGTGTCGCCGAAGCTGAACCTCGACCAGATGATGAAGCAGAAGCAGGAGAGCGTGACCGCCCTGACCAAGGGCATCGAATTCCTGTTCAAGAAGAACAAGGTCGACTGGATCAAGGGCCGGGGGCGGCTGAAGGGCAAGGGCGTGGTCGAGGTCGAGGCCGCCGACGGCACGACCACCACGCTGAACACCGCCAATGTGGTGATCGCAACGGGCTCGGAGCCCACCCCCCTGCCCGGCGTCGCCTTTGAGGCCGGCAAGGTGATCGACTCCACCGGGGCGCTGGCGCTCGACAAGGTGCCGGAGAAGCTGATCGTGGTCGGCGCCGGGATCATCGGCCTGGAGCTGGGATCGGTCTGGCGGCGTCTGGGCGCCGAGGTGACCGTGGTTGAATATCTGGACCGCATCACCCCGGGCGTGGACAGCGATGTCGCCACCGCCTTCCAACGCGTGCTGACCAAACAGGGCATGAAGTTCAAGCTGGGCGCCAAGGTCACCGGGGCAAAGACCTCGAAGTCCGGCGTCGAGCTGACTGTCGAGCCCGCCAAGGGTGGCGAGGCCGAGACCCTGAAGGGCGATGTGGTGCTGGTCGCCATCGGGCGGCGCCCCTATACCGAGGGACTGGGGCTGGAGACGGTCGGCCTGTCGACCGACAAGCGCGGCTTCCTCGACAACGACCACTTCAGGACCGGCACCGACGGCATCTGGGTGATCGGCGACGTCACCCACGGTCCGATGCTGGCGCACAAGGCCGAAGAGGATGCGGTCGCGGCCATCGAGACCATCGCCGGCAAGGTCGGGCACGTGGACTACAACCTCGTTCCCGGCGTGGTCTACACCAGCCCGGAAGTGGCCTGGATCGGCCAGACCGAGGACCAGCTGAAGGCCTCGAGCGTCGCCTACAGGGTCGGGAAATTCCCGTTCACCGCCAACAGCCGCGCCAAGATCAATCACGAGACCGACGGCTATGCCAAGGTGCTGGCCGATGCCGAAACCGACAAGGTGCTGGGCGTCCATATTCTGGGCCCGCAGGCCGGCGAGATGATCCACGAGGCCGCCATGTGCATGGCGTTCGGCGGATCGTCGGAGGACATCGCCCGTACCTGTCACGCCCAC
Organism: Neptunomonas phycophila; assembly: GCA_964224415.1. Taxonomy (GTDB): domain Bacteria; phylum Pseudomonadota; class Alphaproteobacteria; order Caulobacterales; family Caulobacteraceae; genus Brevundimonas. Next base: position 317,322 of record CAXQIE010000027.1, read on the forward strand.
CCGACCCGCTCGGAAGCCGTGCGTCAGGCCGCCATGGGCGTCGAGGGCTGGACGATGCAGTCCTAGCGGACGGACAGCGGCGGCCTGAGCCCGCTCAGGGTCATACGCTGACGGCCGTAGTCGAGCTCGACCCGGCGGAAGCGGTACAGGATGTCGGCCCCGATCAGCAGGGCCGGCGCCGCGATCAGGTCCAGCGCCTCAAAGGCGTGCAGGTCGGCGAACAGGAGGCTGGTGGGTCCGAGGTCACGATTGGCGATCTCGAGACCCCGCACCTCGCGCTCGCGGGCCATCAGGACCTGGCCGGTGACGCCGTAAACCTCGACATTGCGACCGGGCTGTTCCGCGCGCCCGGCGCTCAGGGCGTCCAGCAGAGCCAGATTGCCAATCGAATACTGGGCGCCGGTATCGACAAAGGCCGACAGGGTCACGCCCCCGGCGCGGGCGGTCGGCAGGATCAGCTGGCCGAAGCGGCCGATCTCGGCGCGCACGCCCTCGCGCGTCAGGCGCGACGGCGAGGCGAACGCAGGGCTGCCCTCGAACACATCGCTGCCCGAAGGCCGCATCGACACACGACGGCGGGCCAGATCGATGCTGAGCCGGTAGCGCGAAAGCACGTCCAGACCCAGCAGGCCGTCGGCGGCCAGCAGATCCCGGCTGACCACCGGACAGACCAGATCGTTGAACCGTCGTCCGGCGAAGTCCAGCTGGGCCAGCCGCACGGTCGGCAAGACCTCGGCCGAGGTGATGGCATGGACCAGCACCGGCGGGCCCGCGGGCAGGTTCAGCTCCCGCGCGACGGTGTCGGCGAGGACTGTGCGGCCGGCCCCGGTGTCAAGCACCAGCGGATAGCGGCGGCTGCCGTTCAGCTCGACCTCGGCCGCCACGCGGGTCAGGATATTGGTCAGCAGGCGCGGTTCAGGATCGTGAACCGTCGGCATGGCCAGCGCCGGACCAGCCATCGCCAGCCCCGCCGCGGAAAGAATGAGGGTCCGCCGATCCAGACCGGTCACCGATATCTCCCTGCCCCATGCCCGATCTGATGCCGGTTTGCAGGGACCTTAACCCCTCGGATGGGCGGATGAATAGACGCCCATCAGGCGGGCGGCGTCGACGGCGGTGTATTTCTGGGTGGTCGAGAGACTCGCGTGGCCCAGCAGATCCTGCAGGCTGCGCAGGTCAGCACCGGCGCCCAGCAGATGGGTGGCGAAGCTGTGGCGGAGCGCGTGGGGCGTGGTGGTCTCGGGCAGGCCGAGGCGGCGGCGCAGGGTCTGGACGGCTGCCTGCACCTGACGCGGGCTGAGCTTGCCGCCGCGTCTGGCGAGGAAGAGGGCGCGGTCGGGACCCTCGGTCCAGGGCCGGAGGTCACGATAGGCGGCGACGGCCTCGGCCACCGGGGGCAGGACCGGCACGATGCGGGTCTTGGACCCCTTGCCGGTGATGCGCAGGGTCTCGCCCAGCGGGACATCGGCATCGGTCAGGCCGAGGGCCTCGGAGATGCGCAGCCCGCAACCGTACAGCAGCATCAGCACGGCCCGGTCGCGGGCGGCCTCCCACGGCGGGGTTTCGGGATCGTCACTGGTGGCGTCCATCAGGTTCAGCGCCTGATCGACCTTGAGGGCGCGCGGCAGGGAGGGCTTGATACGCGGGCCCCGCACGAGGGCCAGCTCGGGCGCTTCAATGCCCAGCCGTCGCTCGAGAAAGCCGTGGAAGGCACGGATGGCGGACAGGGCCTGGCTGAGCGAGCGGCCGGACAGGGGGTGCGGACCCGAGCGGCGCTCGGCCAGATGGGCGCGCAGGTCCGAGGCACGGACCCGTCCCAGATCCGCAATGCGAACCTCTCCGCCGAAATGGCCAGACAGGAAGGCCAGATAGCGCCGCCCGGCATGGCCATAGGCCTCCAGCGTGCGGGGCGACAGGCGTCGCTCATGCGCGAGATGATGCAGCCAGGCGTCGAGGGCCGCCCCGGCGGGCGCGGTCAGTTGAGGATCGGCCATCGCTCGGCCATCCGTTCGATCACCCGGGTCAGGAAAGCTGCCAGTTCGCAGCCCATGTCGGGGGTGAAGCCCTCCGGATCGGGCGAGCCGAAGGCGCAGAGCGCCGGACGCGCCGCCCCGTTCGGCCCGACGTGCGGGGCCATGCGGACAAGGGCGATCGAGCGGACCTCGTCCTCGGCCGCGCCGAACAGGCCGAGCCCCTGACCGCCTGTGCCCAGCCGGTGAAGACCGTTGCGGCCCAGCAGGCCGTCGACGCCGCCGGGCTCGAGCGCGCGCCAGCCGAAGGGAATGCCGCCGGGCTTTTCCAGAACGATCGAGGCACCGGCCAGTCCGAAACGGGCCTGGGCGGCGGCATCCAGACGGCGCGCCAGATCGGAGGGGTTGCGGGCCTCCATCAGGTCGAGAACCGCGACGTGGGTCTGGGCCTGGGCGGCGAAATTGGCGCGGGCGACGCCCTCGATGGCCTTGCGGGCCCCCGCCTCGCGCGCGGCGACGGCCTCGACCCGCGACAGGGCAGCCGCGCCGAAATCCACGACATTGGGGCCATGCGGGCGCAGACCCAGCTCCTGCAGCAGGGCGCGATCGCCCGCCACGGTTTCGGCATGCCCCTGCAGCCAGGCGCGGACCTCGGGCCAGCGCAGACCCTCGTCCTCAGCGGCGTCGTCGAACAGGTCGGCGGTCTCGGTCACGGTTGGCCCCGGTTGGCGCGCCGGCCGGGCAAGGCGACGCACCGTCTTACAGAATGCTCTGGCCGGTCTTGCCCCAGTCGGCCAGGAAGGCATCAAGCCCCTTGTCGGTTAACGGGTGCTTGACCAGCGCCTTGAAGGTGTCGGCCGGCAGGGTCGCCGCATCGGCCCCCGCAAGCGCCGCCGCCGAGACGTGGCCGGGATTGCGCAGCGAGGCGGCCAGCACCTCGGTCTCGAATCCGTGGATGTCATAGAGAGTGCGGATTTCCTCGAGCAAACCGATGCCGTCGGCGCCGTGGTCCTCGAGCCGGCCTACAAAGGGAGAGATGAAGCTGGCACCGGCCTTGGCCGCCAGCATGGCCTGGGCCGCCGAGAAACAAAGGGTGACATTGGTGCGGATGCCCTTGTCCGAAAACGCCCGCGTGGCGCGAAGGCCATCCCAGGTCAGCGGCAGTTTGACCACCACATTGGGGGCGATGCCGGCCAGCTTTTCACCCTCCTTGACCATGGTCTCGAAGTCGGTGGCGACGGCCTCGGCCGAAATGGGCCCCTCGACGAGGGCGCAAATCTCGGCAATGACCTCAGCGATGTTGCGACCCGACTTTGCGATCAGGGACGGATTGGTGGTGACGCCATCGACCATGCCCGTGGGCAGCATGTCCTTGATGACGGCGACGTCGGCGGTATCGAGAAACAGTTTCATGTGGGCGGTTCTAGACCAGCGGGTCGGGCGGTGAAAGTCGCTTCGGTCCTGATTCCCCTGCCGGTCGACGAGGCCTTCGACTATGTCGTGCCCGACGACATGGCCATGGCGCGCGGCCAGCTGGTCACCGTGCCGCTGGGGCCGCGCCGGATCACCGGCGTGGTGTCCGAGGTGCGGGAGGTTCCGGCCACCAACCGGCGCCTGAAGCCGGTGGCGGGCGTGCTGGACCTGTCGCCCCTGCCCCCCGCGACGCTGGACTTTCTGGAATGGGCCGCGCGCTGGACCCTGTCGCCCCCCGGCGAGATGGCGGCGCTGGCGCTTAAGGCCCTGCGCCATGCCCCGCCCAAACCGCCGATGCAGCTGGTGCGCGTGGCCGGAAAGGCGCCCGTGCGCCTGACCCCTTCGCGGGCGGCCGTGCTGCAGGCGCTCGACGACGGGCCGGCGGTGCCGAGCGCCGCGGAACTGGGCCGCGCGGCAGGCGTGTCGGCCGGGGTGGTCAAGGGGCTGGTGGACGAGGAAGTGATCACGGCCCGGCCGGCGGATCGCGCCGCCCCCTTCCCCGCCCCCGACCCGCACCATGCCCCGGTCAGTCTGAACCCCGATCAGGCCGAGGCGGCGCGCCAGATCGGCGAGGCGGCGGTGGCCGGACAGTTCGCCGCCTTCCTGCTGGACGGGGTGACGGGCTCGGGCAAGACGGAGGCCTATCTGGAAGCCGTCGGGCAACTGCTGGCGGCCCGGCCTGACGCCCAGGTGCTGATCCTGCTGCCCGAGATCGCCCTGACCCAAGCGGTGATTTCACGCATCGCCGCGCGCTTCGGGGCGGCGCCGGCGGAATGGCATTCGGGCCTGACGGGACCCCGGCGTCGGCAGGTCTGGGATGCCGTGGCGTCGGGCGATTGCCGGATCGTGGTCGGGGCACGCTCAGCCCTGTTCCTGCCGTTCCCGAACCTGCGGCTGATCGTCGTCGATGAAGAGCACGACGGCTCGTACAAGCAGGAGGACGGCCTGATCTATCAGGGACGCGATCTGGCCGTGGCCCGGGCGCGGTTCGAAAGCGCCGCCGTGGTGCTGGCCTCGGCCACGCCGTCGCTGGAGACGCTGGGCAATGCCCGGCAGGGGCGGTATCGCGAGCTGAGGCTGACCGCGCGGCACGGGACGGCGGTGCTGCCCGACATCACCCTGCTCGACCTGCGCGCCAATCCGCCCGAGCCGCAGACCTGGCTGAGCCCTCCCTTGCGCACCGCCATGGCCGAGACGCTGGAGCGGGGCGAGCAGACCCTGCTGTTCCTGAACCGGCGGGGCTATGCGCCCGTGGTGCTGTGCCGGGCCTGCGGGCACCGGATGACGGCGCCGGACACCGATTCCTGGCTGGTCGAGCACCGCTATACCGGGCGGCTGGTCTGTCACCTGACCGGCTTTTCCATGCCCAAGCCCGAGACCTGTCCGTCGTGCGGGGCGAAGGACAGTCTGGTGCCGGTTGGCCCCGGGGTGGAGCGCGTGGAGGAGGAGGTCCGCAGCCTGTTTCCCGAGGCGCGTACGGCGATCTTCTCCTCCGACACCACGCCGGACGGGCGCTCGGCCCGCGACCTGGTCGAGTCGATGGAGCGCGGTGAGATCGACATTCTGGTGGCCACCCAGGCAGCCGCAAAGGGCCACAACTTCCCCAATCTGACGCTGGTCGGGGTGGTGGATGCAGATCTGGGGCTGAGGGGCGGCGACCTGCGCGCGGCCGAACGCACCTTCCAGCTGCTGATGCAGGCCACGGGGCGGGCCGGACGGGCGGAGCGTCCGGGCCGCGCCCTGCTGCAGACCTGGACGCCCGAGCATCCGGTGCTGCAGGCGCTGGCGGCGGGTGACCGCGACAGCTTCCTCGCGACCGAATCGGAAGAGCGCCGGATGGCCGCCCTGCCCCCGTTCGGACGGCTGGCGGCGCTGATCCTGTCGGGCGACAAGGCAGACGCCGTTGAAAAGGCCGCCCAGCTGCTGGCCGGGGCCATCCCCAATGCCGAGCGGCTGGAGGTCTATGGCCCCGCCGACGCGCCGCTGGCGATGGTGCGGGGGCGGCGGAGGAAGCGGCTTCTGGTCCGGGCCGACCGGGATGTCGACATCCAGGCCTTCCTTCGGGCGTGGCTGGCGCGGGTCAGGCTGCCGTCATCGGTGAGGCTGGCGGTCGACGTGGACCCCTACAGCTTCCTGTAGGGGGTCTTTGACAGTTCAGCCCCGGCCTTCGGCAGCGTCGGCTTCCGCCTCGGCCGCGCGGGCGCGGGCCTCGGCCTGATCGGCCTGGGCCCGGAGCTGCTGGGCGCTTTCCCGTTTGCTCGAGGCCTTGCGGCTCCACATGTTCAGCAGCTCGACCCCGGCCGAGAAGGCCATGGCCGCGTAGATGTAGCCCTTGGGCACATGGGCGCCGAAGCCTTCGGCGATCAGCACCATGCCGATCATCAGCAGGAAGCCCAAGGCCAGCATGACCACGGTCGGATTCTTGTTGATGAAGTTGGCCAGCGGGTCGGCGGCCAGAAGCATGACGGTGATGGCGACCAGAACGGCCACGACCATGATCGGCAGGTGCTCGGTCATGCCGACCGCAGTCAGGATCGAATCGACCGAGAAGACCAGGTCCAGCAGGATGATCTGGAAGATGGCGGCCCCGGCGTTCGAGATGACCACATCCTTCTTGTCCAGCACGTCGTGCGACGGCGTGGGATCGACCGTGTGGTGGATTTCCTTGGTCGCCTTCCAGACCAGGAACAGACCGCCCGCGATCAGGATGATATCCTTCCAGGAGAAGTCATTGCCCATGACGGTGAAGACCGGCGCGGTCAGGCCGACGATCCAGGCGATCATCGACAACAGGGCGAGGCGCATGATCAGCGCCAGCGAAATACCGATGCGGCGCACGCGCGAGCGCTGATGTTCGGGCAGTTTGTTCGACAGGATCGAGATGAAGATCAGATTGTCGATCCCGAGCACCACCTCCATCACGATCAGGGTGACAAGGGCCGCCCAGGCCGCGGGGTCGAAAAGAAGGGGCGTGATGCTTTCGAACATGGGGTCTCGGTCCGGAGGGAGGATTTCGCTGAATCTATAGAGACTCCTGTGCCTGCGACAAGCCGCCCGCCTGTGGCGCACCGCCTCGGTTGCGGGGGGGAAGGGCCCGTGCTATCAGGCGCCCGGCTGAACCGGGACCTCTGTCGCAAGACGGGGCCCCGTTGTGCTTTCTTCAAGCATTTCAAGCCTTTGATCGGGGTGATCCGTCACCGCCGGTTGCGACCCAAACGCTTTTTGATCGCGGACCTTGACGAGTGGCTGACGATTTCAGGACTACGACTGTCGGCGCACGCTACGCGCAGGCCCTTTTTGACCTCGCTGACGAAGGTCACGCTCTGGATGCCGTTCGCGCCGACCTGAAGTCGCTGCGCAAGGCCTGGGGCGAGAGCGCCGACCTGCGCCGGCTGGCCACCTCGCCGGTGATCAGCAATGAGGATCAGGCCAAGGGGCTGACCGCCATCGCCGACAAGGCGGGCTTTGACGGCCTGACCCGCAAATTCCTTGGCCTGCTGGCCCAGAACGGCCGGTCGGGCGACCTGACCGCCGTGATCGCCGGCTTCGACCGCCTGTATGCCATCCGCACCGGACTGGTCTCGGCCGAGGTGGTCTCTGCCGCTCCGCTGGATGCGGCCCAGATGAACGCCATCAAGGCCTCGCTGCGCAAGGCGCTGGGCAAGGATCCCGAGCTGGAAGCCCGCGTCGATCCGGCCCTGCTGGGCGGCCTCAAGGTCAAGGTCGGCTCGCGCCTGTACGACGCCTCGCTGAAGACCAAGCTCGACCAGATGAAATTCGCCCTCAAGCGGGCCGGATAGGCTGACAAGCCGCTTCCGCTCCGCCCCACAGACTGAACGTTAAGCCAAGAAGAGCCCCACATGGACATCCGCGCCGCCGAGATTTCGGCCATCCTCAAGTCGCAGATCGCCGCTTTCGGCGTGGAAGCCGACGTCTCGGACGTCGGCCAGGTGCTGTCGGTCGGCGACGGCATCGCGCGCATCCACGGTCTGGACAATGTCCAGGCCGGCGAGATGATCGAATTCCCCAAGGCCGGTGTGAAGGGCATGGCCCTGAACCTGGAAGTCGACAACGTCGGCGCGGTTATCTTCGGCCAGGACAATGAAATCGCCGAGGGCGACGAGGTCCGCCGTCTGGGCGAGATCGTGGACGTGCCGGTCGGCAAGGGCCTGCTGGGCCGCGTCGTGAACCCGCTGGGTGAGCCGATCGACGGCAAGGGCCCGATCCAGTTCACCGAGCGTCGCCGCGTGGACGTGAAGGCCCCGGGCATCATCCCCCGCAAGTCGGTGCATGAGCCGATGCAGACCGGCCTGAAGGCCATCGACACTCTGATCCCGGTCGGCCGGGGCCAGCGCGAGCTGATCATTGGTGACCGTCAGGTCGGCAAGAGCGCCGTGGCCGTCGACACCATCCTGAACCAGAAGACCGTCAACGCCAACGCGGCCTCGGAAGGCGAGAAGCTTTACTGCATCTATGTCGCCATCGGTCAGAAGCGTTCGACCGTCGCCCAGATCGTCAAGACGCTCGAGGAGCGCGGCGCCCTGGACTACACCATCGTCGTGGCTGCCACGGCCTCGGAGCCCGCCCCCCTGCAGTTCCTGGCCCCGTTCTCGGGTACGGCCATGGGCGAGTTCTTCCGCGACAACGGCATGCACGCCCTGATCGTGTATGACGACCTGTCCAAACAGGCCGTCGCCTATCGCCAGATGTCGCTGCTGCTGCGCCGTCCGCCGGGCCGTGAAGCCTATCCGGGCGACGTCTTCTATCTGCACAGCCGCCTGCTGGAGCGTTCGGCCAAGCTGAACGGCGACTACGGCTCGGGCTCGATGACCGCCCTGCCGATCATCGAAACCCAGGCCAACGACGTGTCGGCCTATATCCCGACGAACGTGATCTCGATCACCGACGGCCAGATCTTCCTGGAATCGGACCTGTTCTACCAGGGCATCCGCCCGGCCGTGAACGTCGGCATCTCGGTGTCGCGCGTGGGCTCCTCGGCCCAGATCAAGGCGATGAAGCAGGTGGCCGGTTCCATCAAGGGCGAGCTGGCCCAGTACCGGGAAATGGCGGCCTTCGCCAAGTTCGGTTCGGACCTCGACGCCTCGACCCAGAAGCTGCTGGCCCGCGGTGCGCGCCTGACCGAACTGCTGAAGCAGCCGCAGTATTCGCCGCTGGCGGTCGAGGAGCAGGTCGTCTCCATCTACGCCGGGACGCGCGGCTATCTGGACGGCATCGCCGTGTCGGACGTGGGTCGCTTCGAACGCGAACTGCTGGCGCGCATGCACTCCAAGCATGCCGGCATCCTCGACGCCATCCGCACCAAGAAGGCCCTGTCGCCGGAACTGGAAGCCGAACTGAAGGACGCCATCGAATCCTTCGCCAAGACCTTCGCCTGATCGCCGCCACAGCTAGGAGCTAGAGGAACGCCGAATGGCCAGCCTCAAGGAAATGCGCAATCGGATCGGAAGCGTGAAGTCCACGCAGAAGATCACGAAAGCCCTGAACATGGTCGCGGCGGCCAAGCTGAAGCGTGCCCAGGACCAGGCCGAAAGCGCCCGTCCCTATGCGCAGAAGATGGCCTCGGTGATCGCCAATCTGGCGGCCGGCGTGTCGGGTGACGACGCGCCGAAGCTGCTGGCCGGCACGGGCGCCGAGCAAAAGCACCTGATCGTCGTCGCCACCGGTGACAAGGGTCTGGCCGGCGGGTTCAACTCGAACGTCATCCGCGCCGCGCGCGAGCGCATCAACACCCTGATCAAGGGTGGCAAGGATGTGCGCATCATCGCCGTGGGCAAGAAGTCGCGGGACGGCCTGGCCCGTCTGTATGGCGACAAGCTGGTCCACACCTTCGAGATGAGCGACCACAAGGTTATCGGCCTGCCCGCTGCCGAACCCATCGCCGATATGATCGCCGAGGAGTTCGAGGCCGGCCGCGCTGACGTCGTGACCCTGTTCTACAGCCGCTTCCAGTCGGTCATCAGCCAGGTGCCGACGCCGAAGAAGCTGATCCCGGCCGAGGTCGCCGAGGATGCGCCGCCCGTCAATCTGAACGGCGCCGTCTATGAGTATGAGCCGTCCGAGGAGGAAATCCTCGAAACGCTTCTGCCACGCAACATCACCACCCAGATCCTGGCCGCCCTGTACGAAAACCAGGCCAGCTTCTTCGGGGCCCAGATGGGCGCCATGGACAACGCCACGCGCAACGCCGGCGACCTGATCAACAGCCTGACCCTGCAGTACAACCGCAAACGCCAGGCCCAGATCACAACTGAACTGATCGAGATCATCGCGGGCGCGGAAGCCCTCTGATCTGCCCCTGAACGCCCTTTCCGACACGGACCGACCCATGACCGACACCACCGCCCCCAAAAAGCCCGCCGCCAAGAAGGCCCCCGCTGCCAAAAAGCCGGCTGCCGCCAAGGCCGCACCGAAGATCACCGCCGGAACCGGCACGGGCAAGATCGCCCAGGTCATCGGCGCCGTGGTCGACGTCGAGTTCGAAGGCCAGCTGCCGGCCATTCTGAACGCTCTGGAAACCCAGAACGTCGACCAGAAGACGGGCGAGCCCTTCACCCTGGTTCTCGAGGTCGCCCAGCACCTGGGTGAGAACATGGTCCGCACCATCGCCATGGACACCACCGAGGGCCTGACCCGCGGCCAGCCGGTGACCGACACCGGCGCCTCGATCCAGGCCCCGGTCGGCCCGGGCACGCTCGGCCGGATCATGAACGTGGTCGGCGCGCCGATCGACGAGCAGGGTCCGATCCAGACCACCATGTACCGCCCGATCCACCGCGAGGCGCCCAGCTTCGAGGATCAGTCGACCAGCTCGGAAATCCTGGTCACGGGCATCAAGGTGATCGACCTGATGTGCCCCTACACCAAGGGCGGCAAGATCGGCCTGTTCGGCGGCGCCGGCGTCGGCAAGACCGTGACCATGCAGGAGCTGATCAACAACATCGCCAAGGCGTACGGCGGTTATTCGGTTCTGGCTGGCGTGGGTGAGCGTACCCGTGAAGGCAACGACCTGTACCACGAGATGATCGAGTCGAACGTGAACGTCGACCCGACCAAGAACAACGGCTCGACCGAAGGCTCCAAGTGCGCTCTGGTCTACGGCCAGATGAACGAGCCCCCCGGCGCCCGCGCCCGCGTCGCCCTGACCGGACTGGCCCAGGCCGAGTACTTCCGCGACGAGGAAGGCAAGGACGTGCTGCTGTTCGTCGACAACATCTTCCGCTTTACCCAAGCCGGTTCGGAAGTGTCCGCCCTGCTGGGCCGTATCCCGTCGGCCGTGGGCTATCAGCCGACGCTGGCCACCGAGATGGGCAATCTGCAGGAGCGCATCACCTCGACCAAGAAGGGCTCGATCACCTCGGTTCAGGCCATCTATGTGCCCGCCGACGACCTGACCGACCCGGCGCCCGCCACCTCGTTCGCCCACCTGGACGCCACCACCGTGCTGTCGCGCGACATCGCCGCCCAGGCCATCTTCCCGGCCGTGGACCCGCTGGACTCGACCAGCCGGATCATGGACCCGCTGGTGATCGGCGAGGAGCACTATCAGGTCGCCCGTTCGGTTCAGGAGGTGCTGCAGCAGTACAAGGCCCTGAAGGACATCATCGCCATCCTGGGCATGGATGAGCTGTCGGAAGAGGACAAGCTGGTCGTGTCGCGCGCCCGCAAGATCCAGCGCTTCCTGTCGCAACCCTTCTTCGTGGCCGAACAGTTCACCGGTTCGCCCGGCAAGTTCGTGTCGCTGGAAGACACCATCCGCAGCTTCAAGGGCATCGTCGCCGGTGAATACGATCACCTGCCCGAAGCCGCCTTCTACATGGTCGGCACCATCGAGGAAGCCGTCGAGAAGGCCCAGAAGCTGGCCGCGGACGCGGCGTAATCATGGCTGGCAAACTCTCCTTCTCTCTCGTGTCGCCGGAACGCGAGGTCTTTGCGGGCCTCGTGGATCAGGTGGATGCACCCGGCGTCGAAGGCGACTTCGGCGTGCTGGCCGATCACGCGCCCTTCATGACGGCGCTGCGCGAAGGCGTGGTCACCGTCATCGACGGCGGCAGCCGGCGCCAGTTCCAGGTCGAGGGCGGGTTCGCCGATGTCACCCCCGCCGGCCTGACCATCCTGGCCGAGCGCGCTGCGGAAGTGGCGGCGGGCTGATTTCGCAGACAATCTGATTGCAGGGCGGCGGCTTTCTTCGGGAGCCGCCGCTTCTGTGTCAGGGACGCGCGAACCGGGCGAAGTCAGCGCAGACCTGATCATAGACGCCGCGCTTGAAGGGCACAATCAGGCCGGGCGCTTCGCTGAGGTCCGCCCAGCGCCAGGCGTCGAACTCCTGCTCGCCATGAGCCCTGAGGTCGACCTCCTCATCGCGCCCCGTGAACCGATAGGCGAACCACATCTGCTTCTGGCCGATGTTGCCCCGGCGCTTGAGGGGACCATTCAGGATTTCGGGCGGAAAGTCATAGGTGAGCCAGCCGGCGGTCTGGCCCAGCCACTCGACCGAGCGCACGCCGGTTTCCTCGAACAGTTCGCGCCGGGCGGCAGACTCCAGTTCCTCACCCTTGTCGACGCCCCCTTGCGGGAACTGCCAGTTCCAGGGATCGGGCGTCCCGGTCCGGCGGCCCAGCCAGACACGGCCGTCGCGGTTGAAGAGGACGACGCCGACATTGGGGCGGTAAAGGGAGAGGTCGCGGTCGGCCACAGGGCCTAGCGCCCCGGGCGACGGGTCATGGCACTGGCGGGGGCCAGCTGCAGACCGCGCGCATCCAGCCCGGCCGCCCAGCGCGCCACAGCTTCAACTGTCACCGGATAGCTGAAGCCGGTGCCGAGCGCGTCGCCGCGTTGCTTGGCCATGGCCTCGATGGCGTTCAGCTGGCCCATGATGGCGACCGGGGTCTGGGTCTCGTCGATCACCCGGTCGGCGGTGGCGCGCGACCAGGCGCCGGGGCGGCGGCGCGCCTGGCCGTCGTCAATGAAGGCCAGGCCATGGGTGCGCAGTGTCCCCAGCATGGCGCCAAAGGCCGCATCCGAGGTCATGAAGCGGTCGCCCAGATAGTTGGTCACGCCGAAATAGCCGGTGGCACGGCCCAGCAACCACGGCAGCTTGCCGCCCACATCCTCGGCCCCGCCGTCCGCCAGCAGGGTGTAGGGGCCGGGGTCATTGTCAGGATAGCCCGTCGGCTCCATCGGGATTTCGATCATCACCTCGTGACCATGCGCCCGGGCCAGGTCGATCCAGGCCTGCAGGTCGTCGGCATAGGGGACAAAGCTGAGGGTGATTTCGGGCGGCAGGCGTTCGATCGCCGCCCGGGTGGTGGTCGCGTTCAGACCCAGACCGCCGACGATCAGGGCCACGCGCGGCTTGCCGTTGGCGCGGAACGGGCGGGCATAGGCCTCGGCGGGCGTGCGGCCGTCGGTGGCGATAATCGGCAGGGGACCCGCCGGACCGGGACGGCTCAGCCCGTCGATGGGCGCGCGCGGCAGGGGCGTGGTGGCGGCAATGCGGGGAGCGGTGATCCCCTCGCCCGAGCCCGAGACACTGGCGCCGTCCGGCAGAGTGATGACGGCCTCGGTGCCCGCGGCCTCCGGATCGGCGCCGAGGGTCAGCCAGGCATCCTCAACCCCCATGGAGAAGGCCTCCATGCCGGTCGGCACCCGCTCGGCCACGACCTCACGTTTCAGATCCACGTGGGCGGAGGGCAGGCCCGCGCGGGGGTCACCCAGCACGGCCACGAACAGGCCGGCGCTGAGCAACACCAGCAGACCGGCCGAGGCCACGGCCACCGGCGGCTTGCGGAAGAAGGTCACGACCTGTTTGCGGACAGCGTTCAGGTCGACGCGGCGTGGCGGAGACCCGGCCCTGGCGGCGAGACGCGACTGGCGTTTGGCGAAACTGGACTCGGACATGCAGACCCGGACGGCGTCACGGCCCGCCCGCCCATGCGGTTCAGGCCATTTGGACGCAGGATGCCCGGCGGCGGTTAAGAAACCCTAACGCCGCATTCACCATGACCTCCCGACGGGGTGCGCCCTACTCCGGCTCGCTCGCGGCGGCCATTTCGGTCGGCTCGGTGCCCGGCGGGGTGACGACGATGCCTTCGGGCGCCGCGGCCAGCTGGTCGAGGCGGCCACCGGCGCGCAGCACGTCATAGGCGCGCTCGAGCTGATAGTCGGTATCCTCGGGATAGTCCTCGCCCGGGGCCTCGAACGGCACATGGGGCCCCTTGCGCTCGGCCCCGATCGAGGCGTCCAGGGCCGTCGAATAGGCGGCTTCCGAATAGATGAAGTTCGACCGCGCCACGATGCCGGCTTCGGCAAACGAGCGCGAGACCTCAAGGTCAGGCTCGATGCCGATCTTCTGGATCGAGGCCCCGGACGGGGTGTAATAGCGGGCCGTTGTGATCGACAGGGCCCCGTCCTCGCCGCCGCGCAGCGGGATGACGGTCTGGACCGACCCCTTGCCGAAGCTGGTCAGGCCGACGACGGTCGCCCGCTCGTGATCCTGCAGCGCGCCGGCGACGATTTCCGAGGCCGAGGCCGAACCGTAGTTGACCAGAACCACGACCGGCAGACCGTTGGCCAGATCGCCCGGCCGGGCCGAATAGCGCTCGATCTGATCGGGCTTGCGGCCGCGCTGGCTGACGATTTCGCCGCGTTCGAGGAAGGCATCTGACACGGCGATTGCCGCAGACAGCAGGCCGCCGCCGTTGTTGCGCAGATCGACGACATAGCCCTTGATGCCGGGGTTCTCGGACTGAAGCCGGGCCATGACCTCGTTCAGCTCGCGGCCCGTATTCTCGTTGAAGGTCGAAATGCGGACATAACCAAAGTCGCCCTCGACCCGGCCGGTGACCGACTCGATCTTGATGATCTCGCGCGTCAGGGTGACTTCCAGAGGATCAGAGCCATCGCGCAGGAACGTCACCCGCACCTCGGTGCCGGCGGCGCCGCGCAGCTTTTCGGAGACCTCCGAGACCGACAGGCCCGCGGCGGTCGAACCCTCGATGGCCGAGATGACGTCACCGGCCTGAACCCCGGCGCGGGCCGCGGGCCCCCCGTCCATCGGCGAGATGACCTTCACAAAGCCGCCCTCGGCCGAGATGGTCAGGCCGACACCCGAATACTGTCCCTCGGTCCGCTCGCGCAGTTCGCCGAAGCCCGCCGGGGCCAGATAGCTGGAATGGGGATCGAGCGCGGTCATCATGCCGCTGAGCGACGCCTCGATCAGCTTGCGATCATCGACCGGGACCACATAGGCCTGCTTCACCACGGCGAGCACGTCGCCGAACAGCTCCAGCATGCGGAAGGTCTCGTTGTTGCGGACGGTCTGCTGCGCCATGGCCGCAGCCCCTGCCCCGAGCGCCAGGGCCGCACATCCGACAAGCAACAGTCTACGCATGGGTATGTCTTTCCTTGTGGCCGGGCCCGGCCCTTGAGCGGGCACGCCCGCATCGGTCATCCGTCCTATCAAATAGTAGAAGGCGGGACCAAATCGAGGCGAAACCCCAGCTACGATATAAATTCTGTGTCAGCTTCACGTGACTGGCGGGCGTCAGTCCAGCCATGGAGAGGGGTCGACGGCCAGTTCCTCGCGTCTCAACTCCAGAACGACCGGCAGGCTGTCGTGTCCCGCACCCAGCCGCTGGCCGGTCTCGACCCGGTCGCCGGTGCCGATATCGAGCGCCGTCAGGCCCGACAGCACAACCCGCCAGCCGGGTCCGGCATCGAGGATGACGACCTGGCCCCAGCCGTCCAGCGGGCCAGCATGGATAACCTCCGCCTCAAGCGGCGCAACCACTGCTTGGCCCGGAGCGCGCCACTGCCAGCCGGTCGAGCCCTGGCCGAACCGGGCCGAGGGTGGCCCATCGACCGGGGCCAGAAGGGTATCGCGTCCATTGGGCAGCCGCAGCGTGGGGGTCTGGCTGACGGGAACATCCGGCACAGGCGCCCCGACAGCGCGCAGGCGGGCTTCCAGCGCCGCGACCTCCCGGCGGGCCCGCTGGGCCTCGGCCCGCAGGGTGGCGCGGCGGGCGCGGTCTGACACCAGCCGCGACTGCAGGGTCGCCTGCCGGTCACCGGTCTGGCTTTCGCTGACGAACAGCCGTTCACTTTGCAGGGCGATGGCGCGACGCTCGGCGACGACAGCGGCGCGGCGGCGGTCGGCCCGTTCGACCTGATCGGTCAGGGGCTCGACCAGCGCCTGCATCAGCACGGCGGCGCGGACGGTATCGACGGCCTCCTGCGTCGGAACCACCAGCGGCGGAGGCGGGTACCGGGTCAGGGTCTGCAAGGCGCCAAGCACCCGTGTCAGCGGCCCCTTGGCAAGGGCCAGCTCTTCCAGCGCGCGGGCTTCCAGACGCCCGGCGGCATCCAGCTGCCGACGTTGCAACAAGACGGTGTCATCGCCGGCGGCCGGCTGGCGCTCCAGGCTGGCGGTGGTGGCCGCAATACGACGGTCCAGCGCGGCCACATCCGCCTCGATCCGGCGGGCGCGGATCACGGCGTCGCGGTACTGAGCCTGGGTCTGCGCGACCGCTTCCGGATCAGGACGCGGGGGCGACTGGCCGGACACCGGATCAACCATGCCGAGCATCAGGGCCACCATCAGCAGGGTCCGCCGCATCCGCCTCAGTCCCGGTGATAGGGCGTGCCCGCCAGCAGGGTGGTGGCGCGATAGATCTGCTCGGCCAGCATGGCGCGGGCCAGGGCATGGGGCCAGGTCTGGGGGCCGAACGCCAGCGTAAGGGAGGCGGCATCGCGCACCATCTCGTCCAGCCCGTCGGCGCCACCGATGACGAAGGCCAGATGGCGCTCGCCACCGTCCCGGATGTCACGGATCAGATCGGCAAACGCGCGCGAAGAAAAGCTCTTGCCGCGCTCGTCACAGGCGATCAGCCGCGCGCCCGTGGTGGCCGCCAGCAGGGCCACGCCCTCGGGGCCGGGACCAGGCTTTTTGGTCTCGACATCAATCAGCTCGCAGGGGCCCAGACCGATACCGCGACCCGTACGACCGGCACGCAGGGCATAGTCGTTGGCGAGGTCCGCCTCGGGGCCCCGTCCAGCCTTGCCGATGGCGACGATCGACAGCTTCACGACGTGGGCCCCTCGTCAGGCAAAACCTAGTTGCGGGCGGTCCGGTGCGCCGCGTCCACGGCCCAGATCTTCTCGATGTTGTAGAAGGTCCGCACCTCGGGCCGGAACAGGTGGACGATCACGTCCCCGGCGTCGATCAGCACCCAGTCACAGTGCGGCAGGCCCTCGACCCTGGCCTTGCCGAAGCCGTGTTCCTTGAGTGTGCGCAGCAGATGGTCGGCCAGGGCGCTGACATGGCGATGCGAGCGGCCCGACGCCACGATCATGGTGTCGGACATCGGGCTTTTGCCCTTGAGGTCGATCAGGACGATGTCCTGCGCCTTGTCCTCGTCCAGCTTGGCCAGGAGGGCGGTTTCGAGCGGGGTGCTTCCGGTCGGAAGCTCGGCGGATCGGGCTTCAGGATTGTCCGGGCCGTCGGATTCGGCGTGGGTCGTGTCGTCAGCGTGCGCGTCGTGCGCGGGCGAGGGGGTCAGCGGAATACTCCAGTCGGTGACAGGTCAGGAGCGACCCTAGCACATCCCCGTCCGCCGGTCACCGTCGCGCCGAGGCGGCCTCGGCGCGCAGGGCGGTCGAGGAGGCCCGGTTGAGCGGGGCCGTCAGATAGACCCAGGCCGGGGCCTGTCGATCCGCCAGCGTCAGGGCCTCATGCGCGTGAATGCGGTAACGGCGATAGCGCAGGGCGGCGGGTGCCGCGCGGCTTTCCAGAAGGCTGCCCGGGCGGGCCACCACCGCCATCGGCATGAGCGACAAAAGGTCCGTCCAACCGCGCCAGCGATGGAAGCTGGCCAGATTGTCCGAGCCCATCAACCAGACGAATTTCACGCCGGGATAGCGCGCGGTCAGGGCCCTCAGCGTGTCGATCGTCCGGCGCGTACCGACGCGGGACTCAAAATCGGAGATGACCATGTGGCGCGAACCATCAGCGCGGTCGGCCCATTCCCGGGCCGAGGCCATACGCTGGGCCAGTGGCGCGGTCTCGGCATCGGACTTCAGCGGATTCTGGGGCGACACCAGCCAGACGACCCGGTCCAGACCCAGACGACGCAATGCGGTCTCGGCCACATGGGCATGGCCGTCATGGGCCGGATTGAAGGAGCCGCCGAACAGGCCGACCCGCATGCCGGGATACAGCAGCAGCCCGTCATTCAGGCCGCCGGGGCGGGGCCCGGCGGTCCGGGGGGCAGGGCCGGCATGGAAGAAGCGCAAGGACGGGGTCTCGGCAGGGCTTATGCTCACGCGTGCCCTAACACCCCCGCCCCCGCTTGTCTCGATTTATTGCCGAAGCCTCAGGGCCGGGCGTGCCCTTTGCCGCGCACGACATATTTGAAGCTGGTCAACTGTTCGGCGCCCACCGGCCCGCGCGCGTGCAGGCGGTCGGTTGAGATGCCGATCTCGCCGCCAAAACCGAACTCGCCGCCATCGGCATACTGGGTCGACGCATTGGCCAGCACGATGCCGGCATCGGCCTGTGACAGGAACTGTTCGACCACGCCCTCATCGGAGGCCACGATCGCTTCGGTGTGGCCCGAGCCGTAGCGGGCGATGTGCTCCAGCGCCCCGCCGACCCCGTCGACCAGCTTCACAGCCATGATGGCGGCCAGATATTCGGTGGGCCAGTCGGCGTCGGTCGCCTCGGTTGCATCGGGGATGATCTTGCGGGCCTCGGGGTCGGCCCGCAGTTCACACCCGGCGGCCTTGAGGGCGTCAGCGATGCCCGGCAGCAGCTTCCCGGCGGCTGCCCTGTCGACCAGCAGGGTCTCGGCGGCACCGCACACAGACACGCGGCGCATCTTGGCGTTCAGCACGACGTCTCGGGCCATATCCGGATCGGCGCTGGCGTCGACATAGACATGGTTCACGCCCTCCAGATGGCCCAGCACGGCCACGCGGGCCTCGGTCTGGACGCGCTCCACCAGCGAGCGCCCGCCGCGCGGGATCAGCAGGTCAATCGAGCCGTCCAGCCCCTGCAGGATATGGCCGACGGCCGCGCGGTCGCGGGTCGTGACGATCTGCACGCATTCCTGCGGCAAGCCGGCCTGCTCCAGGCCTTCGGCGAGCGCACCATGAATGGCCAGGTTCGAACGCAGGCATTCGGATCCCCCGCGCAGGATCACCGCATTGCCGGCCCGTACGGCGAGGGCCGCGGCATCGGCGGTCACATTGGGGCGACTTTCATAGATGATGGCCAGAACCCCGATGGGAGTGCGTACCCGGGCGATGTCGAGACCATTGTCAGGCGTCCAGCGGGCGGTCTCGACGCCGACGGGGTCAGGGATGGCCGCGATCTTTTCCAGAGCTTCAATCACCCCGTCCAGACGTTTTTCGTCGAGCGCCAGCCGGTCCATCATGGCCGAGGCCATACCCTTGGCTTTCGCGGCCTCAAGGTCGGCGGCATTGGCGGCAAGCACGTCGGCTGAGCGAGCCTTGAGCGCCTTGGCCATTCCGGCGATGGCGCGCGTGCGCGTCTCGGGCGAGGCCAGGCCCAGGTCACGGGCAGCGGCGCGGGCCTTTCGGCCCAGAGCCAGCATGTCGGCTTCGAGGTTGGCTTCGGTCGGGCGGTCGGGTGCGATCTCCGCAGTCTGGGTCATGGTCATTCCTCTAAGGTCGGGCCGTCTCCGTCTGTTTCAACCCCCGACGGGGGTATTCGGGCTCAATGAAGGTCGTGGGTCAGCGCAGGGCGAGGTCATCGGCATGGATCACCACCGGCCCCCCGGCATAACCCAGCGCGGCCTTGATCTGGGGCGAGCGCAGGCCGGCAATGGTGGTGACATCGGCGGCGTCGTAGCGCACCAGACCCCGGGCCACCTCGGCTCCGGTCTCGTCCAGCACCTCGACGGGGTCGCCCTTCTCGAAACTGCCGCTGGCAGTGATCACCCCGGCGGCCAGCAGGGACTTGCCGCGGCCAAGGGCCCGCAAGCAACCGTTGTCGATAACGATCTGGCCGCGCGTCGCAAGCGAGCCCCCGATCCATTGTTTGTAGGCCGCCCGCACCGTGGTCGAGGGCGCGATCAGGGTGCAGCGCCGGCCCTCCTCGATGTGTTGGGCCCCGCGCTTCTTGGCCCGTCCGGCCGCGATCAGCGTCGCACAGCCGGCCTCGCCTGCGATCCGCGCGGCCATCAGCTTGGTGGCCATGCCGCCCGTACCGACGCCCGCTGCCGCGTTGGCGCCGGTGGCCATGGCCTCGATCTCGGGCGTCAGCTCCTCGATATAGGGGATATGTTCCGCGTCCGGGTTCTGGCGTGGGTCGGCGGTATAGACCCCGTCGACATCGGACAGCAGGATCAGCAGGTCGGCACTGATCAGCTGGGCCACACGGGCGGCCAGCCGGTCGTTGTCGCCATAGCGGATCTGGTCGGTGACGATGGTGTCATTCTCGTTGACGATCGGCACCGCGCCCATGTCCAAGAGAGCGCCCACGGTCGCCCGCGCATTCAGCCAGCGGCGCCGGACCTCGGTGTCGTCGCGGGTCAGCAGGATCTGGGCCGTGACGATGTCATAGGGGTCAAAGACCGACTCCCAGGCATGCATGAGCATGGACTGACCGGCTGCCGCCGAGGCCTGCTTCTTTTCAAGACCCCCGCCCCGGGCCCGGGAGCCAAGCCTGCGCCGCCCGAGGGCCACGGCTCCGGAGGAGACGACCAGTACCTGCTTGCCCTCTTCCTTCCAGTCGGCGATGTCGGCCGCCAGACCCTTCAGACGCGCGATGTCGACCGTATTGGTCTTGCGGTCGACCAGCAAGGCCGATCCGATTTTCAGAACAATGCGGTCGGCAGCGGCAATCGTCTTCGCGGCCTGAAGCGGCCGTTTGCGGGTCAAGGCGTCCATTCCTCCGTCGTGGGTAACGCGTCGTCCCCGAACGCGTCGTCATCCTCGATTTCGCCGCGCGTCCGGCGGACCTCCGCCCAGGCCGCGCGCAGCAGTTCGGGCACGCCCTCTCCGGACACGCCTGACACAAGGAACGGCTCCTTGCCCAGAACGGTTGCAAGCTCTGCCGTTTTCTCGGCGCGCAGCTCGGGCGACAGGGCGTCGATCTTGTTCAGCGCCACCAGTTCGACCTTGTCCTCCAGCCCCTCGCCATAGGCATCGAGCTCGCGGCGGATGGTGTGATACGCGCCGACCACGTCGTCCTGGGTGCCGTCGATCAGGTGGATCAGGCTGGCGGACCGCTCGACATGGCCCAAGAAGCGCGTCCCCAGCCCCGCCCCTTCGCTCGCCCCCTCGATCAGGCCCGGAATGTCGGCGATCACGAACCGCTCGCTGGGGCTGAGATCCACCACGCCCAGATTGGGCGTCAGGGTGGTGAACGGATAGTCGGCGATCTTGGGTTTGGCCGCAGACGCCGCCGACAGGAAGGTCGACTTGCCGGCATTGGGCAATCCCGCCAGCCCCACGTCGGCGATCAGCTTCAGCCGCAACCAGATCCAGCGCTCGCCGCCCTCCTGGCCCGGATTGGCGTGACGGGGGGCCTGGTTGACCGGCCCCTTGAAGCGCACATTGCCCCAGCCGCCGTTGCCGCCGCGCAGCAGCCGTTCGCGCATGCCGACGGTGTCCATGTCGAGCAGGACGGTCTCCTTGTCCTCATCCAGTACCTGGGTACCGACGGGCACCTTGAGCACCACGTCTTCGCCCTTGCCGCCGTGCATCTGGCGGCCCTGGCCGTGGTGGCCGGTCTGCGCCTTGAAATGTTGCTGGTAGCGATAGTCGATCAGGGTGTTCAGCCCCTCGACCGCCTCGATCCAGACATCGCCGCCGCGCCCACCGTCACCGCCGTCCGGGCCCCCGTTCGGGATGAATTTCTCGCGCCGGAACGAGACGGAACCCGCCCCGCCATTGCCCGCGCGGATATAAATCTTGGCCTGATCGAGGAACTTCATGCCCGGCTTATGCCGCACCTGCGAGCAGATTTACAGGCGGGTTTGACAAGACTGGCCCTGCCCCGGATCATATTGACCATGGGTCCGCAGGAAACACTGGCCATCTGGACGGACCGCGAGCCGACGCTCGACGAGGAACTGCGGGCGCTCAGCGACGAGGATGCCCCCGAGATGGCCAATCTGCCGCCGGACTGGACCGGCGTTCTCGCGACCCTGTTCATATCGACTGCAATGGGCCAGCACGGCCCGCGCGTGAAGGTCTACATCAAGACCGGACGCGGCCAGCCCAGCGCCTCGATCTCCATCGGCCCAAACCCGCGCATACTGGCCAGCAGTCTGGACGAGCGCGACCTGGACCGGATCGCGCCCAAGGCTCTCGAATGGGTGGCCCTGAACCACGAGGCCCTGACCACCTTCTGGTTCGAAGGGGAGGGCCTGGCGATCGCCGATGTTGCTGACTTCGCCAGGTCTCTGAAACGCGTCTAGGGTCTACTTGCCCCACACGCCGTAGGGGTCGGTCCATTCCATGCCCATGGCCTCGGCCACGGCGGGATAGGTGATCTGGCCGCCCATGACGTTCAGGCCGCGCGCCAGGTGCTTGTCCTTCTTCAGCGCGTCGAGGCCGTGGTTGGCCAGCGCCAGGCCGAACGGCAGGGTCGCGTTGTTCAGGGCTTCCGAAGAGGTACGCGGCGCGGCACCCGGCATATTGGCCACGCAATAGTGGACCACGCCATCGATCTCATAGGTCGGGTCTTCGTGGGTGGTCGGCTTCGAGGTTTCGAAACAGCCGCCCTGGTCGATGGCGACGTCGACCAGCACCGAGCCGTTCTTCATCTGCTTCAGGTGCTCGCGCTTGACCAGTTTCGGGGCGGCCGCCCCGTGCACCAGAACCGCGCCGATCACGACGTCGGCCTTCATGATCTCTTCCTCGATGGCGTTGATCGAGGAATAGCGGGTGATGACCCGACCGTCGGTCAGTTCGTCGATCTCGCGCATGCGAGGGATGGAGCGTTCCAGCACCACGACCTCGGCCCCCAGACCCAGCGCCATCCGGGCCGAGTTGAAGCCGACCACGCCGCCGCCCAGCACCGCCACACGGGCCGGGGCCACGCCAGGCACGCCGCAGAACAGCAGGCCCATGCCGCCATTGTGCTTCAGCAGGGTCTCGGCCGCCGAGAAGACGGCGATCCGGCCTGCCACTTCGGACATCGGGGCCAGCAGCGGCAGGCCGCCGTTGCGATCCGTCACCGTCTCATAGGCAATGGCCGCGCATTTCGAGGCCAGCAGACCCTTGGTCTGCTCGGGATCGGGCGCCAGGTGCAGATAGGTGTAGAGGATCTGGTCCTCGCGCAGCATTTCCCACTCGACCTTCTGGGGCTCCTTGACCTTCACGATCATGTCGCTGTCGGCAAAGACGGTTTTGGCGTCCGGGGCGATCTTCGCGCCCGCCAGCTTGTATTCGGCATCGGTGAAGCCCGCGCCGTCGCCCGCGCCGGTCTGGACCAGCACCGTATGGCCATGGGCCACATATTCGCGCACGGCCGTCGGCGTCAGGCCGATGCGGTGTTCATTCTTCTTGATTTCCTGGGGGACACCGACGCGCATGACCGTTTCCTCTGTGTTGCGGACGGGCCCTTCGGACCCGGTTTGGCGCGCAATCTAGCGGGGGCAGCGGCGCAGGTTCCTGTTCATTTTGCTGGGTGAACGGCGTAAAGTCGCAGAACCTTGCTTATGAGGCTCAAATGAAGACTGTTTCTGCCGTCACCCTGGATGCCATCGATCGCAAGATGCTGCGCGCCCTGCAGGAGAACGGCCGGATTTCGAATGCCGATCTGGCCCGCACGGTCAATCTGTCCGAGAGCGCCTGTCTCCGGCGGCTGCGCGCGCTCGAGACCGAGGGCGTCATCAGCCGCTATGCCGCCATCATCAATGAGCGGGCCGTGGGCCTGCCGATCAGCGTGTTCGTGACCGTTACCCTGTCATCCCAGGCCGAGGCGGCCCTGACCGCCTTCGAGACGGCCGTGGCCACCGTGCCCGAGGTGGTCGAATGCTATCTGATGACCGGCGGCTCGGACTATCTGCTGCGGCTGGTGGTGCGCGACGTCGACGATCTGGAACGGGTCCACTCGCACGGGCTGACCCGCATTCCCGGCGTCACCCGCGTCTCGTCCAGCGTCGCCATGCGGACCGTGGTCAAACGGGGTGCCCTGCCGGTCTGACTGGTCAGACGTACATGCCCTCGCGCAGATTGATGCCGTGCTCGACCCAGACCTTGAGCGCGGCCAGCATCTGGCTCCAGCCCTGACAGTTGCCAAAGGCGGCCTTCACGCCGGTCTCGGTCTCGGGCCAACCGCTTTCCTCGACCGTCACCAGGGTCCGGCCGTCGTCCAGCGCCGCAAAGGTGAAAACCGTCGTGGTGTCATAGGCCTGGCCGTCCGGCGGCGATTTGTCATTGGCGCCCCAGCGGATGACGATGCGGCGGTTGACCTCGACCTCGACCACCTCAACCGGAAAGGCGCCGGGGAAGTCAGCGAAATCCCACTGCACCGTCTTGCCGGTCTCCAGCCGCCCGACCGCCCCGCCGGTGGTGAAATATTTCGACAGTCGCGCCGGATCGGCCACCGCCTCGAACACCTCCTCGACCGGTCGGGCGATCCGCGTCGACACCTTGAACTGCAGCTCCATGACATCCTCCCATGCCTTGCTCGCCCGCATTAATGTTATAATCTTATAACATGTCAAGTGAGTCGGATCAGGACCGGGTGTTTCGCGCCCTGGCGTCGGGCACGCGGCGCCAGCTGTTGGACACTCTGAAGGATGGGCCTCTGACCACGGGGGCCTTGTGCGAGGCCTTGGCACCGCTGGACCGCTGCACCGTGATGCAGCATCTCAAGGTGCTGGAAGCCGCCGATCTGGTGATGGTGGAACGCCGGGGCCGCGAGCGCTGGAACCACCTCAACTCGCTGCCGATCAAGGCCGTGCATGACCGCTGGATTGGCGACTATGCCCGCCGGGCCGTGGGCTTTCTGGCCGAGGTGAAGGAGGAGCTCGAGACCTAGCCCAGCTTCAGCGTCAGGGTCTTGATGTCCAGATAGTCATCGATGCCATGGGTCGAGCCCTCGCGGCCATAGCCGGATTGTTTGACGCCGCCGAACGGGGCGACCGGCGTCGACATCAGGCCGGTGTTGATGCCGCACATGCCCGCCTCGATCCGGCGACCGATGCGGACGGCCCGGTCGAGATCGCGCGTGAACAAATAGGAGGCCAGCCCCAGGTCGCTGTCATTGGCCTTGCCGACCACCTCTTCCTCGGTGTCGAAGGCAAAGACGGGCACGAGCGGGCCGAAGGTCTCCTCCTCGCGGAACAGGGCGTCGTCGCCGCCAAAGGTGACGGTGGGCGTGTAGAACCGCCCGCCCAGATCGTGACGTGCACCTCCGGTCAGCACCTCGCCGCCGGCCGCCTTCACCTTGCGGACGTGCTCTTCGACCTTGTCGACGCCCTTGTTCTCGATCAGAGGGCCGACCTTGACCCCCTCGTCAAAGGCGTTCCCGACCTTCAGCTTTGACACCTCGGCCGCCAGCCTGTCGGCATAGTCCCGCGCCACGGACCGCTCGACATAGATGCGGTTCGGGCAGACGCAGGTCTGGCCGGAGTTGCGGAACTTGCCCTTGATGGTTTCGGCCACAGCCTGGTCGATATCGGCATCGGCGAAGACGATCAGGGGGGCGGCACCGCCCAGCTCCATCGAGACCCGTTTAAGGGTCGGGGCACACTGCTCGGCCAGCTTGCGGCCGACCGGCGTCGAGCCGGTAAAGCTGAGCTTGCGGATCACCGGCGAGGCCGTCAGCACCCCGCCGATGGTGGCGGCATCGCCCGTCACCAGATTGAGCACGCCGTTCGGCAGGCCCGCCTGTTGGGCCAGTTCGACCAGCGCGATGGCAGTGAACGGCGTCTGGCTGGCCGGCTTGACCACGGCGGTGCAGCCGGCGGCAAAGGCCGGGCCCAGCTTGCGGGTCAGCATGGCGGCCGGGAAGTTCCACGGGGTGATGAGGGCGCAGGGGCCCACGGCCTTGCGGAACGTCAGGATGACGTGGCCCAGCGGACTGTCCTGGGTCTCGCCCAGCATGCGCTCGGCCTCGCCCGCGAACCATTTCAGGAAGCCGTTGGCATAGGCGACCTCGCCCCTGGCCTCTTCCAGCGGCTTGCCGTTCTCCAGCGCCATCAGACCGGCCAGACCCTCTGCGTTCTCGTCGATCAGCCGGGCCCATTCGCGCAGGAAGGCCGCCCGCTCGTCCGGGCGTTTGCCGGACCAGCCCTCAAAGGCGCGGTCGGCGGCGTCGATCGCCTGCTGCGTTTCCGCCTCGCCCAGATCGGGCACGGTGCCGAGGGTCTCGCCTGTCGCCGGGTCATCGACGTCGATGGTCTTGCCGGTCCCCTTCACCGCCTTTCCGTCGATCAGGGCATGCTCACGCAGCAGTTTCAGACCGGCATCGCGGGCGGGATGGGACATGGAAAGACCTTTCAGTCGGGGGGAGGAGATGCGCGGGAGAACGCCTCAGTCGCCGATGGTATCCAGATCGCGGCCCTTCGTCTCGGGCAACCAGATCAGGCTGACGACCACCGCGATCAGGGTGAAGACCACCGAATACCACAGGCCGAAATAGATATTCCCGGACCAGGCCACCAGGGCGAAACTGGCCGCCGGCAAAA
Organism: Neptunomonas phycophila; assembly: GCA_964224415.1. Lineage (GTDB taxonomy): Bacteria > Pseudomonadota > Alphaproteobacteria > Caulobacterales > Caulobacteraceae > Brevundimonas. The sequence continues at coordinate 343,453 of CAXQIE010000027.1, forward strand.
GACCCCCGATCCACCCCGTGCCGATGTGATAGGGCAGGCTCATCGCCGTATAGCGCACCCGCGTGGGGAACAGCTCGACCAGGGCCGCGGCCTGTGGGCCATAGAGGGCGGTCGCCGCCACGATGAAGACCATCAGGATGCCGATCACCAGCGGCATGTTGATCCGCGCCGGATCGGCCTTCGCCGGATAGCCGGCCTCGATCAGGGCGGCCTTCACCCGTGTCTCGACATCGGACCGGGCGGCCGCCAGCGCCTCTCCCTCGAGACCGCGTCCCTCGACCGAGGGGATGATGACATCGCCGATCCGCACCTGGGCCAGGGCTCCGGCAGGGGCCGCCTCATTCTCATAGCTGACACCGGCATTCGACAGCACCGACTTGGCCAGATCGCAGGAACTGGCAAAGGCCGTCTTGCCGACCGGATCGAACTGGATCGCGCACTCCGAGGGGTCGGCCACCACCGTCACCGGCGAAGAGGCCTGGGCCTCGGCCAGCGCCGGATTGGCGGCCCGCGTCAAGGCATGAAATCCGGGGAAGAAGGCGATTAGCGCCAAAATCATGCCAAACAGCATGACGGGTTTCCTGCCAATTCGGTCCGACAGCCAGCCGAAGAAGACATAGAGGAAGGCCGACGCCAGGGTGATGATCAGCAGGATCTGGTCGACGGTGCCGACGTCTACCTTCAGCACCCGCTCCATGAAGAACCGGCTGTAGAAATAGCCGCAGTACCAGACCGCACCCTGGGCGATCATGATGCCGAAAAGGGCCAGCAGGACGAATTTGCCGTTCTTCCAGGTGCCGAACGCCTCGCGATAGGGCGCCCGCCGCGCGCCGCCTTCGGCCTCCATCCGCTTGAAGGCCGGGCTCTCGTTCAGCTTCAGCCGGATCCACAGCGAGATCACCAGCAGGAAGAAGGACAGCAGGAAGGGGATCCGCCAGCCCCAGTTGTTGAACGCTTCCACGCCCACGATCATGCGGGTCAGGATGATGACGCCCAGGGCGCCGATCAGGCCGAAGGCCGCTGTCGTCTGGATCCAGCCGGTCAGATAGCCGCGCCGTTCGTTCGGGGCGTGTTCGGCCACGAAGATCGCGGCCCCGCCATATTCGCCGCCCAGCGCGAATCCCTGGGCAATGCGCAGCACCAGTAGCAACAACGGCGCGGCGATACCGATCTGGTCATAGGTGGGCAAAAGGCCAATCGCGACGGTCGCCACCCCCATCAGGGTGATCGTCACGAGAAAGGTGGTCTTGCGCCCGGTCCGGTCCCCGAACCAGCCGAACACCAGGGCGCCCAGTGGCCGGACGACGAAGCCGACCCCGAACAGCAGCAGCGTCAGGATATAGGCCGTGGCCTCGCCCACATTGGCGTAGAATTTGTTGGCGATCACCGCCGTCAGCGAGGCGAAAATGAAGAAGTCGTACCACTCGAAGGCCGTGCCAGCCGCGGACGCGGTCACCACGGTTCGCAGGCCCGGGCCGCGATCCGTCCCGGGTTCGATGGCTGTCTGGTCGGCCCCCATGCCGTCCTCCCCTGATGTGCCGGGCCTTCTGACGAGGCCCTCCCTCAGCGGCCATGCTTACCGGGGTTGGATCGATCCGCAAGCACCGGCAATGGTCGCGGGTCGCCAGACATGACAGACCCCACCGGTGGGGGGGATACCGGTGGGGTCCGACCTTCACGCCAGGCCCGAGAGGGCCCTACGCGGCGTGGCTGTTCTGCATGGATTAGTTGGCGGCGTCTTCAGCGGCCTCTTCGACGGCACCGCCGACGGCCTGGGTGTCGCGGCCAGCGCCGGCGATGGTGTTGCAGGCGGCAGTGGTCAGGGCAGCAGCAGCGGCGACCAGAATGAAAATCTTGCGCATGGGATCGGTCCTTGGTTCAAGGCGCCGCGAGGCGCGGACGGTTACGCCCTCAATAACTCCGCACGCGCAGCCGGGTTCCCTATGCGGGATCAGGCGCGCGGGGTGACGAAGGTCATGCGGACGCGGCTGCCACGGGGAGATGCCGCAAGCACCTCGGTCGTCCCGCGCAGCTGTTTTGCAAAGGCGGTCATCAGGGTGCGCCCGACCCCGACCGGATCGGTTTCCGACAGGCCGGGACCGTCATCCTCGACCTCCAGCACGCTGGTCTCGCCATCGACCGTGAAGCGGACGATGAGGGTGCCGCCCTTGTCCGCCAGGGCGTGCTTCAGCGCGTTCGAGATCGCCTCGACCAGCCACAGGGCCATCGGCGCCAGCTTGTCAGGGTCCATGACCAGACTGTCGGCCTCGACGCGACTGCTGACGGCGGGCCCGCGTCCGGCCTCGCTGGCGACCAGCTGACCGACCAGATCGTGCAGGAAGACCGCCGCATCGGCGTGGCGGATGTCGTCGCTTTGATAGAGGGTGCGATAGATCAGGGCGAGCGCCGAAATCCGCTGACGCGTATCCCCCAGCGCCATCCTGGCCGCGTCGTCGCTCAGCGCCCGCTGCTGCAGGCTGAGCAGCGAGGAAATGATCTGAAGGTTGTTCTTCACCCGGTGATGGATCTCGCGCATCAGCACGTCTTTTTCCGCCAGACTGTCCAGCAGCGACTGGTCGCGAATCGAGACGCCCTCCGCCAGTCCGTCCAGCGTCTCGGCCAGCACCCGGATTTCGGTTGGCGCATTGACGGCCTGTACCGGGCGGACGGTGAAACGGCCGCGGGCATAGAGGGCGGCGATACGCTCCAGATAATCCAGCCAGCGAACCACGACCCGCTCGGCCACCAGGATCACCGCCACAAAGGCGGTCATCCACGCCGCCAGCGGCAGCAGGATCGAGCCGATGGGATTCAGCCGCGCCCAGGACAGCAGTCCGGGTGAGGGCGCAGCAAGAAGCACATAGACATCCTGGCCTGACATGGCTGATCCGGCATAGGCGCGGCGTTCGCCACTGCTGTCACGCGCCTCGAGTACACGGTCTTCGCCGGCCCGCATGTCCTGGAACCATGCGGCCAGCCTGCCTCCAGTCTCCATATCGAAGGCCTCCGGATCCGTGGCCACCAGGATCTGCCCTTCGCTGTCCACCAGTGCCGCCTCCGACCCTTCCGGAAGGGCGGGGTCGCGCGTGTCGGGTTGAAGAGATTCAAGCGGGATGACAGCGGCCATGGCGCCGTCGAAGCGACCCATCGGGCGCTCGACCCGCAAACCTGTTACCAGCGCCGGTAAATCACGCTGAGCCCGGGACACGACCCAGTCGCTGCCGGCCCTCAGGCGCATGAACCAGGCGCGCTGGGTTACATCGACGCCCCGCAACTCCCCGGCGCTGCAGACCACCTGGCCGGTTGCCGTGTAACGGACCAGCGTTGAATAGCCGTCCAGCCGATCCAGAAGCGTGCCGAGTCGCTCCTCGCAGAAAGGGGAACTACCCTCAAATCTCAGAGCCTGCAAAAGCGTGGATGCCCCCTCCAGTCGCGTTCGGGCGGCTACGGCGCTGCGCTCTGCGGCAAGCTGAAGATCGACCCGGCGCTCCTCGGCCTGTTCCCGAAAGTCTGCATCAACCTGCAGGGCGATGAGCACCAGGAAGGGTGCAAGGGCAAGGGCCATGGCCATGCCGAGACGGAACCGGATTCCCTGAAATCTGGCTCGCTTGAGCCCGCGCCCGCCCGGACGTCCAAAAGAACGGCCCAAACGTCGGCCAAGCGCGCGGCCCAGCCCCCGCATCCTAGGTGCTGTAACCGCCGCTCAGACGGTCCGCGGCCCCGAGGATAGAGGCCATGGCATCGCCGGCGGCCTTGCCGTCACGGTCATAGCCGCCGCTCTCGAGCACGGCGAGCAGGGCCTTGCGAGCACGGCTGACGCGGCTTTTGACCGTACCGACAGCGCAGTCGCAGATGGCGGCCGCTTCTTCATAGGCAAAGCCACCCGCGCCGACCAGGATCAGCGCCTCGCGCTGCTCTTCCGGCAGGGAGGCCAGCGCCTGTCGCAGTTCATCCAGCGCGACCGGGGCCTCAGGATTGTCGACGGCGACCAGGGTGCGCTCGGCTGCTTCCTGATCCAGTTGCGACTGACGCCAGGACCGACGCTTGTCGGAATAGAACTGGTTACGCAGGATCATGAAGGTCCAGGCCTTCATATTGGTGCCCATCTGGAAGCTGGCGCGCGCATCCCAGGCCTTGACCATGGCGTCCTGCGCCAGATCGTCGGCCGCCGTAGCATCGCCGGTCAGCGTGCGAGCAAAGGCGCGCAGATGCGGGATAAGCGCGACCAGCTCGACCTTGAACGCCTTGTCATCCGTCGAGGGAGGTTTGGGGGCAGCACTGCTCATTCGCCACCTTCGCCAGACGCGCGGCTGTCCGCACGGCGCAGGATGTCGAGGAATTCGTCGGGGACCGGTTCATTGACCACCTCGTCGAAAATGTGCCGCAGCTTGACTCCGATGGCCTGCTGGCGAAGCCGTGCCTCTTCCAGATCTTCGGACCCGAGGTCCTCGATCGGCTGGCCGGGTGTGGATTTTTCAGTCATGAACGGCTGTCTGCCCCTTGAATGCCGGTCGTCATTAACGTCACCTTGTGCTGCCGGTTCCTTCGTCCGCGAGATTTCCTGAAACGAAGGCAGCGAAGAACGGAACCTTGGCTGTTAATCGACGTTCTGCCTGCTTGTCACCATCTGCGGACCGGTTTGTCCGGCCGCCGGATCATTAGTCGGGAATGATACCTCCATGAGTCTGCTTGCCAGGTTGGCCCCTCACCTTCCGTATGTTCGCCGTTATGCCCGCGCCCTGACCGGCGACCAGTCGACCGGCGACAATTATGTGCGGGTCGCGCTGGAGGCCCTCGCGGCGGGCGAGCAGCAGCTGTCGCAGGATATGACGCCGCGCGTGGCGCTCTATCACGTCTTCCACACGATCTGGGCCTCTACGGGCGCCCGGCTGGAGGCCCGACCGGGCACTGACGGCGGTGACGAGGCCTCGCGTCGTCTCATGCGCATCTCGCCCCGTTCGCGTCAGGCCTTTCTGTTGACCGCGCTGGAAGGCTTCACCCCGTCCGAGACGGCGCAGATCCTCGGCTCGGACGTGCCTTCGGTCGAATCGCTGATCAGCGAGGCCCAGTCGGACATTGATGCCGAACTGGCGACCGACGTCCTGATCATCGAGGACGAGGCCATTATCTCGGCCGACATCGAAAATCTGGTCAAGGATCTGGGCCACCGCGTCACTGCCACAGCCACTACCCACGACGAGGCCGTCGATGCCGTGTCGCGGCACAAGCCGGGTCTGGTGCTGGCCGATATCCAGTTGGCCGACGGTTCGTCCGGCATTGATGCGGTTAAGGACATCCTCAAGGCCATCGATGTGCCGGTGATCTTCATCACCGCCTTCCCGGAACGCCTGCTGACCGGCGAGCGCCCCGAGCCGACCTTCCTGATCACCAAGCCGTTCCAGCCGGAAACGGTCAAGGCCGCCATCAGCCAGGCGCTGTTCTTCCATCCCGGCCGTCGCGAGATCGCCTGACGAATTTTTCACCCGGCGCGGGAACCGGGGTCCTGGTTCCGCATTCTGGATATGCGGAGGCAGCGACGCCCCCCCCGACAATGACCGGTTCACTCCGGTCAGCTGCCTCCGCGCCTCATCTCGATGATACCCTTGAAGGCGGACCGCAAACGGTCCGCCTTTATTTTTTGTGCCTTATTCCGGCCCTGCCCCTCGACAAGCTGTGCCTCTCGGCCATGATGTCGGTCCATAAAGAAAACGCATAGAGCGACATCAGGAGGTCGATCATGACGCGCACCAATCGCCAATGGGTTCTTCGCCGCCGGCCGCAGGGCCTGATTCAGGACGGCGACCTCGAACTGGTCGAAAGCCCGGTTACCGATCCGGGCGAGGGCGAGGTTCTGGTCCGTACCATCTATCTGTCGCTGGATCCGACCAACCGCACATGGATGAACGACTCCGAGGGCTATCTGCCGCCCGTCGGTCTGGGTGATGTCATGCGCGGCCTGACGCTGGGCGTGGTCGAGGCGACCCGCTCGGACCGCTTCAAGGAGGGCGATCTGGTCATGCCCATGTCGGGAGGCTGGGCCGACTATGCTGTCGTTCCCGACAGCCAGCTGCGCCCGGTCCACCGCTTTCCCGGCCTGCCGCTGACAGCCAATCTGTCGGTGCTGGGCATGACCGGCCTGACCGCCTGGGCGGGCGTCACCGATGTCCTGCGGCCCGAGCCCGGCCAGACCATGGTCATCTCGGCCGCGGCCGGCGCCGTCGGCTCGATTGCCGGCCAGATCGCCAAGCAAAAGGGCGCCCGCGTGATCGGGATCGCCGGGGGCGCCGATAAGGGCCGCTGGCTGACCGAGGAACTCGGCTTCGACGCCGCCATCGACTACAAGAACGAGGACGTCGGCGAGGCCCTGGACCGGCTGGCTCCGGACGGCATCGATCTCAATTTCGAGAACGTCGGCGGCGACATCATGATCGCCGTCTGGAACCGGCTGAACACCCACGCCCGCATGGCCGTATGCGGCCTGATCTCGGCCTATAACGCCACGCGCATGCCGCCGTCGCCGAACTTTTCGCGGATCATCACCCACCGGCTGGAGGTGCGCGGCTTCCTGGTGCTCGACTATGCGCCCCGCGCCCGCGAGATGGTGGCCGAGGTCGGGCCCTGGCTGGCCGACGGACGGGTCAAGTGGAAGGTCCACGTCGATCACGGACTGGAAGGTGCCGTCCAGTCGCTCAACCGCTTGTTCACCGGCGACCATGACGGCAAACTGCTGGTGCGTGTCTCCGAAGAGCCGTAGCGCCCGGCGTCAGAAAAAGCAGGGTCCCTGATGAGCGAAGCCGAGGCGTCCGACCCCTTCCGGGTCTGTTTCGAGGATCTGTCGGTCGGTCAGGTCATACCGCTGGGCGCCTGCACCGTGGACGTGGAGGCCCTGACCGGTTTTGTCATCACCTTCGCGCCCCGCTGGCCGGTCGAGGCGGGGGCGCCGCCGGCCATGGTCTATGCCCTGTGGACGCGACTGTTTTCGGAAAAGTCCAGCCACTGGGCCCAGACCAAGGTGCTGGCGGTCGACGGCCTGCGCTATATGCGCGACCCGCCGGCGGGTGAACTGCTGCGCGGCCGCATGACCGTCATGGGCAAGGACCCGGTCGGCGATGACAAGGGCATTGTCATTGCCCAGCACGACCTGCTGGACGAGGGCGGGCGGCTGGTCTTTTCCTGCCTGACCCGGGCCCTGTTCACCCGCCGCGCCTGAGGCGAAAACGCCCGACCCGGGAGACCGGATCGGGCGCTCGTTTACCGCATCCGCGTCAGGACTACTGGACGCGTTCGACCGTATAGCCGCGCTGCTCCAGCAGGGCCTGAACGCTGTCGTCACCGGCCAGATGGGCGGCGCCGACGGCAATGAAGATAACGCCTTCGCCGTCCATCATGGTGTCGATCTGTCCGGCCCAGTTGGCGTTCCGCTTGACCAGCAGGGTCTGGTAGAATTCCTCGCCCTCGGCGCGCATCTGGGTGACACCGATAGCCTCCAGCGTTTCGACATCGCCGATGGCCCAGGCATCGACCAGACGGTCCAGTTCGACCGTTGCATTCTCATAGTCACTCAGCACCGACCGCAGGAAGGCCATCTGGGCATCCTCGGACATGCCGGCCAGGATCTGCAGCTGCTCTTCAATCGTCTCCAGACCGTCGATCGGCTTGCCGGCTTCCAGCGCCCGGGCCCGCAGCACCAGTTCCACACCCGACTCCGGGTCATAGCCGGCCTTGGTCAGGGGCGCGATCGACAGGGTCAGGGCCGCCAGCCAAGGCCGCATGGGCTCCAGCATCGGCCCGGACATACCCATGGCCTCGGCCATGGTGTTCAGCTGCCCCTGTTCCTCGGCATTCAGGCGGCTGGACAGTGGCGTCTCCATGTCGATGCCATAGCGCTGGATCAGCGGCATGGCCGCAGCCTGGTCGTCCGGGTTCTCGATCTCGAACCAGATCTGATCCGCACTGTCGAAGGCCTGATCGACCACCGGCGAGTTCCAGACGGTCTCGGGCCGGAGCAGGTGCACCGTGCCGAACAGATAGATGGTCGAGTCCGCATCGCGCACCACCCACAGGGCGGGCTTGCCCGTCTGGGCGGCAGCGTCCTGGGCCATCACCGGGGCGGGGGCCCCTGCGACGACGGCAAGGCCGAGGCCAAGGCCAAGGGCGGCAGCGGCGGCCGTGCCCATCAGGCGGCGGCCAAGGGCGAGGGTCGAGGTCTTCAGGGTATCAAGCGTGGTCATGGGTAGATCCTTTCATGATCGGGAGGGAAGTCGAAAAGGAGTTGGAGGAGGAGTTCGACGCGCTATTTCAATCCGCGCCGGGCGCCGGCCACGGCCGAGGCGACCATGTAGACGGCCATCATGATGCCGATCATGCCCCAGGCGGTGATGCCCTCGACGAGGCCCAGCCGTTCCGAAGCGGCGTAGACGAACAGCGCCAGTTGCAGGGTCCAGAAGGCCAGCGAACCGGTCTCGACCATCACCCGGCGCAGCATTTCATCGGCCTGCCGGAACATCATCACATTGGCGACGGTCTGGATGGCCAGCAGGCCCAGCACGAGGACCATGGCCACCTCGGCCGAGACCCAGTTGGGGCCATAGATGGGGATCATCAGCATGATGCCGGCCAGTGTCATCACCAGAATCTGCAGCAGGCCACAGCCCTTCGGAACATTGGCGGGGCGCAGGGCCATAATGCCGCCCATCACCACCCCCATGCCGACCAGCACCACCCCGATGAACAGGTTCAGCGCGTCGTCGGCCGGCAGGGCCGAGGCATCGATAAAGCGGGCGGTTGCGGCCCCCGCGGCGGCCCCGATCAGGGCCAGCAACACCAGTCCGCCGATCTTCAGGGCGGGATGGAATGTGCGCTCTTCGGACGTCATGGCTCAGTCCTCCAGAAAGATGGATTCAATGGGTTGTTCAAAGACGCGGGCGATCCTGAACGCCAGCGGCAGCGAGGGGTCATAGCGGCCGGTTTCCAGCGCATTGACGGTCTGGCGCGAAACCCCCAGCCGGTCGGCCAGCTCGGCCTGGCTCCAGTTGCGCTCGGCGCGCAGCACCTTGAGACGATTGTTCATGACCGGGCGCTCACCGATGCCGCGCCCACCAGAACACCCAGGCGAAGGCATAGCCGAGGGTCTGGAGGATCAGGACGGTGAAGGCCCCGCCCTGGACGAGATCGATCGGATCGTATTCCGCCAGGGACGTCCGTAGCTGATCCGGATCGATGACCACCATGCCGGTCAGCAGAACCACACCGCCGGCTGCAATGCCGAAGGTGCTGCCCCACCACCAGGCCCATTTGTGGGCTTCCCGGGCGGCCTCATCCAGACCCTTCCACCACCAGCCGCACATCCAGATGATGCCGGCCATGCCAAGGGCAACGATCACGGCCAGCAGGACGACCGGCACGGATCCGAGGGAGCCGGCGACGGCCGCAAAGGCGCCCGCGATACCGCCGAACACCATGCAGGCCACCATGACCCCGACATAGCGCAGGGCCGGATAGCGAGCGATGCGAGGCTCTCTTCGTGAAGGCATGACAACTGTCCCTGTCTGTTTGACAAGGGTGTTTTACATCACGCACCGCACAAGTCAAGCACCCTTGTCAAAAAGGAAAGCGATGGCGTCTATTCGCCGGATTCCGGCGCTTTCAGCAGTTCCGGGCGGCTGAGCGCGCGGGGCGACCCCTCGACCGGCGGCAGGTCGGGCAGGTCCTTGCCCTCATGATCCACGTGCAGATCCTCGAACCGCCGCGCCGACACCATCACCTGACTTTCCAGCGAACCGACGAACTGGTTGTAGCGCCCGACGGCGGCATCCAACGCCTTGCCGACCGAGGCCGCGTGCCCGCCCATCACCGACAGCCGCTTGTACAGCTCCTTGCCCAGCCGGGCGACGTCCTCGGCGTTCTTGGTCTGCTCCTCGGCGCGCCAGCCATAGGCCACCGCCTTGCACAGGGCGAACAAGGTGGTCGGCGTGACGATCACCACGCGCGAGGCCATGGCCTGGGTCATCAGCTCGGGCTCATGATCCAGCGCCGCCGCCAGAAAGGCATCGCCCGGCACGAACATGGCGACAAAGTCCGGACTGGGCTGGAACTGATCCTGATAGGCCTTGGACGCCAGCTGGCGCATATGGGTCTTCATACTGGCGGCAGTGCGCAGGGACGCTGCCTGCTGGCGTTGTTCCTCATCGCCTTCGCCCTGGTCGGCAAAGGCCAGCGGCACCTTGGCGTCGATCACGAACATGCCCCCGCCGGGCAGGCGGACGACAAAGTCGGGCCGTTGCTGACGACCTGCCTCGTCGGCGTTCGAGGTCTGCTCCTCGAAATCGAACCGCCCGGCCATGCCGGCGGCCTCCAGCACATTGCGACAGGTCTGCTCCCCCCAGCGCCCGCGTCGCCCGGTATTGCCGCGCAGGGCCTCGGTCAGCTTGCGTGCCTCATCGCGCGTGGCGGTCGAGGCCGTCATCAACGCCGCCAGCTGTTCCTTGAGCCCGCCGGTCTCCTCCGACCGGGTCTTCTCCAGCGCCGTCACATGTTCCTGGAACTTGGCCAGGGTGTCGGCCACCGGCTTCAGCTGCGCCTCCATCCGCTCGCGCGCCATCAGTTCGCGATTGCGGAAGGTTTCATCGGTGCGTTTCAGCAGTTCCTCGGCCACGGCGCCCGCCGACTGGGCAGCCTGGGCGCGCAGATATTCGGCATTGGCCGCCGCCTGATCCTCGAACAGCCGCATCCGCGCCTCGGTCTCGGCGTGCCGCTCGCGCAGCTCCCAGTTCCGGGTTTCCGCAGCGGCGGCCCGGCGGCGCTCCATCAGGGCCCAGGCCAAGGCGATGACGGCAACCACCGAAGCGGCGACAAAGGCAATGAGGTAAGCGTTCATGCTCCGTTCCTAACCTGAGTCAGGAAGCGGGAAAAGGCACGTGGGGCGCGAGGGGGCGCCGGTCCAAGGTTCATCACGGAGAACACAGCGAAGAAAAACCACGAAGGACACAGCGAGGGGGTGCGGGGGGCGACGGCGGCGCCTTTCTCATCTCCTCCCCATGCATGGGGAGGTGGCGCGACGCGCAGGCGTCGTGACGGAGGGGGCGGCGGTGCGGACATCCGTTTCCCCGACGAAGGTCGGGGGCCAGAAGAGGATGCAAGCCGTCTGCCTGCTTCTCTGGGCCCCGGCCTTCGCCGGGGAAACGGAAGGAGGGGGCAAGGGCGCAGCGCCCTACGTCGGACGCCTCGCGCGCATCGCCTGGATGATGGTGCCGTCGTCCAGCCAGTCGAGGTCGCCGCCGACCGGGACGCCACGCGCCAGCGAGGTCACGCTGACCCCCGCATTCGCCAGTCGCTCGGCGATATAGTGGGCGGTCGTCTGGCCATCGACCGTGGCCGGCAGGGCCAGCACCACCTCGCGCACGCCGCCTTCACCCACACGCGCCCCCAGTTCGCCCAGCCGCAGCGCATCGGGGCCGACGCCGTCCAGCGCTGAAAGCAATCCGCCCAGCACGTGGTAGCGACCGCGAAAGGCACCCGACCGCTCCATGGCCCACAGGGCTCCGGCCTCCTCGACCACGCAGATCAGGCCGGCGTCGCGGGCGGGATCGGAACACAGGGTGCAGGGGTCACGCGTATCGGGGGCGCCGCAGACAGAGCAGGACTTCACCTTGTCCGCCGTCTCGGCCAGCGAGGCCGCCAGCGGCAGCAGCAACTGTTCCCGCCGCTTGAGCAGGGCCAGCGCCGCGCGCCGGGCCGAGCGCGGCCCCAGCCCGGGCAGTTTCGACAGCAGACCGATCAGCCGCTCGATCTCGGGTCCGGCAGACGCGGCCATCAGATATCCTTCCAGTAGGTGACCAGCGGACCGTCGCGAAGCGATCTCACCTGATCCCGGATCGGATCGAAGGCACGCCATAGAGGGTCGCGAGCATCAGTTGCGCACGGCGATCTAACGTTCCGCAAGAAGCGGATCTCGCTCACGCCATGCTGAATGAAGGTCTCTTGAGCCTTAATCAGGCTGTGGTCGTTTGCACCGCCGGCCAAGGTCGGGTCAGCGAGCTGTACCGGGTCGTCTTCCCAGAAGCATATCGGACAGATGTCATAGGATCCGCAAGGCTCCGAGAATACTTTCCACCCGCAGCACGGACAGGCCAGCAGGCCCGCTTCAGACATCAGAACAGCTTGGGCATGCCGGGGATGTTCATCCCGGCCATGGGGCCCGCGGCCTCGCGCATCAGCACGGAATTGGCCTCGTCCAGCTTGCGCTTGGCATCCGCATGGGCGGCGACGATCAGATCGGCCAGGATGTCCTGTTCACCGGGCACCATCAGGCTGTCGTCGATCTGCACGCGAGTGACTTCGCCGGGGCCCTTCAGGCTGACGGTCACCAGTCCACCGCCCGAGGTGCCCTCGGCGGTGGTTTCGGCCATCTTCGCCTGGGCGTCCTGCAGCTTTTGCTGCATCGCCTGGGCCTGTTGCATCAGTTGGGTCAGGTCTTTCATGACCCCTATCTAGGATGAAGCGCGCCGTTGCGACAGGGGTCTGTTCCGGTGCAGTGCCCGAGAGATGTCCATGGCCCACGCTGACAGGTTCCGTCAGGTATCGGCGTCGGCCTCGCCATCATCGTCCGGATCGTCCGGGATGGCGGGCAGGGAAACCGCCGGGGCCATGTCACGGATTTCTCCCAGCTTCGCGCCGGGAAAGGCCTCCAGCACCGAGCGGATAAACGGATCCGCCTCGACCTCGGCCCGGGTCTGTTCGCGGGCCTTGCGTTCCTGCTCGATCAGGGTCTCGCCCCCACCCTGACCGTTGGCGGCGACCAGCCAGGTGCGACCCGTCCAGTCCTTCAGCCGGCTGGCCAGTTTGCGCGCCAGATCGGGCGGCGTGCCCTGCGCGGGCTCGAACGTCAGGGCCCCGGACCGGAAGGCGACAGGGCGGACATAGCGCTCAACGTCCAGCTTCAGCGCGATCTCGCGCTTGTCGTCGATCAGAGCGACCATGGCCTCGAAGGTCTGGGGGTCCGGCAGGGCCGACTGGGCGGCAGCGCGCGGCTGGGCCATCGTCGCCTGGGCACCGCCGCCCCCTGACGACCCGCCGCCGCGGGGCGCGGGACCACCGCCGCCCACGCCCTCGCCCGACTTCAGGGCCTTCAGCGCCTCTTCGGGGCCCGGCAGGTCGGCGGCATAGGCCAGCCGGATAAGGGCCATCTCGACTGCATCGGCCGGGTTCGGCGCGCGACGGGTCTCCTCAAGCGCACGCAGCAGCATCTGCCACACGCGGGCCAGCGTTCCGGCCGAGATACCCGCGCCCAGCGCCGCCAGCACCCGCGCCTGATCGCCGGGCAGGCGGGTCGCCTCGGGCCCCAGCATCTTTGCGACCGAGGCCGCGTGGCAATGTTCCAGCAGGTCGCCCATGATCTGCACGGGATCGGCGCCATAGCCATAGAGGTCACGGAACATCTCCAGCGCCTCGGGGGTGCGGCCGCCCATGAGGGTCTCGAACAGGGCGATGGTCCGGGAGCGGTCGGCGAGGCCCAGCATGTCCCGGACAACCTCGGCCTTGACCGCTTCACCCTCCCCACCCTGTACAAGGGCCTGGTCCAGAAGCGACAGGCCGTCGCGCACCGAGCCCTCGGCCGCCCGCGAGATCAGCGCCAGCGCATCGCGCTCGATCGCCATGCCCTCCTTCTGGGCCACCCGGCCCAGATGTTCGATCAGGATTTCCGGCTCTACGCGCCTCAGATCGAACCGCTGGCAGCGGCTCAGGATCGTCACCGGAACCTTGCGGATCTCGGTCGTCGCAAAGATGAATTTGGCGTGGGGCGGGGGCTCTTCCAGCGTCTTCAGCAGGGCGTTGAACGCCTGGTTCGACAGCATATGCACCTCGTCGAGCACATAGACCTTGTAGCGCGCCTCGACCGGAGCATAGCGGACACTGTCCAGGATCTCGCGGATGTCGCCCACGCCGGTGTGACTGGCGGCGTCCATCTCCATGACGTCCATGTGCTGGCCCGCCATGATCGCCGCATCGTGCCGCCCGTCCGGCGTCAGGGCCAGTGAGGGCTTGTCGATGCCGGGGGCCTGATTGTTCAACGCCCGGGCCAGCAGGCGGGCTGTCGTCGTCTTGCCCACCCCGCGCACGCCGGTCAGCATGAAGGCATGGGCGATCCGGCCCGTCTCGAAGGCATGGGTCAGGGTGCGGACCATGGCCTCCTGACCGATCAGGTCCTCAAAGGTTGTCGGCCGGTATTTGCGGGCCAGCACCTGATACGCCGCCGAGGGCGCGTCCTTGACCGGCGCAGGCTCAGGCAGCGGCGCCAGGTCGGGCCCGGGCTCAGACGCAGGCTCCGAAGCGGCCGGCGCACCGAACATGTCATCGGTGTCGGGGTCGCGCTCGACCGACTCCGCATCGGGCGTGTCGTCGTCTTCCCACGGCGGAATCGGGTCCATATCGCTCATGGGTCTGTCATAGCCCGTGACACGATCCCGGGCGAGGCCGGATGACGGTTTTGCTGGGGGAGAAGGGTGGAGACCGCGACCCGAAGGGGAATTCGTTGTGGCTGCTGCCTTCCGGCCCTGACCAGGTTGGCGAAGCCTTCGCCCGCGATCTCCACCCCCGATATGCGCGTTCAGCCTCGCGAGATCAAGATGCCTTACGGATCGCGGCGCCGAGCGCTATGGAGGGCGCCATGTCCGCGCCCGTCGTCACCGCCTTTTCCGCCTCGCCGCTCGATCGGGGCGGCGACGCCCGCAACGACCCCGCATGGATGGCCGCGCGCACGGCCGACCCCGCCGCCCTGTCACTGGCGATCATCGACGGGCGGCCCCGGCTGGAAACTGTCGAGGGTCAGGACCGCCTGGCCTGGGCACCCCTGTCACGCCTCGTGCCCCTGGCAGACGCCGAGCCGACCTTCCTCGGCCTGTGGAAGGAGGCGCCGGTCTTCGCCTGTTCTGTACCGGAGGTTCGCTCGGCCGAGCTGGAAAGCCTCATGGGGCCCGGCGACCATCCGGATATGCGCGCGGTCGCCGCCCGTGTGCCGATGGGCGATCTCGCCATGGCCGGCGCCGCCAAGGGCCTGTTCGACTGGCATCGACGCAACGGCTTTTGCCCCGGCTGCGGGCAGGAGACACAGGTCGCCTCGGGCGGCTGGCGGCGAACCTGTGCGCCCTGCGGGGTCGAGCACTACCCCCGCGTCGACCCGGTCTGCATCATGCTGCCCGTCTTTTCGGGCGGCGCCGAGCCGATCTGCCTGCTGGGCCGTCAGGCGACCTGGCCCGCCGGGCGCATGTCGGCCCTGGCCGGCTTTATGGAGCCCGGCGAATGCCTGGAAGAAGCCTGCGCCCGCGAGGTGAAGGAAGAGGCCGGCCTGACCGTCACCGCGGTCCGCTATCTGGCCAGCCAGCCCTGGCCGTTCCCGCACCAGCTGATGATCAGCCTGATCGCCGAGGTCAGCGACGACAAGGCCCAGCCCGATCTGACCGAACTGGAGGCGGTGCGCTGGCTGACCCGCGACGAGGCCCGGCAGGTACTGGAAGGGCGCCACCCCGATGTTGTGGCGCCCTATCCGTTTGCGATCGCCCACAGCCTGCTCAAGGCCTGGGTGGACGATATCTGAAGTCGGCTGGCGTCAGTTGAAGACGCCGACGCCCCAGTTGCAGGTGCCGTTACAGGCCGGCATCTGGACCTCGACGGTGTAGCGACCAGCGGTCGCCGCTTCGAACACGACCATCGGCACATCGTCGTCCTCGAAGTCGCGGCCCACCTCGCGACCCGACGGATCGCGCACGATCAGGTCGACGTCGCTGCAGTTTTCGTCACAGACGCCGATGAGGGCCACGGGGCCGGCCGGGACCTGGAGGGTGGCAGTGCCCGAAGCCCCCTGGCTGAGGCGGCCCGCCACCTTGCCCTGCATTGTCAGGTCGGCCTCGCTGGAGACCATGTCCAGCAGAAGATCCACCAGCTCGGCACCGGAGGGGTCCTGGGCCTGGGCCGAGACGCCCGGCGCCATGACGGCGAGAGAAAGGGCCGCCGCAGCGGCAAAGGACTTCAGCATGGTGTTCTCCATAAATGATGCGTCTTTGTGCCGCTGTCCCGTGCCGGCGACAAATGACGAAACCCTTTTGCGATCAGCCGGAAATCGCCGCTTGGGCGCGGGCGGCCGCCAGGTCGCCGGAATTGTCGATCGACAGGGGAGCGTCCGCGATCACGGCCGCGTGAATGCGCAGGCCCATCTCCATGGCCCGCAGCTGTTCCAGCTTTTCGCGGCGCTCCAGCAGCGAGGGCGGGGCAGCACAGAAGGCCTCCAGCGCCGCCCGGCGATAGCCATACAGGCCCACGTGCCGCCAGACCGGGCCATCGCCGTACAGGGTGGAACGGGTGAAATAGAGGGCGCGGCCCTCGGTCCCTTCCGGTGCCATGGCCAGGACCGCCTTGACCACATCCGGATTGGTGCGGTCACCCGCTCCCGATTCGGGTGCGACCAGCGTCGCAATATCGCAGTCGGGATGCCGCGCGAGGAGATCGATGCACAGCGCCGAAATGCCGGGCTCGGCGAACGGCATATCTCCCTGAAGATTGACGATCACATCGTGCTGCGCCTCAGGGTCCAGGGCATGCAGCGCCGCCCGTATACGGTCCGAGCCCGAGGGCAGGTCCGGGTCGGTCAGCACAGCTCTTCCGCCATCCGCCTCGACGGCTTCGACGATTTCCTGATCGCCGGCAGCCACCGCTACCGCCAGACCGGAGGCCCGGGCCTGACGACTGGCCCGGACGATCATGGGCAGGCCGCCGATGTCGGCCAGTGGCTTTCCGGGCAGGCGGGTAGCGGCCATGCGGGCCGGGATAAGGATCAGGGGGTTCATCGGGGCTCGGTCAGCGGGGTCTTTGGTCGCAGCCGGGTGTCAAACCCAACCGGACAGTTGCGAAGGCCGCATTACCGTGTCAGAGACGCGTCCGCGAAACAATGCCTGCGACCCTGCCACCGGCTGACGACGCGGGCCCTTCAGATACGGGACTGACGACCGGATGAGCGGCAACCTCGAGTGGAACAAGATTTTCGGTGCAGGACTGGCGACGGTCTTCACGATTCTGGTTGTCCAGCAGGCCTCGGGCTTCGTCTATGCGACGAAAGCCCCTGAAAAGATGGGCTATGCCGTCGACATCCCCGAGGAAGGCGCCGAAGGCGGTGCCGAGGCGGCCCTGCCGCCCGACTGGGGCACGCTGATTCCCGTGGCCGACCTCGCCGCCGGTGAAGCCGCCTTCGCGCGTTGCCAGGCCTGCCACACGATCAATGCGGGCGGCGCCAACGGTATCGGCCCGAATCTGTATGGTGTGGTCGGACGCGCTGTCGCGGGTCATGCAGGCTTTGCCTATTCGGACGCCATGGTCGCCCACAAGGCCGAGGACCCCACCTGGTCGCTGGACGCCCTCGACCAGTTCATCACCGCCCCGGCCCGCTACGTCTCGGGCACCAAGATGTCCTTCGCCGGTCTGCGCGACACCGAGACCCGCGTGAACCTGATCGCCTGGATGATGACCCAAGGCTCAAGCGGCTATGCGGTGCCGGCTCCGGATCCCGCGCGTCAACCGGGCGCGGCTGCGGGTGAGCCCGGAGAAGCCGGCGAAGGGGAAGCTGCCGCCCCGATCGACGGCGCGGCAGGCCAGCCCGTCGTCGAGGAAACCCCCGCCGCACCGCCGGCCTCGGACAGCGCGCCCGTCGGCGGCTGATACCGGTTCTCTAGAGTCGCCTGAAGATCGGCGCGTCGAAGCCCTCGGCGCGCTGATTCGTCTCCGCCTCTGTCAGGCGCTGGCGGCAGACTTCGCCCGTCCGGCCTGAAGCGTGGATCACAGTGTCCGCATCCACCGCGATCGCCGAATGGCCGGTCCAGCCGGGGCCGCCCGTCGGATGAAGCCAGAGAACCAGATCGCCGCGCTGCAGGTCGGCGGCGACGACAGCCCGACCGAGCTCGACCTGACCGTCGCTGTAGCGGGGGCCCGCCCGACCACAGGCGATCAGACAGGCCTGAACCATGGCCGCGCAATCCATACCCGCCCCGGTTCGACCGCCCAGGGCGTGGGGCACACCGATCAGCATCTCGGCCACAGAAGCCAGATCGGGCCCGAACTCGCCCAGGGGCGTCAGGGCGACATCGCCCACGGCATCCTGCGACGGATCGACAAGCGCATTGAACGGTAAGACGCCGCCCGGGCTGGCCACGCGGTGGGTCGGCATGCTCACGCCGGACCGCAGCGCATCATCGGCCATCCAGCCCACGACTCCGTCCCGACGACAGCGACCCCAGTAGCGGTCGCCCCCGCGTATCAGAACGTCGAACGCCTCGCCGAACAGCAGTTGCGATATCCGTTTGCCGTCATCATCCCGCACATCCGCCACCGGCACGGCTGCCTGCATGGCCTCGGTCGGACGATAGGCGCGCGCGGGCACAACCCCTTCCAGTGCCGCTTCGGCAAGGTCGGGTCGTATCAGCAGGGCGCGGGTATCGGCGTCGATCATCACATGCGGCGGCGGGTGGATCCGGATTCCGCGCCACCCTGCACCGACAAGGCGAAGGTCGCGTTAACGCCGTCCCGATTCAGCCGGGATAACGCGTCCTCAGCATCTCGAAGGCAGCCCGCAGGGCCTGAACCTCGCCGCCCTGCGGCCAGCCGGGACGCCCACGCGGGTTCCAGGCAAAGATGTCCATATGGGCCCAGGCTCCGGTTTCGGGCGCGAAATTCTTGAGGAACAGGGCCGCCGTCACCGATCCCGCCTGGGCCCAAGGGGCGGAGTCATTCCGGAGATCGGCGACGTCGCTGTCCAGCGCATCGGCATAGGGGGCCCACAGCGGCATCCGCCATATGGGGTCGTGCACCCGGGCCGAGGCGGCCAGCAGATCAGCCGCCAGCGCCTCATCATCCGTATAGAGCGGCGGCAGGTCGGGCCCCAGCGCCACCCGCGCAGCCCCGGTCAGGGTGGCGAAGTCCAGGGTCAGATCGGGCTCGAGCTCTGCCGCCCGGGCCAGGGCATCGGCCAGAATCAGTCGCCCCTCGGCGTCCGTATTGCCGATCTCGATGGTCAGCCCCTTGCGGCTGTTCAGGATATCGCCGGGGCGGAAGGCATCGCCCGAGACGGCGTTCTCGACCGCCGGCACCAGCACCACCAGCCGCACCGCGAGGCCCGCCCGCATCACCTGCCGGGCGAGGCCCAGTGCATGGGCGGCGCCGCCCATGTCCTTCTTCATATTGCGCATGCCGGCGCCAGCCTTGAGGTTCAGCCCGCCGGTGTCGAACACCACGCCCTTTCCGACCAGAGCGACCAGTGGCAGATCGGTGCGCGACCGGTTCCAGTGCATCTCGATCATGCGCGGCGCACGGGCAGCCACGGCGGCCCGGCCGACGGCGTGGACGGCGGGATAGTTGGCCTCAAGCAGGGCCTCACCCTCGATGACCGAGATTTCGGCGCCGGATTCCTCGGCGATCTCGCGCGCCAGGGTCTCGATCTGCAGCGGCCCCATGTCGGCGGCCGGAGTGTCGACCATTTCGCGCACCAGATCGCAGCTGCGCGCCAGATCCAGCACGCGCGCACTTTCCACTGCGTCGGGCACGACCAGCCGGGCAGGAGGCTCGGTGCCGGGCTTGGTGTACCGGTCGAACGCATAGCTGCCGAGGCAGAAGGCCAGCGCCGCAAGGTCCCTCTGATCGGCCGGCACCCCCTCCAGTCGCCAGACCCCGCCCGGCAGGCGGTCGGCCAGCGCGCGCAGCCCCATGACGTCAAAGCTCTTGCCGATGCCGAACAGGGCCTCGGCGATCTGGCCCTCTTCGTCCGGGCACAGCAGCAGTCGCCCTTTCTGGCCCTTGAAGCCGTTGGCCGTCGCCCACGCTCCAACCCGTCCGTCAAGCGCGGCGTCTCCGGCGATCAACCGCACAGGCCGGGCCGCGCCTGCCTCTTCGGAATCGGCAGAAAGGAGGACAGGGAGGCGGCGGGACATGGTCTCTCCACAGAAGTCGCGGGGTTAACGAAGGATTGACCGAAGCGGCCCACCCTGACGGCGACCGAAACACTATCCCCGGGAACGCTCCATGTCGCGCCCACTTCTGCTGATCGCCACCCTCGCTGCCCTCGCCGTGCCGTCCGCCGCGCTGTCGCAGGACCGGCAGCCGGCCTCGGCCGAGACGCGGGCCACCTATGAGCGGATGGACCCGCTCAGCCGCTCGCTGTTCTGGCAGCACGAGGCCGAGATCAACCCTGCAGATCCCGTCGCCGGGGTGCGACTGGCGCAGGCGCTGCGCGAACTGGGGCAATTCGATCAGGCGGTTCAGGCCGCCGACAAGGTGCTGGTTGTCCAGCCCGACAATGCCGAAGCCATGATCGAGTTGGGCCGCGCTCATATCGCCCGGGGTCAGGCCTTCTATGGCATCGCGGCTCTTGAGCGGGCCCGCGACCTGTTGCCCGGTGACTGGCGCCCGTGGTCGCTGCTGGGCGTCGCCTATCAGCAGGTGCGGCGCGAGGCGGATGCCCAGGCGGCCTGGGCCGAGGGGTTGCGCCTGTCGCCCGATAATCCCTCCATCCTGTCGAACATGGCCATGGTGCGCCTGACCTCCGGCGATCTTCCGGGGGCCGAGGCCCTGCTGCGTCGCGCGGCGGCCCGGCCGCAGGCGGGCCTGCAGGTGAAACAGAATCTGGCGCTGGTACTGGGCCTGTCCGGCAATCTGGGCGAGGCCGAGACGATCCTGCGGCGCGAGCTTCCGCCCGAGGTCGCCGACCAGAACCTGGCCTGGATACGCGAACGTGCGGCCGGGCCGGTCACCGCCGGCAGCGGTCGCACCTGGCAATCCCTGCAATAGCGCCTTTCGCGGGCAGCCTGTCGCGCCTATGTTTCGAGCATGATCGACGATCTCTACAGCGCCCGCATTCTGGGTCTGGCGGCAAACCTGCCCCGCGCCGGGCGGCTCGTGTCGCCGGACGGCACCGGAGAGCGGGTGGCCCGGCTGTGCGGCTCGCGCGCCATCGTCGACGTGACCCTCGACGATCAGGGCCGGGTCACCGACTTCGCCCAGGACATCAAGGCCTGCGCCCTCGGCCAGGCCGCCGCCGGCGTGATCGGTGAAGCGGTCATCGGCGCCACAGCCGACGATATTACTGCCGCCGCCGCCGCTCTGACTGCCATGCTGAAGGCTGGTGGCGAGGGTCCGGAGGGCCGGTTCGAGGCCCTGCGCGTGCTCAAGCCGGTTGCGGACTATCCCCAGCGGCACGCCTCCACCCAGGTGGCCATGGGCGCCTTGCTGGATGCCGTCGACATGGCCCTGGCCACCCGCGACACCCCCGAGGCCGAGCGAACTCGACGCGCCGGAGCGGCCTGATCCGCCCCGGCCTGTTCCCTCTGCCGCCCGGCGCTTGCCCGGGCGGGCGATGCGGGGGATAAGCGCGGCGACATGGCATCCGGCGAAACCCTTTACGAACGCGGCGTCCGCGCGGCCCATCGTGGCTACAAGCTGACCCTGTCGCCCCTGATCGGGCAGTCGTGCCGGTTCTTGCCGACCTGCTCGGACTATGCCCGCGACGCCCTGATCACCCACGGGCCGATGCGGGGCGGGTGGCTGACCGTACGGCGCCTGTGCAAGTGCCATCCTTTCGGAGGTTCGGGCTATGACCCGGTTCCGGCGCGGGAGCCCTCCCCTCCCGCGATCCAGACAACGAAGACAGACAGATGATTGACCTGAAATTCCCCGACGGTGCCGTCCGCCAGTTCCCGTCCTCGACGACGGGCCGGCAGGTGGCGGCCTCCATCTCGCCCTCGCTGGCCAAGAAGGCCGCCCTGGTCGAGATCAATGGCGAGCAGCGCGACCTCGACCGGCCGATCGAGTCGGGCGGCGACTTCCGCCTGATCATGCGCGACGACCCGGCGGCGCTGGAAACCATCCGTCACGACGCCGCCCATGTGCTGGCCCAGGCGGTGCAGGAGCTGTTCCCCGGCACCCAGGTCACCATTGGACCGGCCATCGACGACGGCTTCTATTACGACTTCCACCGCGAAGAGCCTTTCTCGACCGACGACTTTGCCGCCATCGAAAAGCGCATGGCCGAGATCGTCGACCGCGACGAGAAGCTGGTGCGCGAAGTCTGGGACCGCGACGAGGCCATCATCTATTTCGACAGCATCGGCGAGCGCTTCAAGGCCGAGCTGATCCGCGACCTGCCCGAGAACGAGGTCATCACCGTCTATCGCACGGGCAAATGGCTGGACCTGTGCCGCGGCCCGCACTTCCCCTCGACCAAGTTCGTGGGCAAGGCCTTCAAGCTGACCAAGCTGGCCGGGGCCTACTGGCGGGGCGATCACCGCAATCCGCAGCTGCAGCGTATCTATGCAACGGCCTGGGCCACGAAGGAGGACCTCGACGCCCATCTGAAGCGTCTGGAGGAGGCCGAGAAGCGCGACCACCGGAAGCTGGGCCGCGCCATGGAGCTCTTCCACATGCAGGAAGAGGGCCGGGGCATGGTCTTCTGGCACCCCAAGGGCTGGGTGCTGTGGCAGGTGATCGAGGCCTATATGCGCCGCCGCCTGAACGCTGCCGGCTATGTCGAGGTCAAGACGCCCCAGGTGCTGGACCGCAAATTCTGGGAGGCCTCGGGCCACTGGGACAAATACCGGCCAAACATGTTCGTCTGCGAGACGGTCGAGGGCGAGGAACTGAGCCTCAAGCCGATGAACTGCCCCGGCCACGTGCAGATCTTCGATCAGGGCCTGCGGTCCTATCGCGAATTGCCGCTGCGCATGGCCGAGTTCGGCGCCTGTCACCGGTATGAGCCGTCGGGCGCGCTCCACGGGCTGATGCGGGTGCGCGGCTTTGTTCAGGACGACGCCCATATCTTCTGCCGCGAGGACCAGATCGTCGAGGAGACGGCCCGGTTCATCGATCTGGCGCGCAGTGTCCACGCCGACCTCGGCATGGAGACGGCCTACATCAGCCTCGGCACCCGGCCCGAGGTTCGTGCGGGTACGGACGAATTCTGGGACAAGGCCGAGGCCCAGATGGCCGAAGCCGCCCGCGCGGCCGGGACCGAGCCGGTCGTCACCGAGGGCGACGGCGCCTTCTATGCCCCCAAGCTCGACTTCGTGGTCAAGGACGCCATCGGCCGGGAATGGACCTGCGGTACCATCCAGCTGGACTACGTCCTGCCCGAACGTCTGGGTGCGGAGTATGTTGGCGAGGACGGCGCCAAGCACCGGCCGGTCATGCTGCACCGGGCGATCCTCGGTTCGTTCGAGCGCTTCATCGGCATCATGATCGAGAACTATGCCGGGGCCTTCCCCCTGTGGCTGGCCCCGGTCCAGGCCGTAGTCGCCACCATCGTCTCGGACGCCGATGACTATGCGAAGGAGGTCGCGGCCAAGTTCAAGGCGGCGGGCCTGCGGGTCGAGACCGATCTGCGCAACGAGAAGGTCGGCTACAAGGTGCGCGAGCACTCGGTCGGCAAGGTTCCGGTGATCGCCGTGGTCGGCAAAAGCGAGGCCGAGGAGGGCAAGGTCGCCCTCCGCCGCCTCGGCTCACAGGGCCAGGAGATCGTGTCGGTCGAGGAAGCGATCCGTATGCTGACGGAAGAAGCGACCCCGCCGGATCTCAAACGGGGATAGTTTTATCCGGATCATCATCGGCGCGGGTCGTCGCCGGGCGGACGGTTCCAATCCGCATCTCGCCGCACAGAACATGGGCGGCGATACCGCTGGCGTGAGTCGCGAGCAGGGCCGCCGCTTCCTCAAGCGCCCCGGCGTCCGTTCCGGCCATGAGCGGCTCAACGTGAGGCGTGCTCAGAACATCGCTTTCGATGAAGCAGAAATAGGTCTTCACAGTCGTCCCCTGATGAGGGGCGTCCCTATCACGCGGCCCCGCCAGACAATGTTCGCCGGGCGACACAGAGAATTCACCGACTGGGCACCCAGGCGGGGCCTTGAGCGTTGCCGTTTCATGTCTCAGTCTTCAGCACCCCTCGATAATTGGTTTATCGCCTCGCTGGACCCTGATGACGCGGCTGCGCTGCGCCCCCTGCTGCGCCGCGTGACGATCACCCTCGACCAGATCGTCGTTGATCAGGATGCACCGGTGGAAGAGGTTCATTTTCCGATCGACGCCCAGTTTGCCAATGTCATCCGGTTCCCGGACGGCAGCACCGTCGAAACCGCCGTCGTCGGCAGCGAGGGGCTTACGGGTCTGGCCCCCTTCATGGCCGACCGCCGAAGTGCCTGGGAAATCGTTTGCCGCACTTCGGGCGAGGCCTGGGCCGCCAGCGCCGCCGCCCTGCGGAAACTGGCCGCAGGCCGTCCGCGGCTGATGACCCGGCTGCTGGTGCTGACCGATCTCTATCAGGCCCAGGCGGCCCAGACGGCGGCCTGCAACTCCCTGCACCGCGTGCCCGACCGGATCGCGCGCTGGATCTTGACGGCGGGGGACCTGTCACCCCACGACCTGCTGCATTTCCGGCAGGAGGAGCTGGCCCGCCTGATCGCCGTCCGTCGGTCGACGATCAGCGAGGCCGCCACCCGGCTCAGGCGCAAAAAGTTGATCGCCTACGGGCGGGGTACGATCCGCATTCTGGACCGCGAGGGACTGGAGGCCGCCGCCTGCGATTGCTACCGCATGCTGCGCCCTCGCCTCGACGATCTGGGACGTCGTAATGGAGCTTCCTGAGTCGTCCAGCCGACACAGGAACCGGGCATGAACGACCGCATTTTTCCTCCGTCTGACAAGGAGGACACAATGACGGACAAGACACTCAGCACCCTGTTCCACGACACCCTGCGCGACATCTATTATGCCGAACGCAAGATTCTGAAGTCCCTGCCAAAGATGAAGCGGGCCGCGCAATCCGACGAACTGAAGGCGGCTTTCGAAAAGCACGAGGCCCAGACCGAGGGCCAGATCGAGCGGCTGGAGCGCGTCTTCGAGATCATCGACAAGACGCCGCGCGGAAAGACCTGCGATGCCATCAACGGTATCCTCGCCGAGGGCGACGAGATCGCCGAGGAGTACAAGGACAATCCCGCACTCGACGCTGGCTTGCTGGCCGCGGCCCAGGCGGTCGAACACTATGAGATCACCCGCTACGGCACGCTGAAGCGCTGGGCGACGGTCCTGGGGCTCGACGAGGCGGTCAAGCTGCTGGACGAGACCCTGCAGGAAGAGTCGCAGACCGACGAGGACCTGACCAAGATCGCGGACGCCCGCATCAATGATGCGGCGTTGAAGGACGCGGCGTAACGTCCGGCTCGAAGAAAGAGACGGGGCCGGTCGTCAGGACCGGCCCCGTTTCCATGTCTGCTGTCAGCCGGTGACGAAGGCGACGGTGAATTTGCCGTCGGTATAGCCGCCGATGCCCCAGGTCAGCATCTGGCCGCTCTCGAAGAACACTTCATAGGTCTCGACGCGGGCTTCGCCCTCGCCCTCGGCGCTGACGAACGCCACGTCGCTGATCGGGCCCAGCGATTGCAGGGCCGGGCCGATCTGGGCGACCTGTTCGTTGCAGGCGGTCAGCAGTTCCGCCGCCATCAGATCGGCGGGGCATTCGCCATCGGCGGTCGAGGTGATCATGCGCGCAAGAGAGGCGCTGTACTGGCCTTCTGGGGCCGGCGCGGCCTCGTGGCCGGCATGGGGATCCTGGGCGTTCGCGGCACCGGCAAGGGCCACACCGGCAACCACGGTCGCCATCATCAGGGAAAGTCGCATGGGGTATCCTCAATCTGGGGTGACTCCCACGATGGGGCAGGCTGGCGACCCACTCAAGTGAAAGCGCGGTAATGCACACGCGATAGCTGCCAAGCTTGTTCATTCTCGCTTAGGAAGAAGCCCGCACAAACTAGGGGTACGGAGTTATCTCATGACCGTCCCTATGACTGAGCCTGGTTCGCCCCCGCCTTTGCTTCATCGGCTGATTGCGGCCGGTCATCTGAGATATTGGCTGATCTCCAGCTGGGCCCTGGTGCTTGCAGCGGTGACGTCCTGGCAACTGGCTCTGGCCTGGTTTGTGGTGGCCACGCTTTCCGGCGTCGCCCGTACCATTGTCGAGACCCGCATCCGTCTCACGAACGCGGGCCAGCATGCCCGCCTGAAGCTGCTCACGGCGACCGCATCCTGCATCGCCTGGGCAGCGGCGCCGCTTCTGGCGGCGACCACAGGGGGGGCTTTGGGCTTCACAGTGGCCACGGCCCTGCTGATCTGCGGCTACACCCTCGTCTTTACCCAGATGCGCGCAGAGCCCCGCGAGGCCCTGATTGTGTCCCTGCCCTACACCGCTGTGGTGGCCGGGCTCGTGGCTGGCCTGTGGGGCACCTCGGCCTTCTGGGTGGCCGCAACCCTCATTCCGGTGGTCAGCCTGGCCCTGGTCATCAAGGTGGTCATCACACAGATCAAGGATCGTGAACTGGCGGCGATCAACGCGGCCCAAGCCAGACTGATCAATGAGCTGGCGGAGGCACGGGACAGGGCCAACGCTGCCAGCACCGCCAAATCAAACTTCCTCGGAGTGGTGTCTCACGAACTACGCACCCCCATGAACGGCGTGCTCGGCGCCGCCCAGATCCTCCAGATGTCCGGACTGAACGACAAGCAGTCGGAAATGGTCAACATCATCCGCTCGTCGGGCGACTCGCTGATGGGACTGTTGAACGACATCCTCGATATGACCAAGATTGAGGCGGGCAAGATGGAGCTCCGCCCCCAGGCCGTCGCCACAAAGGCCCTGGTTGAGAAAATGGTGGGCCCGTTCAAGGCCCAGGCCGAGGCCCGCGGCCTGCAATTTGTGATCACGACCAGGGGCGACCTGCCCGAAAACCTGGTCGTCGATCCGCTGCGTCTGTGCCAGATCACCCACAACCTGTTGGGCAATGCCGTCAAATTCACCGAACAGGGCACGGTCAGCCTGACCGTCGCCGGCACGGATTCACGCAACGGCCAGACCCGACTGCAGATCGCGGTCAGCGACAGCGGTATCGGCATTGCCGAGGATGACCTTGAGCGACTGTTCCGGCCGTTCGCCCAGGTGGATGATTCCTCCACGCGGAGGTTTAGCGGCACAGGGCTGGGCCTCAGCATCTGTCTCCGGCTGGCCGAATTAATGGGCGGAGCTATTACAGTTCAATCCGTGCCGGGACACGGTTCGACCTTCACGTTCTGCGCCACGTTTGAGCGCGAACCCATCCTGACCGCAGCGGTAATCGCGGCCTGAGCCTAGATATGTATGGCGTGGCCCAGCGCGCGCAGGCTGGCCTCGTGGAAGGCCTCGCCCATGGTCGGGTGGACATGGATCACGCCGGCCACGTCTTCCAGCAGCGCGCCCATTTCCAGCATCTGGGCAAAGCTGTTCGACAGCTCCGACACATGCTGGCCCACGGCCTGGATTCCCAGGATGCGGTGGTCGGTCTTCGAGGCAATCACCCGGACAAACCCGCCGTCGTCACCGGCCTCCAGCGCCAGCGCCCGGCCGATGGCCATGAAGGGGAACATGGCGGTGATCACATCGTCGCGCTCCTCGACGTCCTGCGGCCCCAGCCCCGCCGAGACGATTTCCGGCTCGGTAAAGCACACGGCCGCGATGGTGACGGGATCGAACCGTTTGTCATGACCGGCGATGATCTCCGCCACCACCTCGCCCTGGGCCGAGCCCTTATGCGCCAGCATGGGCTCGCCGGTCAGGTCGCCGATGGCCCAGACATTCCGCATCGACGTGGCGCAGCGCTTGTCGATCTTGACGAACGGACCGGCCATGGCCACGCCCATATTCTCCAGACCCCAGCCCTTCGTGCGCGGGCGACGGCCGACGGTGACCAGCACCTTGTCGGCCTTGAGCTTCAGCGCCTTGCCGTCCTTGTCGGTGATGTTCAGCTGGCCCCTTTCGAACGAGCCGGCCTTCGCGCCCAGATGCAGTTCGACGCCGTGGCTCGTTAGCCATTTGGCGACCGGATCGGTCAGGGCCTTGTCGTAGAGCGGCAGGATGCGGTCGGCCATTTCGACGATGGCGACCTCGGCCCCCAGCTTGCGATAGGCGATGCCCAGCTCCAGCCCGATATAGCCGCCGCCGACCACGACCAGCTTGTTCGGCACCTTGTCCAGCGCCAGCGCCTCGGTCGAGGAAATCACATCCCCCCCGAACGGCAGGAAGGGCAGTTCGACCGGCTCGGAGCCGGTGGCGAGGATGACGTGTTCGGCGCTGATCGTGATGTCGCCGTCGGCGGTCTTCACCGTGCAGGTCTTGGCGTCCGAAAACTCGGCCCAGCCCTTGATGACCTTGACCCTGGCCTTCTTCAGCAGGGCCGCGACCCCGCCATTCAGTTTACGGACGATGCCGTCCTTCCACTCGACCGTCTTCGACAGGTCGACGGCCGGCTTCGAAGCCGTGATACCCAGGGTACCGCCGTCGGCCGCCCTGGCCACGGTCTCGAACTTGTTGGCCGCGTGGATGATCGCCTTGGACGGAATGCAGCCGACGTTCAGGCACGTCCCGCCCAGCCCATCGCCGCCATCGACGAGGATGGTGTCGAGGCCCAGCTGGCCACAGCGGATCCCCGCGACATAGCCGCCGGTGCCGGCACCGATGACGAGGACTTTGGGGGTGAGGGTCTGCATGAATTCGCCTTTGGTTAGGGGCGTCGCGCGATGTCGGCGACCTGCCCGCCGGTCATCTGTCGAAGATCGCTGAAGGTCAGCCGAAAGACTGCCGTCGGGGTGCCCGCCGCCGCCCACAGCTCGCCCGCAGTTTCCAGATCGGCATCAATGAAGGTTAGCGCGCCGTCGACACGGCGGGCCGGGGAGACACCGCCGATGGCGAACCCGGTGGCGGCGCGGACGAATTCGGCATCCGCCTTGCCGAGCGCGACACCGGCCAACTCCGACAGGCGTTTCTCGTCCGCCTGATTGGCACCGCTGACAAAGGCAATGACGGGGCGCTCGTCCACGGTCCGGAACACAAGGCTCTTGACGATCTGGGCCACGCCGACGCCGACAGCCGCCGCGGCATCGGCGGCCGACCGGGTGCCTTCGGGAAATTCGAGCACCTCGAACGCACCGCCCAGCTTTCGCTGAACCGCCAGGGCTGTGGGATGCCGGGCAGGGGTCATCGCTCTCACCCCATCCACAACGTCGCGGGGTGCTCCAGCAGACCCTTGATCCGCTGCACGAAGACCGCCGCGTCATGACCGTCGACGATGCGGTGATCGAAGCTGGAGGACAGGTTCATCATCTTGCGGATCACCATCTGGCCGTCCCGGACCACCACGCGATCGGCGATCTTGTTGGGGCCGACGATGGCGACCTCGGGGTGGTTGATGATGGGGGTGTGGACCACCCCGCCCAGCGTGCCCAGCGAGGTGATGGTGATGGTCGAGCCCGACAGCTCCTCGCGTTTGGCCGTACCGGCCTTGGCCGCGCCCGAGACGCGGGCGATTTCCTCGGCCGTGTCATAGGGATCGCGCGCCTCGGCGTGGCGGACCACCGGCACCATCAGGCCATTCGGCGTCTGGGCGGCGATGCCCAGATGGACGGCATTATGGGTGGTCAGCACCCCGCCCTCGTCGTCATAGTGGCTGTTGATGGTCGGCTGGTCGCGCAGGGCCACCACGATGGCGCGGGCGATGAAGGGCAGGACGTTCAGCTTGGGCTGATCCTTCCTGCGTGTTGCGTTCAGGTGGGCACGCAACTCCTCGACCGCCGTCATGTCGATTTCCTCGACATAGGTGATGTGCGGAATGCGGCGGACACTTTCGGCCATCTTCTCCGCGATCTTGCGGCGCAGGCCGATGATCTTCGTCTCGGTCGTGCCTTCGGCCTTCACATAGGTCGAGCCGGATGATCCGGAGACGGACGATCCGTGGCTGCCCGAGGCGACATAGGCGTCCAGATCGCCATGCTCGATACGGCCGGCCGGCCCGGAGCCGGCCACGAACTGCAGCTCGACGCCGAGATCACGCGCCCGCTGGCGCACGGCGGGCGAGGCCAGGGGGCGTTCGTTGCGTGCGGACAGGGTGCGGGTCTTGCCCCCCTCCCCGGCTGCGCCGGTACTCCCCCCGGCGGGGGGAGATTTGGGAGACGGCGACGGCGCTTTCATTCCTCCCCCATCGGGGGAGGGGGACCGCGCCTGCGCGGTGGAGGGGGCCTGAGTGGACGTCGGCACCGACGCCGCCACATTGCCCTTGCCCTCGACCGCAAAGCTGACCAGCGGCCCGCCGACGGCCAATTGCTGACCGGGTTCGCCGTGCAGGGCCACGACCGTGCCGGCGACCGGGCTGGTCAGCTCCACGGTCGCCTTGTCGGTCATGATGTCGGCGAGGATCTGGTCTTCCTCGACCGTGTCGCCGACCTTGATGTGCCAGCCGGCCAGCTCGGCCTCGGCCGTGCCCTCGCCGACGTCAGGCAGTTTGAAGACATAGTTGGCGCCGGATGCGGGAGAGCCTGAGCCCCCCTCCCCGGCCGCGCCGGTACTCCCCCCGGTGGGGGGAGACTGAGCCGCAGATCCTCCCCCGTTGGGGGAGGGGGACCGCGAAGCGGTGGAGGGGGCATCGCTGCCGCCAGACGCTGCGGCCGCATTCCCCGCGCCCTCGACCTCGAACTCGACCAGCGGGCCGCGCACGGCCAGCATCTGGCCGGGCTCGCCGTGCAGGGTGGTGACCTTGCCGGCCACGGGGCTGGTGATCTCGACGGTCGCCTTGTCGGTCATGACGTCGGCGACGATCTGGTCCTCGGCGACCCTATCGCCGACCTTGACGTGCCAGCCGACCAGTTCGGCCTCGGCGGTGCCTTCGCCCACGTCGGGAAGTTTGAACACATAGCGTCCCATGCTCAGCGCCCTCCGTTCATGGTCGATTTCAGGGCCTCGGCCACCCGTTCGGGGCCGGGGAAATATTCCCACTCAAAGGCGTGCGGATAGGGGGTGTCCCAGCCGCAGACCCGCGCGATCGGTGCCTCGAGGTGATAGAAGCAGCGCTCCTGCACCAGGGCCGACAGCTCTGCTCCGTATCCGGAGGTTTTCGGCGCTTCGTGCACGATCACGCAGCGGCCCGTCTTCTTCACACTGGCCTCGATGGCCTCGATGTCGAGCGGCACCAGCGAGCGCAGGTCGATCACCTCGGCGTCGACACCCGCGTGCTCGGCGCCGGCCAGCGACACCCAGACCATGGTGCCCCAGGCCAGGATGGTGACGTCGGCGCCTTCCTTCATGATGCGCGCCTTGCCCAGCGGCACCGTGTATTTTTCAGTCGGGACCTGGGCCAGCGCCTGGGCCTTCCAGGGCGAGACCGGCTTTTCGTGCCAGCCGTCGAACGGGCCGTTGTACAGGCGCTTGGGCTCGAAGAAGATGGTCGGATCGTCATCCTCGATACAGGCGGTCAGCAAACCCTTGGCGTCATACGGGTTGCTGGGCACCACGACCTTCAGGCCGGCGATGTGGGTGAACAGGCTCTCGGGGCTCTGGCTGTGCGTCTGGCCACCGAAAATGCCCCCGCCATAGGGCGAGCGCACCGTGATCGGGCTGGTGAACATGCCGGCCGAGCGATAGCGCAGCTTGGCCGCCTCGGAGACGATCTGGTCATAGGCCGGATAGATGTAGTCGGCGAACTGGATCTCGACGACGGGGCGCAGGCCATAGGCGCCCATACCAATTGCGGTGGCGACGATGCCGCACTCGCTGATCGGGGCATCGAAGCTGCGGGTCAGGCCGTGCTTTTCCTGCAGCTTGTCGGTGACCCGGAACACGCCGCCGAAATAGCCCGCATCCTCGCCGAACGAGAGCACATTCGGGTCTTCGGCCATCTTGCCGTCGAGCGCCGAGTTCAGTGCCTGGATCATGTTCATTGGCACGGTACCAGTGCCGGCTACAGTCGACTTCGGCGCGTGGTCCTGATCGACCATGTCCGGCTCGATGCCGTCGTTGCGGTCGGCTTCGGTGAAGGTTTGCTCGCTCATCCTCAGACCCCCACTTCGCGACGCTGTTCGACCAGACGCCAGTCTTCGGTCGCGAACACATCCTCGAACATGGTCTTCACGCTGGGCCGCGACTGGCCGAGTGTGCCGATAGCCTCGGACTCCTTGCCCGCCGCGCGGACCTGTTCGACGACGTCCTTCTCGGCGGCTTCCTGCTGGTCATCGGACCATTCGCCGAGCGCGATCAGGTGCTGTTTCAGGCGGGCGATAGGATCGCCCAGCGGCCATTTCTCGTGCTCGTCGCCGGGGCGATAGCGGCTGGGATCGTCCGAGGTCGAGTGGGGCGCACCGCGATAGGTGAACAGCTCGATGACGGTGGCGCCCTTGTTGGCGCGGGCGCGCTCCTCGGCCCACTGGGTCGCGGCCCAGACGGCGAGGAAGTCATTGCCATCGACGCGCAGCGCCGGCAGGCCATAGCCGATCGCCTTGGAGGCAAAGGTGGTCTCCAGCCCCCCGGCAATGCCCTGGAAGGAGCTGATGGCCCACTGGTTGTTGACGATGTTGAGGATCACCGGCGCGCGGTACACAGCGGCAAACGTCAGGGCATTGTGGAAGTCGCCCTCGGCCGTGGCGCCATCGCCGATCCAGCTGATCGCCAGCTTGTCGTCGCCCTTGTAGGCCGAGGCCATGGCCCAGCCGACGGCCTGCGGCACCTGGGTGCCCAGATTGCCGCTGATCGTGAAGAAGCCATAGTCGCGGCTGGAGTACATGATCGGCAGCTGGCGCCCCTTGATGGGGTCCGAGGCATTCGAATGGATCTGGTTCATCATGTCGACCAGCGGATAGCCCCGCGCGATCAACAGGCCCTGCTGGCGATAGGTGGGAAAGCCCATGTCCTCACGCGGCAGGATCATCCCTTGCGCGACCGCAATGGCCTCTTCGCCCGTGCACTTCATGTAGAAGCTGGTCTTGCCCTGACGGTGGGCGCGGTGCATCCGGTCGTCGAAGGCGCGCGTCAGGATCATGGCCTTCAGGCCATTGCGCAGGGTTTCGGGGTCCAGCTTCGGATCCCACGGACCGACGGCCTTGCCTTCATCGTCCAGTACGCGGACCAAACGGAAAGCCATGTCGCGCATGTCGTGGTGGTCACTGAGCGCGTCGGGCCGGGCGACCGCGCCGGGCGCGTCCAGTTTCAGGTGGCTGAAATCCGGGGTGTCTCCCGGCCGGCCCGAGGGCTCGGGCACGCGCAGGGACAGGGCTTTGGTGTTCTTTTTCATTGCGATTGCCGTCCGTTGATCCGTCAGCGTTTCCTCACCCCGCGATCTAGCACGGGCGATCTTTCATTGCTCGCTCAAATCCGACCTTGCATTCCGCCTAATCAAGGTATTTTATTGCGCCGAAGCGAGATCAGGAGAAACACATTGGCCGACGAACTGGACGCCATCGACGCCCGCATCCTCGACATCCTGCAACACGATGCCGGGCTTTCGGTTGCCGACGTGGCCGAAAAGGTGGGCCTGTCGGCCTCGCCCTGCTGGCGGCGCATCAAGAGACTGGAGGATACCGGCTATATCCGCAAGCGGGTCACCCTGCTGGATGCGGAAAAGCTGGGGCTGGACTTCGAGGTCTATGCCATCGTCAAGCTGAACCTGCCGTCGACCCAGAACCTGGAAATCTTCGAGGCGGCAGTCGCCGACTGGCCCGAGGTGGTGCAGTGCGCCACCATTACCGGCCGCGAGGACTATGTGCTGCGGATCGTCACCTCCGACATGCATGCGTTCGACAAATTCCTGCGTGAGAAACTGCTGGCGCTCGGCATCGTCTCGGACTGCGAAAGCCACATCGTCACGCGCGGCGTGAAGAACGTCACCGCCCTGCCGCTCGGCATCGTCAGCCCGCATGTGAACTAGCCACGGCCATGGGGGGCGGGATGTTGCGAGGGATGACTGGGGGCCTCGTATCGGCCCTGCTGGTGTTTGGGTCGTCCATGGCGATGGCCCAGGAGCCCGAGGGCGATGTCGCGGCCTTTCGCCGTTTGCGAGCCGAGGGTCTGGCTGCGGCCCAGGCAGACGATCTGGTCACGGCGTCTGTACGACTGGCCGAGGCCGACGCACGCATCCCCAACCATCCCGGCCTGATGATCCTGCGCGCGCGTTTGGCCATGGCCATGGACGATCCGCTTGAGGCCCTGATCCACTATGGCCGCTATGGCGCCGCCGGGCTGGTGTTCAATGTCGAGACCGATACCGCCTTTGCCGATCTCGCCGCCCGGCCGGAGCATGCCGCCGCCGCCGCTGTCATCGCCGGACTCATCAAGGAGAGCCAGCAGCCCGTCGGCGAGGGCGCTCTGGTCCCCCTGTTCGAGCTGAACGGCCCCGTGCTGGCCGAGAGCCTCGTGCGCGATGAGACGGAAGGCCGCTGGCTGATCTCACAGATCGCCGGACGGACCATTGTGTCTGTGTCGGACGACGGCACCGTCAGCCCCTGGCTTCAGCCGCATCCGGCGGTCTCGGGCGTGGTTGGCCTGGCGCTCGACGAGGCGCGCGGCGTCCTGTGGGCTACGACAGCGCCCCTGCCTCCTGCCGTGTACGGACGGTCGGAAGAGGCGCCCGCCACCGCCCTGCTGCAGATCGAATTGGCAACCGGCCGGGTGGTGCGCGCGCATCCGGTTCCGGCCGATGACCGCGAGCACGGCCTGGGCGATCTGGTGCTGATGCCGGACGGGGCCGTGGTCGTTTCGGACGGCCAGTCCGGCGATCTTTACCGACTGGCAGCCCCCGATCAGTCACTGACTCCGTTCGTGACCGGCGTGTTCGGCTCTCCCCAGGGCCTGGCCGTGGTGCGCAACACCCTGTTCGTCGCGGATTATGGTTCGGGCCTGTGGCGCATGCCTCTGGCGGGTGGCGCGCCCGTGCCCGTCGCCCTGCCGCCCGAAGATACCCTGGTCGGTATCGACGGCCTGACCACCGACGGGACGCGGCTGTTCGCCATACAGAACGGCAGCAATCCGCAGCGCGTGGTGCGCCTGGTGCTCTATCCGAACCACGAAGAAGTAGCCCTGTTCATCGTGTTGGTCGCCAACCTGCCGGAAATAGGGGAGCCGACCAGCGCGACCGTCTTTGACGGACAGCTTGTCTTCGTCTCGCGTTCGCAGTGGAATGGCTTCGATCAGGACGGTGCCCCGCGCCAGACGGACCTTCCGCCCGCCCTGATTTCCCGACTGCCCCTGACCCCGGAGCCCTGACGATGATCGAAATGGTGATTGAGGCCCGCAAGAAGGACCTCGGCGGGTTCGAGGTCGGGCGCATCCTGCCCTTCCATGCCCGGCGCATGGTCGGCCCGTTCATCTTTCTGGACCATATGGGCCCGGCCGAGTTCGCACCGGGTGCCGAGGGCGTCAATGTGCGGCCCCACCCCCATATCGGCCTGTCGACCCTGACCTATCTGTTCGAGGGCGAGATCCATCACCGGGACAATCTGGGCTACAGCCAGCCGATCCGCCCGGGCGAGGTCAACTGGATGACGGCCGGCAAGGGCATCGTGCATTCCGAGCGCACCGACCCGCTGAAGCGCTCGACCGGCGGGCCGATGCACGGCATGCAGGCCTGGATCGCCCTGCCCGACGAACTGGAAGAGACCGCCCCTGCCTTTTACCATCACGGCGAGGACGACCAGCCCACCTATGACAATGCCGGTCTTTATGCCCGGCTGGTGGCGGGCGAGGCCTATGGCGCAAAGGCCGCCGTCCCCGTATCCTCCCCGCTCTTCTATGTGCACTGGGAGCTGGCCGAGGGAGTCCGCACGGCGCCGCCGCCCGGCAAGGGCGCGGGCGGCATGAGCGAGCGCGCTCTCTACGTTGTGAAGGGCGAGATCGAGGTCGGCGACCGGACCTTCGGCGAGGGGCAGCTGGTCGTGCTGGAGCCCGGTGCCGAGCCGACCATCAAGGCCATCCGCCCCTCGACCGTCATGGTCATGGGCGGAGAGCCCGTCGGCCAGCGCCTGATCTGGTGGAATTTCGTGGCTTCAAGCCAGGCGCGCCTCGATCAGGCCAAGGCCGACTGGAAGGCCGGACGCATGAGTCTGCCCAAGGACGACGACCACGAATTCATCCCCCTGCCCGACACGCCATCGATCTCGGAGACAGACACCCGCGTCAAGCCGGCACCAACGCATCCGGTCTGAGCGGGTCCGGTACAGGGATGGAGACCTCCTCAGCGGCGGCCACATGGGTAACGCCGGCGCGCCTGAGAGACTCTTCGTCGAGGCCCGGCGGGCCGTTGACCAGCAGGATGTTGCGGGTCGCCTTGCGCGCGGCACGAATCAACCGCCCCAGAAGCGTGGGCGCTGACAGGCGGTCGCCGTCCACGACCGCACCGCTGAACGGATATTCAGACAGGGCTTTTGCCGCTGCGGTGACAGTGTCGATCCCGACCATCAGCCCCCGGAAGAACGGGGCCATCATGGCCGCCGTCTCACCCGTGCGACCGGTCGGCACGCCGGCATCGACATCCTGCATCTCAAGGATGACCGCCTGACGCATCAGGTCTGCAACCGGCGCCCACTGCTGGATCAGAGACAGGCGGGTCCGCCCCAGAGCCAGGGCTGAAAAGGACAAGGGAGCGATCAGGGCAAACACCCCGCCTTCCCGCCGGTACTCGTCCAGCAGGGGCAGCAAGAAATCGACCGTCGCCCTGTCGACGGCCTCCAGCTGCGCGGGCGACAAGGCCGCCGGGTTGGCGACGTCACGCGCGATGCGAAAGGCCCCTATGGACTCCGTGTCAAGCCGCCAGACCGGGACGATCTCGAAGGCCACCTCGACAGGCTCCAGGCTCGCGGTCTGGACGAGGGCCATATGCCGCCGCCCGGCCAGCGGCGGGGTCCAGTCTTCCGGTCCGCGCGAGGGCGCGGGCGGTGTGTCCTGCGACGAGGTCGGCGGTCGGGGCGCAAACGGATCAATCTGAACGCACTGAAGGCCACCCCCGTCCAGCGACGCGACACGCTTCAGCACAACATCGTCATCGGCATTCCGGCCCAGGAAGAAGGACAGCAGGCCCCTCAGAATATCGGCGCACAGAACCTGACCGTCATAGGCATCCCGCGAGGCCACGGCGGCGACGAAGGTGATGTCATCCACCCGCATGAAGACATCGGGCGGCGGCAGGCGCCGCTCCAGCGTGCGTTCGGCTGCGTCCCAGATATGATCGCGCCTGGCCTCCCACCGGTCGCCCAGCAACAGTTTCACCGGCTCCAGAGACAAGGCAAAGACACGCCCTTGCGCCGCCAGACCCGCCTCGATCACGCGGTCCAGCTGGTTCCGGCGAGAGGACCCGAGTTGGGTAAGGGGTACGGTGGTCGGCACGAGGGTCCCATGGGGTTGACACTGGCTGGCAGTGTGCGCCCCCGCTCTTGCCCAAGCCTTTATGATCAGGCTGAATTTTCAGGGTTAGCGCAGGGTTTACGGCTCGGCTTTGCGCGGCGTGAACGACTCCCGTCTTGAACGCGGGACGCGCATACCGATCTGGGAGAAATGCCCATTCTGTCCGTCCTTGATCTGTCGCCCGTTGTTGAAGGCGGCGACGCTGCCCGTGCCCTGTCCGAGTCCGCCCGACTGGCGCAGACCGCGGAGCAGGCGGGATACCGCCGTTTCTGGCTGGCCGAACACCACAACATGCCCGGCATCGCTTCGGCGGCCACGGCGGTGGCCATCGGCCATGTGGCCAGCCAGACAAGGACGATCCGCGTCGGGGCCGGCGGCATCATGCTGCCTAACCACGCGCCCCTGATGGTGGCCGAGGCGTTCGGTACGCTCGATGCCCTCTATCCCGGACGGGTCGATCTGGGTCTGGGGCGCGCTCCGGGTACGGATGGTCCTACCGCGCGGGCTCTGCGGCGCTATTTCGACGGGGCCGACCGCTTTCCCCAGGATGTGCTGGAGCTGCAGGGCTATCTGGCCCCGGCGGTCGAGGGCCAGCGCGTCGCGGCCTGGCCGGGTCAGGGCTCGAACGTGCCGCTGTGGCTGCTGGGCTCAAGTCTGTTCAGCGCCGAACTGGCGGCGCAACTGGGCCTGCCGTTCGCTTTCGCCAGCCACTTTGCCCCCGAGCTGCTGCTGCCCGCACTGAAGATCTATCGCGAGGGGTTCCGCCCATCGAAGGCGCTGGATCGCCCCTATGCCATGGCGGTCATCAATGTCTTTGCCGCCGATACGACGGCCGAGGCGCAGCGGCTGGCGACCTCAATGCAGATGGCCTTTGCCAATGTGGTACGCGGTACGCCGGGGCGTCTCAAGCCTCCGGTCGACGACATCACAACCGTCCTGACCGAACAGGAACGCGCCGCGGTCGACAGTCGCCTGACCTATGCCGCCATCGGCGACGCCGAGACGGTGCGAAAGTCCCTCAAGGACTTCCAGACCCTGACGCAGGTCGACGAAATCATGGTCACCGGTATGATCCACGACGTGGATGCCCGGCTGCGTAGTCTGGAAATCACTGCCGGGGCTGCGGCCTAAAGGTCGCCGAGGAAGTCCAGCAGCAGCCGGTTCACGACGTCGGGCCGTTCCTGCTGGATCCAGTGACCGGCGCCTTCAACTTCGTGCTGGCCGCGCAGGTCGGTCAGCCAGTCCTTCAGCCCCGCCTCGGCTGGCCCCGCATAGTGCCTCACTGGGTCGTTCTGGCCGACGATGAACAGCGACGGCACAGTGATGCGACGGTCCTGCAGCCAGGCTGTCAGCGACCAGTTCAGGTCCAGTGCCCGGTACCAGTTCAGCGGGCCCGCGAATCCACCAGCCGTGAAGCCCGCAACATATTCCGCAAAATGCTCCGCTGGCATCCACGGCGGCAGGACGGCGTGGTCCCCAATGCTGTCGGTCATGCTCACGCCGGGCTGCAGGAAACCGGTGTGGCGGTCCCCGGCCGCGGTCGCCCCGTCATAGGCCCAGAACATCTTGCGAAGTGCGGTCTGCGGATCGGCGTCCAGCGGCACATGGGCATCCGCGTCCTGAAAGCGGACGATATAGAGGTCGCCCAGCCCCGACCGCTTTGTGATCGCCTTCATCGCCGGGATCGGCGGGCCGCCGGGCCGCCTCGGCTGAAACGGCACGCTCAGCCCCGCCACCGCGCGGAACATGTCGGGCCGCATGAGGGCGCAATGCCAGGCGACCGGCGCACCCCAGTCATGGCCGACCACGACACAGGTCTCATGCCCCAGCGCCCGCACCAGATCGACCATATCGCCGACCAGATGCAGGATGGTGTGCCGGTCCACGCCCTCGGGTTTGTCCGTCCCGCCATAGCCGCGCATGTCGGGCGCGACCGCGTGCCATCCTGCCTCCGCCAGCGCCTGAACCTGCGCCCGCCAGCTGATCCCCAGTTCGGGAAAGCCGTGGATCAGCAACACCAGCGGCCCTTCGCCCGCCTCAAGGACGGACTGTGTCAGGCCGTCGGTGGCGATTCGGCGGGTCTGCACGGCCCTAGTGGACCGTCGTCGGCTGTTCGGGCCTGGTCTCGGGCACCGAGACCTCGGTGACCGGCGTCACCGGCACCGAGACCGAAGGCCCCGGCGTGGGGTCATTTGCGCCATCGCGATCCGGACGCTTGCCCTCCTTGAGCAGGGCCAGGATTTCGTCGCCCGACAGGGTCTCGAACTCCAGCAGGGCCTGCGACAGGGTCTCGTGGTCTTTCGCCTTGGCCTTGAGGATCTTGCGGGCCGTATTCCAGCCTTCGGTGACGATCCGCTTGACCTCTTCATCAATGATGCGGGCCGTCTCTTCCGAGACATTCTGGCTGCGCGCCACCGAATGGCCGAGGAAGACCTCTTCCTGGTTTTCGCCATAGGCCACCGTGCCGAGCTTGTCCGAGAAGCCCCAGCGCGTGACCATGGCCCGGGCCAGTTTCGTCGCCTGCTCGATATCGGATGACGCACCCGAGGTGATGTTCTCCTTGCCGAAGATCAGCTCTTCAGCCACCCGGCCGCCGGCCATGATGGCGATGCGGTCGATCATCTGCTGGTGCTTCATGGAGTAGCGGTCACCTTCCGGCAGCTGCATCACCATGCCCAGCGCCCGTCCGCGCGGCACGATGGTGGCCTTGTGCACCGGGTCGGCCATCTTGACGTTGATGGCGACGATGGCGTGACCGGCTTCGTGGTAGGCGGTCAGGCGCTTTTCTTCCTCGTTCATGGCCATGGACTTGCGCTCCGAGCCCATCATGACCTTGTCCTTGGCGTCCTCGAAGTCCCGGTGGATGACCATCTTGCGGTCCTTGCGGGCCGCCAGCAGCGCCGCCTCGTTGACCAGATTGGCCAGGTCCGCACCCGAGAAGCCGGGCGTGCCCCGGGCCAGAGTCTTGACGTTGACGTCAGCGGCCAGCGGCACATCCTTCATGTGGACACGCAGGATCTTCTCACGCCCCGAGACATCAGGGTTGGGCACCACCACCTGACGGTCGAAGCGGCCGGGACGCAGCAGCGCCGGGTCCAGCACGTCGGGACGGTTGGTCGCCGCGATCAGGATGATGCCTTCGTTCGATTCAAAGCCATCCATCTCGACCAGCAGCTGGTTCAGCGTCTGCTCGCGTTCGTCATTGCCGCCGCCGAGCCCGGCACCCCGGTGACGACCGACCGCGTCGATCTCGTCGATAAAGATGATGCAGGGGGCGTTCTTCTTGGCCTGTTCGAACATGTCGCGGACGCGGCTGGCGCCGACGCCGACGAACATCTCGACGAAGTCCGAGCCCGAGATGGAGAAGAAGGGCACGCCCGCTTCACCGGCCACGGCGCGGGCCAGCAGCGTCTTGCCGGTACCCGGAGGGCCCACCAGCAGCGCCCCCTTGGGAATCTTGCCGCCCAGACGCTGGAACTTGCCCGGATCCTTGAGGAAATCGACGACCTCCTGCAGTTCGTCCTTGGCCTCATCGACACCGGCCACATCGGCAAAGGTCTTGCGCCCCTTGTGCTCAGTCAGCAGCTTGGCCTTGGACTTGCCAAAGCCCATGGCCCCGCGCGCCCCGCCCTGCATCTGTCGGGTGATCAGCAGGAACAGGCCGACCAGCACAAAGATCGGCAGCAGGCCCAGCAGAATGCTCATCCACAGCGGCTGGCGCATGGACTTGACCTGCACCTCGGCCCCGGTCGCCTGAATCTGGGCGATCAGATCGGCATTGGGCATCGGGGTCACCGACTCAAACCGGCTGTCATCGCTGAACACGCCGGTAAGGGTTTCGCCCTGGACCTCCACGGCCTTGATGCGATCTTCCTCGATCGCGGTCAGCAGCTGCGAGTAGGTGATCTCCTCGGGCGGGGCATTGCTGCCGGCCTGGCCGTCCTTGCCGGACAGGGCCCCACCGCCCTGACTCATGGCCGCATAGATGGCCAGCATCCCCAGGATGATCATGCCGACGACGGCGAATCTGCGAAGGTTCATATGTTCCTCAGTCTATGGCGCAAC
This sequence comes from Neptunomonas phycophila, assembly GCA_964224415.1. Lineage (GTDB taxonomy): Bacteria > Pseudomonadota > Alphaproteobacteria > Caulobacterales > Caulobacteraceae > Brevundimonas. Next base: position 384,773 of record CAXQIE010000027.1, read on the forward strand.
CCGTCAGGACCCGCCCGGCCCGGTCGCCCGGGACTGTGTATCATCACAAAATAGGGGCTCGTCCATCCGTGCGCCATTCCCTGCGACACTTCAAATCGGCCTCATGCTCAACCTGCCCCAGGCCGAGGGCCAGCCGACAGGCGGTCAAGGCCTCCACCCGGGCCCCCGACTGTGCAAGAACCGGTCCCGTTTCATCGTCCCGAATGAGCACAGGCAGGCCGGGTCGCACGGCCGCCGGCAGCGCCGTCACGATGGCTCGGTCCTCGCGTCCCAGTCGCGCCGCCCGGCCTGCCAGCGACACTACCCGCCAGCCGGGTTCATCCACCATCAGGGCAAAGCGACCGTCCCAGACGGCCTCGATGCCGGGGATCAGGCCGACGACGGGCTCTCCCCGACGACGATAGTCCCCCGCTTCACGAACCAGGGTTAGCCCCCGGGCGTCAGCGATCAGGCGGGCGCCCACGAGGCCCGCTACGAAATTCTCACCCGCTGACATCCGTTCGCCCAGCCGCGCCAGCCGGTCGCCGTGTGGCAGGCGCACGCCGCCTCCGGCCACGACCAGCCCGAATGCCAGCGTCCTCGGTGACACATCGCGCGGCATGGCGATGACGCCCCATTGGTCCACCGAGATGCCGTCTGCCCGCAGCGGTCTGTCGTGTCGCGAGACAGCGGGCCGCTCATCCCTTCCCAGCGCCTGCCGCGCCCGGCTGCGGCCATAGCGAAGGTCGGCATTGGCGGGGTCCTCGACCCAGTCGGCGCCCATCGCCTCCAGCCAGTCGCGCAGATCAGCCCGGCGCTCGCCCAGCAAGGGCCGCAGCAGCATCAGGCCCCGCCCCTCGGGCCAGACCGGAGACGGGCTCCAGTCGCGCAGGTGTCCGAGGGTCGAACCTTCGGCCTGCAGCCACTGGCCCTCGGCCACATCATCCGCAGTATGACCGGTCAGGATGACTCGGGCGCCGACCGCCCGGGCCATCTCGGCCAGCCGCGCATGGCGAGCCGCGCGGGCGGCAGCCGGCAGGCCTGTGTCAGGGTGGGGCCCCTCCCAGCGCGCACTCTGAAACCCCGCGCCAAGACGGTTCGCCAGGTCGCGCACCCGGTCCTTCCAGACGCGACTGTCAGGGTTCAGGCCGTGATCGACATGCAGCACGGCCAGCGACCGCCCGTTCGCGACCGACCAGGCATGCGTCAAATGAAGCAGGGCGACCGAGTCACCGCCGCCCGATACGGCCACGGCGACCGGTGCGGGATCGTGCGGGACAAGGCGTGCATCCAGCGCCGTCTTTACGCGCTCTGCCAGCCCGGTCAGGGGCGGGCTCAGCGGCAGCCGGCCTCGGAGCGGACCGCGGTCGCACGCGTCTTCAGCGCCGCCGGCGCCGTCTCGGCATAGCGGCGATTGAAGTCCGTCAGGGCCGCACAGGCCTGGGTGTTGCGGTCGGTGGCCACCAACGCCTGGGCCAGATCGACCGTGGCCTTGGCGGCCCAGGGCTCTGACGGCCAACCATTCAGCGCCTGCGCATAGAGGGGCACAGCGGCGGCGGCATCATCGGCCAGATAGAGGTCGGCCAGACGCACGGCGGCCAGGCGGGCCTCGGGCGCCTCCGGCCAGGTGACCAACAGAATTTCATAGGCCCGCGCACCCCGGCGGCTGTCCTGGGCCATCAGACGGTCTGCGGCCCTGAGATCGCCTCCTGCCGTGCCGCTGGGAGAGTTCGGCTCGATCGGCGCATTCAGCTCGGCTTCAAGACGGGCAGCGGATTCCAACTCGTCGATCCGCGCCTCAGCGTCCGTCAATTGCCGACGTAGCAGGGTGTTCTCGCGCTCGGTCTCGTCCAGCGCAAAGGTCAGGCGTTCGATGTCGCCATTCATCCGCTGCAGGGTCCGCTCGACATCGGCCAGGCGCGTGTCGACGCTGCCCATCTGCCCCTGCAGGGCCACGACCTCGGGGTCGGGCTCCATGATGAAGGGCTGGCCCGAGGAGTTCCTCTGGAACAAGGCCCGCTCGATCCGCCGGACATTGCGTTCCAGTGTGCTCAGGCGGCGCGCATCCCAGATGATCGGCTCACCCTCGGTCGACTGGGCGACGGTCGGGGTGGCCAGCAGGGTCGCGCCGAAAAAGGCCATGACGGCCAGGCCGGCAGCCGACTTGCCCGGGGCGATCCGGACGCGCATCAGACGGGAGAAAAACTTGAACATGACAGGTCTCGTTCCACGGATTTGCGGCCTCGACAAGGCACGCCACCCTTACACAGCCTGACGCTGTCAGGCGAAAGCTCACAGCGAAAGGGGGCATGCCCGACGGACACGCCCCCTCGCTTACTGCCGTCAGACAGCCCGGCTCAGCGGGCGCCCGAGACGATGGCGGTGTGGGCGTTGCGGTTGCGGGCCCAGGCTTCCTCGTTCGAGCCCTGCGCAATCGGACGCTCCTTGCCGAAGCTGATGGTGTCGATGCGAGACGCCGGCACACCCTGCTGGACCAGATAGGTCCGCACGGCCTCGGCGCGGCGGGCGCCCAGAGCCAGGTTGTACTCAGCCGTGCCGCGCTCATCGGCGTTGCCTTCGATACGGATCATCACGCCCGGATACTGGCGCAGCCAGGCGGCCTGCTGGTTCAGGCGCGGATAGGCTTCGGGACGGATGGTATAGCTGTCGAGGTCGAAATAGACGCGGTCGCCGATGGTGTTGGCGAACTCCTCGGCCGAGCCGGGACGCGCGGCGCCCATCTCGCCGCCGGTGACCGGACGGTCCGGATAGGTGGTGTTGTTGCCGGGCTGCTGGGTGCCGCCGTTATCGGCGATCGGGCCGGGGGTCTCGGCCTGACGGGCGCACGCGGCCATGGCGGTCATGGCAACGCCCACCAGGGCCAGGCGCAGGATACGGGACTTGATCATTTGGCTCTCCTTGACGGTGCCGCCAGAACGCCTGGCAAGCTTTACGGTTTCGAAGCGCTATCCGAACGCAGAACAACGGGATAGCAGCGGTAACGCACAGTTGATCTCAAGGGTTCGAGGATTCTCCTGTGAGGGTATTTCACCCGTCAGCTGGGGCAGCTGTCGGGGGCCTGTCCATAGCCGAGGTTGGCGGGCGGGGCGTCCAGCAGGGGCGACCAGGCAGGGCTGGATCCGCGCCCGTCATAACCGGCCTGGGCGATGACCCGCCCCGACAGATCGACCGTCCACAGCCGGGTGTCGCCGCCGCGTGTCTGGCGGGCGAACATGATGTAGCGCCCGTTCGGCGCCCATGACGGGCCTTCTTCGAAATAGCTGGACGACAGGATGCGCTCACCCGTGCCGTCGGTGCCCATGACGCCGATATGGAACTGTCCGCCCTGCTGCTTGGTGAAGGCGATCAGATCGCCCCGCGGACTCCACGACGGCGCGGTATAGGACCCGCCACCGCGCGAGATCGGACGCTGGCCTGATCCGTCCGCATTCATCACATAGAGACGCGCCGACCCCGACCGGTCCGAGGTGAACACCAGACGGCGATTGTCGGGTGAGAAGCTGGGCGAGGTGTCGATACCCGGGTCGCTGGTCAGGCGGCGCAGCTCCCGCGAGCGCAGATCCATCGTATAGACGTCCGTATTCCCGGCGCGGATGATCGAAAAGGCGATCTTCGACCCGTCATTGGAATAGCGGGGTGCCAGCACCTGCCCGTCGAACTCACCCAGCGACTCCGTGCGGCCGGTCGACAGGTTCTTCAGATAGATGCGGCTGTAGTCCTGGCCCAGCGCCACATAGGTGACCTCGTCGGGGTCGGAGGTCGAAAAGCGCGGCGACATGATCACTTCGTCGCCTTGCGTCAGGAACACCGGATTGTAGCCGTCCTGGTCCACGATCGCGAGGCGGCTCAGCCGGTTCAGCTGGGTGCCGCTCTCGGCGACATAGATGACGCGGGTGTCGAAGAAGCCGCTCTCGCCCGTCATCCGCTGATAGACGACGTCGGAAATCTTGTGGGCAATGCGGCGCCACTGCTCGGGCGTCGCCGTGAACTGGTAGCTGACCAGCTGGCATTCCCGATAGGTGTCATAGAGGCGGAAGCCGACGTCATTGCGGCCATCCGGGCGCGGCGTCACCGATCCGTACAGCACCACCTCGGCCCCGATGGAGGTCCACTGCGGAAAGGTCGGCTGGTTGGCCAGCGACAGGCCGGTCTCGATGAAGCTGGCCGGGTTCAGGGGGTCGAAAAAGCCCGAGCGGCGCAGATTGCCGCTGATGACGCTGGAAATCTCGGTGCCGTACTGGCCGGAGAAGCCAACAACGGCGATCGGCAGGGGGCGCAGCACGCCCTCGCTGACGATCACTTCCTGAAGCGGAGCCGGTTCCTGCGCCAGCGCAGCCTGGGGTGCGCCCATAGCCAGCGCCAGTCCAAGGCCAAGCGTCGCCCCGATCCCTGTTCCCGATGACAGTCGCCGCTTGAAACCCATGCGTTCCTCCGAACTCAGTACCGGGGCAGCGCCAGTCTAGCGCCACCGTATGCCTCATCGCCACCATGTGCGCGATTGAGGCGACTTTCAGGCCGCCGTCGCGCCGCGCACGCGATTGTCATCTTTGATCATGACGTCCTGACGAAGCCTGAACATCGCGAGAGCAACGGCCCGACGCTTCAGCGGTTGCGACAGGCTTGGTCCAGCGGGAAGGTGAGGATGAAATCCTGCTCCTCATAGCCCGCCGGCATCCGGTAGCGCGGCGGGATGCGAATGGCGCGGAGGATGCTGTCGGACGCGGCCCGACCCGTGGCATCGCTTCGGGGGTTGCGGACACGCGGTGATCCAATCAGGCGACCGTCTTCGGACATCCGAACCTGGACGCTCAGGGAAACATCCTCGATCCCGGGGAGATGACACGGCGGATTCCAGTGCGGGGTCACCTGCGCGCCGACCGACTGAAGATCCGCCCGCCCCATCGCCCGCGGTGCCTGTCCTGCGCCGCTGTCGCCTGTTGAGGGACGCCCGCGCGTGTTGCCCCGTTGCGGCCTTTCCGACAGTTCGCCGAGGTTCAGGCCCGGCTCCTCGCGCGGGGGCGTCGGGCGCTGGGGGGGCGACGGTTGCTGGCGCGGCGGTGTGCGGGGTTGCTCCGGCTGGGGCCGGGGGGTCGGACGCGGCGCCGGATCAGGCCGGGGCGTCGGCGGCGTCTCGGTGACCGGTTCGGGCAGCACCTCGGCCGGTGCTTCGGGCGAACTGGATCCGTCCTCGGTGATCAGCTCGTCGGCGGGGTTGTCCGGCGCGGCGGCCAGCACGGTGACATCCGACACGATCGAGACCGGCACCGACCCCATCATCTCGCGCGGGGCATCCGCCTCCTTCGGCCAGGCGATCAGGGCCAGGCCGATCACTCCTGCGTGCAGCAGGACCGATCCGAGGAAGGAAGGAGCGCCGTTCGCCATGGCTCAGAGGTCGCCCTCGACCGGTTCGGCCTCTGCCGCATTCCCCGCCGTGTCGGTGATCAGGTTCAGCTTGGCGAAGCCATTGGTCGACAGTCGCGCCATGACCCGCGCCACGGATTCATAAGGCACCTTCGCGTCGGCCCTCAGGAACAGCGGCCGCTCACGGGCATCCGACCCGCCGTCGTCCAGCACGGCCGCAATCAGCGTATCGAACGCCACCTCCCGCTCGCCGACAAAGATTGTGCCGGCCGAGTTGATCGAGACGGTCACCGGTTCCTGCGTGGACTCAACCGCGCTGGCCTCGGTCTCGGGCAGGTCGACGGGCACCGCCACTGTCAGCAGCGGCGCCGAGATCATGAAGATGATCAGCAGCACCAGCATCACATCGACCAGCGGCGTGACGTTGATTTCGCTGAGCGGGCGTTTGCGAGGGCGTCTGCGACCCCGCACATGGCCGCCTCCGCCGGGTCCTCCCATGGCCATGGTTCAGAGCTCCCGCGACGGAGGGGCGGCCGGGGCCGGAGAACCGGTGCCCAGCCGGCGGGCAATGGCGGCCTGCAGGTCGTCGGCGAAGCTCTCCAGCCGACCGGCGAACTTGCCCGCCTCGATGGAGAAGGCGTTGTAGGCGATATAGGCCGGAATGGCCGCCGCCAGACCGATGGCGGTGGCGAACAGGGCCTCGGCGATGGCCGGCGCGACCGTCGTCAGATTGGTGTTCCCGGCCGAAGCGATGGCATCAAAGGCGTTCATGATACCCCAGACCGTGCCGAACAGGCCGATGAAGGGGCTGGAGGTGGCGACCACCGACAGCACACCCAGACCGGTCTCGATCCGCTGGCTTTCCCGCGCAATCAGACTGTCCAGTGCCCGGTCGATGCGCGAGATCAGCAGATGGCTCTGGGCCTCGCTCAGCGTCTGGCGGGCGCGGGCCTCGCGCCAGTCGGTGACCGCGGCCACCAGCATGCGCGGCAGGATCGGATCGGGATTGGGCCCCGCCTGGTGCGCGATCTCCTCAAGCGACCGCCCGGACGAGATGGCCTTCTCAAACTGGTCGGCCTGCCGCTTCAGCGCCGCGAACCGGAACAGCTTGTCGATGATGATCGCCCACGACCAGATCGAGGCGACGGCCAGGCCGACCATCACGGCCTTGACGACCCAGTCGGCGGCCATGAACAATTCCACGGGGTTCAGCAGGGAGGCTTCGGCGGGCACGGTCATGGATCGATCCTGGGAACAGCGTCACGCCCTTTGCAGCGTCAAGGCGTGACCATTTGATGGCGGATTAGCGGGCCGGGCGCCCGGCGTCATCCCCCTGCAACCGGCAAGGGCGAAAGCCAGGGCTGAACGGCAGCGATCAGGGCCGGCGTCGGGCGTGTGGGGCGGCCATCCGGGCGGATGCAGACGGCCTCGACCCCGGCCCGGCACAGCACCTCTCCGGCCCGCTCGATCCGCTGGGCGATCTGCAGGCGCGGCCCCCGCATCGTGTCATAGGTGGTGATCACCTGAAGCGCGTCATCGATCCGGGCGGGCCGCACAAACTCCAGCGACATCTTCGACACGACAAAGGCCAGCGGCCGCTCCCCGTCCAGCAGCTCCGCATGGCCGATCCCCGCCGCCCTCAGGAAATCCGACCGTCCCCGTTCGAAAAACCGTACATAGGCGCCGTGGTAGACCAGACCGGTGAAGTCGGTGTCCTCGTAATAGATGCGCACCGGCAGGATGTGCTCACGCCCGTCAAAGCGCCCGGCGGTCGGTTGGTCGCTCATCCTGCGCCTCCCGCAAGGGGGACCGTCGCGAAATAGCCGGGGCATTCCACCTCGATCTGGTCGCGAAACTCACCGGGCAAAGGGTCGGCGCTGGTCAGCAGGCGATTGGGCCGGGCCACGAACCGCACGGCGCTGGCCCGGTCGCCGGGCGTCCCGGCGTAACCGCACACCACCCCGGGCGTCCGCCCGTCGATCATATCGAAAAGCGCGAGCGACGCATCATAGTCCGCCAGCTGCCCCCGCACCCGCTCGACCACCGGCTCGCGCTCAAAGCCACCGGTATCGACCACGCGCCACAGAACCACGGCCCCCAACAGCACCACCGCGCCGCCCAGCACCGCAAGCACTCTGTTCACCTTTATGCGCCGCGCCATGCCGCCTCCCTGGGCCGAGCATGCAGGCGTTCGTCCCCCGGGTGAAGGGTCGCGCCCTAATTACCGCCGAACAGCCCGCCCTGCTCTGGCGGACGCGGCGGCTCGGCCAGACCCAGGTGGGCATAGGCCTTCGCACAGGCCATGCGTCCGCGCGGCGTGCGCTGGATAAAGCCCTGCTGCAACAGATAGGGCTCGATCACATCCTCGACCGCATCGCGCGCCTCGGCGATGGCGGCCGCAAGGGTGTCCATTCCCACCGGCCCGCCGCCATAGTTTTCGATCAGGGCCTTCAGGAAGCGCCGGTCGAGACTGTCCAGTCCGGCCTCGTCGACCTCCAGCCGCGACAGGGCCCGGGCCGCGACCAGCCGGTCGATGGTGGCCGCGCCCTCGGCATCGGCAAAGTCCCGCACGCGACGCAGCAGCCGTCCGGCCACACGCGGCGTGCCCCGGGCCCGGGTGGCGATCTCGCGCGCGCCGTCCTCGGCCATGGCGGCGCCCATCTTGCGCGCAGCCCCCAGAATGACCTTTACCAGTTCGTCGGGGCTGTAGAACTCGAGCCTGAGCGGAATGCCGAACCGGTCGCGCAGCGGCGTGGCCAGCAGGCCCGCCCGCGTCGTCGCCCCCACAAGGGTGAAGGGCGCCAGATCGATCCGCACCGAGCGCGCCGACGGCCCCTCGCCGATGATCAGGTCCAGCACGTGGTCTTCCATGGCCGGATACAGGATTTCCTCGACCGCGGGGTTCAGCCGGTGAATCTCGTCGATGAACAGCACATCGCGCGGTTCCAGATTGGTCAGGATGGCGGCAAGATCTCCCGCCTTGGCCAAAATCGGCCCCGAGGTCGCGCGAAAGCCCACGCCCAGCTCCCGCGCCACGATCTGCGCCAGCGTCGTCTTGCCCAGACCGGGCGGTCCGAACAGCAGCACATGGTCCAGCGACTCGCCCCGCCCCCGCGCCGCGTCGATAAAGACCTTCAGATTGCCCTTGGCCTGGGCCTGCCCGACGAACTCGTCCAGCGTCTGCGGTCGCAACGCACGGTCATAGGTTTCGCCGGGCGTGGCATCGGCCGAGATGATCCGCTCGTCGGTCATCGCCCCAGCTCCTGCAGTGCGGCCCGGATGACGGCCGACAGGTCGGCGTCCTCACCCAGTCGGATCAGGGCCTGATCCACGGCGCGGCGGGCATTGACCTCGACCACACCCAGCCCCAGCAGGGCCGCCACGGCCTCGCCGGTCAGGGATGGGGCGGCCGGCGTCGCGGCAACGGGTCCGACGCCGGCGCCGACCGCCAGACCTCCGGTGCCCAGCGGCTTGCCCTTCAGTTCGGTGACGATCCGCAGGGCCAGCTTCGGCCCCACGCCATTGGCGCGCGCCACGGCGGCCTTGTCCTCGCGGGCGACGGCGGCCGCCAGCTCACCGGGCGGCAGCACATCCAGCACCGACAGGGCTGCCTTGGGCCCCACGCCCTGGATTCCGGTCAGGGTGCGAAAGGCCTCCCGCTCATCCCGGGCCAGAAAGCCGTACAGACGGGGTCCGTTCTCGGCGGACCAGCTGCTCTCGATGTGCAGCGTCACCTCATCGCCCGGCGCCGGCATCCGCCCAAGCGTCCGCGCCCCGCAGGTCACGCCATAGCCCACCCCCATACAGTCGATCAGACAGTGGTCGGTCTCGACCTCCGCCAGCACCCCGCGCAGTCTGCCGATCATGCCGCCCCCGCCAGCAGGGCCCGCTTGCGCAACTGGGCGTGGGTGATGGCGACCGCCAGGGCATCGGCGGCATCCGCCGTCACATCGCCCGCCGCCGGCAACAGCCGTTTGACCATGAAGGCGATCTGGCTCTTGTCGGCGTGGCCAGCCCCGACCACCGCCTTCTTGATCAGGTTCGGCGCATATTCGGCGACGCTCAGGCCACACCGCGCCGGGGCCAGCATGACCGCCGCCCGCGCATGGCCCAGCTTCAGCGTCGAGGCCGGATTCATATTGACGAACACCTCCTCGATGGCCGCCTCGTCACAGCTGTGGGCTGCACAGATCTCGCCGACAGCCTCGAGAAGGTGCAGCAAACGCTCGCTGAACGGGGCCCGCTCGGGCGGCATGACCACCCCGTGCGCGATCCAGCGCAGGCGCGACCCCTCGGCCACCACGACACCCCATCCGGTGCGCCGCAGGCCCGGGTCCAGCCCCAGAATGCGAGTCGGTTCGTTCGCCATCCGTTCTATGTGCCCGAAAGAGGGTTAGCGGGCAATGAACCGATGCGGGTCGAGCTCAGTCGTCCCGTGGCGCCAGATCGTAGCCGGTCACGCCCGGGACGGCCTGGATGCGTCCCGCCAGCGCCGCCAGGTCGCGCGAGCGGACCGTCAGCCGCCAGCTCTGGCGGCACAGCTGACCGTTCTCGATCAGTTCCAGCCGGACCCGTTTCAGGCCTGCATCCCCGGCGGTGAGCGCCGCTTCGACAGCGTCTGCCGTGCCTGAGGCCATGCTCGGCCAGCGGACCTCGACATCCACCACGGTGCGGTCAGGCACCCGTCGGCTGATGAGTTTCAGCGCGGCCAGCACCGCCAGCGTCGCCAGCGCACCCGCCCAGCCCAGCCAGAACAGGCCCGCGCCGAACAGGATGCCGAGCGCCGACACTGTCCAGAGCGACGCCGCCGTCGTCAGCCCGTGGATGGAGAAGCCCGCCCGGAAGATCACCCCGGCGCAGAGGAAGCCGATCCCGGTCAGCACGCCGTGTGCCATGCGGGTCGGGTCGGCGATCACCTGCTGATCCGGAAGGACCGAGAACATCCACGCCCCCTGGGAGGTCGAGGCCAGCATCAGCAGGGTCGAGGACAGGCAGACCAGAATATGGGTGCGAAAGCCCGCCGCCCGGCCGCGCCATTCCCGCTCAAGCCCGATCAGGGCGCCCGCGACAAGGGCACTGACAAGCGGCAGGCCATAGGTGGACAGCAGGTCAGCCATGGGCGGAGTCCCGCATCAGCTGTGCTTCTCGATATAGGCGTCGACGTCCTTGTTGACCGGCTTGACCCCGGTGATGTGCTGCGCCTGAAAGGCGGCATATTTCACGCCCAGATCGTGGCGGTCCTTCAGCGACACATTCCGGCGGAAGTCGGTCAGGCCCTGACGCTCCTCCTCGCCCATGTGTTTGGAGTTGACGACATTGGCCTCGCCCACGGCGTCGATCCACGCGGGGCTGCCGACCTTGTGCTTGTCGACGGCCTTCACCGCATCGCGCAGCTTGTTGTGGTCGGTGATGGCGTCCTCGGTCTCGCCCTCGACCGTGCCGTCGTCGGCGTCATTGGCGCCCTCGCCCTTCTTCAGCAGGTCGGGATAGAAGTGGCGCTCCTCGGCCTCGGCATGGGCATCAAGGAAGGCGGCCAGCCGCCCCCAGACCGCCGACAGGGCGTCGGTGTTTTCGGGGTCGATCTGTTCAATCAGCCCGAACAGGCGACGTTGTTCGGCGTGGTCATCCAGAATCAGCTGGCAGATATCCATGGGGCCCTCGGGTCAAAGCGTTGCGGTTCGCCCTGACCAACCCTTGAGGCCGCCCGGATGTTCCGGTCAGCCCGCGTACTGCGCCGCGTCCTCGTCCGAGATGTCCTCGTTCGAATAGACGCTCGAGACATCATCCTCGGCGTCCAGCGCGTCCAGCAGCTTCATCAGCGTGCCGACGGCCTCGCCGGTGACCGGCACCAGCGACTGGGGCTTCCAGACGATGGCCGTCGATTTCGGATCGCCCAGGATCTTCGACATGGCCTCGGCCACCTCGTTCAGGTCCTCGAAGGCGGTCCAGATGGTGTGGCCGGGAGCCTCCTCATAGATGTCGGGCTTTTCCAGATCGCTTTCGACGTCCTGGGCGCCGGCCTCGATGGCGGCTTCCATGACGGCATCCTCGCTGCCCGCCTCGGCCGCATAGGTGATCTTGCCGACCCGGTCCCACATGAAGGCGACCGAGTTCATTTCACCCAGGGCGCCGCCGTTCTTCTTGAAGGCCGTGCCGATGTTCGAGGCCGCGCGGTTGCGATTGTCGGTCAGGGCCTCGACGATGATGCCGACGCCGCCGGGGCCGCGGCCCTCATAGCGGACCTCTTCCATCGTATCGACGTCGCCGGACGAGGCCTTGTTGATGGCCCGCTGGATCACGTCCTTGGGCAGGCTTTCGGCCTTGGCGTTATTGACCGCCAGGCGCAGGCGCGGGTTCATGGCCGGATCCGGCAGGCCCGACTTGGCCGCCACGGTGATGTCGCGCGACAGCTTGGAGAACAGCTTGGACCGCTGCGCATCGGCGCGGCCCTTGCGATGCATGATGTTCTTGAATTTGGAATGGCCGGCCATGGTCGTCGTCTCGGCAGTCGCGGGATGGAATGTGAGGCGCGCCGCATAGCCCGGCGCGGCGCGCTTGTCACCCATGCCCGCGCGATGGGCCAGGGCGCGTACCCATAAACCGCCATTGCCGGGGCCCGCTTACGAGCGGCAAGGCAACGCCCGCCACCCATAGCGGACGTTCCGCGAGTCTCCTTTTAGGAGGCATCGCGGATCGCTGATGAGCACGCGACCTAGCTGCGAAGGCCTTCGAGGAAGCCGCGCATCTTGTCGTCTACCGGCACCGGGCGCTTGGTCTCGCGGTCGACATAGACGTGGACAAAGTGGCCGACGGCGGCGGCCTCGTCTTCCTTGTTGCGGAACAGGCCGATCTCATAGCGCACCGAACTGGTCCCGACATGGGCCACGCGAACGCCGGCCTGGATCTCGTCCGGAAAGGCCGTCGGCGAGAAGTAGCGACAGCCCGTCTCGGCCACCAGACCGATGACCGAGCCCTCGTGGATATCCAGCAGGCCATTGACGACCAGCAGCCGATTCACCGCCGTATCGAACCAGGAATAATAGACGACATTGTTCACATGGCCGTAGACGTCATTGTCCATCCACCGCGTGGAGATGGCCTGAAACCGCTTGTAGTCCTCGCGCCGAGTCCGCTCAATCGTGCCTGTCACCCGTAACCTCCCGCTTATCGTTGAGGGAACGCTCGGGCTTGACGGACGCCGCGTCAAGGCGTCTCGCATGCGAGTATGAAAACCCGCGCCGCCGTTCTCCGCAGCATGGGGGCCGCCCGCCCCTATGCCGACAGCCGTCCGCTCTCGATCGAGACGGTGACCCTCGACCCTCCCGGACCGGGCGAGGTTCAGGTGCGCATCCGTGCGGCCGGCCTGTGTCATTCGGACCTCAGCGTCATCAACGGCGACCGGCCCCGCCCCCTGCCCATGGCGCTGGGGCATGAGGCGGCCGGCGAGGTCGAGGTGCTGGGCGAAGGCGTCGACGATCTGGCCGTCGGCGACCCTGTGGTCATGGTCTTCATGCCCTCCTGCGGTCACTGTGCGCCCTGCGCCGAGGGCCGACCGGCCCTGTGCGAGCCGGGGGCTGCCGCCAATGGTCAGGGCGAGCTGCTGACCGGCGCCCACCGCATCCACGCGGACGGCGAGACGCTCCATCACCATCTGGGCTGTTCGGCCTTTGCCGAGCGCGCCGTGGTCTCCCGGCGATCCCTCGTCCGCATCGACCCGGCCCTGCCCTTCGATCAGGCCGCCCTGTTCGGCTGTGCCGTGCTGACCGGCGTCGGCGCGGTGGTGAACACCGCAGGCGTCCGGCCGGGGCAGTCGGTGGTTGTGGTGGGTCTGGGCGGTGTGGGGCTTGCGTCGGTGCTGGGGGCGCTGGCCTGTGGGGCCTCGCCCGTCGTGGCGGTCGACCTCAGCGAGGACAAGCTGGCCCTGGCCCGCACCCTCGGCCCGGTGCACACGGTCAATGCCGCCGATGCCGATGCGGTCGATCAGGTCCGCGCCCTCACCCGGGGCGGCGCCGAGGTCGCCATCGAAATGGCCGGCTCTGCGCGCGCGCTCGAGGCCGCCTGGAAGATGACCCGCCGGGGCGGGACGACCGTGACGGCCGGTCTACCGCCCCCCCACGCAACCCTGCCGGTCAATATCGTCGGACTGGTGGGTGAGGAGCGGACCCTCAAGGGCAGCTATATCGGCACCTGCGTGCCCTCGCGCGACCTGCCCCGCTATGTCGCCCTGTTCCGCGAGGGCCGCCTGCCGGTCGACCGGCTGATGAGCGGCACCCTCGCGCTGGACCAGATCAACGAAGGCTTCGACCGGCTGGCCGAAGGCTCCGTTGCCCGGCTGGTGGTCACCCTCTGACGCCTATTCCCAGGTCGCAGGGTTGGGCGAATAGGCGTCCATAGCTTCCAGCAGGGTGCCCACCAGATGGCGCTCTTCTTCCGACAGGGCCGGGTGCCAGATGTCGAAGATCAGGATGACCCGGTCCGATGGACTGTCGTTGGCCGCCTCATGCTCGATCGTGTCGTCGAACACCCAGGCCTCGCCGCGCTTCCATGAACGGGTCTCATTGCCGACCCGGAACCAGCAGCCCTCCGGCACGATCAGCGGCACGTGGCAGACCAGCCGCGTGTTGACATAGCCGTGGTGCGGCGGGATGCGCGCGCCCGCCTTGAGCTGCGAGAACATCACCTGCGGCGACCGGCCCCTGATCCGGCACAGCGGCGCATCGGCCAGCGCCGCCATTGTCTGCGGGCAGCGGGCGGCATAGGCCGTTTCCTGACCGTCCCGCCACAGGAAGCAGGCGCTCCAGTCCATGCTGTCGATCAGCAGATCGCCGGGCCGCTTCGGCATGTTCGGCATGGTCTGGACATAGGGGGCGAAGGACTCGTTCTCCTGCCCCAGCACACTGTTAAGCTCGCCCAGCATCAGGTCCGTCGCCGCCTCGACCTCGTCCAGCCAGGGAAAGTCCGAACGCGGATAGAACTGTGAGGCCGGCAGCTCCGGATAGTAAAACGCCTTGGGCTGCGGCATGTAGAGGGCCTTGCGACCCAGGGCGAGGTCCAGCGCGTGCCGGAATCTGGGGTGCGAGCGTTCCTCGTTGAAGCCCGCCCCCTGCAGTTCCCCCTGCAGGGTCTGCAACATGTCACCGGTCACGCGCTGCCGGAGCGCCCGTGCCCGGGTCAGGCCCTCCCTCAGGTCCGCATCCAGAGACGGCGCGCCCTCCAGCACCCGCATCAGCCCGCCGTAATAGGCGTTGGCGTCTCGCAGGTCGCCCCGCGCACTCAGGATATCGCCCTTGACGCACAGGGCCCGGGATTCGCGGACGTCCAGTGACAGGGCGCGGTCAGCGGCTGCTTCAGCCCCTGCGTCATCGCCCGTTTTCAGCAAGGCCTGGGCCAGGCACCCCTCGACGGCGGCGGTCACATGCCCGGCGTCGATCAGGGAACGGACGATGTCGCGGGCTTCAGCGGCCGATCCCTCGGCCAGTTGGGCCCGTGCATCAGCAAGCGCACGGTCGTAATCGTACTGTATCATGGCGCCCTTCTAGGCGCCCGACCCACCCGATCCAAATTACGGATCGGTTATCTGACCTTGCGGGAGCGCTCCAACACCGGCCGGTGGCCCTCGGCATTCAGGGCGCCCATGGGTGCACCGCTGCTCTCGCCCGGCTGCATACCTTCATCGGCGGTCTGGCCGGGATCGGGATGCGGCGGCGGGGTAGCTTCGGATTTCAGCTTCAGGGCCTTTTCGGCTTCTGCCTTCTGGGCGGCGTCGGTCATGGGGATCCTCCTCGGTTGGGTTCAGCAGACTCAACCCCCCAGCCGCCCGACCGTTCACCGGACCGTGCGCAGATCCAGCAGGGCCTCGACCTGATCACGTATCGGCAGAGATGGCTGGGCTCCTGCCACGGTGGCCGCAAGAGCCCCCGCCGCACAGGCGAACCGGAGCGCCGATTCCACCGCCTGACCTTCCAGAAACGCCACGGTGATCGCCCCGACAAAGGCATCGCCGGCGCCCGTTGCATCGACCGCCTCGACCAGCGGCGCGCCCACCTCGGCCACGACTGCCCCGCGCTTGTACAGGCTGGCCCCTTCGGCGCCCCGGGTGATGACCACCTGCCCACCACCCGAATGCAGGGCGTCGCCGTAGAAGGCCGCTTCGGTCTCATTGACCACGATCAGGTCGCAGCGCCGCAGCAGGGCTTCCGACACCGGTCGCGCCGGGGCGAGATTGGCGCAGACGAAGCCGGTGGCCCGCCCGACCGCCGCCTCGACTGTCTCGACGGGCAGTTCCAGTTGCACGATCAGGGGGTCCTCGATCCGCGCCGGAAGGTGCTCGGGGCGCACCTGATCGTTGGCGCCCGAGGCCACCACGATCTGATTCTCGCCCGAGGGATCGACCGCGATCAGGGCCACCCCGGTCGGCGTACCCTCGGCGCTGCCGACGCCCTTGAGGTCCACCCCCGCCTCTTCCAGCAAGACCAGCGCCTCGTCCGACAGCGGGCCTTCGCCGACCGCCCCGATCAGGGCGACCTCAGCCCCCAGCCGCCGCGCCGCCAGCGCCTGGTTGGCGCCCTTGCCCCCCGGGTGGCGTGCCAGAATGGCCCCGGTGACCGTCTCGCCCGCTCGCGGCAGGGACGGCGCCGTCGCCACCATGTCGACATTGATCGACCCGACCACCGTGATCCTCATCGCACCGCCTCCGTCAGCAGGGCAAACACCCCGTCCGCATCCACCCTGTCGGCCCAGCGGTGCCGCAGCGGCCCGACCACACCCTCGCGGAACTCGACCGCCGTATGGCCCCGGGTCAGGTCGCTGATCGTCTCGACCGCGATGTGGCAGGGCCTGAGGGTGAACAGCTCGGGCCGGACCATCCAGGCCACGGGGCAGAGGTCATGCACGGGCGGGGCCTCCCAGCCGACGATCTCGCGCTCGATCCGCTGCGAAAACCGCATCATCGAGGCCGCCGCCTGCGACGGGTCCGTGCCGAGGGCCTCCAGCGCCGCAATCCGCGCCTCGGTCGCCCGCACCTGATGGGTCACGTCCAGCCCGAACAGCATGACGTCACAGGCGCTGCCCACTACCTCGGCCGCCGCCTCCGGATCGGCCCAGACGTTGAACTCGGCCGAGGCCGTGATGTTGCCACCCTCGGCCCGCGCTCCGCCCATCACCGCCACCGGTCCCAGGTGCTCCGCCAGCCGTGTTTCGGCCCGAAGTGCCAAGGCCAAATTGGTCAGCGGACCCAGCAACGCCATAGACACCGCCTTCGCCGGTCGCGTCATGACGATCTCGACGATGGCCTCGACCGCCCCACCCGGTGCACAATCGGCCTCCGGCTCAAACGGGATCATGTCGCCCAGCCCCTCGGCCCCGTGAAACTCGCCCGCGCCCATGGGCTCACGCCGCAGCGGACGATCCGCCCCCATGAAGACCGGCACATCCTCCCGTCCCGCAATCTGGCGCAGGATGCGGGCGTTCCGTGCGGTCCTGTCGACCGGCACATTGCCGCCCACTGTGGTGACGGCCAGCAGCTCCAGCGCGGGCGTTCCAAAGGCGGTCAGCAGCGCCACGGCATCGTCCACGCCGGGGTCGCAATCGATGATCAGGGGGGTCGGGCTCATCCGTCTACCCCTGCCGCGCGTCGGCATCCGTGGCAACGTCCGCGCGGCATATCCGGACACAGGTGGCGGCCAGCACCTCGGCGGAGTCCACCAGCGGCACGGCGACGTCCCCGGCTGCGATCAGCAGGGGCACCTCGGTGCAGCCGCCTATCACCACCTCCGCGCCGGTCTCGACCAGACCGGCGGCCAGACCGCGCATCAGGCCTTGCGGCCCCGCGCCCACATCGCCGGCCTTGACCTGAAACACTGCCTCCAGAAACGTGCGCCGCCCGGCCGTGTCCAGTCGCACGGGCTCGACCCCGAGCGCCTCGAGCGCCGTGGCATAAAGGGCATCGCCGCCCGGCGTCGCCAGCACGCCGATCCGTCTGGCGCCGCCGCGCGCGGCCTCGGCTGCTGTCTCGGCCACCATGTCGATGAAGGGCAGGCCGCCGGCTCGAATGGCATCGGCATGGGCGTGGGCCGTGTTGCAGGGCATGGCCAGGACGTCCGCCCCCGCATCGCGCAGCCGCGCCGCCATCTCGCCCAGCACCCGCTTTGCGCCCGGCTCGTCGCGGTGGCGATTGGGCACCTGCGGGTTCATATCCATCAGCACGCGGATGTGATCCTCGTCGCAGGTCGCGGGCGTCAGGGCCTGCAGCCGTGCCAGAAAGGCGACCGTCGCCGCCGGCCCCATTCCGCCCAGAACCCCCAGCACCTTCATCCGTCGCTCCCGCTCGCCGCTTGCCAAATCGCTCCGACCTCGCCCTTATGCCCCGGGGACGAGGGAGATGACCATGCCGATCGAAGAGCCTGCCAGCACTGCGCTGATCAACAATGACGCTGTGGTGCTGGGCCTGCTGGCCGTCATCCTCGGGGGCGTCTTCTGGGCGTCCAGCCGCCAGAACGTCTGGGTGCAGCGCTTCTTCACCGTCATCCCGGCCCTGCTGCTCTGCTATTTCCTGCCGTCCCTGCTGACCACCTTCGGCGTGGTCGATCCCGAGCAGTCGCAGCTCTACTACATCGCCTCGCGCTACCTGTTGCCGGCGGCGCTGGTGCTGCTGACGGTCTCGGCTGACCTGCCCGCCGTGTTTGGCCTCGGGCCCAAGGCGCTGATCATGTTCCTGACCGGCACCGTCGGCGTCATGATCGGCGGACCGGTCGCCCTGTTGCTGACCAGCTGGGTTGCGCCCGAGCTGATGGGCGCAGGCCCCGAAGCGATCTGGCGCGGCATGGCGACGGTCGCCGGCAGCTGGATCGGCGGGTCGGCCAATCAGACCGCCCTCTATGAGATCTATGGCGCGGGCCCCGACACCTTCTCGATCTGGATCGCCGTCGATGTGATCGTCGCCAATATCTGGATGGCGGTCGTCCTGTTCATCGCGGCCAACCAGCGCATGTTCGACACCCTGTTCCGGGCCGACACCACCGCCGTCGACCGGGTGCGCCACAAGGCCGAAGCCTATGAGGCCGAGCACGCCCGCATCCCCCTGCTGAAGGATCTGATTTTCATCCTGGCGGTCGGGTTCGGCGCGGTCGGCCTGTCACACGCCATCGCTGATCCCCTGGCCGGCTGGTTCAGCGCGACCTGGCCGATGGCCCAGCGGCTGTCGCTGGATTCCAGCTTCTTCTGGCTGGTGCTGATCGCCACCGTGATCGGCGTGCTGCTGTCCTTCACCCCGGCGCGCAAGCTTCAGGGGCCGGGCGCGGCCAAGGTCGGCTCGGTGTTCGTCTATGTGCTGGTGGCGACCGTCGGCCTGAATATGAACATTGGGGCCATTCTCGACAGCCCGGTCTATTTCCTGATCGGCGGCGTCTGGATGCTGATCCACGTGGCCCTGATGTTCGCCATGGCCTTCCTGATCCGCTCGCCCAGCTTCTTCCTCGGCGTCGGCTCCATGGCCAATATCGGCGGCGCGGCCTCGGCCCCGGTGGCGGCCGCCGCCTTCCACCCGTCGCTCGCCCCGGTCGGCGTGCTTTTGGCCGTGGTCGGCTATATCATCGGCACAGCGGCGGCCTGGTTCACCGGCCTGGTGATGATGCAGGTCGCGGCGGGGGCGGGCTGATTTGTGCGTGCAGCCTGTCCGTCCAGAAGGAGTATCTGGAGATTTCGCAGTAAGGAAAGTCGGGAATGACGGTCTCTGAACGGCACAATGTGAAGCTCCGTGGGTCGGGACAGCGGTCCATGATGTTCGCGCACGGGTTCGGGTGCGACCAGAACATGTGGCGCTTCGTCACCCCGGCCTTCGAGGACCGTTTCAGGGTCGTGCTGTTCGACCTGATGGGTGCGGGCGGATCAGACCTCGACGCCTTTGATCCCGACAAATATTCGAAGCTGGAGGGCTACGCGGAAGATGTGGTGCAGCTTGCCGAGGAGTTGAGCCTGCGGGACGCCGTGTTCGTAGGTCATTCGGTGAGCGGGATGATCGGCCTTCTGGCCGCCCGGCAGGCGCCACACCTGTTCTCTGAACTCGTGATGGTCGGCCCCTCGCCGCGCTACATCGACGAGCCAGCCTCCGGATACGTCGGCGGTTTTTCCGAAGCGCAGATTCACGAGTTGCTCGATTTCCTCGACAGCAATCACATGGGCTGGTCGCAAGCCATGGCGCCAGTGATCATGGGAAATGCAGACCGGCCCGACCTGGCCGGCGAACTGACCAACAGCTTCTGCCGTACCGACCCCGAGATCGCCAAACATTTCGCCCGGACGACCTTCCTATCGGACAATCGCGCGGATCTTGCGGGGTTTCCGGTCCGGACGCTTATCCTGCAGTGCTCGGATGACGTCATCGCGCCGGAGTGCGTCGGGCAATATGTGCACCGGTCACTCCCTGACAGCGAACTCGTTCTGATGAAGGCGACGGGACACTGCCCGAATCTCAGCGCGCCCGAAGAAACCATTGAGGCGATCCAGGCTTTTGTCTGAGGGGGTGGCCACAGCGGGGTGGGATGTGAACGAGATCGACCTTCGGGACATCTTCGAATGCGCGCCCTGTGGGTATGCCGTGCTCGACGAAGCCGGAACTGTGCAGCGGGTGAACCAGACTCTCGCAAGCTGGCTCGAGCAAGCACCTGACGCGATTAAAGGACAACGTTTTTCCGGGCTCCTCAGTATCGCCGGAAAAATCTACTACGAGACCCACTTCGCCCCCCTTCTGCGGATGCAGGGCTTCTTCCATGAAGTTGCGCTGGACATGGCGCGGAAGGACCGTGACCCGCTGCCGGTGCTCGTCAACGCCGCCGAGCGTTCTGCCCCGGACGGCTCACACCGGATACTCATCACCGTCTTCAATGCGACGGACCGACGGAGTTATGAACGGCAACTGCTCGAGGCCCGGCGGGAGGCCGTGAGCATGTCTGAAGAGTTGCAGCAATTGAACCTCACGCTTGAAGAGCGGGTGGCCAATGCGGTCGCCGAGCGCTTGAAGACGGAGGAAGCGCTCCGGCAAGCCCAGAAAATGGAGGCGGTTGGCCAGCTCACGGGCGGCGTCGCGCACGACTTCAACAACCTCCTGACCGTAATCATCGGCGGTCTGGAATCGGTCACCCGAAATCTTACCCCTGATCTGTCTGTCGAGGCGATGCAGAAGATCGAACGGTCCGTGGCGATGGCGACCCATGGCGCGCAGCGGGCAGCGACCCTGACGTCGCGACTACTGGCGTTTGCGCGTCGCCAGCCGTTGGATCCGCGCCCGGTCGATACGGGACGCCTGGTGACCGGTCTGGCCGACCTCCTGCAGCGGACGCTGGGCGAGACGGTCGAGTTTGAAACGGTGACGGGGGCCGGACTGTGGTTGACCCACGTCGACTGCGCCGAGCTTGAGAACGTTCTGGTCAATCTCGCCGTCAATGCGCGGGACGCCATGCCCCACGGCGGACGGCTGACGATCGAAACGACCAATGCCTCCCTCGACGAAGCATACGTTGCCTCGATCCCGGAGCCAGTAGCGCCCGGCCAGTACGTGCTGCTATCCGTCACGGACACCGGCAGCGGGATGGACGAAGCGACCGCGCGTCAGGTCTTTGAGCCCTTCTTCACGACCAAGGAAGCCGGCAAGGGAACAGGGCTTGGATTGAGCCAGGTCTACGGCTTTGTAAGACAGTCGGGTGGGCACATCCGGGTCTACAGTGAACTGGGCGTCGGGACGACGGTAAAGGTCTATCTGCCGCGCCTCGTCGGCGGCACCCTGCAGGCCGAAGAAGCGGCCACCGTGACGGCATCTCACGGCGGGTCTGAAACCATTCTGGTGGTGGAAGATCACGATGATCTGCGCAGTCACAGCGTCGGTATCCTGCGCGAGCTCGGCTATCATGTCCTCGATGCCGCGCACGGACGCGCCGCCCTCGACACCCTTCAGGCGAATAATGACGTAGCGCTGCTGTTCACCGACGTCGTGATGCCGGAAGGTCTCAACGGACGGCAGCTGGCCGACGAGGCTGTTCGCCGTCGCCCCGGACTGAAGGTGCTTTTCACCACGGGCTACACCCGCAACGCCATTGTCCACAACGGGCAGTTGGACCCGGGGGTCAATCTGATCACCAAGCCGTTCAGCTATGCAGAGCTGGCCACCAAGGTGCGAACCTTGCTGGATCGCTAGCCGCTACAGCCCCGACCCCACCACACTTTCGTATCCGGCCAGCGCCTGCGCGCCGCCGGTGTGCAGGAAGACTACGGTATCGCCAGCCTCGAAGAAGCCCTTGCGGCACAGGTCGATCAGCCCCTTCATCGCCTTGCCCGAATAGACCGGGTCAAGCAGCAGGCCTTCAGTGCGCGCCGCCAATTTCAGGGCGTCGATGACCCCCTGATCGACCAGGCCATATCCCTCACCGACATAGTCGCAATTGGCGTGGATACATTCGCGATAGACGATGCCGTCGCGGTCGAACTGGCGGGCGGTGTCGCAGGCCAGTTTGAAGACCATCTCCTCCTGACGGTCCTTTGGCGCGCGCACGCCGATCCCGAACAGGCGCACTTCCCAGTGCAGGTTCATGAGGGCGAGGCCCGCCGCCAGACCGGCCTGGGTGCCCGCGCTGCCCGTCGCGGTGACGATGGCGTCCACCTTCAGGTCCAGTTCATCGGCCTGGACCACGATCTCGCGGGCGCAGTCGACATAGCCGAGCGCGCCAATAGGGTTCGAGCCGCCGCCCGGGATAACATAGGGGCGCCCACCCGCCGCCTTGACCCGCTCGGCCTCGATCTCCAGCTCGGCCGGCATGGGGGCGCCGCCTGATACAAAGCGCACCTCGGCGCCCAGCAGCCGGTCCAGCAGCACATTGCCGTTGGCCATATAGTCTTGGGCCTTTGAGCCGGTCCGCTCCTCAAGAATGATGCGGCACCCCATGCCGTGAGCCGCTGCAGCCGCAGCGGTCTGGCGCACGTGGTTCGACTGCACCGCCCCTTGCGTCACCAGGGTATCGGCGCCCTGCGCCATGGCATCGCCCAGCAGGAACTCCAGCTTGCGGGTCTTGTTGCCGCCGCCGGCCAGCCCAGTGCAGTCGTCGCGCTTGATCCACAGCTCGATGCCCAGTTCCTCGGACAGGCGCGGCAGGGGCTCGAGCGGGGTCGGCAGATGCGCCAGACGCACACGAGGGAAGCGGGCCAGATGCATGGAGTTGCTCCGTAAGGGGGAAGGGTTCAGGCCCGGCCGCCGGTGCCGGACAGGCGGGCGGCATCAACCCCCAGGCCGGCCAGGGCGCGCGTCCATTTGGTCTCGTGGTCGTCGTCGAACACCATATCGGTGTCGGCCTCTGCGGTCAGCCAGATGTTCTCGGTCAGCTCGGCCTCGAGCTGGCCTTCGTCCCAGCCGGCGTAGCCCAGCATCAGGCGCGAACGGCGCGGGCCGGTGACCGGATCGGACATCGCGATCAGCACATCGCGCGTGCCGGTCAAGGCCAGGCCGTCGCCGAACGCCAGACTGGTGCCGTCGGAAATCCAGTCGTCGGTGTGCAGGACAAAGCCACGTTCCCGCTCGACCGGCCCACCGGCCAGCACCGGGGCTTCATAGCCTTGGGTCGGTGGCGGCAGGTCCAGCTTTTCCAGCACCGTCGACAGGTCGATCCCGACCAGCGGCTGGTCGATCCGTACGCCCATGGCGTGGTCAGGCCCGTGGGCGCACACGAGGATCACCGCCTGACGAAAGCGGTCGTCATCTATGCCGGGCATGGCGATCAGCAGGCGACCGGCGAGGGAGGAAAAGCCGTCCATGGATCGATCATCGGGTCTGCCCCCGCCGCGCGCAAGGGCACAGTTTCGCGCATCTTCCCGGATCGGCCCTTGGCCCGGGCCGGTGGCGTGTCTATCTGGTCAGGAACGGCCCGACCGGCCGCAGTCCAAAGCGGAGACTTTCCCATGACGATCAACACCGGTGACCGCCTGCCTGAAGCCACCCTGATGAAGGCCACCTCCGAGGGGCCCAAGCCGGTCAATGTCTCGGAAATCTTCAATGGCAAGACCGTGGCCCTGTTCGCCGTGCCCGGAGCCTTCACCCCGACCTGTTCGGCCCGCCACCTGCCCGGCTTTGCCGAAAACCTCGAAGCGCTAAAGGCCAAGGGCGTCGACACCGTCGCCTGCGTCTCGGTCAATGACGCCTTCGTCATGGGCGCCTGGGCCCAGTCGCAGGACGGTGCCGACAAGATCCTGATGCTGGCTGACGGCAACGGCGAGTTCACCCGCGCCGTGGGCCTGACGATGGACGCCAAGGGCTTTGGCATGGGCGAGCGCTCGCAGCGCTATTCGATGCTGGTCAAGGACGGCGTGGTCGAACAGCTCAACATCGAGCAGGGCGGCGAGTTCAAGGTGTCGTCCGCGGAACACCTGCTGGGCCAGCTCTAGGCCACGGCCTCGATCCGGCTCGACGCCGAACTCTCGATGGTTTCACCGTTCATGACGTGACTGACCGCGCCCAGCAGGGTGGCGGGTGTGATCGGCTTGGGCACGAAATAGGTCATGCCGGCATCGGCACAGGCGGTGATGTCGTCCGGGCTGGTGTCGGCGGTCACCGCGATGACCGGCACCTGGGCATTGGCATTGTCCGAAGCGCGCAGGCGACGTGTGGTCTCGCGGCCGTCCAGCTCGGGCATGCGCACGTCCATGAAGATCAGGTCGAAGCTCTGGGCATCGCAGGCCTTGAGCGCCGCCATACCATCCGCCGCCGTCGTCACCTCACAGCCCAGCGGCTGCAGGATCAACTGGATGGCGCGACGGTTGATGTCGTGGTCGTCGACCACCAGCACCCGCATCGGGGCGTCATACTCCTCGGCCTCAACACCGCCGTCCTCAACGGTTTCAACCGGATCGAGAGCGGGCACGGGATCGGCTTCGACACGCTCGGAATAAACCGTTGATGGCTCGACCTGGGCTTCCTCGCGCGGTTTCGGTGCCGCCGGAGCTGGCGCGGGCAGGCCGCCAAGGGCACGCGCCACCACTTCGTGACCGGCGCGGTCCAGCGTCGGCAGGTCCTGACTGTCGGACAGGGCACGCGGGAAGCTGACGGCCACGGTAAAGCTGGAGCCCGCACCCGGCTGACTGCGTGCGGTCAGGCGACCGCCCATCAGCTCGGTCAGATGGCGGCTGATCGCGAGGCCCAGCCCGGTCCCACCGTGGCGAGCGCTGACGCCTTCCGCCGTCTGGTCGAAGGGCTGGAACAGGCGGGTGATCTGGGCAGGGGTCATGCCAGGCCCGGTATCACGCACCTCGATCAGGACGGCGTGGCCCGACGGCTCCTCGTCCCAGACTGAAAGCTTGAGGGTGATGCTGCCGCTGTCGGTGAACTTCACCGCATTCGAGATCAGGTTGTTCAGAACCTGCCGCAGTCGCATCGCGTCGCCGCGCACATGCGCGGGGACCTGGGCGGCGCCCTCGATCCGCAGTCTCAGACCCTTGGACGCGATCGGCCCCTGCCACAGGCGTGCCGTCTGGGCGATCAGGGAGCGCAGGTTGAAGTCGTTGACCTCGACCGTCATGCCGCCCGCCTCGATTTTGGCGTGATCCAGCAGGTCATCCAGCAGGGACTTCATCATCAGACCGGCATCGGTGATCAACTGGGCCTGATTGCGCGCGGTCCAGTCGGTCGCCCCGTCCTGCAGAACACCGGCACCCGCCAGAATGGCGCTGATCGGCGTGCGCAAATCATGCCCGACGGCGGCAAGGAATGCCTGCCGGCTCTCCATGACCCGTTCCGCCTCGACCCTGCGGCGTTCGGCGTCCAGACGGGCCGCCTCCTCGGATCTGCGCGAGGTGTCCATCCGCTGCCAGGTGCTGAGGCAGTAGGTCATGAAGACGGCGATGGCGATGGCGACCGCCGTGGCAAAGGCCGCCGAGGCCCCGAAAATCAACATGAAGACGGGGGTGGCAGCGAGATAGAAGAACTGGGGCGCAATGGTCAGCGCCAGCACGGTCCGCGAGCGGGGCGCATTAACCACGGCATAGATTGCGCCCGACGACAGCAGAATGGCGGCACAGACCCCGCCCATCGGCCCACCGACCAGCCACAGCGGTATAGACAGACTGCCGAAGTATGCCGCGTTCAGCACCAGCATCACGGCAGCGGCAACGAACCTCGCCGGACCCAGAGACCGGGCGCGCCCGCCATTGACGGGCCCGAACACCCAGAGGTCCAGCACCTGAACCAGGAAATAGCCCGCCACCCACAGGGCCGAGAAATCCCAGCCGAGGACCGGACTGAAGACAAGTGCGCTGGCGGCGCCCATGCCCAGACGCTGCAGCAAGGCCTTTCGGCGCTGCCGGATCGCTTCGACCCAGCCTGACGACAAGTCGGCCGCTGTCATGGACATTCGCATCCCCGAGTGCAGGCATTTCGCCCTTTGCACCATAGTGACGCGGCAGCCCTAACGCTCCGTCAACGCGCGGTGCCGACAGCCTCTGCGACTGTGGAAAATCCGTCGGCGCGCAGGCGGGCGGCCAGATCGGCCTTGATGCGGCGGACCAGACCGGGGCCTTCAAAGATCAGGGCGGAATACAGCTGGATCGCGCTGGCCCCCGCCCGAATGCGAGCATAGACCTCGGCGCCGTCCGAGATTCCACCGACCGCTATCAGGGGCAGGCGGCCAGCCGAAGCCTCGACTGCAGCGGCCAGCGCCATCGCGGCACGGGCCTGCAGGGGCGCGCCCGACAAGCCCCCGGTCTCGCCGGCATGGATGGATTTGAGGGTGTCGGGCCGGTCGAGTGTGGTGTTCGACACGATGAGCCCATCCAGCCCGTGCGCGAGACTCGCCTCGACGATCCGGCCGATATCCTCGCTCGACAGGTCCGGCGCGATCTTCAGGAACACCGGTCGGTCCACGGGCCGCGCGGCCATGATGCGCGCCAACAGGGGCTCCAGCGCCTCGACCGTCTGCAGACCGCGTAGCCCCGGCGTATTGGGCGACGACACATTGACCGTGAGATAGTCGGCCCGATTCCCCAAGTGGCGCAGTCCCGTCTCATAATCTGCGATCCGGTCTTCGGCGTCCTTGTTGGCCCCCAGATTGGCCCCGACCACCACCCCGGGCGGGCGCCGGTCCAGCCGCGCGGCAAAGGCGTCCAGCCCGTCATTGTTGAAGCCCATACGGTTGATGATGGCCCGGTCTTCCTCCAGCCGGAACAGGCGCGGGCGGGGGTTGCCGGTCTGTGGCCGGGGCGTCACCGAGCCGCATTCGACAAAGCCAAAGCCCAGCCCTGCGAGGCCCCGGATCGCCACCGCATTCTTGTCCAGCCCGGCCGCCAGACCTACGGGGTTCGAGAGGGACAGCCCGGCCACCTCGGTCCTGAGTATCGGGTCATCGCGCGTCACCGGCAGGGGCAGAAACTTCAGCCCCGCGATGGCAAGTTCATGCGCGCGCTCGGCGTCCAGCCGTCGCAACACGGCCGTGCCGACATCCAGCAGGCTCACGCGCCGGCCTCCACAACCAGTCGACCTTGCTCATCAACGTGGCAGGCTTCGACCGCCCGCACGGCCGACACCGGCAGGGGCGTATACAAGTGCGGAAACAGTGCCCCGCCCCGTGACGGCTCCCAGCGCAGGGCCTCGGCGGGCAGGCCGGCCAGCGCCGCCGTGTCGATCGTCACCTTCAGCAGGTTGGACAGGCCACTGAAATGCCGCCGGGCCGTCTCGTCCAGCTGGTCGGCTGTGGACATGTGGATGTAGCCATCGCGCAGGTCGACGGCTGAACCGGGATAGGTTCCGTCCACTGTCGCAATCCGCCAGTCCTCGGCATCCACCAGCTTGTAGATCACCTCGGGACCGGTCACGCCGCTGCCCCGGCGTCGTCGGGGCGGATCAGCCCTTCCAGGGCGTAGCGCTCTGCCGCATCGACCGAAAAGATCGCCGCCATGCCGGTGGGAAAGCCACTGCTGAGCCGCTCAAGAACCGACGGCGCCGCCGCCCCCTCCATCAGCAGCTCGACCGCCAGCTGGTGGATACCGGGGTTGTGCCCGACCAGGATCAGACACCCCGCTGAGTCCCTCTCGGCCTCGATGCGAGCGCGCAGGATATCGGGGTCCGCTTCATAGAGGTCGTCGAGGATCGCAACATCGACATCCCCGAGGCTGTCATGGACAATATCCCAGGTCTGGCGGGTCCTCGCTGCGCCCGACACCAGAGCCCGGTCCGGCTTGAGCCCGCGGGTCGCGAGCGCCTTTCCGACGCGGGCGGCATCGTCGCGACCGCGCGCCGCGAGGGGACGGTCCTTGTCCCGGCCGGAGGGAGAGCCGCGTTCGGCCTTGGCGTGGCGCATCAGGATCAGTCGGTGCATGGGCACGATCTAGGCGTGTTCGCCCGGCTGGGCCAGAGCCCGGCTTGCGCCGCGCCCCGCCGGAGAGGGTTGAAGGGCCGCCCCCCTTAGCGGCACGCGCTCGGCCGCCCCGACGGGCTGGACCCGCGCATAGGCATGCCGCGTCGCTTCCAGCAGGATCAGTCCCGCCGCCCCCGGCACCACCCGGCGGCCGACCTGTTCGAAGCCGTCGGCCATGCCGTAGAGCGCCGGCCAGGGCGGTACATAGAGCGTCTGCGACCAGGCGGCGGGCTCCAGCCCCACCTCGCGCACCAGCCGCTCCAGCTGTCGGCGCGTAAAGGGCCGACCGTGACCAAAGGGCGTGTTCTCGGCCCGGGCCCACAGTCCGCCGCGCGCCGCCGCCACAAGGATGATCCGTCCGACCGGCGTCAGCACCCGGATCGCCTCGGCCATCAGGGCCCGGACATCGTCGGCTTCCTCAAGGGCATGAACCACCAGCACCCGGTCAAAACTGCCTGCGGCAAAGGGCAGCGCCCGGTCATCGACCAGAACCGAGCGGTTGCGGGCGCCGCGCGGCCATGCCTCGACCCCCTGTCCCGACGGCATGGCGGCGATCAGACGGCGCGCGCCAACGAAGGCACCGAGCCATGGCGTCGCATAGCCGAGACCGAGAATGTCACAGCCGTCGGCCTCGCCCCAGGCGGTCTCCAGCCGCTCGGCCAGCAGCCGCCGGACCAGACGCCCGGACGGCTCGCCATAGAACAGTCTGAGGTCCTCGATCGACATCCGCATGGGGCACAGGATAGCCCCGGACGACGCTCGCCTGCTAGGGTCCTTGCCATGACCCTGGATGTGCACCTGTTCCCCTGTCTGTCAGACAACTATGGCCTGCTGATCCGCGACCGGGCCACCGGCACCGTCGCCGCCATCGATACGCCCGATGCCGATCGCATCCTTAAGGAGCTGGAAGGTCTGGGCTGGGGTCGTCTGGACCTGATCGTGAACACGCACTGGCATGCGGACCATACGGGCGGCAATGCCGCTCTGAAGGCCACCGCGGCCTGCATGATCCATGGCCCCGAGGAAGTCCGCCGCGCGGCGCCGCTCGACCATGTGATCGCGCAGGGTGACACTGTGTCCGTCGGCGAGACCCGGCTTCAGGTGATCGCGGCACCGGGCCACACGCTCGGTCATGTGGTGTTGCATGACGTCGAAGGGCGGACGGCCTTTGTCGGCGATGTGCTGTTCACCCTCGGCTGCGGTCGCCTGTTCGAGGGCACCCCGGATCAGATGTGGGCCAGCCTGTCGGCCCTGATGGACTGGCCGGACGAGACGGTGATCTGGTGCGCCCATGAATACACCGCGTCGAACGCCCGGTTTGCCCTGAGCGTCGATGACCGGCCTGAACTGCGGGTCCATGTCGAGGGACTGATGCGGCAGATCAAGGCGGGCCAGCCGACCGTCCCAACCACGATCGGTGCCGAGCGGCGCTTCAATCCGTTCCTGACGGCGGGCGATGCCGCAACCTTTGCCAAACGGCGCGCAGCCAAGGACAGCTTTCGCGGCTGACCTAGCGCGTTTCGGAGATGACCCGAACGATCCGCGCCGAGGACGGACGCCCGGCGAACCCGGCATCGGGATCAATCACGATACGCAGCGTGCCGCGCGAGAAGCTGACCTGGCGCGACCCGACGTCGGTGATGATGATCCGGCGGACCCGGGCGACATCCCCGCGCAGGTTGGGCGAGCGCGCCATACGCACAATGGCATCGACGGCGGTCGACAGGGCATCGGTCGCAACCGATTCCGAGCCGGGCTGGATGTCCATATCGACCACGACCAGTTCGCCGACCGCGCGCGTCGCCCGGTCGCTCTGGCGAAGGATGAAATCCATCAACTGAAAGGCCGTCAGCGTCGGAGCCAGAAGTTCCGGCGCGGGTCCGGCCAGCGACACGGGCGCCCCCTGGGGGGCAGCCGTCGTGTAAAGGGTCATGCCGCCGTTGGGGGTAACCCTCAGAACCTGGTCGCCGGCATCGTTACGAAAGATCACATCCCCGCGCGGGGCGGGCGACGGCCGCAGCACCCAGACCTCGGTCGAGCGATCGAACCGCATCAGGGTGCCGGCGTTGGACCGGTCGAGAATGAACCCCTGCCCCGTCTCGGACACATAGCGGCCGCTGTCGGGCAGGCTGGTCGTGGGGCCCCTGTCCCGCTGGGCGCGCGAATCCTCGCTCTGGAAATTGGCGCTGACCTGGGCGTGACCCGGCAGCGCAAGACACAGCCAGCCGAAGACCATCACCCCCGCCAGTACGGCAAGGGGTGCCGGTCGCCGTATCGCTCCGACCTGTCTCCCGCTCTTCATGGATTGAGGGATGACTCCCCACCCCGGCAGATTTTAGGCAAGGCCCTGCTCAGCCGACCAGATACTGACCACCGTTCAGGGATAGGGTGCATCCTGTGACATATCCGGCACGTTCGCCGGCGAGCCACGACACCATGTCCGCGATCTCCTCGCCCTTGCCCAGCCGCCCGACCGGGATCTGGGCGATGATGCTGTCCAGCACCCTCTGGTCCATGGCGCCAACCATTTCCGTATCGATATAGCCGGGCGCGATACAGTTGACGGTCACGCCCTTGCGGGCATTCTCCAGCGCCAGCGCCTTGGTGAAGCCGATCATGCCGGCCTTGGCGGCGGAATAGTTGGTCTGGCCGATCTGGCCCTTCTGGCCGTTGATCGAGCTGATGTTGACGATCCGGCCAAAGCCTCGGTCGCGCATGCCGGTGATGACCTGGCGGGTCATGTTGAAGACCGAGTCCATGTTGACGCGGATCACATCGGACCACTGGTCGGCGGTCATCTTGTGAAAGAAGCCGTCGCGGGTGATGCCCGCATTGTTGACCAGCACCTCGATAGGTCCCAGCTCGGCCTCGACCTCCTGAACGGCGCGGGCGCAGTCGTCGAACGAGCCGACATTGCCCTTCACCACCATGACGCCCAGCTCTTTCGCCGTGGCTTCGGCCGCCTCGGCATTGCCGGAATAGCCGGCTGCGACAGCCATGCCGTCTTCCTTCAGCCGCTGAACAATCGCCTTGCCGATGCCCCGGGTTCCCCCGGTGACCAGTGCCACTCGTGCCATATGCCGTCCTTCGCGTTTCCGGTGCGGGAGGCGTCTGGGTGCGCCCCTCCGTCTCCCAAGCCTTAACGAAACGCAGGGTTCCCTGCTAGGCCACCCTCTTCACAGCTGCGCCATGTCCAGCACGAAGCGGTATCGCACGTCAGACTTCTGCATCCGGGTGTAGGCCTCGTTGATCTGTGACGGAGCGATCAATTCGATGTCGCAGGCGATGTCGTGCTCTGCACAGAAGTCCAGCATCTCCTGGGTTTCCTTGATGCCCCCGATCAGCGACCCGGCGACCGAGCGACGGCGCCACAGAAGCGGCATGGCGAACACCGGCATGCCCTCGGTAGTCAGCCCCAGCATCACCATGGTGCCGTCCCGCGCCAGCAGGTTCAGGTGGCTGGCCATCTCATGGGTCGCCGAGACCGTGTTGATGATCAGGTCGAACTTCTCCGCCACGGCCTTCATGGCGTCCGTGTCGGAATTGATCAGGAAATGTTTGGCGCCCATGCGCTCGGCGTCAGCCTTCTTGCGATCCGACGTCGAAAGGACCGTCACCTCGGCCCCCATGGCCGCCGCCTGTTTGACCGCCATATGGCCGAGGCCACCGAGGCCGACGACCGCTACCTTCGATCCCGGGCCGACACCCCAGGTCCGGAGCGGCGAATAGGTGGTGATCCCGGCGCACAGCAGGGGAGCTGCGGCATCCAGCGGGATCGAGTCCGGGATGCTGAGGACGTAGTTCTGGTCAACCGTGATCCGGTCGGAATAGCCGCCCTGGGTGACCTTTTGCCCGACCTCGGCGCCCTTGGGATCGGGCGAGCCATAGGTCTGGGTCATGCCAGGGACGCAGTACTGCTCCAGCCCTTCCTGACACGAGGCGCAGATCCGACAGCTGTCGACCATGCAGCCCACGCCGACCCTGTCGCCTTCCTTGAAGCGGGTCACGTTCGACCCGACGGCGGTCACGATGCCCGCAATCTCGTGGCCGGGCACGATCGGATAGCGGGTGTTGCCCAGATCGTTCTGCGCGATGTGCAGGTCCGAGTGACAGACCCCACAGTATTTGATCTCGATGGCCACATCGTCCGGGCCCGGATCACGCCGGTCAAAGCCATACGGCTCCAGCGGCTTGTCGGCCGCGACGGCGGCAAAGGCTCGGGTGGCGATGGGCATGAGGCGTATCCTTCAGAGGGCTATCGGGTGCAGGTGCGCATGGCGGGTGGCAAGCGCAAGGCTACCAGTCGTTTCGACCGTCGACGTGACGGACCGGCACGGCGCCCAGATCCAACCCCTCGAACAGCCGGGCGTTCAGGACGACGCGGGCGGGCCGGGCCTCGCCCTCGTCGGTCGTCCAGGCCGGGGCCTCGGCATACACGGCGCAGCCACAGGTCGCGCAGTGGAAGAAGGTCATCATCCGATCGCCCCATTCGTAGGCGGTCAGACCGTCGAGGGTGAGGGTTAGCTCGACCGCCCCGGGCGCATAATAGGCCGCCAGCGTCCCCCGCTTGGTACAGGTCGTACAGGTGCAGTCGGTGACCGACTCCGGCGCGGGGGCCACGAAGCGCTGCACCCCGCAGTGACAGCGACCCTGAAGGGCCCGGGCTGTCATCCAACCCGCTCGATCAAGGCCATGGCGGCCGCGGGGTTCCGGACCTTGGCGCCCGCGATCATATAGGCGAACACATCTCCGCGTTTGGACCAGCCGCGCAGACGGTCGGCGGCCGCCTTCAGTTCCGCATCCGACATGCCGGTCGGCTCATCCTCGCGGCTCGACATCAGGCGGGCATAGGCAAAGTCGGCCGTCGGCTGGTCGATGCGCGGCCACTCCGGCGCCTCCTCGTCCTCGGCATAGACGATGGCACAGCCGTATTTCGCCGCCAGATCGTAGAATTCCCGGGTGTCGAAACTGGGGTGCCGGACCTCCAGCGCATGGCGCAGGCGCACGCCGTCCTTCTCCTTGGGCAACAGCTTCAGAAAGCCCTCGAAGTCGGCCGGATCGAACTTCTTGGTGACCATGAATTGCCAGTTGATCGGACCCAGTTTGTCGCCCAGCACGGTCAGCCCCTGATCCAGAAACCGGTCGAAGCTCTCCTTGCCCTCGGACAGCACCTTGCGATTGGTGCAATACCGGCTGGCCTTGACCGCGAAGACAAAGCCGTCTGGCGTCTCGTCGCGCCACTTTATCCAGCTGTCGGACTTGAAGGTCGAATAATAGGTGCCGTTGATCTCGATCGAGGTCAGCTTGCCAGCCGCGTATTCCAGCTCGCGCTTCTGAACCAGACCCTCGGGGTAGAAGACCCCGCGCCACGGCTCATAGGTCCAGCCGCCGATGCCAACCCTGATTTTGCCGGTCATTCCATGCCCCGTTCTGTCTGGCCGCAATCAGACATCCACGACGGCCCCAGAGCAAGGTCAGATCGGAGCAGCCCTACTCTGCCGGGAGTTGCGCCGTCTCGGGCACAGCCGCCGGGGAACCGCCTGGAGAGGCTTCCGGAACGGGCTGCAGCTCTTGGGGGACCGGGCGACCGTCACGCTCGTCCTCCACGGCATCGAGGCCCGGCTGGCTGGCCATGACCATGATGGCATAGATGATCAGGATCAGGGCGATCGACACCACCAGCACAACCACGATCCTGAGGCCGCTGCGGCCCTGTTTGGTCCTCTGGGCATCGACGACGGGGCCATCGGATTCGCGGGCATCGGCCTCGGCGGGACCCTCACCGGGGCGGACATCCGTTGACTCTTCGGGGGGACGATTTTCGGTGTTCATGCCAAGAGAACCCGCAAGCGCCACCGTTGTTCCGCGCCGCGGCCGCCTGTCGCAACCTCAGTAGGCGTGGTCGGAGTACAGCCGCCGTACATCGCCGGCCCAGGGCCCGTGATAGAGGTCCAGCAGCCGCTCGGCCGGGGTGATGCCGCTGTCGGCCGTGTCTTCCAGCTCTGACAGATAGCCCCGCTCATCGACCATACCGCCCGAGAAGCGCGCCCGGTTCTTCAGCCCTTGCCGCGCGATCGCGACCATATCCACCGCCACATCGCGCAGGGACCGCCCGCCGATCTCGGCCCGCAGGCCCAGCCGCGTGACCTCGCGCCGCAGCCGCTCGTGATCCTCGATCTGCCAGTCCTTGCAGAGGTCCCAGGCCGCCGCCAGCGACGGAGCATCATAGAAGATGCCCGCCCACAGCGCCGGCAGGGCACAGATGCGGCTCCACGGCCCGCCGTCCGCGCCGCGCATCTCCAGATACTGCTTCAGTCGCACCTCGGGGAAGAGGGTGGTCAGGTGATCGGCCCAGTCCCTGGCCGTCGCCCGATCGCCTGGCAGGGCATCCAGCTTCCCGTCGACGAAGGCGCGGAACGACTGGCCAGAGAGATCGACATAGCGCTCGCCCCGCTTGGCGAAATACATGGGCACGTCCAGCGCATAGTCGACATAGGCCTCGAAGCCGAAGCCGTCGGCGAAGACGAAATTCAGCATGCCGGTGCGGTCGGGATCGGTATCGGTCCAGACATTGGCCCGCGCCGTCAGAAAGCCGTTGGGACGCCCTTCCGTAAACGGAGAATTGGCGAACAAAGCAGTGGCGACCGGCTGGAGTGCCAGCGAGGTGCGGAACTTCATCACCATGTCGGCTTCGGAGTCGAAGTCCAGATTGGCCTGGATGGTGCAGGTGCGCAGCATCATGTCGAGGCCCAGCTCGCCCCGTTTGGGCATATAGGCGCGCATGATGTCATAGCGGCCCTTGGGCATGACCGGCACATCCTCACGCGACCACAGCGGATCAAAGCCGGAGCCCAGGAAGCCCAGGCCCAGTTCATCGGCCACCATCTTGACCTCGACCAGATGCTGTCCGGTCTCGGAACAGATGTCGTGAATGTCCTTCAGCGGGGCACCTGACAGTTCGAACTGCCCGCCCGGTTCCAGACTGATGGAGGCGGTCATGCCTTCTGCATTCTTGCGCTCGAGCGCGATGACACGGCCCGCTTCCTCGACCGGACTCCAGCCGAAGCGCTGCAGGCCGTCCAGCATGGCGCGAATTCCGGCGGGGCCGTCATAGGCCGGGCGGCGCAGCGTGCCCTTGTCGAAGCCGAATTTCTCGTGCTCGGCGCCGATCCGCCACTGGTCCTTCGGCTTGATGCCTCGCGACAGGGCGCCGATCAGGGCCTCGCGGGTCAGCGGTTCGGCTTCAGACATCAAAGGGATCCCTCGTTCGTCTGGCCAATTGGGCAGTCCGGGGGACGGGCACAAGTGGCCCTATCGCTCCCAGTCGCCCAGCGTCGCCTGCCACAGGGCCAATGCCGTGACCGCCGCAGTATCGGCGCGCAATACCCGCGGCCCCAGCGACGCGGCAGTCGCATAAGGCAGACCCAGCAGTCGCTCGCGCTCGTCCGGGGAAAAGCCACCCTCAGGCCCGATCAGAATCCCCCATGCGGCCCCGCCCGCCTCTGGCAGGGCCGTCAGCGTCGGCGGGCCGCCCGTCTCGTCGCAGAACATCAGACGGCGGGCCGGGTCCCACGCGTCCAGCAGGGCGTCCAGCGGCTCGGACGCGACGATCTCCGGCACATCCATCCGCCCGGTCTGCTCAGCGGACTCGACCGCGATCGTGTCCAGCCGGTCAAGGCGGATCGTCTGGGGCTGGGTGCGCGCCGTGCGGACCAGCCGGATGCGCCGCACCCCCAGTTCCGTGGCCTTCTCGACCGCGAACTCGAGCGGGCTCTTCCTCACAACCGCAAGGATCAGCTCGACATCGGGCGGCAGGATCTGGTCGCGAATCCGCTCCTCTGCTTTCAGCAGGCAGCCCCGCTTCATCACCTCGGCGACCGTGCAGCGCCACTCCCCGTCCCGACCGTTGAATACCAGCAGGTCGCCCCCTGCCTTCAGCCGCATCACCTGGGTCAGATAGCGCGACTGGTCCAGCGTCGGAGCAACCGCGGCACCGGTCGACAGGGGCTGGGGAATGTAGAGGCGGATCATGAGGCGTCGGGTGGCTGCTGCGGCTTTTGCTTGCATCTATCGACGCGCTTGGGTCCTGTGTCAGCCATGGGAATGAAAAAACAGGCCTACAAGGCAGAACTTCACACCCTCCAGATCGCCCTGGTCGAGAGCCAGGCCCGGCTGATCGCCGAGGGCCGAAAGGTGCTGATCCTCTTCGAAGGGCGCGACACCGCCGGCAAGGACGGCGCCATCAAGCGCGTGACCGAGCACATGGCCCCGCGCCAGACCCGGGTCGTGTCCCTGCCCAAGCCCAGCGACCGCGAGCAGAGCCAGTGGTATTTCCAGCGCTACGTCGCCCATCTGCCGGCGGCCGGTGAGATCGTTATCTTCAACCGCTCCTGGTACAATCGCGCCGGGGTGGAGGTGGTGATGGGGTTCTCGACGCCTGAGGAACAATCCGACTTCATCCGCGACGTGCCCGCCTTCGAGGCCATGTTGACCGAGGCCAATATCGTCCCGATCAAGATCTGGCTGGACATCACCAAGGGCGAGCAGGCACGCCGGCTGGAAGCCCGGGTCGAGGACCCGCTCAAACACTTCAAGACCTCGCCGCTCGACGCCGAGGCCCAGAAGCGCTGGCACGCCTATACCGAGGCCCGCGACACCATGCTGCTGCGCAGCCATAGCCCCCACGCCCCCTGGCTGATCGTCGCCACCGACGACAAGAAGCAGGCCCGCCTGAACGTCATGCGACATCTGGTCGAGCGCCTCGGCGTGCACGGCCTCAGCGTCACGACCCGCCCGGTCGACCCGGCGATCGCCTTCCCGTTCGAGCCCGAAGCCCTGAACGACGGCCGCATGGCGCGCTAGGGGCGCCTGCTAGAGCGTCCGGGCGATCAGCAGCTTCATGATCTCGTTCGTCCCGCCATAGATGCGCTGGACGCGGGCGTCCTTGTACAGCTGGGCGATCGGATATTCGTTCATATAGCCATAGCCGCCGTGCAGCTGCAGCATCTCGTCGATGGTCTCGCCCTGGATGTCGGTCACCCAGTATTTGGCCATGGAGGCGGTCGCGGCATCCAGCTCGCCCTTGAGGTGCAGGCCCATACAGTGGTCGACGAACACCTTGGCAACCGTCAGCTTGGTCTTGACCTCGGCCAGTTTGAACTGGGTGTTCTGAAACTCGATGACCCGCTTGCCGAAGGCCTTGCGTTCCTTGACGTAGGCGATGGTCTCGGACAGGCCCCGCTCGGCGGCGGCCACGCCCTGGACGGCGATGTTGAGGCGCTCCTGCGGCAGTTGCTGCATCAGCTGGACAAAGCCCTGGCCCTCGACGCCGCCGATGATGTTTTCGCCGGGCACCTTGACGTCGTTGAAGAACAGCTCGGAGGTGTCATTGCCCTCCATGCCGATCTTGTGGAGGTTGCGGCCGCGCTCAAAGCCCTCGGCCCCGTCGGTCTCAACCACGATCAGGCTGGTGCCCTTGGCGCCTTCCGACGGATCGGTCTTGGCCACCACGATGATGAAGTTTGCCAGCTGGCCATTGGTGATGAAGGTCTTGGACCCGTTCACCACATACTGATTGCCCTGCCTGATGGCGGTCGTCTTGACGCCCTGCAGGTCAGATCCGGCGCCCGGCTCGGTCATGGCGATGGCGCCGACCAGCTCGCCCGAGGCCAGCTTCGGCAGCCAGCGGGCCTTCTGCTCGTCGGTGCCATAGTGCCAGATGTAGGGGGCGACGATGGCGTTGTGCAGCGAGATGCCGAAATGGTCTGCCCCCTTCCAGCCCAGCTGGCGCATCAGCACGACCTCGTGGCGATAGTCGCCGCCCATGCCACCGTCTTCCTCGGGCATCGACAGGCCCAGCAGGCCCGCCTCCCCCGCCTGGGTCCACAGTTCACGCGGGACCGAGGAATTGGCGATCCATTCCTGCACCTTCTCCGGCGGCGCATGCTCGTCGATCCACTTGCCGACGGAGTCGGAGAAGAGGGTGATCTCCTCGTCCTGCATGAATTCGGGATCGGGGGCGTTGAGGATGTTCATGGCCACTTGCCTGTCTCCCTCCCCCTCATGGGGAGGGTGGTCGCGAAGCGACCGGGTGGGGAATGAGGGTGTGGCGGCGAACCCCACCCTGCCCGGCATGAATGCCGGGCATCTCTCCCCATGAAGGGGAGGGAGATTATGCTCAGAACGCCTCCGCCGGCATCGTCATCAGGACGTCGGCGCCGGTCTTCAGCTTGGCCAGGTGCGAGCCGGCGTCGGGCAGGATGCGCTCGACGAAATAGCGGCCGGTCTGCAGCTTGGTGACATAGAAAGGATCGTCCGAGCCGCCGTCGATGGCCTTCTGCGCAGCGATCGCCATCTGGGCCCAGACATAGGCCATGGCCGTCAGGCCGAAGATGTGCAGATAGTCGGTCGAGGCGGCACCGGCGTTGTCCGGGTTCTGCATGCCGTTCTGCATCAGCCACATGGTGGCCTCCTGCAGCTTCTTCTTGGAATCCGACAGGCCGTCGATGAAGGGCTTCACCGTCTCGCCGGCGTCGCCGTTCTCCGAGACGAAGGCGTCGATGTCGGCGAACCAGCTCATGATGGCCCGGCCACCGTTGGCCGGCAGCTTGCGACCGACCAGATCCAGCGCCTGGACGCCGTTGGTGCCCTCATAGATCAGGGTGATGCGCGCATCGCGCAGATACTGGCTGGCGGGGAAGTGTTCGGTATAGCCCGAGCCGCCGTGCACCTGCATGGCCAGCGAGGCCACGTGGAAGCCGCGGTCGGTCAGGAAGGCCTTCACCACCGGAGTGATCAGACCCATGTAGTCGCGGGCCTTTTGCGCCGTCGCCTCATCGTCCGACTTCTGCAGGTCGGCCTGCAGCGCGGTCCACAGGATGAAGGCCTGGCCGCCTTCGACATAGGCCTTGGACTCCAGCAGCATGC
Source organism: Neptunomonas phycophila (assembly GCA_964224415.1). Taxonomy (GTDB): domain Bacteria; phylum Pseudomonadota; class Alphaproteobacteria; order Caulobacterales; family Caulobacteraceae; genus Brevundimonas. The sequence goes on from CAXQIE010000027.1 coordinate 423,439, forward strand.
GCCGCACATCGGGGTGGACGATGATCGGATCGGCCGGGCCGTCGGCATTTTTCGGCCCGGTCAGCGAGCGGCCCTGAAGGCGGTCACGGGCGAACTCGACGGCGGCCTGATAGGCGGCGGTGCCGATCGAATGGCCCTGCAGGCCGGTGCCCAGACGCGCCTCGTTCATCATGACGAACATGGCCGCCATGCCCTTGTTCTCGGTGCCGACCAGCCAGCCCTTCGCATTCTCGTACGACATCACGCAGGTGGCGTTGCCGTGGATGCCCATCTTGTGCTCAAGGCCGGCGCACTGAACGCCCTCGTTGCGGTCGCCGACCGAGCCGTCCTCATTGACGAAGAATTTCGGCACGACGAACAGGCTGATGCCCTTGATGCCCGCCGGGGCGCCCTCGATGCGGGCCAGCACCAGGTGGATGATGTTGTCGGTGAAGTCGTGCTCGCCCGACGAGATCCAGATCTTCTGGCCGGTGATGTTGTAGCTGCCGTCGCCGTTCGGCACGGCCTTGGTGCGGATCAGGCCCAGATCCGTGCCGCACTGCGGCTCGGTCAGGTTCATGGTGCCGCCCCATTCGCCGGTCGCCAGCCTGGGGCAATAGATATCTTTCAGCTCATCCGAGGCATTGGCGTGCAGCGCCTCGTAGCAGCCGTGGGTCAGGCCCGGATACATGGAGAAGGCCGGCGAGGCCGCCGCCGTGAACTGACCGAATGCCATGCCGACGATGGCGGGCATGCCCTGACCGCCGTGCGCGGGATCAGAGCTCAAACCCGGCCAGCCGGCCTCGACCATCTGCTGATAGGCTTCCTTCCAGCCGGTCGGGCCGGTGACCTTGCCGTTATCCCACTTGCAGCCTTCCTGATCGCCGACCTTGTTCAGGGGGGCGATGACTTCCTCGGCGAATTTGGCGCCTTCTTCCAGGATCTGTTGCACCAGGTCGGAGCTGACCTCGGCAAAGCCGGGCTGGTTCGAATAGCGGTCGATCTCCAGCACTTCGTTCAGAACAAAGGTCAGGTCGCGGACAGGTGCCTTGTAGGCCATGGGTCAGACTCTCGACTTCTGGGAATGGGACAGGGGGGGATGCAGGGCATGAGCCAGCGGCGCATGTCCATGTTCCGGATTGAGCCGCGCCTTAAGCAGGTCGGCATATTCCTCGGCGCCGGGCAGCAGGTCCGGCCGGTGCTGGCCCAGCCGCTGCTCCATGACACGACAGGCTTCTTCCGCCGTGGCGATGGCGTCGTCCAGATCCTGTCGCTGCAGCTTCAGCGCCTCGATCTGGGCCCGGTGGCGGCGCAGGGCCACGGCCATCTGGTGAACGTTGTGATCATTGTGGTCGTACAGATCCAGCATCTCCTGGATCTCCAGCAGCGAGAAGCCGATGCGGCGGCCCCGCAGGATCAGCTTCAGCCGCGCCCGGTCGCGCGCCGAATAGACGCGGGTCTGGCCCTTGCGCGCGGGGGTCAGCAGGCCCTTGTCTTCATAGAAACGCAGGGCCCGCGCCGTCGCCCCGAATTCGCGGCACAGCTGGCGGATGGAATAGGTGCGATGATCGTCAGCACTGGCCATGCATCCGTCATAACTTGACGCGCACGTAAAGGGAAGCTTTTTGATGACGCGACGTCACGTCAACGACCGGGGCACGGCAAAGGGCGACCTTCCGCAGAAGGTCTGCCCCGCCTGTGCGCGGCCCTTCAGCTGGCGCCGCAAATGGGCGCGCGACTGGGAACAGGTGAAATACTGCTCGGATCAATGCCGGGCCAAAGGCGCCTAGCGGAGCGGGCAGGCCTCGCGCAGGCGGAACCACAGCACCGGGGCGGTGGCCGCCAGCAGCGCCAGGTTGACGATCGAATGGCCGATGTCGCCGCTCACCGCATGAACGCCCAGCATGACGGTCTGCAGCACCAGCAGGCCGGCCGCCGCCACGATCAGCAGCGGACGACCGATCTTCCAGCTGATCAGCGGGGTCAGCAGCATGATGGCCAGCACGATCTCGGCCAAGCCCACACCCCGCACCAGATCGGCCGGCACATGTTGCGGCCAGTTCATCAGGGCCGTCAGGGTCGAAAGGGGCTCGGTCAGCTTGGCGTAGCCGGCCGCGATGAAGAACATCGCGACCCAGCCCTGCAGGGTCCACAGGGTCAGATTCAGATAGCTGGCGTTCAGGCGCGCCTGCGCCGTGGGATAGGTCCGAGAGTGCATTGTCTTTGGCCCGGGGAGGGGCTTCGCTTTATTGGTAACAGTGTCGATGTCGGAACGGCGAGCCTGTCCCGCAAGGGTGCGAAGCGTGAGCGTAACCATCCGTGATCGCCTTCTGCGCCGGGTCCACGGCCAAAGCGTGGCCGTATCCATACAGATGTGTAATCTCGACGGGCTTTCCGGGCGGTTAACCCTGCCGGGCCGCGCGGGCCGCCCTCAGCCTGTCGATCTTGGCGTGGAACGGCGACCAGTCGTCGCCCTGGTCGATCGCGGCCCAGAGGGCCTCGACCTCGTCGATCAGCATTTCTTCGGGGTCCGCGGCAGCAAAGACAGAATGCTCCAGCCGCTCGGGTCGGTCCGGTTCATGTTCGAACAGGGCAAAGCGGAAGGCGTCGAACTCCTCACCCTGATACAGGCGCGCCCGCGGCCCTCGCAGCGCCCGCTCCGACGAGGAGAAGCCACAGAACCAGTCGTGGAACAGCGGCTCCCACCGCAGGGCCTCGCCGCCCTCGCGAAGGAAGGCAAGGTTGGTGTCGACCAGCCGCTGGTCGGCCGCCTCGCCCAGGGACTTCACCCCCAGCCGCTCGAGGAAGGCGACCCGCAGTTCGGCGATATAGCGCGGGCCGAAGCCGTTCAGGGCCTCGGTGAGGGCGCCGACGTCAGCGATCGGCTTCAGCGCCCCGCCCAGCTGCGTCAGGGCCCAGAATACGGCCTCGGGCTGCCGGGCAAAGGCATAGAGGCCGAACCGGTCGAAATAGGCGGCGGTGAAGCCAGGCTCATAGTGGGGCAGGAACCGCCAGGGCCCGTAGTCGAAGCTCTCGCCCGTGACATTCAGATTGTCGGTGTTCAGTACCCCGTGGACAAAACCCGCCGCCACCCAGCGGGCCGTCAGCCGGGCCGAGGCGGCAACGATCGCCCCCATCAGGCCGGGCACGTCCCCTTCCATGACCGAGGGGTGATAGAGGGCGCGCGCATGCTCGACCAGCGCTGCCGTAAGATCAGGGCGCTCCAGATACGCCGTCCGCTGGAAGGTGCCGAACCGGATATGGCTGTGCGACAGGCGGACCAGCACCGCCGACCGGGTCGGGGACGGCTCATCACCCCGTTCCAGCGCCTCGCCGGTCTCGATCAGCGAGAGGGCACGGCTGGTGGGCACCCCCTGCGCCTCCAGCATCTCGGCGGCCAGCACCTCGCGCACGCCGCCTTTCAGCGTCAGCCGTCCGTCCGCACCCCGGGACCACGGTGTGGTTCCTGACCCCTTGGTGCCGAGGTCCAGCAGCCGCCCCTGATCGTCGCGCAGCTGCGCCGCCAGAAACCCCCGTCCGTCGCCGAGGTCGGGATTGTAGGTGCGGAACTGGTGCCCGTGGTAGCGCATGGCCACCGGCCCGGGCTGTCCCGGCAAGGGCTCGAACCGGCCGAAATGGGCGAGCCATTCCACATCGGTCAGAGCGTCGAGGCCCACGGTCGCGGCCGCCTGATCGTTGCGGAACCTCAGCCGGGTTTCGGGAAAATCGGCCGGGCGAACGGCATCGCCATAGTCCTCCCCCAGATCAAAGAAGCGGGGTTCGGGGCGATAGGTGGAAGACGTGGGCATCGGCGACAGATGCGCACTCGGTGACGCGCCCGCAATGGCGAATGCCTAGTCGTCCCGTGACGACTCTGCCCCACGGAAGGTCGCCCAGTCGTCACCGGTCGTCGGGGCCGGAAGGCTTTCCGGAATGCCGTCGGCGGGATTGGGATCGATGGAATGTCCCTGCCGATGCAGATGGGCCTTGGCGATCATATTGGCCGAGATCGGGGCGGTCAGCAGCAGGAAGATGGTGATCAGCATCTCATGCGCCGACCACGGTTGGCCCGATGCCGGGAAATAGATCATCGAGGCGATCAGGCACGCGCCGACCCCGAGCGTACTGGCCTTGGTCGGCCCGTGCAGACGGGTCATCAGTGACGGCAGGCGCGCCAGTCCCCACGAACCGACCAGAATGAAAATTCCGCCCATGACCAGCAGGATGGAGATGACGATTTCCGCGACCGGATTCATTCGACGATGTCTCCCCGCAGCAGGAATTTGCAGTAGGCGACCGTGCCGACGAAGGCGACCATGGCCAAAAGCAGGGCAGCCTCGAAATAGGTCTGGGTCGCCTCGGCCACGCCGAACACCACGATCAGGGCGATGACGTTGATGGTCAGGGTATCGACCGACAGGATGCGATCGCCCAGCGTCGGGCCGCGCAGCAGCCGGAACAGGCTGAGCAGCATCGCCAGGCTGACACAGGCCAGGGCGAACCCCAGGGCCCAGGGCAGGATCGAACCGGTCATCGGAACACCTTCATCAGACGGGTCTCGTAGCGTTGCTTGATGCGGGCGACCTCGGCGACCGGATCGGCGACATCCAGTGCATGCACCAGCAGGGCCCGGCCATCCGATGAGATATCGCTGCTGACCGTTCCTGGCGTCAGGCTGATGGTGCCCGCCAGCACCGTGATGGCTTCCGGCGAGCGTAGTTCGGTCGGGATCACCAGCCAGCACGAGCGCAGGTCGCGATTGCGGCGTGTGACGACGATCCAGGCGATCTCGAAATTGGCGACGATAACGTCGAAGATCACGATCAGCAGATAGGCCAGGGTGTCGGGCCCAAAGCGCATCTTCGGTCGATCCGGCCAGAAGCGGCTGGTCACCAGCGGCACCACCACTCCGAACACGAGCGCGAGGAACAGGGCGCCGAAGGTGAACTCATTCACCAGCAGCATCCAGACCACGACCAGCAGAACGCTCAGCGCCGGGTGGGGCAACAGACGGTGGATCATCGGCGCCCTCCCGCCGTCTCGCCAAGCACGGCGTCAATGTATTGCTGCGGGTCGAACAACTGGGCGGCGGTTGCCCCGGTATAGGTCGTCACCGGCCCGCCGAGCACGGTCAGCACCACCAGCAGAGACAGCAGGCCCGCGGTCACGCCCACGCCACCCCACCGCCCCCTCAGGGCGCGCACGGGGATCGCCCCCTCGACCGAGGTGCTCTTCCAGAAGATACGGCTGCCGGCGCGGGCGAAGGCCAGCACCCCGATCAGGGTGGTGATCAGGATCGTCGCCCAGATCCAGGCCGCTTCCGGCGCGGCCCGCACGCCGTCGAGGATCAGCAACTTGCCGATAAAGCCCGACAGCGGCGGCAGGCCGACAATGCCGATGGCCGACAGGAAGAACAGGCCGGACAGAAGCTCCGACTGGCAGAATCGCGGGGCAACCGTCAGCGCATCGCCGTGCTCACCACGCCGCTTAGCGATCATGTCGACCACCAGGAACAGGGCAGCCCCCGCAAGCGTCGAATGCACAGCATAGTAGAGCGCTGGCCCCATGGCCTCTACCCGGAAGATCGAAACCGCGCTCAGCAACACGCCCATCGAGCCGACCACCGACCAGGCGGCCATGTCGCGAAGCGTCCGGGCGGCAAACAGGCCGATGAAACCGATGACGGTAGTGATGATGGCTGCGGGCAGCATCCAGTCCGCCGTCAGCCAGGCCAGCGCGCCGGCGTCCTCGCCAAAGATCAGGGTGCCCGTGCGGATCAGGGCATAGGCCCCGACCTTGGTCATGATGGCAAACAGGGCAGCCACCGTGGCCGTCGTCGCCGCATAGGCCCCGGGCAACCAGAAGTGCAGGGGAACCAGCGCCGCCTTAAGGGCGAACACCACGGTCAGCACAAGCGCTGCGGCCGCGATCAGCCCCTGATCGCCGGGCGAGGCCTCAGCCACGCGGACCGCCATATCGGCCATGTTGAGCGTGCCGGTGACCCCGTACAGCAGACCCACGCCGACCAGGAACAGGGTCGAGCCGACCAGATTGATGGCCACATACTGCACCCCCGCCTTGAGGCGCTGCGCCCCCTGCCCGTGCAGGAGAAGGCCGTAGGAGGCGATCAGCAGCACCTCGAAGAAGACGAACAGGTTGAACAGGTCACCGGTCAGGAAGGCGCCGTTGAGGCCCAACAACTGGAACTGGAACAGCGGGTGGAAATGCCAGCCCTTGCGGTCCGCGCCGGTGACAACGGCATAGCTCATCACCGCCAGCGCCAGGACCGACGTCAGCAGCAGCATCATGGCCGACAGCCGGTCCAGAACCAGCACGATCCCGAAGGGCGCGCGCCAGTTGCCCAGGGCATAGCTTTCGACCGCGCCGCTGGAGGCGTGCGCCGTCAGGCTTGCCGCGATACCCACCAGCGCCAGACACGACATCAGCGACACCAGCCGCGAGGCCCCCAGCCGGTGCCGGAGCAACAGCAGGGTCAGCGCCCCCAGCACGGCGGGCAGGATCAGGGCGGCGACGATCAGCTCGGGGACGTGGGCGCTCACGGCTGCACCCCCCCGTCTTCGCGGCCATCGACCTGATCCGTGCCGGTCTCAAGGAAGGTTCGGAGTGCCAGGATGACGACGAAGGCCGTCATGCCGAAGGCGATGACGATGGCCGTCAGAACCAGGGCCTGGGGCAGGGGGTCGGTATAGCCCTCGGCCGCCTTGTCGTAGATGGGGGGCCGGTCAATCACCAGCCGGCCCATGGCAAAAAGGAACAGGTTTATCGCATAGGACAGGAAGGCCAGCCCCAGAACCACGGGGAAGGTTCGCCCTCGCAGCACCAGATAGACCCCGGCAGCGGTCAGCACGGCGATTGCCGAGGCGACAAGAAACTCCATCGTCATCGGTCGGCCCCCGTCGCAGCGTCGTCACGGGCGGGATTGATGTCCATGGCGGTCTCGGTCTCGGGCTGCGGCTCTTTCTCGGCCCGTTCTGCGACCTGCGACAGCTGGGCCAGCGCCAGCATGACCGCCCCGATCACTGTCAGCGCCACCCCGATGTCAAAGAGCAGGGCCGTCGCCAGCTCAAACTCCCCGATCAGGGGCAGGCTGAAATAGTCAAAGGCGCTGGTCAGGAAGGGCGCGCCGAACAGCAAGGCCCCCAGGCCGGTAAGGGCGGCAACCAGCACCCCTGCCCCAATGAGGGAGTGGTGGTCGGCGTGCAGCCTCTGGTCAGCAAACGCAAAGCCCGAAGCCATATACTGCATGAGAATGGCCACTGCGACGACCAGCCCGGCGATGAAGCCGCCGCCCGGCTGGTTGTGCCCGCGCAGGAAGATGTACAGCGCCACCATCACCGCCAGCGGCAGAACCAGACGGGTGGCCACGACCAGCATCATCGGATGGTGTTCGGGCGAGCGCACTGTGTCCGGCTTCCAGGCCGCCAGACGCTTGCCGCTTGCCCCGGTCTCAACCCGCTCCAGCAGGGCGAAGATGCCGAGCGCGGCGATCCCCAGAACGATGATTTCGCCAAAGGTGTCGAACCCCCGGAAGTCGACCAGAATGACGTTGACCACATTGGTACCGCCGCCCTCTGGTTTGGCATTCTCCCAGAAATAGCCCGAGATACTGTCGAGCGGCCGGGTCATGATGGCCCAGGCGGCCCCTCCGACGCCCAGACCGGCGGCGACCGCCACGGCGCCATCACGGGCCTTGCGCCACGCCCGGCTTTCGACCGGCGTCTGCTTGGGCAGCAGGTTCAGGGCCAGCAGCATCAGAAGAATGGTCACCACCTCGACCGAGATCTGGGTCAGGGCCAGATCGGGGGCCGACAGATGGACAAAGGCCAGCGAGATGATCAGCCCGACGATGCCGATGTAGATCAGCGACATGTAACGCGCCTTGTGGGTCAGTACGACCATTGCGGTGGCCGCGATCAGGGCAATCCATCCGACCATGGCGGCAGGCGAAGCCTCGACCCCGCCCCGGTCGCCGGCGACGTAGCCGGCCGAAAGGAACCCGGCAAAGCCCACCACTACGGCGGTGCCGATCAGGGCCACCATGCCCCGCTGCAGCGAGCCGTTCTGCAACAGGTCCGTACCCTTCCGCGCCGCCCTCACGGCGCCGAGCACCCCGGCATCGAACAGCCGCTTGGCCTCGGGCAGCCGCGCGGCCTGCCACAGGCTGTCCAGCGGCCGGTGTCCCATCAGCAGGGCGGCACCGAGCGCGAGCGCGATAGCGCTCATGAACAGCGCCGGCGTCACTCCGTGCCACAGGGCCAGATGCTCGTGCTCCGCCGCACCACCGGTCACCGCGCCCGCGACCAGATTCACCAGCGGGCCGGCAACGAGCGCCGGGGCCAGACCGATTGCGACGACAAGCGCCACCAACACGGCAGGCGGGCCCCACAGGCCGATGCCCGGGTCATGCGGCGCCTTCGGATAGTCGTCGCGCCGCTTTCCAAAATAGACGTGAACGATGTAGCGCAGCGAATAGGCCACCGAGAGCGTCGCTCCCAGCGTCGCCAGCACCGGGAAGACCCATGGCTGGCCCAGCCAGACGGTATCGGCGGCCTCATACAGCATCATTTCCTTGGAGATGAAGCCGTTCAGCGGCGGCACGCCCGCCATTGACAGACCGGCAACCACCGCCAGCGTCCCCGCGATCGGCATCAGGCCGAACAGGCCGCCCAGCCGCTTGATGTCGCGCGTCCCCGCCTCATGGTCGACAATTCCCGCGTTCATGAACAGGGCGGCCTTGAAGGTCGCGTGATTGAGGATGTGGAACACCCCGACCAGCGCCGCCATCGGTGTGCCGATCCCGAACAGCATGGTCAGAAAGCCCAGATGGCTGATCGTCGAATAGGCCAGCAGGCCCTTCAGATCGTCCTTGAACAGAGCCACGCAGGCGGCGAACACCATGGTCACGAGCCCGGTGGTCGCCACGATCAGGAACCAGGCGTCGGTCCCCGCCAACACCGGCCACAGCCGCGCCAACATGAAGACCCCGGCCTTCACCATGGTGGCCGAATGCAGATAGGCGCTGACCGGTGTCGGCGCCGCCATGGCGTGCGGCAGCCAGAAGTGGAACGGAAACTGGGCCGACTTGGTAAAACACCCACCGAGGATCAGCAGCAGGGCCGGCAGGTACAACGGCGAGGCCTGGATCGCTTCCTTCTGCTGCAGGATCACCGTCAGGTCGTAGGAACCGGCAATATTGCCGAGGATCAGCAATCCGCCGATCAGGGCGAGACCCCCGCCGCCGGTGACGAACAGGGCCATCCGCGCGCCCTGACGGGCTTCCGGCGAATGCCGCCAGAAGCCGATCAACAGGAAGGACGACAGACTGGTCAGTTCCCAGAAGATCAGCAGCAGCAATACATTGTCCGACAGGACGATGCCCAGCATCGCCCCCTGGAACAGCAGCAGATAGGTGAAGAACCGCCCCATGGGGTCGGCGGCCGCCAGATAGAAGCGCGCATAGAGGATGATCAGCAGGCCGATGCCGAGGATCATCCCCGCAAACATCAGCCCCAGCGGATCAAGAAACAGGCTGGCGTTCAGGCCGAGAGCGGGAATCCAGGGTATGCTCGCCGTGAAGACCTCACCCCTCATCACCCCGGGCACCATCGTGCCCAGCACGATCAGGGCGGACAGGGTGACCGCCCCGGCGGCGAGGGCGCAGACGTTCCGACCGAACCGGATGGCCAGGGCGGGTGCCAGGGCCCCCAGCAGGGGCAGAAGGGCAAGCAGAAACAGCAAGGATCGGCCTCGGAAGCGGGGGTCAGGCGGGGCGCGGGCCGTCCTTGTAGAGGCTGCCCGTCTGAATTTCTCCCCCGCTGCAAAAAAATGTCGCACTCAGACCGCTTCCGCGCCGCACTCGCAGGCGGCCGCCACGGAAGGGCGATCCGGGTCGTGGCGCAGGATTTTGCCCCATGCCACACCGGATACTGTCGACGATTGGACGAATATTGACGTAAGGTCATCCCTTTCTGTCGCTTTTGCGTCACAGTTCAGTCCACGACAGGGCCGAATTCAGGCACCGGGCGAGCCCGCTGCTTGTGACTGGCTCACGGTTGGATTACCCCAAGGGCTGGAGGATCCACGCCCCGACAGAAGGGCAGATCCACGGGATCAGGAAACGGCTCGGCGGCCAATCAGTGCTGTCGAGCATCAAGCCGGGAGCCATCATGCGCCTCACTACCCTTCTTCGTACCACCGCGTCCGCCGCTGTTGTCGGTGCCGTGACCTTCGGCTTTGCCGGAATCGCCTCGGCCCAGGAAACCTCGGTCGACGACATCATCGTCACGGCCCAGAAGCGCGAACAGAACCTGCAGGACGTGCCGATCGTGGTCACGACCCTGTCGCAGGAAACCCTGCAGGACGCGGGCGTCAGCGACATCAAGGATCTGCAGATCCTGACCCCCGGCATGACGGTCACCTCGACCTCGTCCGAGACCTCGACCACCGCCCGTATCCGCGGCGTCGGCACGGTCGGTGACAACCCCGGCCTGGAAAGCTCGGTCGGTGTCGTGATCGACGGCGTCTATCGCTCACGGAACTCGGTCGGCTTCGGCGATCTGGGCGAACTGCAGCGGATCGAAGTGCTGAAGGGTCCGCAAGGCACGCTGTTCGGCAAGAACACCTCGGCCGGCGTCATCAACATCATCACCGAGCAGCCCTCGTTCACGCCCGGCTACAATGCCGAGGTGACCGTCGGCAACTACGGCGCTGTCGCGCTGAACGGTTCGGTCACCGGCCCGCTCAGCGACACCCTGGCCATGCGTCTGTACGCCGGCGTCAGCGAGCGCGACGGCTTCTATGACGTCGACACCGGCGACGGCCCGCGCACCGCGACCGACGACGCCAACAAGAATTACTGGACCGTCCGTGGCCAGCTGCTGTGGCTGCCCAGCGACACGGCCTCGTTCCGCTTCATCGCCGACTACACCCGGCGTGACGAATACTGCTGCGTCGGCGTCCAGACCCGCGTCGGTCCGACCTATCCGTTTGTGGACGGCCTTTCGACCGGAACAGGCCAGACCCCGCCTTCGGCAGGCTTCGGACCGGTGCCGTTCTCGCGCCTTGCCTATGCCAACCGCGGCACCGGCCAGAATATCGAGGATCGCGGCGTCTCGCTGGAAGCCAATTTCGACATGCCGTCGATGAACGCCACCCTGACGTCGCTGACGTCGTGGCGGAACTGGACCGGCGATCAGGGCCAGGACATCGACTATACCGGTGCCGACATCGCCTATCGCTTCGATAACGGCGAATACGGCTATGGCGTCGAGAACCTGACCCAGGAACTGCGCCTGGCCGGCGCGACCGACCGCCTCGACTGGCTGGTCGGCTTCTTCGCCACCCAGGAAGACATCTCCCGGGCGGATGCCTGGAACTATGGCGCCGACTACACGCCCTTCCTGTCGTTCCTGCTCACCGCCCGCCTGAACGCCGCCAACCCCGCCTGGGCGATCAGCCCCGGCAGCATCGGCTGCTTCACGCGCGTCGGTCAGACGGTCGCCGGCCTGAACAACTGTCTGACGACGGGCGGCGCGGTGAACGGCGGCGGCATCGGCTTCACGGTCGGTGCCGGCTATGCCGATACCTACGAGCAGGAATCGACCTCGATCGCCCTGTTCACCAACAACACCTTCCGCGTGACCGACCAGTTCGATATAACCCTGGGCCTGCGCTATACGATGGACGAGAAGTCCGTCGACGGTCAGCAGATGAACGTCAACGGCAACGGCAACACCTGTAACGCCGCTTTGGCCAATGCCGCCGCTATCGGGGGCCTGCTCGGTGCCAGCGCGCCGACCATTCTTGGCAACTTCTGCCTGCCCTGGTCGAACTCTGCCTTCAACAACCGTTCGGTGTCGGAGTCCTTCGACGACAGCGAGCTGAGCGGCACGATCAAGGCCTCTTACCGCCTGAACGACTCGGTCATGACCTATGTGTCGTACGCCCGGGGCTACAAGAGCTTCGGCTACAACCTGGACCGCGTGCAGTCGGGCATCACCCCGACGGCCAGCCTGCTGTTCCCGTCGGAAGTGGTCGACAGCTATGAAGCGGGCGTCAAGATGACCCTGCTGAACCGCACCCTGCTGCTGAACGCCACCTACTTCGATCAGACGTTCGAGGACTTCCAGCTCAACACCTTCCTCGGCACCGCCTTCGTGGTGGAATCGATCCCCGAGCTGACCTCGCGCGGCGTCGATGCCGACTTCCTGTGGTTCACCCCCGTCGACGGCCTCAGCCTGTCGGGCGGCCTGACCTACACCGAAGCCCAGTATGGCAACTTCGTCGCCGCCGATCTGGCCAACCCCGGCAACTTCCCGCAGCTGTCGCTGCTGCCGGGTGCCACGGCCTCGTTCGCTCCGGAATGGTCCGGTTCGGCCTCGCTGAACTTTGACCGTAGCCTCGGCAATGGTCTGCGCGGCGGCTTCGCCCTCTCGGCCAAATATATGAGCGAGTACAACACCGGTTCGGATCTGCTGCCGACCAAGAGCCAGGACGCCTTCACCATGGTGAACGGTCGGATCTCGATCGGTACGGAAGACGAGCGCTGGATGCTGGACATCTGGGCCCAGAACCTCACCGACGAGGAATACATCCAGGTCGCCTATAACGCCCCGCTGCAAGGCTCGGCGTTCCAGACGACCGTCCAGCCGAACGGGACCTTCTACAACCCCGCCCTGGACACCCAGACCATTGATGCCTTCCTGGGTGCACCGCGCACCTATGGCCTGACCCTGCGCGTCCGCTATTGATCCTGAAGGGGCCTCTCACGAGGCCCCCAAAGATCCCTTGCGGGTCACAATAAGAACCGGCCGGAGAGCTATCTCCGGCCGGTTTTCTTATGCAGGAATGTTGACCCGATCAGTCGACGCAGATGGCCGCCGTCGCCCGTCCGTTCTCAACCCGGGTGTAGCAGCCAAAACGGTTGGAATCGGCCGTGCACTGGCCTTCGACCGCGCGACCGTCCTCGACGATCACGCTGCCAGGCACACGGCACTCGCCCTGACACTGGGCCGCATCCGTGCAGGTCTGGCCCGCGTCGGAATACTGGATCACGCATTGCAGGCTCTGCATCCGCCCGACCCGCTGCATCTTGCCGCCCTGAGCCGAGCAGTCCGCTTCCGCCCGCTGTTCGGGCGTAGCCCCGCCGCCGAAACAGGACGACAGTCCCATCCCCAGCACCAGCGCTCCCATCATCGATGCCACGCGGATCATGCTCGCTCTCCCTCGGTGTCAGACCCGGCCCTTGTCGAAGCCGGACCAGCAATCATCATAGTCAAGCTGCATCAAAGGCGTGGTTTGAGCCCATTTCGTGACCCTGATGGGGGCGCGGGTCTCGAACATGAAGGCCAGGGTGCCCTCGATCTTGTGGGGCTTAAGCTCGGCCTTGATCGCGGCGTCATAGGTGGCCTGATCCGGGCCGTGGCCGCTCATCCGGTTGTGCAGGGACGCCCCACCGGGCGCAAAGCCGTCGGCCTTGGCGTCATAGGCCCCCGTCACCAGCCCCATGAACTCGCTCATGACGTTCCGGTGGAACCACGGCGGGCGGAAGGTGTCCTCGGCCACCATCCAGCGCGGCGGGAAGATGACGAAATCACAGTTGGCCACACCCGGCGTATCTGACGGACTGGTCAGGACCGTGAAGATCGACGGGTCCGGGTGGTCGAAGCTGACCGTGTTGATGGCGTTGAACCGGGCCGTGTCATAGCGACAGGGGGCATAGTTGCCATGCCAGGCCACCACATCCAGCGGGCTGTGATCAAAGGTCGTGGTCCACAGCTGGCCGCCGTATTTCTGGATGCATTCGGTCGGGCGATCGACGTCCTCGAAGGCCGCCACCGGCGCCTCGAAGTCACGCGGATTGGCCAAGCCATTGGCCCCGATCGGTCCCAGGTCCGGAATGCGGAAAGCCGCACCATAGTTCTCGCAGACATAGCCGCGTGAGGGCCCGTCCAACTCGACCCGGAACCGAACCCCACGCGGAATCAGCACCACATGGCCGGGCTGGGCCTCGATCACGCCGAACTCGGTGACGAAGCGGTGCGCCCCCTGCTGCGGAACGATCAGCAACTCGCCATCAGCGGAATAGAAGACCCGGTCGGTCATCGAGCGGTTGGCGGCATACATGTGAATGCCGACCCCGGCATCCGCTTCGGCCTCGCCATTGCCGCCATAGGTCACCAGCCCCTCGACCCAGTCGGTCGGCGCCTCCGGCACCGGCAGGGGGTTCCAGCGCATACGATTGGGATTGGGCGGCACCTCATCGAACGGTCCGGACCGCATCAGGCCGCGGTCGATCTTCTGATAGGCCGGATGCTGGGCCGAAGGCCGCAGGCGATACAGCCAGCTGCGGCGGTTCTCGGTGCGCGGCGCGGTGAACGCCGTGCCCGACAGCTGCTCGGCATACAGGCCCAGCGGCGTCTTCTGGGGCGAGTTCTGCCCGACCGGCAGGGCGCCGGCCACCGCCTCGGTCGAGAAGTGATTGCCAAAGCCCGGCATATAGGTGGGCGCGTTGAATCGCGTCATGGTGCGTGTCTCCCTTGCCGGGAGATTTAGCCTCGCGGGGGCGGCCCCGCCACCCCGTGCGGTAATCCGGTCAGAACCCCTGGCTGCGCGCCACCGCTTCCTGGTGGAAGCCGGTATCGCCGAGCAGTTCGTTCAGCACCCGCACCCGCTTCATAAACAGGCCGACGTCGAACTCGTCGGTCATGCCGACGCCGCCGTGCATTTGCACCGCCTCCTGCACCGCCAGCTCGGCGACGCGTCCCGCCTTGGCCTTGGCGACGGCGACCGCCAGCGGCGCGGCCTCATCGCCGGCATCCAGCTTCTGCAGGGCACCCAGCGTCGCCGCCCGGGCGATTTCGATCTCGCTGAACAGATGGGCGGCGCGGTGCTGCAGGGCCTGGAACTCGCCGATGGCCCGGCCGAACTGTTTGCGGGTCTTCAGATACTCCATGGTGATCCGGAAGGCCTGATCCCCGGCCCCTGTCAGGCTGGACGCCGCGCAGGCCCGGCCGAGGTTGAGCGCCTCCTCCAGCAGGCCCTCACCGCCGTCGACCTCGCCGATCACCGCATCGGCATCGACCTCGACATCCGTCAGCGTCAGGCGCGCGGCATTGTGGGCATCGACCATGACGGTCCGCTCAACCTCGAGCCCCGCGGCCTTCGGATCGACGAGAAACAGGGTCAGACCGTTTTCGGTCAGGGCCGCGACGATCAGGGCGTCGGCGACGTGGCCGTCCAGCACCATGGCCTTGGCGCCATTCAGGCGGAACCCATTGCCCGAGCGCTCGGCCGTGGTGGTGATCCGCGAGGGCGCATGCTTGGCACCCTCGTCGACGGCCAGCGAAACGATCGCCTCGCCCGCCGCTATCCGGGGCAGCCAGGCGGCCTGCTGGGCGTCCGATCCACCGTCGACCAGCACGCTCGCCGACAGAACGGCCGAGGCCATGAAGGGCGAAGGTGTCAGGGTACGCCCCAGGCTTTCGGCCACCACGCCCGCCTCGACGGCGCCAAGGCCTGCACCGCCATGCGCCTCCGGAATGATCACGCCTGCCAGACCCATTTCGCCAAAGGCGCGCCACAGCTCGCGCGATACCCCGTCGGCATCGCGGCTGTCGCGCAGCTTCCGCAGGTGGGCCAGCGGCGCATTCTCGCCGAGGAAGCCGTCGGCGGCCTCCTTCAGCATGGTTTGTTCTTCGGTCAGGATCAGCGGCATGGCTTAGGCTCCCGGCAGCTGAAGCAGGTGTTTGGCGATGATGTTCAGCTGGATCTCGCTGGTGCCGCCTTCGATGGAATTGGCCTTGGTGCGAAGCCAATCGCGGGCCATGGCGCCGTCGTGCGAGCGCTCTCCCTCCCACTCCAGTGCGTCGATCCCGCCCGCCGCCATCAGCAGCTCGTGGCGGCGCTTGTTCAGTTCGGACCCATAGTATTTCAGCATGGAGGCGATGGCCGGATGGGCCTGACCCGCCTTCATCTGATCGCCGGTCCGCTCCAGCGCGAGGCGGAAGGCGGCGGCGTCGGTTTCCAGTTCCGCAATCCGTGCCCGCAGCATGGGATCGTCCAGCCGGCCTTCGTCGTCGGTGCCGATCGAGCCGGTCGCCACCTGGCCCAGCGGACGTCCGCCGCCGACCTCGCCCATGGCGCCGATCATGGTGCGCTCGTGGGCCAGCAGATATTTGGCCACGTCCCAGCCGCGGTTCAGCGTGCCGACCAGATTCTCCTTCTCGACCCGCACATCGTCAAAGAAGGTCTCGCAGAAGGGGCTCTTGCCGGAAATCAGGGTGATCGGCCGGGTCGAGACGCCGGGCGTCTCCATGTCGAACAGGACAAAGGAAATGCCGAGATGCTTGGGCGCATCCGGATCGGTCCTCACCAGGCAGAAGATCCAGTCGGCCTTGTCGGCGTAGGAGGTCCAGACCTTCTGGCCATTGACGATCCAGTGGTCGCCTTGATCCACCGCCCGTGTCTGCAAGCCCGCCAGGTCCGATCCCGCGCCCGGCTCGGAATAGCCCTGACACCAGCGGATTTCGCCGCGGACGATCTCGGGCAGAAAGCGCTTCTTCTGTTCCTCCGTGCCGAACTTCAGCAGGGCCGGGCCCAGCATCCAGATGCCAAAGCTCAGCAGGGCCGGCTGGGCGTCGATGCGGCGCAGTTCCGAAGCCAACACCTTGGCCTCCTCGCGGGTCAGCCCTCCGCCGCCGTATTCGCTCGGCCATTCGGGGGCCGTCCAGCCCTTCGCCCCCATGGCCTCCATCCAAGCCCTGTGGGCCGGCGTGGCGAAAGTGGCCTTTCGCCCGCCCCAGATGGAGGCGTCTTCGCTTGCCGCCGGTCCCCGGACCTCGGGCGGACAATGGGTCTCAAGCCAGTCCCTGACCTCGGCCCGAAAATCTTCCAGATCGCGCATCGGCTCCCCGCTTCGCTTCATTTTGCTGAAACCTAGCAGGCTTCCGCGGATGACGCTGCGTCAGCCCGGACGGGATTTTCGTCGCAGACAGACAAACGCCCGACCCGCGTTCAGCGGGCCGGGCGTCGATCCGGTCAGTCCTGTAACAATCAGGCGTTGGCGGCGGCCGGCTGGGCGGCAGCACGCTGGAAGGTCAGGGCGATCAGACGGTCCCAACCCAGCAGCGACGTCAGGTGGCTGTAGATCTGGCCCAAAGCGCCATTGTCGCGCAGCTCGACCAGCTTGTCGGCGGGCAGGGCCTTCAGCTTGTCTTCCGACACGGCATAATATTCGGCGATCTTCTGCGGCTCGCCGGCTTCACCGTTCGGGCCACGCGGGGTGAAGACGGCCTCGCGCACGTCCAGCAGGTCCAGGTCCTGGATCAGCTTGACGAACGATTCGGTGCGCAGGCGCTCCTGTTCGAAATTGTTGCAGAACTCCATGGCCTGCTGGGTAAACTCACTGGGTTGGCCGTCCTTGAACAAGGGCTGCTGGCCACCTTCGACTAGGAACGGTGCCTGACGGTCCACGCACATGATCAGACGCTTCTGCGCCTCGTCATTGGCGAACACGAACGGATAGCGGCGAACATAGGCCGGGATATAGGCATCGGAACGGAAGAC
Organism: Neptunomonas phycophila; assembly: GCA_964224415.1. Taxonomy (GTDB): domain Bacteria; phylum Pseudomonadota; class Alphaproteobacteria; order Caulobacterales; family Caulobacteraceae; genus Brevundimonas. The sequence goes on from CAXQIE010000027.1 coordinate 441,004, forward strand.
ACCGTCATCGACAAACAGATTGTCGCCCTGGCGCAGGCCCAGCACTGCGACGGGCTGGCGGTTGTCGCCGACGAAGATGACCGGGAACGACAGGGCCGCCGGAGCGAACTCCGTAACCGTCAGCGGCACGATGTTCGACTGGGCGACAAACGCATAGGGCTTGTCCGACGGGTTGATACCCAGGTTGCCGTGGTTCTCGAGCGAAAGGGGTTCGGGCTTGCCGTAGAACAGAACGGTGCCGGCGAGTTGGCCGGACATGTCGCCGGTTTGCATGGAGGTCGTGTCGGTCATGAAGGCTCGGGGACTGAAGGAGTGAAACAGAGGTCGCGCCTTCTAGCCCATGCCGGGGCGGGCGGCAAACCGCCCCGCCCCCTGCGGGAATTCAGAACCGCCAGGCCATGCCCGCGCGCAGGTTACGGCCAGGCAAGGGCGTCAGATCCTTGAGGAATGAGGTATGCTCGCGCACCTCCTCGTCCGTCAGATTTTGGCCTTCGACATAGAGTGTCAGGCCCGAGGTGCGTTCCGGGCTCCATCCCAGATAGAGATCAGCGGTCGTATAGCCGTCCGTCGGCAGTTCGAAGTCGGTGACCCGGTCCTGTTCGCCGACCCGACGCACGGTCAGGCGGGTGGTCCAGGGGCCGAGGTCCAGTTCGGCCCGGGCGTTCAGCGACCACGGCGGGATACGGGCGGGCGGCCCCAGATCGGTGTCACCACGCACATAGTCATAGCCCAGCCCCAGCGTCAGGCCGTCCTCGCCCGACTGCCACGCCTGATAGTCCAGCCGGGCTTCCAGGCCGTGGAACTCCGCATCCGTCTGGACATAGGCGAAGACCGGCAGCTCATCCTCCTCGGCCCCGGTCGGGCGCAGGTCGATGAAGCCGTCATAGTCGGCCCGGAACAGGTGCATGTCGGCGGTCCAGGGGCCTTGCTCCCAGTGCACGGTCGCTTCGATCGAGGTCACCGTCTCGGAGTCCAGATCGGCATTGCCGACCTCGAAGGCGCGCGTGGCGATGTGCGGCCCCTCGGCGAACAGTTCCGCTTCAGTGGGGGCGCGGCCGTTCCGCGAGATGGACAGGCCGAGGAAAAGGGGCTCGACCGGCTTGAAATAAACGCCCGCCGACGCCGAGACATTCGAGAAATCGCGCTGGCCGCCGACGGGGCTGTCCAGATCGCGCGTGTCGAACCGCAGCCCGCCTTCCAGACCCCAGCTTTCCATGTCGTAGCGGTGCAGGGTGTAGACGCCCAGTTCGGTGATTTCGACCGGGGGCACATAGGCCTCGTCGCCGACCGCATCGAAGTCGCGGCTCAGGCCCTGCAAACCATAGGCCGAGTTCCAGCCGCCCCGGCGCGGCATGACGACCTCAAGGCGCCCTTCCAGACCCTCCGAGTTGAAGACCGTGCCGACTTCGTCGCCCTCGAACTCGGTGTGGGTATAGTCTGCATAGCCGACCGAAAGGCGAACACGGTCGATCGGCGTTCCGGCGAAGCGCCACTCCCCGCGCAGGTCATAGCGGGTCTGCTCCAGCCCGATGGTGACCTGTTCTTCCTCTTCCTCGTGATCGTGATCCTCGTCGTCGTGGTCCTCGTCATCATGATCCTCTTCCTCATGATGGTGGGCGTGGCCCGGCACGCCGTAGTCACTCTCGACCCGCTTGACCGACACCCCCAGGAAACCCTGGCCGCCGATGAAGGTCAGACCACCGCCGAACGTACGAACGCGGGAGGCGCTGTTCTCGACCGTCGAGCTGCCGGTGTCCTCATATTCTTCGCCTTCGTCCTCGACCTGACGACGGGACTCTGCCGGCACCGGAATGTCATAGTCTGAACTGCGATGGTCGAGCGCATCCAGCGTCATGACCCACGGCCCCTGACCGATGGTCAGACCGGCGCCGATCGACCGGCCATCGTCCACGCTGGAGGCCTGGGCCGTGACCCGCCCGTCAAAGCCGTCATACGGCGCCTCTTCCGGAATCCGGTCGTCGATCACATTGACCACACCGCCGATGGCCGACCCGCCATAGGCCAGGGTTTGCGGCCCGCGCAGAACCTCGATCCGCACAGCCTCGCCCGGATCGGCCGCCACCTGGTGGTCGGGCGACAGCGAACTGGCGTCGATGAGCCCCATGCCGTTGGTGAGCACCTGCACCCGCGGCCCGGCCAGACCGCGGATCACGGGGCGGCTGGCGCCCGGCGAAAAGGCGGTCGAGCGCACGCCCGGCAGGCCGCTCAGCACATCACCCAGCGTGCCCGAGGGCGCGGTCGACAGGGCTTCCTGATCCAGCACATCGACAGCAATCAGGCTGGCCTCGGCGCTGATGCCAAAGGGGGCGCCGGTGACGATGATGTCATCCAGCTGGGTCGTACGAGGAGCTTCCTCCGGCTCCTGTCCCGCCACCTGGGCCAGCACCGGCGTCGCCACCGGCAGGATCAGGGCGCTGAGCAAGGCCACACGGGCAGCACCGGCAAGGCGGGACGAGCGATGGGACATAAAAACCTCGGGGGGACGACGGGAAGCGATACAGGCGCATGTGTTATGAGATAACATCACATACAGTCAAGCGCAGTTGCGGTGCGGCCCCCGCATCGCTAGCTGTTGAGGGCCATGGGACACGCCTGCGACCACGATCACGACACGACCGCGCCGGACACCGTTTCGGTGCAACAGCGTGTCATTGAGGCAGAGGCCCGCTGCCAGGCCGATGGCGAACGCCTGACCGCGCCGCGCCGGCGGGTGCTGGAACTGCTGATCGAGGCTGGCGAGCCGATGAAGGCCTACGATCTGATTGCCCGCTTTGGCGAGGACGGACAGGCTGCCAAACCGCCCACCGTCTATCGCGCCCTAGAGTTCCTTGAGCGCCGGGGCCTGGCGCACCGCATCGCCTCGATCAGCGCCTATGTCGCCTGCGCCGAGCCTGAGGCGGACGGAGACCCCCTGCATGCTGCCGCCTTTCTGATCTGCGACTGTTGCGGGGCGACGCAGGAGGTGACGGGCGAACAGGCCATCAGCCTCAACCGGGCCGCCACCGCCGCCGGCTATGTCATCAGCCACACGACCATCGAGGCCCACGGCCGCTGCCCCGCCTGCCCCGCGTGACACCCCCCGAACGCCGCCTCTCCGTCCCGGTCGGGCCGGATGGCTCCCTGTCCGTACTTGAACTGGGTCGGGCGGATGGACCGGTCGATCTCGTCTTCCTGCACGCCAACGGGTTCAACGCCACCACCTATCAGCCCCTGCTGGCCTCCCTGGCCGGGGGCCGACGCATCTGGGCCATCGACCAGCGCGGCCACGGCCTGACCAACTTGCCTGCCGACCCCGACGGCCGTCGCGGCTGGCAGGATTTGCGGGAAGATCTGCTGGTGCTCCTCGATACGCTTGAGGGCCGCCCTGTACTGGCCGGTCATTCCATGGGCGGTACCGTCAGTCTGCTGGCCGCCGCCAAACGTCCCGACCGGGTGCGCGGTCTGGTGCTGCTGGACCCGGTCATCTGGCCGCCCCTCACCACCCTGGCTTTCAACCTGCCGGGCATGTCGCGCTTTGCCGAGCGCATCCCGCTGGTCCGCAATGCCCGAAAGCGCCGGGCCGACTTCCCCGATCTGGAAGCCGCGCGAAAGGCTTATCGGGGGCGCGGTGCCTTTGCCGGCTGGCCCGACGACGTGCTCGACGCCTTTCTGGAAACCGGTCTGAAGCCCGCTGGCGACGGTCTGACCCTCGCCTGTCGCCCGGACTGGGAAGCCTCCGGCTATGCCGCCCAGGCGCACAATCCGTGGGGCGCCATGACCCGCTTCCGGGGCCCCATTCAAATTCTCCGGGCTCAGACCGGCTCCACCTGCCACGTTCCCGACCGGCCACCCGGCCTGTCCCATGTACGCAGCCGAAGGGTGCCGGGCTCAACCCATTTCCTGCCGATGCTGAACCCTGATGCCGTACGGCATACCCTTATGGCGGCACTCGACACCGATGGGGTGGCCTCGCCCGGTTCCGCACGGTAAACCGCCCGCAATCACAAAGACCGCCCCTTCCAGGAGAGAGACGTCCATGCGCGACATCCACCACTTCATCAACGGTCAGAGCGTCACCGGCACCTCGGGCCGGTTCGGCGACGTCTTCAATCCGAACACCGGAGAGGTGCAGGCCCGCGTGCAGCTGGCCACCGAAGCCGAGATGGATCGCGCGGTGCAGGCCGCCCAGGCCGCCTTTGAGGGCTGGTCCAGCGTCAACCCGCAGCGTCGCGCCCGCGTCATGTTCGAGTTCAAGCGGCTGGTCGAGGCGCGTATGGACGAACTGGCCGAGCTGCTGTCCAGCGAGCACGGCAAGGTGATCGCCGACTCCAAGGGCGACGTCCAGCGCGGCCTCGAGGTCATCGAGTTCGCCTGCGGCATCCCCCATGCGGTCAAGGGTGAATACACCTGGGGCGCGGGCCCCGGCATCGACGTCTATTCCATGCGTCAGCCGCTGGGCGTGGTCGCAGGCATCACCCCGTTCAACTTCCCGGCCATGATCCCGATGTGGATGTTCGGCGTCGCCATAGCCGTCGGCAACACCTTTATCCTCAAGCCCTCGGAGCGCGATCCCTCTGTTCCGGTCCGTCTGGCCGAGCTGATGATGGAGGCGGGCGCTCCCGCCGGTTTGCTGAATGTGGTGCACGGGGACAAGACCGCGGTCGACGCCATCCTGACCCACCCGCAGGTCCATGCCGTCAGTTTCGTCGGCTCGTCCGACATCGCCAACTACGTCTATGAAACCGGTGCGCGCCACGGCAAGCGCGTCCAGGCCATGGGCGGCGCCAAGAACCACGGCATCGTCCTGCCCGACGCCGACATGGATCAGGTGGTCAAGGACCTGTCCGGGGCCGCCTTCGGCTCGGCCGGGGAACGCTGCATGGCCCTGCCGGTCGTCGTCCCGGTCGGCGACAAGACCGCCGACATCCTGCGCGAACGCATGGTCGCCGAGATCGAAAGCCTGCGCGTCGGTATCTCGACCGATGCCGGCGCCCACTACGGTCCGGTCGTCACCGGCGCCCACAAGGCCCGCGTAGAGGGCTGGATCGACCAGGGCGTCAAGGACGGTGCCGAACTGGTCGTCGACGGCCGCGGCTTCTCCCTGCAGGGCCACGAGGACGGCTATTTTGTCGGCCCGTCGCTGTTCGACCACGTCAGGCCGGAGATGGAGTCCTACAAGGAGGAGATTTTCGGCCCGGTGCTGCAGATCGTCCGCGCCCAGAATTTCGAGGAGGCTTTGGCCCTGCCGTCGAAGCACCAGTACGGCAACGGCGTCGCCATCTTTACCCAGAACGGCCGCGCCGCGCGTGACTTTGCCGCCCGTGTCAATGTCGGCATGGTCGGGATCAATGTGCCGATCCCGGTGCCGGTCGCCTATCACACCTTCGGCGGCTGGAAGCGCTCGGCCTTCGGCGACACCAACCAGCACGGCATGGAAGGCGTGAAGTTCTGGACCAAGGTCAAGACCGTCACCGCCCGCTGGCCGGACAGCGAACTGGAACATGCAGACAGCTCCTTCGTCATTCCGACCATGGGCTGACAGAGGGGCGTGGACTCAGTGCCTCACGCAGGGTGAAACCGCTTGACCGTCTTCGAAATGCCGACAGAACGGTGCTAGGGTACGAGCCTTAACGTCCACGGAGCGCTCCCCCGCATGCGTCGGTTCTTTGTCTGGTCCGCCCTCGCCGCCCTGGTAGGCCTGTTGATCGCCGGCGGCGGTTACTGGGCCTACTGGACCTACTACGCGCGATTCCAGCCGGTCACTGTGTCGCGCGACCAGGAAGCCATCCAGACCCTGCTGGACGAGGCGGGCTGGATTTCGGCCGGAGGCGGCGGCTCGCCGGTCTATATCGTGGGCTATCGCGACAGCGCCGCCATGCAGCGCTACGAGCGCGAGGAAGTGCCCAAGCTCAAGGCCGCGGGGGCCGAGGTACGCATCATCCTGTTCGCCCGCCCGGACCGCGAGGGCATGGAGCAATCCTCCGCCGCCGAACGCGCCACCGTCGCCGAGCTCTGGCTGACGCGCGACTGGTCTCTCTACGAGCGCTGGACCGCTACCCCGACGGCCAGCTGGACCGCCGCCGGCATCCCGTCGGCCGACGACAATCTGGCCCGCAGCGCCGTGGTCGATGCCGGGCAGAAATTCGTCACTGACCTGACCGGCTATTTGCGCAACTCCGGCCTGCAGCCCCGCTATCCGCTGATCCTGTGGCGCGACCAGCAGGGGTATCTCCAGGCCTGCGCCTGTACCGATCCACGTTCCTGGGTGTTTATCCGCGACGATCTGGGCGCGCCGGACCGTATCGATGCCGATGTGCCCGTAGAGCTGGGCCTGGAGCCCGAGGCGCAGACCGAAGGCCCCCGGCCGCTTGACTATCCCGACCTGCCGCCGATCCCGGAGGGTGAGACCACGCCAGAGGCGGGCGACGAGGCCTCACCCCCGCCGGCCAATCCGCCGGCGCCCAAACGACCCACGACGCCGCCCCCGGCGCCCAAGGCCAAACGCCAGGACGACACCACGTTCTACTAGGGGGCCAGAACCCGGGCACAGCCGGCGATCAGCTGTTCCACGTCATCCTCGTCCTGATAGAGGCCAAAGCCGAAGCGGATGATGTCGTCGCGCACGTCGGTGACGATATCGGCTGCCAGCAGGCGCGCGCGCCACGCCTGCGCGTCGGGATGGCGGATGGCAAGGAAGCGCGCCCGGGTCGGCAGGTCATTGCCGGGCGCACCCGCGATCGGATTGACCAGCTCTGCAGAGCCCAGCAGACCGCAACGGCCTTCCTGCACGGCGGTCTGGAACTGGGCCAGTCTGGCCCGCGCATGCTGTGTGATAACAGGCGTGGTCAGCCCCTCGGCCGCCAGCATCCGGCGCACCGCATTGAACCGGTAGAGCGGACTGGGATCGAAGGTCGCGCCCCAGAACCGCCCGGCATCGCCACGATAGCGCACCCCTTCGGGCGGGCCCATAAGATTGCCGAACTCGGCGAACCAGCCGGTGATCTCGGGCCGTTCGCAATAGCCGTGCGGCGCGTGCAGGATTCCCGCCCCCTCGCCCGCCATGACGTATTTATAGCCGCCGGTGACATAGAACAGCCGGTCCGCCACCGCCGACAGGTCCGTCGGTGTCGCCATGAAGCCGTGATAGCCGTCGACGATGCCCCACGGGCCTTCCGGACGGCACAGGTCGGCCAGCGCCTCGAGGCCGTCGAACACCTGGCCGGTCCGGAAGAAGACCTGGCTGATGACGAACAGGTCGAAATCGCCCGAGCGGGCCGCCCCCAGATAGCGCTCGCCCAGCGTCTCGACCGGGTCGGGCGACACCCGGGTCACCACCGCCTGGCCGGACTCCTCCCAGCGCTCGGCCTGACGCCGGAAGGCGTGGAACTCGCCCCCCGTGGTCAGGATGCGAACCGGCCGCCCCTGCAGGCCCGAGACGATCCGGATCAGGAAGTCGTGGGTGTTCTGGGCGAAAACCACCGTCTCGGGGTCAGGCAGTGACAGTTCGTTCGCCACATGGGCCTGTGACTCAGGCACGACCTCGCCGAACACCCGGTCCCACTTTTTGTCGGCCAGCCTGACGCCGTCGTTCCAGGCCTCGACCTGGCCGTCGAGGCTGGCGTCGGGCCACAGGTGGTGGCTGTGGGCCGCGAAATGCAGCCGGCCCGGCGCCGCCGCCAGCGCCCGCGTGAACAGATCCTTGCGCGCCGTCGTCATACCGTTCCTCCTGAGCCGTCATCCCCGGGCTTGACCCGAGGATCGGTATCGCCCTCAACCCCAAACCGTCTGGCCGGACCGACCCTCGGATCAAGTCCGAGGGTGACGATCTTGCTAGATCAGACTTCCGTGGCAGTGCTTGAACTTGCGGCCCGAACCACAGGGGCACAGGGAGTTGCGGCCCGTGCGCTGCCAGCCTTCCGGCAGCATCTCGACCGGCATGCGCGACCGGTCGTCCCCGTCCAGACGCCCTTCCGGCAGCTGGGCATTGGGGTTGGCCATCTCGTTCTCGCCGGTGCCCGGATTGAGGTGGATCTCCTCGAACTCGGGCATCTGGGGCGGGGGCTCAAAGCGGAACTCGACCGTCATCAGCCAGCGGGTCACGTTGTGACGCAGGTCGTACAGAAGGCTCTCGAACAGGGCGAAGGCCTCGGTCTTGTACTCGTTCAGCGGGTCGCGCTGGCCATAGCCGCGCAGGCCGATGACGCCGCGCAGATGGTCCAGATGCACCAGATGCTCGCGCCACTGCATGTCGATCATCTGCATCAGGAACTGCTTCTCCAGCCCCCGCATGCGATCGTCGCCGATCAGCTTCAGCCGCTCCTCGGCACGCGCATCGGCCGCGGCCAGCAGGCGCTCCTCGAACTCCTCGTTCGACACGCCTTCCTCGGCGGCCCATTCCTTGAGCGGCAGCTCCAGACCCAGGGTCGAGCGAACCTTTTCGTCCAGCCCGTCGATGTCCCACTGCTCGGCATAGGCCTTGGGCGGCATATAACGTTCGACCAGATCCGTGATTACGTCCTGGCGGAACTCACCGACCAGCTCAGACATGTCAGTCGCGTCCATGAACTCCTGACGCTGTTCGAACACGGCCTTGCGCTGGTCGTTGACGACGTCGTCGTACTTCAGAAGGTTCTTGCGGATGTCGTAGTTGCGCTGCTCGACCTTCTTCTGGGCCTGCTCGATGGCCTTGTTCAGCCACGGGTGGGTGATGGCCTCGCCCTCGGCCACGCCAAAGGTCTTCATGATCGAATCCAGCCGATCGCCGGCAAAGATCCGCAGCAGATCGTCCTCGCACGACAGATAGAATTTCGACGTGCCGGGGTCGCCCTGACGGCCGGTCCGGCCGCGTAGCTGGTTGTCGATCCGGCGGCTTTCGTGGCGTTCCGTGCCCAGCACGAACAGACCGCCGGCCTCCAGCGCGATGGCGCGCTGCTCGGAGATTTCGGCCTTGAACTGCGCTTCCTGGGCCGCCTCGGCCTCGGGCGTGACCTCGACGCCCATGTTCCGCTGGTCCTGACGCCAGCGCTGCAGACGCATCTCCAGGTTACCGCCCAGCTGGATATCGGTACCGCGCCCGGCCATGTTCGTGGCGATGGTCACCGCACCCGGCAGGCCCGCCTCGGCGACGATGAAGGCTTCCTGCTCGTGCTGGCGCGCGTTCAGAACACTGTGCGGAATGCCCTTCAGCCGGGTCTCATAGCGGATGTCATACGCTGCATCGCCGACCTTCTGGGCCTCCTTCTCACGGCCCTTGAACTCGGCCTTGAGGGTGCGATCGACCTCGACCTTGTACTCATAGGTCTGCAGCAGCTTCGAAAGGGTCTCTGACTTCTCGATCGACACCGTGCCGACCAGGATCGGTTGCCCCGCCAGATGGCGTTCGGCGATCAGTTTGGCGATCGCCTCGTTCTTCTCGCGCGAGGTGCGATAGACCTCGTCGTCATAGTCGATGCGCTGGATCGGCCGGTTGGTCGGGATCTCCATGACATCCATCTTGTAGATGTCGAGGAATTCCTGGGCCTCGGTCGCCGCCGTGCCGGTCATGCCGGACAGCTTGGAGTAGAGGCGGAAATAGTTCTGGATGGTCACCGAGGCCAGGGTCTGGTTCTCGGGCTGAATCTTGACGCCTTCCTTGGCCTCCAGCGCCTGGTGCAGCCCCTCGGACAGACGGCGGCCCTGCATCATCCGGCCGGTAAACTCGTCGATCAGCATCACCTCGTCGGACCGGATGATATAGTCCTTGTCGCGCTGATACAGCGTATTGGCGCGCAGGGCCTGGTTGGCGTGGTGCACCAGGCTGATGTTGGCCGCGTCGTACAGGCCGGTCGTATCCGCAGCGAACAGGCCGCGCTCTTCCAGAATGGCCTCGATAGCCTCAGAGCCCTCCTCGGTCAGCAGAACCTGACGCTGCTTTTCGTCGACCTCGAAGTACGACGGCTCCTGGATGAGCTCCTTGATGATGCCGTCCAGCGTCACATAAAGGTCGGACCGATCCTCGGTCGGCCCCGAAATGATCAGCGGCGTGCGCGCCTCATCGATCAGGATGGAGTCGACCTCATCGACGATAACGAAGTGGTGCCCGCGCTGGACCATCTCGCGCCGGTCATAGACCAGATTGTCGCGCAGATAGTCGAAGCCGAACTCATTGTTGGTGCCATAGGTGATGTCGGCGGCATAGGCGGCCTGACGCTGCCCGCCCGACAGGCCATTGACGATCACGCCCACTTCCATGCCCAGGAAGCGATAGACCCGGCCCATCCATTCGGCGTCGCGCCGGGCCAGATAGTCGTTGACGGTGATGACGTGCACGCCCTTGCCCGCCAGCGCATTCAGATAGACGGGGGCCACGGCCACCAGAGTCTTGCCCTCGCCGGTCCGCATTTCGGCGATACCGCCTTCGTGCAGGATCATGCCCCCGGTCAGCTGAACATCATACTGGCGCTGGCCCAGCACCCGCTTGGACGCCTCGCGGACCACGGCAAAGGCCTCGTTGAGCAGCTTGTCCAGCGACTCGCCCTTGGCCAGCCGGTCACGGAAGGCATCGGTCATCATCCGGAGTTCGCCATCGGACAGGGCGGCGAACTTGTCCTCCAGGGCGTTGATCTTCTGAACCTGGGCCATGAAGCCCTTGACCTTGCGGTCGTTCGAGGAACCGATAAATTTCTTGGCAAAGCCGAGCATGGAGGATCCGGAAAACTACGGTGAGCGGACAGGCTCAGTCTGTGGGGCCCTGTCTAGGGGGGCTTGGGCGAGCAGCGATACACGCCATCCCGGCGGAGGCCTTCGCATCATCCGGCGCCGGAAGGGCAAAAACCCCGAAACCCGGCTACGCGAACGGTGGAAACCCCTCGACTTGGGCGCAGGCGGGACTTAAGCACCGGCCTTATCCCTGTCAACGCGAGGGGCATTCGGGCGGGCTCTCCCGAACCCACCTCAAAGGCCGTATTCCCTTCGCCCGGGCCGAGGAGCGCCGCATGCGACTGTCGTCCAATCCGTTTGTCATTCTCCTGACCGCCCTGATGCTGGCGCTGACCCTGTCGGCCTGCAACGGAGATCGGGGCAGCGACCGGCCGCCGGAACCGGGCGATCAGGCCGTGGCCCGGGTCGCGGGTGAAACCATCTGGGCCTCGGACGTAAAGCGCGAGGCGGTGGCCCAGGGCCTGATTGGCGAGGGCGAGCCGCTGGACGTCACCTCCAGCCTGTTCCGCCGCGTTCTCGACGAGGTCATCGATCAGAAGCTGCTGGCCCGCGAGGCCGAACGCCGGGGCCTGGACGAAAGCCCGCTGGTCCAGCGCAGGCTTGAGGTCACCCGCGACCGCATCCTCGGCGATGTGCTGGTCGAGGCGGTGGTCAATGGCACCATTACCGATCAAGCCGTCGAGGCGCTTTATCAGGAACAGCTCCGGCTGGCCCGGTCGTCGGAAGAAATCCGCATTCGCCTGATCTTGTCGCGCACCCGCGAGGAGGCCGAGACCGTCATGGGCGTGTTGGGCACCGGCGCCGCCTTCGAGGCCGTGGCCGCCGAAAGCTCGATCGACGAAGCCACCCGCTTCTCCGGCGGAGATCTGGGCTATCGCACCCTCGACGTCCTGCCCGAAGCCTTTGCCAATGCCTTGCGCGACAAGCCGGCGGGCTCGACCGTTGGCCCCTTCCAGACCGAAGGCGGCTGGGCCGTGGTGCGGGTCGAGGATCGACGGCGCGAGACCCCGCCCACGCTTGAACAGGCCCGTCCCCAGATCGTCCGCTATCTGACCTATGAGGGCGTGCGCCAGTTGCTGGAAGGATTGCGCGGCCGGGCCGATGTGGAGATCCTGCTCGCCGCTGAGCCGGAGTCGGCCGTCGAGGAACCCGCCTCGGCCCCTCCCTCCGCAGGAACCGGTGAATGAAGCCGCCCAAGCCGAAATCCACCGGTCGGTCGTCGTTGGAAAAGGCCTTCGACCCGTTCACCTCTGCCCTGAAACGCGGCGCCAGACCCGCTGACCCGACCCCCACCCCCGCTGCGCCCGGCAAGCCGGGGCTGGAAATCTCCCCGCTGGCCGTGCCCTTCCCGGTCATCGGCACCGTCGGCGGTGTCGAGATCGCCACGGCCCGGGCCGGCTTTTACAAACATCAGCGCGACGACCTGGTGGTCTTTCGCTTTGCCCGGGGGACCAGCTGCGCGGGGGTCTTCACCCGGCACAAGATCGGCTCGGCGCCGGTTGACTGGTGCCGTCGCCATCTGGACAGCGACGAGGGCGGCAAGGACGTCCGCGCCCTGGTCGTCAACGCCGGCTGCGCCAATGCCTTCACCGGCAAGCCCGGCGCGGATGCGGCGCGGCGCACGGCGTCCGAAGTCGCCAAACGCTTCGGCTGTCGCCAGCGCGACGTCATGCTGGCCTCAACCGGGGTGATCGGCGTCACCCTCGACGACCGCAAAATCGCCACCCGTCTGGGCGAGGTCGAAACCCGGCTCGACGCCGACACGCCTGCTGCCGACCAGTGGACGGCTGCGGCTGCGGGCATCATGACCACCGACACCTTCCCCAAGGGGTCGTACGCCGAGTGCAAGATCGACGGTCACACCGTCCGCATCGCCGGGATCGCCAAGGGCTCGGGCATGATCGCGCCCGACATGGCGACCATGCTGGCCTTCATCGTCACCGACGCCGACATTCACCCGAACGTGCTGCGCGCCATGCTGGGCCTGCATGTGCGGACCACCTTCAACTCGGTAACGGTCGACGGGGACACCTCGACCAATGACACCTGCCTGCTGTTCGCGACCGGGGCTTCCGGGGCACCGCGCATCGGCCGGGTCGGCGACCGCCGGCTCAAGGAATTCTCCCGTGCCCTCGACGGCGTGATGCTCGACCTTGCCCACCAGCTGGTCCGCGACGGCGAGGGAGCGACCAAATTCGTAAAGGTCACGGTGGACGGCGCCGCCAGTCCTGCCTCGGCCCGCAAGCTGGCCAAATCGATCGCCGACAGCCCGTTGGTCAAGACCGCCATCGCCGGTGAAGACGCCAACTGGGGCCGGATCGTCATGGCCGTCGGCAAGACCGAGGAACCCGTCGACCGTGACCGCCTCGCCGTCCGCTTCGGCCCCCATGTCGCCGCCATCGACGGCGCGCCCTCGCCCACCTACGACGAGGCGAAGATGAGCGCCTACATGAAGAATGCCGAGATCGACATCACCGTCGAGGTCGGCGCCGGCCGGGCCTCGGCCACCGTCTGGACCTGCGATCTGACCAAGCGCTACATCGAGATCAACGGCGACTATCGGTCGTGACGCTCCCAACCGTTCTTGTCGTTGCCGTCGCCCTGATCGATACGGATGGGCGGGTGCTGATCGCCCAGCGGCCAGAAGGCAGGCAGCTGGCCGGCCTGTGGGAATTCCCGGGCGGCAAGGTCGAGCCGGGCGAGCGACCGGAAGCCGCCCTGATCCGCGAACTGCGCGAGGAGCTGGGTATCGAGACCAAGGAATCCTGCCTCGCGCCCTTCGTCTTCGCCAGCCACGCCTATGACAGCTTCCACCTGCTGATGCCGCTCTACCTGTGCCGCCGGTGGGAGGGCACGGTGGTGGCGCGCGAGCATGCGGCGCTCAAATGGGTGCGGCCGAACCAGCTGTCGGACTGGCCCATGCCGCCCGCCGACGCGCCCCTGGTCGCCTGGCTCCGCGATCTTCTGTGACGATCAACGCGGTTTCTTAACCGGCGGTCGGCCACAGTGCCGGTCAGGCGCCCGGGCATCGAAGGAGGAGCCGTGACCAGACTTCACCGCTTCCTCGACGACGACTCCGGGGCCACCTCGCTCGAGTACGGCCTGATCGTCTCGCTGATCTTTCTGGTCATCCTGTCGGCGCTGACGGCCTTCGGGGGCACCAGTTCCGGCATCATCAACACCGCCATGAACACCCTGCGGACCGCGATGGGCGGCTAGGCCGTCCGCGGCGCCACCCGGAAGCCGGTCGCCACCGAGCCGGGCTTCAAGGGCTTCGGCTGGTCCGGCGCCGGCGCCCATCCGGTCAGGAACAGGGTCTCGAAGGTCGCCACGACCCGCGGCCGCGCATCGTCGCCGGTCACCGAATGGCGGGCGTCATAGAGCGCCGAGGCCCGTGCCATCACCCGGCGATTGAGGGGCGGCTTTGGCCCTTCCGGCGCGCCCGCCTCGCCCATGCCCCGCAGGTCCCGGACCAGCGCACCCATGTCGCGGTAGCGCACCGCCACCGTGTCTCCATCGACCACCGGCAGGGCGAACCCGGCGCGTTGCATCAGGCCCGCCGCATCCAGCGCATCGGCAAAGGGCGAGACCCGCGGCGCCGCCCCTCCGGTTTCCTCAAGCTCGGCCCTTGTCAGGACATCGCGCAACTCGGTCAGCGTCCCGGCCCCGAACATCGCCCCGAGGAACAGGCCGTCCGGCTTCAGCGCCCGCCGGATCTGTGCCAGCGCCCCCGGCAGGTCATTGGCCCAGTGCAGGCCCAATACCGAGACGATCAGATCGACCGAGCCGTCCTCAAGCCCCAGCGGCCCCTCGCCCGGCACGACCCGGTCGGCCTGCCCCACCGGTGTGGTCACAGGTCCCAGCCGCGCGGCGGCGTCATGGGCGGCCAGCACCCCGGCGAAAATTCCGGTCCGGGGTGACAGGTCGACCACGACGGAGAAGTCACGCGGAATGGCGTCCAGACTGTCGGCCAGTCCCTCGGCGGCGCGGCGGTGAAGGAAGTCGACCGGGGTCTCCGCGCCCTCCGCCCGTTGCACGCGCGCCATCCTGCGGGCAGGGTCGAACAGTCGGGGCGGTGCGGATGAGGTCATGCGGATCGATATGGGGGCTGAGAGCGATTTCTGGAAAGCCGGTCCGGGCGCGCGTGTCCAGTCTTTCGCGCGCGTCTTCGGACGTGGGCTGGCCGATCTGATCCTGCCCCCGCCCGAGGCGCCGGGCCCTGCCGGCCGCATCGGGGCGGCCCTGACCTCGGCGGAATGGTCGCGCATTACCTTTCTGGAGGACCCGGTCTGCGATGGCTGCGGGGCGCCCTTCACCGTCGACTCCGGCGACTTTGCCGAAGGCCGCTGCGCCCCCTGCCTGGCTCATCCTCTGGCCTTCGCCCGGGCGCGGGCGGCCTGCCTCTATGACGACGGATCGCGGCCGTTGATCCTCCGGTTCAAGCACGCCGATGACCAGCCGCTGGCCCCGTTGTTCGCGCGCTGGCTGTCGCGCTCGGCCCGCCCCCTTCTGGACGAAGCCGATGCCGTGGTGCCCGTGCCGCTCCACCCCTCGCGCCTGCTGGCCCGCCGCTTCAACCAGGCCGCCGAGATCGCCCGGCCGCTGGCCCGCACCGAACGGCTCGACTATCTGCCCGACAGTCTGGTGCGCCGCGCCGCCACGGCCTCTCAGGGCGGGCTTGGCGCACGGGGCCGCAAACAGAATGTGAAGGGCGTCTTCCTCGTCCCCGAGGACCGTCGCGGTCGTCTGCGCGGCCGGCGCATCCTGCTGGTCGATGATGTGCTGACCACCGGCGCCACCGCCGAGGCCTGTGCCAGGGCCCTGCTGGACGCCGGAGCCCGCGCCGTCGACCTCGCCGTCGTCGCCCGGGTGCAGAGTGCGCGCACCATGCCTAGATAGGGAACGAACCGCCCGTCCGGGGGCTCATCCCCCATCTGCAACCAACGGAGTAACCACCAGTGTCCGACGTCGTCCTCTATACCAAGCCGGGCTGCCCCTACTGCATCTCGGCCATGATGCTGCTGAAGAAGAAGGGCGTGGACTATCAGGAGATCGTCGCCTCCAACGACCCCCAGCTGAAGGCTGAAATGACGGCGAAGTCGGGCGGCCGCGCGACCTTCCCGCAGATCTTCATCGGCGAGCGCCACATCGGCGGCTCGGACGACCTGCACGCCCTCGACGCCCGCGGCGGACTGGACCCCCTGCTGGAATCCTGACGCACCGCCATGGCCGGACCGCTCGACATCGCCCTGATCCAGACCCGCACCCCGGCGACCAGCGAAGCCGGGCTGGACCATGTGGCACCCCTGATCCGGCAGGCGGCAAGCGAGGGCGCCAGACTGATCCTGACACCCGAGGCCACCAATCGCCTCGAGCGGCGCAGCGAAGGCCGCGCCACCCTCATGGCCGAGGCCGATGATGTCGCTGTCCAAGGGCTGTCGGCACTGGCGCGTGAGTTGGGCATCTGGCTGCAGGTCGGATCGGTCATGGTCCGGGCCGAAGATGATGACGCCGGCCGCGCCGCCAATCGCGCCCTGCTGATCGACCCCGAGGGCCGCATCACGGCCCGATACGACAAGCTGCACGTCTTTGACGTCGATCTCGACACCGGCGAAAGCTGGCGCGAGAGCAAGGCCGTGCGACCCGGCGACCGCGCCGTCGTGGCCGAGACCCCGTGGGGTGGGCTGGGCCTTTCCATCTGCTACGATGTGCGCTTTCCTCAGCTCTATCGCGACCTCGCCAGGGCCCGACCCGACGTCCGCCTGATCGCCATTCCCGCTGCCTTCACCGTGCCGACCGGCGAAGCCCACTGGCAGACCCTGCTCCGGGCCCGCGCCATTGAGACCGGCGCCTTTGTACTGGCAGCAGCCCAGGGCGGCACCCATGAGGACGGGCGCGCCACCTGGGGCCGCTCCACCGTCGCTGATCCGTGGGGCAAGGTCGTCGCCGCTCTCGACCATGACCAGCCCGGCGTGCTGCTCGCCCGGCTTGACCTCGACGCCGTCGATCGGGCAAGGCGCGCCATTCCGTCCCTGACCCACGACCGGCCCTTCCGCTCCGCATCCGACGCATGATCCGCTACGCCCTGACCTGTGCGGCCGACCATCCGTTCGAGGCCTGGTTCTCGAGCTCCTCGGACTATGACGATCAGGCCGCCCGCGGCCTCGTGGAATGCCCCTTCTGCGGGTCGCGCGAAGTGGCGAAACAGATCATGGCGCCTGCTGTCGCCGGCACGAAGAAGCGCGACACGACCGGCGCGCCCCTCCAGACCCTGATGTCCGATATGGCCAAAAAGGTCCGCGCCCACGTCGAGGCCAATTTCGACTATGTCGGCGACACCTTCGCCCGCGAGGCCCGCGCCATCCACGAGGGCACGTCCGAGCCGCGCGAAATCTATGGCGAGGCCACCGCTGACGAGGTCCGGGCGCTCAAGGAGGACGGCATCCCCTGCGCGCCCCTGCCGGCCGCGCCGCCCGATCCCTCGAAGGCACACTGAGCGTGGATACGGGGGAGCGTTATCACGAGTTCGACCCGCCTGAGGCCCTTCGCCCCTGGGTGCGCAAAGTCTGGACCTATGCCTGCCCGAACCCCAGCCGCACGATCCAGCGGATCGCCCCCGACGGCTGTCCCGAACTGATCCTCGATCTCGGCGACCCCTATGAGGAGGCCGACGCCGACGGCGTCTTTCGCTTGCAGCCGTCCGCCCTGTTCGCGGGCCAGATGACCCGACCCATCGCCATCCGGCCGGTCGGCCCGGTCGAGCTGGTGGCCCTGCGCTTCCATCCGGACGGCGCGCGCAACTGGCTGGGCCGGTCCCTGCGCACGGCCACCGACCGGCGTCTGGACATGACCGACCGGCTGCGGGAGCTCTGCCCGCCCGTCGGTGACCCCGAGGCCCAGGCCCGGCAGATGATCGACTGGATGGCCGGCCAGCGCCGGGACGACTGGTCCATCGACCCGCTGGTCCGGACCGAGGTCGAGGCCATTCAGCTGGATCGGCCCTCGCCGCCCCGCGACGCCACGGCCCGCCGGGCCCTGCAGCGCCGGTTCCTCGACCGGGTGGGCATCGCGCCCCGCACCCTCAGGGCCGTCGTCCGCTTCCGGCGCGTCTTCGACCACGCCATGTCCGACGAGGCGGAAGGCTGGCTCTCGGCCGGGCTGGACGCCGGCTATTTCGACCAGCCCCAGCTGGCACGCGAATTCCGCCGCTTCCTCGGCTGCACGGCGACCGAATGGGCCCGCGAACAGGTCGAGCTGGCGCGGGCCATCGCGTCGCAAACCTACAAGCCCGGCGGGCCCGAGCCGTCCTAGAGGTCGGACACGCCAACCGGAGCACCTCGATGTCCCTGCTGCCTGTATTCGCCGCCGCCCTTCTCACGACCACCCCCCCGGCCCAGGATCCCGTCGCCGGCCTCGGCTGGATGAGTGGCTACTGGCTCGATTGTTCGGACGGGCGCGAGGCCTCCGAGACCTGGACCGATCCGCGCGAGGGCCTGATGGCCGGTCATGCTGTCACCGTTTCGGCGCAGGGGCCCGTGGGCTTTGAACTGGCCTTCATCGCCACCCTGCCGGATGGCGCCGCCGTCTATGTGGTCAAGCCTTCGGGTCAGGACGAGGTGCGGTTCACCCTGACTGAACAGGGTGAGGACTTCGTCGTCTTCTCGAATCCGGACAACGACTTCCCCACCCATATTCGGTACGAGCGCGACGGCGACGGGCTCAGGGCCCGGATCGACGGCGAGATTTCGGGCACGCCACGCAGCGTCGAGTGGCGCTTTGAGACTGCGCCCCTCAATACCCGCTGCCCGACAGTCTAGTCGCGGGTCCAGCCTTCCTCGGCCATGCAGAGTTCAAACGCGCGGCTGGCGACGTCGCCCGTCTTGTCTAGGCACAGGGCGCGGGCGCGATCAAAGGGCGTGGCGTCATGTCCGCGCCAGCCGCGATGGTCGTCGTCGTGGTCGGCGTCGATAATGGTAACACAGGCCGAGGTCGCAAGGCCGGCGGCGATCAGGGTGGCAGTCAGGAACAGGCGTTTCATGGGGCATCTCCGGTAAAGCTTGGACCTCACCTGTACCTCCCGCCTCCGCGGCATTCCCGTTACAAGTCTGAAATCTGGATGAATTCGCGGTAAGCTTCAGGCCCGCTCGGCGATCATCATATAGTTGATGTCGACATCATCGCTTTCCGAGAAGCGTCCGGTCAGCGGATCATAGGTCACGCCATAGGGACCACGGGCGGAGATGCCGGGCGCGGCGTCCAGCCATCCCCGCAGCGTTTCCGGCTTGAGGAACTGGCGCCAGTCATGGGTGCCCGGCGGCACCCAGCGCAGCACATATTCTGCGGCCACCTTGCCGAGGGCCAGAGACTTCAGCGTCTTGTTGAGCGTCGCCACAATCATCATCCCGCCGGGGGCGACCAGGGCGGCGGTGTCGCGCAGATAGGCGGCCGGATCGGCGACGTGCTCGACGACCTCCATGTTCAGCACGACATCGAACGGGGGCTCGCCTTCGGCCATCAGCCCCTCGGCGGTGCCGTGCCGGAAATCGATCTCCAGCCCCTGCGCCTCGGCATGCATGCGCGCCGTGCCGATGTTGCGCTCCGAGGCATCGACCGCCGTGACCTGAAAGCCCAGCCGCGCCATCGGTTCTGACAGCAGCCCGCCGCCACAACCGATGTCCAGCAGCCGCAGCCCCTCGAACGGGCGCCGTGCCGCGCCGTCGCGATTGAAGCGGGCCAGGGCCTCTCTGCGGATGAAGCCCAGCCGAACGGGATTGAAGCGATGCAGGGGCGCAAAGGGCCCCCTCGGGTCCCACCATTCCTCGGCAAGCGCCGAAAATCGCGCCACATCCGCCGGATCGACGCTTGAGGTCCACTCCGGACCCGTTTTCGGTTTGCGCGGCCCGGCCGTGTCGTTAGAAGCGCCCATAGGCCATGGCATGAACGCCCCCGACATCGGTTGCAAGAGAGGATCCCGGTCAGAATGACGCGCCTTGTGCTGAAGTTCGGCGGGACCTCCATGGGCGACCTTGACCGGATCCGGCGTGCAGCGCGGATCGTGGCGGCCGAATACAATGCCGGGCGACGTGTGGCCGTGGTGGTCTCGGCCATGGCGGGCAAGACCAATGAGTTGGTCGCCTGGACTGACGGCGCGGGTCGGCCCGCCCAGGGAATCGACCCCACCGATGACGAATATGACGCCGTGGTCGCCTCGGGCGAGCAGGTCACGGCGGGCCTGCTGGCCCTGACGCTCCGCAATATGGGCCTGCGCGCCCGCAGTTGGATGGGCTGGCAGATCCCCGTCCTGACCGACGACCAGCACGGCAAGGCCCGCATCATCGACATTCCGGGCGAGGCTCTGGGTCTGGCCGTGGACGGGGGCGAGATCGCCGTCGTGCCGGGCTTTCAGGGCATCAGTCCTGCCGGACGGATCACCACCCTCGGCCGGGGTGGCTCTGACACCTCAGCGGTTGCGGTGGCGGCGGCGCTCAACTGTCCGTGCGACATCTATACCGACGTCGACGGCGTCTATACGACCGACCCTCGCATCGAGAGCCGGGCCCGGCGGCTGGAGCGGATTTCCTATGAGGAAATGCTGGAGATGGCCTCGCTGGGGGCAAAGGTTCTCCAGACCCGCTCGGTCGAACTGGCCATGGCCAAAAAAGTGCCCCTCCGGGTACTGTCCAGCTTCATTGAACCCGACGATCACGGCGTGCTTCCCGACAAGGGCGGCACCCTGATCTGCGACGAGGAAGAGATCGTGGAAAAACGTATCGTGTCCGGCGTCACCATGAGTCGTGACGAGGCCCGCATCACCCTGCTCGGCCTGGGCGACCGCACCGACGCCCCCGCTGACGTCTTCACCCGCCTGGCCGAGGCCGGGGTCAATGTCGACATGATCGTTCAGAGCCAGTCGCGAACCGAGGGCGCGGTCAATTTGACCTTCACGACCGGTAGGCGTGACGCCACCCGCGCCGCCGAGCTGATGCAAGCGGCCCAGACCGACATCGGCTTTCAGGAAATCCGCCTCGACGAGGACGTGGCCAAGGTCTCGGTCGTCGGCGTCGGCATGCGCAGCCACGCGGGCGTCGCCCAGACCATGTTCCGGGCCCTGGCCGACAAGGGGATCAAATTCCAGGCTATTTCGACCTCGGAGATCAAGATCAGCGTCCTGATCGACGCGGCCTATGCCGAACTGGCTGTGCGCGCGCTCCATTCCGCCTACGGCCTCGAAGCCGTATAAGCATGGGAATATCGCCCGGGCCCCCTATCTATCGGGTCTGACGGAGGGGCCATGCCGACTGCAAGCGGATTGACGACACGAGGACCCAGGAACCTCCTGCGCCAGATCCGTGAGGCCATGGCCGGGGGCGGACCGGCCCAGGAGCGGCTGGATCTGGTCGTCCGCATCATCGCCCAGACCATGGTGGCCGAGGTCTGCTCCATCTATCTTCGGCGCGCCTCGGGCGAGCTGGAGCTGTTCGCCACCCAGGGCCTGAACCGTGAGGCCGTGCACAACACCCGCCTCAGCCCCGGTGAGGGTCTGGTGGGCGAGGTGGCCCGCGTGGCCGAGCCGATCAGCCTGTCGCACGCCCCCTCGCACCCCAACTTCTCCTACCGGCCGGAAACGGGCGAGGATCCCTATCACGCCTTCCTCGGCGCGCCCCTGCTGCGCGGCGGTCGCGCGATTGGCGTTCTGGTCGTCCAGAACCAGTCCGCGCGTCGCTATGACGAGGACGAGATCGAGGACATCCAGACCATCGCCATGGTGCTGGCCGAAACGGTCGCATCCGGCGAGTTGATGGGCCTCGACGAACTGCGCGACGTCGAGGTGGCGCCCCACCGGCCCGAACGCTTCAAGGGCCAGAAATTCTCGGACGGCCTCGCCTATGGCCACGTCGTTCTGCACGAGCCACCCCTGCCGCCGGAAAAGCTGCTGGCCGACGACACCCCGTTCGAGGAACAGCGGCTCAAGGCCGGGCTCGAGGCACTCAAGGCCAATATCGACGCCATGCTGGACGGCAGCCAGGGCCTGTCCGGCCCCTCGTTCGAGGTGCTGGAAACCTACCGCATGTTCGCTGTCGACCGGGGCTGGAACCGCTCGCTGGAAGAGGCCGTCCGCTCGGGCCTGACCGCCGAGGCCGCCGTCGACCGGGTCCGGAACGAACACCGCGCCCGCTTTGCCAAGGCCCGCGACCCCTATATCCGCGAACGGTTGCACGACCTTGAGGACCTCGCCAACCGCCTGCTGCGGGTGCTGGCCGGTGACCGCCCGGGCGAGCGTGACCTGCCCGAGGACACCATCCTCGTCGCCCGTAACCTCGGCCCCGCCGACCTGCTGGAGTATCCGCGCGAGCGGCTCAAGGGTCTGCTGCTGGAAGAGGGCTCGGCCGCCAGCCATGCCGCCATCGTCGCCCGCGCCCTGCAGATTCCCTGCGTGGGACGCATGGCCGGTCTGCGCGATCGCCTCAGCGAAGGTGATCTGGTCATCGCCGACGGCGAGACGGGCGAGGCCTATCTGCGCCCCCGTCCCGATGTGGTCGAAGCGGTGCAGGCCCGCCTCGATCTGCGCAGCAAGCGTCAGGCCGAATTCGCCCGCCTGCGCGACACCCCCGCCATCACCCTCGACGGCAAGCGCATCCAGCTGCTGACCAACGCCGGCCTCGCTGTCGATCTCGACAACCTCGACCAGACCGGGGCCGAGGGCATCGGCCTGTTCCGCACCGAGTTCCAGTTCATGGTGTCCGAGGAACTGCCCCGGCTGGACGCCCAGACCAACCTCTATCGCAAGGTGCTGGACACCGCCGGCGACCGGCCCGTGGTCTTCCGCACCCTCGACATCGGCGGCGACAAGGTCCTACCCTACCTTGAGGCTGAACGGGAGGAGAACCCGGCGCTCGGCCGTCGCGCCATCCGTCTGGGCCTCGACCGTCCGGGCCTGTTGCGGCTGCAGCTGCGCGCCCTGCTGTCGGCCGCCGAGGGCCGCGAGTTGCGCGTCATGTTCCCGATGATCGCCACCGTGGACGAATTCCGCGCGGCCCGCGAGCTGGTCGATGTCGAATGCGCGTGGGCCCGCAGGCGCGGCCGCAGCCTGCCGAGCCTCTTGCGGGTCGGGGCCATGATCGAATGTCCGTCCCTGCTCTGGCATCTGGATGCCCTTCTGCCTCTGACCGACTTCGTCTCGGTCGGCAGCAACGACCTGCTGCAATATATGTTCGCCGCAGACCGCACCAATCCGCTGGTCTCGGATCGCTACGACCCCCTGTCGCCCCCCGCCCTCCGCGCCCTGGCCGAAATCCAACGGAAATGCGCCGAGACCGGAACGCCCGTGTCCGTGTGCGGAGAACTGGCCGGTCGCCCGCTCGAGGCCTTTGCCCTTCTGACCCTCGGCTACACCCGCCTGTCCGCCCCCGCCGCCGGTGTTGGGCCGGTCAAACGGATGTGCCTGTCGACCGACCTGGGCCAGGCCCAGCGCGCCATGAGCAGCTTGCTCGGCCTGTCCGCCGGCTCGATCCGCAACGAGATCGAGTCCCTGGCCCGGAAGTTGAACGTCGTCCTCTGAGCGTCCCGTCCTGAAACGACCCGGATGCTTAACGGGACGTTGATCGCGGGGCTACGATGGGTTATCCACAAGAGGATCGCAAAAGTCCTCCGGGGGGAGGCGAGAACCGTCACCCGGGTTTGTTAGGCACTGCGTCGTGGTTGAGTGCGGCATCATCGATGCCGATAGTTGGGTCGGGCCTCATGGCACTGGATACGGGGAACATCCCCGACGAGTTTCGGGCACATCCCGACTGGAAGGACCCTGTGCCTCCCATCACGGACGCTCCGACTCTGGGTGACGGGCTCCGCGCCGCGCGCAAGGCGTCGAACCGCTCACTCGAGGACATGTCGGCCATCACCCGCGTCCACGTCCGCTATCTGCGCGCGCTCGAGCAAAACGACACCTCCATCCTGCCCTCGCGGGTCTTCTCGATCGGCTATGTCCGCGCCTATGCCGGTGCCCTCGGCGTCGACGAACAGCTGGCGGTCGAGCGGTTCAAGCGCGACGTGCCCGACCCTTCAGTCCCGCTGCAAGCCCCGGTCGGCATCGCCTTTGAGGAAGTTCGCCGCTATTCGCCCCGCATCATCGGCGTGCTGGCCATCATCGGCCTGGCCGTCCTGGGCTGGAACGTCTTCCAGCGCGTCAGCCTGATGTCGCCCACCCAGCCGTCGGATCTGGTCGCAGTGCCCGAAAGCTGGTCGGTCGGTTCGGCCCCCGGCACGGTGACCCTCGACCTGCCCCAGCCCGCGCCCCCGGATCAGACCGTGCCGCCCCTCTATGTCACCCGCGGGCTCGAGACCGAGCTGACCGGCCTGACCGCCGCCGATACCGAAGCGGCGGCCGCCGCCGATGCCGGGACCGCCCCGGTGCAAAAGGCCTTCAACCCGCGCGGTGCCGTTTATGGCGCCGCCGCTACCGCCTCCCAGGTCGTCCTTCAGGCGCGCAAGGCCACCATTCTGGTCGTCCGCATGTCCGACGGACGCGTTCTGTTCGCCCGTCAGCTGGCCGCCGGGGAAGCCTGGCGCGCGCCGGTCGGGGTTCAGGCCGTCATCGACGTGGCCGATCCTTCGGCCTTCGACGTCTATCTGAATGGCGAGCACGGCGGACGTCTGGAGCAGGCGCTGACCCCCCTGTCCCAGCTCAATCGCCGCGCCGAGACTCTCGCTCGTCAGGCCACCGAGGCCCTGACCCGCCGCACCGAAGCCGCCGTCCGCGCGGCCCAGGCCATGACCACGGACGGCTGACCACCCGGACGCGTCGGCGACGTCGTGCGCCGTGGCAATCGGCGTCGATAAGGACTATCTGAACCTCGCCATGTCCGAGCTCTCCCACGTCCGCCCCTGGCGCCATATCGAGCGCCGTCCCAGTCGCCAGATCATGGTCGGCAACGTCCCCGTGGGCGGCGGTGCGCCGATCACCGTCCAGTCGATGACCAATACGCCGACCGCCGATGCCGCGGCCACGATCGACCAGATCCGCCAGCTGGAAGCCGCCGGCGCCGACATCGTCCGCGTCTCCTGTCCCGACGAGGAGTCGACGGCCGCCTTCAAGTCGATTGCACGGGAGGCCCGGGTGCCGCTCGTGGCCGACATCCACTTTCACTACAAGCGCGGCATCGAGGCCGCACAGGCGGGCGCCGCCTGCCTGCGCATCAACCCCGGCAATATCGGCTCACCCGACCGCGTGCGCGAGGTCGTCCAGGCTGCCCGCGACCACGGCTGCTCCATGCGCATCGGCGTCAACGCCGGCTCTCTGGAGAGGGAACTGCTCGAGAAATACGGCGAGCCCTGCCCCGAAGCCATGGTCGAGTCCGCCCTCAACCACGCCCGCATCCTGCAGGACCACGACTTCCACGAGTTCAAGATTTCGGTGAAGGCGTCAGACCCCTTCCTGACGGTGGCCGCCTATCAGCAACTGGCCGATGCCATCGACTGCCCCCTGCACCTTGGCGTGACCGAGGCCGGGCCCCTGCGCTCGGGCACGATCAAGTCGTCTATCGGCCTCGGCAACATGCTGTGGTCGGGCATCGGCGACACCATCCGCGTCAGCCTCGCCGCCGATCCGGTCGAGGAGATCAAGGTCGGCTTCGACATCCTCAAGTCACTGGGCCTGCGCCACCGGGGCGTCAACATCATCGCCTGCCCGTCGTGCGCCCGTCAGGGCTTCAACGTCATCGATACGGTCGGCATCCTCGAGGAGCGGCTGGCCCACATCACCACCCCCATGTCGCTGTCGATTATCGGCTGTGTGGTGAATGGCCCGGGCGAAGCGCTCTACACCGACGTCGGCTTCACCGGCGGCGGCAAGGGCGCCGGCATGGTCTATCTGAACGGCAAGATCGCCCACAAACAGGCCAACGAAGGCATGATCGACGAGATTGTCGCCCGCGTGGAGGCCAAGGCCGCCGAGCTGGAGGCCACGCGCGAGGCGGCTCGTGCTGCTGCGGAATGACCATGGAACTCTACATCTCCACCCCCTCCCCCTATGCCCGCCTGTGCCGGATCGTGGCGCGGGAGCGTGGTCTGGCCGACCAGATCGAGGAGGTGGTGGCCGATCCCTATGCGAACGATCCCGGCCTGATGGGGTCCAACCCGCTGGTTCAGGTGCCGGCCCTGGTTGCGGGCGACGGCCTGCCGCTCACCGACAGCCCTGTCATCTGCGAATGGCTGGATGCTCACGGCACGGGGGGTCCGCGCCTGCTGCCGCCCGAGGGTCCGGAACGCTGGCGGGTCCGGCGTCTGCAGACCCTGGCCCATGGCGCGCTGGAAATGGGCGTCAAACGCCTGCTCGAGCTGCGCCGACCCGAGTCCGAACGCTCGCCGTCCTGGATCGAGCGCTGGACCCGCAACATGCACAGGTCCTTCGACGCCCTCGAGCAGGCCCTGCCCGATGACGAGGCGCTGGATCTCGGCGTCATCGCCACCGCCGTCGCCACCACCTGGACCGGCTTTCGTCACCCCGACGTCGACTGGCGCACCGGCCACCCGCGCCTGGTCGCGCTGACCGAGCGGCTGGAAGCCCGCGACAGCTTCGTGCAGACCTATCCCCGCTAGGGCGACTGCGCTAAACCGCGCCCTCCGTTCACGGCAGGACACCCCTTCCCTTGCGACTTCCCCAGGCCCGTCTCGATCAGGTGATTGACCGCTTTCAGGAGGTCGAGGCGCGCATGGGCGCGGCCACCGACGGTCAGGAGATCGTGCGCCTCTCGAAGGAACATGCCGAGATGAAACCCATCGCCGACGCCGTGATGGCACTGGCGAGGACCCGGGCCGAGATGGCCGATCTGGAGGCCATGACCTCGGATCCCGAGATGGCCGAAATGGCCGCCGACGAGTTGCACACCCTCAAGGAGTCGCTGCCCGAGATGGAGCGCGGCGTGGCCCTGCTGCTGGCGCCGCGCGATGCCGACGAACAGGCCTCGGCCGTGCTTGAGGTCCGCGCCGGCACCGGCGGCGACGAGGCCGCCCTGTTCGCGGGCGACCTGTTCCGCATGTATTCCCGCTATGCGCAAGGCCGCGGCTGGCGGGTCGAGCTGGACTCGGCCACCGAGGGCGAGGCCGGCGGCTACAAGGAAATCATCGCCACCGTCTCCGGCGACGGCGTGTTCGGCCGGCTCAAGTTCGAATCCGGCGTCCACCGCGTGCAGCGCGTGCCGGTCACCGAGGCGGGCGGCCGCATCCACACCTCGGCGGCCACCGTCGCCGTCCTGCCCGAGGTCGAGGATGTCGAGATCGAGATCCACGACAAGGACATCCGCATCGATACCTTCCGCGCCTCCGGCTCGGGCGGCCAGCACGTCAACAAGACCGACTCCGCCGTGCGCATCACCCACCTGCCGACCGGCATCGTCGTGACCAGCTCGGAAAAGTCGCAGCACGTCAACCGCGACAAGGCGATGAAGAACCTGCGCATTCGCCTGTATGACCAGCAGCGTCAGGCCAAGGACGCGGCCCGCTCCGATGCCCGCAAATCCCAGGTCGGCTCGGGCGACCGGTCCGAGCGCATCCGCACCTACAACTTCCCGCAGGGGCGGGTCAGCGACCACCGCATCAACCTCACCCTCCACAGCCTGCCGCAGATCCTCGAGGGCGACCTCGACCCCCTGCTGGACGCCCTGATCGCCGAGGACCAGGCTGCCCGCCTCGCCGACCTCGAGGCCGAGTTCAGCTGACGGGCCCTGACAGCTGCTGCTTCCGCAGTTGCCCCCCCGGGCTGCCCCCGCTCCTATGGGCGCGAGGAGGACGGGACCATGTCAAACCAGCAGTTCGTATTCGCGCGCGACCTGACCCATCCGGTAAAATGCCCCCACTGCGGCGTCCGCTATGAGTTCACCCGCAAGGTCGAGGTCAAGCGCAACTCCGGCGGGCTGACCCAGCCGGACGAGTCCATCGTCCAGTCGGCCAATGAGGAACTGGACACCCTGTCGGAAGGGACGGGCAGCGAGGTGGTCCGCTGCCCCGCCTGCCGCAAGCTGGGGCCCGGCATGCTGACCAGTCATCTGCTGATGGGCCTGTTCATCGTCGTCTGGATCATCGCCTGTCTGGGCGGGGCGGCGCTGATCCTGTGGCTGGCGGCGGCGTCCGGCGCCCTCTTCTGGATGCTGGGCCTGCTGGCACTGGCGGGCGCCGGCATCGGCGCCGTCGCCCTGATCATGTGGCTGTTCGGTGGCTTCATCACCAAGGGCCGGCTGCCACAGAACTGAAGCGCAGCCATTTGGCACCCCGACGCGTTTGACGGCCATGATACGCGCCCTGTCCGTCGATCTTGCACAGGAAGCCGCTTATGGCCGTGACCTCGCACGGGCATTCGGCGGAGCGCTGCTGTTCGCCGTGCCCCTGCTGATGACCATGGAGATGTGGCGCTTCGGCCTGTCTCTCGATCAGGGGCGGCTGGCGGTGTTCGTGCTCACAGCCCTGCCGTTGCTGTACGGCCTGTCCCACTATGCCGGGTTCAGCCGTCACCGGGGCTGGCTGCCGGACCTGCTCGACACCCTGGTCGCGCTGGCGGTCGGTTTCATCACGGCCGGCATCCTGCTGTTTCTGCTCAATGTCCTGAATACCGACGCCACCCTCGACCAGACACTCGGCCAGGTCCTGCTGCAGGCCATACCCGGCGCCATCGGCGCCCTGCTGGCCCGGCGCCAGCTGAGCGAGGCCGAGGCCTCGGAGGAACAGCGCGAAGAAGAGGCCTCCTATCCGGGTGAGCTGTTCCTTATGGTGGCCGGCGCCCTGTTTCTCGCGCTCAATGTGGCCCCGACCGAAGAGGTGCTGCTGATCGCGGTGCGGGCCACACCCTGGCATACCGCAGGCCTGCTGCTTCTCTCTCTGGCCCTCATGCACGCCATCGTCTTTCAGGTTGGCTTTGCCGGTCAGGAAGAGGCCGATCAGCCCGTCACCGCCTTCTTCCACTTCACCCTTGCGGGTTACGGTCTGGTGCTGCTGGTCAGCCTGTTCATGCTGTGGATCTTCGGCCGCACCGAAGGTCAGGCCCTGTCAGAGATCGTCTCCATGGTCGTCGTCCTCGGCTTCCCCGCCGCTCTGGGCGCCGCCGCCGCGCGGCTGCTGGTCTGATGGCGGGCGCGCGCAAGGGTCCAAAGTCAGACACCGGCCGTCCGGTGCTGGAGTGGATCATGGGCGCGCTCGGCCTGGTGCTGACGTTGGCCGCCCTGGCGCTGGTCCTGCGCGGCGCTCATTCCCATCCCTCCCCGCCCGCGCTCACCGTCCGTCTGGTCGAGGCGCGGCCCATGGGCGATCAGTGGGTGGCCGAGGTCGAGGTCACCAATCGCGGTGACGCCACCGCCGCCTCGGTCGAGGTCGAGGGGGGCACGGCCCCCGATGTCGCCTCGGCCACGCTCGACTATGCCCCCGGCCACGGCCGCGAGCGGCTCAGCCTGGTCCTGCCCGCCCGTCCGGGCCCCGACACGCCATTTCGCATCCGGGGCTGGTCCGAGCCCTGAGATCGGCCTATCGTGCCGCTGTTCTCCGGGGGGCCGCGCAAGGCGGCTGAGATAGGACCGCGTCCTGACCCGTCGAACCTGATCCGGGTCATGCCGGCGAAGGGATGGGAACGGGCGGTCCTCACGCCCGCAATCTGCCTGACGTCGGCGCCCTCACACGCAGAGGCTGCCATGAACATCCACGTCCCCGCCGAGACTCCCGCTGAACCCTCGTCCGATCTGGCGCTGAAAGACGCGCGGGAAGCCGTGATGAAGGAGACGGGCACCATCCCGACCGGCGAGCGGGCGGGCAGTCGCAAGGTCTATGTGGCGGGCGAGCTCTATCCCGACATCCGCGTGCCGTTCCGCGAGGTCGCGGTGCACCCCAGCGCCAATGAGCCGCCGGTGACCATTTACGACAGCTCGGGCCCCTATACCGACCCGACCATCACCATCGACATCAAGAGGGGCCTGCCGCACGTCAAATCCAGCTGGCAGCTCGACCGCGGCGACATCGCCCCCGTGGCCAATCCGCGCGAGGTCAAGCCCGAGGACAACGGCCATGCCAGTGGCCGCCACCTCGCCCCGCGCTTCGACACCTCGCACCACAAGGTCTTCAGGGGCGTGCCCGGCCGTCCGGTGACCCAGCTGGAATACGCCCGCGCCGGCATCATCACGCCCGAGATGGAATATGTCGCCATCCGCGAGAACCTGCGCCGCGAGCAGACCCAGCCCTGCGTCCGCGACGGCGAGGATTTCGGCGCCAGCATCCCCGACTTCGTCACCCCCGAGTTCGTCCGTCAGGAAATCGCCCGCGGCCGGGCCATCATCCCGCACAACATCAACCACCCCGAGGTCGAGCCGATGATCATCGGCCGCAACTTCCTCGTGAAGATCAATGCCAACATCGGCAACTCGGCCGTCCTCAGCTCGGTCGATGACGAGGTCGACAAGCTGGTCTGGGCGACCCGCTGGGGCGCCGACAACGTCATGGACCTGTCGACCGGCCGCAACATCCACAACATCCGCGACTGGATCATCAGGAACTCGTCCGTCCCCATCGGCACCGTGCCCATCTATCAGGCGCTGGAGAAGGTGAACGGCATCGCCGAGGACCTGACGTGGGAGGTGTTCCGCGACACCCTGATCGAACAGGCCGAACAGGGCGTGGACTATTTCACCATCCACGCCGGCGTGCGCCTGCCCTTTGTGCCGATGACGGCCAAACGCGTGACCGGCATCGTCTCACGCGGCGGCTCGATCATGGCCAAGTGGTGCCTCAGCCACCACCGCGAGTCCTTCCTCTACGAGAATTTCGCCGAGATCTGCGAGATCATGCGCGCCTATGACGTCAGCTTCAGCCTCGGCGACGGCCTGCGCCCCGGCTCGATCGCCGACGCCAATGACGAGGCCCAGTTCGCCGAGCTGCGCACCTTGGGCGAGCTGACCAAAATCGCCTGGGATCACGGCTGTCAGGTCATGATTGAGGGCCCCGGCCATGTGCCCATGCACAAGATCAAGGCCAATATGGATGAGCAGCTGAAGCACTGCCACGAGGCGCCCTTCTATACGCTCGGGCCGCTGACCACCGACATCGCGCCCGGCTATGACCACATCACCAGCGCCATCGGGGCGGCCATGATCGGCTGGTTCGGCACGGCCATGCTCTGCTACGTCACGCCCAAGGAGCACCTGGGCCTGCCCGACCGTCAGGACGTCAAGGACGGCGTCATCACCTACAAGATCGCCGCCCACGCCGCCGACCTGGCCAAGGGCCACCCCGCCGCCCGCCTGCACGACGACGCCCTGTCACGCGCGCGGTTCGAGTTCCGCTGGGAAGACCAGTTCAACCTCGGCCTCGACCCCGAAACCGCCCGCAAATACCACGACGAGACCCTGCCGAAAGAGGCCCACAAGACCGCCCACTTCTGCTCCATGTGCGGTCCCAAATTCTGCAGCATGAAGATCAGCCAGGACATCCGCGACGCCGCCAAGGCCGACGAGGCCGAAAAGGGCATGGCCGAAATGAGCGCGAAATTCCGCGCGGGGGGGAGTGCGATTGAGGTGAAGGTGTGAGGGTTTAGGCCGCCTTCAGTTCGGGCGACGGCCTAACCTTTATGAAAAGAAACGCTCGAGGCTTGGCCACTGACCCATTTAGCCGAAGCACAGAGGCCTCGACCTGCCTTGTGGCGAGCCAAGCTGAAACCGAGGGAGCTTGGACACGGTTCACATATCCGGCGGTGACTCCGTCAACCGAGATTCGGACAGCGTTCGGATCATAGGGGTGATCTGGTTCTCGCTCGAGTTCCAGTACTTTCCCTACGGTGAGTGCGGCCCGACTATCGGGATAATGGCGATGACCAGCCACTTCTATCACAGCATCACAAAACACCTGCTGGGGATCGAAAGGGTCAATCAGTGAGAAACCATCGCCGGGCAGACGAGCTTCCGTAGCTCCCAACAACGCCATCGCGCTCACCGTCCCGGTCGCCTGAATGCGATGATGCTCAAGATAAGCGGTGAAGTCGGACCGCGTGGACGGCGGGAGCCGCCGGAGAAACGCCTCCAAGACATGGTCATCAAACGTCGTCTTGTCGCTTCCGCGGGAATCGAACGCCGGGTAACCCAAGTATCCGGCTGCTCTTAGTTCGCGCTCAGAGCGCCCGTTGTTCTCAGCCGAGAACTCATCTCCCGTCAGGTAGCGAAATTCAACGCCTTGGGCAGTGTGCCGCACTTCTCCCACAATCCATCGCGTCCTCTCCGGCACCGTGAGAGGGGGCTCCCATGACAGCATTAGCCGCTTGGGTTCGCTCAAATGTTCAATCCACTGCGACATCTCTACGCTCCAATCGCGGCGATGACCGCGTCGCGCTTCGCTTTTAAAAGGCGGGAAACGAATTCCGCCCGCTGCTCGGAGAAGCGGATCGGGAACTCTGTCGCCACGCAGGAATGAACGACGTCATCAATCGTAGAATCACGCAAGTGAATCACACGATCCATCTTCGTTCCATCCCTGCCATGAACTTCCATGAATCGACGACACAGCTCGGCATGCCTAGCGCTTTCATCATTGCCCGCGAGCCAACCGCAATGGTGCATGCCACGCGCAACAAAGCGATCAAAGGCGACACCGGTAGCCTTTCGCTCCATGTCTTCATCCCTGATCGAAAAACCCAAACTCGTCCCATTATCGAATATCGGTGCAAGCGAATGCGTCACTTGGCCATCCTGTGAGACGCGAACCAGAAACCCCCAGTTCTCCGAATGCCGGTCTGTGTTCCCAATTACGGCATCAAAGGCGATCGTTTCCGCCCACCAAGAACGCCAATCCACGACTTGGTGACTTCGGGTCAGCCAAATGTTTTCTCTCATGCTTCCGCGCCGGAAATCAGTTGTCCGACCCAAGCCTTGAAAGCGTTCAATCGCATGAACGAACCTAAGAGGCTCGTGACCTGGGTGCCCAAAGAAGAACTCGACAAGAACTCCGGGCCGCCCAACGGCGTCGACCGCCAAGAACGCCGGAGGGACGGGAAGCCCTAATTCCCGCGCAAGCCTGTACGCGATGACCTCCGACCAAATCTGCATTGCGCGATTGCCCGTCGGCTCCTTGAACACATAGCGGTGCGCGCTGACGAGATCAGGTCGCTCCGTCGGGTTAGGCGAAACCATGAACCTTTTCGGCTTTGCGCCCTGCGGACCGAATGGGTTGTCCTCATCCAGTTCCCATCGGGAGATGTCGACGACGTCGGGTAAGTGGATGGGGAGCCGTGCCATGTGGACAATCATATAGCTGCCCTGCGTCAAAAGCGGTCACACTCGCTCATCAAAGCGCTGAGAATTCGATCGACTCAGCTCGCATACAGATCATTTTCCAACTCTTTCGTTCCGGCGAGGCAGGAGCAGCAACGGGCTCCCCCGCACCGCCCCGCTGTGCTCTCTGTGCCTTCCTCTGTGTTCGCTGTGATGAACCTCTTCAGGCCACCCCCCGCGATCTTCCGCAGCGCCTCCTCGAACACCGCCGCCGGCTGACCGCCGGTGATCAGCCCCTTCCCCTCCACCACCACGGCGGACACGGCGGTGATGCCGCGGCTGCGCCACAGGGCCTCGGCCTCGCGGCGGACTCAGGCCGCGTCTAGGCCCGCCCCGCCGGTCCCGGGCCCCGGCGCTTCCAGTCGAGGGGCAGGCCGATGCGCTTGTCCAGGGCACCGTTCCAGTCGGGGCTAAGCCCCTTGGCCGCGAGGGCCGCAACAATCTCGTGACCGATGGCGACGGCGGCCTCGGCCCCTTCGTCGCAAGATCCATAGTTGAGATAGAGCCCCCGGCCCCCGGCGGCGCTTTCGGTGTCCTGCGCGTGATAGAAGGCATAGCCGCGCACGGGCCGCCCGTTTGACCGGGCCTGCTTCATCTCGTCCCATATCTCGGACGCACCACAGGTGCCGCAGCAGCTGAAATTCTGACGCGCGATTACCCCCGAGGCCTCAAGGGCCGCAAAGGCGGCGTCCAGCCGGTCGCAGTCGGTCACGTCGGGCCAATGGGCCCTGGCCGCCTCATGCGCAGCCACGGCCTCGGCGGTCATGCGTCGGGCCTCCCGCAACAGCAGGGCCGGATCGGCCTCGCCGTGAAACACGTCCGCCGCGCGTTCGGCGATCCCCTCGACAGGCACGAAGCCGTTGGCCACATCCGTCTCTATATAGCCGCGCATATCCGCAAGAATTTCGGCCTCGGCCGGTTTGGGCGCGCGGCCGAACAGTCGGTTCAGAAAATTGACCATGGCGGGCCTCCCGGACGCAGCCTATCAGACGCCCCTCTCCCCCGCGATCTTCCGCAGCGCCTCCTCGAACACCGCTGCCGGCTGGCCGCCGCTGATCAGATATTTGCCCTCGACCACCACGGCGGGCACGGCGGTGATGC
Source organism: Neptunomonas phycophila (assembly GCA_964224415.1). GTDB lineage: Bacteria > Pseudomonadota > Alphaproteobacteria > Caulobacterales > Caulobacteraceae > Brevundimonas. The sequence continues at coordinate 475,089 of CAXQIE010000027.1, forward strand.
CGCGGCTGCGCCACAGGGCCTCGGCGTCGCGGACCTCGGTGGCATAGCGGCCGTCGGCCAGCACGCGGGCGGCCTCGGCGCGGTCCAGCCCGGCGGCCTCGGCGGCACCCGCCAGCACTTCCGCGTCGGGCAGGGGGCGGTTGTCGGTAAAGTGGGCGCGGAGCAGGGCCTCTTTCAGCGCCCTCTGTTCGGCCCCTCCCACCGTCCCCGCCCAGTGCAGCAGCCGGTGGGCGTCAAAGGTGTTCCAGATGCGGCTGGTCTCGCCCATCTTCATTTCGAACCCTTTTCCGTCCTTGGGCCACGCTTCGGCCGCCCGGTCGCGGATCATGGCGCGGTTCTTTGCCGACTGTTCGGGGGTGGCGCCGTATTTGCGGCCAATGTGTTCGGTGATGTTCTCCCCCTCGGGCGCCATGTCGGGGTTCAGCTCGAACGGCTGGAAATGGATCTCGGCCGTGATCCCCTCGGCCGCCAGCGCCCCCAGCGCCGTCTCCAGCCCGCCCAGCCCCACCACACACCAAGGACAGACGACGTCCGAGACGAAATCGATATGCAGGGGTTTGGGCATGGAGTGCTCCGTCGGCGTTTGTGGCCCTTCTCCCCTTGCGGGAGAAGGTGGGCCGCGTGAGCGGCTCGGATGAGGGGTCTCTCGACGCCTGATCAGATGGGGTGTCCTCCCCCGCCTGCGCCACCCCTCATCCGTCAGGCTTCGCCTGCCACCTTCTCCCGCAAGGGGAGAAGGACGCTCCGGGCCGCACACCCCGCCGGCCGTTTTCGCAATCCTTTCAAGGCCCCCGCCCGTTCCCGAACCCTTCTGCCCGACCGGGTCGCGGGCTGGCGTACACTGTCCGGTTAGCCAATTCTCCCCTCACGGCACGGAGGCACAGTCCAGACGGTTCAGACTATTCAGACGGTGTTTATTCGTCCCCTCTCCCGATGGGACCCGAAGGGCAGCGCGGAGCCTGAGAGGGGGTTGGGGGTGAGGGTCGTCCCCGGCCTTCGGCGTGAGCCGTCGCACAGGCCCTGCCACGGCTGTCGCCGACGCAAACCGCCGCCCCTCATCCGGCGCTCACGCGCCACCTTCTCCCAATGGGAGAAGGATCAAGGAAGGCCAAT
>CAXQIE010000028.1:0-334987 GCA_964224415.1 Neptunomonas phycophila
ATCGAGGACCAGCGCTTCCGCTGGCACCCCGGCTTTGACCCCGTGGGCATGGTCCGCGCCATGGTCGCCAATATGCGCGCCGGCCGGGTCGTGCAGGGCGGCTCGACCATCACCCAGCAGCTGGCCAAAAACCTGTTCCTGACGCCGGACCAGACCCTACGCCGCAAGGGCCAGGAGCTGATGCTGGCGGTCTGGCTGGAGATGAAATTCTCGAAGGACGAGATCCTCGCCCTGTACCTCAACCGGGTCTATTTCGGGGCCGGGGCCTATGGCATCGAGGCCGCGTCGCAGCGCTAGTTCGACAAATCGGCCAAGGACCTGACGGTCGGTGAAGCAGCGCTGCTGGCCGGCCTGCTGAAGGCGCCGTCGCGCTATTCGCCGGTGTCCGAGAGCGAACGGGCCGCCGCGCGCGCCACCGTCGTCCTCGACGAGATGGAAGAGAGCGGGGTCATCACCCCCGAGCAGCGGGCCGCTGCCGTGCTGGAACCGGTGCGGGTGTCGCGGACCCTGGCGACCCAGCACGCCCAGTACTTCGTCGACTGGCTGGACAAGGAAATCCGGGGCCTCGTCGGTGAACCCAGCGAGGATTTGATCGTCGAGACCACCCTCGACCTGACGCTGCAGACCGCAGCCGAGCGGGCTGTCAGTGGCGTGCTGCGCGATAACGCTTCGCGCGGGGTGGAGCAGGCGGCGCTGGTAGCCTTGGACGGCGACGGCCGCGTGCGGGCCATGATCGGCGGTGCCTCCTATGCCGACAGCCAGTTCAACCGGGCCGTGGATGCGCGCCGTCAGGCGGGCTCGGCCTTCAAGCCGTTCGTCTATCTGACCGCCGTCGAGGCCGGCTATACGCCGCAGACCCCGGTGATCGATGAACCGATCCGCATCGGCTCGTGGGAGCCCCGCAACTACTCGGGCCGGTTCATCGGGCGGACGACCCTGTCGAACGCCGTGGCCCAGTCGACCAACACCATCGCGGTCTCGCTGGCCGACAGTCTGGGCCGCGACAATGTCGCCCGCACGGCCCGACGGCTTGGCATCACCAGCCGGATCGGCCTTGAGCCCGCCATGGCGCTGGGCGCGGTCGAGGTCTCGCCCGTCGAGATGGCCCAGGCCTATGACGCCTTTGCCAATGGCGGCAAGCGGGTCACGGCCTATGGCATCAGCCGCATCCGAACCCGCGAGGGCCGGGTGATCTACCAGCGCTCGGCCCGCGAGAGCCGGCCCATTCAGGCCATCGCCAACCCGCCGCTGCTCTACATGAACGACATGCTGCGGGGGGTGATCAGCTCGGGCACGGCGCGGTCTGTGGCGATCTCGGGCCGCGATCTGGCCGGCAAGACCGGCACGACCTCGGACTACAAGGACGCCTGGTTCGTCGGCTACACGGGCGGCTTCGTGACCGCGGTCTGGGTCGGCAAGGACGACAACACCGCCATGCGTGGTGTCACCGGCGGGCAGGCTCCGGCGGCGATCTGGCGCGCCTTCATGGCCGCCGCCCTGCCCCGGCTGGATGCGCCCCGCATCCCGGACGGACCGCCCCTGCCCGAGGGCTGGCAGCCGCCGGACCCGGTCGGCGAGCTGATCGGCTCGATGGACGACCCCTATGCCGATGAGCTCGAGCGCGGCATCGAGCCGACGCCCGACCCGCGCGAGCCCGAGCGCCCGTCGCCTGACCAGCCGGTGATCCGCCCGACCACGCCCCAGCCCGAGCGGCGCGACCCGGAAGACCAGCGGCCCGAACCGGCCCCTCCGCCCGAGAAAAAGGCCGATCCGCTCTTCTTCTAGAAGGTCAGGGCGTGCAGCCCCGCACCGTGCTGTCTCAGCCAGGCGCGGTGCGGCGCCGGGTCGCCGACCAGCCGGGCCACAACTGCCCAGAAGCGGGGGCTGTGGTCGCCGTGGACCAGATGCGCCACTTCATGCGCGGCCAGGTAGTCGAGCACGGCCGGCGGGGCCAGGATCACCCGCCACGAGTAGCGGATCGTGCCCCGGCCGGGGGTGCAAGAGCCCCAGCGCGAGCGGGGATCATTGATCGACACCTTTGGCAGGGGGAGGCCCAGCGTCCGGCAGTGGACCTCGGTCCGGGCCATCAGCACCTCGCGGGCGCGCCGCTTGAGGAAGGTCAGGATGCGACGGCTCCAGGCCGCGCCCTCGCCCCCCGCAGCAAGGATGGGGCCTTCCGGCGTGTCGGTCAGGCGGGCGGCGCCTGCGCCGGGCAAGGCCGCAAGCGTTACGTCCTCGCCCTCTACCGATAGCCGCTGGCCCGGTGCGAGGCCGACGGGCGCGGGCCGGTCCGCCAGCCGCTCTCGGATCCAGTCCGTGCGGGTGCGGGCAAAGGCGATGGCATCGGCGAGGCGTCGCTCGCTTGGGGCGACCAGAACGGCCTCACCTGCGCGGGCGTCGATGCGGATCGAGACGCGCCGGGCCCGCCGGTTAACCGACAGACGCAGGGGCGCGCCGCCCGCCTCCAGGCTAAGCCGCTGCCCGTCGCGATACGTCACCGGCGGCCTCGTTGCGGGAGATGAAGTCGCGCACGCGGGGGTAAATGTCGTCACGGAAGCGCCGGCCGTTGAAGACGCCGTAGTGGCCGACCTCGGGGTGGACATACAGTTCCCGCCGGTCCTCGGGCACATTCGGACACAGACCGTGCGCCGCCTGGGTCTGGCCGACGCCGGAGATGTCGTCCTTTTCGCCCTCGACCGTCATCAGGCCGATGTCGGTGATCTTTGACAGATCGACCTTCCGGCCCCGGTGTTCCAGTTCGTTCTTCGCCAGCAGGTGGTTCTGGAAGACGATGTCGATGGTCTGGAGGTAGAATTCCTCGGTCAGGTCCAGAACCGACAGATATTCGTCGTAGAATTCCTCGTGCTTCTGGACGCCGTCACCGTCGCCCGCGACGAGGTTCTGGAAATACTCATGCTGGGCGTCGCGGTGCCGGTCCTCGTTCATCGACATGAAGCTGTAGAGCTGGACGAAGCCCGGATAGACCCGCCGTCCCGCGCCCGGATAGGGCAGAGGCACGGTGTGGATCATGTTCGAACGGAACCAGGCGAAGGGCCGGGCCTCGGCCAGACGGTTTGTGACGGTCGGCGACAGGCGCGCGTCGATGGGCGAGCCCATATAGGTCATGCTGAGCGGACGGTGTGGGTCCTTGTCCTCGGCCATCAGGGCACAGGCGGCCAGCACCGGCGGCCCGGGCTGGCACACGCCCACGACATGGACGCGCGGGCCGATGGCGGTCAGCATCTCGCGGATGTGATCGATGTAGTCGAAGAAGTCGAACCGGCCTTCCAGCATCGGCACCTGGCGGGCGTTAACCCAGTCGGTGACATAGACGTCGTGGTCCTGCAGGAAGCCCTCGACCGTGCCGCGCAGCAGGGTGGCATAGTGACCCGACAGGGGCGCCACGATCAGCACGGCCGGTCCATCGGCGGGTTTCCCGGCGCGCTCCAGATCCCCGAGGTTGCGGGCAAAGCGGATCAGCCGGCACCAGGGCGAGGTCCAGATGGTCTGCTGGGTCGTGCGCACCGGCAGATCGTCGATTGTGATCACGTCCAGATTCCACGCCGGCTTGCCATAGCGGCGCGTCAGTCCCTCGAACACCTCGGCGGCGGCCCAGGCGGTGCGCCCAATGGCGGTCTCGGCGGCCGGATTGAACGGGGAGGACCAGAACGACCGGGCCAGCTGGGCCCCCAGTCGGAACGGCGTAGCGGAGTAGTAGGAGAATTCGTGAAGGGAATAGAGCATGCGTCTCTTCAGATGGCGGCGGATGGCCTGCCCTGCAATGCAGCGCAGCATAGTTTGCGAGGCACTGCAAAAGGATTATCGGACATGGCGTAATCGTGAGGGGGTGGCGGAAAAAATACCGTCTGAATGGTCTGAGTGGTCTGAATGGGAATTTTCTGGCCTGGCAGCGGTCCTCCTCCCGATGGGAGAAGGTGGCGCGTGAGCGTCGGATGAGGGGCGGCGGTGTCTGTCGGCGAACGCCGTAGCAGGACCATTGCGACGGCTCACGCCGAAGGAAAGGGAGAACCCCTCACCCCCTGCCCCTCTCCCATCGGAGAGGGGTGAGAATTACCGTCTGAACCGTCTGAACCGTCTGATTTCATACCTCCGTCCGGCAGGCCGCGTGGCAACCGCATAGTATGGGGGAGATGCCAGCCCGGTCGGGCAGACGGGCCCGGGAAGCGGCAGGGTTGTTGAAGACGCGTGGCAATACTGTCCGCGCCCGGATAGCTGGGCCGCTCGGGCCGACATCTCCCTGACCGCTCCACACCCTCGCCTGACCCGTGGGGATGCTCTAGACCCGGGGCGTGATCCCCGCGCCCGTCTTTCAGTCCGATCCTTCCCGCCCCGTCGTCGTCATCGGCGCGGGCCCCGCCGGGCTTATGGTGGCAGAACGGCTGTCGGCGGCGGGCGTGGCGGTTGAGGTGCATGAGCGGATGCCCTCGCCGGCGCGCAAATTCCTGATGGCCGGGCGGGGCGGGCTGAACCTGACCCACAGCGAGCCGCCGGACCGCTTTGTCACTCGCTATGGCGAGGCGGCGCCCGGGGTGATGGGCTGGCTGTCCCGCTTCGGGCCGCAGAATCTGCGCGACTGGGCCGATGGCCTCGGCGCGGAGACCTTTGTCGGGTCAAGTGGACGGGTGTTTCCCAAGGCGATGAAGGCCTCGCCCCTGCTGCGGGCCTGGCTGCAGCGCCTGCGGGACCAGGGCGTGACCCTGCACCGCGGCTCTCGCTGGATCGGCTTCGAGGATGGCGCGCCGGTGTTTGAACAGGCCGGGGGACGCGTTCGCATTCCGGCGGCTGCGGTGGTCGTGGCGACTGGCGGCGCCAGCTGGCCCCGGCTGGGGTCGGACGGACAGGGCCGGGATGTGCTGGCCGACCTCGGCGTGCCGGGCCCGGCCTTCCGGCCCGCCAATGTCGGTGCGCGGCTGGACTGGTCGGAGGACTTCATCGCGGCCCATGCCGGTCAGCCCCTCAAGGCCGTGGCCCTGACGGTGGGACGGCATCGGGTGCGCGGCGAGGCCATGGTGACGCGCTATGGGCTTGAGGGCGGCGCTGTCTATAGCCTTGGTCCCGAGCTGCGCCGGGTCATCGACCGCGACGGGTCGGCGAACCTTTACATCGATCTTCGACCCTCCGAGACCGCCGGGGCGCTCGCGGCCCGACTGGCCCGGGCGTCGTCCAGCCTGTCGCGGGTCAACCGCTTGCGTCGCGCAGCGCGCCTCAGGCCGGTCGAGCTGGCCGTCCTGCGTCAGACGCCGCCCCTGCCTCCGGGGGCCGACGACCGGGCGCTGGCCGAGCGCCTGAAGGGCGTACCGCTGGCGATCATCGGCCTTCAGGGACTGGAGCGGGCCATTTCCAGCGCGGGCGGTATTGATCGGTCGGCGCTGACCCCGAGCCTGATGGTCGCGGACCACCCCGGCCTGTTCGTCGCCGGCGAACTGCTGGACTGGGAGGCCCCGACCGGGGGCTATCTGCTGCAGGCGGTGATGGCGTCTGGCGTGGTCGTGGCCGACGGGGTGCTGGACTGGATCGCGGGCGCCGGGCCCGTTAGGGAGGCAGAATGACCGACGCACCCGAGATCCACGGCCTCTGCCCCGACCGCTTCGGTCCGGTGAAGGACGCCTTCGCCCACAATTTCACCGACGGCCCCGAAGGGCTGGACGAGATCGGTGCCCGTTTCACCGTCTGTCGGGCGGGCGAGGTGGTGCTGGACCTGTGGGGAGGGCAGGCCGACAGCGTCGCGAACCAGCCGTTCGGGCCGGACACCCTCGCCCCCGTCTTCTCGACGGGCAAGGCGGTCATGGCGCTGATGATCGCCTGGGCGGTCGAGCGCGGCCTGCTGGACTATGAGGCCCCGGTCGCAGAGGTCTGGCCGGAGTTCGGTCAGGCCGGCAAGGCGGACATCATCCTGGCCCAGCTGATGAGCCATCAGGCCGGGCTGGCGGGCCCGTCCCCGGCCATCGACCCCACCCTGTGGTTCGAGCCCGAAAAGGTGCTGGAGGTCCTGTGCCGTCAGGCCCCGCTGTGGGAACCGGGCACGGCTTCGGGCTATCATCCGATCACCGTCGGCTATCTGGCGGGCGAGGTGTTCCGTAGAGCTGACGGTCGGACCATGGGCGAGGCGCTCAAGGCCGACTTTGCCGATCCGGCAGGCCTCGATCTGTGGCTGGGCCTGCCCGAGGCCGAGCACGGCCGCGTCGCCCGCATGAAGAAGCCGACGGCCGCGCCGGATCTGGGCCCGATCGACGCGATCAAGACCGCCGCCTTCCTCGACAAGGGCTCGGCCCCCGCCGGGCGTGGCTCGGCCGAGTGGCGCAGGATGGAGATCCCCTCGGCCAATATGCATGCCACGGCCGAGGCCCTGGCCCGGATGCTGGCGCTGGCCCTGCCGGAAGGGGTGGCGGGCAAGACGCTGTCACAAGCGACGCGCACGGCCCTGATGCAACAGCGGATTTCCGGGCCGGACCGGGTGCTGCCGTTTGACCTGTCCTGGGGCGCAGGCGTCATGCGCAATCAGGGCGAGGGGGCCGTGTTCGGCCCCAATACCGAGACTGTCGGTCACTGTGGCTGGGGCGGGTCCTGCGCCTTTGTCGATCCGACGACCGGGATCACCGCCGCCTATGTCATGACGCGCCAGTCGCCGCACCTGATCGGGGATCCGAGGCCTGCGGCGTTGATCAAGGCGCTGTACGCGGCGCTCTAGGAAGCCTGCTGGCCGGGGGCATCCGGTACGGCCAGCGGATCGGTCGCTGCAGCCGGTTCGGCCACCGGCTGAGGTGCCGGCGACAGGTCCTGCACCGGCGAGACATAGTCGGCCATGGCGTCGAACTCCTCGAGGAAGACAGCCCGCATGGGATCGGTCTCCATCAGCACCTCGTGCTTCGCGCCCGGCACCTCGACATAGCGGCCGCGCCCGAGTCGTTTGGACGCCCAGCGATTGGTCTGTTTCCAGACGCGATCGTCCTCGCCCGGCTGGACAATGGCGACCGGAATTTTCACGCCTTTAAGCGCCTTGGGCTTCAGGGCCCGTTCGCCGAGGTCGATGGCAAAGCCCAGCCAGCCCCAGGTCGGGCCGCCGACCGCCAGATGCGGACAGGCGTACAGTTGCTGCCGCCACAACTCATACCGGGTCTCGTCCGACGTCAGGGCGTCGTTCTCGAAGGTGTGCTCGAAGGGATCGTCCGGATCGTCCAGCACATAATCACCCGCCTTGCCGTGGCGCAGGTTCCAGCGCACCGCCAGCTTGACCGACCACATCGAACGCTTGCCGGTCTTGATCTTGAGCATAGGGGCGCTGAGTACCGCGCCGGAGATGCGGCTCTCGCCCATCTGCAGGCTCATCAGATTCAGCGCGCCGCCCATGGAATGGCCAACCATGATCCAGGGCTTCGGCGCCCGGGTCTCAAAGGCATCCAGCAGGCGGGCATAGTCGTCGAGGAACTCCTCGACCGCCCGGGCGTGGCCCTTCAGCCGGTCCGGCAGCAGCCGCGCCGACAGGCCCTGACCCCGCCAGTCATGGGCGAGCACGCAAAAGCCGCGCGCCAGCAGATTGCCGATCAGCTCGAAATATTTCTCGATCGGCTCGGTTCGGCCGGGGCTGAGGATGACGGTGCCGCGGGGCCTGGCCGCCACCAGCGTGGACGGTATCCAGAAGGCCGCGCGCAGGCGCAGGCCACCCGCGCCCCGGAACCACTCGCCCTCGCCGTGCGGCGGCGATGACGCTCCGGGCACGCCCATCAGCGGGGCATTGGCAGCATAGGCAGCGACTCGGTTCACTCGGGCTTCCTGAATTTGAGCGTCATCCGATCGCTCTCGCCGATCTCATCATATTCTGTGCGGTCGAAGTCCGGGTCCGGCGGCTGGCCCTGGGGTGCGGTCAGCCGCATCGGGGGCAGGGTGTCGACGCCGAACGGATGATCCCGATCATCCCTTTCATTCGCGTTGATTTCGGAAGCGGACACAAAGATGAAGCCGGCCTCGGCCGCCAGCTGGCGGACATAGGCCTCCTGGACATAACCGCTGGCGGCGATCGGGTCCTGATCCTTTTCGGCAGAGAGCCTGTGCTGCTCGATGCCCAGGGTCGCGCCGGGGCGCAGCACGGAATAGGCATCGGCGAAGGCCTTCTCGGCGATGCCGGCCGCCATCCAGTAGTGCAGCCGGCTCATGAACAGCACCAGATCGGCGGAATTGGCCTCGGCCACCGGGCCGCTGGTGGGGCCAAAGTCACTGTATTCGATCTCGCCGTACAGGCGGGGGTTGGCACCGAACCGCTGTTCATAGGCGGTGACCAGCGCCGCCTGTGCCGGGTCATTGCCGAGACCGGCCTGAAAGTTCACGGCCACATACTTTCCGCCATTCCGGGCCAGATAGGGGGCGAGGATTTCCGTGTACCAGCCGCTGCCCGGCCAGAAGTCGACGACGGTCATCCTTGGCTGGAGGTCGAAGAAGCGCAGGGTCTCAAACGGGTGGCGCCATTCATCGCGCGACCGCTCCTCGCCACGCCAGTCCCCGGCAATCGCCCAGGCGAGGCTGCCCTCGGGCGGCCCCTCGGGAACGGCCGGCGCATCCGGTGCCGGCTTGGCGGCCTTCTTGCGATTGTCGCAGGCGGCGACCAGACCCGCCATGCCGGCGCCCAGAATCAGCCCGCGACGCGACGGCTGCATCAGGCCGGACGCAGGCGACCGGAGGGCTCGGAAGGTCGGATCGGACATGTCGCGTTCCTGCGCCACTTTCTCGGCTCGGTCACGGGTGGGCGACGCCGGGCAGGCCGACGGCCCGACCGGCTTAGCCAGCTTCGCAGGCAGGGTCAAAGCCGCCGTGTGCAATCATTCCGGCTTGCGGAAGCGCAGGGTCATCCGGTCGCTTTCACCGATGGCGTCATAGGCAGCCCGCTCGGCCTCGGTCAGGACGCGACCGTCCTGCTCGCTGCGGCGCACCGGCGGCAGGGTCCAGACGCCGAACGGATGGCTGTGATCATCGGCGGGATTGGCGTTGCGGTCGCTGGAGGCCTCCAGCTCGAACCCGGCCTTGAGAGCGGCGGCGATGACGTAGGACTCCGGCACATAGCCGGTCGGGGCGCTCTGATCGACGTCGCTGCCTTCGGGCGCGCGGTGCTGTTCGACCGCGAGAATTCCGCCCGGCTTCAGGCCGGCAAAGAATATGGCCATGAACTCGTCCGTGCGCCCGGCGCGGTGCCAGTTGTGGAAGGCGCGCGCCACCAGGATGAAGTCGGCCGAGCCGTCAGGCACGCCCAGACCGTCCTGGATGCGGTTGACCGGCACATAGGTTCCGCCGGTGGCATCAGCATAGGGCTGCAGGATCTGCGTCCACCAGCCGTTGGCGCCGGGCTGGATCTCGACCACGGTCTGGCCGGGTTGCAGGCCCCAGAAGGTCAGGCTTTCGTACGGGCGGCGATAGACGTCACGGGCGCGGTCGGCTTCGGAGCGGCTGTCCGAGGCGATGGCGGCCTTCAGCACCTCGTCTTCTTGGGTCATCGGCTGGATCAGGGCCGGATCCTGGGCCGAACGGGACGTCTGGGCGACAGCCGGCGATGCGAGCGCCAGACCGGCGACGGTAGCCATCAGGACAAGCGGGCGAAGGGCGTGGGTCATGGGACGGATCCGGTCATGCTGAAAAGGTGACCATCAGCCTTAAGCGGCTGAGCCGGGAGGGCAAGCCGGATGGCCCTGCCCCGGGAGACAAATCGTCGCGCCAAAAATGCTGGCGGCCGCGCTGGCCCTCTTGACGTCGCTCCCGGCCACCCCAAATCCCTGACCGGGAGCGCCGATGTCGGGCTCCCGGGACGAGCGGCGCCGCAGAGCGGGTCGTATCGCCCATAACCCCGCCGTCCGGGCAAATCGCCGGGCGGTTCAACCTTGCTGATCCCAGGAGGATGATATGCGTACCTTTGACCTGACCCCCCTCTACCGTTCCGCCGTCGGCTTTGACCGTCTGGCCGGCATGCTGGAAAGCGCCGCGCGCACCAGCGAAGCGGGGTGGCCCCCCTACAACATCGAGACGACGGGCGAGAACGCCTACCGGATCGAGCTGGCCGTGGCGGGCTTTTCGCCCGACGAACTGACGATGGAGGTCAAGGAAAACCTTCTGACCGTCACCGGCAAGAAGGCGACCACCGGCGAGGACCGGACCTATCTGCACCGTGGCCTGGCCGAGCGCGACTTTGAGCGCCGCTTCCAGCTGGCCGACTATGTGGTGGTGACCGAAGCCCGTCTGGTGAACGGCCTGCTGACCGTCGATCTGAAGCGCGAACTGCCCGAGGCGCTCAAGCCCCGCCAGATCGAGATCGTGACCGGTCCGTCGGCGATCGAGGGCAAGGCCGAACCGAAGGCCCAGCCGAAGATCGAGAAGAAGGCCGCCTAAGCACAGCGGCCTTCCTGTAAACCCAACCGACCTGCGGCCCGGAGGCATTCGTTTCCGGGCCGTTTTCGTGCGTCACCGGCGCTTGAGCGTGATGTACCAGGCACCCTCGCCCCCATGACGTCGGTGCGCCGGGGCATAGGCCGCGACCACGCCGCGCAGGGCATGGCTGCGCAGCCATTCGGGCAGGGAGGCACGGATCACCCCTTCACCGCCCCCGGCCCGGCGGCCGTGTCCGGTGATGACCAGCACCACACGAAGGCCGCGCTGGTGCGCGCGCAACAGAAAGCCGGTCAGCACATCCTCGGCCTGAAAGCGGCCATGGCCGTGCAGGTCCAGACGCGCCTCGATCGGCTCGCGCTCGCGCGACACGCGGCGATGGCGACGGGGGTCCAGATCAGACGGCGCCGACTGGGGCCGGAGCGCGGGTGATGGCAGGGGCACTGGAGCCGACCCGGAGGCGGGCCGGGGCCGGTTGGTCGGCGCGGTCTGGACAGCTTTGGGCGGGGGGACCGGCATGCGACGGGGGGCCAGGGGGGTGACGGTGGACGCCACCCGCTGCCACAGCCGCTCGCCATCCTCCGTGGAGCGATCAGATTTGCGGGTCATCGACCGGATCATCCCCCGCCCCGGCCGGGCCCGGATCGCGGGACAGCAGATCGCCGGGCTGGCAGCCCAGTTCGCGACACAGGGCATCCAGCGTCGAAAACCGGACGGCGCGCGCCTTTCCGGTCTTGAGGATGGACAGATTGGCCACGGTCACGCCGACCCGGTCGCTGAGCTCCGTCAGGGACATGCGCCGCTCCTGCAGCAGTCGGTCAAGTTGGACGCGGATGGCCATGGGGAAACTCTAGTCGATACGGGTCAGATCGTCAGTTCGGATTCGCGCCTCAGCCGGGCCCCTTCGCGGAAGACCTCGGCAAGGACGAACACGACCAGCACGGAAAAGGCCGGGGTCACCAGATTGAACAGGCTGGGCGGGTCCATGACGCCGCGGACAAGGCGCGAGACCAGCGACTGGCCCAGCCAGACACCCCCGGTCACGATGGCGAGGATATAGCCGACCTGTTTCAGGCGACTGACATTATCCGGATGGAAGGGGTCGCCCAGGGTCAGGGTGCGAAAGATGCGCCGCAGATGGCGCAGGATCAGGGCGAAACCCCCGAAATAGCCGACGAAGGCGCCGATCCCAAACAGGGCATGGGCGCGCGGCAGGGGAATGCGGGTACCGCCGGTGTCAGAGGTGACAGTCAAACCGACCTGGTCCATCGGGATGATGGCAACCACGGCAAAGACCAGACAGGTCAGCAATGTCAGGAAGATCAGCAGCCCGTAGGTGATGTCCAGGGCTGTCTTGAGCAGGCTGGACACGGAGCCGGGGCCGAGGGCCCGAAAGCCGGGGAGGCCATGTCCAAGGCGGGTGCCGAGGCGGGAGGCGAAGCGAAGCGAAGGTGGGCGCATCGGGAATCTCGCCGGCCGGATCGACAGGGTAGCGATCAGGGGGCGATCGCCGCGCGGGTATCCGGCCGTTCAGGCCCGCGCGGATTTTACAATCGCGGTGTTTGTCTGCACCGTCAAAGTCGGGGACTTCAAGGCGGGCCGGATCAGAAGGACTGGACCAGAATGGCCACCACGGCGGTCGGCAGGGCAGCGACCAGGGCGACGTTCAGGATGATGTGACCGATACGGTCCATCAGCATGGTAACAGGCATGGCGTTCATTGTCGTTCTCCATATTGCCCCTGAGAGGGCTGGTTTTGCGTGTTTTTGTTCAAGTCAGCAATGTGGTTGCGCTATGAGCCTTTGGCAAGAACGCTGCAACCCCTCGTTCTTGAAATAATAGATAGACCTGCCGTCGCCGAAAATCACGTTACATATCGTTTAACGATGTTAAACTTTAGCAATCCTGCCCGCTGGAAAGCACCGCCTCATGAATCTCAAATTAATCAAAGGGATGCGACTGCTGGTCGCGACCCACAATCCGGGCAAGGCGATCGAGATCGCGGCCCTGCTGGATGGAAATTACGACGTCGTCACAATGAGTGATCAAAATCTGCCCGAACCGGACGAAACCGAGAGCACATTTTCCGGCAACGCCCTTCTGAAGGCCCGTCATGCGGCCGAGGCCTCCGGGCTTGTGGCGTTGGCCGACGATTCCGGCCTGTCCGTCCGGGCCCTGGAGGGGGCGCCGGGCATTTTCTCTGCGCGTTGGGCCGGTCCGGACAAGGATTTCTCCCACGCCATGGCCAAGGTCGAGCAACGGCTGGAGGAGATCGGCTCGGATGATCGGGCGGCGTGGTTCACCTCGGCCCTCGCCGTCGCCTGGCCGCAGGGGCCGGCTGTTGTTGTCGAAGGCCGGGTCGACGGCACCCTGACCTTTCCCCCGCGCGGCGACCGCGGCTTCGGCTATGATCCCATCTTCGTCCCCGAAGGCCACGATCAGACGTTTGGTGAGATGGAGCCCGCCTTCAAGGACGGGATCAGCCACCGGGCCCGCGCCTTTGACCTGCTGAAAGACGCCCTGATTGACTGAGCCGCACGACGGTCTGGCCCTCTATGTCCACTGGCCGTATTGCGCGCGCATCTGCCCCTATTGCGACTTTAACGTGGTGCGGGCCCGGGGGCGCGAGACCGAAATGGCGGCGCTGGTCGCCGCTCTGGTGGAAGATCTGGAGGCACAGGCCGGCCTTGTCGGGCCTCGTCCGCTGGTGTCGATCTTCTTCGGCGGTGGCACACCCTCGCTGATGCCGCCCGACGCCGTGGCAGCGATCGTGGAGCGAGCGCAGGCCCTTTTTCCGGCGAGCGGCGACATTGAGGTGACTCTGGAGGCCAATCCCACCGATGCCGAGGCGGAGCGGTTTTCAGCGCTGGCCGGGGCCGGGGTCACGCGCCTGTCGCTGGGGGTCCAGTCACTGGACGATGCAGCGCTGAAATTCCTCGGCCGCAATCACTCGGGGGCGGAAGCCCGGCGGGCCGTGGCGCTTGCCGCCCGCCATTTCGCGCGGCTGTCCATCGACCTGATCTATGCCCGGCCGGGCCAGACCGTCAGCGACTGGACCGGCGAACTGGTCTGGGCGCTCGAAAGCGGGTTCGAGCACATTTCGCCCTACCAGCTGACCATAGAGCCCGGCACTGCCTTTGGTCGGGCGGTGGCACGCGGCGTCTGGACCCCGCCCGACGACGATCTGGCGGCCGATCTCTATGAGGCGACCCAGTCCGTCCTGGGCCAGGCCGGGTTCGAGGCCTATGAGGTGTCCAACCATGCGCGAGGTGTGGCAGCGCGATCCCGGCACAATCTGCATGTCTGGCGGGGCGGCGGTTATCTCGGCATCGGGCCGGGGGCGCACGGGCGGCTGACGCTGGGCGGGGTGCGGACGGCGACGGTCGCTCACCGGGGGGTTACGGATTATATAGCCGGGGTCGGAGCGGGCAGGCCCTGGGCCGAACGGACTGCCCTGTCACCGGTGGAGGCGGCCGAGGAAAAGGTGCTGCTGGGCCTGCGCACTGTCGAGGGCGTGCGGCTGGCCGTGCTGGCTGAGCTGCAAATGAGCCCTGCCGGGGGTCGACTGGCCGACCTGATCGCGGATGATTTTCTGACCCTGTCAGATCGGCGGGTGGCGGCGACCGCGCGGGGCCGCCCGGTGTTGGACGGGGTGTTGAAGGCCCTGCTGACCTGATCAGTGCTTGAGGGGCGCGCCGGGGGCTGGCACGGTCTTTTGATGACTGACCCCGACGCTCCCCCGCTCTGGACGGGCACCGCCCCGCCGCCCCGCCGCGTCGACCCCGGCCTCTATGTCGTGTCGACCCCGATCGGCAATCTGCGCGACATCACGCTCCGGGCGCTGGATGTGCTGGCGGCCGCCGATCTGGTGCTGGCCGAGGATACACGGGTCAGCGCGCGGCTGCTGACCGCCTATGGGCTCCGGGCCAAGCTGGAACGCTGCGACGACCACGCCGCAGTCCGGGCGATCCCCGAAGTGCTGGAACGGCTGGAGGCCGGGCAGGTGGTGGCGCTTGTGTCTGACGCCGGCACGCCGCTGGTCAGCGATCCGGGCTATCCGGTGGTGCGGGCCGCGGTGGCGGCGGGCCTGCCGGTCTTCCCCATTCCCGGGGCGTCCAGCCTGCTGGCGGCCCTGACCGGGGCCGGTCTGCCCAGCGACCGGGTGTTGTTCGCGGGATTCCTGCCGGCCAAATCGGGTGCGCGGCGTACGGCGCTGGAGAGCCTGAAGGCCCCCGGCCAGACGGTGGTGGTGTTCGAAAGCGGCCCGCGGCTGGCGGCCTCGCTCGCCGATATGGCCGAGGTGCTGGGCCCGCGCGAGGCCGTTGTCGCCCGCGAGCTGACCAAGTTGCACGAGACCTGGGTGCGGGGCCCGCTCGACCAGCTGACCGGCGACCCGCGTTGCCAGTCGCCCAAGGGCGAAATGGTGATCGTCATCGGGCCCGCCGCCGAGGCGCCGGCCGACGCCGCGACCCTCGATCAGGCGCTGACCGCAGAACTGGCCGACCGTTCGGTGTCCGAGGCCGCCGCCCGCGTGGCTGATAGCCTCGGCCTGCCCCGGAAGCAGGTCTATCGCCGCGCGCTGGAGCTGTCGGGCCGGTGACGCCGACCGTCCCCGACCGGCGCGAGGGACGGACCCGCAAGGGCCGGCTGGCCCACTCCGAAGGTCACGCCGCCGAATGGACCGCCGCGCTGTGGCTGATGGTGAAGGGCTATCAGATCCTCGGCTTCCGGCTGAAGACCCGCCACGGCGAACTGGACATCCTCGCCCGCAAGGGCCGGGTACTGGCCGCGGTCGAGGTCAAGCGCCGCGCCACGCGAGAGGCCGCGCTCGACGCTCTGGGCCCCGTCCAGCACGGCCGGCTGGTGCGCGCCGCCGCCGCCGTGCGCAAGTCGCGGCCGGGTCTGCGCGCCCTGACCCTGCGGCTGGACCTGATCGCACTGGCGCCGGGGCGCCTGCCGCGCCATATCCGGGGTCTGGCCGCCGAGACCGACCTCGACGGCCGCTATCGTCTCTGATCCGAAAGGTCCGCCATGCTCAAGGTCGCCATCCAGATGGACCCGATGGAAGCGGTCGACATCGCCTCGGACACCACCTTCCTGATGGCCCTGACCGGACAGGCACGCGGGCACCGGCTGTGGGTCTATGACGTCCGGACCCTGGCGCTGGAGGACGGGCGGCTCTTTTGCCGGGCGCGTCCCGTCACGGTTCAGGAGAAACAGGGCGATCACGCCACCTTCGGCGACTGGGTGCGGCTGGATCTGGGCGCGGACGTCGACGTCGTCCTGATGCGGCAGGATCCGCCGTTCGACATGGCCTATGTGACCGCGACCTATCTGCTCGAGACGATCCATCCGCACACTCTGGTGGTGAACGACCCGGCCGAGGTCCGCTCGGCGCCCGAGAAGCTGCTGGTCGCGCAGTTCCAGGGCCTGACGCCGCCGACCCTGATCACCGGCGATGTGGTCCAGCTGTCCGACTTCCATGCGCGCCACGGTGATGTGGTGCTGAAGCCCCTGCACGGTGCCGCAGGTTCCGGCGTGGTGCGGCTCAAGGCCGGCGATCCCAATCTGGCGGCGCTGGTCGAGATCCACGCCATGGGCTCGCGCGATCCCCTCGTCATCCAGAAATTCCTGCCCGCCGTCTCGGCCGGAGACAAACGGATCCTGATCGTCGATGGCGAGCCTGTCGGGGCCATCAACCGCGTGCCGCTCAAGGATCAGGTGCGCTCCAACCTGCGCGTCGGCGGCACGGCCCAGCCGGTCGAGCTGACGGCCCGCGACAAGGAAATCTGCTCCGCCATCGGCCCGACGCTGAAAGAACGCGGCCTGATCTTCGTCGGCATTGATGTGATCGGGGACTGGATGACCGAGATCAATGTCACCTCCCCGACCGGTGCCCAGCAGCTCAAGCGTTTCACCGGCATCGACGCCACCGCCCGCATGTGGGACGTGATCGAGGCGAAGCGCGCGGCGGGTTGAGGTCCGCTCATTTGACAACCGACGTTCGTTCGTGATTTGTTCCGCTCTGCGGGAGCGGAGGGACGGCCATGGTCGCGCGGGTGGTGACGGTTGCGTTCGACGGGGTGGATGCCCGGCGCGTCGATGCCGAGGTCCAGATTCTGGGCGGTGAGGGCACCCAGGCCAGCTTCACCCTGGTCGGACTGCCCGACAAGGCGGTGGCCGAGAGCCGCGAGCGGGTCCGCGGGGCTTTTTCGGGCATTGGCCTCGCCCTGCCGTCGCGGCGGATCATCGCCAATCTGGCCCCCGCTGACCTGCCCAAGGAGGGCAGCCATTTCGACCTGCCGATCGCCCTGGCCCTGCTGGCGGCCATGGGGGTGATCGCGCCCGATGCACTGGACGGCTGGGCGGCGCTGGGTGAACTGAGTCTGGACGGGCGGATCGTGCCGGTCAGCGGCGCCCTGCCCGCAGCGGTGGCGGCCAATGGCATGGGGCTGGGCCTGATCTGTGCCGAGGCCAATGGTCCCGAAGCCGCCTGGGCCGGGCCGGATGTGGCGGTGCTGGCGCCGCGCTCGCTGATCGGCCTGATCAACCATTTCAAGGGCAGCCAGGTGCTCAGCGCCCCTCGCCCCGGGCCATTGAAATCGAACGGCCCGGTGCCCGACCTGAACGAGGTCAGGGGGCAGGAGGGTGCCAAGCGCGCGCTCGAGATCGCGGCGGCGGGTGGGCACAATCTGCTGTTTATCGGACCGCCGGGCTCGGGCAAGTCGATGCTGGCCCAGCGCCTGCCGGGCCTGCTGCCGCCCCTGACTCCGCGCGAACTGCTGGAAACCTCCATGGTCTGGTCGATGGCCGGGCTGATCGAGCGCGGGGGCCTGACGCGCGAGCGGCCCTTTCGAGCGCCTCACCATTCGGCGTCCATGGCGGCCCTGACGGGCGGCGGGCACCGGGCCAAGCCGGGCGAGGTGTCACTGGCCCACAACGGCGTGCTGTTTCTGGATGAACTGCCGGAATATTCGCCCCAGGCGCTGGATTCCCTGCGCCAGCCGCTGGAGACGGGCGAGGTGATCGTGGCGCGCGCCAATGCCCATGTGCGCTATCCGGCGCGGGTCCAGCTGGTGGCCGCCATGAACCCTTGCCGCTGCGGCCTGGGCGGAGCGGGAAAGGGGGCGTGCGGCAAGGCCCCCCGCTGCCAGAGGGACTACCAGAACCGCATTTCCGGCCCACTGTTCGACCGCATCGACCTGACCGTCGAAGTCCCGCCGGTGACTGCCGCCGACATGAGCCTGCCCGCCCCGGCCGAAGGCACGGCCGAGGCCGCCGCCCGGGTGAGGCGGGCGCGAGAGGTTCAGGCCGCGCGTCTGGCCGACCTCAGCCCCGAGGAGGGGGGCGCCACGATCAATGCGCATCTGGGTGGTGCCCTGCTGGACCGTCATGCCCGGCCCGATGCCGACGGCCGGGCCCTGCTGATGCGGGCGGGCGAGGCCGGGGGGCTGACCGCCCGGGGCTGGACACGGACGCTGCGGCTGGCGCGGACCATCGCCGATCTGGACGGGTCCGAGAGCATATTGCGTCGCCATGTGGCCGAGGCCCTGATCTATCGCCACAACCGCATGGACGCCGAGGCCCAATTCAACCGCGCGACGGCCGTGGCCCACAGCCGGGTTTGAGCGGGCGTTAAGAGGTCAGCGCTAGGCTTGCCGCCATGACGTCGCCTGCCGCCCCGCCCGATCTGCCCGAGACGGATCCCGCCGTCCGCTTTCTGCGGCTGATGAGCCATGAGATGCGCACGCCCCTGAACGGGGTGATCGGCATGCTGGGCCTGTTGTCCGACAGTGGACTGGCCCCGGCGCAGAAGGCCTATCTGGAGGCGGCCCGGACCTCGGCCGACCATCTGCTGGGCCTCGTCAACGACCTGCTCGATTATGCCCGTCTGGATGCCGGCAGTCTGGAGTTCGATCTGGCCCCGGTGGCCATAGACGATCTGGTGCGGGGCGTGGCCGAACTGCTGAGCCCGCGCGCCCACGACCGAGGGCTTGAGATCGCCTGGAGCGTCGCGGCCGATGTGCCAGTGGTCCGCGCCGACGAGGGCCGCCTGCGGCAGATCCTGTTCAACCTGGCGGGCAATGCGGTGAAATTCACGCCGGCCGGCGCGGTGGGAATCTCGGTCACGCGCTCCGGAGATGCCCTGGCCTTCGTCGTGGAAGACACCGGACCCGGCGTGCCCGAGGCAGCCCGCGCTCGCATCTTCGAGGAATTCGGCCACGCCGATAGCACCGATGCCACACGGCATGACGGCGCCGGACTGGGGCTGGCGGTGGCGCGCCGACTGGCCGAGGCCATGGGCGGCAGCCTGTCGGTCGGCGATCGTCCCGGCGGCGGCGCCCGCTTCGTGTTCGACGCCCGTTTCGATCCGGTCGCCAGTGAAGCCAGACCGGCGGCAGCCTCCCTCAAGGGTCTCAAGATCGCGGTCGCGGGCGCCCATCCCTTCACGACGACGTCCGCTTCGGCCATGGCTGAGGCTGCGGGGGCCACACCGGTCAATCCGGCGCAGGCCGATCTGGTGCTGGTCGATGACGACGGCCGGGCGGAAGACCAGACTCTGGCCCCGCGTCCGGACCGACCCCATGCCGTGGTCCTGCTTCGACCCGGACGGCGCGACCGCATCGCTGACTACCGGGCCGCCGGCTTCGACGGCTATCTGATCAAGCCCCTGCGCCCGGCCTCGCTGATCGAGCGCGCCCGGGCGCTGGGCGCCGGTCCTTCGGCCGCCGGCCAGCCGCCCGCCGTGCCGGAGGATGACCGCCTCGTCCGCCCGGCCTTCCCCGGCGTGCGGGTGTTGCTGGTCGAGGACAATCCGGTGGGCGCCCTTCTGGCCACGACCCTGCTCAAGCGTCAGGGCTGTGTGGTCGAGACGGCCGTCGGCGGTGAGGAGGCGCTGCGGGCGATGGAGCGGGCGCGCTTCGATCTGGTGCTGATGGACATGCGTATGCCCGGCATGGACGGCCTGACCGCCACCCGCACCCTGCGCGCGCGCGGCGACACCACCCCCGTGCTGGCCCTGACCGCCAATGCCTTTGCCGATGACCGCCGCGCCTGCCTGGACGCCGGCATGGACGACCATCTGACCAAGCCTCTGGGCGTCGAGGCCCTGACCGCCGCCCTGACCCGCTGGACGAACCCGCCGGAGCGCGCCAAGGTCGCCTACGCATAGGGACGGTTGTCGCGTCCCCGCAGAGGACACGCCGCATGACCGACCGCACCGCTGACCGTTCCGCCGGACGCCTCTGGGGTCTGGCTGTCTATGGCGAGCGGCAGGTCTTCGCCATGCTGTTGCTGGGCTTCGCCTCGGGCCTGCCGAACCTGTTGATCTTCGACACGCTCAGCGCATGGCTGCGCGATGACGGGGTGTCGCTGGAGGTGATCGGCTTCTTCGGCCTCGCGACCCTGACCTATGCGCTGAAATTCGTCTGGGCGCCGCTGCTGGACCGCACCAACATCCCGGTGCTGACTCAATGGCTGGGCCATCGGCGCTCCTGGATGCTGGCCGCACAGATCCTGGTGGTGGTCGGCCTCTGGCTGATTTCCGGCTCGGACCCCCAGTCCAACATCGCGGGTGTGGCGCTGTTCGCGGTGATCGTCGGCTTCTTCGGCGCGACCCAGGACATTGCCATCGACGCCTGGCGGATCGAGGTCACGGACGATGATCGACAGGGCGCCATGGCCGCCTCGTATCAGCTGGGCTGGCGCGCCGCCCAGATCGTGGCCGGGGCGGTGCCGCTGATTCTGGCCCAGCTCTACAACTGGAATTTCTCCTATGCCGTGATGGCGGCCCTTATGGGCTTCGGCATCATCGGCGTGGTCATGGCACCGCGCGAGCGCCAGCACATCATCCGCCCGATTCCGGTCGGCGACGTTCCCTCGCGTCCCGCGCTGGAGGTGGTCGAGTGGATTGTGCGTCTGTCGCTGATCGTAATCGCGGCCCTGATCATCGGCACGGGCCTGACCGACAAGGCCGACGCCCTGGTGTGGGCGTTCGGAGGCGTCTTGGGAGAGGGCGGCAGTGCCGCGGTCACTGCGGGCCTTGAACAGGGCGACCTGTCGGGCGTGCTGATCCAGTTCGCCTACATCATCGCGGGCTTCACGATGCTGACGCTGGCCTGCTGGCCGCTGCCCGGCTTCAGGACCCGGCCGGGCGCCTATCTGGCGGGTTCGTTCGGCGCGCCGCTCATGGACTTCTTCGTCCGTTTCGGCCGGCTGGCCCTGCCCATTCTGGCGCTCATCTGCCTCTACCGACTGGCGGATTTCGTGCTGAATATCATGAACCCTTTCTACCTCGATCTCGGCTTCTCGAAGATCGAGGTGGCCGAAGTCCGCAAGGTGTTCGGCGTGGTCGCCACCTCGGTCGGCGTGTTCGCCGGCGGCTGGATGGTCGCCAGGCTGGGCCTGATCCGCTCGATGGTGATCGGTGCCTTCATGAGCCCCGTATCCAACCTGGCCTTCGCCTGGCTGGCGACCCAGGGCCACGACCTCTCGGCCCTGTTCATCGCTATCGGCATCGACAATGTGGCCACCGGCATCGCGGGCACGGCCTTGATCGCCTACATGTCCAGCCTGACGTCGATCGGCTTTACCGCGACCCAATACGCCCTGTTCAGCTCGCTCTATGCCCTGCCGGGCAAGATAATCGCCTCACAGTCCGGCAAGATCGTTGAAGCCTCGGCCCGCTCGGCGGATAGCGGCGGACTGCCAGCCCTGTTCAAGAGCCTGTTCAACCGGCTGCCCGACGGGACCCTGGTCGAGGGCGCGGCGAAAAGCGGCGTGACCGTCCAAGGCCTCGGCGCCGGCTATTTCACCTTCTTCCTCTACTCCACGGTGATCGGCGTGTTCGCCATCGTGCTCGCCTTCTACGTGGCCGCGCGGCAGCCGGCCGTTGAGGCCGAAACCCGCAGGCGAATGGCGGAGCAAGGCGAGGGGGTCGAGTGAGCCCCTGCCTCTCTTCGCAGGTCACCCCTCGTCGCCCACCGCCTCGTCGTAGGCGGCGAAGGTAGCCGAGGCGATGATCTCGCTGACCGAGGCGCCGAGGCTGACGATCTGGACCGACTTCTCGAGGCCGACCAGAAGCGGGCCGATGACGGTCGCCCCGCCGAGCGCCTGCACCAGTCGCGCCGAGATCGAGGCCGAGTGGATGCCCGGCATGACCAGCACATTGGCATCGCCAGTCAGGCGCATGAACGGATAGGACGAACGGGCCTCGGGATCGAGAGCCAGCTCGGCCGGCATTTCACCCTCATATTCGAAATCGACACCGGTCTGGTCGAGGATGCGGATGGCCTCGCGCACCTGTTCGCTGCGGTCCCCCGGAGGGTTGCCGAAGGTCGAATAGCTGAGGAAGGCGACGCGGGGCGTGCGGCCCAGCTTGCGCACGGTGGCGGCGGCCTGGATGGCGATTTCGGCCAGTTCGCGGGCGTCGGGCAGTTCATGGATCGAGGTATCGGCCACGAACAGGGTGCGTCCGCGCGCCAGCAGCACCGACAGGCCGATCAGTCGGTCACGGACATCCAGCACGCGCCGGACTTCCTTCAGCACCATGTTGAAGTTGCGGGTCGTGCCGGTAACGACCGCATCGGCATCGCCGCGCGCGACCATGGTGGCGGCGAAATAGTTGCGGTCCTGGTTGATCATCCGCTGGACGTCACGACGCAGATAGCCGCGCCGCTGCAGTCGCTCGTACAGCCAGTCGGTATAGGCGTCGTTCTTTTCCGAAATGCGGGCGTTGACGATCTCGATGTCCAGATCGTCGAAATTCAGCCCGGCTTCGGCGGCGTTCTTGCGGATCAGGTCCTCGCGGCCCAGCAGAATGGGGGTGCCCAGTTCGGCCTGTTTGAAGCCCCAGGCGGCGCGGATGACGGTGGTTTCCTCGCCCTCGGCGAACACCACCCGCTTGTTGGGAGCGGCGCGCACGGCCGAGGCGATCTTCTGCATCAGGGCGGCGGACGGATCGACCCGCTGGCGCAGGGCGATGCGGTACGCCTCCATGTCCTCGATCGGCTGGCGAGCCACGCCGGTGTCCATGGCCGCCTGGGCGACGAAGGGCGGAATGTACCAGATCAGGCGCGGGTCGAACGGTGTCGGAATGATGTAGTCGGGACCGAACTTCAGCTTGCGGCCGGAATAGGCGGCGGCCACCTCATCGGGCACGTCCTCGCGCGCCAGCATGGCCAGGGCCCGGGCGCAGGCGATCTTCATCTCGTGATTGACGGTGCGGGCCCGGACGTCCAGCGCCCCCCGGAAGATGTAGGGAAAGCCCAGCACATTGTTGACCTGGTTCACATAGTCCGACCGGCCGGTGGCCATGATGGCGTCCGAGCGGACACTCATCACATCCTCGGGCGTGATCTCCGGGTCGGGATTGGCCATGGCGAAGATGATGGGATTGGTGGCCATCGAGGCCACCATTTCCTTGGTGATCGCGCCCTTGGCCGACAGGCCCAGCACCACATCGGCGCCGACCATGGCCTCGGCCAGCGTCCGGTGCGGGGTGTCGGTGGCGTGCGCCGCCTTCCACTGGTCGACGTTGTCGCGGCCCTTGTAGACCACCCCGTCGCGGTCGACGATCACCGTGTTCTCGGCCTTCACTCCGACGGCCTTCATCAGGCCGATGGACGACAGGCCCGCCGCTCCCGCGCCGGCCAGCACCACCTTGATCTCGTCCAGCTTCTTGCCCGTGATGTGACAGGCGTTGATCAGGCCGGCAGTCGAGATGATAGCCGTGCCGTGCTGGTCATCGTGAAACACCGGAATGTCCAGCAGGTCCTGAAGCTGGCTCTCGATCACGAAGCATTCCGGGGAGCGTATATCCTCCAGATTGATGCCGCCCCAGGTGTCGCCGATGTTCTTGACCACGGTGACGAACTCGTCCGGGTCGGTGGTCTTCACCTCGACGTCAAAGCTGTCGACGTCGGCGAACCGTTTGAACAGGACCGACTTGCCCTCCATCACCGGCTTGGACGCCATGTGGCCGAGGTTGCCCAGCCCCAGAATGGCCGTCCCGTTCGAGATGACGGCGACCAGATTGCCCTTGGACGTATAGTCATAGGCCCGGTCGGCATCGTCGGCGATGGCCAGCACCGGCACGGCGACCCCCGGCGAATAGGCCAGCGACAGGTCGCGCTGGGTGGCCATGGGCTTGGTCGGCGCCATGGAAATCTTGCCCGGCGTCGGCTCGCGGTGAAAGTCCAGCGCATCAGTGTCGGAAAAGGTCTTCTTGTCGGTCAGGTCGGGCATGGGGTCGTTTCAGTGCGAGAGGAAGGCGGCGATCCTAGAGGGCAGGTGCCGCGCAAACAACGGCAGCGAGGCCGGATTTGACGCCACGTCAGGCGACGGGGGTCACAAGGGGAGCGTCCCGGTCCCCTCGAGCTCGACCGGCCCGGTCATGAAGACATGGTCGCTGTCGGCGTCCCAGCGGATGTCGAGGTCGCCCCCGTCCAGCGTCAGGGTGGCGGACCGCCCGGTCAGGCCGCGCCGGTGGGCCGCCACCAGGGCAGCACAGGCCCCGGTGCCACAGGCCAGAGTCAGGCCCGCCCCGCGCTCCCAGACCCTCAGGCGAATGTGGTCAGGTGCCAGCACATGGGCAAAGCCGACATTCACGCCCTCGGGGAACAGGGGATGGTGCTCGATCAACGACCCGGCGCCCCTCACGAAATCGCCGTCCTGCCGGTCGGTGAAGAACACCACATGCGGGTTGCCCATCGACACCGCACCGGGCGTGTGGACCACGGGCGCATCGACCGGCCCGACCTGAAGCTCGATGCCGCGCGTGTCCATCTCCTCGGCCAGCGGGATCTGTTGCCAGTCCAGCCGGGGCGCGCCCATATCGACCTCGATCCGCGCGCCGTCGGCCCGGCGCGCGACCGTGGGACCGCCCAGGGTGCCGATCACGGCGCTCTCCTGTCCCGAGGCCTCCAGCAGCAGCCAGCCGACGCAGCGCAGGGCGTTGCCGCAGGTCTCGACCTTGCCGCCGTCGGCATTCCACACCCGCATGAAGGCGGTCTCGCCCGGGCTGGACGGCGGCTCGATGACAATCAACTGGTCGCAGCCCGGTCCGGTGGCCGGATCGGACAGGCGCCGCACCGTATCGTCGTCGAGATCAAACCCCGGCGCATCGGCGCGCAGGACGATGAAGGCGTTTCCCGCCCCGTTCATCTTCAGATACGGCATCCCGCGCGCGCTCATGCCCTGCCTATAGGCCAGCCGTCGTCCCTGCGCGAGCGACCGGACGATCACGAACGGTTTGCATGGGCGACCATCCGCGCTATCGCAGGGCATGGCCTCACAGACGAGCCCGAAAGACGACGCGCGCGGCTGGCGCATCCGGGCCCGGCTGAGGGCGCTGTATCACGGCCACTCGCGCCAGGCGGTGCGGTTCCGCTTTACCGTGCTGATCATCGACATCGTCATCATCGGCTTTTTCATCGCCGCGCCGATCCTGAAGGGCGAGGGCTGGATCTTCTATGCCCTGGACTATGTGATTGCCGCCCTGCTGGCCGCCGATCTGCTGGCCCGCGCCCTGGCCTGGACCGATCTGAGGTCCTGGCTGAAGCGGCCGGTGGTGTGGGCTGACCTGTTTATTCTGGCGACCCTGCTGTTTCCGGCCTGGCTGTTCAACTTCGGCTTCCTCAGGGTTATCCGCCTGTGGACACTGATCAATTCCGACTTCTTCTGGCGAACGGTCGGCCGGAAATATGACGACACCCACGTCGAGGATGTGGTCAAGGCGCTGGCGGCGCTGGTGACCTTCATCTTTGTCGCTACGGGGTTTGTCTATACCGCCTTTGTCGGCACCCATGAGGGCCTGACCGGCTATGTCGACGCTCTCTATTTTACAGTCACCAGCCTGACCACGACCGGTTATGGCGACATCCTGCTGCCCGGGGCCTGGGGGAGGATCATCTCGATCGTCATCATGCTGACCGGGGTGACGCTGTTCGTCCGTCTGGGCCAGACCCTGTTGCGGCCGCCCAAGATCCACTTTCCATGTCCGAACTGCGGTCTGCAGCGGCACGATACGGACGCGGTCCATTGCAAGGCCTGTGGCGAGGGACTGTGTATCCCGAACTATGAGCACTGATCCGCGTGCTGCATGACGAAACCGTAATGAAGCGGGTCGCGGCTTGTCGCCGCCCGTCGCCCGGTTAAGGTGCGCCACCCTCGACCGGAGACTTCGTCCATGCTTCGTCGCACCCTGACGGCCGTTGCCCTCACCCTGCCGCTGGCGCTTGCCGCCGCCCCTGTCCTTGCCCAGAGCACCGCTGATCAATCCATGACCCCTGCCGCCGATGCCGACGATCCCTATCTGTGGCTGGAAGAGGTCGAGGGCGAACGCGCCATGGCCTGGGTCGAGGACCAGAACACCCGTTCGCTGGGCGTGCTGACCGGCGACCCCCGCTATCAGGACCTGCACGATCAGGCGCTGGCCATTCTGGAGGCGCGCGACCGCATTCCCTCGCCCGGCTTCCGCCGGCTGGGTGACGTCGAGCAGATCGACAACTTCTGGCAGGACGCCGACCATGTGCGCGGCATCTGGCGCACCACCACGGTCGACAGCTATGCCACCGACAACCCGGTCTGGGAGACCGTTCTGGACGTTGACGCCCTGGCCGAGGCCGAAGGGGCCAACTGGGTTTATCGGGGGTCGAACTGCCTGCCGCCCGACGGGCGCATGTGCCTGATCAGCCTGTCGGACGGCGGCAAGGATGCGGTGACCGTGCGCGAATTCGACCGCGAGACGCGGCGCTTCGTCGAGGGCGGCATCACCCTGCCGGAATCCAAGGGCGGGGCCAGCTGGATCGACGCCGACACCCTGCTGGTCTCGCGCGATTTCGGGGAGGGTTCGCTGACGGACTCGGGCTACCCGCGCACCGTGCGCCTGATGACGCGCGGTCAGGCGATCGAGGATGCGCCGGTGGTGTTCGAGGGCCAACAGAGCGACGTCTCGGTCAGCGGCTTCACCCTCAGGGATTCCGACGGCGTGGTGCAGGCTGTGCTGCTGAACCGCGGCATCAACTTCTATGAGAGCGAGACCTGGCTGCTGAATGCCGACGGCACGACCCGTCAGCTGCCCCTGCCGCTCAAGGGCGGGGTCACCGCCCTGGTCGATGGCCAGCTGATCGTGACCACCGATCAGGACTGGACCGCGCCCTCGGGTCAGGATTTCCAGACCGGCGATGTGCTGGCCTATGACCTGGCCGCCTGGCTGGCCGATCCGACGGTTCAGGCGCATCTGATCATCCGCCCCGGCCCGCGTGAAGCGATCGAGGGGATCACTGCCACGCGCAACCGTCTGGTCGTTGCCCTGTTCGAAAATGTCCGGGGCGCCGTCTATGTCTATGACCCCTCGGACTGGAGCCGCACCCGGCTGGACCTGCCCGAGAATGTCACCGTGGGTGTGGGTTCCAGCTCCAGCCTCGACGACCGGCTGTTCGTCAGCGTCGCCGGCTATCTGAACCCGCAGTCGCTGTGGCTGGTCGATGCCGCGACCGGCGAGGGCGGGGTGATCAAGTCCCTGCCCGCCAAGTTCGATGCGGAGGGTCTTGAGGTCCGCCAGTTCGAGGCGGTGTCCGCTGACGGCACCCGCATCCCCTATTTCGTCGTCGGTCGCTCGGACATGCCGATGGACGGCTCCAACCCCACCCTGCTGTATGGCTATGGCGGCTTCCAGGTGTCGATGCTGCCCGGTTATTCGGCCACGGTCGGCAAGCTGTGGCTGGAGCGCGGCGGAGTCTATGTGGTCGCCAACACCCGCGGCGGCGGCGAGTTCGGCCCCAACTGGCACCAGTCGGCGCAAGGGCAGAACCGCCAGCGCGCGCATGAGGACTTTCAGGCCGTGGCGCTCGACCTGATCGAACGCGGCATCACCAGCCAGCCTCACCTCGGCATCATGGGCGGCTCGCAGGGCGGCCTGTTCATGGGGGCGATGCTGACCCAGCGGCCCGACCTGATCAATGCCGCGGTCATCCAGGTGCCCCTGTTCGACATGCTGCGCTTCCACAAGCTGTTGGCCGGGGCCAGCTGGATCGCCGAATACGGCAATCCGGACATCGCCGAAGAACGCGAGTGGATTGCCGCCTATTCGCCCTATCAGAATCTGCGCGCGGGCCAGCCCTACCCCGAGGTCTTCATCCACACCTCGACCAAGGATGACCGGGTCCACCCGGGCCATGCGCGGAAGGCCGCCGCCCGTCTGGAAGAGCTGGGCTATGACGTTCTGTTCTACGAAAACACTGACGGAGGCCACGCCGCCGGGGCCAATCTGCGCGAGACCGCCCGGCGTCTGGCGCTGGAATACACCTATCTGACCCGCCGCCTGATGGACTGACCGTCCGGGAGTAAGCCTTGATGAAACGCCTGATCCTGTCCGCCGCCCTTCCGGCCCTGATGCTGGGTGCCTGCAGCACACTGCCGGGGGCGCAGGACCCGACCGAAGCCTCCGTGCCGGTCTCACAGGCGTCCATGCCGAACTTTCCGGCGGACCTGACGCCGGCGGGCGTGGCGGCGGCGGATGACCATCTGGCGCTGGAAGCGGTCGACGGGGCCGAGGGCATGGCCTTTGTCGCCCGCTCGAACGAACGCGCGCTGGCGACGCTGGAGGGTGACCCCCGCTATGAGCCGTTCCGTCAGCAGGCCGAGGCGATTCTGACGGCCACCGACCGGATCCCCGCCCCCTCCTTCCTCGGCGACGGGATCGGCAATTTCTGGCAGGACGCCACCAATCCCAAGGGCATCTGGCGGCGCACAACGCTGGAGTCCTATGCGTCCGGCGACGCGCAGTGGGAGACCCTGCTGGACATCGACGCCCTCGCCCGCGCCGAGGGCAAGGACTGGGTGTTCAAGGGCGCCAGCTGCCTGCCACCCGCCGAGACCCGCTGTCTGATCAATCTGTCGGACGGTGGCAAGGATGCCGTGGTGGTCCGCGAATTCGACCTGACCACCAAAGCCTTCGTCGAGGGTGGGTTCGTGTTGCCCGAGGGCAAGCACCGCATCAGCTGGCTGGACGCCGACACCCTGCTGGTCGCCACCGACTTTGGCCCCGGCACGCTGACCGAGTCGGGCTATCCCTATATCGTGAAGTCGCTGAAGCGCGGCCAGACCCTGGCCCAGGCGACCGAGGTCTATCGCGGCGAAGCCGATGACGGGGGGTATGGCGTCAGCGCCTCGGTCTTCCGCGACGGCGCAGGTGCCGTGCAGGCGGTGATCTTCAATCGCCCGCTGGACACGTTCAATGCTGAACGCTGGTGGTGGCGCGGTGGCGAGGCGGTCAAGCTGGGCCTCCCCGGCCGAGCGTCCCTTCACGGCATCTGGGCCGGCGGACATCTCTTCTTCACTGCAGAAGAAGAGTGGTGTCCCTATTCTGCGAACGCGGGAGATCTGGTCCAAGTCTCGTTGCGGTCGTTGGCCACCATTCAGCCGACCGCAGATTGCTCGCTCGAAGATGTCACGGTCACGTCGGCTAGCCCGTTCGTCTTTCGCCCGGGAGACCGTCAAGCGATCGAATCCGTTGAAGTGCTCGAAGACCGCGTACTTCTCGTGGTGAATGATAATGTCATGGGGCGTCTGTTGTCCGTCCAGCCGCACACGCTGCCGCCCGATTTCACGCGCTGGGAAGCGACCGAGATCACTGTCGGCGAAAATCTGGCCGTCGGTCTTGGTGACGCGTCAAAGAGGTCGGGGCGAGTTTTTGTGTCCTCGCAAGGCTTTCTGACCCCGCCGAGCCTCTCGCTCTTCCAAGCCCGATCCGACGACCTCCGTCCCCTCCGCTCCGCCCCGCCGAAGTTCGACGCTTCAACCCACCGGGTGGAGCAGTATGAGGCCACCTCGGCCGATGGCACCAAGATCCCCTATTTCGTCGTCATGCCGCGCGATCTGGCGATGGACGGCACGGCGCCGACCATCCTGTTCGGCTATGGCGGGTTCCAGATCAGCTTCCCGCCGGCCTACAAGCCTGAGATGGGCAAGCTGTGGCTGGAGAACGGCGGCGTCTTCGTCCAGGCCAATATCCGCGGCGGCGGCGAGTTCGGGCCGGGCTGGCACCAGGCGGCGCTCAATGAAAACCGCCAGCGCGCCTTTGATGACTTTGCAGCGGTCGCCGAGGACCTGATCGCGCGCGGCATCACCTCGCCCCGCCATTTGGGCATCTATGGCCGGTCGAACGGCGGGGTGCTGACCAGCGTGTCGATTACCCAGCGGCCCGAGCTGTTCAATGCGGCGGTCATCGAAAGCCCGCTGATCGACATGCTGCGCTATCACGAGCTGCCGGCCGGGGCCTCGTGGATCGGGGAATATGGCGATCCGCGCATTCCGGAAGAGGCGGCGTGGATCGCGGAATACTCGGCCTATCAGCGGCTCAGCCCCGAGCTCGACTATCCGCGCGTCTACATTACCACCAACACCCGCGACGACCGCGTCCACCCCGCCCATGCCCGCAAATTCGCGGCCCGGCTGGAGGCGCAGGGCCACGACCACCTCTATTTCGAGGACACCGCCGGCGGCCATTCGAACGACGCCGACCCGGTCGCCAACGCCCGCCGCTGGGCCCGGCACTATGTCTATCTGGCCCAGCAGCTGATGGACTGAGATAGGCTTCACGCGCCCCTCACGCGAAAATGAGGGGCGCGGATACGCCGGAGGGGCTAGGAGTCTGACCCATGATATTTCGGGGCTGGACACGAGTGGCGATCGCGGGGGCTGTGGGCGCCTGCCTGTTTGGCGCTGTGGGCACCTCGGCCCAGTCCGTGCGCCGCGTGGCCCAGGCCGATGTCGCCGTGCGGTCCGTGCCCGTGGTGGTCGAGCTGTTCACCGCCCAGGGCTGCGGGGGGTGTCCCGAGGCCAATCAGCGGGTCGAGACCCTGGCCGAGCGACCCGGCGTGATCGTCCTTACCTATCCCGTCGACTACTGGGACTATACCGGCTGGACCGACACCCTGGCCCAGCCCGAATTCTCCGCCCGCCAGCAGGAATACCGTCAGGCCTTGCGTCTGCGGGCCGTGGCCACGCCGCAGGTCATTCTGGACGGCTATCGCACCGTGGCCCCGCGCGACGAGGACACCCTGGGCCTTGCGGTGGACGAGGAGTCCGCGCGCGACCTGTGGGGTCCCGAGATCGAGTTCCGCGAGACCGGTGACCGGGTCGGCATCGGCTCTGGCCGGGTATCTCGAGAGGGGGCCGAGGTGCTGGCCGTCGTCTTCCGTCCCGGCCCCGTTCTGGTGCGGGTCGAAAGCGGCGACAACCGGGGCCGGGTAGTCCGCCACACCAATGTGGTGCAGTCCATCCAGCCGATCGGCGAATGGACGGGCCGCTCGATCCTGCTGTCCCTGCCCGCGAACATCGAGGACGGCGACCGCGTCGCCGTGCTGATCCAGTCGCGCGACGACCGCCACATTCTGGGTGCCGCCGTTCGCTGACCGGCGAAAGGCCCTTTGCGGTCGCCATCATATTCAGTCAGTATTCGATCCGCCGGGGGGCTGGCAGGCTGTCGCGACGCGCAGTCTGGCGCGAGGCGTGGGGAATGATCGATGGGGCAGTTCAGAGGGACAATCGCGGTGAAGCCGGTGCGCTCAGGCCTGCTCGGCCTCATGACGATGCTGATGGTTGTCGCCTGTGCCGGCCTCGGTCGCGCGCAGGATCCCGTACCCGTCGTGCCTTCGCCCGAAGCGGCCGGCGTCTCGCAACTGGTGACCGCCGCAGGGCTGGCCGATTGGGGCCGGTCGCACGAGGACCCCGGCGCCCTGATCATGGCGGCGCGCGTCGTTGGCGAGGTGCCGCTACGCAATCAGGGGGACCAGCCGCCCGTGCTGACCTTCGACGGCCTGCTGGACGAGGCCGAGGCCATGGCCGCCGGTCATCCTGCCTATCTGGCTGCGATCGAACAGGTGCGCGGACAGGGGGTGCGGGGCGTGGTGTCCTCGCCCTTCGGCAACGGGCCGATCGCGACGGTCAAGGATGTCCGGGCGCGTGAGACCTTCGGCTTTGAGGTGGATGCCCGGGGCGGAGAAATCCTGAGGATCGCCGCCATCGGCGATGGCGACACCAATATCGATCTGGTCATTCGCGACGCCGACGGGCGGCTGCTGTGTCAGGACGGCTTCGGCGACCACTATCCGGTCTGCACCCTGCTGCCGCGCGTCGCGGGCAAGGTAAGGGTCAGTGTGGTCAACCGCGGCGAGATCTGGACCAAGGTCCAGATCCTCAGCAACTGAGGACAGCATGGGGGCACAGGCGCGACAGGGACTACCGGTAGCGGCGCTGGCGGGGCTGATCGCTGCGCTGGTGCTGGCGCTGGTCGCCGGTGGTCACGTCGGTGCACGTTCCAGAGCGGTCCTGCCGCAGGACCCGGACACGCCGGAATCCCTGCGTGCCGAGGCGTTCGAGGCCGCCCAGTGGGCCATCGTCTCGGATGCTGCTGACGCCCTCGCCAAGGTCTCGGCCCGGTTCGCCGAGGGCGACGACGCCCTGGGCCAGCTGGCCGAGCAGCGCGAACGGCTGATCCAGCGCCGCGACGCGCTGGAGCGCGGGGTCGAGAGCCTCTACGCACAGGACACCGACGCCGCGCGCGAACGCCGCCGGATCATGAGCCGCACCTATGAGCAGACCCTGGCTGAACTGGCCGAGGTCGATGCCCGGATCGAGGCCGAGTTCCCGGCCTTTGCCGAACTGACCCGCCCCCGGGCCCTGACGGTGGCCGAGACGCAGGGGCTGCTGAACCCGGACGAGGCGCTGCTGCTGGTGTTCGTCAATCCCGAGGCGACCTATGTCTGGGGCATCACCTCCGACCGGATCGAATGGGCCCGTGCCGAAGATCTGGGCGAAGAGGCCCTGGCGGTGTCCGTGGCCAGGCTCAGGGCCTCGCTGACCACCGCCGGCACACGGGCCGATCCGACGCTGGATCCGGCCCTGTTCGCCGGCCGCCCGGTCCGCGCCTATGACCGGACCGAGGCCCACCGCCTCTATCAGGCGCTGATCCAACCGGTGGAGTCCGTGTTTGCCGGGCGCACCACCCTGATCACCGTCGCCAGCGGCCCGCTGACGACCCTTCCGCTGGCTGCGCTCGTGACCGCCCCGCCCGTGGGCGAGGACAGCGGGCCTGAAGCGCTGGTGACCACGGAATGGCTGATCGACCGCTATGCGCTGGCGACCCTGCCGTCAGTGTCCAGCCTCAAGGCCCTGCGCTGTCATCGGGCGACCGAGGTCGAGCGCCACTCCGGCTGCCCACCGCGCCTGACCCCCGTTCGGAACGCCAGCCGGGCAGCGCACCCCGACCGCCTGCCGCTGATCGCCTTTGGTGCCCCGGTGCTGAGAGGGACACCCGAGCCCGCCGCGCGCGGCGCGCCGGACGCTGACGGCATCCTGGGCCCGGGCAAGCTGGCCGATGTCGAAAAACTGCGCGCCCTGCCCGACCTGCCGGGAGCCCGGGCCGAGCTTCTCGCCCTGGGTCGGATCTATCCCAAGGGGGTGGTCCGCAGCGGCGCCGCCGCCACCGAGACCGCCGTGCGTCAGACCGATACCGAGCTGCTGGCCGAGGCGCGTTTCGTGGTCTTTTCCACCCATGGACTGATGGCCGGGGCCAGCTTCGCCGAACCCGGACTGGTCATGACCCCGCCCGCAGAGGCGACGGCCGAGGACGACGGCTATCTGACCGCTTCCGAGGCCGCCCAGCTGCGGCTCAGCGCCGACTTCGTCGTGCTGTCGGCCTGCAATACGGCGGCATCCGACGGACGACCGGGGGGACAGGGTCTGTCGGGCCTCGCGCGGGCCTTCTTCCACGCCGGGGCGCGGTCACTGCTGGTGTCGCACTGGGAGGTCTCGGATCAGGCGACCACCGCCCTGATCACCGGCACCTTTACCGGACTGGACCGGACACCCGGCAACCGCGCCGTCGCCCTGCAGGGCGCCATGCTTGAGGTCCGTGCCGACCGCCGCTGGCAGCATCCGGCCTATTGGGCCGCCTTTACCCTCGTGGGCACGCCCAGCTAGGCGTCAGGCGCCGGCCTTTTTGGCAAAGCGCCAGGCCGCGTCCGACAGGGGCCCCACCTGGGCGGCCATGGTGCGGGCGTGGCTGCTGGCGGCGGTGCCGTCGCGAACCCGCCCGGCAATCCCCTGACAGATGGCGGCCAGCCGGAACAGATTATAGGCGAACAACCAGTCGAGATTGGCGGGCCCCCCGGTTCCCGTCTTCTCGGCATAGCGCGCCACCGTCTCCTCGACCGACGGAATGCTCAGCGCCTCCAGATCCGCCCCGGCCAGACCGTTTCGCAGCGTCGCCGGAATCACCCAGGCGATCAGCAGATAGGAAAAGTCCGCCATCGGATCGCCCAACGTCGACAGTTCCCAGTCCAGCACGGCCCGCACCTCGGCCCGGTCGGGTGCCAGGATCATATTGTCCAGGCGAAAGTCACCGTGCACGATCCGCGTCGGCCCATCCGGCGGCAGGCTTTCAGGCAGGAAGGCGATCAGCCGGTCCATCGCCTCGATCGTGCCCGTCTCTGACGCCTGATACTGTTTGGTCCAGCGTCCGACCTGACGGGCGAAGTAGTTGCCGGGCTTGCCATAGTCCGACAGGCCGATCGCGTCCGGGTCGAACCGGTGCAGGGCCGCGAGCGTATCGGTCTGGGCCTCATAGACGGCACGACGATCGGCAGGCGACAGATCGGGCAGTTTCAGGTCCCAGAACACCCGCCCCTCGACCTTGTCCATCACATAGAACATCGAGCCGATCACCGAGTCGTCCGTGCACAGAATATAAGGTCGGGCGACGGGGAAGCCCTGGGCGTGCAGGGCGGAAATCACCCGGAACTCGCGATCGACCGCATGAGCGCTGGGCAGCAGGGTCCCGGGCGGCTTGCGACGCAGCACATAGGTCCGGCCGGGCGTGGTCAGCTCATAGGTCGGGTTCGACTGTCCGCCCTTGAACTGGCGGAGCGTCAGCGGCCCCTGATACCCCTCGACATTGTCGGCCAGCCAGGCGTCCAGCGTGGCCTCGTCCAGCGCGTGCCGGGGATCGACTTCGCGGGTGCCGGAGAAGGCGGACTGGGGGTCAAGGGTCGGGTCGGTCATGCGGGTTCCGGTTCAGCGGCGGTTTCAGCGGCGGCCAGGGTGGCGCGGATCGCGCCCTTCCAGCCGTCGAGCAGGCGCGAGCGGGTCTCGCCATCCATGCGGGGATGCCAGACGGCGGGTGTCTCAAGGGGCGGGATGTCCAGCCGGTCGATCAGGCCGACGCCCAGTGCCGCCAGCTTTGCGGCCCCCAGCGCGGTCATCTCCTGAAAGGCCGGGCGCTCGACCTCGACCTCGCAGATGTCGGCCACGAACTGCATCGCCAGCGCATTGGCGGTCACCCCGCCGTCGACCTTCAGCCGCGCCAGCCGGGGCGCGCCATCCGCCGCCAGGGCGTCCAGCAGGTCGCGGGTCTGATAGGCCAGACTTTCCAGCGCGGCCCGCACCAGATGGGCCGGGCCACTGTCGCGCGTCAGGCCGGTGATTGTGCCGCGTGCCTCGGGCGACCACCAGGGCGCGCCCAGGCCCGTGAAGCCCGGCACCAGATAGACCCCGCCATTGTCCGGCAGGCTCTGGGCCATGGCCTCGGACTGCCGCGACTG
This sequence comes from Neptunomonas phycophila, assembly GCA_964224415.1. Classification (GTDB taxonomy): domain Bacteria; phylum Pseudomonadota; class Alphaproteobacteria; order Caulobacterales; family Caulobacteraceae; genus Brevundimonas. The sequence continues at coordinate 34,989 of CAXQIE010000028.1, forward strand.
GCTGATCACGCCGAGGCCGTCCCGCAGCCACTGGATCGCCGAACCGGCCGAGAAGATCGACCCCTCCAGCGCATAGGCGGTCTGTCCCTTTACGGAGTATGCAAGCGTGCCCAGCAGCCGGTTGGTCGAAATGACGGGCTCGGGCCCCACATTGGCGACCAGAAAAGCGCCGGTGCCATAGGTGATCTTGGCCTCGCCCCGCTGGATCGCGCCATGACCCACCAGCGCCGCCTGTTGATCGCCCGCCGCACCGTGCACGGGCAGGGCCCGGCCGAACAGCGACGGGTCACAGTTGCCGAGCGCATCCGCACAGCCCCGGATCTCCGGCAGGGCCTCCATCGGCACCCGGAACAGGTCGGCCAGATCGGCCTGCCAGCTCAGGGTCTTGAGGTCCATCAGACTAGTGCGTGCTGCATTGGTGGCGTCGGTGATGTGGGCCTGCCCCCCCGTCAGCTTCCAGACCAGCCAGCTTTCGATGGTGCCCAGCTTCACCTGGCCCGCCTCGGCCCGCTCGCGCGACCCGGGCACCGCATCCAGCAACCAGGCGTATTTGGAGGCCGAGAAATAGGGGTCGAGGATCAGGCCCGTGCGGCCCTGCACCTCCGGCTCGTGCCCGGCGCGCGCCAGGGCGGTGGTGACGTCGGCCGTGCGCCGGTCCTGCCAGACGATGGCACGATGCAGCGGCTCGCCCGTCTTCGCATCCCACAGGACCGCCGTCTCGCGCTGGTTGGTGATGCCAATGGCGGCGAAGCGGTCGATGCCCCCCGCCTTGCGGATCACCTCGCGACAGGTCTGCAGGGTCGCGGTCCAGATCTCGCCGGCATCATGCTCGACCCAGCCGGGTTTGGGGAAATGCTGTTGCAGTTCAATCTGGCTGACGGACGCCGCCGAAAAGGCCCCGGCCTCCGACACCTCAAAGGCGATGGCCCGGGTCGAGGTCGTGCCCTGGTCGATGGAGAGGATCATCCGGCTCATGGGGCGCGACGCTTCCATTCCTCAATCTTTTGCACGGCCGCCGTCAGCAGTGCGTCAAAGTGACCGGTCTCTGCGGTCCAGCTCTGCTCGAACTCCAGATCGTCATTCGTATCGATTGAGCGAGCAAAGACCGTGACCTGGCCGCCATGGGGGGGTTCAATAGAAACCTGAAAGGCGTCGTAGGGGGCGTCTCCGCCTATGTGAAAGAAATGCGCCGCTGCGTCGGCCCATTCTGTGAACACGACCCAGCCGGCTGCCTTCGCCCGCGCGTTCAGAATGGGATCAAGGTCCGCATAAGGGTTCATTCGCTGATCCTGCTTGGCGGCGACCGTCTCGACAAGTGTGTGGAGGGGGTTAAGTGGTCTTATGCACACGCCTTCCTTCTCCGGTATTCTCGACGCCGCTCGCCAGATCGCCGGCGCCGCCGTGCGCACCCCCCTGATCGAAAGCCCGGCCCTGAACGACCGCCTGGGCGGGCGGGTGTTGATCAAGGCCGAGACCTTGCAGGTCGCGGGCGCCTTCAAGTTCCGGGGTGCCTGGAACCGGATCAGCCGCCTGACCGAAGAGGAAAAGGCCCGCGGCGTGGTCGCCTACTCCTCCGGCAATCATGCCCAGGCCGTGGCCGCTGCGGCCCGGCGCATGGGAACCCCGGCCATCATCGTCATGCCCGCCGACAGCCCCCGGGTGAAGGTCGAGGGCGTCATCGCCTTCGGCGGCGAGGTCCGATCCTACGACCGCTGGACCGAGTCGCGCGAGGCCATTGGCGAGGAGATCGCCCGCACGCGCGGCAGTGTTCTGGTCCGCCCCTTCGACGACCCCTTCATCATCGAGGGTCAGGGCACGACCGGGCTGGAGATCCTCGAACAGGCCGATGCGCCGATCGACCAGCTGTTGTGCGGGGCCTCGGGCGGGGGGCTGATCGCCGGGATCAACCTCGCCTTCGCCGCGCGCTCGCCGGACACCCGGGTCTTGGCGGTCGAGCCCGCCGCCTATGACGACACCCGCCGTTCGCTTGAGGCCGGCGAGCGGATGACCTACCCGCCCGGCGCGGCCCCTTCGATCTGCGACGCCCTGATGAGCGATCGCCCGGGCGAGCTGACCTTCCCCATCAACCGGCGACTGGCGGGCGTGCTGACCGTCACCGATGCAGAAGTGGCCGATGCGGTCCGCTATGCCTTCCGCACGCTGAAGCTGGTGGTCGAACCGGGCGGGGCGGTGTCGCTGGCGGCACTGCTGGCGGGCAAGGTCGAGGCGGCGGGCCGCACCACGGCCATCATCCTCTCGGGCGGCAACGTTGACCCCGCCCTGTTTGCCGCCATCATCGAGGATCGTTTCACCCCCGGAGCTTCCGCATGACCAAGCCCAGTGACCTGCAATCCCTGATCGGCACCGAGGTGGGGGTCTCCCGCTGGATCGAGGTTGATCAGGCCCGGATCGACGCCTTTGCCAGCATCACTGAGGACGAACAGTTCATTCACGTCGACCCGGAGGCGGCCAAGGCCACGCCGTTCGGCGGCACCATTGCCCACGGCTTTCTGACCCTCAGCCTCGCCTCGGCCATGTCCTACGATGCGGTCAAGCCGCTGGAGGGCGTGGTGATGGGCGTCAACTATGGCTTCGACAAGCTGCGCTTCCTCGCCCCCGTGCCCGCCGGCTCGAAGGTGCGGGGCCGGTTCAAACTGCTGTCGGCCGAGGACAAGGGCGGCGGACGCTGGCTGCTGAAGCACGAGCTTACCGTCGAGATCGAGGGCGGTGACAAGCCGGCCCTGATCGCCGAGTGGCTGGGGATGCAGGTCGTCGCTTGAACCTGACCGACTGGCTGGCGCGCGATGCCGTCACGGTCGCCCGTGACTTGATCGGCGCGCGGCTACTGGTCGGGGGCATCGGCGGCACCATCGTCGAGACCGAGGCCTATGATCCGACCGATCCGGCGTCGCACAGCTTTGGCGGCCCCCGGCCCCGCAATGCAGCCATGTTCGGCCCGGTGGGGCGGGCCTATGTCTATCGCATCTACGGGGCTCACTGGTGTTTCAACATCGTCTGCGACCGGACGAAGCCGGGCAGTGCCGTCCTGATCCGGGCGTTGGAGCCGACCGCCGGGCTGGACGTCATGGCCATCCGGCGCGGCACAGACAACCCGCGCAACCTCTGCTCCGGGCCAGGGAAACTGTGTCAGGCGCTGTCCATCGACAAGGCGCTGGACCACGCCCCGCTGGATGCCCCGCCCTTCGCACTGGAACCGGGTTGGCCCCCCGCCAGCCTCGCTATCGGCCCGCGCATCGGCATCACGAAAGGCGCCGAGACACCGTGGCGCTTTGGCGTGGCGGGCTCGCCCTTCCTCAGCCGGCCTTTTCGGGGGTGACTTTCTTCGCCCTGTCCGTCTTTCCACGCAGAGGTCGTACCGCGAGAGAGGCGACGCCGCTGACAAAGGCAGCAGTGCCGCCAGCCAAACTCATCATGATGGCCATCTCGCGGGACAGGAACACGAACGTCGTGCCGCTCAAGACTATGCCCGCGGTTGTGGCTGTCGCCAGCCACAAGTGATTGTTCTCGATGCGCCCGGAGGATGCCGACGCCACAAAGCCCGTCAGGGCCGCAGGGATGATGCCATAAGCGAACCCCAGCGCCGCAAGAAGGGGCAGCATCGTCAAGGTGCCCCAGATCAGGTGCCCGCCATCCAGCACATCCCGTCCGAAAATGATCAATCCGAGACTGATCCCGCCGATCGGAGGACCCAGCACGACAAACATCAGCATGGTTCTGCCGAAGGACCGTTTGATGAGAGTCTTCATTATCGAACCCTGCAACGTTCCATGACGTCGAGCCATACGGCAGGACGCCGCTATTCCCCGGACGCCTGGACAAACTTGGCCAGCCGCTCATCCAGCCGCGCCCGGACGTCCGGCCAGTCTTCTGCGAGGATGGAAAAGACCACCGAGCTGCGCACATGGCCGGTCCAGGTGATCATGTCGTGGCGGAGCAGGCCTTCGCGCGTCGCCCCCAGCTTGGTCATGGCGGCCTGGCTGCGCCCATTCCGGTCGTCGACCTTGAAAGCCACCCGGTTGGCGCCACAGGTAAAGGCATGGTCCAGCAAAAGCCGTTTGGCCGCCGGATTGACCGGTCCGCCCCGGGCAGAGGGACGGTAATAGGTGGTGCCGATTTCCAGCGCCCGGTTGCCGCGCTGGATGTCGATATAGCTGCTCATGCCGACGAGGGTACCGTCCACCATGACCGCGAACGGCATGCGGGTGCCAGCCGACTGACCGGCGACCAGATCGTCCCAGCCGGCGTCGAAATGCGCGCCGCCATAGGACCGGTAGTACAGAGCTGGCCATAGCTCCGGGTCCGCATCACAGGCGAGACGGAGCGGTTCCCGATGATGATCCGCCAGGGGCTCCAGCCGGACGAACCGGTTCTCCAGAACCGCAGGCCGGAGGTTCATTCCCCCAGACACCTCAGGGCGACCTCGAGGTTGCGCAGGCCGTCCTCGCCCGTCACCGCCGGGGTCTCGCCCGTGCGGATGGCGTGGACGAAGGCCTCCAGCTCCTTCTTGAGCGGCTCATTCGGCCAGCTGTGGACGCCGCGCGTGGAATAGCTGCCGTCGGGCTGCTGACCGAAATATTCGGTCACCTGACGCGTCATCAGGTCGGCGACCACGAATTTGGCCTTGGTCGCCACCTGCAGGGTGCGGGTCTTGTAGGGCGTCACCCAGTTGGTGGTGATGTGGGCGATGGTGCCGTTGGCCAGCCGGAACTGCAGCAGGGCGGTATCCTCGCGCTCGGCCTTGGTGCGGGCCAGCTGCGGCTGGACCTCGACGATCTCGCTGTCAGTCAGATGGCGGATGATGTCGATGTCGTGCACGGCCAGATCGATGACCACCCCGACCTCGCCCATGCGCGGCGGGAACGGGCCGACGCGGGTGATCTGGATCGAGATGACGTCCTCATCCTTGATCGCGCGCTTGACCGCCTCGACCGCCGGATTGAAGCGCTCGACCTGGCCGACCATCAGCACCCGGTCATTGGCCTTCGCCGCATCGATCAGGCGCCGGGCATCCTCGACGGTCGCCGCAATCGGCTTTTCGACCAGCACATGCACGCCCCGCTCCAGCAGGGCGACGCCCAGATCGGCATGGGTGCGGTTGGGCGTGGCGATCACGGCAGCATCCAGACCCGCATCGGCAAAGGCCTCGGCGCTGGTCACGGGCGAGGCGCCATACGCCTCGGCCACGCCTTTGGCGACCACGGCATCGGGGTCGAACACATGGCTCAGTTCCACGTCGCGAATGTCGGTCAGCACCCGGGCATGGTTGCGGCCCATCACGCCGGCGCCGGCCACGCCGATCTTCAGAGTCTGCATCGGACTTATCCCTTGTAGCTGGCGACGGCGGCGATAACGCGGTCCTGGGTGGCTTCGTCCAGATCGGCGTGCATGGGCAGGCTCAGCACCCGGTCCTTCAGCCGTTCGGTAACCGGCAGGCCCCCGGCCCCTTGTGGAAAGCGCTGATAGGCGGGCTGCATATGCATGGGCACCGGATAATAGACGGCGGTCGGCACGCCCTCGGCCTTCAGATGGTCGATCAGGCCGGCGCGGTCGTCATGCTCGATCGTGTACTGGGCCCATACGGAAACCCCGCCCTCGATCACATCCGGCACGGCCGCGACGTGCGGAGCGAGGTGCTGATTGTAGCGAGCCGCGATACGGTTCCGCCATTCGATCTCCTCGGGGAAGACCTTCAGCTTCTCGATCAGGATGGCGGCCTGAATCGTATCAAGGCGCGAATTCATGCCGATCCGCATGGCCAGGTATTTGGGATCGTGATCGAAGGTCCGGCCCTGCATGTCCTTGGCCACGACCTTGCCGTGCACGCGCAGGGAATCCATTTCCTCGGCCAGATCGGCGTCGTCGGTCAGCACCGCCCCGCCGTCGCCATAGCACCCCAGCGGCTTGGCCGGGAAAAAGCTGGTGGTCGTCACATCGGCCCACTTCAGCGGATGGGCGCCGTTCAGTGTACAGCCAAAGCCCTGCGCCGAGTCCGAGATCAGCTTCATGTCATGGCGGTCGCACAGGGCCCGGATCGCCGGATAGTCGGCGGGCTGTCCGAACAGGTCGACGGCGATGACGACGCGGGGTCTCAGCCGGCCCTCAGCCTTCACCGCTTCAATCGCGGCCTCCAGTTTGACCGGATCCATATTGTAGGTCTTCGGATCGACATCGACGAAGATCGGCGTGCAGCCCAGCCACGGCACCACCTCGGCCGTGGCGGTGAAGGTAAAGCTGGGCACGAACACGGCATCGCCGGTGCGCAAGCCCCAGGCCATCAGCGGCAGGATCAGGGCGTCGGTGCCGTTGGCACAGCCCAGCGCGTGTTTGGCCTGACCGAAGGCGGCCAAGTCTTCCTCGAACTGTCGGACCGGCGGGCCCATGACCCAGGCGCCGCTTTCCACGGCGGTCATGACGGCGGTCTCGATCTTGCCGCCGAGGCGACGGCGCTGGGCCTGAAGGTCGATGAAGGCGATACTCATGAACGTCTGTCTTCCTGTGCGGCGGGGTGCCCCGCGTCCGGTGGCGCGCCATAGCAAGCGCGCGCCTCCCTGACCAAACGGGAAACGGTCACTTCACGTTGCGGCTTTTTACGATGCGCCCTAATCAGGGCGACCTCAATGCCTGTCCCCCGGACAGGCCAGACCGACAGCCACCCACGGGAGAAGGCGTGACTTCATCACCGGCGTCCGCCGGCCATGCGGCCGTATTTCTGGATCGGGACGGGGTTCTGATCGACGACGTCGGCTATCCGCATCGCGAGGACCAGCTGGCCTTTGTGCCCGGCGCGGCCGAGGCCGTCCGTCGGCTGAATACCCTGGGCTATCTGGTGGTGATCGTGACCAACCAGTCAGGGGTGGCGCGCGGCATGTTCACCCATGGCCAGATGCAGGCCTTCAACGATCTGATCGTCCGTCGGCTGGCGGCAAAGGGCGCGCGCATCGGCGCCGTCTATGCCTGTCCCTATCATGCCGAGGCGGTCGATCCGGCCTGGCGTCACCCGGACCATCCGGACCGAAAGCCCAACCCCGGCATGATCCACCGCGCCATCGCCGACCACGGCATCGACCCCAAGCGCGCCTTCATGATCGGCGACCGTCCCAGCGACATGGAGGCCGCGCGCCGCGCCGGCATCCCCGGCTTCCTGTTCGACGGTGGAAATCTTGACGATTTCGTTCGCGACCTGCTGGCGATCTGAGGCATAAATTCTACATGGGGTGAAATCCCGCCCAGCCTGTCGGAGCCCTGACCATGACCGAGACCCGGACCTATGCCGAGCGTCGCTTCACCTCCGAGGACGGTCTTGACCTCTATGCCCGCGACTACACCGGGGCGGACGGTCAGGCACGCCTGCCGGTCATCGCCATCCACGGCCTGACCCGCAATTCGGCCGACTTCCACGGCATCGCCACCCTGCTGGCCCAGAGCGGCCGCCGAGTGTTGGCGGTCGATGTGCGCGGGCGCGGCCGCTCGGACCGGGCCCCCGATCCCATGACCTACCAGCCGGCGACCTATGCGAAGGACGTTCTGGCCCTGCTGGCCCAGACCGGCATCGAGCGCGCCGTATTTCTGGGCACCTCCATGGGCGGGCTGATCACCATGGCGGTCTCGGCCCTGCGGTCAAAGGTCATCGCCGCCGCCATTCTGAACGACATCGGCCCCGAGGTGGACAAGGCCGGGCTGGCGCGGATTGCGGCCTATACCGGCCAGCCGGTGGATACGCCCACCTGGGAGGCCGCCGCCGCCTATGTCGAAAAGACCAATGGCGTCGCCTTCCCCCACTATGGCCCCGACGACTGGGCCGCCTTTGCCAGTCGCGTGTTCCGCGAGGGGACCGAGGGCACGCCGGTGCTCGACTATGATCCGGACATCTCGGTACCGATCCGGGCGGGGGGCGACAAGGCCCTGGTGCCCAATCTGTGGCCCATGTTCGGGCGGCTGGCCAAGGGGCGCCCGACCCTGCTGGTGCGGGGCGAGACCTCGGACCTGCTCAGCGCCGACATCGCCGCGAAGATGCGCAAGCGCGCCCCGAAGATGGACTATGTCGAGGTCCCCGGAATTGGCCACGCCCCCATGCTTGACGAGCCTGCGGCGCGGGCAGCGATCTTCGAATTCCTGTCGGACGTACCCTGAGCGAGGGCGGTTCAGGCCTTTTTGACGAATTCGGTGCGCAGGACGAGGCCCTTCACCTTGTCGACATTGGCCTCGATCTCGTCGGGGTCGCCGGTCAGGCGGATCTTGCGGACCATGGTGCCGCGCTTCAGCGTCACCCCGCCCGATCCCTTGACCTTCAGATCCTTGATCAGGGTGACGCTGTCGCCGTCCGCCAGCTCATTGCCGTTGGCGTCGCGGGTCGCGGTCTCGCTCATTTCGGGGCTTTCTCATCGTGTGCCTTGACCGGCACATTGGCATCCAGCTCATCCAGCCACACCCGGGCCGACACGTCCGAGGGCGCACGCCAGTCGCCCCGAGGGCTCAGCGATCCCCCGGTCACCACCTTGGGGCCGTTCGGCAGGGCCGAGCGCTTGAACTGGCTGGTCTGGAAGAAGCGTACGATGAATTTCCGCAGCCAGAAGACGATGGTCTCGAGGTCGTATTCGACCTTCTCATCGTCGGGCGTGCCCGACGGCCAGTGCCCCGTTGCTGCATCCTTCCACGCCTGATGGGCCAGATAGGCGATCTTGGACGGCGCCATGCCATAGCGGCTGAAGTGAAACAGGAAAAAGTCGTTCAGCGCATAGGGGCCGACGGTCGCCTCGGTCGACTGGATCTGGCCGTCCTTCGCCGGGACCAGTTCGGGCGAGATCTCGGTGTCGAGGATGGCCTGCAAAACCGGGGTGGCGTCCGCCCCCACCAGTTCCCGGTCCGCGACCCAGCGGATCAAGTGCCGGATCAGGGTCTTGGCCACCCCGGAATTGACCCCGTAATGGCTCATGTGATCGCCGACGCCATAGGTGGCCCAGCCCAGCGCCAGTTCCGACAGGTCGCCCGTGCCGATGACGAAGCCGTCATGCTGATTGGCCAGCCGGAACAGATAATCGGTTCTGAGGCCCGCCTGCACATTCTCATAGGTGATGTCGTGGACGGGCTGACCGTCCGCCGCCGGGTGACCGATGTCGGCCAGCATCCGCTCGGCCGCCGGGCGGATGTCGAGCTCGGCGGCCGTCACGCCCAGCGCCCTCATTAGCGCCCAGGCGTTCGATTTGGTCCCATCGGATGTCCCGAAGCCCGGCATCGTAAAGGCGCGGATGCCGGTGCGCGGCAGCTCCAGCCGATCAAAGGCCCGGCAGGCCACCAGCAGGGCCTGGGTCGAATCCAGCCCGCCCGAAATGCCGATGACCACCGTCTTCGACCCGGTGGCGGTCATCCGCTTCATCAGGCCCTGCACCTGGATGTTGAACGCCTCATAGCAGTCGCGATCCAGCCGCGCGGGGTCGTCCGGCACGAACGGGAACCGGTCGAGGGGACGGATCAGGTCGACCGCAGCGGACGCCTCGCGGGTCGGGAAAAGGCGGCGATTAAATGCGGAGCCATGGGTTTCCCTGTTGGAGCAATCGGCGAAGGTACCGTTCCTCAACCGGTCCTGGCCGATGCGGTCCACGTCGATGTCGCAGATTGTCAGCGCGCCGCCCATTCCGAACCGTTCGCCCTCGGCCAGCTTCGCGCCCAGTTCGTGGATCGTCGCCTGACCGTCCCAGGCGAGGTCGGTCGTGCTCTCGCCCCAGCCGGACGCCGTAAACACATAGGCGGCCATGGTCCGTGCCGACTGGCTGGCGCACAGCAGGGCGCGCTCCTCGGCCTTGCCGATGACGATGTTGGACGCCGACAGGTTGCACAGGATGCGCGCCCCGGCCATGGCCTGACGCGTCGACGGCGGCAGCGGTGCCCAGAAGTCCTCGCAGATCTCGACGCCGAAACAGAAACCCGGTCGGTTGTCGGCTTCGAACAGCAGGTCGGTCCCGAACGGAACGGCCTCGTCGTTCAGCGTCAACGGCGGTCCGGATGACAGATCATCTGTCGCCGGCGAGAACCAGCGCTTCTCATAATATTCCCGATAGTTCGGCAGGTACGTCTTCGGCACCACGCCGATCACCCGCCCCTCGGCCATGACGACCGCACAATTGTAGAGCCGTTCGGCGTGCCGTATGGGCGCCCCGGCGACGACTGTGATGGCCGCGCCCTCGTTCGCGTTGGCCACCCGTTCGATCTGCCGCTCCACCTCATTCAGCAGCGCGTCCTGCATCAGCAGATCGTCCAGCGCATAGCCGCTCAGGCTCAGCTCGGGAAAGACGATCAGGTCGACGCCCTGTTCGGCCGCCTGTTCGATCAGGCGGATATGCTCGTCCGCATTGGCCTTCGGATCGGCCGGGTGGACCACGGGGGTGGCCGCCGCCACGCGCACAAAGCCGTGGGTCGCGGGGCTGAAGAAGGAATGTGTCTGGTCCATCAATCCATCCGGGCGCGCGCCGAGGGCGCATCTGGGCGCCGACCGCCGCCTTGTCGCACATAGAGGGCAGATTTCCCAAGATGGGGTTTCTTCGTCTCACAGGTGACGCTGGCGACGGCGACCGCTAAAGCGGACTCATGAACGACGCACCGAAAAAAGGCTGGTTGCAGCGGCTGAGCGACGGGCTGTCCCGCTCCTCGCGCCAGATGACCGAACAGGTGGTGGCCACCTTCGTCAAGGAGCCCCTCAGCGAGACCGCGCTGGAACAGCTGGAAGAGCATTTGCTGGAAAGCGATCTGGGCCCGGCCGCGACCGACCGGATCGTCGAACGCTTCCGTGAGCTGCGTTTCGGCTCCGGCGCCTCCGAGGTCGAGGTCAAGACCGCGCTGGCCGAGGCGGTGGCGGAAGAACTTCGCTCGCACGAGGCCCGCTACGAGCCGCTGGACGGCCCGCGCCCCTTCGTCACCCTGTTCGTCGGGGTGAACGGCTCGGGCAAGACCACCACTCTGGGCAAGATCGCCGCCGACCTGACCGGTCAGGGAGCCAGGGTGATGGTGGTCGCCTGCGACACCTTCCGCGCCGCCGCCCGCGAACAGCTCAAGGTCTGGGCCGAGCGGGCCGGGGCCACCTTCGAGAGCCGCCGTGACGGCGCCGATCCCGCGGGCCTCGCCTTCGATGCCCTCACCCGGGCCCGGGCCGAGGGCTATGATGTGGTGCTGATCGACACCGCGGGGCGGTTGCAGAACAAGTCGGCCCTGATGGACGAGCTGCTGAAGATCGTGCGGGTCCTGAAAAAGGTCGACCCCGAGGCGCCGCATGAGACCCTTCTGGTGCTGGACGCCACCGTCGGTCGCAATGCCCTGGAGCAGGAGAAGATCTTCGGACGGACGGCCTATGTCTCGGGTCTGGTGATGACCAAGCTGGATGGCACCGCGCGCGGCGGCGTTCTGGTCCCCGTCGCCCAGGCCTCGGACGCTCCCATCAAGCTGATCGGCGTGGGTGAGGGCATCGACGATCTCCAGCCCTTCGATGCCGAAGCCTTCTCCCGGTCACTGGTGGGTCTGGAGGCCCGGTCATGAGTGAACACGCGTCGCCCCCCGCCTGGGTCCGTCAGGCCGTCGATTTTGGCGCCCTTGTCGCCTTCGCCGGGGCCTTCCTTTTCTATCGCCTGAACGGACTTGAGGGCGACGAGGCGCTGGTCCAGGCCACATGGTTCCTGGTCGGTGGTGCGGCCATTGCCGTCGTGGTCGGCCTGGTCGTCGAGCGACGGCTGGCGCTGATGCCGCTGATTGTCGGTGGTTTTGCCCTGGTGTTCGGCCTGCTGACCCTGCTCACCCAGGACGACCTTTGGGTGAAACTGAAGGTCACCATTCTGAACGTCAGCCTGTCGATCCTGTTGCTGGGTGGATTGAAAATGGGCAAGCAGCCACTCAAGGCGCTGCTGGGCACCGTCATTCCGATCAACGACCGGGCGTGGAAAATCCTGACACTTCGCTACGGCCTGTTCTTTGCCGCTGTCGCGCTGGTGAACGAGGCCGTTCGGAGCGAGGCCCTCGTCGGCTGGGCGACGGCCCAGCTGGGCTATGACAGCGTCGATCCGGCCGACGTCTGGGTCAGCTTCCGGGGCGTGCTGTGGATCGCCTCGTCCGTATTCGGCCTCAGCAATATGCCCCTGATCTTCCGCAATCTTCAATCAGAGGGCGGAGACGAGACGGCTGTCCCCCCGCCAGGCCCCAATGCCGCACCCTGAACACCCGGGGTGCAGACGGAAGAAATGTCGCGCAGCCGTCGCGAAAGCGTAAAGCGGCCCTGATAGCCCTGTCGACATTGCGGTGGGTCAGGGGAGTCGATCGGTCATGGTGAAGTCCGGCAAGAAAGCCCGCGAGGCCGGCTCCCTCGCGGAATCGCCCAGCCACCTGATCCACCGGGCGCTGCAGCTCGCCCTCGACATCTATTCTCGCGAAGTCGGCTCCGACGGCCTGACCCAGCGCCAGTTCGCCGTCCTTGAGGCTGTGTCCCTGCGGGCCGGCCTGACCCAGACGGATCTGGTCAAGGCGACCGGCATCGACCGATCAACGCTCGCCGATCTGGTGGCCCGGATGGCGCAGCGTGGACTCCTGTCGCGCGAGCGTTCGACCCTGGATGCGCGTGCCATGGCTGTGCGCCTGACCCCCGAGGGTGAGGCGGCCCTGGCCGACGCCCGTCCGCGCGTGGTTGAAGCCGACCGCCAGATCATGGCCCTGCTGCCCAAGGGTCGTCGCGAGACCTTCCTTGAAATCCTCGGTGAACTGGCTGGAGCGGCCGATGCGGCACCTGAGGAAGCCGTCGCCGCGGCGCGCGCCGAGAAGAAGCGCCTCAAGGAACTGCGCAAGGCCGAGAAGGCCGCCCAAAAGGCTGAAAAGGCCGCGTCGAAAAAGTCCGGCAAGAAGGGGGGCAAGGCCAAGGGCAAGTCTGCCGCGTCGGTGGAGCCGGAAGCCGCCTAGTCTTTCGGTTTGCTGACGGCCCGAAACCCGGCAGACGCAAACCGGACCATATAGTCGCACGCGCTGTCCAGATCCCCGGACTGGCACAGCCCCCCCGACAGCCGGTCAAGTCGTCCCGTCTCCCCCAGCGTCAGCGTCAGGGCCCCCGACAGATTGTGCCATCCCCAGTAAAGATCCGCGTCACTGGCCTCGGGCAGCACCACCCGGAGCAGGTCGATCAGTCGCCGGATCGACGGGTCGAAATAGCGGGCCATGGTCTCGCCGCCGAAGGTCGGATTGGCATTGGTCTGGGCCACCAGGGCCGAATAGTGCTTCCACCCCGGCCCGCCCTTCAGCGACCACTGGAACGGCGGCCTCAGGAAGGCCTCCAGCAGACCCTCCAGCGTCATCGCGCCTTCGTTTTCGCGGGCATAGCGATTGATCGCCTCGACCCGTTCATTGTTCCAGACCTCGGCCCGGCGCAGGAAAACAGCGTCGAACAGATCGCGCTTGGCTCCGAAATAATAGTGGACCAGAGCCGTATCGACGCCCGCTTCGCGCGCGACCTCGCGGATCGTCACACCATAAAAGCCGTGTTTGGAAAACAGGTCCTCGGCGGCATCCAGGATCGAGTCACGCGTTTCGCCATGCCGGCCGCCCTGGCTCTTGGAGGGGCGGCCCCGCCTGGCGGTGGTCTCTGCGCGGCCTGCCCGTCCGTGCTCGGCGGTCAGGGCAGGGGCCGGGGGCGCGGTGATCTTGCTCATGCGGGCAAGGCTAGTCGCGCCATCCCCATCCGGCAATCACGCATCATGCGGCCTTCGGAGGGTATGTATTCCTGCCACAGCCCCGCTTGAATTCCGCCCCCCGACGGGTGTGGCCGTTTGACAGAACGGCAAAAACGGGGTCAGTCTGCAGAAAATCATTGAACGCTGAATAAAAGCGTCCTGGGTTGGAAACAGAGATTGGGGCTTCAAATGAACAGACTCGTAAAAACCGTCCTTCTGGCGGGGGCCGCCTGGAGCGCGCTGTCCGTCACCGCCATCGCCCAGGAGGCACCGGGCCAGGATCCGGCCGTCACCTCCCTGGATGAAATCATCGTCACCGCCCGTCGTCGCGACGAGCAGCTGAAGGACGTGCCGGTCGCCGTGACCGCCCTGTCGTCCGAGCGGCTGGAAGAAACCGGCGCCACCGACATCACCACCCTGCAGCAGCAAACGCCGAACGCCACTGTCCAGGTGGCCCGGGGTTCCAACTCGACCCTGATCTCCTTCATCCGCGGCGTCGGCCAGCAGGACCCGCTGTGGGGCTTCGAGCCCGGCGTCGGCCTTTATGTCGATGACGTCTATGTCGCCCGCCCGCAGGCGGCTGTGCTCGACATTTTCGACATCGAGCGCATCGAGGTTCTGCGCGGCCCGCAAGGCTCGCTGTACGGCCGCAACACCGTCGGCGGCGCCATCAAATATGTGACCTCGCGCCTGTCGCAGGACGCCGAGGCTACGATCCGCGGCGCCTATGGCAGTTACAACCAGGTCGATCTGGTCGCCTCGGGCAGCGTGCCCCTGACCGACAGTTTCCGTATCGGCGGCGCCTTTGCCAGCCTGACGCGCGACGGCTACGGCGAGAACCTCAACACCGGCGCCGAGCATTATGACAAGGACGTCACCGCCTTCCGCGCGAGCGCCGAATTCACCCCGCGCGACGAAGTCTTCTTCCGCCTCGCCTATGACCGCACCCAGGATGATTCCAGCCCCCGTCACGGCCACCGTGAAGTGGCCGGCGTCGGACCGGGTGCCGGGTCGCCCGACAGCGTCTATGACACCTATGCCGGCGTCGGAGACGAGAACTCGGTCGAAAGCGAAGGCCTGTCCTTCACCGGCCAGGTGGACGTCAGCGAGCACTGGACCTTCAAGGCGATCGCCGCCTGGCGCGAAGGCCGCACCGACACGGTCATCGACTTCGACAACACGCCCGCGCCGACGCTCGACATCCCGGCCTATTACGCCGACGAGCAGCAGACCATGGAACTGCAGTTCCAGTTCGATTACGACCGGATCCAGGGCGTGTTCGGCGTCTTCTATCTGGACGCCACCGCCGAAGGCGCCTTCGACACCATCCTCGGCAACGCCGCCTTGGTTATCGGCACCGGCGGTTCGGTTGAAACCGAGAGCGTGGCCATGTTCGGCGACGTCAACCTGGACCTGACCGACCGTCTGCACCTGGGCCTTGGTATCCGCTGGACGCAGGACTCCAAAACTGGCGAAGTCTTCCGCGCCAACTACGCCGGGGCGACCCGCTCGCCGCTGCTAGGGGGCACGCCGCGCGCGCCGACCCTGCTGCGCACCGACTACACCAACTCGCGCACCTTCGATGACATCTCGCCGCGCGTGGCCCTGTCGTACGACTTCTCGGACGACATCACCGGCTATGCCTCCTGGTCCTCGGGCTTCAAGTCCGGCGGCTTCGACATGCGCGGTGACGCCATCCTGACCCCGGACACCGTCAACGGCTACAATCCGGAAACGGTCGACAGCTATGAAATGGGTCTGAAGGGGCGCGCCGGTCCGCTGTCGTTCAGCTCGGCCATCTTCTACAACGAGTATCAGGACCAGCAGGTCACCACCCAGGTTCCGGCCGTGGGCGGTATCGCCAGCTTCGTCGACAACGTCGGACAGTCGACCATCTACGGCGCCGAGTTCGAAGGCTCGCTGTACCTGACCGAAAACCTGTCGGCCAACTTCGCGGTCGGCTATCTGAACGCCGAGTTCGACCAGTTCCTGCGCTACAACCTCACCACCATGGTCTACGAGGACATCTCGGATCAGGTGGTGCTGCAGAACGCTCCGGAATGGACCGGCTATTTCGGCCTGACCTGGCAGAGCCAGCTGGCCGGCGGCGAGCTGGTGGTGACCCCCTCGGTCAGCTACCGCGACGACTACAGCCAGTTCGAGTTCCCGAACCCGACCCTCGATCAGGAAGCCTACGCGCTGGTTGACCTGTCGGCGATCTGGACCGCGCCCAGCGAGCGCTGGAGCATCGGCGTATTCGGCAAGAACCTGACCGACGAAGAGTATCGCGTGGGCGGCTACAACTTCCCCGGCGCGCTCTTCAACAACTCGATCATCGGCTACTACGGCCCGCCGCGGACCGTTACGGGCTCGATCCAGATCAAGTTCTGATCCGGCTCCGGCCATTGAACGTCTGATACCTATCCGGGCGGCGGTTCCAGGTGGACCGCCGCCCTTTTTCTTTTGCATGCAGGACCGGGGGCGTTACCGTTCCGCCCGGCATCAAGACCATCAGGGGGAACCGTCATGACTGAAGCCACCACGCCCGGCGCTGAGAAGCCTGCCAGCCCGGGCTATCGCTTCTACGTTCTGGCGATCCTGATCTTCGTCTACATGCTGAACTTTCTGGACCGGCAGATCATCGGCATTCTGGCCGCGCCCCTGAAGGAAGAGTTTGGCCTGACCGACAGCCAGTTCGGCCTGTTGGGCGGAATTGCCTTTGCCTCGGTCTATTCCACCCTGGCCATCCCGCTCGCCTGGCTGGCCGATCGCTACAGCCGGGTCTGGATCATGACCGGCGCGCTGACGGTCTGGTCCGGCTTTACCGCCCTGTGCGGCGTGGCCGGTTCCTATGGTCAGCTGTTCCTGTACCGCATGGGCGTCGGCGTCGGTGAGGCCGGCGGCGTCGCCCCGGCCTATTCACTCGTCGCGGACTATTTCCCGCCGCACCAGCGAGCACGGGCGCTGGCGGGTTTCGCCTTTGGCATTCCTCTGGGCACGGCGGCGGGCACGCTCGTCGGCGGCCTGCTTGCGGCCGAATATGGCTGGCGGACCGCCTTCATTGTCGTCGGCCTGCTGGGCCTGCTGGTCGCGCCGGTTCTGCGCCTGACGGTCAAGGATCCGAAGCGCGGCGCGACAGACGTTCCGCGCCCCGTCGACCCGGCGGCTCCGGCCGATGGAGCCTTGGTGGCGTCGCATCCGCCCGCCACCTCCTCTGCCGTTGGCCGGACGGCCGCGCTCATCATGCTGGGACTGGGTGCAGGCCTGATGGCCCTTGCGGCCCTCAATCATCTCGGCCTGATCGCTCTCGGCAACGCCATGGTGCTGGGCTTTGCCGGGCTGCTGGCGCTGGTAATCGGCGTCTCCCTGATGATCGCCCGCTCCACGGCCTCGGTGGTGATCAGGAAGAAGAGCTTCTGGCTGCTGGCGCTGGGCGCGGCCTCTTCGTCCGTCTGCGGCTATGGCGTCGCCGGCTGGCTGCCCCTGTTCTTCATGCGCAGCTTCGACCTGACCCTGCGCGAAGTCAGCTGGTACTACTCCGGCATCGCCCTGATCGGCGGCACCCTGGGTATCTGGCTGGGTGGGATGATCGCCGACAAGCTGGCCCATCGCGGCAAGGGTGCCTATCCTCTGGTGCCCGCCATCGCCTTCCTGATCTCGGCCCCCTGTTTCATCCTGGCGATGAACTCCGACTGGCTGATCGCCCAGATCTTCGCTGACGGCGGCACGCGGGCCCAATCGCTGATCGTGGCCTTCCTGATCTTCATCATCCCGACCGGCCTCAACCTCGCCTGGCTGGGACCCATCACGGCCTCAATCCAGAATCTGGTGCCGGCGCCCATGCGCTCGACGGCCTCGGCCCTGTTCCTGCTGATCAACAACCTGCTCGGCATTGCCGTGGGCTTCTATTACTTCGGGTGGATGAGCGATCTACTGGCGCCGCAGTTCGGCGAGGAAAGCCTTCGCTGGGCCATCTATACCGGCATGGGCTTCTATGTGCTGGCGGCGGTGCTGCTGATCGGTGCCTCGCGCACCCTCAAGAAGGACTGGATCGACTGATCCTTTGACACCCGACCGGGCTCCGCCTGTTGCGCCTGCGAACGGGCGGAGCCTATAAGCCTCGCACCCCTCCCCATCAGCGGACGCGACGGTTTCCATGAATATTCACGAGTATCAGGCCAAGCAGGTTCTGAAGGGCTTTGGCGCGCCGGTCGCGGCGGGCGTGGCCATCACCTCGGCGGACGAGGCCGAGGCCGCCGCCCGGTCCCTGCCCGGCCCGCTCTATGTCGTGAAGTCCCAGATCCACGCCGGCGGACGCGGCAAGGGCAAGTTCAAGGAACTGGGCGCCGACGCCAAGGGCGGCGTGCGTCTGGCCAGATCGGTCGAGGAAGCCGTGGCCCACGCCCGCGAGATGCTGGGCAACACCCTGGTCACCGCCCAGACGGGCGAGGCCGGCAAACAGGTCAACCGCCTCTATATCGAGGACGGCGCCGACATCGCCCGCGAGCTGTACTGCTCCCTGCTGGTCGACCGTCAGCACGGCCGCGTGGCCTTCGTCGTCTCGACCGAGGGCGGCATGGACATCGAGGCCGTCGCCCATGACACGCCCGAAAAGATCCAGACTATCGTCATCGACCCGGAAGCGGGCGTCACCGAAGCGGATGTGGCGACGCTGAACGCGGCGCTGAAGCTGGACGGCGCCGCCGCAGAGGACGGCAAGACCCTGTTCCCCATCCTCTACAAGGCCTTCCTCGACACCGACATGTCGATGCTGGAAATCAACCCGCTGATCGTCATGGAGAACGGCCGCCTGCGCGTCCTGGATGCCAAGGTCAGCTTCGACGGCAATGCCCTGTTCCGCCACCCGGACATTCTGGAGCTGCGCGACGAGACCGAGGAAGATCCCAAGGAGATCGAGGCCTCGAAATGGGACCTCGCCTATGTGGCGCTGGACGGCAACATCGGCTGCATGGTCAATGGTGCCGGTCTGGCCATGGCCACAATGGACATCATCAAACTGTACGGGAAAGAGCCCGCCAACTTCTGTGACGTCGGCGGCGGCGCCTCCAAGGAAAAGGTCGCGGCGGCCTTCAAGATCATCACCGCCGACCCGCGCGTCGAGGGCATTCTGGTCAACATCTTCGGCGGCATCATGCGCTGTGACGTGATCGCCGAGGGCGTCGTCGCGGCCGTCAAGGAAGTGGGCCTCAAGGTGCCGCTGGTCGTCCGTCTCGAAGGCACCAATGTCGACGAAGGCAAGCGGATCCTGAACGAATCGGGTCTCGCCATCACCGCCGCCGATGACCTCGACGACGCCGCCCGGAAGATCGTCAAGGCGGTGGGGTGATGTTGGCGGCGCTCGCATTGGCAGCTGTCGTTGTTACGGCGGAGCCGCGATCGGCGGATACCGTCACCCCGGCAGTCGCTGCGTTCAGCACAGCTTGCCTCGACGTCCGAGGTGATCGCACGGCCTTTGAGGCTGTGGCCGATGCGCAGGGTTGGAGTCAGGTCGAAGCGGCGCCGCGAAATAACGACTGGATCGTCAGCTATCGGTCTGCCGGTCTGATCATTCGGCTGTCCCAGTATCAGATTGCGACGGCCGGGGGGGAGGCGGTCCCGGGTCGGATCTGCGCGGTCGACCGGATCGAGGCGGGCCCCGACTGGGAGCAACAGGTTTCCGCTCTCAAGGTGGACGGCCGGATTCTGGGAAAATCGACACTGCCTGATCCCGACATCTACCAGATTCCGCCGGGCATGGAGGTCAGGGTCTGGGACCTTTCCGATGGAAGTCGCATCCACGCCTCCTTTATTCCAGCCCGATCCTATCTCGAGCTTTCGATCAATTATCCGACAGGTACCTGACTCATGAAGTTGCTCAAAACCCTCGCCGCCACCGCTGCGGCCCTCGCCCTTGCCCCCGCCGTGGCTCAGGCCCAGGCGGTGGATCCGCAGCTGGCCCTGTTCCAGTCGACCTGTGTCGAGACCGACGGCAAGGCGTCGGCGGCGATGGCCAGGCTGGACGCCGCCGGCTGGGACGTGCTGCCGCCCGAGATGATGGGGCCGGACGCGCCCTTCGAGAATATGCAGGCCCGCATGCAGTTTGGGGATGAAGGTATCCAGATTGCCATGACAGGCGACATGACCGACGGCCTCGGCACCCTCACCGACGGCGGTGAACTGTATCTGGCCGTATGCGCCGTGGGCGTGATGCCCGGCGACTACGCGGCCATCGACGGGGCTGTCGCCGACTGGCTGGACATGACGCCCAACGCCGAGATGAGCAACGCCGAGCTTCGCGGCTATCCCTATACGATCGAGAATGGTCGCAAGGTCGCCATCGCGCCGGACCTGGGCGAAGATGCCCTGCTCGAACTGGCGGCGGGCGATGACATGCGGATCGTCATGACCGGCGATTCCGACGGCGTCATCATGATCATGTATATGCGGCCCCAGCCCCGCTAAACGCGCGCGACCTTCCTCCCCCCAACCCTTGCTCGCCGCCTCGCGGCCACTGAAACCAGGTCCTCCATGTCCATTCTCGTCAACAAAGACACCCGCGTCCTCGTCCAGGGGCTGACCGGCAAGACCGGCACCTTCCACACCGAACAGGCGCTGCGCTATTTCGGCACGAAGATGGTCGGCGGTGTCCACCCGAAGAAGGGCGGCGAGATCTGGCACGGGTCCGAGGGCGAAAGCCTGCCGATCTATGCCTCTGTGGCCGAGGGACGTGACGCGACCGGTGCCGATGCCAGTGTCATCTATGTGCCGCCGGCCGGGGCCGCCGATGCCATCATCGAGGCGATCGAGGCCGAGGTGCCCTTCATCGTCTGCATCACCGAGGGTATTCCGGTGGCCGACATGGTGCGGGTCAAGGCGCGCCTCGACCGGTCGAACTCGCGCCTGCTGGGTCCGAACTGCCCCGGCATCCTGACGCCCGAGGAATGCAAGATCGGCATCATGCCGGGCTCCATCTTCAAGAAGGGCTCGGTCGGCATCGTCTCGCGTTCCGGCACCCTGACCTATGAGGCGGTCTTCCAGACCTCGAACGAGGGCCTGGGCCAGACCACGGCGGTCGGCATCGGCGGCGACCCGGTCAAGGGCACCGAATTCATTGATGTGCTGGAGATGTTCCTCGCCGACGACGCGACCGAATCGATCGTCATGATCGGCGAGATCGGCGGCTCGGCCGAGGAGGACGCCGCCCAATTCCTGATCGATGAGGCGAAGAAGGGCCGCAAGAAGCCCATGGTCGGCTTCATCGCCGGCCGCACTGCGCCCAAGGGCCGCACCATGGGCCACGCCGGCGCGGTCGTCTCGGGCGGCAAGGGCGACGCAGAGTCCAAGATCGCGGCCATGGAGGCGGCCGGCATTACGGTTTCGCCGTCCCCGGCGCGCCTCGGCACCACCCTGGTCGACGTCCTGAAGGGCTGAAGCGGGGCTGTTGCGGGAAATTTCTGGTCGCAGGACCAAATTTCCCGCCCTTTCGCCCCGTTTCGGTCATGACCCGCCGCCGAACCGTGCGTATATGTCCCGTCACCGACGGAGCGTGCCGCTCCGCGGCCAAGGGACTGCGACGAACACGATGGCGGATGATGCCGGTCGGCTGAACCAGGTCTTTGCCGAGACCAGCTTTCTCTACGGGGCGAACGCCGCCTTTATCGAGGATCTCCACGCCCGCTGGGCCGATGACCCGGCCTCGGTCTCGGCCGAGTGGCGGTCCTTCTTCGACCAGCTGCGTGATTCCGCCTCAACGGTGAAGGCCTCGGCCGGCGCCGGTGCGTGGGGCCGCAAGGGCGCGGGCGAACCGTCCGAGGACACCGGCGTGTTCGACGGCCGCTGGCCCGAAGCGAAGCCCGCCGCCAATTCCGCAGGAAAGCCCGGTAAGGCCGCCGCACCCGCGCCCGCCGCCTCCGCCGCGACGCCCGAAGACGTGCGCGCTGCCGCCCACGATTCGATCCGCGCACTGATGCTGATCCGCAGCTACCGCGTGCGCGGTCACCTGCAGGCCACGCTGGACCCGCTGGGCATGGAGCCGCCGGTCCAGAACCCCGAGCTGACCCCCGAATTCTACGGCTTCAGCGAGGCCGATCTCGACAAGCCGATCTTCCTCGACGGCGTGCTGGGCCTCGAGACCGGCACCCTTCGTGAGGTGCTGGCCATCCTGAGGCGCACCTACTGCGGCCACATCGGCATCCAGTACATGCACATCGCCGAGCCGGAGGAGAAATCCTGGCTGCAGGCGCGCATCGAGGGCCCCGACAAGTACGAGGAAAACGCCTTCACCCGCGAGGGCAAGCTGGCCATCCTCAACAAGCTGATCGAGGCCGAGACCTTCGAACGCTTCCTGCACAAGCGCTTCCCCGGGACCAAGCGCTTCGGCCTGGATGGCGGCGAGGCCATGGTCCCGGCGCTGGAGCAGGTCATCAAGCGCGGCGGCAATCTGGGCGTCGACGAGATCGTGCTCGGCATGGCCCACCGGGGTCGCCTGAACGTCCTGTCGGCCGTGATGGGCAAGCCCTATCGCGCCATCTTCCACGAGTTCCAGGGCGGCTCCTCGGTGCCGTCCGACATCGAAGGCTCGGGTGACGTCAAATATCACATGGGCGCCAGCTCGGACCGGTCGTTCGACGACAACCGGGTCCACCTGTCGCTGACCGCCAACCCCAGCCACCTCGAGATCGTCAATCCGGTGGTGCTGGGCAAGGCGCGCGCCAAACAGGCGTTCGACATCCGCGAGGCCAATGCCGGCAAGCCCGAGGCCGAATGGGCGCTGGACCGCACCAAGGTCATGCCCCTGCTGATCCATGGCGACGCGGCCTTCGCCGGTCAGGGCGTGGTGGCCGAATGCTTCGCCCTGATGGGGCTGAAGGGCTACCGCACCGGCGGCACGGTGCATTTCGTGGTCAACAACCAGATCGGCTTTACCACCGCCCCGCGCAACAGCCGGTCCTCGCCCTATCCGTCGGACGTCGCCCTGATGGTCCAGGCGCCGATCTTCCACGTGAACGGGGACGATCCCGAGGCCGTGGTCTTCGCCGCCAAGGTGGCCACCGAGTTCCGCCAGAAATTCCACAAGGATGTGGTGGTGGACATGTTCTGCTACCGCCGCTTCGGCCACAACGAAGGCGACGATCCGACCTTCACCCAGCCGCTGATGTACTCGAAGATCCGTGCGCAGAAATCGACCCGCGAGCTCTACGCCGAGCGCCTGATCGCCGAGGGCGTCATCACCGCCACAGAGGTCGAGGCCGAGGTCAAGCGCTTCGAGGATTTCCTCGACGCCGAGTTCGACGCCGGCAAGACCTTCAAGGCCGAGAAGGCCGACTGGCTGGACGGTCAGTGGCACGGCATCGGCAAGCCCGAAGGCGATGAGCTGCGTGGCGAGACTGCCGTCTCGAAGGACCGCCTTGTCGAGATCGGCACCCGCCTGACCACCGCCCCCAACAGCATCGACGTCCACAAGACCCTGCGCCGCGTGCTGGACGGCCGCCGCCAGATGATCGAGACCGGCCAGGACCTCGACTGGGCCACCGCCGAAAGCCTCGCCTTCGGCACCCTGCTGGACGAGGGCTTCCCCGTCCGCCTGTCGGGCCAGGATTCGGTGCGCGGCACCTTCTCCCAGCGCCACTCCGGCATCATTGATCAGACCACGGAAGAACGCTTCGTCCCGCTCAACCACCTGCGCGACGGCCAGGCCCATTTCGAGGTGATCGACTCGGCCCTGTCGGAAGAGGCGGTGCTGGGCTTTGAATACGGCTATGCCCTGTCGGATCCCAACACCCTGGTCATGTGGGAGGCCCAGTTCGGCGACTTCGTCAACGGCGCCCAGGTGGTCATCGACCAGTTCATCAGCTCGGGCGAACGCAAGTGGCTGCGCATGTGCGGCCTGACGATGCTGTTGCCGCACGGCTATGAAGGTCAGGGCCCGGAGCATTCCTCGGCTCGCCTCGAACGCTTCCTGCAAGCCTGCGCCGAAGAGAATATGCAGGTCGCCAACTGCACCACCCCGGCCAACTACTTCCACATCCTGCGTCGCCAGATGCACCGGCCGTTCAGGAAGCCGCTGATCCTGATGACGCCCAAGTCGCTGCTGCGCCACAAGAAGGCGGTCTCGCCCCTGTCGGATCTGGCCGAGGGCAGCTCCTTCCACCGCGTGCTGCACGACGACGCCCAGACCCGTCCCGACGTGGCCGGCATGACGCTGAAGGGCGACGCCGACATCCGCCGCGTCATTCTGTGCTCGGGCAAGGTCTATTATGACCTGCTGGAAGCGCGCGAGGCCGCCTTCAAGGACGGCAAGGCCGTGGACGACATCTACATCCTGCGTCTGGAACAGTTCTATCCCTGGCCGATGAAGTCGCTGATGACCGAACTGGCCCGCTTCCCCGGCGCCGAACTTGTCTGGTGCCAGGAAGAGCCCAAGAACATGGGCGGCTGGACCTTCGTCGATCCCTGGCTTGAACTGACGCTCGACAAGCTCGATGTGAAGTCGAAACGCGCCCGCTATGTGGGTCGCCCCGCCTCGGCCTCGACGGCGGCCGGCCTGATGAGCCGCCACAAGGCCGAGCTCGACGCCTTCCTTGCAGACGCCCTCGCCACCCCGAACTGACCCCTGCTTATCCGGAACCGGAACTGACATGGCTGACATCCTGACCCCCGCCCTTGGTGAATCCGTCGCCGAGGCCACCATCGCCAAATGGACCAAAAAGGTCGGCGACCCGGTCAAGCGGGACGAGCTGCTGGTCGAGCTGGAAACCGACAAGGTCTCGCTCGAGGTGGTCTCGCCCGCCGACGGCACCCTGGCCGAAATCGCCTTCGACGCCGGCGACACCGTCACCCCGGGCGCCATCCTCGGCAAGGTGACCGAGGGCGCTGCTGCCCCCGCCGGTGAGGCTGCTCCCAAGGCTGAGGCCAAGCCCGCCGCCGCGCCGGCCGCCAAGGCTGACAGCGAAGCCTCGGTGCCGGTCCAGGTGCCGACCATGGGCGAAAGCGTCGCCGAGGGCTCGGTCGGAACCTGGCAGAAGAAGTCCGGCGACCGGGTCGCCAAGGACGAACTGCTGGTCGAGATCGAAACCGACAAGGTCGCCGTGGAAATCAGCGCGCCCGCCGATGGCGTCCTGACCATTTCGGCCGAGGCCGGCTCGACCGTCACGCCGGGTCAGGTGATCGGCCAGATCGCCGCCTCGGGTGAGGCCGCTGCTGCCGCACCAAAGGCCGAGGTCGCTCCGGCCAAGGCGTCGTCCGGTTCGGATGACCCGCATCTGTCGCCCGCCGTCCAGCGCGTGGTGGCCGAGAACAAGCTTGATCCGAGGTCCATTCAGGCCACCGGACCCAAGGGCAATATCACCAAGGCCGACGCGCTGAAGGCGGCCTCACAACCGCAGGCCGCCGCTCCGGCCAAGGCCGCCCCTGCCGCCTCGGCCCCGCCGCGCGAGGTCGGTCCGCGCGAGGAACGGGTCAAGATGACCCGCCTGCGCCAGACCATCGCCCGCCGTCTGAAGGAATCGCAGAACACGGCCGCCCAGCTGACCACCTTCAACGAGGTGGACATGTCGGCGATCATGTCGCTGCGCAACCGCTACAAGGACGCCTTCGAAAAGCACCACGGCATCAAGCTGGGCTTCATGAGCTTCTTCGTGAAGGCCACGGTCGCGGCGCTCAAGGAACTGCCCGCCGTCAACGCCGAGATCGACGGCACCGACATCATCTACAAGAACCATTACGACATCGGCGTGGCCGTCGGCACCGACAAGGGTCTGGTCGTGCCGGTGCTGCGCGACGCCGACGTCCTGTCGCTGGCCGGGATCGAAAAGGGCATCGGCGATCTGGGCCGGGCCGCCCGTGACGGCGACCTGACGCTGGACCAGCTCCAGGGCGGGACCTTCACCATCACCAATGGCGGGGTCTATGGCTCGCTGATGTCGACGCCGATCCTGAACATGCCCCAGGCCGGCATCCTCGGCATGCACAACATTGTCCAGCGCCCGGTCGCCATCGATGGCAAGGTCGAGATCCGCCCGATGATGTATCTGGCCCTCAGCTACGACCACCGCATCGTCGACGGCAAGGAGGCCGTGACCTTCCTCGTCCGGATCAAGGAACACCTCGAGGATCCGCAGCGCTTCCTGCTGGATCTGTAAGCCATGGCGCGGCCGGACCTTGAATGGGTTGCGGTCGCCGCGTTCACCGATACGGGCACGGCAGGAAACGTCGCCGCCTACCTTCAGACGTGTGGACTGCAGGCCCATGCTTCGGAATGGGGTACCTATGCCCACGGCGAGGCTCCGGTATTCGTCGCGGCCGGGCAGGTCGAGCAGGCGCGTGAGCTGTTGCGCCGACTGGAGGCCAGGGATTTTGCCTCCGAAGGCGGGGACGAAATGGTCGAGGTCCTCGGCGCACAACTGGTAGAAGATATTGCCCCCGCGTCCGGTTACCACCCGCCAACTGCGCTTCAGCGGTGGGCGCCCTTCGTTCTGATTCCGGCTGCCCTTATCGCACTCATGCTCGTCGCATTCGGCATCCAGTCGCTGCTGCCGGGTTAGGGAGGACAGGCGCATGGCCCTTCGTGAAATCGCCCGCTTCGTTGATGTCTATGAGGCCGATCTGGCGGCGGCTTTCCTTGAGTCGCACGGCATTCGCGTGACCGTCACCGAGCGCTTCCAGACGACCGTCGATCCCCTGATGCAGCGCGCGCTGGGCATCCGCCTGATGGCGCACGAGTCGAGGATCGCCGAGGCGCGCGACCTGCTGGAGCGGGCCCGGGCCGGCGAATTCGCCGAGCCGGACGGAGACGACCTTGCGCCGATCGACACCGGCACACGCGCTACCGGCACGGTCATGGCTCTGGCCGCGTTCGCGACCGGCGGCTTCTGGGGAACCAGCCTGCCGCGCCGGTTTCGCCCGGTGGCCTGGCAGGGCATGTTGATCAGCGCCGGTGCCGTCAGCCTCGGAATCCTGCTGATCTGGATCGCGGCAAAGCTGATCCTGGACCCGCCCTAGAGCCTTCAGATCTCGCCCAGCACCTCATCCGTATGCTCGCCCAGCGCGGGCGGCGGCCGGTCATAGCTTACCGGCGTGGCGGACATCCGGATCGGGCTGGCGACGGTGCGCACCGGCTCCGACAGGTCGGCGCGGGTCTGGCGGACCTCCAGCCCCCGGTGCTTCGCCTGCGGTTCGGCAAACACTTGGTCGACCGTATTCACCGGGCCACACGGCACGCCGGCCGCCTCCAGTGCCGCCATCAGCCCCGCCATCGATTGTCCGGCGGTCAGGGCCGACAGCTCGGCCGACAGGGTCGCGCGGTTTTCGATCCGCACCGCATTGGTGGCATAGTGGGGGTCGGTGCCCATACCGGGCGCACCCAGCGCCGTGCACAGGGCGCGGAATTGTCCGTCGTTGCCGACCGCGATCACGACCATACCATCCGTGCACGGAAAGGGCTGATAGGGCGAAAGATTCGGGTGGGCATTGCCCATGCGCGTCGGGGCGGTGCCCGAGACGAAATAGTTGGTCGCCTGATTAGCCAGCATGGCCGCCTGCACATCGAACAGGGCGATGTCGATCTGCTGGCCCTCGCCCGTCGCCCGGGCGTGCAGTAGCGCGGCCAGAATGGCGTTCGACGCATAGAGGCCGGTGAACAGGTCAGCGACCGCGACCCCGACCTTCATCGGCTCGGCCCCGGGCGCCCCGTCGGGCTGGCCGGTGACGCTCATCAGCCCGCCCATGGCCTGGATCATATAGTCATAGCCCGCCCGATGGGCGTCGGGCCCGTCCTGGCCGAAGCCGGTGATCGAGCAATAGACCAGCTTCGGATTGATCGCCTTCAGCGAGGCCCAGTCCAGCCCGTACTTCTTCAGACCCCCGGTCTTGAAATTCTCGACCACCACGTCGCAGGTCGCGGCCAGTGTGCGGACCGCCTCTGCCCCCTCGGGCGTGGCGATGTCGACCGCCACTGACTTCTTGCCCCGGTTGGCGCACAGGAAATAGGCGGCGTCGCCCCGCGAGCCGTCGGTCTTGGTGGTGAAGGGCGGGCCCCACAGGCGGGTGTCGTCGCCCGCACCGGGTCGCTCGATCTTGATCACCTCGGCGCCGAGGTCCGCCAGTGTCTGCGTCGCCCACGGCCCGGCCAGGACGCGCGACAGGTCAAGAACGCGAACGCCCGCCAGCGGTCCCTTCGTGGATGGGGTCAAAGGCCGGGATCCCACACACCCGCCTCGCGCATGCGGCACTCGCGGGCCTCTTTTGCCCTGCTGTCCATCTCATCGGCCATGCAGCAGACCTCGCGCGAGACCGTGGCCTTGCACACTCCGGGCACCAGCGAATGCAGAAAGGCCGCCCCCGCCAGCCTCAGCAGGCGGAATCCGAACCGCGACGAGGCGGCCATATGCTCGAAATAGCCCTCATCCACCTCGCGCGGGTGGTCGACGAACAGACGGTGAAACAGACGGCTCATGCGCGGATCATAGCCGCAGTCTGCGCGGCCCTCTACCCGTTGGTCACGTTCTGTCCTACACCGCCGCGGCAGGGGCTGAACAAGAGGTCCGCCCGGAGACCCGCCCGCAGACTTTCAGGAGCGCACCATGGCCGACGGCGCCACCCCCACCCGTACCTTCCGCTGGGATGACCCGCTGGATATGGACAGCCGCCTGACCGACGACGAGGGCATGATCCGCGACGCCGCCCGGTCCTATGCGCGCGACCAGCTGCTGCCGCGCGTGGTCGCCGCCTTCGCCGATGAGACCTTCGACCGGTCGATCATGACCGAGATGGGCGAGATGGGCTTTCTGGGCGCCATGCTGCCCGAGGAATACGGCGGTTCGAACGCCTCCCACGTCGCCTATGGCCTGATCGCGCGCGAGATCGAGGCGGTCGACAGCGGCTATCGCTCGGCCATGTCGGTCCAGTCGTCGCTGGCCATGTATCCGATCTATGCCTTCGGCTCCGACGAACAGAAGGCGAGATTCCTGCCGAGAATGGCCGCCGGTGAGTTGATCGGCTGTTTCGGCCTGACCGAGGCCGATGGCGGCTCGGACCCGGCCTCGATGAAGACGAAGGCGGAAAAGGTCGACGGCGGCTATCGCCTGAACGGCGCCAAATACTGGATCACCAACAGCCCGATCAGCGATCTGGCCATCGTCTGGGCCAAGCTGGATGACGTCATCCGCGGCTTCATCGTCGAGCGCGACTTCGACGGCTTCACTACCGACAAGATTGGCGACAAGCTGTCCTTGCGCGCCTCCATCACCGGCGACATCGGCCTGAACGACGTCTTTGTGCCGGAGGCCAATCTGCTGCCGGGCGTGAAGGGCCTGCGCGGTCCGTTCTCCTGCCTGAACAAGGCGCGCTACGGCATCGCCTGGGGCGCCATGGGCGCGGCCGAATTCTGCTTCCACGCCACCCGCGACTATGTGGGCGAGCGCATGCTGTTCGGCCGGCCCCTGTCCTCGCGCCAGCTGGTCCAGAAGAAGTTGGCCGACATGCAGACCGAAATCTTCCTCGGATTGGAAGGCGCGCTGGCGCTCGGACGCCTGCTCGATACCGGCGCCTGGGTGCCCGAGGCCATCTCGATGATGAAGCGCAACAACTGCGGCAAGGCGCTGGCCATTGCCCGCGAGGCTCGCGACATGCACGGCGGGGCCGGCATCACCGGCGAGATGCACGTCATGCGCCACGCCATGAACCTCGAGACGGTCAACACCTATGAGGGGGCCCACGACGTCCACGCCCTGATCCTCGGCCGGGCGATCACGGGCCAGAGCGCCTTCTAGGCCCCGCCGTCAGGAAGTGTCAGGCGCGCGTACCGGTCGATCGGCCGAACATTGTCTTTCCGGGACAGGGGCCTATCCTCTGTGCGCGTGGGGAGACGGGGCTATGGACGAGGCGAACCAGACAGAGGGGGCGACGGGCGAGGACCCCTTTGCCCAGCTGGCCGAGGTGTTCAGGGGCTGCACCGCCCTGCTGCTCGAGGACGAGCCGGCCCTGTCCGAACATGTCGCCAGCCGGCTGACGCGGGCCGGCTTTGCCCGGGTGGATCGGGTCGAGTCGGGCGAGGCCGCGCTCGAAGCTGTGGCCGACACCCCCTATGATGTTCTGATCCTCGACCGGCTGACGGCAGGGCTTGACGGGCTGGAGACCCTCAAACGCATCCGGGCAGGCAATAGCCCCTCGGCGGACTCCCCCGCCCTGATGCTGACGGCGCTCGGCGCCGAGCGGCAGAAGGTCGAGGGCCTGCTGGGCGGGGCCGACGACTATCTGTCCAAGCCGGTGGGTGATGAGGAACTGCTGGCCCGGATCGCGGCCCAGCTGCGCCGATCGGGCCGCCGCTCGAAGGCAAACGGCGGCGATGTCACTAACGGTCCGTTCATCCTGTCGCCGGGCGCGCGGACCCTGCAGGTCAAGGCTGGGGACGGCAGTCTGCGATCCATAGAGCTGTCGCCGCTGGAGTTCGCCATCGTCTGTGAACTGATGACCGCGCGCGGCCAGCCAGTGACCAAGACCATGCTGTGGGACAAATGCTGGGTGGAATGGAATTTCCTGCCCGACAATTTCGTCAACATCATCGACGCCCGGATCAGCGCCCTCCGCCGTCGGCTCAAGGACCAGTGCCCCGAGGTCCCGGACGCCATGCATCCGCTGATCGTCTCGGCACGCAGCCAGAGTCTGGTGTTCCGCGACCTCGACGGTGTGGGCTGAGTCCGGATGACCGGCCCCCTGTCCGGCCTGCGCGGGTGGCTGTCCGGGCGCACCTCGGCCCAGTTGTCGGTCGCCGTGGCCGTTCTGGCGGCGCTGGCCCTGTCGGGGTCGGTGCTCATCACCGGTCAGGCCGTGCGCGCGGATCAGCGTCAGAAGGCAGCCCTCGTGGCGCTCGCGGACTATGCGGCCATGGTCGACAAGCTGGGGGTCCAGGCCTACCTCGGCGCCGATCAGGTGACCGAGGCGGATGCCGCCTATTTCTCCGCCTGGCTCACCGCCTTCCAGTCCGGCCCGGTTCAGGAAGACCGAACGCTGGAAGAAGTCTGCCGCACCGGGCGCGGCGGGGCGGGCGTGCGCTTCATCCGGGCCCCCAGCGGCAAGCCCGCCGGTCTGGCCGCGCTTGAGGACGCGAAAGCCCGCCGCCTGAACGGTCTTGGCGATGACGTCTACGTCGCGAGCTTGCCGGCCGGCACCCTCTGCCCCCGCCGCGACGTCGAGGTCGTGGTGGTCAAGCGTCAGGCGGGCGCGCTCGAGATCATCGTCGGTCGCGTCGTCGACCGTTCCGGCGAGGCCTGGGGACGGGCCGTCCTGATCGTCGGCCTCAGCGGCCTGCTGATCCTGATCTCGGGCCTGATGGCGGCGGTCTTTGCCCGGCACCGGCTGGGGCTTGCTCTGGCCGAGGTCAGTGCTTCACTGGACCGGGCTGCCATGGGCGATTTCTCGCGCCGGCCGCCGGTTGATGACATTGCCCCCGAGCTTCGACCGCTCAGCCTGCGGGTCAACCGTACGCTCGACCGGCTCGAAGAACTGCTGGGCTGGCTGCGGGACTCCTCGGACCAGCTGGCCCATGATTTCCGCACCCCTCTGGCCCGGGCTACCGCACGGCTGGAGCGGCTCGAGGAGGCTGACACCCCCGAGGAACGGGCCCGGCTGGCGCGCCTTGCCGGTGATGATCTTCGGCATCTGACGCGGGCCATGAACGAGACGCTGGCTCTTCGTGACGGATCCGCCTGGGTGTTCGAGCAAGTGCAGCTGGATCAGCTGCTTCAGTCAACGGCAGAGCTTTATGAGCCGCTGGCCGACACGAAGGGCGTACGACTGGTTGTCGAGGTAGAGCCGGCCTCGGTGCTCGGTGTCCGAACCCTGCTGCAGCGGGCTCTCACCAATCTCGTCGACAATGCCGTGAAATTCTCACCCGACGCCGGCGTGGTCACCCTGAGGGCGCGCCCGACCCCGACCGGCGTCGAGGTCGTCATCGCCGATCAGGGCCCGGGCATGGATCCGGCGCGGGCGCGGGGGGGCGTTGAAAGCACGGCCAACGAAGACTCCGTGCGAAACGGAATCGAGAGCCACGGCATGGGCCTGCCGTTCGTGCGGGCAGTCGTTCGTCGTCACGGCGGTGTCCTGACAATCGATGACGCCGGGCCGGGGGCCATCGTCACGGCGCGTTTCTCGCGCTAAGACCGTAACGAAGAACGGATAAGGGGAATACGATGCGTCGGTCTGTCCTGCTGAAACTGTCGGTTGCGGTCGTGCTGGTTACCGGCATGGCGGCCGTTCCGATGGACGCGGCCCGGGCCCAGGCCACGCCCCTGCCCTATGACGAGGCGCGCGGCGTTTTCAGCTTTGCCGAGGGGCTTGAGCGCACCCTGCCTGCGGTCGTTCAGGTCACGACACTGGGCCAGTCCAGCGGCCCCCGCTCCGAGGATACAGAGGCCCAGCCCGTCTCAACCGGATCCGGTGTGATCATCGACGCCGGTCAGGGCATCATCGTCACCAATAACCATGTGATCGAAGGCGGCTCGAAATTTACGGTCGACCTGTCCGACGGCCGCCTGTTCGACGCCGTCCTGATCGGCTCGGACAAGGCGACCGACATCGCCGTTCTACGAATCGAGGGAACCGGTCTTGCCCAGGTCGAGGTGGCCGATTCCGACACCCTGCGCACCGGCGATCTGGCTTTTGCCGTCGGCTATCCGCTGGGCCTCGACCAGACCCTGACCATGGGCGTCATCTCGGGCCTCAACCGCTCGGGCCTCGGCGATGCGGTCGAGGACTATATCCAGACCGATGCGGCCGTGAACTCGGGCAATTCCGGCGGGCCGCTGCTGGACAGCCGGGGCCGGCTGATCGGTATAAACACCTCCATCCTGTCGGGTGGCGGGGGCGGCAATGACGGCATCGCCTTCGCTGTGCCGACCCGCATCATGCTCTATGTCGTTGGCCAGATCCGCGAGAACGGTCAGGTCCGTCGAGGCGGTACGGGCGCCCTGCTTGGCTCTCTGAACGCCAAGACCGCCCGTGATCTGGGGCTCAATATCGTGCGCGGGGCCGTGGTCCGGGATGTGGCACCTGGCTCCCCTGCCGAAGCCGCAGGCCTGCGTCCCGATGATGTAATCGTCCGGGTCCAGTCGCGTCCGGTGGCCAATGCCGGCTCGGTGCTGGCGACCGTCGGCGTCGCCGCCCCGGGCAGTCAGCTGGAAGTCGTCTATCTGCGCGACGGCGTCGAACAGCGCACCGCCGTGGTCGTCGAAATGTCCGAGGCAGGGGGCATCGCCCTCGGGCGTGAGGCCCTGACGGCGTACGGCGCCGGCTTCCGTGAGGCCCGCAGCGGCGAACGCGGCGGTCAGGACCATCGTCTCGTGGTGGAGGTGGTCGAGGGCGGCACACCGGCCGCCTCCGCCGGTCTGGTGGCGGGAGATCTGGTCGTCTCGATCAATGGACGAGATGTCTCCAGCCTTCAGGCCCTGGCCACGGCGCTCGGCGCCGATCGGCGTCCGATCCGGCTGCGCGTATATCGTGCCGGCGAGACCGTCGATCTGACGCTCAATCCCTGATGCGCTGAGGGGCCCGTTCTTTCGGTGGGTAAGGCTGGCGGGGACCGGGTTACGGCCCCCGCCAACGCAAACGCCCGCTCCGGCCTGGGGGGGGAGGGGGATGGCCGAAACGGGCGTTGCTCGCTTGGAGGAAGCGTCGGCCCACTGAAACCCTTGGGGGGAGGAACCCAGGGGGCTGGGGGGGCTGTTCAGGATCCAGGATCACTCCGGGCTCCAGCGGGCCGATGTGTCTTTCTCTCTCTGCAAGGCGGCGGGCGATGGACCAAACGGGGGCGTTTTCGTGACCGCCGCACTTTTTCCGATAGCCATGGTT
Source organism: Neptunomonas phycophila (assembly GCA_964224415.1). Classification (GTDB taxonomy): domain Bacteria; phylum Pseudomonadota; class Alphaproteobacteria; order Caulobacterales; family Caulobacteraceae; genus Brevundimonas. Next base: position 68,543 of record CAXQIE010000028.1, read on the forward strand.
TTTCGGTCGCGCGGGGATGACGCGGTCCCCCTCTGGCCTTTGCCGACAGGCGCGCTAGGATTCGCCGATGAGCAGCGTGTCACACGACAGTTCGGGGCCCGTCGCCGCAAAGGGTCCGGTCTTCTTCGAGCGTCGCGAGCTGGACCAGTTACTGCGGGTTTATGGCCGTCTGGTCGCGGCCGGCGACTGGCGGGACTACAGCCTCGCGGGAGGGGCCGATGTCGCCGAGTTCGCCGTCTATGCCCGCTCGGGCGATGCCCCGCTCTATCGCGTCGAGAAACGCCCGGCCTTGCAGACCCGACAAGGTCAGTGGGCGGTGATCGGCCAGGGCGGTCAGGTGCTCAAGCGTGGACGCGACCTGGCCCAGGTCCTGCGGGTCTTCGACGCCCGCCGGTTTCAGGTCATCGACTAATCACAAGCAAAAGGCCCCGGCGTTTCCACCGGGGCCCTGATTGCGTTTGTCCGGGAGGCGTCCCTTATTCGCGGCCGCCCAGCAGGGCCAACAGGAACTGGAACAGGTTCACGAAGTTGATGAACAGGCTCAGCGCCCCAAAACCGGTGGCCACGGCCATCGCCGCCTGATCCCCGCCCAAGGCGTAGTAGGTCATCTTCAGGCGCTGGGTGTCATAGGCGATCAGGGCCGAGAAGATCAGCACGCCGATCACGCTGATGATCAGGGCCAGCATGCCGTTACCCAGGAACATATTGACCACCATGGCGATCACCAGGCCGATGACTCCCATGATCAGGAAGGTGCCCAGACCCGACAGGTCCTTCTTCGTCGTGTAGCCGAACAGGCTCAGCGCACCGAAGGCGGCGGCCGTGATGAAGAAGGTCGAGGCGATCGAGCCGCCGGTATAGATCAGGAACAGCACACCCATGCCCGCGCCGATGGTCGCGACCACGGCCCAGTACAGCAGGTTCACGCCACCCGCCGTCGGGTTCTTCATGAAGAACATCGAGCCGAACAGCATCACCAGCGGTGAAAATTGGACGATCATGCCCAGCATGGTCAGGCCCACCCGGCCATCCGGTCCCACGGCGAACAGATACTGTCCGACCGCCGGCACATTGCCGGTCACATAGGCCAGGGCGCCGGCGACCACGAGTCCGAGGGCCAGCTTGTTGTAGACCCCCAGCATGAAGGCGCGCAGGCCAGCATCCATTGCCATGTCGGCGCTTTGCGGCATGGGGCGCGCAGGGTTCCGGAATTCGTTCATTCGAGCGTGTCTCCCACGGGTCGGGCGGCACAGTCGCCGCCTTTGCCATGAATATCGTCAGAGCGGGCCCGTCACGCAAGGGAAACCGGACTTGGAGCCCGCGCCCGGGGCCGCTACCAAGGGTCGCATGGTCCGCCTGTTCACCGCCCTGGCCCTGCCGCCCGACATCGCCGACGCCCTCGTCCGGCGCCAGACGGGCCTGCCCGGTGCCGCCTGGCGCCCGGTCGAGGCGCTGCACATCACCCTGAGCTTTTACGGCGAGATGACCTTGCGACAGGCCGATGATCTGGACGGCGAACTGGTCCGGGCTGCCGGGCGTGGTCCCCTGACCCTGTCGCTGTCCGGCGTCGGGGCGTTCGGCGACGGCCACCGCGCCCATGCCGTCTGGGCCGGGGTGGCCCCGAATGACGCCCTTCACCAGCTGGCGGCGCGCTGCGAGGCCGCGGGTCACCGGGCGGGTCTCAATCCGCCGCGCCGCGCCTACCACCCCCACGTCACCCTGGCCTATCTCAAGGGTGATGCGCGCCCCGACCGGGTAGGCGCGTGGGTCCAGGGCCACAACCTTCTGCAATCCCCGCCCTTCCGGCTGGACCACTTCGGCCTGTATTCCAGCGTCACCGGCCCGCACGGCGGCACCTACCGGCTCGAACAGGAGTATCCCCTATGACCCTTGCGGACACCGGCGACGTCGCCCCCGGCCCGTGGATCGAGACCAAACGCCTGATCCTGCGCCCGACCGCCCTGTCGGACTTTCCGCGCTGGGCCGAGATGATGGCCGATGAAGAGGCAGCCCGGTACATCGGCGGGGTCCAGCCGCGCGCCGTCGCCTGGCGCGGCATGATCAGCATGGCTGGCGCCTGGGCGTTGACCGGGGTGGCCATGTTCTCGGTGATCGAGCGCGATTCCGGCCAGTGGCTGGGCCGGATCGGCCCCTGGCAGCCCGAGGGCTGGCCGGGCCCCGAGGTCGGCTGGTCGCTGCATCCGGATGCGCAGGGCAAGGGCTATGCGCTGGAGGCCGCCATCGCGACGATGGACTATGCCTTCGATATTCTGGGCTGGACCGAGGTCATTCACACCATCGACCCGGACAACCGGGCCTCCTGCATGCTGGCCGAGCGGCTGGGATCATATAATCAGGGGCGGACTCGCCTGCCCGAGCCCTATCAGGATGCCGTTGTCGATCGCTGGGGCCAGTCGCGCGAACAGTGGCAAACCCGGGGCTGACGCAACCGAACCGGGGTCCGGCACGTAACTGCACGGATCGATTTCACCGCCCAAGGAGCCCCGGATGCATCTGTCCCGCCTGATCGCCGCCCCCGTCGCGGTCGCCGCCATGGTCCTGTCCACCCCCGTCCTCGCCCAGGCCACCAACGTCAATCTCGACCGCTTCGACGGCCGCTGGTTCGAGGTCGTGCGCAATCCGAACAATGTGCAAAAGGACTGCAGCCGCGCCCAGATCGACTTCACGCCCCAGTCGCGCGCCGGCCGCTATGGTCTGACCGTCACCTGCACCCGCACGGCGGATGGCGAGGTCGAGACGCTCCGGGCCAACGCCCGCGTCACCGACACGGCTACCAACGCCAAATTCCGCTTCACCCTGACCGGCCTGCTCAGCTTCGGCGGTCTGGCCGGCCAGAACTACTGGGTCTGGGATCACGCTCCGGACTACAGCTGGGCCATCATGGGCCTGCCGGACAAGTCGAACTGGTGGATCTGGCACCGCAGCGCCAACCCCTCCGCCGCAGAACGCAGCCGCCTCGTCGCCCGCGCCGGCCAGCTGGGCTTCAACACCAGCCGCACGGTTCATACGGGGCGGTAATCGCTCCGCTTGAATGAAGAACATAGGCGGAACATAGTGGCGGCATGTCGGCCACCCCGCTTCTCACGCTCAGCCTGTCGCCCGTCGACGGCCCCCGGCCCGAGACCACGCGTCGCATAACCCGGGGTGTGGCCCGGCTGATGGTCGACCTCGGCCATGCGCCGCTCGTCGAGGTGTCCCTGCCGAATGGCCGCCGGGCCGACGTCATGGCGCTGGGCCCGCGCGGCGAGATCGTCATCTGCGAGGTCAAGTCCAGCCTCGAGGACTACCGCTGCGACCGGAAATGGGGCGACTACGCCCCCTTCTGTGACCGCTTCTATTTCGCCGTCTCGACCGGCTTTCCGCACCACATCCTGCCGGACGAGGTGGGACTTATCGTCGCCGACGATTTCGGCGGGGCCATCCTGCGCGATTCCGGGCCGCAGCCGCTGGCGCCGGCCCGCCGCAAGGCGCTCACCATTGCCTTTGGCCGTCTGGCTGCCTTCCGCAGACCCGTCTAGCGCGGGGCCCGCTTGGCCAGGATGCGTTGCAGGGTCCGCCGGTGCATGCCCAGCCGCCGCGCCGTCTCCGAGACATTGTGGTCGCACAGCTCATAGACGCGCTGGATATGCTCCCAGCGCACCCGGTCGGCGCTCATCGGATTGTCGGGGGGCTCGGGGGCATCGCCGGTGGCCAGCAGGGCCTTGACCACATCGTCGGCATCGGCCGGCTTCTGCAGATAGTCGACCGCCCCCGCCTTGACCGCCGCCACCGCCGTGGCGATCGCGCCATAACCGGTCAGCATGATGATCCGGGCATCCTCGCGCCGCTCGCGGATGGCCTCGACGATCTTCAGGCCGTTGCCGTCCTCCAGCCGCATGTCCAGCACGGCAAAGGCGGGCACCCGCTCGCCCAGCGCCGCCTGCGCCTCGGCGATCGAGGCGGCGGTGACAACCTCAAAGCCCCGCGACTCCAGCGCCCGGCCCAGCCGGGTCCGGAGCGCATTGTCGTCATCCAGAACCAGCAGCGAGCGATCGTCCAGCCGGGTGATACGGGGGTCTGTGTCTGTCATTCTCTGTCTCCAGTGCCGATCACGTCGTTACGGGACCGCCTCCCGTCAAGACGCAGGTGCGCCCTGCGACACTTGGCCCGGCTCCAGCGCCTGCCGGGGCCAGCGCACCGCGACGCGGGCTCCGCGAGGCTTGCCCTTCGCTGCACTACCCGCCCCGACCGTCACCTTGCCCCCGGTTCGCTCCAGCAGGGTTCGGGCGATGAAGAAGCCCAGCCCCATGCCGCCCTGGCTGGGGGCAATGGCTTCGGGCGGCGCCGCCTCCTTGCCCCGCCCGGCCCGACGCGCAGCCTTTGGCACGGCGGCAGCGGCGATCTGGGCGGCCAGAGCGCGCCGCGCCTTGCCCTGCGGCCGGGTGGTGACATAGGGCTCGCCCAGCCGGGGCAGGATGTCGGGCGAAAAGCCCGGCCCGTCGTCGGCAATCTCGATCTCGATCCAGCCGGCATCGACCGAGGCCACCAGCCGCACCTGTCTGCTGGCAAAGTCTGCGGCGTTCTCGACCAGGGTCGACAGACCGTGGATCACCTCGGGCATACGCCTGATGCGCGGCGCCGCCGAGCCGTCTGCCACCCGCACCGAAATCTCGAACTCCAGATCAAAGCCCTTGTGCGGCGCCGCCACCTCTTCCAGCAGGGCCTTCAGGGCGACATCGTCATAAAGCGCATCCCCGTCCTCGGGGCGCTGCGACAGCCGTTGCAGGATCAGCCGGCACCGCTCGGCCTGCTCCAGGATCAGGGCCGCATCCTCGGCTGCCGCCGCATCGGCGGGAAAGGCGCGCTTCAGCTCCTTGGCCACGATCTGGATGGTGGCCAGCGGCGTGCCCAGTTCGTGGGCGGCGGCCGCGGCCAGGCCCCCCAGCGCCGCCAGCCGCTGTTCCCGCTGCAGCACATCCTGGGTGGTCGTCAGCGCCAGCTCCAGCTTTTCGGCATCGGCGGCCACGCGCCACGCATAGGCGGCGGTGAACACCACCCCTGTCACCAGCGCCAGCCCGATCCCGAACCGGTAGAGCGCAGGCAAGGTCAACTCGGTCCCCGCCTGCCACGGCAGCGGCATGGCCCAGAAGAACAGGCCCGCTGTGGCCAGCAGCACGAGCAGGCCCAGCGCCAGCGCCTGACGCCCGGGCAGGGAGGCGGCCGCCACGGTCACCGGCGCCACCAGCAACAGGCAGAAGGGATTCTGCAGTCCGCCGGTCAGCCCCAGCAACACCGTCAACTGCAGGATGTCGAACCCCAGATGGGCCGCCGTCAGGCCTCCGTCCGCCAACGGTGGATCGGGTCGTTTCAGTCGCCGCGTGGCGTGCAGGTTCATGACCACACTGGCGGCGATTACGGTCAGGCACGGCCACAGCGGCAGATCGAAATGAAAGCCCGCCGTGGCCACGACAATGGTCGCGCTCTGGCCGGCAATGGCCATCCAGCGCAGGATGATCAGCGTCCTCAGCGACAGCCCGCGACTCCGCCGGGGCAGGTTGCGCCAGCCTTTCAGCCCCGGGCCCTGCGGCCCTTTATCCGCTTCAAACGTCTCCACATCGTCTCTATAGACCGGGGCCTGCATCCGGGGCGAGACGTCCCGACGCCGCAACCGCTCTGGAGGCCCCATGCCCCGCAAGTCCGTCCTCGTTCTGGCCGCCGCCTGCATCGGCATCGCCGCCGCGCTGGCGCTTGTGACCCTGATCGTCGTGCAGGGCCGGGGCGAGACGCGCGCAGGCACCGCCGGTCAGGCGATCGAGGCCGGCGTCGAGGGACAGCCGACCGCCGGGGGCCCCTTCACCCTGGTCAATCAGGACGGCGAAACCGTCGACCAGACCGTGCTGGACGGCAAGTGGAGCCTGGTCTTCTTCGGCTTTACGTACTGCCCCGACTATTGCCCGACCACCCTGGCCTTCCTTCAGGCGCTCAAGACGGAACTGGGCCCCCAGGGCGAGGATCTGCAGATGATCTTCGTGTCGGTTGATCCCGCCCGCGACACGCCGCAGGCGCTCAAGGACTATCTGTCGTCCGACGGCTTTCCCGAGGGCGTCATCGGCCTGACCGGCACGCCGGAACAGGTGGCCGCCGCCGCCGATGCCTATGACGTCTTCTACAGCAAGTCCGGCGAGGGCGAGGCCTATACGATGAACCACTCCCTCGCCATCTGGCTGATGGGTCCGGACGGCAAGGCGCGCCAGACCCTCAACTATGAGCTGGGGCCCGAGACCGCCGCCGACATTTTCCGTCGCGTGAAGGCCCGAGGGTAGGCTCAGGGGGGGCTGACCCGGATCAGTCCTGCCGGCGCAAGGCCAGCTGCAACTCCAGCCGCCTGAGCGCATGGATCGTCCGGTTGGCATGGATGGCCGGCCAGACCGACAGCTTCACGACCAGCGAGCCGAGGATCAGCACGGCCGACGGCAGGCCCCAACGCAGGGCTTCCAGGGCCTCGGCGGCGTGGAAGAATTTCCAGGCGGCCCAGACACCGGCGATGAACATCACCGTCTGGGCAACAACCAGCACCATCGTAGGCCAGCCGGTCGGCCCGGTGAACACCTCGCCGATCTGACGGAAGTAGCCGGGCTCGGCCCCGGCGCGGGCCAGCAGGGCGCGGTCCTCGTCCTTGAGGGTGTTGGCGATCAGGGTGTCGATATCGTCGGTCATGGGGTCACTCCTTGAAGGGTCAGGTGGTCGCGCAGCTTTCGCCGCGCATGCATCAGTCGCGTCTTGATCGTGCCCTCGGGGGCATCGAGGGCCAGCGCCGCCTCGGCCACGCTCAGCTCGTGCAGGTAGACCAGCGCCAGGGCCGCCCTCTGGTCGGGCGGCAGGGCTCGGATGGCCTCCCGCACGTGCCGACGCGCCAGCACATCGGGCCCTGTCGCGACGTCCGGCTCGGTCAGCGACATCTGGTCGTCCAGCGGCGACTGTCGCGCCCGTTCCCGTCCCCGCCGCCCGCCCAGTCGCCGGCACCGCCGGGTCACAATCCGCAGCGCCCACGCCGGAAAGGCCATCTCATCCCGCAGCGCTGACAAGCCCCTCAGGATCTCGACCCAGCCGTCCTGCACCGCCTCGCGGGCCATCTCCGTGTCGCCCGTCAATCGCCAGGCATGCCCGACCAGCCGCGGCTGCCACGCCTCGACCAGCCGCGCCCGCGCCGCTGCATCTCCGGTTCGCGCGGCGGCGACCAGATAGGCCTCGAACAGCCGGGCCTTGTCGATGCGATCCGCCGACATGAAGGAACACTCCCGCTCTCGGAAAGATAAGGTGTCGCCAGCCCCCTGTCCGGTTCAATTGGCGAGACCGATTGGCCGCGTCGCCCGCATCCCTTGACAACCCGTCAGGCCCGGAACGCCCAAGAAAAAGGCCCCGGCGTTTCCGACGGGGCCTTTTCCTCAATCATGGATCAGCAATCAGTCGCGACGACGACCGCGACCACGGCTACCACCGTCGCCGTCCCGCTTGGGACGGCCGCCCGTGTCGTCCGACAGCGGCGGCTCGCCGCGTTCGGCGCGTTCGGCGTTGATCTTGTCGGTGATGTCCTCACCGCTTTCCTGATCGACGACCTTCATGCTGAGCTTGGTCTTGCCGCGATCGTCGAAGCCCAGGAATTTGACCTTGACTTCCTGACCTTCCGACAGGACGTCGGCCGGGTTGGCGACGCGCTCCAGAGCGATCTGGCTGACGTGGACCAGACCGTCCTTGGCGCCGAAGAAGTTCACAAAGGCGCCGAAGTCGACGACCTTCACGACCTTGCCGGAATAGATCATGCCGGGCTCGGGCTCGGAGGTGATCGACTTGATCCAGTCCTTGGCGGCGTCGATCTTTTCCTGTTCCGACGCGGCAATCTTGACCGTGCCGTCGTCCTCGATGTTGACTTTGGCGCCCGTCTTTTCGACGATCTCGCGGATGATCTTGCCGCCGGTGCCGATCACATCGCGGATCTTGTCGACCGGAATCTTGATCTGCTCGATCTTGGGCGCGAACTCGCCCAGCTCGGTGCGGGCGCCGTCGATGGCCTTGTCCATCTCGTCGAGGATGTGCAGACGGCCGGCCGACGCCTGGGCGATGGCCTTCTTCATGATCTCCTCGGTGATACCGGCGACCTTGATATCCATCTGCAGGCTGGTGATGCCGTCACGGGTGCCGGCCACCTTGAAGTCCATGTCGCCCAGGTGATCCTCGTCACCCAGAATGTCCGACAGGATGGCGAACTCGCCCGAGGGCTCGAGAATCAGGCCCATGGCGATGCCCGAGACCGGCTTCTTCAGCGGCACACCGGCATCCATCAGGGCCAGCGACGATCCGCAGACCGTGGCCATCGACGACGAACCGTTCGACTCGGTGATCTCCGACACCAGACGGATGGTGTAGGGGAATTCTTCCGACGACGGCAGCATCGGGCGAATGGCACGCCAGGCCAGCTTGCCGTGACCGATTTCGCGACGACCGGCGCCGCCCATGCGGCCCGTTTCCCCGACCGAATACGGGGGGAAGTTGTAGTGCAGGAGGAACTTCTCCTTGTACGTCCCGGTCAGGGCGTCGATGTACTGCTCGTCCTCGCCGGTGCCCAGGGTGGCGACGACGATGGCCTGGGTTTCACCGCGGGTGAACAGGGCCGAACCGTGGGTCCGCGGGAAGACGCCGACTTCCGAGACGATCGGACGGACCTTGTCGAGGGCGCGACCGTCAACGCGGTGGCTGTTCTCGATGATGTCGCGACGCAGGACCTCGGCCTCACATTCCTTGAAGGCGGCGGCGAACCTGGCCGGCTCGACGCCGTCCGCGTTCTCTTCGGTCTTCACCAGAGCCTCGGCGGCCTTCTTCTTGGCGGCACCGACCGCCTCGTGGCGGGCGTGCTTGGCCTGGTGGGTATAGGCGGCCTTGATGTCGTCGCCGACCAGCTTCTTGATCGAGGCGACGACGTCCGAGTGATCCTCGGCGGTGAAGTCGAACGGCTCCTTGGCGGCGTGTTCGGCCAGGTCGATGATGGCATCGATCACCGGCTGCATGCCGCGGTGCGCGAACATCAGGGCCTCGAGGAAGGTGTCTTCCGACAGTTCCTTGGCCTCGGACTCGACCATCATCAGGGCGTCCTGGGTGCCGGCCACGAACAGGTCGAGGTCGGAATCCGGCATCTGGTCCAGCGTCGGGTTCAGAACCAGCTCGCCGTTGATATAGCCGACGCGCGCGCCGCCGATCGGGCCCATGAAGGGCACACCCGAGATGGTCAGGGCGGCCGAGGCCGCGACCATGCCGACCACGTCCGGGTCATTTTCCAGATCGTGCTGGAGAACGGTGACGACCACCTGGGTCTCGTTCTTGAAGCCCTTGACGAACAGGGGACGGATCGGACGGTCGATCAGGCGGGAAACCAGGGTTTCCTTCTCGGTCGGCCGACCTTCACGCTTGAAATAGCCGCCGGGGATGCGGCCCGCGGCAAAGGTCTTTTCCTGATAGTTGACCGTCAGGGGGAAGAAATCGAGGCCGGGCTTGGGCGCGCGGCCATAGACAACGGTGGCCAGCACCACGGTCTCGCCATAGGTGGCCAGAACCGCGCCATCCGCCTGACGGGCGATGCGGCCCGTTTCCAGCGTCAGCGGGCGTCCGGCCCACTCGATGGTCTTGCGTTTGATATCGAACATATTTTCTCTTTCGTATCCCACGGCCGGATTGCCGATGGGGGCGGACAGTCAGGGCTTGTCTCAGTCCTTCGGGCCCAGGAACCCGGATACGCCGTCGCATCCGGGCGGGTTGGAAGAGGACCGGCGTGGCCCTCGCGTCGTGGAGGCGTGCTGCCTCCGGTCCGCCCTGCGGCGGATAAGAGAAAGGGCCCCCCGAAGGCGGCCCCTTCCGTCACCTGGCCCTAGCGGCGCAGGCCCAGCTTTTCGATAAGGGCGGTATAACGGCCTTCATCGACTTTCTTGAGGTGGTCCAGAAGGCCCCGGCGTTGCGACACCAGCTTGAGCAGGCCGCGACGGCTGTGGTTGTCCTTCTTGTGGGTCTTGAAATGCTCGGTCAGGTTGGCGATCCGTTCGGTCAGGATGGCGACCTGCACTTCGGCGGAACCGGTATCAGCGGCGCCGCGAGCGTTTTCAGTGATGACTTCGGCCTTGCGTTGAGGCGTAATCGACATCGTAGAACTCCTTATTGGAGATTGAATACGCGGTCGGGTTCAAGCCGACCGGCCCGCATCTGACAGAGGGCGACCAGGGTTCCGTCCTCGAAGGCCGAAACGGTCCGCGAGCCGGGCATGAGCCGGGCCTTCAGGGTTTCGATCTGTCGGGGAAGCAGAAGGATCGGCCGTCCCTGCCGAAGCGAGAAGGCATCCGTCGCGGTCACGGCCAGATCCGGGATGTCGTCCAGAGCGGTCGCGACCGGAAGAAGACCTTCCGAGGCGGCGCCCCTATGCACCATTTCCCGCAGAATATCCAGTGTGACCGCCGATTCGGTCGAAAACGGCCCCACCTGCTCGCGCCGCAGCGCCGTAACATGCCCCTCGGCCCCCAGCATGGCCGCCAGATCCCGCGCCAGCGAGCGGATATAGACGCCCTTGCCGGTCCGAACCGTGATCTCGACGCTGTCGGTGTCGGGCGCCGTGATCGCTGCCTCATGAATGGTCACGCGGCGGGCCTTCAGCTCGAATTCCTCGCCGTCCCGCGCAAGGTCATAGGCGCGCTGGCCGTCGACCTTGATGGCGGAGAAGCGCGGCGGCACCTGCTCGATCTCGCCGACAAAGGCGGGCAGGGCCGCCTCGACCGCCTCCCGCGACGGCCGCACGTCCGAGCGCGCGATCTCGACACCCTCGGCGTCCACACTGTCGGTCGACACCCCCCAGGTCACCGTGAAGCGATAGACCTTTTCGGCGTCCATCATGAAGGGCACGGTCTTGGTCGCCTCGCCCAGGGCGATCGGCAGGATGCCGGTGGCCAGCGGGTCCAGCGTCCCGGCATGACCGGCCTTCTGCGCCTCGAACAGGCGCCGGACGATCGAGACCGCCTGGGTCGAGCCCATCTCGAGCGGCTTGTCGAGGCAGACCCAGCCGTTGACGACCTGCCCGCGCTTGCGACGGGCCATCAGTCGGTCTCGTCCCCGTCGTCCCGCAGATCGGCCTGCACGCGCGGGTCGGCCAGCAGGGCGTCCATGCGGGCGGCGACCTCGAAGCTCTCGTCGTGACGGAAACGCAGGTCGGGCGTGAACTTCATGTCGATGCGCCGGCCCAGCAGGCCACGCAGGAATTTGGCGTGGGCATTCAGCGCCTTGACCACTTCGCTCTCATGGCCGGCCACGGGGGCGGTTTCAATGCCGGCGCCCAGAGGTTCGACGAAACAGGTGGCGTGCTTGAGGTCCGGCGACAGGCGCACCTCGGTGACCGTCACCGACACGCCGGACAGGGCCTCATCGTGAATGTCTTCCTCGCGCAGGATGTCGACCAGGGCGTGGCGGACCAGTTCGGCGGCGCGCAGCTGGCGCTGGCTGGGGCCGTGGCCGGCCGTGTCGCTGTGTTTGCGTCGGCTCATGGCTCGTCTCTCTCGATCAGCGGCGTCTGGCAGGCGGGCCAGCGGATAAGGGGGCGCGGTTTAGTCGTCCGTGCGGGCGGTGTCCAGCGTGGCGGCCGCCCGGGCATCGGCCAGTACGGCCCCGGCGACGATCGTCCGACCGGGATGAACGGTCAGGCCGGCGGCCTCCAGTACCTCGGCAGTCCAGCGGTTGCACATCCGCCCGATCCAGAAGGTTTCGGTCGAGGCATAGAAGCGCGTGCGCCCGTCCGGTCCGGTGGCGCTGAGTCGGGGCCGGCCTCCCGGCAGGTCCAGAGACGCCTCGATCCGGGCCACCAGGGCCTCAAAGGCGTCGGGCGACAGGCGCAGCTCAACCTGCCGGTCGGAATTTCGCCCGGGCTGCAACCGGCTGAGCGGGCTCAGCATGACGACCGAGGGATTGTCGGGCGCGAACAGGGCACGCACGCCGTCGGGCAGTCGGGACGTCACGGGGCTCTGGTCGACATAGAAGCGGGCATCGCCCCAGCCGATCCGCACGGCCTCTCCCGGCCCCAGATCGGCCACCAGATCCGCCAGCGGCCCGCCCCGCGCGATCAGGGGTGCACGCTCCATGACCAGATCGGTGTGAAAGCCGTTGCTGTCGATCCGCACCGGCACCGCGTCCGCCCCGGCGAGCGGCTGCTGCGGCCCTGTTTCGGACCAGCTGATCAGTCCGAGGATCACCCCGACCAGTCCCGCGATCAGGATGCGGATTGCCCCGCCCATGCTCATCTCCGCACTGTCAGGAGCTCAGGGAATATGGAAGGCGAGGTCGGCGCAAGCCCGGGCGTCGCCCTCGGGCCGGTCGGCATAGGCCAGCAGGCGCAGGGTCTGGCCCTGAACCACCAGCGCGAGATAGCGGGCCGGGAATTCGGCGCACAGCGGCTGGCTGCCGGCAGAAGGTTCAAGGTCGGTGATCTCTCGAAGCTCGACCTGCTGTCCTGCAGGCAGGCCTACGGCAGTGAAGGGCGGCTCCGACCCGGTCGCGATGCGGAGCGGACGGGTCTGCAGGGTGCCCAGTCCGGTGATCTCAAGCTGCGCCCCGTCGGCGTGCAGCAGTGGCCAGGGTGTGGACTCACCGGCGGCGATAAATGGCCCGCGCAGGGCGTGATCCGCCGCCCGGATCGGCAGGCCCGGCGCGGGAGCTTCTGCCCCGGAGACACGCGTCCAGACGTCGGCCAGCTCTGCGCGCGCACGAGAGACCGTCTGCTCGGCACCGCGCTCGTCAAAGGCGGAGAGGAGCAGCACAAGGACCAGCACTCCGAACAGGTCGAGGAGGCGTCTCATGCGGCGCTCTGGCAGGACGGGTCGGAGCACATGGATTAACGCTAACAGCGATCCATGACGGTTCGAAAGCCCTATCGCGTCGAGGGCGAGGTTTCGTCAGGCTGCGGCGCCGCGCCCTCGGGCAGGGTCCATTCGCCGCGATAGGTGTAGCTGAGCGTCACACAGTGGCGGTAGGTGCCGTCGGTCCAGCGGCCCACGGCGTGCAGGGTGATGGGATCGCCCTGACGGATGCGGCCGGTCAGCAGCCAGGCGTCGTCGGCGCCGGGGCAAAGCGCCCGGACCAGACCCCGGCCGTCGCCTTCCTTGACGATGCCATAGACGTCATTGGCCCGAACCCCGGCAGGCAAGGCGGCCCGTGTCTCATGAGGCCCGCCGCGACGGATCTCGGCCGAGCCGCGTGCCGTGGTCGAGAAGAGACGCTGGACGCTGACGGCGCCAAAGAAGTTGCGGCGGATCTCGATCGTGATGCCCTGCGTCAGGGCCTGGGTTACGCGGTCGGACGCGTCATAGGCCCAGAAGCGCGTTTCCGCCGCTGCCGGGCCGACCATGAAGGCAAGCAACAGAAGGCCTGTGGCAAGACGTTTCATGGCGGTCTCCGGACAGCGGGCGATCAGGCGCGATTACAGCTCGCGCTTGATCTCCTCGACGGTGAAGCACTCGATGAGGTCGCCTTCCTTGATGTCCTGAAAGCCCTGGAATTGCATGCCGCATTCCTGGCCCGAGGGCACTTCGTTGACCTCATCCTTGAAGCGTTTGAGCGTGTTGAGCGTGCCCAGTTCCAGCACGACGATATCGTCGCGGACGATCCGGACGCGGGCGCCCTTGCGGACCACGCCTTCGGCCACCCGGCAGCCGGCGATCTTGCCGACCTTCGAGATGTCGAACACCTGCAGCACCTTGGCATTGCCCAGCCAGGTTTCGCGCTGGATCGGCGCCAGCATGCCCGACAGGACACCCTTCATGTCGTCCAGCAGGTCATAGATGATCGAGTAGTAGCGGATCTCCACCCCTTCCCGATCAGCCAGTTCCCGTGCCTGCTTCGAGGCGCGGACGTTGAAGCCCAGGATCGGGGCCCCCGCCGTCTTGGCCAGGTTGACGTCGCTCTCGGTGATGCCGCCGGCGCCCTGGAAGACCACGCGGGCGCGAACCTCGTCATTGCCCATGGCCTGCAGCGACCCGGCAATGGCTTCGGTGGACCCCTGAACGTCGCCCTTGATGACAACCGGCAGCTCGTTGATTTTCTGCGTACCCAGCTTGGCCATCATGTCGGCCAGCGACACGGGGTTGGCGGCGGTCGCCTTCTCGCGCTGCTTGCGCTCACGGAAGTCGGTCAGCTCACGGGCGCGGGCTTCGGTCTCGACCACGGCGAACACTTCGCCGGGCGACGGCGGCTCGTCCAGGCCCAGGATCTCGACCGGAACCGAAGGCCCGGCCTCTTCCAGCTGGGCGTTACGCTCGTCCAGAAGGGCGCGAACCTTGCCCCAGGCCGAGCCGGCCACGACGATGTCGCCGCGACGCAGGGTGCCGCGCTTGACCAGAACGGTGCCGACGGGGCCGCGACCCTTGTCCAGCTTGGACTCGATGACCACGCCCTCGGCCGAACGGTCGGGATTGGCGCGCAGGTCCATGACTTCGGCCTGGACCAGAATGGCCTCCAGCAGTCCGTCCAGATTGGTGCGTTCCTTGGCCGACACCTCGATGACCTGGGTGTCGCCGCCCAGGCTCTCGGCGATCACCTCATGCTGCAGCAGCTCGTTGATGACCTTCTGCGGATTGGCCCCGGGCTTGTCGATCTTGTTGACGGCCACGATCAGGGGCGCCTCGGCGGCCTTGGCGTGCTGGATGGCCTCGATCGTCTGGGGCATGACGCCGTCGTCGGCCGCCACCACCAGGATGACGATGTCGGTGACATTGGCGCCGCGCGCCCGCATGGCCGAGAAGGCCGCGTGGCCGGGCGTGTCGAGGAAGGTGACGCGCTGGTCGTCCTTCAGACGAACCTGATAGGCGCCGATGTGCTGGGTGATGCCGCCGGCCTCACCGGTGGCGACATCCGTTGTGCGCAGGGCGTCCAGCAGGCTGGTCTTGCCGTGGTCGACGTGACCCATGACGGCCACGACCGGGTGGCGCGGCGTGGTGGCATCGGCGTCGTCCGCCTCGGCCAGGAAGCCCTCCTCAACGTCGGACTCCGACACCCGCTTGACGGTCATGCCGTATTCGTCGGCCACCAGTTCGGCGGTGTCGGAATCGATCACATCATTGATCTTCATCATCATGCCCTGACGCATCAGGAATTTGACGATGTCGACGCCGCGCACGGCCATCCGGTTGGCCAGATCACCGACGGTGATGACGTCGGGGATGACCACTTCGCGCGGACGGTTCGGCACTTCCGACGTGCCGCCCTTGCGCTTTTCCTTCTCGCGTTCGCGGGCGCGGCGCACCGAGGCCAGCGAGCGCATCCGCTCGGCGGCGTCCTCGTCTCCCCCGGCCAGGGCCTGGATGGTCAGGCGGCCTTCGCGACGCTTGGGCTCGCCACGCGTGCGGCTGATGGCCTTGCCCGGACCGGCGTCCGAGAAACGGCGATCCCGGTCGTCATCCGGACGACCGGCACGACCGGCAAATCCACCGGCGGACCGGCTGGGACGCGAGACCTCGGGCGTAGCCGGGGCGGCGGCCGGCGCGCCGCGACCGGCGGGAGCGCCGCGCCCACCTGCACCACCCGGCGCCGGGCGCGGGGCATTGGCGGAATATCGAACGGGCTCGCTGGGCACGCGGGGCCGTCCTGCGGCGCCTCCCGGCGGGCCGCTGAGGGCGACCTCGCGCGCCGACCGACCCCCAAAGGCGGGGCGCTCGGGGGCTTCACGACGTTGCTGGCCCGGCTTGGGCACACGCTGACCAAAGTTGACCGCGGGGCGCGCCGGTCGGGCCGGGGCTTCGGGTGCGGCCGGGGCCGGTGTCGGCTTTTCGGCGACCGGTTCAGCCTTGGCCGGAGCCTCGGGATTGGCCGAGGTCGCTTTTGCGGCAAGCCTGGGCGCAGCCGCGCCCAGTTTGGCGGCTTCAGCGCGGGCGGCCTCGGCTGCGGCCTTGGCTGCGGCGGCTTCGCTCTGTGCCGTTTCAGCCTGCTTGCGCGTGGCTTCCTCGCGCCTGGCGCGCTCGGCAGCTTCCGCCTTTTCGCGGGCGGCGCGTTCGGCCTGGGCGGCCTCGATGGCGCGGCGGCGCGCTTCCTGTTCTTCGGACGACAGCCCACCGGCATCGGTCGGGCGCGGCGCAGGCGCTTCTGCCCGAGGCGGCGCGGGGCGACGCCCGGCGACATCAAAGCCCTGGGTGCGCGGCTGGGCCGGCGCACCAGCGCGACGCTTGGTCTCGACCACGACCGTCTTGGTGCGGCCGTGGCTGAAGCTCTGGCGGACCGTGCCGGTCGAGACGGAGCCCGTCGCACGCGGCTTCAGGCTCAGCGGTGCACGCGGTCCCGTTTGCGGAGTCGCGGTGCCCGAGCTCGCCTTGCCTGCGCCTGTGGCGCCGGAGGTCTCGGTCTTCTTGCCGTCCTGGGTCTTGTCGTTCTCGTCGGTCATCCGGTCGCTTCGTCTGGACGCCGGGACAATCCCGACGCCACGTATCAAACACAAAAGGGCGAGCGCGCCCCGCCTCCCTTTCAGGAGTCGGAACCCTGCCCGTCCACAGCCTGCCCGGGCCCGCCAGGGAGCCCATCGTCACAAGGGTCGTTCGGTCCGTCCCCGGAGGTGTGGCCGGGCCCGGCCCGATCCCACTCCCGCGGATGAAGCGGACGAAAACCCGCCAATCTGGTGACCTCAAGGGTCCAGCGATCCGCGCGTCCGCCTGCAAGCAGCACGCTGTGTATCGCATTTTCCAGCCCCAGGGCCAAACTCAATTCTTCCGCCCCGAATGCACCGCACAGGCCCACGGGACGGGATGTGTGCCGCATCAGCCCGATCAGACGCTGGCGTCCGTCGCGCGCGCCGTCGGCAGCCTCGACCAGCCAGGCGGCCCGGCCGCCCTTGATCGCAGCGGCCGATTTCTCGAAACCCGAGATAAGCACGCCTTCGCGCCGGGCAAGCCCCAGTTGCTCGAGACAGCGCCGGACCAGCAGGCTTTCAACCTGATCGGCAAGATCGGGCGAGGCCTGAACCGGGGCCTTGGCGGCCCGCGAAAACAGGCCCTTGCCGGCCGCCGTGATCGAGGCGCGGTCAGCGGCCACCCACAGGCCACGGCCCGGCAGCTTGCGCGCCAGATCGGGCACAACCTGACCGTCCGGGCCCACGACGAAGCGGATCAGGGCAGACTCATCCATGACCTGGCGCGTGACCAGATCGCGGCGTTCCCGTTCAGCCTGTGCTTCGGCGAGCCCCATGGACGGTCCGGTCTCCCATCACGCGTCGCGGTCGTCGAGGTCGGCGTCGAGGGTGTCGAGAGTCTCACCCTCGCCTTCCTCTACCGTTTCGTCGTCTGCGTTCGACCCGGCAAAGACGGTGTCGGCGTCATAGGATTCCTCGCCGTCCTCGACCTCATATTCGGGCTCGGGTTCGGGCTGCGGCAGTTCCGAGGCATCGATCCAGCCGGCGGCGACGCGGGCCTGCAGGATCAGCAGTTCGGCCTCTTCCTGGGCCAGGTTGAAGCTCTCCAGCACGCCGGCCAGCTTGACCCGCTCGCCGTTCTTCATCTCATAGCCGCCGCGGACTTCGTCGGTGGCCAGATCGGCCAGATCCTCGACCGTCTTCACACCGTTCTCGCCCAGGGCAACCGCCATCGGCAGGGTCACGCCCGGTACGTCCAGCACGCCGTCCTCGACGCCCAGTTCCTTGCGTTTCGCGTCCTGCTCGGCGGCCTGACGGTCAAGGAAGTCACGGGCGCGGGCCTGCAGCTCCTCGGCCGTTTCCTCGTCAAAGCCTTCGATATCCGAGATTTCATAGGGCTCGACAAAGGCCAGATCCTCGACCGTGGCAAAGCCTTCGGTGACCAGCAGCTGGGCGATCACCTCGTCCACGTCCAGCGCTTCCTGGAACAGGGTGGTGCGCTCGGCGAACTCGCGCTGGCGACGCTCGGAGTCCTGGGTCTCGGTGATGATGTCGATCTGCCAGCCGGTCAGCTGGGAGGCGAGACGGACGTTCTGGCCGCGACGGCCGATGGCCAGCGACAGCTGCTCGTCGGGCACGACCACCTCGACGCGGTCGGCCTCTTCATCCAGCACGACCTTGGAGACTTCGGCGGGAGCCAAGGCATTCACGATGAAGGTCGGCTCATCCGGGTTCCACTGGATGATGTCGATCTTCTCACCCTGAAGCTCGGCCACGACCGCCTGCACCCGCGACCCGCGCATACCGACGCAGGCGCCGACCGGGTCGATCGAGCTATCGTTCGACAGCACGGCCATCTTGGCGCGCGAACCGGCGTCGCGGGCGGCGGCGCGGATCTCGATCACGCCGTCATAGACCTCGGGCACTTCCTGGGCGAACAGCTTGGCCATGAAGCCCGGGTGGGCGCGACTCAGCATGACCTGCGGACCCTTGGCCTCGGGGCGGACGTCATAGATGTAGGTGCGGATGCGGTCGCCGATGTTGAACAGCTCGCGCGGGATCGAGTCATTGCGGCGCATGATGCCCTCGCCGCGGCCCAGATCGACGATGGTGTTGCCGTATTCGACGCGCTTGACGGTGCCGTTGACGATCTCGCCGACGCGGTCCTTGAACTCTTCGTACTGGTTGGCGCGCTCGGCCTCGCGGACCTTTCCGGTGACGACCTGACGGGCCATCTGGGTCTGGACGCGGCCGAATTCGAACGGCGGAAGCTCCTCGACATATTCCTTGCCGACGACCGCCTCGGGGTCGCGCTTCAGGGCGTCCTTCAGGCGCACCATGGCGCTGTCATTGAACTCTTCCAGCTCGTCCTCGGGCTGCCAGTCATCCTCGACGATGGTCACGTGGCGGGTCAGCGACAGCTCGCCGGTCTTGCCGTCCAGACTCGCACGGATGTCGTGGTGGGCCCCATAGCGCGACTTGGCCCCCTTCTGGATGGCCTCCTCGATCGCCTCGATGACGATCTCCCGGTCGATATTCTTCTCCTGCGCCACCGCATTGGCGATCTGCAGCAGTTCGAGTCGGTTTGCGGAAACGCCGGTCACGGCCATGGGTCAGTCCTCGAAGTCGGTAGAGTTGGTGTCGGTGTCAGAAGCATTTCGGGCGGCGCGCTTCTCAGCCCCCGCCTTCATCAGTTCGTCGGTCAGGACCAGCTTGGCATCCACCAGCCAGTCAAAGGGGATCAGGGCCGTGTCCGTCTCGCCGTCCAGGTCGATGGCGACATGGCCCTCGTCGGTGCCGGCCAGAATTCCCTTGAAGCGCTTTCGGCCCTCGATCATGCGATCGGTTTCCAGTCGCGCCTCATAGCCCTCGAACAGGTCGAAATCGGACAGCCGGGTCAGCGGCCGGTCGATACCGGGCGAGGAAACCTCCAGCAGATATTCGCCGGCGATCGGGTCGGCAGCGTCGAACACTTCCGAGATGGCGCGGCTCAGCCGGGCGCATTCCTCGACCGAGATGTCATTATCGACCGGACGTTCGGCCATGACCTGCAGGCGACGGCGCAGGGTGCCACCCATCAGCCGCACACGCACCACCGCCAGACCGAGCGTTTCGGCGACGGGATCGATCATCTCGATCAGGGCGCGGTCTTCGGCGGTCCTTGCGCGCACGCGGGGCGTACTCCCAATAAAAAAGCGGCCGACCGTCTCAGGGCCGCCGCTTGATCACGACGCCGTTTGACGCCGGTCTAACGATGTGGCCCGCCATATAGCGCCCCCGGCCGGGCTTGTCAGCCCCTTTGGGGTGTTTGCTTTTTTTACCGGCTCGCCTAGACGCCATCCCATGGAGATTCACTGGATACCGCAGGACACGCCCGGCAGCCTCGGCGTGTCGCGACGGCCGCCCGGCGGCGAGGCCATGGAGGCTGTGCTGGTCGCCAATCTGGGCTATGTCGACCGGGTCGTGACCCTGCTGGAGCCCGAAGAGGTCGAGCGGCTGGACATCGTCCGCGAGGCCGAGGTCTGCAAGGCGCACGGCGTGGCCTTCGACAACCTGCCGGTGCCCGACCATGACGTGCCGCCGGACGTCGCGGCCTTTGACCGTCTGGTGAAACGGCTGCGCAAGCGTCTGGAGGCGGGCGAGCGGATGGTCATCCACTGCAATGCCGGTCTGGGTCGCGCGCCCACGCTGGCCTGCTGTCTTCTGGTGGCCGGGGGACTGCACCCGGATGAGGCGGTGCTTCGGGTCGGGGCCGCGCGCGGGCGCACCGTGCCCGAGATGGACAGCCAGTACGCCTTCATCCACGCCTTTGCCGAGCGTCAGGCCGCCGGTGCCGCCCGTCGTTCAAAGAGCAAAAAGACCGGATCGGTGTCGCCCAGACGCTTGTCCTCATAACGGGTGCGGATGTGGTCGGCGGGGGCCGTACGCCAGTCATCGGCGGCCTCGGCCATCCAGACCAGACCCGGCGTCTCCAGAAACCGCGCCAGCGCCCAGTCAGCGTAGGCCTTCCAGTCCGTGACGAAGCGCAGGCGTCCGCCGACCTTCAGGATGCGGGCCAGCTCCGCCGCGACGTCGGCCTGGACCAGTCGCCGCTTGGCATGGCGCGCCTTGGGCCAGGGGTCGGGAAACAGGATCAGCACATGGTCGACCGAGGCGTCCGGCAAGGCCGCCAGTACCGCGCGCGCGTCATCGGCGTGAATGCGAACATTCTTCAGTCCGGCCTCCTCGATATGGCGCAGGGCCGAGCCGACGCCGTTCAGGAAGGGCTCGCAGCCAATCATCAGGGTCTCGGGGTGGCGCGCGGCCTGCCCCGCCAGATGCTCGCCCCCGCCAAAGCCGATCTCGAGCCAGACCGCGCGAGCCCCGGGCATGATGGCGACGGGATCCAGCGGGCCGTCGGCGGGATCAGGCAGGGCCACCGCCGGCAACAGGGTGTCAAACAGCGCCGCCTGACGCGGCTTCAGCGCGCGCGACTTGATGCGGCCAAAACTGCGGATCGGGCCGTGGGAAGAGAGGTCGGACATGACCGCTCCTTAGACGTCAGTCGCTGCAGGGAAAAGGGCGGCCGCGCGTGCGGTCAGGCCAGCGCCTTCAGCTGATCGACCAGATCGGTCTTCTCCCAGCTGAACCCTCCGTCGGCCTCGGGCTCGCGGCCGAAATGGCCATAGGCGGCAGTGCGGGCATAGATGGGTTTGTTGAGGCCCAGGTGCTGGCGGATGGCGCGCGGGGTGCCGCCGCCGATCAGGCCCAGCAGCTTCTCTTCAAGCACCGTCTCCGAAATCTTGCCCGTGCCGTGCAGATCGACGTGAATCGACTGAGGCTTGGCCACGCCGATGGCATAGCTGAGCTGGATGGTGCAGCGGTCGGCCAGACCCGCCGCCACGACATTCTTGGCCAGGTAGCGGCAGGCATAGGCCGCCGAGCGGTCGACCTTGGTCGGATCCTTGCCAGAGAAAGCCCCGCCACCGTGCGGGGCCGCCCCGCCATAGGTGTCGACGATGATCTTGCGGCCGGTCAGGCCCGAGTCACCGTCCGGACCGCCGATCTCGAACACGCCGGTCGGATTGATGTGCCAGACGGTCTCATTGGTGATGAAGCCCTTGGGCAGGACATCTTCGACCACCGGCTTGACCAGAGCCGCCACATCGCCCTGCGACATGCCTTTGGCGTGCTGGGTGGAGACCACGATCGAGGTGGCGCGCACCGGCAGGCCGTTCTCGTAGAACAGGGTGACCTGGCTCTTGGCGTCAGGCTCCAGTGCCTTCTCACCGCCGTGTCGCAGCTCTGCCAGACGGCGGAGGATGCGGTGGCTGTAGGCCAGGGTGGCCGGCATCAGCTCGGGCGTTTCGTTCGAGGCATAGCCGAACATGATGCCCTGATCGCCCGCGCCCTCGTCCTTGCCGTCGGCGGCGTCGACGCCGACGGCGATGTCCACCGACTGGCCGTGCAGATAGTTGGAAAATGTCAGCGTCTCCCAGTGGAAGCCGTCCTGCTCATAGCCAATGTCGCGCACGGCGGCGCGCACCACCTGTTCAATCTCGGCCTCGATCCCGGGGGCCCAGGTGCCGTTCTCCCAGATGCCCTTGCCGCGGATCTCGCCGGCCAGCACCACGCGATTGGTGGTGGTCAGGGTCTCGCAGGCCACGCGGGCCTCAGGGTCCTTCGACAGGAACAGGTCAACGATGGTGTCCGAGATGCGGTCCGAGACCTTGTCGGGGTGTCCCTCGGAAACGCTTTCCGAGGTGAAATGGAAGGAGGTACGGGACAAGGGGCGAACTCCGCAGGTCATGGACGCCAGGAATGGGCGGCCGCCAGACATATAAAGATATGCTTATATGTTCAAGCGGTCTCGTAGGCGCGTCAGCTGGGGCGCGATCAGCGCCAGCGCCGCCGACTTGACCGCCATGCCCCACAGAAACGGCGTGACCCCTGCCGACAACGCTTCAGCCGCCCCGATACGGAGGCTGAGGCCCGCCCAGCCGAGCGCCAGAATCAACAGATGACCGGCCAGCCCGAGGGCAAAGACGCGCAGCATCGTGCGCCACATGGGGCCGGGGGACAGGGTGCGGCCGCCGGCTCCGACCAGCAGAGCCGCCAGCGGAAAGCCGACCAGATAGCCGGCGGTCGGCCCGGTCAGAGCGGACAGCCCCGAGGCCCCGCCCGCAAACACCGGCAGGCCCAGCGCTCCCGCCGCCAGATAGAGAAGACCTGCCGCCAACCCCGATCGCGGCCCCAACGTCAGCCCGGCGGCCAGCACCGCCAGCGTCTGCAACGACTGCGGTACCGGCGATCCCGGCACGGCCACATCCACCCGCGCGCCCAGCACAATCAGCGCGACGAAGGCCAGAGTGGCAACGAGGCCCGGAAGATGACGAACAACGGGGGATGGGGTCATGAAAGGAAGTGGTGCCGCCTAGTGACTCGAACACCTGACCCCCGCATTACGAAGGCTAGGGAAGATGAGGGGGAGATATCAATGCTGGCATGGCTTTCACCAGCCCAAGCCGTCCCAAATTTACGGCTACACAGCCCCTTCCCCTTCTCGCCCGAAGGGGTCATGTGTGCGTTCCCTAAGATGCGCACTTTAACGTGGGAACCGGCGAAATCTCGACCTCCGCTATACCTGCAAACCGTACCCCGATCGAGGCACCCAACATACCGCTGGAGACGATGGGCAAAGACCGCTTTCCGCCCAGGACGCCATGTCGCCTTCCGACGGCGGGCTCGACCGGCCGTCGCCCCGCCTTCAGTCTAATCCAAGAGTTTCAGTCATCGAGCGCCAGTGAACGTGCGGAAGGAGCGTGTCCTTCCGCAGGAAGGCGATACAGACTTCCGTCGTACCCTTCAGCAAGAACCACTCATCGTGTTGTAGTGGGATATCGTCAGGCGCGGTCGCTTCGCGCCATCACTGTATTTGGGTTGGGCGTCTCTTTAAAGGCCCGATCATGCCTCCGAGCGGTGTCGTCAGGCCAAACGAGTTCGGCGGTGTCTGGTCTCCCGGTGGTCGGTGGCGTCTCCGCCTGTCGCCACGCCGTGTGGCAACATTTCCGGTCTAGCCTGAGTTTTCGGGCCGCCTACAGGACAACAATCGTGCAGAAAACGTTTAGAGAGCGCGACTTTCGATTTGACGAGGTTAACCAGTCAGCCCCACTCACAGTCCGGGAGGCCGATTATGCTGGTCCCCTTTGATCTTCGTCTGAGGAAGGGGGCGCATGGCCGGGGAAGGGCGGAACCGAATGAGCAAAGCTCCAATCGCGGCTGCACTGATGGGTACGTCCCTGCTGATACGCGTTCTGGGTATGCAGCGGTCCATCGGAATCGTCTGGTGGATCAGCGCTCGGTTTCCGGCCCCACCGCTGGCGGCTTCCACCGACAGCCTCGCGGAACGGCAGGCCCGGGTCATCGCCGCCGTCGCCGAAAGGCTTCCCCGCCGCCCCACATGTCTGCCGCGCGCCTTGGTGCTCGCCGGTCTTCTTCGGCGCCGGCGGCGGGTCGCCGAACTGTGTGTCGGCGCCCGCGTGGCAGGCGGCTTCGGCGCTCATGCCTGGGTCGAGGTGGACGGGCGACCTGTCCATGAAGAAGCCGACCCGGCCAGCCGGTACGGCTGTCTCTGGCGTTTGCCTACGATCGGGCGCTGAGATCAGAGCTCTTCCTTCGGTGCGCTAGAGATCCGGAGGGCCAGAAGCCGGGCGCGTATGAGGACGCGGAATCCTTCCTCCAACGCCTCTGCCGACAGCCTAAAGCCCCGGTCTGCCGCGATCCGTATTAGAGCGTCGCGCTCGAGTCGCGGAGAGAGGTCTGCGCGCGCGACGTCATCGGGATCAAGGCTGGTAAGGAAGGCGATCGCCTGTTGAACGGTCTTGCGATCAGGAGACATCGTGGGGACCCCCGGCCCGGAGGACATGGTCGAGGGCCATCATGACCGAGGCCGCTGTGAACAGGCGGCGATGGTCGGGACAGGTCGCCGCGTCCGGTTCGCGCCGGTCCGTGGAAGGATCCGGAAAGAGCATTTCGGCACTTGCGTCCCATCCGCCGTCCTCCCGTTGCTGGCGCGCCAGCTCGCGGGCCAGGCTCTGCGCCCTGATCTGGTCGTCAGGATCTCCATGGAGAAGGATCCGGGCCAGCCATGCACGGTCGAATACTGACGGAGTTTGCTGAGCGCGGGCCCATGCAACAGCCGAGCGACGCGACCGGTCGGCGTCGGGGGGCAGGGCCTCGACCGCCATCGCGGTGGCGAACGCGTCGCGTCGCCACCAATAGGCGTTCCAGCAGCCTTCGGCAGCCTGGCTGGAAACCAGCAAATCCGACAGTGTGCCTTCGAGCAACCTCGCCGCATTGGCGGCCACGCAAAGGTGGCTCCCCCGCCAGCCCCGGTCGTCAACGTGAAGCCGCCCATCGCCGAACCGGACCTTGGTTTCGGCCCGATAGGTCGCAAAGCCGCCGTCCGGAAGGAGATGCGAGCGAAGGAAGGCTAGACCAGCCTCGGCCTCCGGTCCCGCCCAGCTGATCATGCCGAGGAACTCCAGGGCCCAGGCAGTGCTGTCGGCGTCGGCGGGGCTATGTGCGTTATATCCCCAGCCGCCATCGGCACGCTGTCGCCGGACCAGTGCGGTCGCCGTCTGCCGGAGGATATCGCATGAGACCCGCCCACCGCCGCCCGCCAAGGCGCAGCCGATGAAGGCGGTGACCCATTCGTCTGACATTCCGTTGACGATCTGGAAGTCGCGCCAAAGGTCATCCTGGCTGCGATGGGCCAGCAGAAAGCGCCCGGCGCGGTCCCTGGCGGCGTCCAGGTCCTCCCCTCCATGGGACGCCCGATGCAGCGGCGGGGAATCACGGCCGCCCCGGGACCAGAAATGCTGTGCCGACAGATAGGCCTTCGCCGATGCGACGCCCGCCGCCGAGATCGAGACTTTGGCGTGAGACACGCGCTGCTCCAGCCAA
The DNA here is from genome assembly GCA_964224415.1 of Neptunomonas phycophila. Lineage (GTDB taxonomy): Bacteria > Pseudomonadota > Alphaproteobacteria > Caulobacterales > Caulobacteraceae > Brevundimonas. Next base: position 93,894 of record CAXQIE010000028.1, read on the forward strand.
GGCGTAAACCGCTCCGGTGACATCGCCGTCGCCGCCATCCATGCCGTGGGCCAGAGCTGCTCGGGGTCCTCCGGGTACCGGAAGACCCCCGCCGCGAGCAGGGCGGCCGCCTTCTGCGGAGCGCACAGCCCCGTCTCTTTGAGCTCGTCGAACACCCCCCCCCAGCGGGGCTCGATTTCGGGCAAGCCGTCGAGCAGGGCTTCGTAACCGATCGTCCCGAGCAGGTGAGGCGCGTAGTCAAGCGCGACGCCCACCTGTCCGGTCCGTTCGACCAGCCGCCGAAAGTGATCCGTGGTGATGGCGACGTCGCCCGGCCATTCGATCCGCGCAAGAACGCCCGCAAGGTCGTCCGGCCGGATCTGACGCAAATTGATGCGCACCGCGTCCGCTCTTCCCGCCATCAGTCCGATGAAGCTGATGGACAGCGTCTCGGGAATGGAATGGAAGATCGTCGAAATCAGTCGTCCGCCTTCCGGACCGCCCAGGCCATGTCGCTCGATATACTCGAGAATGCGGTGTCGCTGGTCCGCGACCCCTGCCTGATCGACGCGCCGTTGGACCGGCAAGAAGATGGCCGGCGCTCCCGGAGCCGCGCCGTCGCCCGGCCGATCCCATTCCAGATAAATGGTCTCTATACTGGTCCGCAGGCCGTCGGCATCGTCTGCCCACGCAGCCAGAAAGCGCCCGATCGCGCTATCCCGCACAGCTGCCTGATCGGCGCTGTGGAGAGCGCGCTTCAGGTTTCCTGCATCGGCGTCCCATGCGGTGAACAACTGATGTAGGTCGACCCCGTGGTCGCGCTCACCCAGCCGGATTTCCAGTGCCACGCGCGGGACAGGGGCCAGTTTGGCGGCGTCCGCTTCCAGCCGCCCGCGGTCGGCGGTACTGACCAGGCATTCATCCACCGCAGGCCACAGCAACGACAAGCATCCGACTGGCGAAAGTGGGAAATCTGGTTCCGGCGGGGCGGGGGCCGAAGATGTCATGGACGTTCGGCGCCGGAGAGATGCGGAACCAGGGCGTCTATCCTGACCGCGCTGTCCTCCAGGAGATCGAGGGAGTCGGGAAGGGCGACGACCAGGGTGGCGGCCTGCCCCGCGAGACGACCGAGCGCGGTCTGCAGCGAGGGCGTCAGACCCGGGCCGTGTGCCGTTGGATTCCGGGTGACGTGCTTGATCAGCAGACCGACTGTCTCATGTCCCGCCGCAGGTCTAGAACGCAGGCTGCTGGCGTGGGGATCGCGCGCAGCCAGAAACAGGAAGGCCGCGACCGGAGCCGAGGCGGCGATGGGTGCGGGGTCGATCGGCAGGACGCATTTTTCGACGCCGACCACGAAGGCGGTGTCCTCCGGATTCTCATCGAACCGGGACTGCAGGCCGACAAGGCCGAGGGCCGCGGCGGTCTGTCGGCTGAGCTTGGTTTGCCGGTGGCCTGGGTAGACACTCCAGCGACCTTCGAGCTCCGCGACGCAGGCGAGATCGTCCGCGAACAACCGCCACCCCTGCCGTTGCAGGGCCCATGACAGTGTCGATTTCCCCGCTCCCTTGTCGGCGGCGATCAGCAGGGCGCGTCCATCGCGGACCAGCGCTGCGGCATGGAAGGAAAGACTGCCCCTGCGAGCCAGAATAGTCCGCATAACCGGCTCCGCGAACAGGCTGAGCAGGTCTCGCCCGCTCACCTCCGGCGTGGCGAGACAATCGACTTCGGCTGCAGAAGGGCTGACGCGAAAACAGCAGCGCACGCGTCCGTCGTGGCCATAGACATGGGTGGTGCCCCGTCCTGTCCCGCCCACCTCGGGCCGAGCCAAGCCGATCCACGGACCGGCATCCGGGTCGGGGCAAACCTCCCGCGTCCTGCGCACCCGCCAGACAACATCAGCGCCGCACTCTGCCTCGTCGTCGTCATCGACCTTCGAGATACGCAGACCATTGAAAATCAGCATGCAACCAGCAACGGCGTGAGCCGCATGGTAGGGCTAAACGAAGTGGGAGGACGCTGCCTGTGCCCGGGCTCAGGAATAATTCGCGCCGTCGAAAGTCCCGCCGGGCCCATTCTGCGTGAGTTCCGAAGCATCGCCATGATCGACGAGTTCGGATGGTTCAAAGGCGGGCTTGGGAGTCGCTTGGGCATCTTCGTGTTGCATCTTCGTCTCCAAGAATCGACAATCCGGTCCGCTACGAGCATCTCGCATCTCAGAAGGACGCGGACGACACTCCGACAGGATATTGTCACGCTATCCGCAGGGAGCCCTGTACTGCAAGGTCTCACAGTGTCCGGGCCTAGACATGTGGTTGTCCCGCAACACGGCGCTCGCCGGACAGGGAACCGTTGGCCAAGGTTCACCCGAGAGACACCGAGGACGCTGGTATCTTCAGGTTGCGGATAGTCATGCCTCCCAAGGCCCCGGGGACCGGGGTTACGGCGGCCTCGGGCGGCCAGTCTTGCAACCGCTCCACCAGAGCCTGAAGTCCGGTCTGAAGGAGGCTCCGCGCCAGGTGGGCGCCGACGCAGGCGTGTCGCCCCGCCCCGAAGGCGAGATGGGGCGGTCCCGAGCGGGCGGGGTTGAATTGATCCGGAAGCGCAAAGACCAGCGGGTCCCGGTTGACGGTGCCGAGGGGCAAGACGATCAGGCTGTTTCGCAGAATCGGGCCTGCCGGACACGGGATGTCGCCCGTCGCCCGTCGAAACAGGGTGAGATGCGAAGGAGGCCCAAGCCGAAGGCCCTCCTCCACCAGTTGTCCTATCGGCAGGAGACCTTCGCGCGCCGCCCGCCAAGCGGCTGGGAGCGCCGACAGACGGACCATCAGACCGGTCAGCGCCTCCAAGGTCGTGTAAGAGTTGGCGAACAGCAACAGAGTCGCTTGGGCGAGTGCCTCGTCCTTCGAGAGCTCGCCTTTTTCTACCGCCGTCAGGAGGGCTCTACTGGCGACCGCCCCGGCCGGCAGGTCACGTCGCCAGATATCCTCCACGTCGGCCGCAATCGCGGCCAAGGCGAAATATCCCGCCGCGCCCGGCCGACCTCCCGGAATGAAGCCGCTCATGGACTGGAGCGACGCCTCAAGTTTACTCCGGTGCGCCGCCGGTACGCCGATCATGTCCATCAGGGTGTCGCGGACAAGAGGCCTCGCGTACTGGTCCACCAGGTCGAAAATGGGCGCGCGTTCCGATGCGCCGAGCAGGTCCGATGCGCGCGCCTCGATCGTGGAAGCGACTTGGGGCAGGGCCCTGGGGCCGACGGCCGCCGCCATGGCTCTCCGACAGGCTGCGTGCCGATCATCATCGGCTCCCCACATCCAGAGCGCCCGCATCCGTCCCCCGCGGGCGATGGCGGACAGATGCGGATCGGACCCTTCCATTTCCAGATCTTCCGCACCCAGCACCACGGCCTCTCGGCACGCGAGTATGGCCTTGGCGTCGGCGAAGCCAGGGACAGTCCAAGTGTCGCGATCACTGTCCAAGGCCCGAGTCTCACTCAGGGGAGGCTGAGGCATGCCCGTCCTCCGGTTGTCTGAAATCCCGCCGTCTTGAAAGCAGATTCGGACACGGGCAGCAAATGCGTATATTGGGCACGTTGCGCAAGCAGGTCCGGGTCCGCGCGCCCTGGGCGCCAGTTGGCGGAGTGTCCATGAGTTTCGAATCTACGGCGGTCTTCCGGCTTTCCGATAATGCCCTTTCGGTATCGCTCGAAGAGGAAGCCGTCATTCTCAACCTGAGCGCCGACAGGTATTTTGGTGTTCGGGGGGCGGCGCGTCACCTTCTGGATGGTCTGAGGGATGGCATGACGGTCCAGGCCATGGCGGATGAAATGCAGCGGCGATACGACGTCACGCCGGAAGCCGCTCACCGTGATCTCGAGGCCGTTCTGCCCAAGTTGATCGCTGCCGATATTGTCACGCGCGTCGTTTAGGACGTCAGAATGAGCGCCATCGCCGGAATCTGGCGTACGGACGGCAGGCCCGCCGTCGCGGACCTTGAACGGGCATTGGCCGCCCTGCGCCCGTACGGGCCCGACGATTCGGCAACGTGGGTGAAACAGGATGTCGGCGTCGGCCGGCGGCTGATGCGGCTGGACCCAGCAGAACTATCCGACGGCCAGCCCCTCGTCGGAGGCGGCGGACGCTTTCTGCTGGTCGCCGATCTGCGCCTCGACAACCGGCAGGAACTGGCGGAGGCACTGGGGCTGCGGGCCCGAGATCTGGCTGTGACCGCCGACGCCAGGCTGGCGCTCGGAGCCTTTGAACGATGGGGCGAGGACTGTTCGCAGTTCCTGTGCGGCGACTACGCCCTCGCGGTATGGGACCAGGATCGGCAACATTGGTTCCTTGCCCGTGACGCGATGGGCGGCAGGCCGCTGCACTATTTCCACGGGCCACACCTCTTCGCCTTCGCCTCGATGCCCAGGGGACTGCATGCCCTGCCGGAAATTCCCTACGCGGTCGACGAAGACTTGCTGGCCCGCGCCTTCACCCTGGCGCCGGCGGGATCCGACGCGAGTTGCTTCCGGCAGATCAGCCGGGTCGGCCCGGGCGAGTACGCTGTCGTCACCAGATCCGGGGTGCGGCGCGGTCGACACTGGAACCCTTCCCTGGAGCCGCTTCGGCTCGAGCGGCTGACCGACTACGAGGAGGCTCTGAGAGAACATCTGGACCGCGCGGTGTCGGACAGGCTGCCCGCCACCGGCGACGTCGGCGCCCAGCTCAGCGCCGGGCTCGACAGTTCGGCGGTCGCCACTACTGCCGCCAGGCGGCTGTCTGCCGCGGGAAGACAGGTGGTCGCCTTCACTTCCGTGCCGCAGGCGGGCGCCGAAACATTCGCGGCGCCTTACAGGCTGGCCGATGAGGGCCCGATCGCGTCGATGACGGCCGCCCTGTATGAAAACATGGAGCATGTGAGGGTCGCGACGCCCGGTCGTTCGCTCTTGACCGGGCTCGCCGAGGCCTTCGATCTCGCCGAACAGCCGTACCTGAACCTGTGCAACCAGGTATGGGTCGAGGCGATCAACGAACAGGCGCACGCACGGGGTCTGACGGTCATGCTCACCGGGCAGATGGGCAATCTGACCCTTAGCTACAAAGGCATGAGTTCGTTCAAGAGCCGGCTCAGACGCGGCGATCTCGCCGGAGCGTTCAACGAGTATCGGATTGCCGCCTGGCTGGTCGGACAGGGCGGATGGAAAGGGCTACTGCGCGTAGTTCGCAAGGGACTGGGGAACCTGGTGCGTCGATCAGGGCCCGATGAAGACCGCAGCGCCCTCGAGGGCCTTCTGAACTCCGCGATTAGATTGCAGCCCGCCGCCACTACAGATCCCCAACGACCTGTTCCACCAGAGGGACGCTCCGCCTCTCGCTTGGCGGCGATGCACCGGATCGACCTGGCGAACGGGCGCAAGGCGACTCTTGCGCGCTGGCGGATCCGTGAGCTGGACCCGACGGCCGACCGTCGTCTGGTGGAGTTCTGCCTGAGGGTCCCCGAGGCGCAATTGCGCCTCAACGGCCGTCCCGCGGCTCTCACACGAAGCGCGCTGGCCGATCGTTTGCCGCCTGCTGTCGCGCAGCTCCGGACGCGCGGACTCCAGGCGATCGATTGGCACATGGGGCTGACAGACCCGGTACATCAGCTGGGCGAGGTGGTCGACCGGTTTGCGGCATCCCCGGAAACCGCCGCAATGCTTGACGTTCCGGGGTTGCAGACGATGGTTGACCGATGGCCCACCCTCGATTGGAGTGACCCCAGAACCAGCCAGCACTACCGCCTCACACTTCTGCGGGCGGTCTCCTTCGGCGACTTCCTGCGCCGCGGTGCCGATGCAGGCGCCCAACGCCGGGATCACGACGCGGCACGACTTGGACGCTGATGGACTTCTCAATATCCTCGACGGAAGGGTGCTGCCAGTCGCACGACAACTCGTCTGCACCATGCGCAGACAGGGCAGGGAATGCAGCGTCTATCCGGCGAGCATCACCTGTTGTGATTCGGTCAGAGTTTAGGTCGGTCTATCCGGGCCTGAATGGCCCTTGGAGCGATGTTTTGCGGGTCGACCGCAATCTCCCGAGCCGCAACTGACGCGACCCCAGTTTCTCGTCCATCGATCGCGAGAAATCCGTAAGAACACCAACGCACGGTGATTCCGCCCAAGGAAAGAAGATCACCCCCACTTTGCCCGGCGAGGCTTCCTTCAATGAGCTGGACCCGGCTTCCTGCTGAAAGCGCACCCAGCCCAGACCCACGACGCCACCCAGCGAAAGGGCTTTTCGCTCAGCGCCGGTATTCTTCCCATCCAAGGGGTCTTTGGAAAGGTGGTGCCGCCTAGGTGACTCGAACACCTGACCCCCGCATTACGAATGCGATGCTCTACCGGCTGAGCTAAGGCGGCCCACATTGGCGGGCCTGACCGGCCCGGCGCGAGGGCGCTGTTTATACGGGGCCGGGCGGCTTGCCAAGCGTCTCCGGGCGAAGGGTGTCGAGAAGGGCGTCCTCGTCCGGGCGGGCGGCGATGCGGACCGACGAAAAGCCCAGCGCCTCCAGCGGTGCGGCGACGGCCTCTGACAGGGCAAGGGCGATGCGCCCGGGAGCAAAGTCGGCGTGAAGGCGGGCAAAGGCGCCGGCGGCGCGCGCCGAATGAAACAGGATGCCGTCGACGGGGGTGGGGGCGGCGATATAGGCCTCCACCGTCTCATAGACGGCCCGCGGCAGCACCGGTACATCCGGGCCGACCAGAGCGGCAAGGTCGGCAGCCGGCCGGGCCGGGCCGGGCACCAGAACCGGGCCGGGGGCCGCCTTCCGGATCAGGGCGGCGAGGGCGCGGGCATCGCCGTACGCGGAATGCACGTCTGTGAAGCCGACGGCCCGGGCGGCCCCGGCTGTGGCATCGCCCACGCAGAACACCGGCAGGGCGCGGTCGGGGCTGATCCCGGCCCAGACGGCCACCGCATTGCGGCTGGTGAAGGCCAGCGCCGCATGGGCGGGGACAGGACCCTCACCCCCCAGAACTCTGACCGCCAGCAGGGGCGCAATCACCGGATCGTGACCCAGCGCCGCCAGCCGGTCCGCTGTCTCGCGAGCGGCCGGACGGGTGCGAGTGATCCAGAGGCGCATGGGGCTTTAGTTCTCGAAGGGCTCGCCGTCGGCGAGGGCGCGGTTCTGGACCGTGCGGCCCAGCGCCTCTGCGGCGGCTTCGACATCGGCGGTGGGGGAAATCCGGGCCGTCTCGCGCCAGCGACGGGTGCCGTCGGGGCGCAGACGTTCGGCGATCAGCACCAGATCGTCGCCGTCGTGCCAGGCGTGGGCGCCGACCGCCGTGCGGCACGACCCCTCCAGCGCCCGCATGGCGGCCCGCTCGGCCTTGACCGCCAGCGCTGTGGCCGGATCATTCAGGGTCGGCCCCCAGACCTCGATTGCCGGGGCATCGCCCTCGCGGATCTGCAGGGCCAGGGCTCCCTGACCGGGCGCAGGCACGAAATCCTCGACCGGCAAAAGGGTGCGGATGCGGTCGCCGCGGCCCAGCCGGTTGAGGCCCGAGGCGGCCAGCAGGATGGCCTCGAACTCGCCGTCGGCCACGCGCTTCAGCCGGCTGTCGACATTGCCGCGCAGCAGTTCGATCCGCAGGTCGGGCCGGAGGGCCAGCAACTGCGCCTGCCGTCTCAGGCTGGCGGTACCCACGCGCCCCCCCTCGGGCAGGTCGGCGACGGCGTCGAAGCGTTCGCTGACGAAGGCGTCGCGCGGATCCTCGCGCAGGGGAATGGCGGCCAGCGCCAGACCTTCCGGCGGCTCGACCGGCACGTCCTTCAGCGAATGGACCGCCAGATCGCAGCGGCCGTCGATCAGGGCAGCCTCGATCTCCTTGGTGAACAGGGCCTTGCCGCCGACCTCAAGCAGGCGCCGGTCCTGAATCCGGTCGCCGGTGGTGACGATCGGCACCAGCGGCAGGCGGGCGTCCATCTCGTCGGGTCCCACGCCCAGGGCATCCGCCAGAGCCTGCCGGACATGACCGGTCTGGGTCATCGCCAGGGTCGAGCGGCGCGTGCCGATGCGGAGGGTGAGCGTCATGGTCGGATCGTCGCCGTTGCGTCGCGGGTTGCGGGCCGCTACCTCGACCCGGTGAACAGGATTGTGGCCACCCCGATGAGCATGGACACCAGAGCCGCGCCCTATAGCACGGGGCCGGACACGGCAACCGGGCCGCTCACCCTGCTGGGCATAGAGACCAGCTGCGACGAGACGGCGGCCTCGGTGGTGCGTCAGTCAGCGGACGGCACGGTCGAGGTGCTGTCCTCGGTGGTCCACAGCCAGATCGACGACCATGCAGCCTATGGCGGGGTGGTGCCGGAAATCGCGGCGCGCAGCCATGTCGAGACCATCGACGGCGTGGTCAAACGAGCCCTGATCGAGGCCGGCTGCGACTGGGGCGGGCTGGACGGGGTGGCGGCGACCGCCGGCCCCGGACTGGTGGGCGGGGTCATGGTCGGGCTCAGCTATGCCAAGGGCGTGGCCGTGGGCGGCAGCTTGCCGCTGGTGGCGGTCAACCATCTGGAGGGTCATGCGGTCTCGGCGCGGCTGGGCCGGCCGGTGGCCTATCCGTTTTTACTGCTGCTGGTCTCGGGCGGGCACTGCCAGCTGCTGGAGGTGCGCGGCATCGGCGACATGACCCGGCTGGGCACGACGCTGGACGATGCGGCGGGTGAGGCCTTCGACAAGATCGCCAAGGCCATGGGGCTGGGCTATCCGGGCGGACCGGCGCTGGAGCGGCTGGCCGCGACCGGCACGGATGAGGGCGCAGATCGGTTCGACCTGCCCCGGTCCCTGCTGGGGCGGCGGGACTGTGACTTTTCCTTCTCGGGGTTGAAGACAGCCGCGGCCCGGCAGTCGCAGGGGCTAAAGTCCGACGCCGACAAGGCCGATCTGGCCCGCGCCGTGCAAAACGCCATCGCCCGCCAGCTGGCGGAACGCTCGGTCCGGGCGCTGGACCTGTTTTCCGAGAGCCACCCGGATATCGACCGACCGGCCTTTGTCGTCGCCGGCGGGGTGGCGGCCAATGCCACCGTCCGCGCCCGCCTGATGGCCGTGGCCGAGGACAAGGGGTTTGATTTTATCGCGCCGCCGATGGCCTATTGCACCGACAATGCCGCCATGATCGCCCTGGCGGGAGCCGAACGGCTGCGTCTGGGTTTGACCAGTGACCTCGCGGTCGCGGCCCGCCCCCGCTGGCCACTGGACGAGGCGCGCGCCCTGTCCGATCCGGCCCACCCACCCGGGCGCAAGGGGGCCAAGGCATGAGCCGTCAGGACGGGAGTGAACCGATGCAGATGAAGACGGCAGGGGTGATCGGCGGCGGCGCCTGGGGCACGGCCCTGGCCCAGGTGGTGGCGCGCGCGGGCCTTTCGGTCACGCTGCAGGCGCGCGAGACCGAGGTGGTCCACAGCATCACCCGCGACCGGATCAATGCCGCCTTTCTGCCGGGCATCGAACTGGACCCGGCCATCCGCGCGACAACCGACCTGGCCGATCTGGCGGATTGCGATCTGGTGCTGGCGGTGCCGCCCGCCCAGCACCTGCGCGCGACGCTGAAGGCCTTTCACCCGCACTTCCGGGCGGGCACGCCGATGATTCTGTGCTCCAAGGGGATCGAGCGCGGCACGCTGAAGCTGATGACCGACGTCCTGCACGAGACCCTGCCCGAGGCCACCCCGGCGGTCCTGTCGGGCCCCAGTTTCGCGGGTGAGGTGGCGCGCGGCCTGCCGACGGCGGTCACGCTGGCGGTGGCCGATACCGATCTCGGCGAGGCCCTGATGGCGCGCCTGTCGCCGCCGGGATTCCGCCTGTATCTGACCGACGACCTGATCGGGGCCGAGGCCGGCGGGGCGCTCAAGAATGTGCTGGCCATCGCCTGTGGCATTGTCGAGGGCCGTCAGCTGGGCCGCAGCGCCCACGCCGCCCTGATCACCCGGGGCTTTGCCGAAATGACCCGCCTGTGCGTGGCGCTGGGCGGCCGGGCCGAGACGGTCGCGGGCCTGTGTGGCCTCGGCGATCTGGTGCTGACCTGCTCCAGCCCGCAGTCGCGCAATATGAGCCTCGGTCTGGCGCTGGGCGAAGGCCAGACGGTCGAACAGGCGCTGGCCGGCAAGCGCTCGGTGGCCGAGGGGTATCAGAGCGCGCCGGCCGTCCGCGATCTGGGCATGAAGCTGGGTCTCGACATGCCGATTGCCTATGGTGTGGCCGCCCTGCTGGCGGGCGAGGCAACGGTTGACCAGATCATCGAGGGCCTGCTGTCGCGGCCGTTGCGCGCCGAAACCGACGGATGACCGGCGACGCGGCCCCGGAAGCCCCGGCAGCCCCGGACCCAGAGCGCAAACGCGTCTGGAAGACCCCGGCGGGCGTCGCCCTGTGCGCGCTGGACGACATTGCCGAGCCCGGCTCGCGCGGCTTTGTGCTGCAGATCGGCGAGGCCTATTTCCACGGCTTTGTGGTGCGGAAGGACGGCGAGGTGGCCGGCTGGGTCGACCGCTGCCCGCATCAGGGTTTTCCCATGGCGATCGAGCTGGACCGCTATCTGACGCCGGACGGCTCGCTGATCCTGTGCGGCTGGCACGGGGCGGTGTTCCAGCCGCTGGACGGCGCCTGTGTCGGCGGCCCGTGCGCCGGTGCCCGCCTGACGCCCTGGCCAGTCGAGGCGTCGGGCGGGGTCATTCGGACGGCCTAGCGCTTCAGGCGTTTGGCGTTGGCGACGGCGGCGCTGTGCAGTGGTTTCATCGCTTCGGCCTGGGCTTTCAGCAGGCCGGTGTTGAAGGTCAGCATCTGGCCGGTTGCCCGGCCCCACCAGCCCATGGCGTAAGTAAGCTGGGCCGAGGCCAGACCCGCCGGGGTCCGCGCCGAGGCCATGGCGGTGGCGGCGCGCTGGGCATGGGCGACCTCGTCCATCGCCGATTTCGAGGCGCTGGCGGCGAGAGTGCTGACGTTCCCGGCCACCGAGGCGGCCGAGGCGCTCAGGGCCTCCAGCTTTTCGGTGCCCATCAGCGACAGCTCGGTGACGTCAGCGCGCAGCGGATCGGCCAGGGCGCGGGCCATGATCTCCATTCTGGCGGCTATGACGTCAGACGAGGCTGTCAGCATTTCATGGCTGTCGGTGGCTGTGCCGAGGGCTGTCCGCGCATTGCGGGCCATATGCTTGCCGTCACGCGTCATCGATTTGGGGGAGGTCATGCGCCCAGCCTAGCCCATCCGGTCAGCCGGGTGTGACTTCATTTGTAAAGGCCGTCACATCCTTGATCAGGGCGGGCACGGCGGCATCAATGATGCGCTGGCCCTTCTCGGGGCTGGCCTGGGCCGGGTCCGAACCGATGCGGCCGTCGGGGAAACGGGCGCGGTAATCCAGCGCATCGCGGATCGGGCCAATCGGCGCGATCTTCGGCGCATAGTCGGCGGTCTTGATCCGGTCGGGATAGGCGGCCTGGGTGACGGCGATCTCGGACGGGGTGGCGTGCATGCCGTGGCCGGTCGGGAAGATCGAGCTGCACAGGGCGTGCACCCCCGGCAGGTCCCACCAGTTGGTCAGCTTCAGCGCGAACGGAGCGCGCTCCTCGAGGAAACTCCACTCCGCATAGATTTCGGCAAAGGTCGCCTCAATGGTTGAGACATTGCCGCCGTGGCCGTTCAGGAAATAGATCCGCTCGAAGCCGTGTCGCGTCAGCGAGCTGACCCAGTCGGAAATGGCCGCCATGAAGGTCGAGGGTCGGAACGAGATGGTCCCCGGAAAGGCCAGATGGTGCTGGGCCATGCCAATGTTGAAGGTCGGGGCGATGACCAGGCTCTCGTCCTGCTTCTCGGCCGCGTGGGCGATGATTTCCGGGCACAGCCAGTCGGTGCCGAGCAGGCCGGTCGGGCCATGCTGTTCGTTCGAGCCGATCGGCACGATGACCGTCTTTGTGGTCTTCAGCCGGGCCTCGATCTCAGGCCAGGACGACAGGTGGATCAGCATGACAAACTCCGGAACTCGGATACAGGAACAGTGCCCCCCACGGGCCGGACCCGCATACGCCGATTGGTCGCAACCGACAAATCGCGACTTGGCCCGCACGTCCCGGGCTGGCAGGAACAGGGCTCGAGGGAGGCGGCTCTGGCCCGAACGACGGTGAAAACGAAGGCGAAGACCGGGTCACGGTCGGGCACCGGCCGGGCTCGGGGTGCGCGTGGCTGGCCGCCGGATCCCACGCGGGTCGAGGCTATCTTTGCCCGGCTGGCGGCGGTCATGCCCGAGCCGAAGACCGAGCTGAATTTCAGCAGCCCCTTTACGCTGGTGGTCGCCGTCGTCCTGTCGGCCCAGGCCACCGACGTGTCGGTCAACAAGGCCACCGACCGGCTGTTCGCCGTCGCCGACACGCCCGAAAAGATGCTGGCCCTGGGGGAGGAGGGCCTGATCCCCTACATCGCCTCGATCGGCCTTTACCGGAACAAGGCGAAGAACGTCATCGCTCTCAGCCGCATGGTGCTGGAGCAGCACGGCGGCGAGGTGCCCCTGACGCGCGAGGCGCTTCAGGCTCTCCCGGGCGTCGGGCGCAAGACCGCCAGTGTGGTGCTCAACGAGCTGGAGATCGAACCGGCTATCGCCGTCGACACCCATGTGTTCCGGGTCTCCCACCGGCTGGCGCTGGCCAACGCCAGTACCCCCGACAAGGTCGAGGCCCAACTGCATCAGGTGGTGCCTGCGAGCTGGCTGCCAAAAGCCCACCACTGGCTGATCCTGCACGGCCGCTACACCTGCGTGGCGCGCAAACCCAAATGCGAGATCTGCGTCATCCGCGACCTGTGCCCGTCGGTCTCGCCCGTCGTCAACGATTGAGGCGCCCGGCAACCGCGGCGACGAAGGCCTCACCGCCGTTCGGTGCATGGTTGAGATAGAAGTCCGGCTCGATCAGTTCGGCCTCCATCAGCAGCCATTGGCCGCCCGCCCCGCGCGCCAGGTCGATGCGGGCGTAAAGCAGCTCTTCCTCGACCGTGGCCAGCACGCGCCCGGCCAGCGCGACGGCCACAGGGTCCGGCTCGGGCTCGGGCGCGTAGAGACCGCCGAACTGCTGCTGGATGCGGAACTCGCCGTCGCGCGGGCGTTTGCGCACCGCATGGCTGAAGCGACCGCCAAAGAACAGCAGGGACAGTTCGCCCTCGGTCTCCAGCGCCGTGATGAAGGGCTGGATCAGGCCCGGGCCGTCCGGTGCCTCGCTCAGGGCTTCGCCCCGCGCCAGACGCGTGGTCTGCCAACCGCCGCCGGAGACGCGCGGCTTGACCACCAGTTCGTCGGTGCCGAAGGCGTCAAAGGCCGCTGCAACCTCTTCCGGCGTGATCTGCGCGCTCCAGATCGTCCGGGGAATGGGGATACCCGCCGCGCCCAGCCGCTCGAGATAGGATTTGTCCGAGTTCCAGCCCAGTACGGACGGCGGGTTCAGCATCCGGACAGCCACCGCTTGCCAGGTCGCGCAGGCCCTCATCCACCGGGCGTGGTCGCGGTGATAGCCCCAGGCGACCAGCGGCATCACCAGATCAGCACTCGCCAGACCGTCGGCGCGATCGATGTGGTCCGTCCAGGCCTCGGACCGGGCCGCGAGCCCACCTGTAGCAAGGGCACTGACCAGTCGGTCACGCACCTGCGGCCACTGGCCCGCAAAGGACGGGTCGTCGGGATTGGGGGTCAGGATCACGATATCGGTCATGGCCGCCTCATAGCGGAAATTGCCCGATGGCAAAGCCTCGCCACCTCACCCCGGACTGGTCATGCGCAGGCAGTCGGGCTAAGCGGCGCCCATGACCCATTCCGCCCCCACCCACGACGTCTGCGCCGTCGGCAATGCCATCGTCGATGTGCTGAGCCCCTGCACCCCCGAATTTCTGAAGGAGAAGGGGCTGGAACCCGGCTCGATGCAGCTGGTCGACGAGACCGAAAGCGCCACCCTGTATGAGGCCATGGCGGCGGGGGTCGAGGCCTCGGGCGGGTCGGCCGGCAATACGGTGGCGGGTATCGGCAGCCTCGGCGGCCGTGCGGCCTATATCGGCAAGGTCGCCGACGACCAGCTGGGCGGGGTCTTCACCCACGATATCCGCGCGGCGGGCGTGGCCTTCGATACCCCGGTGCTGACCGGCGGTGCGGGCACCGGCCGCTGCCTGATCAATGTCACGCCGGATGGCCAGCGCACCATGTGCACCTTCCTGGGTGCCGCCAACCAGCTGGCCCCCGAAGACGTCGACCTGACACGGGTGGCCGACAGCGCCATCGTCTACCTGGAGGGGTATCTGTTCGACCCGGCCCCGGCCCGCGCGGCCTTCGAAGCGACGGCCGAAGCGGCGCACAAGGCGGGCCGCAAGGTCGCCATCACCCTGTCCGACACCTTCGTCGTCGCCCGCTGGCGCACCGAGCTGCTGGCCTTCCTCGACAGCTCGACCGACATCGTCTTTGCCAATGAGGCCGAGGCCTGCGCCTTGTTCGAGACCGACGACGTCGAGGCCGCCACCCGCGCGCTTGCCGAAAAGGTCGAGGTGGTCGCCGTGACCCACGGGCCCAAGGGTTCGGTGCTGGTGCGCGGCGGCGAGCGCGCCGATATCGCCGCCGAGCTGGTCGCCAGGGTCGTCGATACGACCGGCGCGGGCGATCAGTATGCCGCCGGTGTGCTGTTCGGTCTGGCGCGTGGCCTGCCGCTGGAGACCTGCGGGCGTCTGGGGGCGATTGCCGCCGCCGAGGTCATCTCGCACTGGGGCCCGCGCCCCATGACCTCGCTGAAGGGTCTGGTCGAAGCGGCCGGTATCCGGCTCTAGTCCACGCGCTCCAGGGCGGCGACGAAGAAGCCGTCCAGCCCGCCCTTGTCCGCCCACTGGCCGGGCAGGATTCGCAGCCAGCTTTCGGGCGTCAGCGCCTCAGCCGGGGCGCCCACCGCAGCCGGATCGGCCGGCACGGTGCGGAAGGCCTCATTGCGGCGCAGAAAGGCCGTGATCTGGGTCTCGCCCTCCTCACGCTCCAGCGAACAGGTGCAATAGACCAGCCGCCCACCGGGCGCGACGCGGGCCGCCGCGGCATCCAGCAGCCGGTGCTGCACATCGGCCAGATTGCCGATGTCGGCGGGCCGCGTGGCACGCAGGGCCTCAGGATTGCGGCGGAAAGTGCCGGTCGCCGAACAGGGCGCATCCAGCAATACCCGGTCGAAGGTGCGCGGATCATCCCAGGCCTCGGCCGGGGTAGCGATCACCTCGGCGGCGAGGTTCATACGTTTCAGATTGTCCCTGAGCCGATCCAGCCGCTTGTCGGACCGATCTAGCGCCGTGACGGTCGCACCCGTGGCGGCCAGCTGCAGCGTCTTGCCGCCCGGAGCCGCGCACAGATCCAGCACGGTGTGATCGGACGTCACCTCCAGCAGGCGGGCGGGCACCGCGGCGGCGGCGTCCTGCACCCACCACAGCCCGTCCTCAATGCCCGCCCAGTCGCGCAGGTCGCCGCGGCGGTCGGTGCGCAGGGTGTCGGGGGCGAGGATGCGGGCCTCAAGCGCCTCGGCCAGCGCGCCGGCGTCCGTGCCCGGCTTGAGGCTGAGGTCGGTCGGCGGCTCAAGGCTCGCGGCCTTCGCCATGGCCTGAAGCGCGGCCTCGCCGTACGTCTGGCGCCATCGCGCGGTGAGCCAGTCGGGGAAGTTGGCCACCGGATCGGTCGGGCCGGTGCCGTCCCGGTCGATCCCGCGCAGCACCGCGTTGATCAGCGCCTTGTAGGGCCGGGTGGCGGGATCCCGTTCGGCCAGCTTGACGGCGCTGGACACGGCGGCAAAGGCCGGAGTGCCCAGCGTCAGGGTCTGGGCAAGCGCCGTGCGCATCAGGGTGCGAACCGCCATCGGCGGCGAGCGCTTCAGCCGCATGTCAAGAATGGCATCGATCTCGCCCAGCCGCCGGAGGGCGGCCATGGCCACAGCGCGGGCAAAGGCCCGATCCTGCGGCTCCAGCGTGGAGACCGGCGGCTTCGTCAGCGCCTCATCAAGACCGTTGCGACGGTCCAGCGCGGCATTCAGCAGAATCCCTGCGGCATGGCGGGCCTGAATCCCGGGATCATCCGTCATCCTAGACCGACACCTGAGTGCCCAGCTCGACCACGCGGCCGGGCGGGATGTGGAAGAAGTCGGTCGGATTGGCGGCGTTGCGCATCAGGAAGATGTAGAGCCGATCCTGCCAGAGCGGCATGCCCTGGGTCGATGAGGGCACCACCGACCGACGGCCGAGGAAGAAGCTGGTCGACATGATGTCGAACTTCAGCCCCTGTTTGCGGCACAGACCCAGCGCCCGGGGCACATTGGGCTGCTCCATGAAGCCATAGGACAGCACCACCCGTTTAAAGTCATCGTTGATCGGCTCAATCTCGATACGCTTGTCGTCGCGCACGCGGGGCCGGTCGACGGTGCGGACCGTCAGAATGATATTCTTCTCGTGCAGCACCTTGTTGTGCTTGAGATTGTGCATCAGGGCGACGGGCGCCACGCCGGGATCCGAGGTCAGGAAGATGGCCGTCCCCGGCGTGCGGTGCGGCGGGCGGGCCGACAGCATCTCGATCAGGTCAGACAGGGGCAGGCTGTCGCGCCGCGTCTTGGCCGTCAGAATCTGCGTGCCGCGCACCCATGTCAGCATCAGCAGGACGAGGCCGAGGCCGAGGGCCAGCGGGAACCACGCGCCCTGCGGGATTTTCAACAGGTTGGAGGTCATGAACACCAGATCGATGGCCACGAACGGCAGGATGACCGCAAGGCTCGGACCCAGCTTCCACTTCCACAGCCGCCGGACGATGAACCAGGCCAGCAGGCTGTCGATGAACATGGTGCCGGTCACGGCGATCCCGTAGGCGGCGGCCAGCGCGGTGGAGGTCTGGAAGGTTACCAGCAACAGCAACACCCCGACCATCAGCAACAGATTGATCGACGGCACATAGATCTGGCCGGCCAGGTCCTCGGAGGTGTTGAGGATCTTGAGGCGCGGCAACAGGCCCAGGTGAACCGCCTGCTGGGTGACCGAGAAGGCGCCGGTGATGACCGCTTGGCTGGCGATGACGGTTGCGATGGTGGCCATGACCAGCACCGGCCAGTAAGCGACGTCCGGCACCATGGACCAGAAGGGGTTTTCGGCTGCGGTGCGATCGTCGAGCACCATCGCCCCCTGCCCCAGATAGTTGAGCATCAGGCACGGCAGAACCACCCATAGCCAGGCCTTGCGGATCGGGGATTTTCCGAAATGCCCCATGTCGGCATAGAGAGCCTCGGCCCCCGTCACGGCCAGAAAGACACTGCCCAGAATGACAAAGCCGACAAAGCCGTTGGAGATCAGGAAGGTCACGCCATAGTGGGGCGACAGGACCCGCAGGATCGAGACGTCGTCAAAGATGTGATAGAGACCCAGCCCCGCCAGAACCAGAAACCAGATCAGAGTCAGCGGCCCGAACCATCGCGCCATACTGCCCGTGCCGCGCGACTGGATCATGAACAAGGCAATCAGGATGCCGGCCGCGATCGGCAGGACGAACGGCGCGAACATATCGCCCATGCCCGGCGCATCGCGCAGGCCCTCAATGGCGGAAACCACCGAGATCGCCGGGGTGATGATACCGTCGCCATAGAAGAGCGCGGCCCCCACCACCCCCAGCAGGAAGACCACGGCCGAGCGTTTGCCGATCGCATGCTGCGCGAGCGCCATCAGGGCCAGGGTGCCGCCCTCGCCCTTGTTGTCGGCCCGGGTCAGGAAGACGACGTATTTGATCGTCACCACCAGAATCAGGGCCCAGAAGACCAGCGAGACCACGCCCAGCACGGCCATCTCGGCGGTGCCGCCCGACCGACTGTGGTGCAGCGCCTCGCGCATCGCATAGAGCGGGCTGGTGCCGATGTCGCCGAACACGACGCCAATGGCACCGATGACCAGACCCAGCTTGCCCTTGGCTGCCAGTCCGTGTCCGTCGTGGGCCGCTGTGGAACCTGACGCGGGCCCCGGGGGCGGTGCGTCGGGCCTGGGGGTATCCCCGCTCATGTCTGGTCTCCGGGAGCCGTGGGAGGACTGTCCCTTCCATGAAGCCGCGGGGCTTTAGACCCTTTCTTCGGACGGTTCAATCGTGGCCCCGGCACAGGTCTCGCAGCGAGCGCGTTTGTGATTCCTGCGACAAACGCCTAAATCCGCATTCGGAACCCATACTGATGTCCGACAGCCAAAGATTTCCCGTCGCGGCCCACGCCCTGGCCTATCTGGCCCACAAGGGCGCCTATGGTCCTGCGCAGGCGGTGCCCAGTGCCGTCCTCGCCGCTTCGGTCCCGACCAATCCGGTGGTCATCCGCCGCGTGACGGGGCTGCTGGCGCGCGCCGGGCTGATCGAGACCCGCTCGGGCGCGAGCGGCGGCGCCTGGCTGCTGCGTAAACCCGAGACCATCCGGCTGGACGAGGTGCTGAAGGCCGTGCACGGCTGCGCCCATCTGGGCTCGCCGCCGGCGGGGGCCAAGGGCTGTCCGGTCGGCGAACATATTCCGCGACAGGTGGCCCGGGCGCTGATCGCGGCGGATCAGGCGGCGGGCGAGGCTCTGTCACGCATCACCATCGCCGACCTGCTGGCGGACAACCCGCCGTCTCTGGCCGGGTTCGCCCTGCCCGTCGCGGCCGACCGATGAGCCGCAGGCGTGTGCTGGTCACCGGGGCCTCGGCCGGCATCGGCCGGGCCCTGGCCGCCGTCTATGCCGCCGAGGGTTGGGATTTGATCCTGACCGCTCGTCGCAAGGACCCGCTGGACACCCTGGCGGATGAACTCGAAGCGACGCACGGTTGTGATGGCCGGGTGATCGTCGCCGACCTCGGAGTTGAGGGCGCGGTCACGAGACTGGTGTCGGAAATTCGCCTGCTCGGCCTGACCGTCGATGGGCTGATCAACAATGCCGGATTCAGTCGCACCGAGGGGTTTCTGAACACCCCGCCCGAAGATCAGGCGGCCATGATCCGCGTCATGCTGACCGCCCCGGTGGCGCTCAGCCGCGCCCTGGTGCCGGACATGGTCGAGCGCGGCTTTGGCCGGGTGCTGAATGTCGCCTCCCTCGCCGGACGCATGCCCGCGACCGGGGGGGACACCCTGTATGGCCCGATCAAGAGCTTCATGATCAAGGCGTCACAGGGCCTGTGGCTGGAAATGCGCGGCACGGGCGTGCACGTCACCGCGCTCTGTCCCGGCTATACCCTGACCGAGTTCCACGACGTCAACGGCACCCGCGACGAGGTCTCCACCGCCTATCCCGCATGGATGTGGCAGACCGCCGACCATGTGGCCCGCGTCGGCTACGCCGCCTGCGAGGCCAACCGCTCTCAGGTGACCCCGGGCGTCATGAACAATCTGATGGCGGGTCTCGCCAAACACCTGCCCGACCGCATGGCGCTGGCCATGGTCGGGGGTCACGCGAAACGGCTGAAGCGAATCTAGAGCCTGATCGGTTGAGGTGGAATCGCCTCGCGGTTCCGCCGATGCCGTGAATCAGGCTCCAGAGTAATACTGGACCGAAATCTGAGCCCGGTCGGACATGCGTCCGACTGAATCGATTTCGGTCTAGTGGCCGCCTGAGGGATAGGGTGCGGTGACATCGCCCGAGAACATGCCCGGGATGGCCTCGCCCAGGCCTGCCAGAATGAACTGGATCGCCAGCGCGCACAGGATCAGGCCCAGCACCCGCACCACGATCGCCATGCCGACTTCGCCCAGCAGGCGGCTGATGGGCCCGGTCATGGCGAAACAGACGAAGGTGGCAACACCGGCCCCCACGATGGCGACCAGACCTGCAACCTGCCCGGCGGCACCGATCTTTGTGGCCTCGCCCGCCTGGATAATGATGGTGGAGATGGCGCCCGGACCGATCAGCAGCGGCATGGCAAACGGCACGATCAGCCGCTGGAAGCGCCGACGGGCATAGCCCCGCACATCCGCCAGATCCGACTGGGCGTCGGCGTCGGCAAAGATTTTGAGGAAGTCCTCGCGCGCCATGTCGAGACCCAGCAGCAGCAACAGGATGCCGCCGGCAATCCGGAAGGCGGCCAGCGAAATGCCGAAAAACTCCAGCAGCGCCAGACCGGTGAAGAAGAAGAAGACCAGAAAGGCGACGATGAACAGGCAGATCAGCGCCGACACCGACATGCGCTGGCTGAGGGTCGCCCCCGCCGTGGCCGCCGCAAAAATCGGGATGTTGCCGATCGGATCGACCAGGGCGAACAGGGCTACGAACAGGTTGACGCCAAGATCGACCGCGCCCATGACTGAATGCCCCCTGTTTCAGACCCGTATGGTGATGGTGCCGCGCCCCGGCGCGCCTGCGACCACCCATAGCCGCTTGCAAGGATGCCGTCGATGACCTCTCCCGTTCTTGCCGACCCGCGCCTGATCGTCGGGCTGGACCTGCCGTCGGTCGAGGCCGCCGAGGCGCTGGTCGACCGGATTGCCGACGGGGTTCTGGCCTACAAGGTCGGCCTGACCCTGCTGGCCCGTCCGGGCGGCGTCGCCTTCGCCCACAAACTGCGGGCGCGCGGCAAGACGGTGTTTCAGGACTGGAAGCTTCACGACATCGGCGCCCAGGTGGAAGGCTCGGCGCGCGCCGTAGCCGAGGGCGGCTGTGACCTGCTGACCGTTCATGCCGAGCCGCAGGTGATGGCGGCCGCGATCAAGGGCCGGGATGCGGCGGGCACGGCCACAAAACTTCTGGGCGTGACGGTGATGACCAGCCTGTCCGACGCCGATCTCGTCGAAATCGGCTACGGCCAGTCGGCATCCGATCTGGTCGAGCGGCGGGTCCGTCAGGCGCTGGATCTGGGCATGGACGGGGTCGTCTCCAGCCCGCTGGAGGCCGCCCGGGTGCGCGAGCTGGCCGAGGCCGCAGGACGTCCGGGCTTTCTGATCGTCACTCCGGGCGTGCGACCGGCCGGAGCAGAGAAGGGTGACCAGCAAAGGGTTGCCACGCCGTCCGAGGCGCTGAGGGCCGGCGCCAGTCATCTGGTCGTGGCGCGCCCTGTCGTCGCGGCGGACAGCCCGTTGATGGCGGCAGCACGGATCGCCGCTGAAATGCTCGAAGTCGCCTAGCGATCATACATATAGACGTCGGGGCAATCACAGCCGCGGCGGCGATCATAGCGACGGTCGTCATACCGGTCGCGGCGATAGGCCGGGCGGGGCCGGTCGTCCTGATAGCCGTACTCATCGCGATAGCCCTGATAGCGGCTGTAGCCATAGCGCCCGCCGCGATCGTGGCCGCGATCATATCCCCGGCCATAGCCGTCGTGACGCTGGCGGTAGCGATAGGCATAGCCGTCATGCGGGCGCGGCGGCTGGTAATAGCTGCCCCCGTAGTAACCGTAGCCGTCCCGGCCCGTGGCGGCTGCACCGGTCGCCGCATACACGCGGGTCTCGCCTTCATAGACGGCCGTCGCCGCCCCGGTGCGCGGATAGCTGTAGCCATAGTCATAGGGCGAGGGCTGGCCATAGGTGACCACCACCCGCGTATCGGCCCGACCATAGGTCTGCCCGTAACTGCCATAGCTGGCATAGCCGGGCGCCGGCGGCCGATAGTCCCGATACTGCGCCGCGGCGGGCGCAGCGGCAGCCAGCGTCAGGGCCGCAAGGCCGGCACCCAGTGCAAGGGCGCGGAAGGAGCGGGGAATCGACATCGCCTTGTCCTCGAAATCGCCGGTTCGGCGCGATTAACGAGAGGTTAACGCCATGCCGGACGGATCGTTCGTTTTTCCCCAGCGAGGCGACGGATTCCCTCAGAAGTCGACGGCCAGACCCTTGCGCTCCCAGTCACCATAGCGCGTCGGCTCGAGCCCGCGCGGACCGCCCACCTCGTCCGAAGGGGCCCCGGCCGCATCGGCCTCGGCATTTCGGGCGGCGGCCTCCTCAAGCACGCGGCGCTCCAGATCGGTCAGGGGGCGGTGCGGCGTGGCACCCGGAAGGTCGGCGTTATGGACCACGGCTTCCGGCACATCATCGGTGGGGGTGGGCGCTTCGGTCACAGGCATGTCCTCTTGAGGCGCGGCGGGGCTGGGGACACATAGGAGACCGGTGACACGACGGCCAGCCCGTCCGCCACCCGCCCACAGTCAGAGTTCCCGTCCGGTCATGAACCACGCCAAGACCTTCATCCTTCTGGCCGCCCTGACGGCCCTGTTCGTCGGGATCGGCTATCTGATCGGCGGCGCCATGGGCATGGTCATCGCCCTGGCGCTGGCCGCCGCGCTGAATCTGGTCAGCTACTGGAACGCCGACAAGATCGTCATGCGGATGTACCGGGCCCAGCCGGTCGACGAGACCCATCCCAATGCCGTGGTGCGCGCCTACGTCGCCGATGTGCTGCAGATGGCCGAGGGCGCCGGCCTGCCCCGCCCCCTGGTGGCCATCATTCCGAACGACCAGCCCAACGCCTTTGCCACTGGCCGCAACCCCGAGAATGCCGCCGTCTGCGCGACCTCCGGCCTGCTGGACCTGCTGACGCGCGACGAGGTGCGCGGCGTGATGGCGCACGAACTGGCCCATGTGAAGAACCGCGACACCCTGGTGATGACGGTCACGGCGACCGTGGCGGGCGCCATCTCGGCCCTGGCCAATTTCGCCCTGTTGTTCGGCGGCGACCGCGAGCGCACCGGCGGACTGATCGGCACCCTCGCCCTCATGCTGCTGGCCCCGCTGGCGGCCGGTCTGGTGCAGATGGCCATCAGCCGCACGCGTGAGTATCAGGCCGACCGCATCGGAGCCGAAATCGCGGGCGATCCCCATGCCCTGGCCTCGGCCCTTGAGAAGATCGAGGCCTATGCCCGCCGCATCCACAATCCGGTGGCCGAACGCAATCCCGCCTCGGGTCAGCTGTTCATCATCAATCCGCTGGCCGGCAAGGGGGCCGACAGCCTGTTCTCGACCCACCCGGCGACCGGCAACCGCATCAAGGCCCTGATGGCGCTGGCCGTTTCCACGCGCGCCACGCCCCTGCAGCCGCGCCCGCCAGTCAGTGCCGCGCCCGCCACCACCGTTCCGACCACCCCCACCACCCCGCGCGGCCCCTGGGGCTAGGCCTCAGGGACAACGGCAGGGGCTTGCGCTCCAGGGCATCTGGTTCTTTAAGCGCGGCCATCGTTTCGTGCGCCTCCCCGCGCCCCGTCCCCGAGGTCTCTGCCATGTCCGATTTCAAACCCAAAAAGGTTGTCCTTGCCTATTCCGGCGGGCTCGACACCTCCATCATCCTGAAATGGCTTGAGACGGAATACGGCGCCGAGGTGGTCACCTTCACCGCCGATCTGGGCCAGGGCGAGGAGCTCGAGCCCGCGCGGGAGAAGGCCCTGCGCATGGGCATCAAGCCCGAAAACATCTTCATCGACGACCTGCGCGAGGAATTCGTCCGGGATTTCGTCTTCCCGATGTTCCGCGCCAACGCCCTCTATGAAGGCCAGTATCTGCTGGGCACCTCGATTGCCCGGCCGCTGATCGCCAAGCGCCAGATCGAGATCGCCCGCCAGGTCGGCGCCGACGCCGTCTGTCACGGCGCCACCGGCAAGGGCAATGACCAGGTCCGGTTCGAGCTGGGCTATTACGCGCTGGAGCCCGATATCCGCGTCATCGCCCCCTGGCGCGAGTGGGACTTCAAGTCCCGCGAGGCCCTGCTGGACTTTGCCGAAAAGCATCAGATCCCGATCGCCAAGGACAAGCGCGGCGAGGCGCCCTTCTCGGTCGACGCCAACCTTCTGCACAGCTCGTCCGAGGGCAAGGTTCTGGAGGACCCCGCCGTCGAGGCCCCCGAATTCGTCTATCAGCGCACCATCGCGCCCGAGGATGCGCCCGATCAGCCGACCGTCATCACCATCGGCTTCGAGCGCGGCGACGCGGTCTCGATCGACGGCGAGGCCCTGTCGCCCGCCACCCTGCTGGCCCGGCTGAACGATCTGGGCCGCGACAACGGCATCGGTCGTCTGGATCTGGTCGAGGGCCGGTTCGTCGGCATGAAGTCGCGCGGCATCTATGAGACGCCGGGCGGCACCATCCTGCTGGCCGCCCACCGGGGCATGGAGTCGATCACCCTGGATCGCGGGGCCATGCATCTGAAGGACGAGCTGGCGGTCCGCTATGCCCAGATGATCTACAACGGCTTCTGGTTCGCCCCCGAGCGCGAGATGCTGCAGGCCGCCATCGACAAGAGCCAGGAACAGGTCACCGGCACCGTCCGGGTCAAGCTCTACAAGGGCAATGCCACCGTCATCGGCCGCGAGAGCCCCTTCAGCCTCTACGATCAGGATCTGGTGACCTTCGAGGAGGGCGTCCAGGCCTATGACCACCGCGACGCGGCCGGTTTCATCAAGCTGAACGCCCTGCGCCTGCGGGTTCTGGAGCGCCGCAATCGCCGGACCGGCGGGGCCTGACGACGCCACCGGAGAGGGCGCCCGCGCAGCCTTACCGCGATTTCACTTGAAGGTCGGCGAGGTTGGGAGGAGGCTTGGGCAACCTTCCTTCCAGCCCAAAGGCTCTTCCCCATGCGTCGTCTGATCCTCTCCGCCGTTGCCGTCTCCGCCCTCGGCCTGTCGGCCCTGGCCCTGCCGGCCGTCGCGGCCCCTGTCGCTGCGGTCGCCGTCGCCCAGGATCCCGTCACTGAAGCGGAGCTGGAAGCCAGCGCCGCCGCCTTTGAAGTGACGCTTGAGGCTCTGGTCGTCGAGATCGAGACCATTCGCGCCGACACCAGCCTCTCCGAGGCCGATCGCCAGGCCCGCATGCAGGCCGCCATCGACCGCAAACAACCCGAGATCGACGCCTTCGTCTCCATGCTCTCGGGCTTCGTCCGTCAGCAGACCCTCGATGAGGGTGGCACCGCCGACGAGGCCGAAATGGCCGCCGGCATGATCGAGGACATGTTTACCGAAATGCTGGTTCCGGGCCTGCTGTCCGGCGAACTGGCTGCCGAAATGGCCGGCGACGGCGAATAAGCCGATCCTTTCTCTCTCTCAGGAGGTCTGACCATGATCCGTGCCCTCTCGCTTGCCGCCGCCCTGGCCCTGCTGCCGGTTTCGGCCGCCGTGGCCCAGACCTCCGAGCCGGAGTCCGCCGAAGCCGCCCTTGAGGCAGCCGCCGAGGTCTTCGAGGGCCGCATGGACGAGTTCGCCGAACGCGCCGAGGCGATTTCGGAGGATGACAGCCTGACCGAGGACCAGAAGGAGGCCGCCGTCATGGCGCTGTGGGGTGAATATCAGCCCGACGTCATGGCCTTCACCCAGACGGTGTCGGTGTCCGTATCGGGCATCGTTGCCGAGGCCCTGGCCGAAGTCGACATCGAGGCGGTGGTCGCCGAAGCACTCGCCGAGGCCGATCTGGCCGGGGGAATGGGCATCGCCGAGGCGGTGGCTGTCGGTCAGGGCATGATGACCAACGGCGCCTGGGCCAGCGACGATCCCGAGCACCAGGCCACCTACGGCCTCATGGCCGACTACGCTCTCGGCATGGCCATGGACAGTGTCGAGGTCGAATACGACGCCGAGGCCGACCCCGAGGACTGACCTTGCCTGTCTCCTCCCCATCTTGATGGGGAGGGGGACCGCGGAGCGGCGGAGGGGCTTTTCACTGCAAGCTCACCCTCAAGAACCCCTCCGTCGCGGCGCCAATGCGCCGCGCCTCCCCCCGGTTTCGCCGGAGAGGAGACGGGAATTGCGATAGTCGACGCCGGGATTCCCAACGTTCTCAACACCCCCGGGGCGTCCCGCACCGTTCTGCCCGACCGGGTCGGCGCCGAGTCCATACTGTCCGGTTGCCGAATCCCGGCCGCTGGAGACCGCACATTTCAGACCATTCAGACGGTTCAGACGGCAAAAATTCCTCTCCTCCCCATTCATGGGGAGGGGGACCCTGCGGAGCCTCGGCGAAGCAGGGTGGAGGGGGCGGCGCCGTCGTCAAAGATCAGGAACGCTCACACCACCGCCGTCATCACCGCCCTCTCCGGCACGCCGCTTCGCGCCGTGCCACCTCCCCGCGCTTGGGGAGGAGATGAGACAGGCGTCCGTTTCAGACCATCCAGACCATTCAGACCATTCAGACGGTGTTTTCCACACGTGCACCCCCTGCGAAATCGGCCTATGGCTGTTCTTCGCCCAGCCTGAGCCAACGCCCGTGAGTCCGATCCTGTGAGCCTGCCGCCCGAGACCGTTCCCACACCCGAAGCGACGGCCACCACCACCCCCGGCGGAACGACGCCCGGCAGCCCCGCACGCCGCGAAGGCGGCATGATGCGCTCCTCGGCCATTTTCAGCGGCCTGACCCTGATCAGTCGCGGGGCCGGCTTTGCCCGCGATGTGGTGATCTCGGCCGCGCTCGGCGCCTCGGCCGGGCCCGCCGCCGACGCCTATAATACGGCCCTCAGCTTCCCCAATCTGTTCCGGCGCATCTTTGCCGAGGGGGCGTTCGCCGCTGCCTTCGTGCCCGCCTATGCCCGTACGCTTGAGACCGAGGGGCCCGAGGCCGCCGACCGCGTCGCCACCCAGGCGCTGGCCATGGTGGCCATGGTCACCGTGCTCCTGACGATCGTCGCCCAGCTGGCCATGCCGTGGATCATGACGGTCATCAACGTCGGCTTCCTGAACGACCCGGCGCGCTTCAAGCTGGCCGTGGTCCTGACCCAGATCACCATGCCCTATCTGCCGTGCATGGCCGTCGCCGCCCTGCTGTCGGGCGTGCTGAACGCGCGGGGCCGGTTCATCGTCTCGGGCGCCTATCCGATCCTGCTCAACCTCATCATGCTGGCCGCCGTCATCCCGGCCACGGGCGGACAGGTCGGCGCAGCCTATGCCGCATCCTGGGCCGTGCTGGCGGCGGGCGTGGCCCAGGCCGGTCTGTGCTGGTGGGCGGTGCGCAAGGCCGGAGCCAGGATCCATCTGGCGATCCCGCGCCTGACGCCGGCGGTCAAGGCCATCATCATCACCGCCATCCCGGCCGCTATCGGCAATTCGGCGACGCAGCTGAATGTCTTCGTCTCGGGCAATCTGGCCAGCTTCGTCGACGGAGGCCGGACCTGGCTGGCGACCGCAGACCGGCTGTACCAGCTGCCGCTGGGACTGGTCGGGGTGGCGATCGGCATCGCCCTTCTGCCCCGCCTGTCAGCGGCGGTCGCCTCCAATGACCATGACCGACAAAAGGCCTCGATGGATCAGGCCGTGCTGCTGTCCATGGCCCTGACCCTTCCGGCTGCCGCCGCCCTGATGGGCATGCCCTATTTCCTGATCGATGCCCTGTTCACCCGCGGCGCCTTCCTCGACGTCGACGCCCGCGCGACCGCCGAGGCGCTCTTCCAGTTCGGCTGGGGCGTGCCGGCCTTTGTCCTGATCCGCATTCTGGCGCCCGCCTTCTTCGCGCGCGGCGATACGAAAAGCCCGATGCGCTTTGCCCTGGTGTCGGTGGCGGTCAATGCCGGACTGGCCGTCGGCCTCTTCTATTCGGGCATGGGCGTGCCCGGCATCGCCGCCGCCGTCAGCGCTGCGGCATGGTCCAATGCCGGCCTGCTGGCCCTGACCCTGTGGCGGCGCGACCATTACCGGCCCGGCCCGGCGCTGGTCTCGCGTCTCATCCGCATCGCCTTTGCCGCCGCCGGCATGGGGGTTCTGGTCGCGGTCGCCACCTCGGCCCGGCCTTGGTACGAACCC
Source organism: Neptunomonas phycophila (assembly GCA_964224415.1). Lineage (GTDB taxonomy): Bacteria > Pseudomonadota > Alphaproteobacteria > Caulobacterales > Caulobacteraceae > Brevundimonas. Next base: position 121,560 of record CAXQIE010000028.1, read on the forward strand.
TCCATCGGACAGGCCCTCTCGGCTCTCAGCCTCGATCACGGGGCCAAGGAGATCTCGGTGGCGCTGGTCACCGCCCTCGGCGGCCTGGCCTATGCCGTCCTCGCCCTCGCCACCCGGGCCGTCCGCATTTCCGAGCTGAAGGCCCTGGTCCAGCGCGGCAACGGAGCCAAGGCCTGATGCGCACTCTTGCCCTCCCGCCCCCGCTGGGGCATGGCCCTTGCCATGTCTGATACGCCTCCCGTCTATTCCGGTCCGCGCCGCATCCTCAGCGGCATCCAGGCTTCGGGTGCCCTGCACCTCGGCAACTATCTGGGGGCGCTGAAGCGCTTCACCCAGCTGCAGGACGCGGGCGCCCCGTGCTTCCTGTTCGTCGCCGACCTGCACGCCATCACCGTCTGGCAGGAGCCGGAGAAACTGGCCGCCCAGACGCGCGAGATCGCCGCCGCCTATCTGGCCTCGGGCCTCGATCCGGCGCGCTCGGTGATCTTTCCGCAGTCGGCGGTGCGGGCCCATGCGGAGCTGGCCTGGGTGTTCAACTGTGTCGCCCGCCTCGGCTGGCTGGACCGCATGACCCAGTTCAAGGAGAAGTCGGGCAAGCACAAGGAACGTGCCTCGGTCGGCCTCTATACCTATCCGGTGCTGCAGGCCGCCGACATCCTCGTCTACAAGGCGACCGAGGTCCCGACCGGCGAGGACCAGAAACAGCACCTCGAGCTGACCCGCGACATCGCCCAGAAGTTCAACAATGACTTTGGCGTGCCCGGCTTCTTCCCCCAGCCCGAGCCGGTCATCCAGGGCCCCGCCCCCCGCGTCATGAGCCTGCGCGATGGTCAGGCCAAGATGTCCAAGTCGGACCCCTCGGACCTGTCGCGCATCAATCTGACCGACGATGCCGATACCATCGCCGCCAAGGTGCGCAAGGCCAAGACCGATCCGGAGCCCCTGCCCGAGACCCTGGACGGGCTGGAGGGGCGGCCGGAAGCGAAGAATCTGGTGACGATCTATGCCGCCCTGTCGGACCAGACGAAGGAGGCTGTGCTGGCCGAATTCGCGGGGCAGGGCTTTGGCGCCTTCAAGCCGAAGCTGGCCGAGGTGGCGGTGGCCGCCATGGCCCCGGTCACGGCCGAGATGCGCCGCCTGATGGCCGACCCGGCCGAGATCGATCGCGTGCTGGCTGACGGCGCCGAGCGTGCCGCGACCGTCGCCGACCCGGTCGTCGACGAGGTCAAGAAGATCGTGGGCTTCTGGAGGGCCTGAGGTGAGCACCCATACCGCCACCGTCGACTGGTCGCGCGGCGATCAACCGTTCACCGACGGGGCCTATTCGCGGGCGCACGACTGGCGATTTGACGGGGGCGCCGTGGTGCGCGGCTCGTCGGCGCCGCCGGTGCCGGGCTCGGACCCCGCCGCCGTTGACCCGGAAGAGGCGCTGGTCGCGGCGGTCTCGGCCTGCCACATGCTGTTCTTTCTGGCCTTTGCGGCCAAGGCCGGCCTGACGGTCGACCACTATACCGACGCCGCGGTAGCCGACATGGGCCGCGACGACCGGGGCAAGGTCTCGATCACCCGGGTGACCCTGCGTCCGGACATCCGCTGGGTCGGCGAGACTCCCCCGGCCGGGGTGCTGGACGACCTGCACCACCGCGCGCATGAGGCCTGCTATCTGGCCAATTCTATCCGCGGCGAAGTCGTCGTCGAGCCCGTCTAGAGAGCGGGCGCCAGATCCGTCAGCAGAGCGGTGAAACGCCGGATCGCCTCGCGGGTCAGCTCGGGGTCGTGACGCATGGGCGGGGCGCTCATCGGCTCATCGAAGGAATGGGTGCCCTCCGCGATCCAGGTCTCGACCTCGGCCCCGCAGTTGCGGACCATGGCATGGACCCGCTCGGCGTTGCGGACCGTCGTCAGGTGATCGGTGCGCGCGATCACCCCGATGGTCCGGGGGCAGTGGCGCCAGGGCTTCATCCGGTTGGCCGCCAGAAGGCCGACGTAAGGGTAGGCCAGCCAGGCGCCCTTCACCCCCGCCAGATCGCAGGCAGCCGGGTCCGACAGGCCGAGCGCCCGGGGGCGGGGATCGGCGCTCATGGCCTCCATGATGCCCCAGCCGCCATGGCTCCAGCCGGCGAGGCACAGGCGACCGGCATCGACCTCGGGCTTGCGCGACAGGCCGTCTATGCTGGCCAGCACATCCCCGCCCCGGGCATGCCCCCGGAAGTGCAGGCCGGTGCAGACCGTGGCCATGGCAAAGGTCCGGCTCCAGCCCCGGGCCGCGAAGGAATCAATGATGTACGCCCGCCAGCCCGCCGCTTTCGCTGCCTCGGCATAGAGGGGCAGGTGATCCCGGATTCCGCCGCAGCCGTGGAACAACAGCACCGCCGGACGCGGCCGGTCGTCGTCCGGTCCGACGACCGTCACATGCGGCTCCAGCCGGGCCCAGCGTTCAGCAAGTGTGTCCATGGTAACCCCCAAAGCCCTCAAGCCGCGAGCGACCGCGTCGCGAGCATAGGGCCAGCTTCAATGCCTGAACACGCGCGTGCCGGTGAAGGCCATGGCGATGCCCTGCTCGTCGGCGGCGGCGATCACCTCGGCGTCGCGGATCGAGCCGCCCGGCTGGATGGCCGAGGTGGCCCCGGCGGCCACCGCTTCCAGCAGTCCGTCGGCAAAGGGGAAGAAGGCTTCCGACGCACAGGCCGAGCCTTCGGCCAGCGAGGGCAGGCCTTGGGCCTCGCCGGCCTCGCGGGCCCGGATGGCAGCGATACGGGCGCTGTCGCGGCGGTTCATCTGGCCCGCGCCAATCCCCGCCGTCTGGCCGTCCTTCGCATAGACGATGGCGTTGGACTTGACGTGCTTGGCCACGGTGAAGGCGAACAGCATGTCCCGCACCTCGGCGTCGCTCGGCTGGCGCCTGGTGACGATGGTCAGGTCGGCGGGGGTGATCCGCGCCAGGTCGCGCGACTGGACGAGGAAGCCCCCGGCCACCGAGCGGAACACCGGCCCGGGCTGCATCGGATCGGGAAGGCCGTCGGTCAGCAGCAGGCGCAGGTTCTTCTTTGCCGCAAAGACCGCCATCGCCTCCTCATCGGCGCCGGGGGCGATGACCACCTCGGTGAAGACGTCAGTGATCAGCCGGGCGTCGGCTGCCGTCAGGGGCCGGTTGACCGCGACCACGCCGCCGAAGGCCGAGACGGAATCGCAGGCCAGCGCCCGCTGATAGGCCGCCGACAGGTCGCTGCCGATCGCCACACCACAGGGGTTGGCATGCTTGACGATCACACAGGCCGGCTCGCTGAATTCGGCGACCAGTTCATAGGCGGCGTCGGCGTCGGCGATATTGTTGTAGCCCAGCTCCTTGCCCTGCAGCTGGCGGGCGTTGGCGACGCCGGGCCGGGTGTCGGCGGTCCGGTAAAAGGCGCCGGACTGATGCGGGTTCTCGCCATAGCGCAGGGTCTGGGCGAGGGTGCCGGCGATGGATTTGCGGATCGGGGCCGCATCCTCGACCCGGTCGGCAAACCAGCCGCTGACGGCGGCGTCATAGGCGGCGGTGCGGGCAAAGGCGCGGGCAGCCAGCTGCTTGCGCAGGGCCAGAGACGTCGCGCCGTCGGCCTTGAGCGCGGCGATCACCTGATCCATGGCGTCGCGATCGACGCAGACGGCCACATGGCCGTGGTTCTTGGCCGCCGACCGGATCATGGCCGGGCCGCCGATGTCGATGTTCTCGATACAGGCCTCGAAGCCCGCGCCCGATTCAACGGTGGATTCGAAGGGGTAGAGATCGATCCAGGCGATATCGATTTGGCCGATCCCGTGTTGCTCCATCGCCGCAGCGTGGGCGGGAGCATTGCGGACGCCCAGCAGGCCCCCGTGCACCACCGGGTGGAGCGTCTTTACCCGGCCGTCCATCATCTCCGGAAATCCGGTCAGGTCGGCAACATCGCGCACCGGCAGGCCGGCCTTGTCGATGGCCGTGCGGGTGCCGCCCGTGGACACCAGCTCCACGCCGAGATCATGCAGGGCCCGGGCGACGTCCTCCAGCCCCGATTTGTCGGACAGCGAGATCAGGGCGCGGGCCGGGCGAACGGCATCCGGGGCAGGCGGAAAATCAGGGGCGGCGGGCATGGGCAGGGCTCGGTCTGGAGCGCGCGGGGAGGCGGCGGGATGGCCGCGCGTCTAGCACCGCCCGGACGCCGGCGCAAAGCCAGCCGGTCCCGGTCGGAATGTTCTAGCCGGGGTCGTCCTCAGCCAGTTGACGCATCTCTTCCGCCACGGCTTCGGGGCGGGGGGCTGTCTCTGCGTTGCGGGTGTCCTGACGGCGTGACAGGGACCAGCTCTTGTCCTCGACGAAGGCCTGTCCGTCAAAGGCCAGCACGGTCACCGAAATGGTCTCGTCGTCCCATTCAATGCGGTTGATGCTGGGGGGCACGCCGCGCAGGCGATGCGACAGGGTTCCGCAACCGACCGCGTAAGACCGGTGGTCGCCCAGCTGGATCGGCAAGGCAAAGGGCACATGGACATGGCCGCTCAGCACCAGGTCGACGCCTGCATCGGCAAAGAGCTGGGCAGCCCGTCGCCCACGTTTCACATCGCCGGTTACCGGGGCGCCCTCCATCTCGATCAGGGGATGGTGGACCGCCACGATCCTTAGTGCGCCTGCTGGAGCGCGGGACAGGGCGTCGGCAGCGCGCGCCGTCTGATCAAGGTCAATGACCCCCTTGGACCAGTTGAGCCGGGCCTGCCAGCCGCGGGCCGTGGTGATGCCGCGCACCATCAGGGCGGTGTCGGCAAAGCGGGCGCTGAATTGGTGGTCGTGCGCCGGGTGGCCGACAGCGTCCTCGAACGCCCCCCAGGGATTGAAGACCCGCGCCATCACATCCCAGTAGGGCACATCGTGGTTGCCGACCGTGACGAATACGGGCGTGGGCAGGCTGTCGATCCAGCGAGCCGCCGCGAGGAATTCGGCGCGGGCGCCGATCTGGGTGATGTCACCGGTGATCAGGGTCAGATCCGGCCGCATGTCATGCAACAGGTCATGGGCCGCCGCGACCGCCTCGGGGATCTCGCAGCCGAAATGGATGTCCGAAATCTGGAGGATCCGTCCCATCAGATGCCCGCCTCCGCCTCGGCTTGCGGCTCGGGGGCGGGGGCGGGGGCGAAGGCGCGGAAGGCGACGGCCTCGAAGATAACCTCGGCCTCGGACTCCAGAAGGGTCGGCTCACCATCGATCACGGCGGGGATGCGGGACCGGGCCGAGACGCTGGCATAGCGGGTTGTGCGCGTGCGGACCGAGGGATCATGCCGCCAGTCGTCGAACAGGGCATGGGCGGCCAGCCGGAAGGCCTCGGCCGCGCCCGTGGTGTTCATGGCGGCGGCTTCCAGACCCCCTCCGGTATCGACCGCGCGGGAAATCGTCGGGCTGATCAGGACCAGGGCCTCGGTCCGGGAGGGGTGCTCGCCGACCAGGGTGTAGCGTAGCCGCCCGCTGAAGGCCCGGCGCATGGCCCGCACCCCGTAAAGCCACGCCAACCTCAGCCGACCGGTCCGGACGGCCTCTCGCGCCGGAGCCCACAGGGCGGGCGCGCCCAGAATGGCGGCACAGAAGAAGGGTCGGGAGTCGGTCGCATCCACCACCCGTCCACCGGCCACAGCGATTTCGGTGCCGCTTTCGAGGGCCCGGCGCAGGGCCTCTTTCCAGTCGCCTGTGCCATAGAGGGCCTTGGGCAACATGTTCATGGTGCCGCCGGGCAGGGGGGCCACCAGCGGACCTTTCGGCCCGGCCCGGGCGGCGATGGTTCCGGCCGTGCCGTCCCCCGCCAGCACGAAAAGGGCGTCGGCCTTCGCGGCGAACGCAGCGTCGAGCTGGTCGTCGAAATCATCGGGCGTCAGCGCAACGACGGTCGCCGTGACGGGATAGTCCGCCAGTACGGCCTCGACCTCGGCAACAGCATTGGCGCCGACACCCCCCGACAGCGGATTGACCAGCACCACGATGGTGCCCAGTGGCACAGTTGTCGTCAGCGTGCGCTCGGGCGACGACTCATCTACGGTCAAGGTTTCAGCCATGGCGCCTCAACGTGCCGGCTGGCCATGGCGTTCCACCCCCGCACGTCCCGAGCGATGTGTCAGGGATTCGAGAGTTCGTCCGCCGTCTTCTCGGCTCCGGCCTCGAGGGCATCACCGGTCTTTTCTGCCAGATCGCCGGCGTCTTCGGCCACGGCTTCGGCAGCCTCGGGTGCCTGACCGACCAGACCCTTGGCCCCGTCGACGACCTTGGTAACCCAGCCGTCAAGGACAGCACCGCCCTCGGCGAGCGATTGTTCCTTGATGCCCAGGGCGACTGTCAGGGCGCCGAACACGGCCAGAAGGATGACGATCAGGCCAAAGATGCCCGACAAGCCACCGCCTGAACGGCGGCTCTTGCGGGCCCAGACAGGTCCCGAGTGGCCGTCGTCGGCGATGTGAGTGATCTGATTGAAACGCATACGCTAAACCCCCTACGTTCGGGAGAACCGCGGCACAGATGCCCCCCGGCTCCGTCTCCCGGACCCTAATACAGCCTTAATGCGAGAGATAGTCGAGGAACCGGGGCAGTAATCCAGCGTTCTCACCTCGGGGGCGAACCGAAGGGAAAAGGGATTGACGATGAAGAAGGTATTTTTGGCGGTTGCGGCCGCAGGACTGTTGACGTCGGCCTGTGCCAGCGACCCCTATGGCTATGGTGGCACCAATGAAACCGTCCGCCAGGGCGCTGCCGGTGCAGCTATTGGTGCCGTCGCTGGCGCCATTATCGGGAACAATGTCGGTGACGGCAGCGCCGGTACGGGCGCGGCCATTGGTGCAGCGGTCGGCGGCGCTGCCGGTGCCATCCGTGGCTCGGCCCAGGACCGCGCCAATCAGCGCCGGAACTATGACCAGCAGCGCGGCGCCTATTATTACTGCTATCCTGAAGGTGACTGCTACTGGGAAGACGGCACGCGCCGGAACCCGCCGCGATACTGATCCGGGTGCGATAATCTGACGAAGAGGGCGGCCTTTCCATGCGGGAGGGCCGCCTTTTTCTGTTAGGGTAGGAGCCGAACTGGCTGGGGAGCCCTCAATGTCCACATCAACGACACTGCGTTTCATGGTGATCGCCGGGACGGCGGCACTGGTTCTGGCGGGGTGCGGAAGCAGCAACCCGTTCCGGGACCGAAGCGATCTGGTCGCGACGCCGAGCGCCTGCACGGCCAAGCGGTTCGACATCTATTTCGGTGAGGGACAGGCGCAGCTGACCGATCCGGCGCTGCAGGCGATCCGCCTGACCGCTGACCAGCTCAAGGACTGCGACATCCGGAAGGTGCAGGTCATCGGCCTGGCCTCGTCCACGGGGTCGTCGTCCGCGAACCAGACCCTGTCGGAACGGCGGGCGGTCGCCGTGACCGAGGCGCTGGAGGCCGAGGGCTGGCCCCTGCCGGCGTTCGAGATTGCGGTCGCGGGAGATACGGGCGCCACCACCGCCGATGGGCGGGCCGAACCCCTGCGCCGCCGCACCGAAGTGCTCGTCGACGCGGCGCCACGCCGCTGACCGCGACCCGCCGTCGCAGGCCGGCCCCCTGAGGCGTGACCTGTAGGCGGTTCCCTGTCTAGGGTAATCCCGGACCGACTGATCGAGAGGATCCGGGTGACGAAGCTGCGGCGATCAATTTCTCCCATGGGCTGGATGGTCGCCCTCCTTTGCGGAGGCTGGCTGGCGCTGGCCGCCCGGCCGGTTCCGGCGCAGGACGCCAGTCCGACGATGGGCCCCGCCTCGACCGAGCGGATCACCGCGGAACTGGTCTCGATGACCGCAAGCGCGACGCCGGGATCGACCCTGATCCTCGCCGTGCGTCAGGACATCGAGCCGGACTGGCACACATACTGGCGCAATCCCGGCGACTCGGGCGGGGCGACCACCCTCGACTGGGCCCTGCCGGAGGGCTGGGAGGCCGGCGACGTCGTCTGGCCCCTGCCCGAGCGCCAGCCGCTGTCGGGACTGATGAACTATGGCTATTCCGACGTCGTCTATCTGCCGGTGGCGACCACCGTGCCAGCCGATGCGGAGCCGGGACGGATACTGGACCTGTCGGTGACCGCCCTGTTTCTGGTGTGCAGCGCCGAGATGTGCGTCCCGGACGAGTTGACGCTGGGCCTTCGCCTGCCGGTCGGCGCGGCAGACCAGACCCCGCTGGAGACCCGACATGCGAGCGCCATTCAGGCCGTACTGGAGTCCTCGCCCCGCCCCGCCGGCCTGACCGCGCGGATCGCGCGCACCGACGACGGCGGTCTGACACTGGCCGTCACGGGCGACGCCGTGCAGGGACCGGATGGCCCCGGGCCTGTCTATTTCTTTCCGTTCGAGGGCGGGATCATCGACCATGCCGCGCCCCAGACCGGCACCTGGGGCCCGGAGGGACTGAGCCTGACCCTGACAGCCGGCGGCGAGGTGCGCGCGGGCGGTCTGACCGGGCCGGTGGCCGGCGTGATCACCACCGGGCAGGGCGCTTTCGAGATCGTTGCCGATCCCGGCCCCTTGCCCGAAGGGGTCAGCGGCGGCGGCGCACTGCAGACAGACGAGGGCGCCGGGCCGGCCGGATTCACTCTGCCGGCCCTCGTGCAGGCGGCGCTGCTGGCGCTGGTCGGCGGGCTGATCCTGAACCTGATGCCCTGTGTGTTTCCCATTCTGGCGATGAAGGCGGCGGCGCTGGCCCGGGCGGCGCACGAGCCCCGTGAGGCGCGGCGCGACGGCCTGATGTTCCTGGCCGGGGTTCTGGTGACCTTCCTGCTTCTGGCCGGATTGATGCTGGGCCTGCGCGCGGCGGGCGAGGCCGTCGGCTGGGGCTTTCAGCTGCAGAGCCCGGTCGTGGTGCTGTCGCTGTCGCTGCTGATCCTGGCGGTCGGGCTGAACCTGTCGGGCGTCTATCACATCGGCCAGTCCCTGCAGGGGCTTGGCGAGACGCGGCTGTCGCGCCTGCCCGGCGGCACGGGCGCCTTCTTCACCGGAGTGCTGGCGGTGGCCGTAGCCGCGCCGTGCACGGCGCCCTTCATGGCCGCTGCGCTGGGGGCGGCGCTGATCATGCCGTGGGGGGCAGCCCTGATCGTCTTCCTGATGCTGGGGCTGGGACTGGCCCTGCCGTTCGTGGCGGTCGCCTTCAGCCCGGCCTTGCTGGCGGGTCTGCCCCGGCCGGGGCTGTGGATGGACCGGATGAAGGGCCTGCTGGCCTTTCCCATGTATGCGACCGCCCTGTGGCTGGCGTGGGTGGCGGCGCGGCAGGCGGGCAGCGAGGTGCTTGCGCTGGGCCTGATCGCAGGGCTGATGCTGGCCCTTGCCCTGTGGCTATGGGGGGTGCGGCAGGCGGGGGCCGGGCGCTGGACCCTGATCCTGGGCGCCCTGTCCCTGATCAGCGTGGTCGCGGCACTGGTCGTCGCCAGCCGGATAGAGCCGGTCACGCCGACCGGGGCCACCGCATCGGCTGACGCCGGGCCGCAGGCCGAGGTCTGGTCAGCGGAAGCGGTGGTGACGGCGCAGGCCGAGGGGCGCCCCGTACTGGTCAATTTCACGGCCGACTGGTGCGTGACCTGCAAGATCAATGAGCGGGTGGCGCTGACGTCCGGTCAGGTCCGGGAGGCGCTGACTGCAACGAACGCCGTCTATCTGGTCGGCGACTGGACGGTGCGGGATCCCGCCATCACCCGCGAGCTGGAGCGCCACGGGCGGTCGGGCGTTCCGCTGTACCTGCTTTATGCGCCGGGTACCGATGCCCCGCGCGTTCTGCCGCAACTGTTGACGCCGGGGCTGGTCGCCGAGGCGATCCGCGAGGCCGGTTCATGAGGTTCTGATTTCCTGCCCACCCTGACGGAGAGACTGCGATGATCATCCGACTGCTGGCTACCGGCGCCGCCCTGGCGCTTCTGTCCGCCTGTAGCCCCGCCACCGAGTCCCCCGAGACCGGATCCACCGAGACCGCCGAAGCCCCTGCCGCCGACATGGCCCCGGCCTTTACCCTGGTGGATGCCGAGGGGGTGGAGCGCAGCCTCGCCGATTTCCGCGGCAAGACGGTCGTGCTGGAGTGGACCAATGAGGGTTGCCCCTATGTGCAGAAGCACTATTCGGCGGGCGCCATGCAGGCCCTGCAGCGCGAGGCGACCGGTGACGGCGTGGTGTGGCTGACGATCATTTCCTCGGCGCCGGGGACGCAGGGCTATGTCGAGGGCGACGCCGCCCGGGCATGGAAAGCGCGCAATGACGCCGCCGCCACCCATCTGCTGCTGGACCCCGAGGGCGCGGTCGGTCGCCTGTATGACGCCAAGACCACGCCGGACATGCGCATCATCGATCCGGAGGGGCGGCTGTTGTTCGTCGGGGGTATTGATGATCGTCCGACCAACAAGGTCGAGGATCTGGAGGGCGCCAACAATTATGTGCGGGCCGCCCTGACGGACATGGAAGAGGGCCGGGCCGTCGCGACGCCGTTCGCCACGCCCTATGGCTGTTCGATCAAATATGCGGACGAGATGGAAGGGGCGTAGGGCCCCGGCGTTACTCGGGGAACGTCTGGGCCGGGCTGGTGATGACGGCGATGTTGTCGTCGAACAGATGCACCAGTTCGGCCAGGGCCTGGTCACGGGCACCCGCACTGTCGGCAGCTTCCATGTCGGCCAGCCGGACCGGCAGGTCCTCGGACAGGCCGCGCAGGATGCAGGTCATGTCGCCTTCGCTCTCGCGCGACTTGAGGATCAGGTGGCCCTGCAGGTTCAGCTCACCCAGAGCCGTGGCCTCCGTGCGGAAGGTCAGCCAGTCGCTGCCGGTCAGAAAGCCGGGCGCGTGAACGGCGCCGGTTTCAGCCCAGCCCTCGGCCACGCTCTTGAGGCGTCCGGACCGGGAGACGATGTCGATGAAGAGGGGCTCGGCGGCCAGACCGGTCAGATCGGCAGGCACGGTGGCCGGATCGACCGAAGCCGCCAGCGCCACATCGGGGTTGGTCAGGAGGAGGGTGGTCGCGAGGGCCAGTCCGCAGGACATGGTAACCTTTCCGGGCACGGGGCCCTTGAATCGTGTCGGCGCATCCCGAATCAGGTCGACCTGGGGGATTGCACCGGTTTACGCCCCAGCCGTAAACGAGCCCTTGACGCCCACCCCCTGATCCGGAGTCGCCGATGTCCCTCGCCCTGCCCGTTACCGATCCGAAACGCCGGGCCGAGGCCTGGGACCGGTTTGACGCGGTCGCCACCCGCGACGGCGACGTCCGGATCGAATCCCTGTTCGAGACCGAGGTGGGGCGGGTCGAGCGGCTGACGCGGGAGGTGGCAGGCCTGACGATCGATCTATCGAAACAGGCCTTTACTGCAGAGGGGCTGGATGCCTGTCTGGCGCTGGCAGAGGCCTGTGATGTCGGCGACTGGAAGCGGGCCCTGTTCAACGGGGCGGCGGTCAATGCCACCGAGGGTCGGGCGGTGCTGCACCCTGCGCTGCGGGCCCCGGACGGGGCGCATTTCGAGGCCCTGGGTGAGCCGGTGTCGCGCGAGGTCGAACAGGTCCGCGACCAGATGGTCTCCTATGCCCAGGCGATCCGCATCGGTGAGGAGGCCGGAGCGACCGGCGAACGGTTCCGGGCGGTGGTCCATATCGGCATCGGAGGGTCGGATCTGGGGCCGCGCCTCGTGTGGGATGCGCTGAGGCCGCTGGATCCGGCTATCGACGTCCGGTTCGTCGCCAATATTGATCCGCGGGAGATGGCAGAGGCGCTCTCGGGACTGGATCCGGCCTCGACCCTGGTGATCGTGGTGTCGAAGACCTTCACGACGCAGGAAACCCTGACCAATGCCGCCCTCGCGCGCGATTGGCTGACGGCGGCCCTGCCGGAAGACGGTTTGCGGCGGCATCTGGTCGGTGTGTCGGCAGCGCCGGACAAGGCCGAGGAATTTGGTTGTGGCCGGGTATTCGGCTTCTCGGACTGGGTCGGGGGGCGCTATTCGCTGTGGTCGGCGGTCAGCCTGTCGTGCGTGATCGGGCTGGGCGGCGAGGTCTTTCGCGGCCTGCTGGCGGGGGCCAGTGAGATGGACCGGCACTTTCTCGAGACTCCGCTGGCCCATAATGCGCCGGTGCTGATGGCGCTGGCGCAGGTCTATAATGTCGAGGGGCTGAAGCGACGGGCGCGGACGGTCGCGCCCTACGCCCATGGCCTGCGGCGTCTTCCGGCCTTCCTTCAGCAGCTGGAGATGGAGTCGAACGGAAAGCGAGTGACCCGCGACGGGTCGCCGGCAACGCGCGGCACCGGGCCGGTGGTGTTCGGTGAGCCCGGCACCAATGGCCAGCACGCCTTTTTCCAGCAGCTGCATCAGGGGCCCGAGGTGGTGCCGGCCGAATTTGTGGTGGTGAAGCAGACGCTGGAGGGCCGGGACGGCGCGCCCCTGTGGTCCAATGCTTTGGCCCAGGCCGAGGCGCTGATGCGAGGGCGGTCCGCCGAGGCGGCGCTGGCCGAGATGGTTGAGCAGGGGATGGAGCGGGACGAGGCCGAACGGCTGGCGCCGCACCGGGCCTTTACGGGCAACCGGCCCTCGACCACGATCCTGATGCAGCGGTTGACGCCTCAGGCGATGGGGGCGCTGCTGGCCCTTTATGAGCACAAGACCTTTGTCGAGGGCGTGATCTGGGACATCAACAGCTTTGACCAGTGGGGGGTCGAGCTGGGCAAGGCGCTGGCGAAACGGGTGCTGGGAGCCGCGCACGAAAAACGGGCCCCAGAAAGCTGGGACCCGTCCACGCGGTCACTGTTTGAGCGGTTGATCTAGACCTTACCAGCGACGGTCGTAGCGATAGTCGCGACGGTCGTCACGGCGGTCGTAGCGACGGTCCCGCCGGTCATCCCGACGATCATAGCGACGGTCGTACCGTTGGTCGCGGCGGTCATTGCCATAGTAGCGGGGGTCGCGGCTGTTGATACCGTGCTCACGCTCCCAGTGACCCCGATTCCGGTAGCAGCGGCCGCCCCGGTAATAGCCGCAGTCGTCGCCGCGGTTGGCGGTCGCGCCGATGGCGGCCCCGGCGACCGCACCCCCGAGAATGTATTCGCCGTCGCCATTACCGATAATGGCACCGGCTACGGCACCCACCGCAGCACCGAGCAGCACATCTTCACCACTGGAAGAGCGGTCGCGGTCCGGATAGCGGTCATAGCGGTAGTTCTGGGCGGCAGCCGGGTTGGCGACCATCAGGCCCAGCGCCAGAACACCGGCGGTCAGGGCGCCGGTGACGGCGGTGCGTTGGGGAGTGTCGGCGGTCAGGGTGCGGGTGTGGGAGCGGGTCATGGGCCGTCCTTTCATGGGGTCTGGTAAACTGTGAGGCCATATTGGCGGACGCTGCCTGAACCCCTCGGGAGGGAGCTGTTCATCCGGCGTTCATCAAGTGAGGGTCGCCGTCGTCCGGGCTTGTCCCGGAACGTCGTTCAGCGCAGGTTGCTGCGTCATGTCCCCTGCCCCGTCCCGACCCGATCTGTCGTTGCGCCGTCTGGCCATACGGACGCTGGCTGCCTGCGCGGGGCTGGCAGGTGCGCTGATGATCGCCGGGACCGCTCTGGCCCAGGACAGGCTGCCGCCCCCGCCACCACCGCCCCCACCCCCTCCGACAGCCGGTCCGACCGATGTGCGCATCTCCAGCCCCGATGCCCTGGCCCGGGCGCGGCTCGAGGCTGCCGTGACCGCCCGGCACGCCGGAGATTTGGCCACCGCGGAGGCCGCCTTTGTCGAGGCGGCGGGACAGTTTGCCCGGGCCGGCAAGGTCGAGGAGGCCTCGGCCGCCTGGGTCGAGGTGGCGCGTCTGCGGCTGGCCACGGGCCGGTCGGAGGAGGCCGAACAGGCCCTGGCCACGGCCGTGTCGGTGATTGAAGCAGCGCGCGGCCCCGCGGATCCGGCGCTGGTCATGCCGCTGCAGATTCAGGGGCGGCTGTTCTACATCCAGGGGCGCTATGAGGCGGCCCTGGCCAATATCGCACGCGCCCGGGCACTGCTGGATGACCGGGCGGATACGGCGACGGTCGCCGAACTTCTGTTCGAGGAGGGCCGCGCATTGGATGCGCTGGGTCGTTTCGCCGAGGCCGAGAACGTGGCGCGCGTGGGGCTGGGTCTGCGGCTGGACCTGCTGGGTCCCGACGATCCGCTGACCGCCGACACCCTGAACCAGCTGGCCAATGCGCTGATGGCCCAGGGCCGCTTTGCCGAGGCCGAGCCGATCTTTCGTCGGGCGCTGGGCATCTATGAGGTCGCCTATGGCCGCGACAGCGATACAGTGGCGCTGGTATTGAGCAACCTTGGAAATGTGCTCCGCCGGACCGGCCGGATGGACCAGGCGGGGGCTGCCTATGCGCGCGCGGTGGGGATCGCCGAGGGGCTGGGCGATCCCTTCCTGCTGGCACAATTGCTGAACAATTACGGCTGGTACCTGCATCTGGCGGACCGCGACGTCGAGGCCCAGCCGGTGTTCGGGCGGGTGCTGGCGCTGGCGGTCGAGCTGGCCGGGCCCGAGCACCCGTTCACCGGCATCGCCCGGGCCAATCTGGCCATCACCCTGTCCGGACAGGGCCGCCACGCCGAGGCCCTGCCGCTGTTCGCCGAGGCGCTGGCGGTGCTGGAGCCGGGGCTGGGCGTGGACAGTCCGGATCTGGTCACCACGCTGGAGGGGCGGGCGCTCGCACTGGCGGAGACCGGCGACGACACGGAGGCAGAGGCCCTGTATCGCCGCTCGCAGGCGATCGCCGCCGCGCGGCTGGCGCCGGGGCACCCCGAAGCCGTGCGGCTGGCGGGCAATATGGCCGGGTTTCTGGCGGATCGCGACCGTCCGGACGAGGCGCTGGCGGTTCTGCGGCCCGCGCGTCGGGACCTGTTTGCGCGAAGCGGCCTGGGGCTGGAGGGGGGCGACCCCCTGCGCCGGGCCGCGCCCCTGTTCGCCCGGCAGGTCCGGGCCAGCTGGGACCTTGCGGCGGCGCTTGAGACCCGCTGAGAATTTTCGCGATCTGATCCGCTTGAACCCTTGACGGGCCGGGGTGTCAGACCCTACCTGCAGGCCGCATTAGCACTCTCGCCCTGCGGCTGCCAAAGCCCCGGTCGGGAGATCATTCCAAAGGGAGATATAACAGATGGCGTTTCGTCCTCTCGGCGACCGCGTGCTGGTCAAGCGCGTGGAAGAAGAATCCAAGACCAAGGGCGGGATCATCATCCCCGACACCGCCAAGGAAAAGCCCCAGGAGGGCGAGGTCGTCTCCGTCGGGCCCGGCGCCCGTGACGACTCCGGCAAGGTCAACGCCCTGGAGCTGAAGGCCGGCGACCGCATCCTGTTCGGCAAGTGGTCGGGCACCGAGGTCAAGATCGACGGTGAAGACCTGATCATCATGAAGGAATCCGACGTCCTGGGCGTGCTGTCCTAAGCACCCAACGCCTGATTTCACGCATAAAACCAACCAGATAAGGAGCTGCCGCACATGGCCGCCAAGATCGTACAGTTCAACACCGATGCGCGCGACAAGATGCTGCGCGGCGTCAACGTCCTCGCCAATGCCGTCAAGGTCACCCTGGGGCCCAAGGGCCGCAATGTGGTCATCCAGAAGTCGTTCGGCGCCCCGCGCTCGACCAAGGACGGCGTCTCGGTCGCCAAGGAGATCGAGCTGGAAGACGCCTTCGAGAACATGGGCGCCCAGATGATCCGCGAGGTCGCCTCCAAGACCAACGACAAGGCCGGTGACGGCACCACCACCGCCACGGTGCTGGCCCAGTCGATCGTCCAGGAAGGCCTGAAGTCGGTCGCCGCCGGCATGAACCCGATGGATCTGAAGCGCGGCATCGACAAGGCCGTCGCCGCCGTGCTGGCCGAGGTCAAGTCCAACGCCCGCAAGGTCTCGGCCAATTCGGAAATCGCCCAGGTCGGCACCATTTCGGCCAATGGCGACACCGAGGTCGGCGAAATGATCGCCAAGGCCATGGACAAGGTCGGCAACGAAGGCGTCATCACGGTTGAAGAAGCCAAGACCGCCGAGACTGAGCTGGACGTCGTCGAAGGCATGCAGTTCGACCGCGGCTACCTGTCGCCCTACTTCATCACCAATGCCGACAAGATGGAGGCCGACCTCGAGGAGCCGCTGATCCTGCTCCACGAGAAGAAGCTCTCCAGCCTGCAGGCCATGCTGCCGATCCTGGAAGCCGTGGTGCAGTCGGGCCGCCCGCTGGTCATCATCGCCGAGGACATCGAGGGCGAGGCCCTGGCCACCCTGGTGGTCAACAAGCTGCGCGGTGGCCTGCGCGTCGCCGCCGTCAAGGCGCCGGGCTTCGGCGATCGCCGCAAGGCCATGCTGGAGGACATCGCCGTCCTGACCGGCGGCCAGGTGATCTCGGAAGACCTGGGCATCAAGCTGGAAAACGTCACCCTGGACATGCTGGGCAAGGCCAAGAAGGTCACCATCACCAAGGACGACACCACCATCGTCGACGGCGTCGGTGAAAAGGACGCCATCGAGGCCCGCATCGCCCAGATCAAGCGCCAGATCGAGGACACCACCTCGGACTACGACAAGGAGAAGCTGCAGGAACGTCTGGCCAAACTGGCCGGCGGCGTCGCGGTGATCCGCGTCGGCGGCTCGACCGAGGTCGAGGTCAAGGAGAAGAAGGACCGCGTCGACGACGCCCTGAACGCCACCCGCGCCGCGGTGGAAGAAGGCATCGTCCCGGGCGGCGGTATCGCCCTGCTGAAGGCCACCAAGGCGCTTGAGGGCCTGACCGGCGACAACGCCGACCAGACCGCCGGCATCGCCATCATCCGCCGCGCCATCCAGGCCCCGATCCGTCAGATCTCGGAAAACGCCGGGGTCGAAGGCTCGATCGTGGTCGGCAAGGTGCTGGAAAACAAGGACGCCTCGTTCGGCTTCAACGCCCAGACCGAGGAATACGGTGACCTGGTGAAGATGGGCGTCATCGACCCCGCCAAGGTGGTCCGCACCGCCCTGCAGGACGCGGCCTCGGTCGCCGGCATCCTGATCACCACCGAAGCCGCTGTGGCGGACGCCCCCAAGAAGGCCTCGGCCGGCGGCGGCGCCCCCGACATGGGCGGCATGGGCGGCATGGGCGGCATGGACTTCTAGTCCACGCCTACCGGCTTACGCTGAACAAACAGAAGAGGCGCTCCGGGAGACCGGGGCGCCTTTTTTGGTGCCTTGGGACGAGTTCTGTCACGTTCCAACAGTCACGACTGTGTTGTAAGATCGGATGCTCGTGCGGCACCCGAGCCGACAAGGACGCGCCGGACCTCAGCCTCCAAAACCGGTGATAGGCCCAAGGCCACCAAATCCTGTTCAGCGAGCCAAGCCCTCGCCTTGGCCGGGTCCAGGTTTTTGTCTGATGCAATATCGTTCAATCTCAGAGCCGTGGGCCTTGAGAGACCGAGCGCAATAAGGCTGATCATAGTTTTGTCCGACGCGCCCACTTCGAGGAAGACGGGCAGATCGGAGACCTCGTCCATAAGCGACGAGAGATCGGACTCGATCAGGGCTTGAACGAGGACGGCGTTGTAGCAGGTGAAAAGGCGAACGACGCTGAAGCGGATTTGCGACTCAACAATATCGAGCGTGTCGCGGATGATCTTACGCCTGTCTGCGATTGGTGGCTTTCGCTTGATTTGCTCGTCAATGATTCGGGGCAGCGGCCAGCCGGTCATCCATCTCTGAGCGAGGAGCGCGTGGAAGCGATGTAGGTTCTTTGTCGTGTCGATGCCGAGTACAACAGAATGGCATAGCTCGAGGATATCAGCATAGTTCCGGAAAGCGCTGGCTTCGCGAGGATGAAGCGGAATCAATCGTTTAGCCGCCTCGGCGCTCGTCATCCGTTGCCTAAGCGTCAAGAACAACTCTTCCTGCCGATGCGCGGAAATATTGGGGCTCTGTCGCAGGATGATGTTCGGAAGCGTGATCGTCCCGCTAGCCTCGTTCAATGCCGCAACGATTTCTCTAGCCCCCGCGGAAGTTGGCTCAAGTCCGACATGCTCTAGTGAATTTCCTAAAGTGCCGGTTTTTAGGCCCACGAACAGCCTCGTGAATGCCGTTTGCGTAGAGAGATCCTTTGACCCGATCGGGCCGTCTTGATCATCTCTGATCACGTGCATTAACTCAGCTCGCTGGTTCTGCATGACTTGCTGGATGGCAGGGACCACAACGTTGTCTTTCGGGCCCGAAAGCGGCTGTGTTTTCCACTTGCTGTAGTCGATAAGAAAAATGTTGCCGTGAAACTCCTTGCGGAGCCGACCAGCTCGACCAGCTAGGTTCCAGAAGTCTGTGGACTCAATTGGCTTCAGGTAGCCTTTCTCCGGAAGGCACATGAAGATATTCTTTGCAGGCGTGTTAACACCTTGAAGTAGCGTGCTCGTGCAGACGATATAGTCTAGCTCACCTCGCCCAAATGCGTCTTCTACGGCTTTCCTTAGCACTGCTGGTATGTTGGAGTAGTGGAACCCGATACCCGTCAGGACGGTCTTTGAAAGCACATAGCTACCGTGCACGATTTCCTTCGCTAGGGCTGAAAGTTGCTGTTGCGCTGGCGTCGCTTCTCGAGCTGAGAACCGGTCACTCAATTGCATAGCTATCTTCTCAGCGTCGGCGGAGCCGTTGGCGTAGACGATGTTCTGTGCCCCGGCTCCAAAGTGAGCCGGTATGTGCACCAATTTATCGTACTTGCTTGCGAGGGTTTGGTTCAGCGTCGCCTTCAAGAGGACCTCCTCCGAGTCCGCGCTTGCCGACAAAAGTGAGACCTTACCTTTCGGGGCGGAGTCGACTTCGACCAAGATGATATTCTGCGCGACAGAGGGCTCTCTGGAGACTCTTTCAACGATATCGCCAAGGCCTAACGCATCACCAAAAACACTCAAATTTCGAATGATGGGGCTGGCGAACAGCAGTTGGGTCTTCTCGTTTCGCTCCAAAAGGTCCTCCACGACCCATTGAAGCAAGATGCCCCGAGACCCATCCGCAATGAGATGGGCTTCATCGATCACGGCCAAGCGCAGGCTGAGGTTGGGGTGAGCATGTAGCAGTACTTGAAGGCGTTCCGGGGTGAGCACGTAGATGCACCGATCCGGCAGCGGCGTAGCGGAATCCAAGGGGACTGAGATGATTTCGACGGGCTGAGAAGCCGAGCCCAACAACTTCTCTTCAAGGTCGACTGAAACTTGGGTTATCAGCGCCCGCGTGGGGACAATGTAGACAATCTGAATCGGGCCGCTTTCCGCACAGAGCGATGCGAGATAATTCAGGAGTACGAAGCTCTTTCCGGCAGATGTGGGGGCCGATACCGCCGCCCTTGCGCCTGATGCCAGAGTTGACCAGAGCGAGTGCTGGAATTTGGACAGGACAATGTTTTCGCCGTTCGCGTGGACCGTCTGAGCAACTGAACTTCCGATTTCTTCCGCTGCCATCGTCCAAGGCAGTCCAGGCAGTGCGCGGTCAACCGCGTCCTTGGTGACAAACGAAGGGAAATTTCCGAGGCGCCCGAGCACGACGCGTAAGGCGGCGGCGAATCGACTCGTATCGTCCGCCGCCAAATCGAAAGCCTGGGTCGCAATCCGGAAAGCCGCTTGGCGCTGCTCCGGGTCAGCCGATGCCGAAAGGATCGCCGCCGCTTTCATGCAGCGCGCGAGGATCGCAATATCAATGGGTATAGGCTCAGCGCCAATCTCTTTGGAGAGCCACGCCTTTTCCAGTTCGCCTGCAGCGATATGAAGTTTAGGGTTTGCCCAGACGGCGTCGACGAGTTCTTCCATCAAGAGTTCCAGCCAATCTTATTCTGGAAGTAGTCTCTGAACACCTTTACCGACGGAACCGGCAGAAAAAATATCTCTATTTTTCGCCCCTCAAGTTTTGCCTCCTTAACTGACTTGGCGACCTTGGGCGCTAATTCTTTGACTCGACTCACAATCAGTTCTGAAAAACTCGACTCTATAGTTTTGTTATCTGATCCTGCAACTGATCCGTACCCTGAAAACTGGAACGCTATCAAACACGTTATCGTATCGACCCTATTGTTCGATTCTTCTTCAAACGGATCAAGGAACTTTATAATGGCCGCTTTTGAATCTGTGTCTAAGCCAGCTAGATCAATATATCGTTCAACAAGCTCAAGTTCATACTTGATATTCTCATGTTCCATGGCAGTGCTAATCGACTCCATAGCGCTGTCAATCGCGCCCGTAGCGCTAGCGTGGAGCTTGGATTCTCCCCAGTAGAAAATCAGATTCTGACTGGCAGCATCGTAACGAACATGAATGCCATCGGAACCATAGACTGGCATTTCGCTGTTGGTCTTTAATGGCATTTTTGCCAGTATTTGAGGAGCTCCGAGCAGCCACTCTGTAAGCAAATAAAGAACTAGTTCACCTATTTCCCCATTGCGATTAGTCGCTTTCTGGGCCTTTTTAAAGAGGTCTAGCGCTTCCTGCTTAAGCTGTTCTGATTTTCGGTCGTAGTCGTCCGCGCTTATTTTTCCGTAGGTGTTCTTGTGTGCCAATATTTGGGAGCGCGGAAGAGCAAACCGAGTGAGATATAGACTCACCGCATCGATGAACATTTCAACCGTCGGCCTGCCTTGTCCGAAAGACGGGAAGTTGATGCGGATCGCGACGCCGTCACAGTCACAGGAAATCTGCTCCGGCACCGATCGAAGCCGTGCATTTAAAGGGGAATAATCGACCACGAGTGACGACAATAGCTCGTCTAGTTTGGTCGCCTCTATGGATTGGACATCTGACAAGTTCGCCTCCTAGAAGGGCAAGCTAGACCACAAGGCGTAGGTAGTGGAAATTGTTTAGTCTTCGACTGGCGGTGTCGAATGGCATTCGGTCTCGACAACGCACCGCTACGAATCCGGCTGATAGATAGGCACCGTCGACGAAGAACCCGCAGCTTATCAAGCCTCCCAGATTCTCACGGCGATCTGGCGGCCGGCCTGCAAAGGTTTACCGGCGACAGTTGTGCAGCCCGCTCCGGCGCGCCACCCGCCCCGGCGCGCCTCAAGGACGCTGCGCGCCGCTGGCGCGGCAGGCCTGCTAGGCCTGTCCATGACCCGCTCCGGGTCGGGAGGCCGGGGCTGGGCGTGTCGGGCGCGCGGGGCGCGCCGACGGTTGGGGGGGTGCTGAGGGGTGCGTGTGGGGGGAGAACCCCTCCACCACTTCGTGGTCCCCCTCCCCACTTTGTGGGGAGGAGACACAGGCTCTTGACCGCTCCCTTCCCCTCATCCATCGGGCGGCATGACCTATGCCTTGCCCGTTGATCCTGAGCGGTATGCGGCCTTTCTGGGGGTGATGGCGGTGCTGGCGGTGACGCCGGGGCCGGCCAATCTGTTCTCGATCGCCAATGGCATGGCGCGGGGGAAGCGGGCCGTGGTGGTCGGGGTGCTGGGCATGAGTCTGGCGACCCTGGTGTGGTTCACGGCGGCGGCGCTGGGGCTGGGGGCGCTGGTGCTGGCCTTTCCCGAGGCGTTCCGGGTGATCGCCGTGGGCGGGGCGCTGTATGTCGCCTGGCTGGGCGGAAAGGCCCTGTGGGGGGCTGTGCGGGGAGAGGTGCCGGGCAAGGCGGAGCGGCCGAGCCTTTCGCTGGGGCGCAGTGCCTTTTTCGACGGCTTCATGGTGCAGCTAGCCAACCCCAAGGCGGTGCTGTTCTTTACCGCCGTGCTGCCGCCGTTTCTGGATCTGGGGCGGCCGCTGGTACCGCAGCTGGCGCTGTTCGCTCTGGCGACGGTCGGCATGGATATGATCACCATGAATGCCTATGGCCTGGGCGGGGCGGCGCTGGCGCGGCGGATGACGGCGCCGGGGTTCCGGCGGGGGTTTGATGCAGCGGTGGGGGTGCTGTTGCTGCTGGCGGCGGTGCTGATCGGCCTTCGGGTCTGAGGCGGAACCGGGGGCGTTCAGGCTTCGTTCAGGTGGAAAGGGGTTGGCTGGCCACAGCCAAGCTCTTGTCTCGGGCGGCGGGTGAGCGCACCTGTTGACCCGGACGCCCCTCGCTTTCGGAGATGGATATGACCCTTCGTACGACCCTACGCCGCCCCGCACTGTTTGCGGTGGCCGCCAGCGCCCTGGCCCTGACGGTCGCGGCCTGTGCCACGCCGACCCCCTATGGACCCATGCAGCCCGGACGCGCCGGCGGCTATGCCGAGCAGCGGCTGGAGGCCAACCGCTTCCGCGTGGCCTTTGCCGGTAACTCCGTGACCTCGCGCGAGCAGGTCGAGATGTCGCTGCTGCTGCGCGCCGCCGAGCTGACGGTGCAGGAGGGCTATGACTGGTTCGCCACGGTGGACCGGGCGACCGACCGCGACACCCGCTATGTCGGGACGCGCGACCCCTTCTATGACCGGTACTATCGCGGCTGGAGCCCCTACTGGCGCTTCTACCGGGGCGGGGCCTGGAGCCGGTTCGACCCGTACTGGAACGACATCAATGTCCGCCAGATCGACCGCTTCGAGGCGACCTCGGAGATCATCATGGGCCGGGGACCGAAGCCCGCGGGCGACCCCAACGCCTTTGACGCCCGCGATGTAATCGCCAACATCGCCCCGCGCGTGACGCGCTAGGGGAACGGATGCGCCCCGGCCGGGTCAGCCCAGCCGGGGTGTCTTCAGGCGGCGCTTGTTGGAGTGGGTCTCGGGCGCATTGCCGAGCGCCTCGGGGATTTCACCCTTGAAGTAGTAGCGCTGCCAAGCCTCCTTGGCGGCCTCGGGGTCGCCGCGGGCGAGACGCTGGTTGAAGTCGGTGCGCTGGCGGTTCCAGGCCTCGAACTGGTCCTTCATGCCGGGGTTGGACTCCAGCGAGCGGATCACGGGCTGGAAGTCCTCGACCTTGCGCGCCTCGATCAGGGTGATGAAGCAGAAGGGTTCGCCGCGCTCGAAGGTGATCGAGCCCGGGCGGGTGAAGATCCAGTTCATGGTGAAGGGGAAGGGCAGCCAGTCGGTCTCGATCAAGCCGGTCAGGGCCTGGATGCCGTCCTTGACGTGATTGGGCGAGCCGGTGGCCATCATCTGCCAGCCCGGCGGGGAGCGGAACATATATTGGGGATGCATCGTCAGCACGCCGCGCGAGAAGTGCGAGGTGACGAAATGGCTGAGGTCGGAATTGACCCGTTCGGGCGTGATGCGGATGTCTTCCTGACGCGGACCGCCGTTCCATTCGGCGGTGAAGCCCACCGGGCACAGAATCTCCCAGCCCGTGGTGTTGGCCATGGTCAACGGCAGGCAGCGATAGGGGTGGCGGCTGGCAAAGGCGTCCATCCAGGCGCGCGACTGGCGCCCCGGCACCATGTCCGGCGGCCGCGCCGTCATCGGGTAGCACTCCAGTTCCACCTTGGACCTCCGGGTTCAGATTGCCTTAGCCCCCTCTCCTATCCGGTGGCCCCGCACGCGGTCAAAACCTATGATGGCGGGATGAGCCTCCCTGCCCCCCTTGACCGGGACCGCCTGCTGGACTGGATGGCCGAAGCGGGCCTGGCCCCCCGCACGCATGACCATCCGGCGGTGTTTCGGGTCGATCAGGGCCATGCGATCAAGGCGGCCCTGCCCGGTGCCCACACCAAGAACCTGTTCCTGAAGGGTCGGGGCGGGCAGCTGTGGCTGGTCAGCGCGCGTCAGGACACGACCATCGACCTGAAGCGGCTGGCGAAGCTGCTGGGCTCGGACCGGCTGTCGTTCGCGTCCGAAGAAGCCATGGTCGAGACGCTGGGCGTGACGCCGGGGTCGGTGACGGCGCTGGGTCTGGTCAATGATATCGAAGGGCAGGTCAGCTTCGTGCTGGACCGGGCCCTGTGGACGGCGGGCGTGGTCAATTTCCACCCCCTGACCAATACGGCGACGACGGCGCTGGACCAGGCGGAGTTCCGGCGGTTTCTCGGCCTGCTGGAACGGACGCCCCTGATCGTCGATTTCATTGGCGAAGAGGGACCGCGCATCGTTGACCCGGTTGCCGATCCTGTGCCCCATGACCATGTGGCGGGGAACACCCCGACCCCTGCCGAGGAAGCCTGAATGTCCCTGATCGATCCCGCCCGTCCGAACGGCCACACCAACACCGACGACCTGATCGTCGAGGGCTCGGATGCGGAGTTCATGAAACAGGTGGTCGAGGCGTCGAAGAGCCGGCCGGTCATCGTTGATTTCTGGGCCACGTGGTGCGGGCCCTGCCGTCAGCTGACGCCGATGCTGGAAAAGGCCGTGCGCGCCGCAGGCGGGGCCGTCGCCCTGGTCAAGATCGATGTCGACAAGAACCCGGCCTATGCGGGCCAGCTGCGGGTGCAGTCGATCCCGACCGTCTATGCCTTTGTCGACGGCAAACCGGTCGACGGGTTTCAGGGCGCGGTGCCCGAAAGCCAGCTGAAGGCCTTCATCGACAAGCTGACCGGCGGGAAGGGCGGCAATTCTGACGTCGATCAACTGTTGTCGTTGGGGGCGGAATCCCTGTCGCTGGATGATCTGGGCGGTGCCGCACAGGCCTTTGCCCAGGTGCTGACGCTGGAGCCCGACAATGCCAAGGCCATTGCGGGAATGGCGCGGGTCTATCTGGCCGATGGCGACCGTGATCAGGCGATCCAGACGCTGGCCATGGCGGGACCGAATTCGAGTGATCCCGACATCCAGAGCGTCCGCGCCCAGCTGTCGCTCGGGGCCCAGGTTGCCGATGACGGCGAGGCCGAGGCCCTGAAGGCGAGGATCGCCGCAAATCCCTCGGATCATCAGGCGCGCTTTGATCTGGCCGGTGTGCTGGCGGCGAAGGGCGATCTGGCCGGGGCGGTCGATCAGCTGCTGGACATCGTCAAGGCGGACCGGGAGTGGAACGATCAGGTCGCACGCAAGCAATTATTGACCGTGTTCGAGGCCGCGGGCCTGAATTCCGATGTGGCGAAGGATGGGCGGCGTCGCCTGTCGTCGCTGCTGTTTGCCTAGGGCCGCGCCGTGGCCCAGGGCATCGTCAGGGTTGGAGACCTGCCGCAGGTCATTCCCGTCTTTCCGCTGGACGGGGCGGTTCTGCTGGCGCGTGGGCAGCTGCCGCTCAATATCTTTGAGCCCCGCTATCTGAACATGATCGATGACGCCATGGCGGGCGACCGCATGGTCGGCATGGTGCAGACCACCGGCGGGCCCGCCGACAATCCGACGCTCGCCCCCGTCGGGTGCGTGGGTCGGATCACGAATTTCGCCGAGACGCCAGACGGCCGCTATATGATCACCCTGACGGGTACCTGTCGCTTTCGTATTGTCGAGGAGATTCCGGCCCGCTCCCCCTATCGGCAGGTCCGCGCGGACTTTCAGCCTTATGCCGCCGATCTGATGCCGGCCCCCTCCAGCGCAGAGATCGGCCGTCCGGTGCTGCTGGAGGCGCTGCGCCAGTTTCTGGACCACCGGGGGCTGGAGATCGACTGGGATACGGCCCGGGACGCCCCGGCCGAGGCCCTGGTCAACAGCCTGTGCATGGCCCTGCCGTTCGAGGTGGCCGAGAAGCAGGCGCTGGTCGAAGCCGCAGATCTCACCGCCCGGGCCCGGGCCCTGACCACCCTGCTCAGCATCAATGCGGCGGAAAGCGGGGACGAGGACACGCCGCCCTCGCTGCAATAGGTCGCATCCGGCTGGACGGCGCCGTTGCCGGTTCTATGATCGTTCCATGAGCGACAGTTTCAACACCCCCTCGACCGTCGATCCGCGCCTCCTGGAGGTGGTGGTCTGTCCTGTGACGCGGGGCACGCTCAGCTATGACCGCGCCCGTCAGGAGCTGGTGTCGAAGGGCGCCAAACTGGCCTTTCCGATCCGCGACGGCGTGCCGATCCTGCTGGTCGGCGAAGCGCGCGCGCTGGACTAGACCGGCTCGCCCCGCAAAAGCCTGGGCAGGTCGCCTGTCGCCCCGCCCGCTTCGTGCATGAAAGCCCGGCGCAGGGGAGCAATGCGATTGACGGCGGCCATACCGAGATCCCGCACGGCGCGCACCGGGGCGATGTCGTTCGAGAACAGCCGGACAAAGGCATCAAAGGCCAGGGTCAGGGCCACGGTGTCGAACCGCCGCCACTGGGCATAGCGGTCCAGCACCGGCTCGGCGCCGATGTCTTCGCCCAGCAGCCGGGCGTCGGCGAGGACTTCGGTCAGGGCGGCGACGTCCTTCAGCCCCATGTTCAGCCCCTGCCCCGCGACCGGATGTACCCCGTGGGCGGCATCCCCGATCAGGGCGACACGCGGGGCGACCATGGCCGTGGCGAGGCTAAGCTCCAGCGGATAGACAAAGCGTGGGCCCTCGGGCGTGGCCGTTCCCAGAAACTCGCCGAACCGTCGATTCAGGTGGGACAGGAAGGCGGCGTCAGACGCGCCGCGCAGGGCCTCGGCCGCCCGCGTCGGTTCGGTCCAGACCAGACTGGCGCGCTGATCGGTCAGCGGCAGGATGGCAAACGGCCCGCCCGGCAGGAAATATTCATGGGCCACGCCGTCGTGCGGTGCGGACAGGCGCACGGTGGCGACCACACCGCTCTGGCCATAGGCCTGCCGGATGACGCCGATTCCGGCCGCGTCGCGCACCACCGAGCGTCGGCCCTCCGCCCCGACGACAAGGGCGGCGCGCACCTGTGATCCGTCGCTGAGGGTGACGGTGGCCCGGCCCAATCCTGTTTCGACCGTCGAGACACCCAGCGGCGCGCAGATGCGGACGTTCGTCTCGCCCAGAGCCCGGGCCAGGGCGACACGCAAGCGGCGATTCTCGATCATATAGCCCAGCGGCTCGCCGCCCGTAGCATCGCCGATTTCGTCCGCGTCAAAGCGGAGATATGCGGGCGCAGGCGCTTTGGCCGAAGCGCCGGGTCGACGCCCGTCGGTCACCAGAATCCGGTCCATGCGGCAGGCGTGCGGGGCCAGATCCTGGCCCAGCCCGAGGGTGTGCAGCATCCGGTAGGTCGAAAAGGCGATGGCCGTCGAGCGCCCGTCGAAGGTGGGCGCCAGCTGGGCCTGGAAGGGCTGGGGGTCGACCAGGGTCACATCGAAGCCTTCGCGCGACAGGGCCAGCGCCAGACTGGCCCCGGCCAGGCCTGCGCCCGCGATCAGCACATCGGTGTCGGCGATTTTGCTCATGGCCCCTTGTCGCCCTCTCGTCCGCTTCCGTCCAGTGCGGCGAAAGGCCCCCGAAGTACGGACCGATCCGTGGCGAGGTAAACAGCCCCTTAACCCTCCGTCTGCCACCCTGTCGGTGTTTCGCCGCCGTCTTGTTCGCAAGGGATCTGCCCGTCCATGTCCGCCGCCCTCGCCATCAGTCACCGCATCTGGCTGAGCGCCCGCATTGTCTGGCAGACGCCGGCGATCGTGCGCTTTCGCGGCATGCTGCAGGCTCTGTTGTCGGTGCTGCTGCTGATCGCCCTGATCTCATGGAATCGCAACGACCCGAGCTGGAACGCCGCCTCGAGCCATGCCCCGACCAACTGGCTGGGCGCGCAGGGGGCGGTGGTCGCCGATCTGTTCATGCAGTCACTGGGACTGGCCGCCTGGCCTGCGGCCCTGCTGCTGCTGGCCTTTGGGCTGGCGATCGCCGTGGGCGACACCCTGCGTCACCGGTTGATCGTGACACCGATGCGCAGCCTGACGGCAACGCTGGGCGTGCTGGCGCTGGCCGCAGCGTTGTCGACGCCGACGCCGCCCGCCATCTGGCCGCTGGTCACGGGCATGGGAGGCCTGTCGGGCGACGGGTTCAGCGGGGTGATCGTCGCCGGACTGAATGCGCTGGGCCTACCGGGCGACAGCGTCATCGTCAGTGTGGTGATCGGCCTGATGTTCCTGGCTGGAGCTCTGACGGCGCTGGGGCATGCGCTGGGCCTGCGCCCTGCCGATCTGGGCGACGCGCTGGACTGGATGCGGGGCCGGGCTCGCACGCGCGCGGCCACCCCCGCCGAAGTCGCCCGTGCGCGGCCGGTGCGCCGCGCTCCGCCGCGCGCCAAACCGATCGACCCCGAGACCCCGCCGGTACGGGAGCCTGCGCCTGCCGCCGCGCGCACAACGGATGTTTCCGAGCCGCGCGTCGCCCCGACCAAGGCGACCCGCGCTGCCCGCAAGGATGCCGATGTCGACCAGCGGACCTTTGACTTTGTGCGACCGCCGGGCGCCTTTGACCTGCCGTCGCTGGCGACCCTGGCCAAGCCGGAAAAGCGCGTCGGCGCCGTCGACGAGGCTGCCCTGAAACAGAATGCCCGCCTGCTGGAAGAGGTGCTGCAGGAATTCGGCGTGCGCGGCACCATCGACCAGATCCGGCCCGGCCCGGTGGTGACGCTGTACGAACTGGTGCCGGCCCCCGGCGTGAAGCACGGCCGCGTGGTGGCGCTCAGCGACGACATTGCCCGCTCCATGTCGGCCCGCGCCTGTCGCATCAGTGTGGTGCAGGGCAGGAATGCCATCGGCATCGAACTGCCGAATGCCAAGCGCGAGACGGTGTATCTGCGCGACCTGCTGGCCTCGGGCGAGTATGACAAGCCCGCCCATCTGTTGCCGCTGGCGCTGGGCGAGACCATCGGCGGCGAGCCCTATGTCGCCGATCTGGCGCGCATGCCGCACCTGCTGATCGCGGGCACCACCGGTTCGGGCAAGTCGGTGGGGGTCAATGCCATGATCCTGTCGATCCTGTACCGGCTCAGCCCCGACGAATGCCGCTTCATCATGATCGACCCCAAGATGCTGGAGCTCAGCGTCTATGACGGCATTCCCCACCTGCTCAGCCCGGTGGTGACCGACCCCAAGAAGGCGGTCGTGGCGCTGAAATGGACGGTCCGCGAGATGGAGGACCGCTATCGCCGCATGTCCAAGCTGGGGGTGCGCAACATCGCCGGCTACAACGCGCGCGCCAAGGAGGCCCAGGCCAAGGGCGAGCATTTCGAACGCACCGTCCAGACCGGGTTCGATGAGCAGGGCCGTCCGGTCTATGAATCCGAAAAGATCCGGCCCGAACCCATGCCCTATCTGGTCGTGGTCATGGACGAGATGGCCGACCTGATGCTGGTGGCCGGCAAGGATGTCGAGGGCGCTGTCCAGCGTCTGGCGCAGATGGCGCGCGCGGCGGGTATTCACCTGATCATGGCCACCCAGCGGCCGTCTGTCGATGTGATCACCGGCACAATCAAGGCCAATTTCCCGACCCGGATCAGCTTCCAGGTCACCTCCAAGATCGACAGTCGCACCATCCTGGGCGAACAGGGCGGCGAGCAGCTGCTGGGCCAGGGGGATATGCTCTACATGGCCGGCGGCGGCCGTATCACCCGCCTGCACGGCCCGTTCGTCACGGACCGCGAAGTCGAGGAAGTCTGTGCCCATCTGCGGGCGCAGGGGTCGCCCGACTATCTGGACCTGATCACCGATGAGCCGGACGACGAGGGCGGATCGGGCGGCGACGACGCGGGCGGCACGGGCGACGACCTCTACGACCGGGCGGTGGCCGTGGTTACGCGCGACCGCAAGGCCTCGACCTCCTACGTCCAGCGGCGGCTGCAGATCGGCTACAACCGCGCGGCCTCGCTGATCGAGCGGATGGAGCAGGAAGGCGTGGTCAGCCCCGCCAACCATGCCGGCAAGCGCGATGTGCTGGCCGGACCGCCGCCGATTTGATCTTTGCCCCAACCGCTCGCGACGCGGTCGCTCGCTGCTTGAGGGCATTGTCTTCGCCCTATCGCTCGCGACGCGGTCGCTCGCTGCTTGAGGGCGTGAACCGGCAGAGGAGGCGGGCGTTGTTCCGGGCCAGCGTGGCGGCGGGCCCTGTTTCCGATGAACGGGGCTTCATCGCAGCGCCGGAATATGGTCAGGCTGGAGCCATGACCGCGCCATGTGGACCGGGGAAGTTCGAGCCTCGATCCGCTTCACTTTCAAGGATGGATTTCATGACGACACCTCACATCCTGTCCCGCCGCGATTTTGGCCTGGGTGCCGCGCTGGGCGTGACCGGCCTGCTGGTCAGCGCGCCTTCGGTCCTTGCCCAGGCGGGCCTGTCGGAGGCCGATCAGGCCGTGGTGGCCCGCGCCCAGACCTATCTGCGCGGCCTGACCTCGGCCCAGGGCGATTTTGTCGAGACGGGCGCGGGCGGTCAGCGCCGCACCGGTCGGTTCTGGCTGCAGCGCCCCGGCAAGATGCGCTTTGAATACACCAACCCCGAAGGCCTGCTGGTCGTCTCGGACGGCAACAATGTGATGCGCTATGACCCGCGCCTTGAGGTGTTCCGTCAGGTCCCGCTCAGCGAGACGCCGCTGTCGACCTTCCTGTCGCGTGAGGTTCGTCTGGACCAAGGCGTAAGGATCGACCGCGTGGTGCGTCGGGAGTCCGGGGCCTTTGCGCTGGTCGCGCGCGATTCCCGCCGCCCGAACGACGGTTCGGTCACCCTGGCCTTTGCCGGTAATCCGATGCGGCTGCAGGAGTGGACGGTGGTCGATGCCCAGGGCGCGCGGACCCGTACCCAGCTGACCACGCTGAGGCCCGCCGGCAATCTGTCGAACAGCCTGTTCCAGCTGCGCGACCCGACCCGCCGCCCCGGACGCAATCGTTGACGGATACGCTGGACGGGCGAATCGTGTCGGTTCTGCCACATGAAGCGAGGCTATAGTAGGCGTTTGACGTTTTCGATTTGACGTTGCATAATGACAACAGGCTGGCAGCAGCCATTTGACCGCTACGGATGTCATCCCCCTCCCTGCGGCAGAGATACCTCTGAAAGCGCCCGGTCCGGTGGCCGGGCGTTTTTTTGCGCGGGCTCACGAACCCCTGCTAAGGCGGGCGCATGACCCTTCGCCTGACCACCTGGAACATCAACTCTGTCCGCCTGCGCATAGACCAGGTCGCCCGCTATGTCGCCGAAAGCGCTACCGACGTCCTGCTGCTGCAGGAGATCAAATGCACGGATGACCAGTTCCCCGTGCGCGCCTTCGAGGAGATGGGCCTGCCCCATCTGAAGATCGGCGGACAGAAGGGCTGGCACGGGGTGGCGATCGCCAGTCGCCTGCCGCTGGAC
The DNA here is from genome assembly GCA_964224415.1 of Neptunomonas phycophila. Taxonomy (GTDB): domain Bacteria; phylum Pseudomonadota; class Alphaproteobacteria; order Caulobacterales; family Caulobacteraceae; genus Brevundimonas. The sequence goes on from CAXQIE010000028.1 coordinate 152,578, forward strand.
GAAGCGCCGAACCTGGGCCTGTGCCGCGAAGGCCATGCGCGATGTGTGTCGGCCACCGTCCGGGGCGTCGAGATCCAGAATTTCTACATTCCGGCCGGCGGCGACCTGCCCGACCGCGCGCTCAATCCGAAATTCGACCACAAGATGGACTTCTACGAGCGGCTGACCACCGAGGTCGGCCGGCGGGATCCGAAGGCGCCGTTACTGCTGGCGGGGGATTTCAACATAGCGCCGGGCGAGTTCGACGTCTGGAACCACCGCTATATGCTGAAGGTTGTCAGCCACACGCCGGTCGAGATCGAGACCCTGACCCGGCTGCAGGCGGCCGGACGCTTCAATGACGTCATCCGCGACGCCTTTCCCGAGCCCGAGAAACTGGCCAGCTGGTGGAGCTATCGGGCTCAGGATTTCCGCAAGTCCAACCGGGGCCTGCGCCTCGACCACATCTGGACCTCGCCCGGACTGACGTCGGCCGTGGTGCCCGGCTCTGCGCGCATCCATGAGCCGGTGCGCGCCTGGGAACGGCCCAGCGACCATGCGCCGGTCAGCGTCGATCTGGACGTCTAGGGCTCAGAACGGGAAGAAGATCGGAATGGCGACCATAGCCGCCGCCCAGGTGACCAGATTGAGCGGCACCCCAATGCGGACGAAGTCCATATAGCTGTATCCGGCCATCTGATAGACCAGCACATTGGTCTGATAGCCGAACGGGGTGGCAAAGGCCGCCGACGCCGCCATCATCACGCACACCAGGAAGGGCCGGGGATCGACGCCCAGGCTGACGGCCAAGGCCACGGCCACCGGCGTGATCAGAACCGCAACCGTGGCGTTGGACAAAAGTTCGGTCGCGAACAGGGTGACGCCATACAGGATGATCAGGGCCGCCAAGGGGCCCAGCGGCCGGATGACGTCAATCAACAGGCCCGCCCCCGTCTGCGCCAGACCGGTCACCTCGATGGCGATGCCCAGCACGACCATGCCCGCAATCAGCAGCAGGATGTCGGGCCTGAGACCGGCATAGGCCTCCTCCGCCGTCAGGATCCTCAGCAGGATCAGCGCCACAGCCCCGCCGAAGGCCGCGGCGGCAATCGGAATCCAGCCCAGCCCTGCGGCCACCACCACCACCACGAAGATGCCCAGCGCCACCATGGCCCGCTTGAACTCGAACGGGCGGTCGGCGGCGCTGTAAAGTTTGACGTCGCCCAGATGGGCATCGCCCGAGCCGTCCTCATTGGTGCGGGCCTCGCCCAGGCGTGGCAGGTTGAAGGGCAGGCGGAAGCGACGGGCGGCCTGCTGGGTCTCGGCCTCGATCCGGGCTTCCTCGGCCCGCTTGCGGCGGAGTGCCTCGGCCTCGTCGGCGGCCACTGACCGGCCCAGCTGGCGCGCGCCCACGAAATAGAGCCACACCGCGCCGCTGGCGGCGATCACCAGACCCACCGGCGTGATCTCGAACAGGCCGAACACCGGCTGGCCCACATTGCGCGCCATGTCATTGACCAGAAGATTGGTCGAGGTGCCGATCAGGGTCAGCAGGCCCCCCATGACCGAGATATGCGAAAGCGGCATCAGGAACCGCTTGGGCGACAGGTCGAGCGTTTTCGCCACATCGCGAATGACCGGCGCTGCCAGCACCACCACCGGCGTATTGTTGATGAAGCCACCGAGCAGGCCGCACATGGCCATCACCAGCCAGACACCCGTGGTGCCCAGGCGCAGGCACAGCTTGGTGGCCTGCCGGATCAAAAGGCCGAGCAAGCCGGTCAGCTCGATCGCATAGGCAATGACGAACAGCGAGGCGAGAGCGATGACGGCGGGGCTGGCAAAGGCGGCCTGAACCTCGACCGGGCGCACCACGCCCAGCAGCAGAAGGACGGCCGCCCCGGTCAGGGCCACGACGTCCGACCGCACCCGTCCGTGGATCAGCACGCCAACCACCGCCACCAGCACCGTCAGGGCTATGATCTGGTCAAGGGTCATCCGCCCTCAAGACGCGTCAGCGGGCCCGCCGTCAATACGGGTAACGGAAATTCGTCCTGGCGCCAGAATGTGCTAAGGCCTTGGCATGCTTGGGATTGAGACTGTCAAAACACTGCGGGGTCGGCCTGTCGTTCGCCTTGGCGTTGCCGTTGGACTGGCTCTGGGTCTGGCGCAGTGCGATCGCGAACCGCGCGAACAGCCCGTCGACGCCGAGCCGATCGTCGAAACCCCTGTCGCCGAGCCGGATATTGTCACGCCGACCGCCCTCGACCGGGCCGACTTCCTGGGCGCCATATCGCGGGCCGGATCGGCCTATGCCACAGGCACGACCGTCAGCGGTGCCGACCCTCTGGTCGGGCGAACCTTTGCCATCCGCCTGCCGTTCGGCTGCGACCGTCCGCGCCCTGCGGCGGCGAGCACCCCATCAAATTCGGAGGGCGCCGCCCCTTCGCCAGACGCCGGGCTGCCGTCGCTCTCGTGGGGCCCCGAAAATGAGACCCTGCGTTTGTCACTGACGCCCGATGACTGGTCAGACACGGCGCTGATCACCAGTTCAGGCGCCGCTGATCGCTGGGAAGCGGTAGAAGGATTCTGGGTCAGTCGCCCTTGGCTGGGGAGTGAGGTCTGCCCGCAGAGGATTGCTCGCGACCCGCTGGGGGGCGGCACCGGTCAGGCGGATGCCCAGACGGTTGGCCTGGCGTCGGTTCACGAGACCAACAGTTCACGTCTGGGCCGCCGCGACGGACAGGCCTACCGCTTTACGCTCAGGGGCGAGGATGGCCGCGCACCCGTGCCGTCGCCAAGGGGCTATCGTGTCGTTCTGGAAGGCCGGTTCGCCAGCTTCCCCGACGGCCGCGCCATTCGCTGTCGCGCTGCGGGTATCGATCAGCGCCCGGTCTGCATCGCCGCGGTCCAGCTGGACCGCGTCGCCTTTGAGGATGGCAGCTCCGGCTCCGTCCTCAGTGAGTGGCGTCCGGGATAGCGCCGTCGGCGCTTCCGCGATGACAAGCGGGACCTTCAGAGCTTACGGCTGAAGCCGGTAGCCGCCCTGATCGGTGACGAGAATGCGGGCCTGACCCGGTTCGGGCTCGATCTTCTGGCGCAGGCGATAGATGTGGGTCTCGAGCGTGTGGGTGGTGACCCCGGCGTTGTAGCCCCAGACCTCGGTCAGCAGCTCCTCGCGCGACACGGCCTTGGCGCCGGCGCGATAGAGGTATTTCAGGATATTGGTTTCCTTCTCCGTCAGGCGGATCTTGCGGCCCTCAGACGCCGACAGGGTCTTGGCTGCCGGGCGGAACTCATAGGGGCCGATACGGAAGACGGCGTCCTCGGACTGTTCGTGACTGCGCAGATGGGCGCGGATCCGGGCCAGAAGTACGGCAAAGCGGAACGGCTTGGCGACGTAGTCATTGGCCCCGGCGTCGAGGCCCAGAACCGTATCCGAGTCCGAGGTCTGGCCGGTCAGCATGATAATGGGGGTCGACACCCCTGCCTTGCGCAACAGGCGACAGGCCTCGCGCCCGTCCATGTCGGGCAGGTCCACATCCAGCAGGATCAGGTCGATACGCGAGTCGCGGCCCATGCGGATGCCATCGGTGGCATTGGCCGCCTGGCGAGGTACGAACTCCTCGTGCAGGGCCAGTTGCTCGGCCAGCGCCTCGCGCAGGTCGTCGTCGTCGTCGATGATCAGCAGGGTCTTGGACGTGGGCATGGAAGGACAATGGCGAGCGTCGCGGCCTACGCCAAGGGCGGGCCTGCGTTTTCCCGTCGGTCAATCCGTATCGCGAGGCCCGAACAGGGCCGTGCCCAGCCGCACATGGGTGGCGCCAAAGCGGATGGCGGTCTCGAAATCGCCGCTCATGCCCATGGACAGGACGTTCAGATCATTGCGACGCGCGATTTTGGCCAGCAGAGCGAAATGGGGGCCTGCCGCCTCCTCGACCGGCGGAATGGACATCAGGCCCTCGACCGACAGACCGTGAACCTCCCGCGCACGCGCGATGAAGGCATCGGCGTCTCGCGGCGCGATACCCGCCTTCTGGGGTTCCTCGCCGGTATTCACCTGAATGAGCACGCGCGGACGTTTGCCCAGCTTGTCGGCGGCCCGGGCCAGGGCCTCGGCCAGACGCTCGCGGTCGAGGGTCTCGATGATGTCGAAGCGGGCCAGCGCCGCCTCGGCCTTGTTGGTCTGCAGCGGACCGATCAGCCGAAGTTCAACGCGGTGGCCCGAGGATTCCCGCGCGCCCCAGCGGCTGTCTGCCTCCTGCACCCGATTCTCGCCGAACACCGCCTGTCCGGCGTCAAGGATGGCCTTCACCCGGCCCCAGGGCTGGGTCTTGGTGACCGCCACAAGGGTGATGGCGGTCGGATCGCGCCCGCAGTCGCGCGCGGCGGCCTCGATCCGCGCGCGCGTCTCGGCCAGACGCTCGGCGATGGACGGAGGGGCGGCGACAGGCGATGAGGGGGGCATGAAGGACGATCCGGACGAAAATCAGCTCTGGCAGACGGCACAGGCTCTAAACCGGGCGGCGGCGGCTGTCAGCCCGGGGGTGGCCTCCCTGCCGCCGCTGTTGTTCTTCACCGATCCAGTCCGCACCCCCCGGCCCTGGGAGATCGCGGCGCGCCTGCCCCGGGGGGCTGGCGTGGTCTATCGCGGCTTTGGCCGACACGAGATGGAGGAGGAGGCCCGGCGGCTGCGGCGCGTAACGACAAAGCGGGGCCTGCGGTTGCTGATCGGGCGAGATGCCGACCTGGCCAGTGCCATTGAGACGGATGGCGTGCATCTGCCCGAGCGCGACCTGGAACGGGCGGCCGCCCTGCGGTCCCGTCACCCGGAGTGGATCATAACCGGTGCCCTGCATGGGGAGGCCCCCGTGCCGGAGCTCGGCCCGCTCGACGCCGTTATACTGTCACCTGTGTTTCGGGCGGGCGGGGCCAGCGCGGACCGGGACCCTCTCGGGATCGCAGGCGTCACCCGCCGGGCCTCGCGCCTGCCCCTGCCGGTCTATGGCCTCGGCGGCATTACTTCAGAAACCGCCGCCGCACTGGCAGACACCGGCTTATGCGGACTGGCGGCAATCGACGGCGTTGTGAAGGCGTTCAGCGCGGGCTGAACCGGCGCTCAGAAGCGGAAAATGCTTTCGAGGCGGACACGCGGCTGGGCGCGGCTGTCGGATTCGCGGACCCGGGCCGGATCGGGATCGGCAACTACCAGACCGGCAGAGGCGCCGACGCGCAGGCTGGGATTGACGCGGTAGTAGGCGCCCGCCTCCACATCACCCCATTCGGCTTCCCGGCCGACGGGCGGGCTGAGATTGAAGTCCAGGCCCCAGCGACCGCTTTCATTCACGCGCAGGCCGCGACGCTGGCCGGTGCGGGCCGCACGATCCGCATCGCTGAGAGAGACGGTCGGAGTCTGGGCCCGCGGCGTGGGGCGGGTCTGGGCGTCAGCGGTCCCGGGAGCCAGCGTCAGGGCGGCGCCCGCCAGGAGCAGGGCGACCGACAGACTGGCCGTCACGCCGACGCGCGTGTGCTGTGCCTTGACCTGTGCTGTGCGCGTCTGGCGCATGTCCTGCCCTTTGAGCCTTCGACTCTGATTGGCGTCAGCGGCCGATAAAAGCCGACCCCGGCGCTTTATGATATGAAACTAAGACACTGGCCACATGGACGGTCAATGCAAACCGTGGCCAAGGGTTGCTCGCATCGCGACTCCTTTCCGGGCTGTGGCGCAAGCGTCACGCGAATTCCGGACATGTCGCCCTCTCCCGGCTGGCGAGTCCCGCCCTCCAGGCCGCAGATGCGGCTTTGCCTTGTCTTTGCCCCTTTTCCCCGTGCTATAGGACGGACAGTTCCGGGTCCGTGCGATCCGGGGCGACGCATGCGCTTCTGTCCGGGAGCGATGAGGTTGAATCTGAACGGAGAGTCCTGAATGGCCACCCAGTCGGCTGTGGTTCGCGGCGCAGCAATGGTCCTGATGGCATCGAGCCTGGCCCTGGCCGGATGTAGCTCGATCCCGCTCATTGGTGGATCGCGCGATGCAGCGGCCTCAAACGCCCCGGCCGTGGGCATTGGCGTAAACGCCTATCTGTGGCGCGCTTCGCTGGACACGCTCAGCTTCATGCCGCTGGAGAGCGCTGACCCCTGGGGCGGCGTGATCAATTATGACTGGTATTCGGATCCGGCCGCGCCGAACGAGCGGTTCAAGGCGACCGTTTTCATCCTCGACACCCGGCTGCGGGCCGACGCCCTGAACGTGGCCGTGGTCAAGCAGGTGCGCGGCGCCGACGGCCAGTGGACGGCCGCCCCGGTCGACCCGCAGACCGAAACGGACCTCGAGAACGCCATTCTGACGCGCGCTCGCCAGCTCAACCTCGCCGACGCCCGCTGATCCGGCGGAGCTTCGGCTCCGCCTGTCTGACCTGATGGCCCTGCCTGGGCCGTCCTTCCCGACCGACGCATCCGGGCCCGGCCCGCGCCGGGCTCGTTCAAGGAGCCCTCTTTCGCGTGGCCCGTTACGACCCCAAGACCGCCGAGCCCCGTCAGCAGGACCGCTGGCGCGAGGCGGACGCCTTCACCACACCGGTCACGCCGACCGGCAAACCCAAATACTATGTGCTGGAGATGTTTCCCTATCCGTCGGGCAACATCCACATGGGCCACGCGCGCAACTATGTGATGGGTGATGTGGTGGCCCGCTTCAAGCGGGCCCGGGGCTTTGAGGTGCTTCACCCGATGGGCTGGGACGCCTTCGGCATGCCCGCCGAGAATGCCGCCATGGAGCGCGGCGTGCACCCGGGCGAATGGACCTGGTCCAACATCGCCACCATGCGCGACCAGCTGAAGCTGCTGGGCCTGTCGCTGGACTGGTCGCGCGAGTTCGCGACCTGCGACCCGGCCTATTACGGCAAGCAGCAGGCCTGGTTCCTGGAGCTGCTGAGGCGCGGCCTGGTCTATCGCAAGGACTCGGTGGTCAACTGGGACCCGGTCGACAATACGGTCCTGGCCAATGAGCAGGTGATCGACGGGCGCGGCTGGCGCTCGGGGGCCGTGGTCGAGAAACGCAAGCTGAACCAATGGTTCCTGCGGATCACCGACTATGCCGACGACCTGATCGACGGGCTGAAGACCCTGGATCGCTGGCCCGACAAGGTGCGGACCATGCAGGAGAACTGGATCGGGCGCTCCAGCGGCCTGCAGATGACCTGGGCCTTCGCCGGCACCCCACCCAAGGGCTTCGAAGGCGGCATCGAGATCTATACCACCCGCCCCGATACACTGTTCGGCGCCTCCTTCCTGGGCTTGGCGCCGGACCACCCGCTGTCGAAACAGCTGGCCGACGCCGATCCGGCCGTGGCCGAATTCGTCGCGGAATGCCGTCGGGGCGGGACTTCCGAGGCCGAGATCGAACAGGCCGAGAAGATCGGGCGCGATACGGGCCTGAAGGTCCGCCACCCGTTCACCGGGGCGGAGATCCCGGTCTGGATCGCCAACTTCATCCTGTCGGATTACGGCACGGGCGCGATCTTCGCCTGTCCGGCCCACGACCAGCGGGACCTGGAGTTTGCGCGCAAATATGACCTGCCGGTGCTGCCGGTCGTCCGGCCCGAGGGGGCCGATGACAGCTTCGACGTCGGTGACGAGGCCTATACGGGCCCGGGGACGCTGTTCAACTCGGACTTCCTGAACGGCAAGGCCATCACCGACGCCAAGGCCGATGTGATTGCCCGCGTCGAGGCCGCCGGAAGCGGCGAGGGCAAGACGCTGTATCGCCTGCGCGACTGGGGCGTCAGCCGCCAGCGCTACTGGGGCTGTCCGATTCCGGTCATCCACTGTCCATCGTGTGGCGCTGTGCCGGTGCCGGCCGACCAGTTGCCGGTGGTGCTGCCCGAGGATGTCACCTTCGACAAGCCGGGCAATCCGCTGGACCGGCACCCCACGTGGAAGCACGTCAAATGCCCGTCCTGTGGCGGCGAGGCGACGCGCGAGACCGATACGCTCGATACCTTCGTTGATTCCAGCTGGTATTTCGCCCGTTTCACCGATCCGAAGGCCGAGGCGCCGATCAACCGGGATGCCGCCGACCACTGGCTGCCGGTCGATCAATATATCGGCGGGGTCGAGCATGCGGTGCTGCACCTGCTGTACGCCCGCTTCATCACCCGCGCCCTGTCGGACGCGGGCATGCTGTCGGTGAAAGAGCCCTTCGCCGGCCTGTTCACGCAAGGCATGGTGGTCCACGAGACCTATCGCACCGAGGTCGGGGCCTGGGTCGAGCCGACCGATGTCCGCCTCGAGACCATCGACGGCAAGCGGGTCGCGACCCGCCTGTCGACTGGGGAAACCCTGTCGATCGGCGACATCGAGAAGATGTCGAAGTCCAAGAAGAATGTGGTCGCGCCGCAGGAAATCCTCGACAGCCACGGCGTCGATGCGGGGCGTCTGTTCGTGCTGTCGGACAGCCCGCCCGAGCGGGACGTCCAGTGGACGACCGGCGGTCTGGAAGGCGCCGGCCGCTTCGTCCAGCGCGTCTGGGCCGAATTCGATGGATTCGACGGTGCCGCGCCCGATCAGGGCGAGGTCGACCAGACCCTGCGCCGCGAAACGCACAAGGCGATCAAGGCTGTCACCGAAGGGGTCGAGGGCTTCCGCTTCAACTCGGCCATCGCCAAGCTGTACGGCTTTCTGTCGACCCTGCGCGCCCATGCCGGCGCGGGCGGCGCGGCGCGACACGAGGCCCTGTCGGCCTTTGCCCGCCTGATCGCGCCCTTCACCCCGCACCTGGCCGAGGAATGCTGGAGCGCGCTGGGCGAAGACGGCATGGTTCTGGACGCCGCCTGGCCCGAATGGGACCCGGCGCTGGCGGCCGATGACCAGCTGACCCTGCCCGTCCAGATCGGCGGCAAGAAACGCGGCGAGATCACCATGGCACGCGGCGCCGATCCGAAGGCGGTCGAGGCCGAGGCGCTGGCCAATCCGGCGGTGCAGGCCTACCTTGAGGCCAATGGTTTGTCGGTCAGAAAGGTGATCGTGGTGCCCGATCGCATCGTCAATCTGGTGGCGGGATGACCGGCAGCCTGCGCGCCCTGTGGCTGAGCGGGGTTGCGGCCTTGATGCTGGTCCTTTCGGGCTGTGGCTTCACGCCCCTGTATGGGGAAACGGCCACGGCTGGTCTGTCGCGCGTCGTGGTGGAAACCCCTGACACCCGGCTGGGCTATCGGCTGCGCGAGCGGCTGGAGGATGCCCTGCTGTACGATCGGACTCTCGCGCCCGAATGGCGGCTGAACGTGACGCTTGAGCCCTCCCGCAGGCCTCTGGGCCGCCGGATCGACGACACCGCCGCCCGCTATGAGATGACCCTCGTCGGTCAGTGGACGCTGACGCCGCTCCCGGGGGGCAAGGCCCGTACCGGAAGCGAGACGGTCACGGTGACCTATGCCGTTTCGGACCAGCCCTATGCCGCAATCTCGGCCCAGGAGGACGCCGAGGAGCGGGCGGCCGAGGCCCTCGCCCAGAGGATTCGTCTGGCCCTGTTGCATGCCGTGGGCCCGTCCGCCCCGGCCTACCCCTGATCCGGGACCATGCAGCTCTCCAAGGCTCCGGAGATCGAGCGGTTTCTAAAGTCTCCCGACCCGTCGGTACGGGTTGCCCTGATCCATGGTCGCGACCGCTCGGGCGTGGGCGAACGGGCCGAACGGCTGTGCAAGACTGTAACCCCGGACCTGAACGACCCGTTCAACGTCTCCCTGCTGACCGAAAGCGATGTCGAGGCCGATGACGGCCGGTTGGAAGACGCCCTGTCGGCTCTGTCGATGATGGGCGGGCGGCGGCTTGTGCGATTGCGCCTCGGCGGCGAGCGTGTGCCGCACGAAAAGGCTCTGGCAGCCGTGCTGAAGGGCCATGCGGACGGCCAGTACAACGCCGACGCCGTCTGGGTGATCGAGGCCGGCAATCTGGGCCGGGACTCGGCGCTGCGCCGCGCCGCCGAGAGCCAGTCCGGAGCCGTCGGCATCGTCTGTTACGAGGACGAGACCGGCGATGTCGCGCGGATGACGCGCGAGGCCCTGCAGGCGGACAACGTCGGGCTGACACGCGAGGCCCTCGACCGGTTCGTCGCCCGTCTGCCCCGTGAACGCGGCCTGATGCGTCAGGAGCTGGAGCGGCTGATCCTCTACATCGGCCCCGGATCCGGCCGTCAGATCGACGAGGCCGAGTTGGAGGCCCACCTGGGGGTCGAGCCTCAGGCCTCTTTCCAGGATGCCGCCCAGCAGGCCTTTGGCGGCAAGGCCGCAGCCTGTCAGGGGGGCTTGCGCCGGGCCTTTGCCGAGGGTGAGGCCGCTGTGGCCGCGGTCCGCGCGGCGGGCCTGCATCTGGGACGCTTGCGCCGCATATCAGCGGCCATCGCCTCGGGTCAGGGCGCGCGCGAGGCCGCCAAGGCAGCGGGTGTCTTCTGGAAGCAGGAGGCCGAAATCCTGCGACAGGTGAAGGTCTGGTCTGCCCGCGACCTGCAGGAGGTGACCGAGGCTGTGGCCCTGGCCGAGGTCCGCACCAAGACCACGGGCCTGCCTGACCGACTGATCACCGAGCGCCTGTTTCTGGAAATCTCTGCCCGGGCCCGCAGGCTGGGCCTATAGAGATAGGTCTTGATATTCCGGTAGTTAGCCGCGTTTCGACGCCTTGCGAAACGCCGGCTTGTTGGCCGCCGCGCTCTGCCGCGCGACCTTCTTCTCTTCGTGCTGGCCCGGCTTGAAGCCACCCTGCGCGGTCGCCCCGGTGCCGCTGGCCTTCTTGGCAGCCAGGGCGCGTTTCATGGCTTCTGCGGTCGGATTGGTCGGAGCGTCTGTCATGTCCACACCTTGGCACGTTCCCGGGTCAGAGGCGCATCAATCGACGGCACAGCTCGTCCAGCTGTTCCAGACTGGCGTACCGCAGGGTCAGCTCGCCCTTCCCGCCCCGATCCGCCAGCTCAACCTTCATGCCGAGAGCATCGGCCAGATCCTGCTGCAGGGCCTCGATGTCGGCCGAGGCCTCGCTGCGGGGGGTACCACCCCGTTGGGACGGCCGGACAGGCCGGTCACCCTCCGTCGCCTGACGGGCCAGGATCTCGGTCTGGCGGACGTTCAGCCCCTTGGCCAAAACCTCTTCGGCCAGAGCCACCGGATCGGTGGCGGTAATCAGGGCCCGGGCATGCCCCGCGCTGAGACGCCCGGCCATGACGTGTTCGCGCACCGGCCCCGGCAGTTGCAGCAGACGCAGGGTGTTGGCCACATGGCTGCGGCTCTTGCCGACCACCCCGGCCACGGCGTCCTGGGTGCGCCCGAAGCGCTCCATCAGCTGGGCATAGGCATTGGCCTCTTCCATCGGGTTGAGGTCAGCCCGCTGGACGTTCTCGATGATCGCGACCTCGAGAACCTCGACATCATCCATCTGACGCTCGATGACCGGTACATGGGTCAGGCGCGCTGCCTGGGCCGCTCGCCAGCGCCGCTCTCCGGCGATGATCTGCCAGCGGTCCGTCTCGCCCGGCCAGGCGCGAACCAGAATAGGCTGCAACACGCCGCGATCGCGGATCGAGACCGTAAGTTCCTCAAGATCGGCAGGAGTGAACTGCTTGCGCGGCTGGTCCGGATTGGCGCTGAGCAGTTCGATCGGCAGAATGCGCACACCGGCGGGCGCGCCCTCGCCCGACACGGCGACCGGCTGCTCCCCTACGGTTTCGCCCAGAAGGGCCGACAGACCGCGCCCCAGACCTCTTTGACGTTCAGACACTTAAGATTCTTTCTGTTCTGGAACTCAGGCCGCAGCCAGACGACGGGACCGTTCGCGTTTGACCACTTCACGGGCCAGTTTCAGATAGGCCTGACTGCCGGCGCATTTCAGGTCGTAGATCAAGGCCGGCTTGCCGAACGATGGCGCCTCCGACACCCGCACATTCCGGGGGATGACCGCGTCATAGACCTTGTCGCCGAAGTGGGCCCGCACATCATTGGCGACCTGGCCTGAAAGGGCGTTGCGCTTGTCATACATGGTCAGGACCAGCCCCTGAATCTCCAGCCGGGGATTGAGGCTCTGACGGACCATGTCGATGGTCTTCATCAGCTGCGTCAGGCCCTCCAGCGCAAAGAACTCGCATTGCAGCGGCACGAGTACGGCATCCGCCGCGGCCATGGCGTTGAGTGTCAAAAGGTTCAGCGAGGGCGGGCAATCGATCAGGACGTAGTCATACCGGGTCTGACCGACGCGACCGTGCGCCAGCAGGGCGTCGCGAAGCCGGAAGGATCGCCTGTCCGCCTGACTGAGCTCGATCTCGACACCGGACATGTCGGGGTCCGACGGGATGATGTGCAGCCCGGGGACGGCCGTTTCGACGGCCGCCTCGGCCACGGCCCTACCGTCGGTGACAACGTCATAGATGGTGACGCGTCGTGTTTCACGTGAAACACCAAGGCCGGTCGAGGCATTGCCCTGGGGGTCCATATCGACGATCAGGACCTTCTCGCCGATGGCAGCGAGGGCCGTGCCCAGATTTATGGCCGTGGTGGTCTTGCCCACTCCGCCCTTCTGGTTCGACACCGCCAGGACACGCGGTCCACGCTTGGTCTCAGTGAGGACGGACACGGCGGACACTCCCGATACACACGATACGGCCGCGAGGATCGCTCTGCGACGGCCTTAGCTCATGGGTAAATTGCCAGGATTTTCGTGCCTCGCGCAACTCCTCCCCGGCCCGTTCCCCCTTGAGAAACACGGCTTGTGCACCGCGCTGCAGATAGGGCTGTGCATAACCCAGGAGCCGCTCCATTGGGGCGAGTGCGCGGGCGGTGACGACATCCACGTCGATGTCATTCTGATCTTCGGCGCGCCCGTGGATCACAGTGGCCGGCAGTTTAAGGGTTTCAACAACGGCCGAAAGAAAACGGCAACGTTTGCCGAGGCTGTCGATCAGCCACACATGGGCGTCTGGATTGCCCTTCAGCAGTATGGCCAGAATCAAGCCGGGGAAGCCCGCGCCAGCCCCCAGATCGGCCCAAGTTCTGGCCTCCGGTTCCATCTCCAGCAGCTGGGCGCTGTCCCAGGCGTGGCGCGACCAGAAGTCCGGCAGGGTATCCGGTCCCACCAGATTCATCACCGCATTGGTTTCGGTCAGCATGTCCCGGAAGCGGTCCAGTTCCGCCATCCGATCGGCAGAGGCACCGGTGCGCGTCTGGAAATCCTCACGTGTGCGAACGGTCACGCTGCGATCCGGGTCTTTTTCACATGGGCCAGCAGCGCGGTCAGCGCACCGGGTGTCACCCCTTCGATGCGGGACGCCTGTCCCAGGGTCACCGGACGGACCTTGGTCAGCTTCTCGCGGACCTCAGACGAAAGCCCGCCCAGGGCACTATAGTCGAGGTCGGCGGGGAGGCGCAGGTCCTCCTCCCGCCGCAGCGCCTCGGCATCGGCCGACTGCCGGTCCAGATAGCCCGCATAGGTGGCCTCGATGACCAGCTGCTCGCGCACCGCAGCACTTCTTTCCGCAAGGTCCGGTCGGATGGGCAGGAACTGGTCCAGCGTCACGCCGGCATGGGCCAGAAGGTCCCGCACCGACCGTCGCTGGCCATCGGCGTTCACGTGAATGCCCAGACGCTTGGCCTCGCCCGGCGTGAACCGCGTCTCATTGGCCCAGGCCAGAACATCGTCCAGCTCCGCCTGTTTCGCCGTGAAGGCTCGCGTACGGTCCGCACCGGCCAGCCCCAGCTCAATCGCCAGCGGCGTCAGCCGCCGGTCGGCATTGTCGGCCCGCAGGCTCAGCCTGTATTCGGCCCGGCTGGTGAACATGCGGTAGGGCTCGGTCACACCGCGCGTGACCAGATCGTCGATCATCACCCCGATATAGGCCTGATCGCGGCGCAGGATCACGGCTTCCTGCCGCCCGGCCGTCCGGGCCGCATTCAGCCCGGCCATCAACCCTTGAGCCGCCGCCTCCTCATAGCCGGTCGTGCCGTTGATCTGGCCGGCCAGGTAGAGGCCCGGGCGCGCCTTGACCTCCAGCGTGGGCAGAAGTTCGCGCGGATCGACATAGTCATATTCGATGGCATAGCCGTAGCGGACGACCTGAACCGCCTCGAGGCCGGGGATGGTCCTGAGGAACGCATCCTGGGTGGCCTCGGACACAGAGGTCGAGATGCCGTTGGGATAGACGGTTGGATCGTCGAGGCCTTCGGGCTCCAGAAAAATCTGGTGGCTGGTCTTGTCTGCAAACCGGACGACCTTGTCCTCGATCGAGGGGCAATAGCGCGGGCCCCGTCCGGACAGATGCCCGCCGTACACCGCGCTCTCGCCGAGGTTTTTGGCGATGATCCGGTGAGTGTCTTCGGTCGTATGGGTGATACCGCAGGCAATCTGGGGCACGGTGATGCGGTCGGTCAGGAAGCTGAAGGGCACAGGCTCGGCGTCGGCCTGCTGCATCTCCAGTCGGTCCCAGGCGATGGAGCGACCATCCAGACGCGCGGGTGTTCCGGTCTTGAGCCGGCCCAGGGCCAGTCCCGCGGCATGCAGATCGGCCGCCAGACCCGTAGACGCCGCCTCTCCGTGGCGGCCCGCCGGAATGCGGAGATCTCCCCGGTGGATGATCCCGTTCAGGAAGGTGCCGGTCGTCAGGACCACAGCGGCGGCGCGCAGGGTCTCACCGGCCTCGGTCTCAATGCCAACAACGCGGTCGCCATCGACGATCAGTGTCGCAGCCGTCCCGGCCATCAGGGTCAGATTGGCGGTCGCCGCCAGTTCGGCCTGCATGGCCTCACGATAAAGTCGACGGTCGATCTGGGATCGCGGCCCTTGCACAGCCGCACCCTTGGAGCGGTTCAGCATGCGGAACTGGATGCCCGACACATCGGCGAGCCGCCCCATGATGCCGTCCATGGCGTCGATTTCGCGGACCAGATGGCCCTTCCCCAGCCCGCCCATGGCCGGGTTGCAGCTCATCTCGCCGATGGTGTCGAGCCGCTGGGTCAACAGGACGGTACGGGCGCCCGCGCGTGCAGACGCCGCCGCAGCTTCACAGCCGGCGTGCCCACCGCCGATGACGATAACGTCGTAGGTGTTCATGGCCGGGGACATAGGGGAAAACCGGCCGCTCCGCCACCGCGCCCGGTCTGTTTCACGTGAAACTATTTGCCGATGCAGAAGCTGGCGAAGACCTCACCCAACACCTCCTCGACGCCAATCTCGCCCGTTATGCGGGCCAGGGCATCAGCGGCACGCCGGAGATCTTCCCCGGCGAGTTCGGGCGCAGAGGACAGGCGCCCCTGCGCCGCCTGAACGGCGGCCAGCACGTCCTGAAGCCGCCTGCGGTGCCGGGCCCGCGTCAGGGCCGGGAAATCGCCACCGCTCAGGTCGTTGGCCAGACGCTCCGCCAGCCAGCGATCCAGCTGATCCATGCCCGTCCTGTCCGTGGGCGAGACGACGAGCGAATGGACTTCCGCCCCGCCTTCGGGCCAGTCGGTCCGGCCAAGATCGGCCTTGGTGCAGACCCGAAGATCGCCAGACCGCACCAGATCGAGAGCCGGCCCGTCGACGGGGTCGCCCGGGGCGACCACCCAGAGACGCAGGTCGGCAGCTTGGGCACGCGCCCGGGCGCGGCGGACGCCTTCAGCCTCGACGGGGTCATCGCTCTCGCGAAGCCCGGCCGTGTCCGACAGGGTCACTGCATACCCGCCGAGTGTAAGGGTCGCGTCCAGGACGTCGCGCGTGGTACCGGCGATCGGTGTCACGATCGCGGCTTCCCGTGAAACGAGGGCGTTGAACAGGGATGACTTGCCCGCATTGGTCTCGCCGATCAGGACGATCCGGTAGCCGTCGCGAATCCGTTCGCCGCGCTGACCGTCGGCGAGCGCCACCTCAAGATCGGCCTCCAGGCCGGAGAGCACCGGCGCTGCCCGCTGGGCCAGGGCATCGGGGACATCCTCATCCGGAAAGTCGATCTCGGCCTCGACGAGGGCGAGGGCGGTCAGCAGATCACGCCGGAAGCCCCCATAGACCTCCGCCAGTGCCCCGCCGAGCTGACCGAGCGCCTGCGCCGTCTGTTCGCTCGTTTCGGCGTCGATCAGATCGGCAACGGCTTCGGCCTGTGTCAGGTCCAGCTTGCCATTTTCGAATGCACGACGCGTGAACTCTCCCGGCTCGGCCGGCCGGATCCCGAGCGCGGCAAGGGCGTCGCTGACGCCCTCGACGACCGCCCGTCCTCCGTGGAGGTGGAGCTCGACACAGTCTTCACCGGTGTAGCTGTTCGGCGCCTTGAACCGCAGCACAAGCGCCTGGTCCAGCTTTCGGCCATCGTGCCGAAGATCCCGCACCACGGCCTTGCGCGCCGGGGGGCAGCCCGTTCCGAGGTCGGCGAGCACGCGGTCACAGTCGGCCCCGGACAGGCGGATGACAGCTACCGCGCCCCGACCCGGCGGCGTTGCCAGAGCAAAGACGGTGTCCGTCACCGCACGCTCACTTGGTCGCGGCTTCCATCATGCGACGGAACTGCTCCTGGGCCTGAAGGCCGAAGCCGGTCCAGCTCTTCATCAGCTCTTCCGGCTGCATGGCGGCCATGTTCTCAGCCATACGCTTTTGCATCTCGGAAACCATGGCCTCATTGAGCGGCGTCACGTCCGGAAGGCCCAGAAAGGCGCGCGCCTCTGCCGGGGTGCAGTCGATTTCGACATTGACCTTCATAGACGGACCTCCTGTTTCACGTGAAACATGCCCTCAAGCAGCGAGCAACCGCGTTACGAGGCGACAGGGCAAAAATCAGGTGTTCATCGACTGGAAGAAGTCGCTGTTATTCTTGGACTGGCGCAGCTTGTCGAGCAGGAACTCGATCGCGTCCTGCGGGCCCATCGGATTGAGGATGCGGCGCAGGACATAGGTCTTGGCCAGCTGATCCTTCGGCGTGATGAGGTCTTCCTTCCGCGTACCGGACTTCAGCACGTCGATGGCCGGGAAGATGCGCTTGTCGGCGACCTTGCGGTCCAGGACGATTTCCGAGTTACCCGTGCCCTTGAACTCTTCAAAGATCACCTCGTCCATCCGGCTGCCGGTGTCGATCAGGGCGGTGGCGATGATGGTGAGCGAGCCCCCCTGCTCCACATTTCGGGCGGCGCCGAAGAATCGCTTGGGCCGCTGCAGGGCGTTGGCGTCTACACCGCCGGTCAGCACCTTGCCGGACGACGGGACGGTCGCATTGTAGGCCCGGCCCAGACGGGTGATGGAGTCGAGCAGGATCACCACATCCTTCTTGTGCTCGACCAGGCGCTTGGCCTTTTCGATCACCATTTCGGCGACGGCCACGTGACGAGTGGCGGGCTCGTCGAAGGTCGAGGCGACAACCTCGCCCTTCACCGTCCGTTGCATGTCGGTCACTTCTTCCGGCCGCTCATCGATCAGCAGCACGATCAGGAAGACCTCGGGGTGGTTGGCCTCGATCGACTTGGCGATGTTCTGAAGCATGACGGTCTTGCCGACCCGCGGCGGGGCGACGATCAGGCAGCGCTGGCCCTTGCCGAGCGGGGCCACGATGTCGATGACCCGGCCTGACCGGTCTTTCAGGGTCGGATCCTGGATTTCCATGTGCAGCCGCTCTTCCGGATAGAGCGGGGTCAGGTTGTCGAACAGGACCTTGGTCTTGACCAGTTCTGGATCTTCCAGATTGATCGTGTCGACCTTGAGAAGGGCGAAATAGCGCTCGCCTTCGCGCGGGCCGCGCACGGCCCCGTGGATGGTGTCACCCGAGCGCAGGCCGAAGCGGCGGATCTGCGACGGCGAGACATAAATATCGTCGGGCCCGGGCAGATAGTTGGCGTCCGGGCTGCGCAGGAAGCCAAAGCCGTCCGGCAGGATTTCCAGCACGCCATCGGCGATGATCTCGACCTCTTCCTCGGCCAGGGCCTTGAGGATGGCGAACAGCAGGTCCTGTTTGCGCAGGTTGGAGGCGTTCTCGACCTCCAGCTGTTCGGCAAAGGCGACCAGATCGGCCGGCGTCTTTTCGTTCAGCTCGGCCAGGGTGATCCGACCGGACGGGACGATAGCCTCGCCGTCGTCCTCGTCGTCCTCGGACGTCTCGATCTCGGTCGCCGGGGTGTCAGCTGCAGACTCTTCGACTGAAGTCGGTTCGGTCTCGGGGGTGTCGGAGGGATCGCTCATCGGAACTCGCACGGGAATGAGCTCCCGAACAATCCATGATCAGGAGCGAAAAGTCTAGTAATGTCAGGCCCTTAGGGACCCGTAGGGGAACTCCGGAGCCTGCCCGGCCCTACAGGGGCGATCAGCGGCAGACACAGGAGGAAGAGAAGGGCACCGCCCGCGAGGACGGCTCAAGCCACGGAAACCACGCCCGCCGCACCGGGTCAAGCCCGGCAAGCCTGCGACGTCAGCGGGTGCCCCACTCCAGCGTGACGGACAGCACCATGACGATGGCAATCAGGAAGGGCACTTCATTGGTCATCCGCCAGAAGCGACCGGTGCGGACCGAGGTCCCGGCCTGGATGCGGCGGAATTCTCCGGACAGATAGCCGTGCCAGCCGCTGAGGGCGAAGATCCCCACGATCTTGGCCAGCATCCACGGCTGGTGGGCGAAACTCCAGTCTGTGCCCTCGCCGCTGCGCAGCCAGAACAGCCAGAGGCCAAAGGCCCAGGCGGCGCTCATGGCGGGGTTGAGGATGATCTCCAGCAGGCGTCGTTGCCAGGTCCGCAACAGATCGCGCATTTCGCTCCGCAAGGGCTCGGGCCTGTCCGCCTGCTCCGCATCATAGGCATAGAGGCGGGGCAGAAAGAGCAAGCCGGCCATCCAGGCGATGACCGCCAGAATGTGCAGGGCCCTAGCGAGATCGTACAGGTTCACGCAGCAACCCTCTGCCGCTGTTCCGCCTGACAGGGACAGGCCTTCCACACCGCCTGACAGCCCGGTCCGGATGGCGCCGTGCCCGACCGATCCAGCGCCGTGACCACACCCTCGGAGAGACCGGAGATGAAGGCCGGCGTCACACTGACCGTCGGCACCCGGATGTAGGGGTTGATGCCATATTCCTCGGCCAGCTCACGGTATTCGATATCCAGCTCGACAAGGGTCTCGATATGCTCCGAGACAAAGGCGATCGGCACCAGGACGACACCGACGCCGTCCCTGTCGGCCTGTTCCAGGGCCTCGGGGGTCGACGGCCCCAGCCATTTCATCGGCCCGACCCGGCTCTGGTAGCACAGACCCCAGTCCGTCAATCCCAGCCGTTCGGCGACGGCGCGACACCCGGCCTCGACCTGTTCGGCATAGGGGTCGCCCTTTTTGGTCACGAGCATTTCGGGGATGCCGTGGGCCGAGAACAGCACCCGAACGGGCTGATCTCCGGCCGTGGTCAGACCCTCGCGGATCAACGCGGCCTGGGCCTCGACCCAGCCTTCAGCCCGGGGATAGCAACATATGGCTCGGCTTGTGCCCGGCCCGCGATAGGTCTCGTGCCACAGCTTGAGCGACGAGGCGGTCGTGGTGGTCGAGAACTGCGGATAGAGGGGCAGGAGCACGATCTCGTCCGGCTGCCACGCCTCGACCTCGGCCGCCACCGCCGCCGTCATCGGGTGCCAGTAGCGCATGCAAATGAAAGCCTTGATGTCATCGGCCGGCAGGCGGTCCGACAGGGCCTGCTCCAGCGCTTCGGCCTGGGCCTGGGTGCCGGGCAGCAGGGGTGAACCCCCGCCCATGTAGTTATAGTTGGCCTGGGCGCTCTTTTCCCGCCGGCTCGAGATCAGGCGGGCCAGTGCGGTGCGGAACAGGCCGGGCAGGCCAATGATGGCCGGATCATTGAACAGATTGAACAGGAAGGGCCTGACTGAGTCCGGCCCGTCCGGGCCTCCCAGATTGAACAGCACCACCGCGATCCGGCGGCCCTGACTGTCCTGCGGCATGCTCATTGGGCGCCGATCCTTTTCAGCACTTGCTCGACATGGGCGATCGGCACATCCGGCAGGATGCCGTGGCCGAGATTGAAGATCCACGGGCCATGGCCCCAGGCCTCCAGCAACTCTTCCACCCGTCGGTCCAGCGCCTCGCCGCCCACACGCAGCAAAAGCGGGTCCAGCGCGCCCTGAACAGGCTTGATCGCCTGCACTCTCTGGCCGACCGCCAGCGGGCAGGCTGTATCCAGCGCCACAGCCTGAACATCGCACTCATGGGCATAACGTTCGGCCAGCGCCGCCGATCCACGCGGAAAGCCGATCAGGGGCACGGACACGCCCAGTTCCCGGACCCGCGCGACCAGTTTCTGGTGGGGCTTGAGTACCAGAAGCTCGAACAGATCGTCCGGCAGGCCCTCGGCCCAGCTCTCGAAGATCTTGAGAACCTGGGCGCCCGCATCGGCCTGCATCTTCAGATAATGCGCGGTGGCCTCCACCAGAATGTCCAGCAGGGCGAGAACCTTACCGGGTTCCCGGTAATAGAAGGTCCGGGCCTGGGCGCGCTCGCCCTTGCCGATCGAGCGGGTCTCCCCGTCCAGCATATAGGTGGCAACTGTCCAGGGTGCACCGGCAAAGCCGATCAGGGTTCGCTCGCGGTCCAAAGCAGCCCGAACCCGACTGAGCGTTTCCCCGACGGGGGACAGGGCGTCGCCCGCCCCGGCGGTCAGCGCCCGCATCGTCGCCAGATCGGGCAAGGCGCCCAACCGCGGCCCCTCGCCCGCCTCAAACCAGACCTTCTGGCCCAGAGCCTGAGGGATCAACAGGATGTCCGCAAACACGATCGCCGCATCGAAACCGAACCGCCGCATCGGCTGGAGCGTCGCCTCGGCGGCCATTTCCGGGTTGAGGCAAAAGGCGATGAAGTCCGGAGCCTCGGCCCGCAAGGCCCGATATTCCGGCAGGTAGCGCCCCGCCTGACGCATGAACCAGACCGGGGGCCGGTCGGTGACCTCGCCCCTCAGGGCCTTGAGCAAGCGCGTATCCGTCATGGAGCGGCTTTAGGCCGGGCAGGCCGAGACCTCAAGCGGGCGAAATGCCTCGCTCTGCTTCTCTTCCTCTCGATAGAGATATTGAAAGTGAAGATAGCAGGCAGGACCGGGGATGACGGGGACAGTTGGCCTGATTCCAACGCCCGCAGCCGACCTTTTCACAAGGTATGCCCGCAAGGCCGGAGGCTCCCGGACCCGTCTGTAGAAACCGGGGATAATCCTTAATCAAACCTTAACAGACGGGTATCGGCGGGCGGCACGCGCCGGGGATGACCGGTGTACGGATTAACCTCTCATTAACCTTTCCCCAGGTGATCCGGGATGGGCCAGGTACCGGGGGATAGCTGGCCGAGAACCGTCGTCATATCTTCACACTCATCCCCCGAGGCCGGCGCATGTTGCATGCCACCCGGGATTCCGCCCGCATGACGGACCGATTGATCCCCGCCCCGAGCGGCTTTTCCTCCACAGGAATCCCGTATTTGCTCCGCGGGAGTCCTGACCGGTTCGAACAGGTTTGACGCCTGCGCCGCTTCGGACGATGACAGGACATGACCCCGACACGCTCAGGCTCCGGCCGGCTGGCCACCTATTTTCATGTCCATCTGGTCTCCGATTCGACCGGCGAGACCCTGAACGCCATGGCCAAGGCGGTCACCGCCCGCTTCGACGGCGTGATCCCGATCGAACACATCTATGCCCTCGTGCGTTCACCCAAACAGATGGAGCGGGTGCTCGAGGAAGTGTCTGCGGCACCGGGCGTGGTTCTGCATACCCTCGTCGACAAGGGTCTGCGGCTGCAGCTCGAAGATGGCTGCCGGGCGCTCGACATGCCCCAGATCGGGGCGCTGGATCCTTTGGTGGGAGCCCTTTCGCATTATCTGGGCGCGGCGCTGTCGACCCGGGTCGGGGCCCAACACGCCCTCGACACCGATTATTTCAACCGCATCGGGGCGCTCGACTTCGCCATGGCCCATGACGATGGCCAGGGCACGACCGAACAGCTGGAGGCGGCGGATGTGATCCTGTGCGGGGTCAGCCGGACGTCCAAGACCCCGACCTGCATTTATCTGGCCCATCGAGGCATTCGCGCCGCCAATGTACCGCTGGTCCCGGGACAGGAGGACGGCGAGCGTCTGACCCGGCTGAACGGGCCGCTGGTGGTCGGCCTGACCGTCTCGCCCGACCGGCTGGTCCAGATCCGCCGCAACCGCCTCGATGGCCTGAATGCCGGGCGCAGTTCGTCCTACATCGACCATGACGCCGTGCGGGATGAGACGATTAAGGCCAGGCGGGCCTTTGAGCGGCGGGGCTGGCCGGTGATCGACGTGACCCGTCGCTCGGTCGAGGAAACGGCCGCCGCCATCGTCAACCTGCTGAGCGAGCGCCGCTCGGGCAAGGCGGGCCGCACGCCAGGCATGCCGTCATGAGGGCCGGGTTTCAGCGTCAGTCCCTGGTGCTGGCCTCGGCCAGCGCCGCCCGCCGCGCCCTGATGGCCGGCGTCGGTCTGACGGTCGACCTGCAGCCCGCCGATCTGGATGAGGAGGGCGTGCGTCAGGCCAACCCTGACCTCGGGCCAGCTGACATGGCGGTGCGACTGGCCGAGGCCAAGGCCGTGGCGGTCAGCCGGATGCGCCCCGGGGTGCTGGTGCTGGGCGGGGACCAGATTCTGGACGATGACGGGGAGATTGTGTCCAAGGCGGACGATCTCGTGGCAATCGCCGCCCGCCTGCGGGGGTTCCGGGGGCGGACCCACCATCTGCATTCGGGCGCCGCGCTCGCCCGGGATGGAGCGGTCTTCTGGCGCCACGTCGACACCGCCGCCCTGACCGTGCGGGACTTCTCGGACGCCTGGCTTGCCACCTATCTCGAGGCCGAGGGAACTGCCTTGACCGATGTGGTCGGCGGCTACCGGCTGGAAGGCCCCGGCGCCCAGCTGTTCTCGCGCATTGAGGGCGACTATTTCACCGTCCTGGGCCTGCCGCTGTGGGCGGTGCTGGACGCCCTGCGCGAACAGGGCGTGATCGCCCGATGACGATCCGGGCCGGGGTCGCGGGCTGGCCGATCGCCCATTCACTCAGTCCGGTGATCCATGGCGCCTGGATCCGGGCCGCCGGTCTGGATGCCGATTACACGGCCTTTGGTCCGGAAAGCGACGATCAATTCCGGGACCTCGTCCGTGAGGTCCGTCAGGGCACTCTCCGTGGGCTGAATGTCACCGCCCCCTGGAAGGAAATCGCCCTGGCCCTGGCCGACGAGGTCAGCGACACCGCCCGCGCCTGCGGCTCGGCCAATCTGCTGTGGCAGCACAAGGGCGTGCTCCGGGCCGACATTACCGATGGCCACGGCCTGATGGCGGCACTGGCGGAACAGGCCCCGGCTCTGGAGGGGACGGGCCGGGTCGCCGTCGTGCTGGGCGCCGGCGGCGCCGCCCGGGCAGCCGTCCATGCCCTGGGCCAGGTCTTTGCCGAGGTGCGTATCATCAACCGCACGCCCGCCCGGGCCGAGGCCCTGATCGCTGCCGTCCAGCCCCACAGCCCGGCACTGCTGGTCCACAGGGATGCCGTCTCTGACGCGGCCCTCATTGTCAATGCGCTGAGCGTCCCGCCCGAGGTAGACATGACGGCGCTCTCGCCCGATGCCGTGCTGATGGACATGACCTATCGGCCTCTTATGACCGAATTCCTCCGGGCCGGATCGGATCGGGGCCAAACGACTGTTGACGGACTGGCCATGCTGATCGGTCAGGCGCGACCGTCCTTTGCGACCCTGTTCGGCGTTACACCGCCCGACGTCGATGTCCGGGCCGAGGCCCTGCGGGTGCTGGGAGGGCGGGCATGAAGATTCTGGTTCTGACCGGCTCGATCGGCATGGGCAAAAGCACGACCGCCCGCCTGTTCGCCGAAGCCGGGGCCGCCGTCTGGGATGCGGATGCGGCCGTCCATGCGCTCTACCAGAAAGGGGGGGCAGCTGTGCAGGCGGTCGAGGCAGCTTTCCCGGGCGTGGTCGTCGACGGGGCCGTCGACCGGGGCCGGCTCTCGGCACAGCTTCAGGCGCATCCCGAAGGATTTTCGACGCTGGAGGCTATCGTCCACCCTCTTGTCCGGGCCGACCGGGAGGACTTTGCTACCCGGGCGCGCGAGGAGGGCCGGACGGTCGTGGTCCTGGACATCCCCCTCTGGTTCGAAACGGGGGCTGACCGGACCGGTGTCACGGCTGTGGTGGTGGTCAGCGCGCCGGAGGCGGAGCAACGGCGACGAGTGCTCTCGCGCCCCGGCATGACCGAGGCCCGTTTCAAGCAGATTCTGTCCCGCCAGGTGCCGGATACCGAAAAGCGTGTCCGCGCCGACGTCGTCATCGATACCGGCCGCGGCATCCCTCACGCCCGGGATCAGGTTGCCCTGTTGATGGAACGCCTGACCTCGCCCTCGACGGATTGAAGCCCGGGGCGAAGCGCGGCATCAAGGGGCATGGCCCGCGAGATTGTTCTGGATACTGAAACCACCGGCTTTGATCCCCGAACCGGCGACCGGATGATCGAGGTCGGTTGTATCGAGATCGATGACCTGCTGCCAACCGGCCGTACCTTTCACCGGCTGATCCATCCCGAGCGCGACATTCCTGCCGGGGCCATCGCCGTTCACGGCATCACCCTGGAGAAGCTGCACGGCGCGCCGAAATTCGCCGAGGTCGCGGCCGATCTTCTGGAGTTCATCGGCGATGCGCCGGTGATTGCCCACAATGCCAGCTTCGACCGGGCCTTCCTCAATCACGAGCTGGGTCTGTGCGGCCAGATACTGATTGAGGAAGCGCGCTGGATCGACACCCTGCAGATGGCGCAGATGCGCTTTCCGGGCATGGCCAATTCGCTGGATGCCCTGTGTCGCCGGTTCAAGATTTCCCTGACCGAGCGCAGTTTGCACGGCGCCCTGATCGATGCCCGGCTGTTGTCGGACGTCTATCTGGAGCTCAAGGGCGGCAAGGCCCGCTCGCTGGAGCTGGTCACCCGCTCGGATGAGGCAGGTGGACCAGATGGCCCCCGTCGCCACGGTGCCCGTCCGGTACCGCTCACGCCCCGTCTGACCGAGGCCGAGATTCAGGCCCATGCGGCCTTTGTCGCCGCAGAACTGGGGGATCAGGCGCTCTGGCTGAAGGCCTGACCACCCCGTTCGAAAGGGTTCAGGCCTGACCGGGAGGGGTCGTGGCGCCGCGCGCGACCTGGGCCTGGCGCTGGCTATAGATGGCGGCGAAGTCGATCGGCTCCATCAGGAAGGGCGGATAGAAGCCGCCGTCCGAGGTCGCCTTGGCGATGGTCTCGCGCGCGAACGGGAACAGATAGCGCGGGCATTCGATCAGCAGCAGCGGCTCGATGTCCTTTTCCGCGACATTCATCAGCTGGAACAGGCCGCCATAAACCAGCTCGACCTGGAAGACCGGCTTGTCCTCGCTGGTGGCTTTGACCGACAGCTTCAACTCCACCTCGAACAGGCCGTCCTGACGGCCCTGGGCGTTCATCTCGACGCCGAGATCGATATTGGGGCGGCCCTCGACCTTCAGGCTCTCCGGCGCGCGCGGGTTCTCGAACGAGAAGTCGCGCACATACTGGGCCATGATGCGAAAGCCCGGCAGGGCGGGCTGGCCCGGCTGCACCGGCGTTTCGGTCGAGCCGTTGGGGGTGTCCCCATTGGGGGCGGGGGGCGTGGAATCGGTCATGCGCGGACAGGTCTTCCTGGATCGATGAAGGCTCAGGCCGCTTCGGCGGCTTGAAGGCGGGGCGACTAGCATGACGGGCGCGGGGCGGCAATGTCACGCACCCCCGGGGAGCAGTCGGGCCGGGCCGCGCAGCCGGGCCGCCTTGCATGGGGCCCCGGCAATCCCTAATCCTCAGGGTCAAGCGCCGCACATCCGGTGGCGCCAGACCCGGACCCGACGTGAACCCTCAATTCCAGATCATCCTGTTTGCCGTGATCGCGGCAGTGGTGCTGTTCCAGCTGTATAATGTGCTGGGCAAGAAGGTCGGCCGCCAGCCGGAAGAGGATGCCCGCGCCAGGCCGAAGGGCGCACCGGAATCGACCGATGCCGCCCAGGGTGGTCCGGCGTCGGCTGGGCCTGCCCTTGACTCCGCGACCCTTGCTGCCATCGCCGGGCTGAAGGCCCGCGACCCGTCCTTTGACCCGCACCGCTTCCTTGATGGCGCCCGTCAGGCTCATGAGACCATCGTGCGCGGCTATGCCGAGGGCGACCGCGAGGCGCTGAAGCCGCTCCTGACCCCCGTCGTCATGACCTCGTTCGAGGCGGGCATGGCCGACCGCGAGGCCCGCGGCGAGCAGGAGCGGGTCGAGTTTCCGCACGCCCCGCGCGCCGATCTGGAACTGGCGACGGTCGAGGGCGAGAAGGCCGTGGCCAAGGTGCGCTTCCTGTCGGAACTGAAGCAGACCATCAGCGCCGGCGACGCCGAGCCGCGCGTCGAGGAACGCCGCACCGCCGAGTTGTGGACGTTCGAGCGCCCGCTGAACGCCAGCGATCCCAACTGGGTGCTGGCCCGGGTGGAGCCCGCCACCGCATGATGCCGCCGGCCGGTCGGGCAGGAGCGGTCGTGGCCCTGCTGCTGGCCGCGCTTGT
Source organism: Neptunomonas phycophila (assembly GCA_964224415.1). Lineage (GTDB taxonomy): Bacteria > Pseudomonadota > Alphaproteobacteria > Caulobacterales > Caulobacteraceae > Brevundimonas. The sequence goes on from CAXQIE010000028.1 coordinate 179,130, forward strand.
GTCGGCCTGTGCCAGCGCACCGGAGCCGGCGCCTCCCGAAGCCTTGCCACCCGTCACCCGGCCGTTGCCTCCGGTTACCCCGGTCCCTCCGGTGGGTGCGATCCGTCCCGCCGCTCTCCCCGGCTGGAACGATGAAAATCACCTGACCGCCCTGATGGCCTATACGACAGGGTGTGGTGTGGACCGCGCACCGGCGGCCGCCGCTACCTGCGCGGATGCCCGTGCGCTGCTTGCCCGGGGACTGGTCACGCCCAGCGAGGCGCGCGCTTTTTTTGAGGACCGGTTTGTGGCGGTCGAGGCGGTGGCTCCGGAGTCGTCCCGTGCCCTGCTGACCAGCTATTTTGCGCCGGAATATGAGGCCCGCCGTAGCCCCGACGCCGACTTCGATGCCCCGGTGCTGGCCCGTCCCGCAGGCTGGCAGCGCGGCGACCGGCTGGACGACCGGGCGACCATCGAGGCTGACCCGTCCGCCTATGAGATTCTCGGCTGGATGCGGGCCGAGGACCTGTTCTTCCTGCAGATCCAGGGCTCGGGCTATCTGACCTTTGCCGACGGATCGCGGGCGCGCGCCGCCTATGCCGCCGACAATGGCCATCCCTTCGTCGGTATCGCCCGCCCCATGGCGGATCAGGGTCTGCTGCCGCCGAACGGCACCTCGGGCGACGCCATCCGCGCCTGGCTGGCTGCCCACCGGGGGCCCGAGGCCCGGGCCGTGATGGCGCTCAACCCCCGCTACATCTTCTTCCGCCTCGACCCCGACGACGGTGGCCATCCGGCGGGGGCGGCCGGCATTCCCCTGCCCGCCCGACGCGCCATTGCGGTGGATCCCGCCCACTGGACCTATGGCGAGCCGGTCTGGATCGAGGCCGACGGCGGCAATCTGATCGGGGCCCGCGCCAGCTATCGCGGACTGGTGATGGCGCTGGATACCGGTTCGGCCATCCGCGGCCCGGTCCGCGCCGACCTCTATATGGGCCGGGGCGATGCGGCCGGCGCGGAGGCCGGAGCGGTCCGGCACCCCCTCAGGATGTGGCGACTGGTGCCGCGGTTCTAGCGTTGCCTTGCGCTCTGAATGGCGTGCCGGAAGCTATCGGGATCACGGAGTCGAAGTTCGATCCGTTTGTCGTCGGCGAGGTGCACAACCAGTGAGCGGCCTAACAGCCCTGATCGCTCCTCTATAGTCTGTATCCGACGCAACTTGATCTCGTGATCCAGCCCCCAGACTTCGGGCAAGAACATAAGAGAGAACGGGAAGCACGGCATGATGAACAACGTATCGCGGGTGACGCAGACCTTGAGCGCATTGGATGCCCCACCCAGCACGCGAATGCTCCCCAGCTCACGCCCGGACGTGCGATTCTCCTCGAACACGCAGTCGGGCGGGGTCCTCGCGAATATCCTTTTGCCACGCTGCCTGCGGTAAATAACGGATGCCGTTACGATGGCCCCAATCCATAAAATGGGGAATGCGGCGATAAAAGCAGCGTGCTGTTCGACGAAATCCTCGATCACCGCCGCCGCATCCCGCCCAGCACGCCGCGCAGGATTTCGCGGGTGAGGGTTGAGCCGGCCGTGCGCAGGACGGACTTGGTCGCGGCTTCCAGCGGGGTTTCCCGGGTCGAGCGGCGGGCCGGGGCGCGGGCGCGGGCCTCGCGTTCGGCCTCGCGGCGGATGCGGGTCTCTTCCTTCTCGCGGGCGACACGGGCCTTTTCCGCCTCCTTCGCCGCCAGCGCATCGGCTTTGGCCTTGTCCGCAGCGGCTTTCGCCTCGGCCTCGGCCTGATCCGCCTCACCCCGACGGGCCGTCAGGATTTCGTGGGCGGATTCGCGGTCGACCGGCGTGTCATATACACCGCGCACCGGGCTGGCGGCCATGACGGCGGCACGTTCGGCGTCGGCGGCGGGCCCCAGCCGACTGTCCGGCGGGCGGATCTTGGTGCGGGCCACCATCGCGGGCGCGCCCTTTTCATCAAGGGTCGAGACCACGGCCTCGCCCACCCCCAGCGCCGGAATGGCCTCGGCCGTATCGAACGCCGGATTGGGCCGGAAGCTGTCGGACGCCGCCCTCAGCCCCTTCTGTTCCGAGCGGGTGTAGGCCCTGAGCGCATGCTGGATGCGGTTGCCCAGCTGGCCCAGCACGCTGTCGGGGATGTCGGCCGGGTTCTGGGTGACGAAATAGACGCCGACCCCCTTGGACCGGATCAGGCGCACCACCTGTTCCACCTTGTCGACCAGGGCTTTCGGCGTGTCGTCGAACAGCAGATGGGCCTCATCGAAGAAGAACACCAGCCGCGGCTTTTCGGGATCACCGATCTCGGGCAGCTGCTCGAACAGTTCCGACAGCAGCCACAGCAGGAAGGCGGAATACAGCCGCGGGCTGTTCATCAGACGGGCCGCATGCAGCACATTGACCTGTCCCCGCCCGTCCAGACTGGTGCGGATCAGATCTTCCAGCCTGAGCGCCGGTTCGCCGAAGAAGGCCTTGCCGCCTTCCTGCTCCAGTTGCAGCAGCGACCGCTGGATAGCGGCGATCGAGGCGGGAGCCACATGGCCGACCTCGCGGCCGATCCGCTCGGCATTCTCGCCCACATGGACCAGCAGGGCCCGCAGGTCATCGAGATCGAGCAGCAACAGGCCCTCGGTGTCGGCGACGTGGAAGACGACCGACAGCACCCCTTCCTGCACCTCGTTCAGTCCCAGCATGCGCGCCATCAGCACCGGCCCGATCTCGCTGACGGTGGTGCGGACCGGGTGGCCCGCCTCGCCATACAGGTCCCAGAAGACGGTGGGGGCGGCGCGCGGTGTCAGGGTCAGCTGCATGCCCTCGGCCCGGGCGGCCAGCTTCTCATTGGGGGTGCCGGCGACCGCTATGCCGGACAGGTCGCCCTTCACATCGGCGCAGAACACCGGCACGCCCGCGTCGGAGAACCCCTGCGCCAGAATCTGCAGGGTGACGGTCTTGCCCGTCCCGGTGGCGCCCGCAATCACCCCGTGGCGATTGGCGCGATCAAACCGCAGGTGTCGGGCATGGGCCTCACCGTCATCCTCGGTCCACCCCAGAAACAGCCCGTCCGTCGCGCTCATGCCCTGCCCTCGCAATGTCTGTCACATGACATAGACCAGACCGCGATTGACGGGAACGCCCGGAAGCCGGACAACCGGCCCATGAAGTCCGCCATGGCCGTCCCGACCTCGACTGTTTCACGCAACGCACTGGTGCTGCTGGCTGCGGTCGCCGGGGGCGCGGCGCTCTACTGGCTGCGGGACATTTTGACCCCGCTGGCCATGGCCATTTTCCTGTTGATCATGATCGATGGCATCAAGCGGTTCGTGGCCGATCATACCGTGCTGAGTGACCGGATGGCGGGCGTGGCGGCGCTGGTGCTGGTCATTCTGGGCTTCTTTGCCTCGATCGCCATCATCGTGAACGGGGCGACAGGCTTCTTTGGCGAGGCTTCCGGTGTTTCCACCCGGCTCGGTCCCCGGATCGATCAGGTCATCGAGGATCTGGCCGCGTTGTTCGGGGTCGCCAGTCCGCCGACAGCCATGGACCTGATCGGCGACATCGACCTGCGCAGCTATGTCGCCGACTTTGCCCTGCAGGTGCAGAATGTCGCCAGCGGCGCCTTTTTCGTCCTCGTCTATCTCGGCTTTCTGATCGCGGCCCAGGCGGGCTTCCAGCGCAAGATCGTCGGCATGTTCCCGGTGCGCGAAACCCGGCACGAGGCCCGCGCCGTCTTCCAGCGCATCCGTTCGGGCGTCGAAGGCTATCTGTGGGTCCAGGCCGTGACCGGGGTCATGATCTGCGCCGTCGCCTGGGTGCTGATGCGGGCCGTAGGCCTGCAGAACGCCGAGTTCTGGACCTTTGTGATCTTTGTGGTCGGCTTCATCCCGATCCTGGGTGGCGCGGTCGCGGGTCTCGCCCCGCCGATGTTCGCCCTCGTCCAGTTCGAGAGCTACTGGCCGGCACTGATCCTGCTGATCGGGTTGCAGGCCGTGCTGTTCATCGTCGGCAACTGGATCCAGCCGCGCATGCAGGGGGACAACCAGAACATCGACCCGGTCGTGGTCCTTCTGTCGCTGGCGCTGTGGGGCAAGCTTTGGGGCGTCATCGGCATGTTCCTGTCCACGCCGCTCGCCGTGTTGGCCATGGCCATCCTGGCCGAGTTCAAGGGCAGCCGCTGGATCGCCATCCTGATGTCCGGCGACGGTGAGCCCTATCCGGATGACGAAGACGGGGCTTCGCGCAAACGCCCCTCACCCCGCGTCAACGCGCCACAGGCGGACAGCTCCGTTTCGGAGGATTGACGACTTGAAAGGGGGGCAGGGGGAAACCACCTGTCCATCACCGCCGCGGCCTCCCTCCCCCCCCGGTCGCGGTGCGCGAGGACGACCCCTCCCCCTCCCGGGCTCGTCCAGACAGAGGCCGTCGGGCGAAAGCCCGGCGGCCTTAGTCGTCTGTTGCCAATGTCCCACACTTCACCCCGACCGACCTCCGGCTGACCTCCGCCCGGGAACGGCAAGGCTGTACCCCCGTTGTGTCACGCGGAGGGGAAGCATGATCACATCCGGGTGGGGACATCCGGTCATTTGAGAGGACACATCGGGATGAGAATTTCCCTGCACACCGGCGCGGCCCTGGCTGCGATTCTGGCCGCCGGTCTGGCCACCCCCGCCCTGGCGCAATCTGCCCCGAGCGACTGGAGCGGCCCCTACATCGGCATTTACGGCGGCTACCTGGAAACCCAGGACGACGCCAATGAGCGCCTGGTCTTTGATCGGGACTTCGACGGCGACTTTGACGACACGGTTGTTCTGAACGGCACCACCGACAGCGCCTTCAGCCCCGGTTCGTGCCCGGATGCGGCGAACGGCTCCACGCCCGGCGACCGCTGCTCGAAGGATGACGGCGGCGTCGAGGGTGGCGCCCGCATCGGCTACGACATGCAGTTCGGTAACTGGGTCGTCGGTGCCGTCGGTGAAGTATCGGCCGCGGATGCCCGCGACAGCGTGACCTCGTTCAGCACCACGCCTGCCGCCTACATCATGACCCGGGACCTTGAACACACGGCCGCCCTGCGGGCCCGCATCGGCTACGCCATGGGCCCGGTTCTGGTCTACGGCACCGGCGGTGTCGCCTATGGCAAGATTCAGAACAGCTTCTTCACCACCAATGGTGCCAACAGCTTTACCGAACAGACCAGCGAGGACGATGCCGACGGCTATCAGTTCGGCGCCGGTATGGAATGGAAGCTGGCCCCCAATCTGTCGCTGGTCGGTGAATATCTCTACACCAGCCTCGAAGCCGGCGACTATGTCGTGCGCGCAGGGCCCGGTACGGCTGGCCCGACCAACCCCTTCATCCTGCCGCCGAACACGGCCGGTACCGATATCGCCCGCAGCAACGGCGACTTCGACTACCACGGCTTCCGCCTGGGCATGAACGTCCGTTTCTAAAACCCGGACACGGGTTAGATCCCGGAAGGCCGGGCTCGCATGGGCGGGCCCGGCCTTGCTGTGTCAGGGCAGTCCCGGTCGCGCCGTTTCCGGGCTTTCCCTTTGGCGCGCAGCGATCTAGTCATCAGGGTCATCCTGGCGGTGATGAGCCGCGCCATCGAGACCCTATTCGCATGTCCCGCGACGCCCCGTCCTCTACCACCCCCTCCCTCGACATCCTGTGCAAGGGCTTTGAAAAGGCAGCGGGCGAAAAGGCCGATGCCCTGGTCAAGGACTTTCTGGCCGAGGCGCTGGAGGATTACGACGCCGACGAGACACCCGAGATTGCGCTGGAGGACCTCGCGGCTCTTCTCGCCGAGGCCTGGACCACCGCCGCCGTCCGGCAGGACGGTGAGCCCGCCCGGATCCAGGTGGGCCCCCTGCACGGGGCAGATGGGCGAACAACCGCCTTTGACCGGATCCTGATCGTTCAGGACGACCGGCCCTTCCTCGTGGACAGCGTCATGGGCGAACTGGCCGAGACCGGCGTGTCCGTGCGCGCCATGTTCCACCCGATCGCCGATGTCACACGTGACGCCGACGGCCAGCGCAAGGCCGGCGCCGGACAGGCGCGCGAGTCCGTCATCATCGTTGTGATGGACCCGCTGCCGCAAGAGCGGCGCGACAGCCTCGGCGAAGGCCTCGCCGTCACCCTGTCGGACGTCGCGGCGGCCACCACCGACCATGGGGCCATGCGGGAGCTGATGGCGCAGTCCGTGGCCCATCTGGAAGCGCATCCTCCCGGCATTGATCCCGAGGTCGTCGCCGAGACGGTGGCCTTCCTCAACTGGCTGAATGACGATCATTTCGTCTTCCTCGGCGCCCGCGACTATGACTATCCGCGCTCGGCAGACGGCGGCTATGAGGCCGAGGCGCCCCTGTCCCAGTCCGGCGAGGGTCTGGGCGTTCTGCGCGATCCCGAACGCACCGTCCTGCGCCGCGCCAATGAGCCGGCCGTCCTGACCCGCCAGATGAAGCGCCAGCTGGACCTGTCGGACCCGGTCACCGTGGCCAAGGCCAACGCCCGGTCCCGCGTCCACCGTCGGGCCTATATGGACTATATTGGCGTCAAGCGGTTCGGGCCCGATGGTCGACCGTCTGGCGAGACCCGCTTTGTCGGCCTGTTTACGGCCGAAGCCTATGACCGCGTGGCCTCCCAGGTGCCGCTGGTCCGGCGCAAGGTCGAGAATGCGCTCAAGCGGGCGGGCAAGGTTGGCAGCGGCCACAGCCACAAGCGGCTGAAAAACATCCTCGAGAATTATCCGCGCGACGAACTGTTCCAGATCACCGAGGACGAACTGCTGCCGATCGCGCTCGGCATTCTTCACCTCTATGACCGTCCGCGCATCCGGCTGTTTACGCGGACCGATCCGTTCGACCGCTTCATCTCGATCCTGGCCTTCATCCCGCGCGAGCGGTTTCATGCCTCGCTGCGCGAACGCATCGGCCGGATCCTCGCCCGGGCCTGGGGCGGACGCCTGTCGGCCTGGTATCCGCAACTGTCCGATGCCCCGCTGGTGCGCATCCACTACATTATCGGCGTCACCCCCGGCGAGCACCCGACCCCGGACCCCGTCGCGCTCGAGGCCGAGGTGGCCGAGGCCGGGCGCGGCTGGCCCGAGCGGTTCGAGGCCGCCCTGCGCGCCGCCGGGGTAGACGACGTCGCCGTCGGCCCGCTCAGCACCCGCTGGACTGAAGCGTTCGGCACCGCCTATCGCGACCGCTATACAGCAGCCGAGGCGGTCATCGACCTCGAGCGCTTTGACCAGCTGAACGGTACCGGCGAGCGCGACGGCGGCGAGCCGATCGCTGTCCGCGCCTTCCGTACGGCTGAGGACAGCCCGCTCCAGTTTCGCTTCAAGCTCTACCACCGGGGCGATCCTGTCCCGCTCTCCGATGTCCTTCCGGTTCTGGCTGATATGGGCCTCAAGACGCTTGAGGAATGGGGCCATGCCGTTCGGCCCCAGGGCGACACGCCCATCCATATTCACGAATTCCTGCTGGAGGATCCGCGCGGCGAGAAGCTGAGCTTTGACGCCGTCAGGGCGCCGTTCGAATCCGCAGTCGCGGCCGTCTGGTCAGGTCTGACCGAAAGTGACGGGCTGAACCGTCTGGTGATCGAACTGGGCATCGACTGGCGCGAGGCCGCCCTGATCCGCACCCTCGCCCGCTATCGCCAGCAGACCGGTATGGACCCCAGCCAGTCGGTTCAGGAAGAGGCCCTCTACCTCTATCCCGACGTGGCGCGTGGCCTGCTGGAGCTGTTCCGCCTCAAATTCGATCCCGACGCCGCCGAGGGCGATGGCCGCTTTGACAAGGTCTCCGGCCTGAATTCCCGGCTGGATGGGCTGCTGCAGGCGGTCAAGAGCCTCGACCATGACCGGGCCCTGCGTCGCCTGACCAATCTGGTCCGCGCCACCATGCGGACCAACTACTACGTCCGCGACGAACAGGGGCAGCCGCAGCCCCATATCTCGATCAAGATCGCCTCGCGCGAACTGGACGACCTGCCGCTGCCCAAGCCCTATCGCGAAATCTTCGTCTGGGCGCCGCACATCGAGGGCGTGCATCTTCGATTTGGGCCCGTCGCCCGGGGCGGCTTGCGCTGGTCCGACCGCCGCGAGGATTTCCGTACCGAGGTGCTGGGTCTGGTCAAGGCGCAACAGGTCAAGAACGCCGTCATCGTGCCGGTCGGCTCCAAGGGATGCTTCTATCCCAAGAACCTGCCGCAGATTGTGCGCGCCGGCGGCGACCGCGATGCCCAGCAGGCCGAGGCCATCCGCGCCTACAAGACCTTCCTGTCGGGCATGCTGGACATCACCGACACCATCGCCGCCGACGGCGCGGTGGTGACCCCGGAACGGGTCGTGCGCTGGGAAGGGGATGACCCCTATCTGGTCGTGGCCGCCGACAAGGGCACGGCGACCTTCTCGGACATCGCCAATGGCGTCTCGGCCGACTATGGCTTCTGGCTGGATGATGCTTTCGCCTCGGGTGGGTCGGTCGGCTATGACCACAAGGCCATGGGCATCACGGCCCGCGGCGCCTGGGAGGCGGTCAAGCGCCACTTCCGCGAGATGGGCCGGGACATCCAGACCGAGCCCTTCACCGCCGTCGGCGTCGGCGACATGTCGGGCGATGTGTTCGGCAACGGCATGCTCCTGTCGAAACAGACCCGTCTGCTGGCGGCCTTCGATCACCGCGACATCTTCCTTGACCCGGATCCCGACCCGGCGACCAGCTGGGCCGAGCGCAACCGCCTGTTCGACCTGCCCCGCTCGTCCTGGCAGGACTATGACGCGAAGAAGATTTCAAAGGGCGGCGGGGTCTTTTCCCGCAGCGAGAAATCCATTTCACTGACGCCCGAGGTCCGCGCCATGCTCGACATCGAGGACGAGGCCCTCGATCCGCAAAGCCTGATCCGCGCCATCCTCAAGGCACCGGCCGAGCTGCTCTATCTGGGCGGCATCGGCACCTATGTGAAGTCGGTGAACGAAACCGACGCCCAGGTCGGTGACAAGACCAATGACCCCTTGCGGGTCAATGCCGAGGACCTGCGGGTCAAGGTGGTCGGCGAGGGCGCCAATCTGGGTCTGACCCAGGCCGCCCGCATCGCCTTTGCCCTCAAGGGCCGGGACGAGGGTGGTGGCCGCATCAATACAGACGCCATCGACAACTCTGCCGGCGTCGATACCTCCGACCACGAGGTCAACATCAAGATCCTGCTGGGGTCGGCCATCCTGTCGGGCGCGCTCAAGCCCGATGACCGCAATCCCCTTCTGGCCGAGATGACCGAGGAGGTCGGCCGAAAGGTGCTGGCGCACAACTATGACCAGACCCTGGCCCTGACCCTGCAGGCGGATGAAGGCGCGGCCGCACTCGATTCCCAGCAGGGCTTCATGCAGCTGCTGGGCTCACGTGGGCGACTGGATCGACGGGTCGAGGGTCTTCCGGACGATGTGCGCATCGCCGAGATGAAGGCCATCGGTCAGGCCCTGACCCGGCCCGAGATCGCGGTGCTGACCGCCTATTCCAAGATCGAACTGTTCGACGAGATCGTCGCTTCGACGGCGCCGGATGATCCCTTCTTCCGCGATACCCTGACCCAGTATTTCCCCGAGCCGCTCGAGCGTTTCGGCGAGGAGATGCAGTCGCACCGCCTGCGCCGCGAGATCATTGCCACGGTCCTCAGCAACCAGATCGTCAATATGGCGGGGGCCACCTTCCCCGAGCGGCTCAAGCGCAGCGCCGAGGTCGGGGCCGGACCGCTGGTCGTGGCTTTCGCTGCTGCCCGGCGCATCTTCCGTCTTGATGAGGCCTGGGACGCGGTATCGGCCCTCGACCTCAAGGTGTCGTCGGCCGCCCAGATCGCCCTCTATCGCGAGATTTCCACCGTCCTGCGGCGCCAGACCTTCTGGCTGTCGCGCCGCGCGCCCCTGTCGGGTGTCACGGTTGACAGCCTGATCGAGACCTATCGCCCGATTGCTGATGCCCTGCTGTCCGAGGGCGGGGACGTCCTGTCACGCTTCGAACAGGGTCGGCTGGACGATCGCGTCCGCGGCTTCATCGCCCAGGGCATTCCCGAGGCCATGGCCCGCGAGGTCGCCTTGCTGCGGTCCCAGGTCGCCGTGGCCGATGTCGGCGATCTGGCGCGCGAGGCTGACTGGCCCGCACCGGCCATGGCGCGGCTGTACCATCAGGTCGGCGCCGCCTTCGACCTCGACCGGCTGCGGTTTGCCGCCGGGCAGGTCCCCTCGGCCGACCATTTTGACCGTCTGGCCGTGCGCCGCCTGATCCAGGACTTCATGGTTGAGCAGATGGTGCTGACCCGGGCCGTGGCCCGGGCGTCGGACCCCAGGGTCGGCCAGAGCGAAGCGACCGCCGAGGCGGCCGTCGATGCCTGGATCGGTCACCGGCTGGAGGTTGTCGAGGCCATGCGCGCCTCGGTCGACGAGATCGAACAGTCGGGTCAGGGCTGGACCTTTGCCAAGCTGACCATCGCCAATGCCACGATCCGGGAGGTGGCCGCCTCGGCGGGCTAGAGCCCGCGATCGGCCAGCAAGGGGAGGGACATCATGCCGCGCAAATTCCTGGTGGTCGTCGACGACAGTCCCGAGTTCGAAACGGCGTTACGCTATGCCGCCCGCCGGGCCCGGTCGACCGCGGGTCGGGTGGCCCTGCTGAGGGTCATCCGTCATGGGTCGGATGCTCACTGGTCGGGCGTGCGCGACGAGATCGACCGTCAGCTGCGCGAGGAGGCCGAGGCGCTCCTGATGCGGCTGGGCGAAGAGGCGGCCGATCGCTCGGGCGCGCCGCCGCTGTTCCTGATCGAGGAAGGGGACCCTCTGGCCGCCCTGCGCAAGGTCGTCGACGAGGATCCGGACATCAAGATCCTGATCCTGGCCTCGGGCGGTGGGAGCCGGGGGCCGGGGCCCCTGATCAGCGCCATCCTGAAACAGGGCTCGCTGGGCGGGCGCAAGCTACCGGTGACCATTGTGCCGGGCGAGCTGAGCGACAGCGAAATCGAGGACCTGGCGTAAAATTTGGCGCGTTAGCGCTCGACCCGCGGAGTCTCGCGGAATGAGCGCAGCCCTTGAATGCGTCGGGCAGCGGGCGCATGTCAGGACCATGTTTATACAGACCGAAACCACCCCCAATCCGCAGGCGCTCAAATTCCTGCCCGGCCGGGATGTCTCCCCCGACCGGATCCTGGAATTCCGCACGATCGACGAGGCTGTGGCCTCGCCCCTGGCCGAAGCCCTGTTCGAGCTGGAAAACGTCGCGGGCGTGATGCTGGGCGCTGACCATATCGCCGTCACGCGGGGTCCGGACGGCCCGGATTGGTCCGAGATGAAGGCGCCGATTCTGGCGGCCATCATGGATCATTTCGTTTCAGGCCGCCCGGTGCTGAACGCAGGTGCCTCGGGCGAGGAGCCGGTCGACGGCGCCGAGGACACCGAGATCGTGCAGGAGATCAAGGCCCTGCTCGACAGTCGCATCCGGCCCGCCGTGGCCCAGGACGGCGGCGATATCCTGTTTGACTCCTTTGACGAGGCGACGGGCCTTCTGACCCTGCGGATGCGCGGGGCCTGCGCCGGCTGTCCGTCCTCGACGGCCACGCTCAAGGCCGGGGTAGAGCAGATGATGCGTCACTACATCCCCGAAGTGACCCAGGTTGAACAGACGCTCTGATCGCGGTCCAACTTTTTCGTCGCCCTCTCCCGCCTGCGTGGTAAACCCGGGTCATGCGACTGTCTGCGTCATCCGATGAGGTAAAGGCCCGTATGCAGGCCGAACTCGCCGCCCTCGGCGAGGCCCTCGCACGTCTGCGTCATGCCGGTGGTCTCAGCCAGGCCGAGGCAGGCGAGCGGGTCGGCATGACAGGGCAGGGCTGGGGCCTCTATGAGTCCGGCAAGCGTGCAGGTCTTTTCCGGCCAGACATCCAGACCCGGCTCACCGCCGCTCTGGGCGCTACGCCGGAAGCCCTGTCGCTGGAGCAGGGGGGGGCGCCGTCTCCGGTCGACGCGGGAGAGGAGAGAACCAACGGAGTCGAGGCGAGATCTGCGGCTTTTCATCCTCCCGCCCCCCCTGTCGAGCGGGGGGATGAAACTTTCACGTTTCCGGTTCAAACGGAGGAAGTCTGGCCCTGGGCCTCCAGTGGTGTGGTTCTGGTCTGTGATCCCGGTCGCTGGCCGCGCCGGGGACAAGGTTGTGTGGTCGAGACGGCTGATGGTGAATCGCACGTTCGTCTTTTCGACGGCGCCGATCGGGATTTCCTGTTTCTGAAAGGCGGGCCAGACGGGCTGGATCAATCCGAGCGCGTTGCCCGCAAGGAGGTCGTCCGGCTGTCGACCGTGGTCTCCAGAAACGAGACATGAAACGCTTGTGTTTCACATTCGACCCCAGTATGAAACGTTTTCGATCCGACAAAACGTTGTCATTGGAGGGTGAGCGTGGCCCGTCAAGCCAGACGCCATACAAGCCGCGAGGGGACGCCGGTCGACACCTGGGTCGGGGCCCGGATCGCGGGGAGACGTCAGGCGCTCGGCCTGTCGCAAACCGCCTTGGCGGAGCGTGTGGGGGTGAGCTTTCAGCAGATCCAGAAATACGAAACCGGCATCAATCGCATCTCCGCTTCGCGGCTCCATCAAATCGCCCTCGCCTTGGGTGCCGAGCCGGGCAGTTTCTTTCCCGTTCAGGATCGGCCCTCGACGGCGAACGCGGTGCCGGCCCCCACACTGGCTTCAGCCGCCTCGCCCGCCGGGCGGCTGGCCGCCGCCTTCTCCCGCATTCCCCGCAGCAGGGCGCGCCGGGCGCTGGTGGTTCTGGCCGAGTCCCTGGCCGATCCGACGGGCGCCCACCCCTGACCCTCCGGCGGGCCTCATGACCCTGCTGGTTCTGGATACGGCCCAGGGACTGTGCACGGTGGCCCTCGGGCGAGACGGCCGGGTGATCGCGGCGCGCTCGGAGCCGATGACGCGCGGTCATCAGGAACGTCTGCCGGTTCTGGTCGAGGCGGTGCTGGCCGAGGCCGGCATTCCGGCGTCCGCGCTCGAGGTCGTCGCCGCCACGCGCGGGCCGGGGTCCTTCACCGGTCTCCGCGTCGGACTGGCCTTCGCCCAGGGACTGGCAGCAGCGACCGGTGCCCGACCGATCGGCCTGTCGTCGCTCGATGCGCTGGCGGTTCAGGCGTATCTGGCCGCGCCCGACAGTCCGTCCCCGATTGCGGCCGTGATGGATGCCCGTCGGGGGCAGGTCTATCTGGCGCTCTGGGAGGCCGTCGACGATTCCGGCGATATTGACCCCGCGCTTGCCCGCGCCCCGATGCAGGCCGCCGGGGCCATAACGATCGAGGATGCAACCGCCCTGCTCAGCGCCTCCAGCCCCCAGGTGCGGGTTATCGGCAGCGGCGCACACCTGATCACACCCGCATCGTCGGGCGCAGGGCAGGTCCAAGGCCCCGGTGCGGAAGCCCTTGTCCATCTGGCAACGAACCGTGCCGGGCAAGCAAACCCGACCGGCCTCGAGCCACTCTATCTCCGCGCCCCCGACGCCACCCCGCCGACACGCCTGCCGGGCCAGCCCCGACCGGACCGCGTGTGAAGATCGACCCGGCTCATCTGGCAGATATCCACGCCCGGGCGATCACGCCCGCCTGGACTGAAGCGGCCCTGCGCAACCTGCTGGCCCAGGCCGGCGTCTGGGCCGAAGCAGAGGCGGATGGCTTCATCCTCATGCGTCAGGCCGACGCCGAGGCCGAGGTCCTGACGCTTGCCGTCCTGCCCGATGCCCGGCGGCGCGGACGGGGCCTCGCCCTGCTGCAGGCGGCACTGGCCACCTGCCGCGACCGGGGGGTCAGCGACGTCTTCCTCGAGGTTGCCGCCGACAATGATGCCGCCCGGGCGCTCTACCAAAGCCTCGGCATGATCGAAAGCGGTCGCCGCCGCGGCTACTATGGCCGAAGCGACGGTTCGTCGGTCGATGCCCTGATTCTCACTCTCAACTTGGGCGCGGCGCTTCCCTAGAGCCCGCCGAGGCCCTATTCTTTGCCCATGGACCGGATCGAGAAACTTTGCGCTGACCGCGGCATGCGGATGACCGAGCAGCGGCGTGTGATCGCGCGGGTGCTGTCTGCGGCAGAGGACCACCCCGATGTCGAGGAACTGTACCGCCGCGCCTCGGCGGTCGATCCGCACATTTCGATTGCCACCGTCTATCGCACCGTCCGTCTGTTCGAAGAGGCCGGCGTGGTCGAAAAGCACGATTTCGGCGACGGGCGCAGCCGGTATGAAGAGGCGGGTGACGACCACCACGACCACCTGATCGACACCAAGACGGGCGAGGTGATCGAATTCTATGACGCCGAGATCGAGCGGCTGAAGACCGAGATCGCCAAACGCCTCGGCTTTGACCTGATCGGTCACAAGCTGGAACTGTACGGCAAGCCCACGCCCGGCGCCGAGCCGTCGGACCGCGAAGGCCTGATCTACAAGCGCCAGAACCAGCGCGACACCGAGGAAGCCTGATCTCCCCCCGGTTCCCCGCCTTGCGGGCGCCACGCCCTGCCCTCATAAGCGTGCCATGACCGATACCGAGACCCTGCCCAAGGTCGGAGCGGGTGCGCCGAAGCGCCTGTTCATCAAGACCTACGGCTGCCAGATGAATGTCTATGACTCCGAGCGCATGGCCGATGTTCTGCGTCCCCTGGGCTATGCGCCGACTGAAACGGTCGAGGACGCCGACTTCGTCATCCTGAATACCTGTCACATCCGCGAAAAGGCCGCCGAGAAGGTCTACTCCGAACTGGGCAAGCTGCGGATTCTCAAGGAACAAAAGTCCGGCGCCATGACCATCGCCGTGGCCGGCTGCGTCGCCCAGGCCGAGGGCGAGGAAATCATGCGCCGCCAGCCCGCAGTAGACCTCGTCGTCGGGCCCCAGGCCTATCATCAGCTGCCGGAACTGCTGACCCGCACCGCCCGCGCGCGCGGCGAGCGGATCGGCGCCGAATTCGCCCCGGTCGACAAGTTCGATGCCCTGCCGAAGGCGCGCGGTGTGCAGGGTGTGACGGCCTTCCTGACGGTTCAGGAAGGCTGCGACAAATTCTGTACCTTCTGCGTGGTCCCCTACACCCGCGGCGCCGAATGGTCGCGACCGGTCGCCGCCATTCTGGACGAAGCCCGGGCCCTGGCCGACCAGGGGGTGCGCGAAATCACCCTGCTGGGCCAGAACGTCAACGCCTTTGACGGTGTTGATGACGTTGGCGATTCTGGTCGCTCAACATTGGCGCGTTTGGTCAGGGCCTTGGCGGATATCCCCGGGCTGGACCGCATCCGCTATACGACCAGCCACCCCAACGACATGTCCGATGACCTGATCGCCGCCCATGCCGAAGTGGAGGCCCTGATGCCCTATCTGCACCTGCCGGTGCAGTCGGGCTCGGATCGCATCCTGCGCCTGATGAACCGCAAGCACGGTCGGGCCAAATATCTGGACCTTGTCGCCCGGCTGAGAGAGGCGCGCCCCGATCTGGCCCTGTCCGGCGACTTTATCGTCGGCTTCCCCGGCGAGACCGAGGCCGACTTCGAGGCGACGATGGAGCTGGTCCGCGAGGTCCGATATGCGTCGGCCTTCTCCTTCATGTATTCGCCGCGTCCGGGAACGCCGGCCGCCACCATGGGTGCCCAGGTGCCCGCCGAGGTTTCGCGCGAACGCCTGCACCGGCTCCAGGCCCTGCTGCTGGACCAGCAGATCGCCTTCAATGCATCGCAGGCGGGGCGCGTCCTGCCGGTCCTGTTCGAAAAGCCCGGACGGTACGACGCTCAGGCCATCGGCCGTTCGCCCTATCTGCAGTCGGTTCATGTGGAGGACAGCCGCCATCTGATCGGCCAGATCGTCGAGGTCGAGATCACGGCGGGCCAACAGAACAGTCTCAAGGGGCGTCTGATGCCCCGCTCGGAACAGGCGGCCTGAATGGCGCGCGGCAGCGAATTCATCACCCTTGAGGACGGCGTCCTGCGTCAGGTGGTCGGGCCCAACAGCCGCCATCTGGCGCGGATGGAGTCCGCCTATGACGTCGACCTCGACGCGCCCGGCGGTGGCATCCGCATCAACGGCTCGCCCCGCGACCGGGCCGATGCGCGGCGTATGATCGAAAGCCTGTCGGCCAAGGTCGAACAGGGGGTCGAGATCACCGACGATCTGGTCATCGCCATCCTGCGTCAGGACCGGCGGGGCGCGGCCGCCACCGGTGGCGTGCTGGCCTTTGGCCGCAAGGGCGCCATCACCCCGACGGGGCTGGCCCAGAGCCGCTATGTCGACATGATGACGAACTGCCCGCTCAGCTTCGGCGTCGGCCCGGCAGGCACCGGCAAGACCTTTCTGGCGGCGGCCTATGGAGCGTCGCTGTTGCGGGCGAAAAGCGTCAGCCGGCTGGTGGTCACCCGCCCGGCGGTCGATGCGGGAGAAAAGCTGGGCTTTTTGCCCGGCGACCTGAACGAAAAGGTCGACCCTTACCTCGCCCCAATCTGGGAAGCGCTGAATGAGGTTCTGGGACCCGAACAGGTGCAGGCTCACCGCGACCGCCGCGAGATCGAGACCGCCCCCATCGCCTTCATGCGCGGCCGCACGCTCAAGAATGCCTTCGTCATCGTCGACGAGGCCCAGAACACCTCGCGCATGCAGATGAAGATGGTGCTGACCCGGCTGGGCGAGAATTCCCGCATGGTGGTGACCGGCGACCCGACCCAGATCGATCTGCTCAACCCGCGCGATTCCGGCCTGTCGCACGCCCTGCGCATCCTCAAGGGCGTCGAGGGCGTCGGCGTCGTCGAATTCGCCGCTGAGGACGTCATTCGCCATCCGCTGGTCGAGCGGATCGTGCGGGCCTATGACGCCGATGGGGCCCGCGGCGGCTCATGATCGAGATTCAGGTCGAGGATCCGGCCTGGCGGGAAGCCCTGTCCGACGTCGAGGCGGTGGTTGCGCGGGCGGCGGCTGCCGTTCTGGGCGAAGCTGCCACTCCGGATGGAGGCCCACCGGCCACAGTGCTGCTTGGGGGCGACGACGCGGTTCAGGCCCTGAACTCCCGGTTCCGCGACCGCGACACGCCGACCAATGTGCTGAGCTTTCCCGCCGCTCCGGCACCCGCCGCTCCGGCACCCGGCGCTCCGGACGACGACCCCTATCTCGGCGATATCATTCTGGCCTTCGGCGTCTGCCGCCGCGAGGCAGACGGGCAGGGCAAGGCGCTCGCCCATCACCTGTCCCATCTGGTCATCCACGGCCTGCTGCACCTCATGGGCCACGACCATCAGACAGACGACGAGGCCGAGGTGATGGAGGCCCGCGAGCGCACGCTTCTTGCAGGCCTCGGGATCGATGATCCCTATCGTGCCATTCTGGATCGCGAGCCATGACCGACGCGTCTGTTAACCCAACCGCTCGCCTCAGCGGCCGCAAGCGTCTGCTGCGCGCGGGTCTGGCGCTGCTGGCCGGCGCCGGGGCGGCCTTTGCCCACCCGCCGTTCGGCATTCTGCCCGGCCTTCTGGGATATGCCCTGTTGCTGGTCCTGGCCGACGGGTCGCCGAACCGTCGAGCCGCCTTCTGGATGGGCTGGCTGGCGGGCTTTGCCTATTTCCTTGTCGGCTGCTGGTGGGTGGCCGAGGCCTTTCTGGTCAATCCGGCCCAGGCCTGGATGGCGCCCTTTGCCGCGGCCCTCCTTCCCATGGGCATGGGGCTCTTCTGGGGGTTGGTGCTGGCGGTCTATGGCCTTCTCGAGGTCAAGGGCGTGCGCCGCGTCCTGGCGTTTGCCGCCCTGTTCGCCCTTGTCGAATGGCTGCGCGGCCATGTGCTGACGGGCTTTCCGTGGAATCCGGCGGGCGCCAGCTGGCAGGCCGGCTCGGCCCCGTCACAGGTGGCGGCCCTCGTGGGCGTCTATGGCCTCGGCTTCCTGACCGTGGCGGGCTTTGCCTCGCTGGGCCCCTTGATGATGCCCGGCAACCGCAAGGCCCGGGCGGGCAAGGCGGCGTTGGGGGTTGTCCTGATCCTCGCCCTCTACGTCTGGGGCGGGTTCCGGCTGACCGGGGCGCAGGTCGAGATGACGCCCACGGTGATCCGCATCGTTCAGGCCGATGTGGATCAACAGTCGAAATGGACGCCCGACGCCTATCGTTCGATTGTCGATCGCTACATTAATCTGACCGGGCGCCCCGGCGCACGCGTGCCCGATGTCATCGTCTGGCCGGAAGGCGCCTTGCCGAATACGGCCAATGCCGTGCTGGCGCCGGATGCCTGGGAGGCCGCGGCGCTGCGCAATGTCCTGCAGCCGGGTCAGGTCCTGCTGATGGGTATGAGCCGGGCCGAGCCGGATCCGTCGACTGAGGTCGGGGCCCGCTTTTACAACAGTCTGCTGGCGGTTCGTCGCGGCGGTGAGGGCGGGCTGGAGGTCACCGGTATCTATGACAAGCACCGACTGGTGCCGTTCGGCGAGTATCTGCCCGCCGGCGCCCTAATGAGCCGGATCGGCGTGCGCAGCCTTGTGCACGTGGCGGCCGACTTCAGTCCGGGACCGCGTCCGGCACCACTGAAGCTGGAAGGCCTGCCCGACCTGCAGCCGCTGATCTGCTATGAAAGCCTTTATCCCGGCTTCACGCGCGGCGCAGGTGCGAATCGCCCGATGTGGATCGCCAATGTGTCGAACGATGCCTGGTTCGGGCGGACTTCGGGCCCGGTCCAGCATCTGAACCTTGCCGCCTACCGGGCCATCGAAACGGGCCTGCCGGTCGTCCGGGCCACGCCGACCGGAATTTCGGCCCTGATCGACCCCTGGGGTCGGGTCGACCCGCGCGCCCGTCTGGATCCGGCCGAGAGCGGCGTGATCGACACCCGCCTGCCCGCTGCCCTGTCGCCGACCCTGTTCGGACGGATCGGCGACCTCGGGTTCTGGCTATTGACCCTGGGGGCCATGCTGGTCGCGACCGGTGACCGGTTCGGCTCCCTTGTCCGACGCTTCCGACGCTGACAGACTGTCCGGTATCGGACAGACGCGTTGATACTGCCCCGTGACGCGTCGAAGCCGCATTTCGCCGCGTATCTGTCTTGATTTTTAGGTGACACAGCCTTTTGACGGGCGCATGACGGCTTTGACCCGCTGCACAAGGGCGCGGAACAGGACAGAAGACTATGGCGAGAGGCAAGGGCGTTGACGGCCCCCATCCGGTAGACCGGTATGTCGGCCGTCGCGTATGCGAAAAACGTATCAGCCTGGGGTATAACCAGAGCGATCTGGGGCGCGCCCTGGGCCTGACCTTCCAGCAGATCCAGAAATACGAGAAGGGCGTCAACCGTATATCGGCGTCCAAGCTGTTCGACATCTCGCGCTTCTTCAAGGTCGATGTCGGCTATTTCTTCGACGGTCTGGCCGAAGGCGCGGCCGGCGTGGCCGAGGAAGGTACGGGGTTCGAGCATGACTTTCCCGCCACCCGCCAGACCATCGAAATCACCCGGCTGGCGCCTCAGCTATCGCCCAAGCGTCAACGTCTGGCGTTGGAGCTGATCCGCGAAATGCTGGACACACCCGAAACCGAAACGGCAGACTAGCGACCTGTGTCGGCCTGCCGTCGCTGGCCAAAGGTCGGCGCCGCCGCCTTCTCCTTGGCCCAGTACGCCGGGCCGTCGTCAGGCTTGAACATGGTGCGCGGCACCCCGTCGGAATCGACTACGGCGAAGGTGTTGGTCGAGGCCTGATAGATCAGGGTATCGCCATTGGCGCGGCGCACCGTCTCGGCGTCTGCGGGGGGAGCGGTCGTAAAGGCCGTGATCGCCGCCAGATAGGCTTCGGCCGTCGGCGTGCCGAAGTCGGCGCCATTCCGCTCGAACAGCCGCTGAACCTTGGCATCAACCGTTTCGCGCCGATTGGCCGTCAGCACCGGCTTGGCCCCGGCGGAGGTATCCGCGCTCTTGGCGGCCTCCCCGTCGGACCCGCCGTCCGTCGGCTTGGCATCTTCGGCCACGGTCGCGCGGTCGCGCGTCTCGACCGCCGAGGCCCCGTTATCACAGGCTGAAAGACCCAGAGCGGCCACACCGGCCATCACCAGAAACGAACGTGTCAGGCGCATCAAACCCTCCCTCAAGGAACCCGCCGGGAGAGACAAAAGCACAGGAATGATGTTCTTGCAATGTTCTTGTTCGGTGAACCTGAATGCGCGGCGCGGCCGCTGCTCGACGGGGCGGGGAGGGGCGGCTAAGGAAGACGCATGGTCCAAACCCCTCCCGCTCGTCCCGCTGTACGCCGCGTCCTGTTGATCGTCGGCGGCGGAATCGCCGCCTACAAGGCGCTGGAGCTGGTCCGGCTGATGCGCAAGGCCGGACTGGAGGTGCGGGCCATCCTGACCCGCGCAGGCGCCGGGTTCGTCACCCCCCTGTCTGTGGCGGCCCTGACCGGCAGCGCTGTGCGGCAGGACCTGTTCTCGTCAGAAGACGAGACCACCATGGGCCATATCGAACTGTCCCGCTGGGCTGACCTGATCGTGGTCGCCCCGGCCACGGCGGGCCTGATGGCCAAGGCCGCGACGGGCGCTGCCGACGATCTGGCCTCGACCACTCTTCTGGCCACAGATGCCCCGGTTCTGCTGGCCCCGGCCATGAATGTCCGCATGTGGCTGCACCCGGCGGTGCAGGACAATCTGTCGATCCTGCGTGCCTTTCCCGAGCCCCGCTATGCGGTGGTCGGCCCGGACGAAGGCGAAATGGCCTGTGGCGAGTATGGCCCCGGGCGCATGGCCGAGCCTGCCGCCATTCTCGACGCTATCCTCGCGCACGAGGGAAAGGTCGGGCAGGGGGATCGCCCGCTGGCCGGCCGCCACGCCCTCGTTACCGCCGGTCCCACATTCGAGCCGATCGACCCCGTGCGCGGCCTGACCAACCGGTCCAGCGGCAAACAGGGCTATGCCATTGCAGACGCGCTGGCCCGGGCCGGGGCGCGGGTCACGCTGGTGTCCGGGCCGGTAGCGCTGGACACGCCCGCCGGGGTCGACCGGGTGTCGGTGGAGACGGCCGACCAGATGCTGTTGGCGGTCGAGCAGGCCCTGTCCGCCGACCTCGCTATCCTGACCGCTGCCGTGTCGGACTGGCGCGTGGCCGGGGCCGCCGACACCAAGATCAAGAAGCAGGCGGGGGAGGGGCCGCCGACCCTTTCGCTGGTGGAGACGCCGGATATCCTCAAGGCTCTGGCCACGCGTACCGAGGATCGACCGGCCCTGGTCATAGGGTTTGCTGCCGAGACCGGCCAGTTGGAGGCGCGCGCTGCCGCCAAGCTGGAAGCCAAGGGCTGCGACTGGATCGTCGGCAATGATGTTTCCGAGGGCGTGTTCGGTCGCGACGAAACCCGGGTCGTGCTGTTCCGCAGGGGCGAGGCGCCCGAGCCCTGGCCCGAGACCACCAAGACCGCCGTGGCCGACCGGCTGGTTCGCGCCGTGGCCGCGCATTTTACGAAAGAGGTTCCATGACCCGTATCGCCCTTGTGCAGCTGCCCCACGCCGAGGGCCTGCCGCTGCCCGCCTACGAGACCGACGGCGCAGCGGGCATGGATCTGCGCGCCGCCGTGCCCGAGGACCAGCCCATGGTGCTGGAACCGGGCGCCCGGGCGCTGGTGCCGACGGGTCTGAAGATTTCCGTGCCCGTGGGCTTTGAGGCCCAGGTGCGGCCCCGCTCTGGTCTGGCGCTGAAGGCCGGCATCACCTGTCTGAACAGCCCCGGCACCATCGACAGCGACTATCGGGGCGAGGTCGGGGTGATCCTGGCCAACCTGGGCGGCGAGGCGTTCGTCATTCGCCGGGGAGAGCGCATCGCCCAGATGGTCATCGCCGCCCATCAGCGGGCCGATTGGCAGGTCGTCGACAGCCTCGATGAGACGGCGCGCGGGGCAGGCGGATTTGGTTCGACCGGCCGCTGAAGGAGCCAATTCCGAAGAACGGTGTTAACCTTGACGGTATCTGGCCCCACATCGGAGCCGTTTTGGACAGGGAGGACCGGCATGGAAGGCCTGCTGGATCAGATCGGACAACTGCTCAGGGGCATTTTCGCCTTGGCTGAAGGCGGCTTTGACGGCGTCAATCAGGTGCTGGGCCTGATCATCGCGGCGGTCGCTGCCGTGCTGATGGCCAGCTGGAGTCGACTGTTCCCCTCGGCGCTGGCGGCAGCGGTCATCCATGTGATCATCACTGTCGTGAGGCCGGTGCTGGACGGTGGCGCCTTTGCCCTGCCTGACCTGCTGAGCGGCGGTTTCTGGCTGGCCCTGTTCGCCCTTTTCCTGGGCTATACCATCGTCATAGCCGTCTTCTTCTTCCTGAAAAGTCTGGTGTTCGGACGCCGACACGCCCACGCCCACTGAGGGCAATCAGATCGGCGGCGTGGGGGCGGTGACCGCCCGCCGTCGGACCTGCTCGCGCCAGGCGGTATAGAGACCACTGGCGATGATCAGGGCTGCCCCCGCCAGCGACGAGATCGAGGGCGCGACCGACAGGGCCAGCCAGCCGAACAGCACGGCGCCCGCGATTTGCAGATAGTCAAAGGGCGTCACCGCCGACACGGGGGCCAGCCGCAGCGACTCGGTCATGGCCAGCTGCGCCACGCCGCCCGCCATGCCGGCTCCGATCAGGAAGGCAAAGGCCAGCGGGGGATGCAGGCTGCCGAACACCGGCAGCAGCAGCGCTCCCACCACCGTGCAGGCGATGAAAAACCAGAAGACGATGGCCGCCACATGCTCGGTCTTGCTCAGATGGCGCAGGGTCACGGTCACCCCGGCCGAAAAGCCCGCACCGACGAGGGTAAAGGCCACACCGAGAGCCGGCAGGGCCTCGCCTCCGGGCCGCATTACCACCATCACGCCGACAAAGCCGATCCCCACCGCCAGCCAGCGGTGGCGCCCGACCGCCTCCTTCAGGAACAGGAAGGACAGAAGCGTGGCGAACATCGGCGCGGTAAAGCCCAGGGTCGTCGCATCGGCCAGGGGCAACAGCGTCAGGCCCTGGAACAGGCACAGGATTCCGGTCACCCCCAGGGTGCACCGCCACAGGTGCATCAGCGGCCGCCTCGTGGAGATGGCCCCGATCCCTGGCCCCATCATCACCCAGGCCAGCACCACCGGCAGGCCAAAGATCGCCCGGTAGAACATCATCTCGGAGGCGGTGACGCCGGCCTCGGCGGCCAGCTTCATCAGGCCGGACATCAGCGAGAAACTGCCTGCTGCCAGGATCCTCAGCAGGATGCCGCCCGTGATGCCCTCCAGCCGGATCACGGCGTCTCCCTTCAGGCCTGGCGGAAGCCCAGCACGTCCTGCATGTCATAAAGGCCGGGGCGGCGGTTGCGGACCCAGGCGGCGGCCGCCACCGCACCCTTGGCAAACAGCGACCGGTCGATGGCCGAATGGCTGAGGGTCAACACCTCGTCGTCCGAGGCAAAGATCACTGAATGCTCGCCGATGATCCCCCCGGCGCGCAAGGCGGCAAAGCCGATCTCGCCCTCGGCCCGGGGCTCGCCGACGCCGTTGCGCGGCGCGGCCCGCACACCGTCCAGCTCGACATTTCGTCCACTGGCGGCAGCCTCGCCCAGCATCAGCGCCGTACCTGACGGCGCGTCGACCTTCCGGCGATGATGAGATTCCAGCACCTCGATGTCCCAGTCGCGCGCATCCAGCCGTTGCGCCGCATGCTCGACCAGACCGATCAATATGTTGACGCCCAACGAAAAATTGCCGCTACGGACAATGGCGACCTTTTCGGCCGCCGCCTGAATGCGGGCCTCTTCTTCCGGCGACAGGCCGGTCGAGCCGATCACCAGCGCCGGACCGCCGGCCTCGGCACAGCGCTCGGCCAGCTCGACCGAGGCCTCGGGGGTCGAGAAATCGATAATCACATCGCACAGCGACAGATCGGGCAGTTCCCCGCGATCAAAGCGGGCGGCAACCACCACATCCTTGCGGGCGTCCAGAACCTGCGAGACCGCCCGTCCCATCCGCCCGCGCGCGCCGGAAATTCCGGCGTGAAACAGGGCGTTCACGCGGCGGACTCCCGCGAGGAGGCACCCGGCCCGTCACTGTCACCGCCCAGAATATCGGCCCAGAAGCGTTTGGCCTTGCCGGTAAAGCTGGAGTTGCGTGGATTCTGGTCCTCGCCGAACGACTGGGCCAGTTCCTGCATCAGTTCCTTCTGGCGGGGCGTCAGGTCCGAGGGCGTCTCAACGAACAGCTCGACAACCAGATCGCCGCGCTGCTTGCCATTCAGATGGGGCATGCCCTTGCCCTTGATGCGGATGGTCTTGCCGGTCTGGGCTCCGGCCGGCACCTGGACCGGGGCCTTGCAGCGCCCGTCACAGGCTTCGGACACCAGACAGGGGGCGTCGATCGCCCCGCCCAGCGCCGCCACCGTCATCGGCACCGGCACGGTCACCAGCAGGTCCAGGTTGTCCCGCTCGAACAGCTCGTGCGTCTTGACCGACAGAAAGACATAGAGGTCGCCGCGCGGCCCGCCGCGCAGCCCGGCATCGCCCTCGCCGGTCAGGCGGATGCGCGATCCGTCATCCACCCCGGCCGGTACCTTCAGCGACAGGGTGCGTGAGCGCCGCACCTGGCCCTGACCACGACAGGTGGCACAGGCTTCGGCCACGCGCCTGCCGGCCCCGCCACAGTGCGGACAAGTACGCTCGACCTGAAAGAAGCCATTGGCCTGACGCACGCGCCCCGCACCCTGACAGGTAGTGCAGGTGACCGGCTGGGTGCCGGGCTTGGCCCCCGTACCCTCGCAGGGCTCACAGGCTGTTGTGGTAGGAAAGGAAATCTCGACTTCCGTGCCGCGATAGGCGTCCTCAAGCGTGATCTCGAGGTCATAGCGCAGGTCCGAACCCCGCCTGGGCCCGCCGCTGTTGCGCCCCCGACCGCCGAACACATCGCCGAAGGCGTCGCCGAAAACCTGCTCGAAAATGTCATTGACGTCGGCATAGCCAGCCCCGCCGCGTCCGAACGGTCCCTGACCCCCACCGCCCACACCCTCATGGCCAAACCGGTCATAGGCGGCGCGTTTCTGCGCATCCGACAGGACGGCATAGGCCTCGGACACTTCCTTGAAGCGGGTCGAGGCCTCCTCGCAGCCGTCGTTGCGGTCCGGGTGGTGCTGCATGGCCAGCTTGCGATAGGCGGCCTTCAGCCCGGCGGCATCGACCGTACGTTCAACGCCCAGAATCTCGTAATAATCGCGCTGCGCCATCTGGCCGTGGTCCTCATTATCCCGTTTCGATCCGGTCGCCCCTCTTGGGTGGAGGCTGTCCGGAAACCGATACCCCGACAGACATGGGTGTCGGGTCGCCTGATGCAAGTTTCATGAAACGGCCCCGCCTGTCGCCTGACAAGCGGGGCCGCATGCATTTTGCCTTCCCGAATGACGGGGGAAGGCGCGGTGGTCAGTCGGCCTTCTTGTCGGTGTCGTCGCCCGAGACTTCCTCGAATTCGGCATCCACCACGCCGTCGTCGGCGGGGGCTGACGCGTCGTCACCGTCACCGGCGCCACCCTGCTGGGCCGCATACATGGCCTCGCCCAGCTTCATCGAGGCCTGGGCCAGGGCGGTGGTCTTGGCCCGCAGGTCCTCAAGGTCGGAGCCTTCGCGGGCGGCCTTCAGCTCGTCGAGGGCGGTCTGGATCGCCGCCTTGTCGGCCTCCGCCACCTTGTCGCCGTGCTCGGACAGGGCTTTCTCGGTCGAGTGGATCAGGCTGTCGGCCGAATTCTGGGCCTCGACTGTTTCCTTGCGCTGCTTGTCGGCCGCGGCATTGGCCTCGGCTTCCTTCACCATCTTTTCGATATCGTCGTCCGACAGGCCGCCATTGGCCTGGATGCGGATCGACTGTTCCTTGTTGGTCGCCTTGTCCTTGGCCGAGACGTGGACGATGCCGTTGGCGTCGATGTCGAACGTCACCTCGACCTGCGGCATGCCGCGCGGGGCAGGCGGAATTCCCATCAGGTCGAACTGACCCAGGATCTTGTTGTCCGCCGCCATCGGCCGCTCGCCCTGGAAGACCCGGATGGTCACGGCCGACTGGTTGTCCTCGGCGGTCGAGAAGGTCTGGCTCTTCTTGGTCGGGATGGTGGTGTTGCGCTCGATCAGCGGGGTGAAGACACCGCCCAGGGTCTCGATACCCAGCG
Organism: Neptunomonas phycophila; assembly: GCA_964224415.1. Lineage (GTDB taxonomy): Bacteria > Pseudomonadota > Alphaproteobacteria > Caulobacterales > Caulobacteraceae > Brevundimonas. Next base: position 205,312 of record CAXQIE010000028.1, read on the forward strand.
TCAGCGGGGTCACGTCCAGCAGCAGCACATCCTTGACGTCGCCTTGCAGCACGCCCGCCTGAACGGCGGCGCCCAGCGCCACGACCTCATCGGGGTTGACCCCCTTGTGCGGCTCCTTGCCGAAGAATTTCTTCACGGCTTCCTGAACCATCGGCATGCGGGTCATGCCGCCGACCAGCACGACCTCATCGATGTCCGAGGCCTTCAGCCCGGCATCCTTCAACGCCTTTTCGCAGGGCGCGATGGTGCGCTGGACCAGATCCTCGACCAAGGCTTCCAGCTTGGAGCGGCTGAGCTTGATGTTCAGGTGCAGCGGGCCCGAGGCGTTCATGGTGATGAACGGAAGATTGACCTCGTACTGGGTGGTCGAGGACAGTTCCTTCTTGGCCTTTTCAGCCTCTTCCTTCAGGCGCTGCAGGGCCAGCTTGTCCTGGCGCAGGTCGACGCCCTGATCCTTCTTGAACTCGTCGGCCAGATAATCGACCAGCCGCAGGTCAAAGTCCTCACCGCCGAGGAAGGTGTCACCATTGGTCGATTTCACCTCAAAGACGCCATCGCCGATCTCGAGGATCGAGACGTCAAAGGTGCCGCCGCCCAGGTCATAGACGGCGATCTTCTGGCCGTCGTTCTTTTCCAGACCATAGGCCAGCGCGGCGGCCGTCGGCTCATTGATGATCCGCAGGACTTCCAGCCCGGCGATCTTGCCGGCGTCCTTGGTCGCCTGACGTTGGCTGTCGTTGAAATAGGCCGGAACGGTGATGACCGCCTTTTCGACCTTTTCGCCCAGATAGGCCTCGGCGGCCTCCTTCATCTTCTGAAGGGTGTAGGCCGAGATTTGCTGGGGCGAATAATCCTTGCCCTGGGCGCGCACCCAGGCATCGCCGGTCGGGCCCTTGACGATCTCATAGGGGACCATCTTCTTGTCCTTGGCCACGACGGGGTCGTCGAAATTCCGGCCGATCAGCCGCTTGATGGCAAACAGGGTGTTGGCCGGATTGGTCACGGCCTGACGACGCGCGGGCTGGCCCACCAGCACCTCGCCGCCGTCCTGGATCGCCACCACCGACGGGGTGGTGCGATTGCCCTCAGCGTTCTCGATAACCTTCGGGGATTTGCCGTCCATGACGGCCACGCACGAGTTGGTTGTACCGAGGTCAATGCCGATGATCTTGCTCATGGACTCTACGTCTTGCTCCTGTTCGGCGGATGGCTCCGGGCCTCGTCTGAGCGCCCCCTGTCAGCCACCCCCGTGGGGTTGGTGTTCGGTTCGGCGAAATCCCCAGAGAGACAAGGGGCTTTTCACCGGCTGATGCCGATATGGGAAGCGCAGGGGCCCCCGCAAGCCCTTTCGTGCATTGTCGGGCCCATGGGACGGGGTCGAAACCGGCTCACCGCCTGACGGACGGTGAGAATCAGGCTCCGTCAGGTGTCAGGGCATCGGCTGGACGCCAGTATGGGACCCGCCTAGACAGGTGACACCGCCCGGAAACCGCGCTTTCTGGATTCCAATCGATGCAGGGATGACGCCCTTATGTCCAAGTTTTCCGGCCTGCGGCTCTGCGGCATCGCCTGTGCGACCGGCGTTATGACCCTCTCGGCCTGCCTGCTCGCCGCGCCCGCGTCCGGCTGGGCCCAGTCGGCCGACCCCTCGCGCGGCACGACCCGGGGGGCCCAGTCGTCGAATGACGGGCAGAACCGTCGGGTCCGGATCCACAACCAGACGGGCTGGACCATCGTCAGCCTGTATGCCACCGACCCCGCACGGACCGATTGGCGCGGGGACCTTCTGACGCCCGAGGTGCTGGCGACCGGCGACAGCGCGGTCATCGACGTCGACAATGGCTCGGGCGCCTGCGTCTATGTGGTGCGGGCCGAGTTCTCGAACGGCGAGAGACTCGAACGGGTCGGTGTAAACGTCTGCCGCATCGCGGACTATTATTTCACCCGCTGATCCCGGTCGCTGAGGCGATCGTGACTGGACGTCCCGGGACACAGGGCGCAGGTTTCCTGCCTGAAACCCAGGAGACCGCCCGATGCGACTGACCCGCCCCGAAGGCCCGACCGATCAGGATTTCCGTTTCAGCCGCAGGGCGATGGCGACCGGGGGGCTGACCGGCCTGATGTTCGCGGGCTATGCCCCCGCTGCGCTGGCCCAGGACGCCAGCCCGATTGTCACCGACAGCGAGGGTCTGGTCACCGAAACCGTCAGCTATGAGTCCGCAGACGGCTTTGACCTTCCCGCCTATGTCGCGCGCCCCGAGGGCCAGGGCCCCTTCCCGGTGGTGATCGTCGCTTCCGAGATCTTCGGCGTCCATGACTACATCCGCGACGTCTGCCACCGTCTGGCCAAGGCGGGCTATGCGGCCATGGCACCCGCCTTCTTTGTGCGAGTCGAGGATCCGGCTCCGCTCTCCGATTTCGGCCGCATCCAGGAGATTGTCGGTCAGGCTGGCTATGAGCAGGTCATGGGCGACATCTCCGCCGGGATGGAATGGCTGTCGCGTCAGCTGTGGGCCCGGGCAGACAAGGTCGGCATCACCGGCTTCTGCTGGGGCGGCAAGGTGGTCTGGCAGGCCTGCGCCCGCTTTGCCGTGATCGACGCCGGGGTCGCCTGGTACGGCCGTCTGGCCCCCGCAGCCGATGCCACGCCCGAACAGATCGCTGCGGGCCAGCCCTGGCCGATTGATCTCGCGGCCGATCTCAAGGCGCCGGTGCTGGGCCTCTATGGCGAGATGGATCGGGGCATCCCGCTGGCCAGCGTCGAGCTCATGCGTCAGGCCCTGCAGCGCGCCGGCCGCACCGACAGCGGAATCGAGGTCTATGACGGGGCCCAGCACGGCTTTCACGCGGACTATCGCGCCAGCTACAAGGCGGATGCGGCGGCCGACGGCTGGGCCAGGCTGCTGGCCCTGTTCGACGAACGCCTGAAGGCCTGAGGATCAGGCCCCCAAACCGTCAGGCCTTCGAGTCGTGGGCGCCGCCCGTGGCCGAGGCTGTGGCCTCATAGGCATGGGCCGCCTCTGACGCCGAGGTGCCGGGCGCGGGTCCGGATCCCTTGGCCGCCACGACCACCATGGCCGGCCGCACGGTGCGCCCGAACAGGGCATAACCCGCCTGCAGTGTCTGGATCACCGACCCGCCGGGCACCGTGTCGGAGGGCTGCTCCATCATCGCCTGATGCAGGTGCGGATCGAACGCCTCGCCCGCTTCGGGGGCCACGCGCACCAGATTATTGCTGGCAAAGGCTGACAGCAGGGATTTCTGCGTCAGCTCCAGCCCGGTCACCAGACCGGCGGCCGCGCCTTCGGCGTCCTTGGGCGCAGCCTGAAGCGCCCGCTCCAGATTGTCGGCCACGCCCAGCAGGTCGCGGGCAAAGCGCTGGATGGCATAGGCCCGGGCGTCATTGTTCTGGGTCTCGGCCCGGCGCTTGATGTTCTCGACCTCGGCCACGGCGCGCAGGGCGCGATCCTTCCACTGGTCGCGCTCGTCGATGAGGGCGTCGAGGTTGTCCATGCCCACTCCTGTATGGGCGGGATCGGAATTGAGGCCCGCCTCGGCGTCGGCCTCATCGGCCGGATCGATGCCGTTCAGGTCGTCGAACTCGTCGGTCTCGGGGTCGTGCGGTGTGTCGTTCAAGGCTCTTGTCCGTCAAACAGTCGGCTCAGTGCGCGGGCAGTGTAATCCACCAACGGAATGATCCTGGCATAGTTCAAACGCGTGGGGCCGATCACGCCGACCGCACCCAGCACCCGTTGTCGCCCCGTCATATAGGGCGCCGCGATCACAGAGGAACCCGAAAGTGAAAACAGTCGCGTCTCGGCGCCGATAAAGATGCGCACCCCCTGGGCCTCGGACACGCCGTCCAGCAGGCCGATCAGCTGTTCCTTCTGCTCCAGATCGTCGAACAGCACCCGCACCCGGTCCAGATCTTCCAGCGCCTCGCGATCCTGCAACAGATTGGCGCGTCCCCGCACGATCAGCGACCGCGGGCCCGCCGCCCCGGACCAGGCCGCCATGCCATCCTCGACCAGCCGGGCGGCGGCGGCATCCAATGCTTGCCGCGCCGATGCCAGCTCCTGGCTCATCTCGCTCCGGGCTTCGGTCAGCGAGCGTCCTTTCAGCCGGGCATTCAGAAAGTTCGAAGCCTCCTGCAGGGTCGAGGGGGTCATGCCCGGGCCCATGGGCATCAGCCGGTTTTCCACCTGTCCGTCTTCGGCCACCAGAATGGCCAGGGCCTGATCATGGCCCAGGGCGACGAATTCGACGTGTTTGATGCCGGTGTCGCGCACCGGACTGGCGACGATTCCGGCCCCCCCGGCCAGTCCGGAGAGCAGGGCGGACGCCTCGTTCAGCGCCTGATCGAAATCCAGCCGACCGCCGGGCCGCCCCAGACCCGCCAGCCGCGCATCGATCTCGCGCCGCTCCTCCGAGCCAACATCGCCGATCTCCAGCAGGCCGTCGACGAACAGCCGCAGGCCCGCATGGGTCGGCACTCGCCCGGACGAGGTGTGCGGCGAGGCCAGCAGGCCCGCCAGCGTCAGGTCCTGCATGGTGTTGCGGATCGAGGCCGGCGACAGGGCGATGGTCCCGCGCGACAGGGTCCGCGACCCGACCGGCTCTCCCGTCTCGAGATAGGTCTCGACGATGCTCCGGAAAATGTCGCGTGCCCGGGCGTCCAGCGTGGTGAGGGACGGCGAGGGATGAAACGGCGTCGTGATCATGGGCAGCCCCGTCCGGCATCTGCGGGGGCCGGGTCTTCTGGCATCTGGGAGCGGGACAGGGTCACGCTTTCAGGATAAGCACGCCCGCGACCCCATCCAATACGCAAAAGAGACATCATGCGCCCTTCCGAACGTTCGCCCGAACAGCTTCGCCCCGTGACCCTGGAAACCGGCGTCAATCGCTATGCCGAAGGCTCGTGTCTGGTGTCGTTCGGTCAGACCAAGGTGCTGGTCACCGCCTCCGTCGAGGAGCACCTGCCGCCGTGGCTGCGCGGCAAGGGTCAGGGCTGGGTGACGGCCGAATACGGCATGCTGCCGCGCGCCACCCACACGCGGGGCCGGCGCGAGGCCGCCTCGGGTAAACAGTCGGGCCGCACCCAGGAAATCCAGCGCCTGATCGGTCGCAGCCTGCGGGCCGTCGTGGACCTGAAGGCTCTGGGCGAACGTCAGGTCACCCTCGACTGCGACGTCATCCAGGCCGACGGCGGCACCCGCACAGCAGCCATCACGGGCGCGTGGGTCGCCCTGGCCTCGGCGCTCGACTATCTGCGCGCCGAGGGCGTGCTGAAGACCGACCCCCTGACCGATCAGGTCGCGGCCGTGTCGTGCGGCGTGTTCAACGACGTTCCGGTTCTCGACCTCGATTATGAAGAAGACTCGAGCGCCGAGGCGGATTCCAACTTCGTCCTGACCGGTTCGGGCAGCATCGTCGAAATCCAGGCGACCGGCGAGAAGCGCGGCTTCAGCCGGGCCGAGTTCGACCGGCTGTTCGCCCTGGCTCATTCGGGCTGCGAGACCCTTTTCGACCTTCAGCGGCAGGCCGTCGGGCGCTGAGCGGCCCCAGGTCCGACACGTCCCGCACACTGGCCCGCACGGGAATGATGGGGCGCTGACCGGGAGAGGGCTCGGGCAGGCGCGCCCGGTCCAGGACCGCCTCCAGCGTCCGTGCCAGTCGCTCCAGCCGGTCCTTGCGCATGGGCTTTCGCCCGTTCGCGTCGGTCACATAGAAGGCATCGACCGCCCGCTCACCAAAGCTGGCCACGTGCGCGGACCGCAGGGACAGGCCCTCGGCGGCAATAGCGACGGCCAGCTCGGCCAGCAGGCCGGGCCGGTCAGCGCCGGACACCTCGATCACCACGGCGTGGCTGACGGCCTCACGGTCGATCATTACCACCGGCCGCACGTCAAAGGCCGCCCGGCGTGCGCTGACCGAGGGCAGGACGGTCTCGCCCTCGGGCACATCGGGGGTGCCCTCCGGCACCGCGCGGGCGGCGGCCTCCAGCGACCGCACCAGCCGCTCCAGCCGCCGCGGCTCTGCCTGTCCATAGGGCAGGCCCGCGCCGTCCTGGACCTCGAAGACGTCCAGCGCCAGACCCTCGGGCGCCGTGGCGACGCGAGCCCCCACAATGTCCGCCCCGGCCCGCGCCAGCGCCTGCGCCAGTGCCGCGAACAGGCCCGGCCGGTCGGTGGCCGCCACGGCCACGCGGGTCGTCGGCCGACCCACCGCCTTCAGCTGACGCTCGGCCGAGGGGTCGGTGTCCCAGTCCACCACGACGTCGGCGGCCGCGCCGCTCTCGCGCGCCCGGGCGACCAGTTCGGGATGGGCCTCCAGCGGGTCGGGCTCGTCGACCGTCTCACCCTTGAACAGGGCCAGTACCCGTCGATACAGGTCCCGCAGCAGCTGGCCCTTCCAGTTGTTCCAGACCCCGGGCCCCACGGCGCGGATGTCGGCGGCCGTCAGCACCAGCAGCATCCGCAACCGCTCGGGATCCCCGACAAGATCGGCGCAGGCGCGAACCGTGTCGGGGTCGGTCACATCCCGCTTCTGCGCATAGTCGGACAGGGCCAGATGGTGCCGCACCAGCCATGTGACCAGCTCGATCCGGCGGCTGTCTACGCCCAGCCGCTCGCATGCCCGCCGGGCCGCGATCGCCCCGTCCTCCAGCTGGCCGCGGTCGCCGCCCTTGCCGACATCGTGCAGCAGCATGGCCAGCATCAGCACTTCGGGGTCGGTGATCCGGTGGATGATCTCCGACGCCAGCGGATGGTCGTCCTTCAGTTTGCCGCGCTTGATGTCATTGAGGATACCGACGGCCTGCAGGGTGTGCTCGTCGACCGTATAGGCGTGATACATGTTGAACTGGGTTTGGCCGACGATCCGCCCCCATTCCGGCAGGAACCGCCCCAGCAGGCCCGTCTCGTTCATGATTCCGAGCACCCGGTAGGGGCGCTTGCCGTTCGCCAGAATGGTCAGGAAGGCGCGGCTGGCCTCCGGGTCGCGACGCAGGCGGGGCGTGATACGCGGCAGCGACCGGGTGACCGCGGCAAAGGCATCGGGGTGCAGGTCCAGATCCAGCCGGTCCGCCTCGACGAACAGGGTCAGCAGCCGCACGGGGTCCTCGTCGAACACCTCGGGCCCGGTCACGCTCAGCCGGCCCCGGTCGATCAGGAAGCCGGGCGTGTCCAGCGGCTTGCCCCGGCCGGACCACAGGCGCGACAGGCCCCGCACCAGCCCCCCGGCCTTCTTCTGTTCGCGTGCCTCCAGCTGGGCGCTCATGGCCCGGGTCAGGGCGCCGACGTCCCTCGCCACAAGGAAGTAGCGTCGCATGAAGCGCTCGACCGCCGGCTCGTCGCCCCGGCCGCGCCAGCCCATCCGCCGCGCCACCTCGGGCTGCAGGTCGAAGGTCAGGGCCTCGACCGGACGGTCGGTGATCCGGTGCATGTGGATGCGCACCTGCCACAGGAAATCAAAGGCCTCGGCGAACAGTCGCCGCTCGCGCCGGGTCAGCAGGTCCTCCAGCGCCGCTTCGCCGAGCGGGCTGTAGGGCGCCAGTCCCCGGGCGATCCAGAACAGGCAGTTGAGGTCGCGCAAGCCCCCCTTGCCGTCCTTGACGTTCGGCTCGACCCGATAGCGGATCGCCCCGACCTTCTGGTGGCGGGCCTCGCGCTCGGTCAGTTTGGCGGCGATGAAGGGGCGGGGGTCGGCCTTCGACACCTGCTGGCGAAAGCGGGTCAGGAAGGCCTCGACCAGATCGGCATCTCCGGCCAGGGGGCGGGCCTCCAGCAGGGCGGTGCGTACCGTCATATCGGCCTTGCCGACCGACAGGGCCTCATCCATCGACCGCGATGTACTGCCGATCTTCAGCCCCAGGTCCCACAGCACATAGAGGACGAACTCGGTCACCTGCTCGGTGCGCGACGTCGACTTCCAGGGCCTGAGGAACATCAGGTCCAGATCGGAATGGGGCGCCAGCACCCCGCGCCCGTATCCCCCGACCGCCATCAGGGCCAGGCGCTCGGCATCGGTCGGATTGGGGGCGGGAAACAGCCGCACGCTCGCCACCCACCACAGGGCCTGGACCATCTGGTCCGCCGCGCGGGCATAGAGGCGCGCCACATCCACGCCGCCCGCGCCCTGCGCCAGACGCTGCGCCGCCCGCGCCCGCCCGGCCGAGAGCAGTTCCGAAAGGACGGGAGTCAGCGCCGCGCGGGGGTTGGATGCCCGTGCCGCAGCTTCCAGTGCCGCCGCGGTCACGTCATCCAGATCGGCGGGCGGGGCCTCGAACGGCATGGAATCAGCGCGTCCCGGGGCCGGACCCGCGTGACAGGGCCTTCAGCCGATAGAGGGCATCCAGCGCCTCGCGCGGGCTAAGGTCGTCGGGCTCCAGCACGCCCAGCGCCTCGATCAGGGGTGAGGGCGCGACCGGCGCCGGTGCTGCTGGTTCGGCCATGGCAAACAGCGGCAGGTCATCCAGCCGCGCATCGGCCTCGCCCGTGGTCTCGAGCTGGTCCAGCACAGCCCTTGCCCGGGCCACCACCCCGGGCGGCACCCCGGCCAGCTGCGCGACCTGCACGCCATAGCTGCGGTCCGCGGGGCCGGCCACGGCCTCATGCAGGAAGACCAGCTCCCCGTTCCACTCCCGGGCCCGGAGCGACAGATTGGCCAGATGGTCCAGCCGTCCGTCCAGCTGCGCCAGCTCGTGATAATGGGTGGCGAACAGGGCGCGGCAGCGGTTGGCCTCGTGCAGGGCCTCGGTCACGGCCCAGGCAATGGCCAGACCGTCATAGGTGGCCGTGCCCCGGCCGATCTCGTCCAGCACGACAAAGCTGCGGTCGGTAGCCTGATTGAGGATGGCGGCGGTCTCGACCATTTCGGTCATGAAGGTCGACCGGCCCCGGGCCAGATCGTCGCCCGCCCCCACCCGGCTGAACAGGCGGTCGACCACGCCCAGCCGCATTGACCGCGCGGGGACAAAAGCCCCGGCTTGGGCCAGCACCACCAGCAGGGCCGCCTGACGAAGGAAGGTCGACTTGCCCGCCATATTGGGCCCGGTCACCAGCGCCAGACGCGGACATCCGCTCGCCCCCGTCCCGTCCAGCCGGCAATCATTGGGCGTGTAGGGCTTGCCCTCGGCGCGGACGGCCGCCTCGACGACCGGGTGACGGCCGCCCTCGATGCACAGCTCCAGCCCGTCATCGACCTCGGGGCGGACCGCGCCGACCTCCTCGGCCCATTCGGCCAGGGCCGCGGTCGCATCGATCCAGCCCAGCGCATCGGCCAGCGCCTGGATGGGGCCGGCCAGCTCGCGCACCCGGCCGCGCCAGCCCTCGAAGGTCTCGACCTCCATGGCCGTCACCCGGTGCCCGGCCTGGGTGATGCGGGCATCCAGATCGGACAGTTCGACGGTGGTGAAGCGCACCTGATTGGCCAGGGTCTGGCGATGGATGAAGGGGCTGTCGGCGCCGCGCTGCATCAGCGGCTCGGCCTGTTTGGCCGTGACTTCAAGGAAATAGCCCAGCACCGCATTATGGCGCACCTTGAACGGGATGCCGCTGTCGGCCGCGGCCCGGGCCTCCAGTTCGGCGATCACCCGGCGGCTGTCGTCGCGCAGGGTGCGCGCCTGATCCAGTTCCGGCCGGTGCCCGGGGACCACCAATCCGCCGTCGCGGGCCAGATGCGGCGGATCCTCGACCAGCCCCTCTTCCAGATCGGCCAGCAGATCCTGCAGTTCCGGCCCCGGGGTCAGCGCCGCCAGCGCCCGGTCCAGATCATGGGGCAGGGCCGGGTCCAGCCGGTCGGCCCGACGGGTGAACAGGGCCGTCAGTTCCTGCGCCGTGCGCGTGCCCGCCCGGATGGCCGCCAGGTCGCGTGGCCCACCGCGTCCCAGGGCCAGCCGCGTCAGCGCGCGTGCCGTGTCGGCGGACCCCTTCAGCAGGCTTCGCACCTCGCCCCTCAGGCTGCGGTGGTCGACCAGCCAGCCGACCGCATCCAGCGCCCGGTTGATGCGGTCCGGGTCGCGCCCCGGCCTGGCCAGCCGCTCCGCCAGCGCCCGGGCCCCGCCGGCAGTCACCGTCCGGTCCAGCGTGTCCAGCAGGGACCCCGCCCGCTCGCCCCTCTGGGTGCGGTCGATCTCGAGGCTCAGCCGGGTGGCCGGATCGATCGCCAGATGCTGACCCTCGGCGGACCGGCGCGGCGGCGACAGCACGGGCACCACGCCGACCTGGGTCGTCTCCAGATAAGCAGCGATCAGGCCCAGGGCCGAAATCTCGACCGGCTCAAAGGCACCAAACGCATCCAGCGTCGCCACGCCGTACAGGCGCGCCACACGTTCTGCCGCCGCCCTGGGCTCGGCCAGCGCTTGGGCCAGTGGTTGAACGGGGGCATCAGCGGTGGCCAGCGCCTGAACCAGATCGGCCTCGCCGAACAGCCGGTCGGGCACCAGAATTTCGGACGGGGCAAAGGCGACGAGGGTCGAGGCCAGGTCCCCGGCCTCGCACACGGCTGTCTCGACGGCGCCGGACGACAGCTCCACGGCGGCCACGGCGGCCCGCCCCCCGCGCAGGGTGACGGCGACCAGCCGGTTGGCCCCGCGCGCATCCAGCAGACTGTCCTCGGTCAGGGTGCCGGGGGTGACGACCCGCACGATCTCGCGCCGGACTACAGCCTTGGAGCCCCGCTTCTTCGCCTCGGCCGGGTCCTCGGTCTGGTCACAGATTGCCACCCGGTGGCCCTGCCGGATCAAGCGCGCCAGATAGCCTTCCATGGCATGGGCGGGCACCCCGGCCATGGCGATGTCTTCGCCCAGATGCTTGCCCCGTTTGGTCAGGGCCAGCCCGAGGGCGCCCGCCGCCACCTCGGCGTCCTCAAAGAACAGCTCGTAGAAGTCGCCCATGCGGAAGAACAGCAGGGCGTCGGGCTGGCTGGCCTTGGCCTCCAGGAATTGCGCCATGACCGGGGTCGCGCCCTCTGTGGAGCGCACCGGATGTTCGGCGACGGGGGGTGGGTTGAGCGGACGGTTCATGCCTTGCCACAGGGTGACGGATCGCGCGCTCCGCCTCAAGCATCTCTTGCACGCCGGCACGGGCGCTGCGACAAGCAGGGCAGGCGGTTAAGGGAACGCGGTCAAACACCGCGGCTGTGCCCGCAACTGTAGGCGGCCAGGCCGTCGTCCGGTCCGGGAGCGATCCCGGCGTCACTGGTGGGTCTTCGGGCCTGCCGGGAAGGCGAGGGCGGCGGCTGTTGATCCGCAAGCCAGGAGACCTGGCCGCCGACGTCGCTCGTCTTCTGTCCGGGACCAGACAGGGGCGCGGGGACCTATCCGTCGAAGCGACCCGATCCCAGCGCCGGCCCCCGATCTTCGGTGGTCAGGATCGGTCGCATCCTCATTGCCCGTCGCGCGCTGCCGCCGGGCTGACGGAGACCTGTCCGATGAAACGGCAGACCCTTTTGATCCTGGGCGCTTCAACGACCGCCCTTTGCCTTGCTGGAACCGCCAGCGCCCGGTCGACCGAGCCGACCCGGCTGGAAGACCTTGTGGTCGAGGCTACACGCGTAAACCAGATACAGTCCGAAACCCCCGGTGCCCGGGTCTTCACCGCCGCCGACATTGAGGCGCGCGGGGCCCGCTTCGCCGTCGACCTGCTGGACGAGGTACCCGGTGCAGCCGTCGCCCGGACCGGAGCTTTCGGCGGGGTCAGCCAGTTGCGCCTGCGCGGTGCCGGCCCCGGCAAGACCCTGGTGCTGATCGACAGCGTTCCGGTCAACGATCCGGCTGACATCAACGGCGCCTATGACTTTGCCAACCTTTCCCTGATCGACATGGAGCGGGTCGAGGTTCTTTCCGGACCGCAATCCTCGCTGTGGGGCTCGGACGCCATCGGCGGGGTCGTCTCGTTTACCACCCGCGAAGTCGATGGCCTGCGCGCCGATCTGGAAGCGGGTTCGCTCAACACCCAACGGGGCGCCATAGCCGTCGGCCGTGCGGACGCGGCCTCGGCCCTCAGCCTCAGCGTCTCGGGCTTCCGCACCGACGGGGTCTCGGCTGCGGCCGTCGGCACCGAGGACGACGGCTATGAGACCCTGACGGCCGGTCTGCGCGGACGGCTGTCCCCCCGGGACGGCCTGACACTCGACGGCAGCCTTCGCTGGACGAAAAGCCGGGTGGAGATCGACGGCTTCCCCGCTCCCGTCTTCACCCTGGCGGATACCGACGACGTGTCCAAAAGCGAGGGCTGGTCCGGTTTCGGCCGAATGACCGTGCAGACCGGCGGGGTGCGTCACCGTCTCAGCCTGTCGGCCAGCGATCTGGAACGCGACACCCGGTCGAGCTTCTCGTCGCAATTCCAGGGCGACCGTCAGGTCTGGCGCTGGGACATGGATGGAACGGGCGGCGAGGGCCGTCTGACCTGGGCCGCCGGTCTGGAGCGTCGCGACGAAGCGGCCGAGCTCGACAGCGGTCTGTCGGACGAATTGGGCACGACCTCGGCCTTCGGGACCGTGCTGTTCCCGGTAGGCTCGCGTATCACCCTGTCGGGCGCCCTGCGGTTCGATGACACGGACGACTTCGGCTCGGCCACGACCGGACGGGTGACGGCCCACGCCGATCTGGGAGCCGGTTTCGGACTTTCAGGCGCATGGGGCACAGGGTTCCGTGCCCCCAGTGTCAGCCAGTCGGTCTGTGACTTCTGCTTTTCCGCGGATCCCTTTCCCACCCTGCGGCCCGAACACGCCGAGGGGGCCGAGCTGGCGCTGGGCTGGCAAAGTCCGGGAGGCGCTGTCACCGGGCGACTGACGGTCTATCGCCTGACGGTTGAGGACCAGATCATCTACGACTTCGATCTGGTGACCTTCGACAGCGTCTACATCAATCTAGACCGCACCCGGACCGACGGCGTCGAGCTGGAGGGGCGCGCCTTGCTGGGCGGGGGCTTTGACCTCAGCCTGACCTATGGGTGGACCGATGCCCGCGACGAAAGCGATGGGTCCCCCCTCCTGCGGGTGCCCGAACACGCAGGCACGGTGGGTCTCGGCTATAGCGGTGAACGGTTGAGCGGCCGCCTGACCGTTCGGGCCGAGGGTGACATGCCGGACTCGGGTGGCACGCGCGAGGGCTTTGTCACCGCCGATCTCCACCTCGGCTATGCCCTGACCGATCAGGTCGAGCTGACCACCCGGGTCGACAATCTGTCGGACGAACGCTTCCAGCGCGTGCTGGGCTATGGCGAACCGGGCCGGACCGTCTCGGTCGGGGTCAGGCTGCGCTACTGACGCCCGAAAAGGCGGCGGCCGAATCCCCGGTCGCCGCCAGTCGTCCGCCCTGGTCGAAGGCGGTCCAGTCCAGATCGGGGCGGGGGGCATTGACCGCGGCCAGCAGGGCCCGGGTCTCGGCGGCCGAGGTCACGCAGGCCAGCAGGCTGGAGCCTTCGGCCATGCCGTTCAGGCTGTCGGCGGCATAGGCCAGGGCCGCCTGCATGGGGTCGAGGCGCGCCTCGGCCAGACGCCGGCGAAGGCGTGACAACAGCACGACATCGGCCGCCGAGGCCCCGACCATTTCGTCGGAGCCGGCGAACAGCAGGCCGTTGGCCAGTACCGAGGCCAGCTGCACCGCCACCCCCTGCTCGGCCAAGGCCGCCAGCACGCCGTCGCGGCGTGCGCGCTGGTCCAGAATATTGAGCGGCAGCTGGATAAGATCGGCCTGAAACCGCCGCGCGATCAGAACCGGACTGTCCTCCAGCCGGGTGCGAATACCAATGCGCCGAAACAGACCGCGATCCTTCAGGGCGACCAGACGATCCCACAGGGCGCGACCTTCGGCCCCCGCCAGATCGCGCCCATCACGCACCAGCAGCACATCGCCGCGCGGCAGCCCCAGACGTTCCAGCGAACGACGGGCCCGGGCCTCGATCCGGTCAGGGCCTTCGCCGGCATCCAGCGTCGTCACCGACACCTGAAAGGGAGAGGGGAAGGGCCAGGCCTGACACAGGGTGCGCTCGTCATCGCCCTCGGGCCGGGTCAGGATGCGGTGAATGCCCCCGTCGGCGGCGGTCTGCAACAGCTGGGCCACACCGGTCTCGCGCGACAACGCGCCACCCACAGCCTCGCGCGGGGCAGCGGGGACCACGGCGAGCGCCAGCTGGGCGGCGGGAGGGGCGGACATCTCTGAACTCACCCGATGATACTGACGCCCAATGCTTAAGGTCGCCTCACCGAGAGTTTGCCAGAACCTTACCGCACGCCGTTTTGTGGTCAGTCCGCGTCCGGCTGCCGGTCCGGATGGGCGGCGATGAAGGCGGGGTGCTGGGCCGCCGCCGCCTCGATGGCCAGCAGGCGGGGAAAGGCCTCAAGCGGCACATTGAACCGCCGTGCTGAATAGATCTGCGGGATCAGATAACAGTCGACCAGCCCCGGGGTATCGCCAAAGCTCCAGCCTGCACCGTTCCGCCCGACCAGAGTCTCCAGCGCCTCAAAGCCCGGCGTGATCCAGCGCCCGGCCCAGGCGTCTACCGTCGCCTGATCCGCCTCGAACTGGCTGCGCAGGGCCTTCAGCACCCTCAGATTGTTGAGCGGATGGATGTCACAACCGATGACGGCCGCCATGGCCCGAACCGTCGCCCGGTGCATGGCCGTCTCGGGCAGCAGCGGCGGCCGGGGGTGGCGCTCTTCCAGCCATTCCAGAATGGCCGGGCTCTGCACCAGCACTCCCTCGGGCATCTCCAGCGCGGGCACCATTCCCTGCGGATTCAGCGCCAGATAGGCGTCGGACTTTTGGGCCCCGGTGCGCAGGTCGATGCCGCGCGTCTCATAGCTCAGCCCCTTGAGGTTGAGCGCGATACGGGTCCGGTAGCTGGTGCCCGAGCGGAAATAGCCGTGCAGGATCATGAAAACCTCAGGTCCGGGGCGGCCCCAGAGTGAAGGACAGGGGCGCTAGCCCTTCTATCACAGCCTCGACGCGGTCGCCGGTCTGAACCGGCCCCACCCCGGCCGGCGTGCCGGTATAGATCAGATCGCCCGGGCCCAGGTCCCACAGGCGGGCGGCCTGTTCCACAATCTCGTGAGGGGCCCAGATCATGTCGGACAGGCGCGCCGTCTGACGCCCTTCACCATTGACCGACAGCCGGATGGCCGACGACGCGTCCGGCCCTGCCCCAAGCGTCAGGGCACCACACGGCGCGGACTGGTCGAACCCCTTCGCGGCATCCCACGGACGCCCCTTCGCCTTGGCCTCGGCCTGCAGGTCGCGGCGGGTCAGATCGCACCCGACCGCCCAGCCGATGGTTTCCGCATTCTCGCCCAGGGCCAGCACCAGCTCGACCTCGTGGTGCAGATGGCCCGTCATCGATGGAAAGGCCGGGTCGGCTCCGTCGGTTACCAGCGCCATGGCCGGCTTGGAGAAGAAGAAGGGGGCGGGGCGATCCGGGTCGGCCCCCATCTCGCGCGCATGATCGGTATAGTTCTGGCCGACGCACAGGATGCGCCGGACCGGATAGCGTTGATCGGTGCCAAGGACGGGCAGCGACGGGGTCTCGGGCGGGGGGATCAGCCACTGGGTCATGGGGCAAGGCTTAGGCCTGGAGCCTGTCAGCTGCAACGGTCTGCAAACCCCTGCGAACGGCCCCTTTCATGCTGCAATGCGGGAACCCGCTGGCGGCGGTGGCGTTGGCTCCTTATATCCCTTACTATCGTCAAGCTTACAGACCGGGAGCGTCACCATGGCCACCACAAAGGCCCGCGAAGACATCAAGAACGACCTGAAAACCCTCAAGGAAGACATCAAGGTGGGCGCCCGTGAGGAAGGCGAACGTCTGCGTGCCCGTGCCGAGGCGGCCGAAGCCCGTCTGCGCAGCAAGGCCGACGAGGTCCGCGGCCAGGCCGAAGCCTATTATGAGCAAGCCCGAGTGCGCGGCCGCGAATATTATGACGATGCCGCCGAGCGCTTCGACGAAGCCCAGCGCTATCTTGTCGAGCGCGTGCAGGAGCGCCCGATGCAATCGACCGGCATCGCGCTTGGCATCGGCGTTGTCATCGGCATGCTGCTGGCCGGTCGTCGCCACTGATGCTGGGACGCGGACTCGTCAAGAAGGCCGTCGCCGTTGCGGTGGCGGCCGGGGCCGCATTCGTCGCCGTGCTCTGTTTTGGAGCGGTGGTTTTCTTCGCCCTCTCCATGGTGATCGTGCCCCTGGCGGCAGCAGCCGTGACATTCCTCCTGTTCGCCTTGGCGGCGCTCGCCGTGGTGATGGTTTTCCTCAAAAAGGCCGAAGGCGATGATGAGGAAAACGAGTCCAGTCTGACCGATGGGCTCGCCGGACGCGCCTTCCAGCTATTCCGCAACCGGCCGATCCTGGCCTCGGTTGCGACCCTGGCGGGCGGATTCATTTTCCTGCGTAATCCGGCCCTGGCCACAATGGTCGCCGCCGCCTTCACCGAAAAGAGCCGCGCCTCACGTCACCGCTGACGCCGCAGCCCTAATCCACCACCGGATCGCCTGACGCGCCTGCGGGATTGAGCTTCCAGCGGATGCGCGTTTCTGCGTCCGTGCGCGCCGATCCCCTGACCACGATCTGCAGGGCGCGCCGGGTCTGACCCTCGACGCTGTGCACCGAAGGCTCAATGGCGACGTCCGGCCCGTCGGTCCGGAACCACCATCCCCGACCGGAATGCCCGCGCAACAGGATCGAGCGCCGATCGCGCGCCAGCGACGCCTGAACGCCCGGTTCCAGCTGGAACCGCACGGCATAGGGCGCGGCCAGAACCGGTGGCGGGCTGGGAGCCTGATCGGCCGGGAACAGCCGCTCCTCGGCACGAAGCTCGTCCAGCCGCTGGTCCAGATACAGCCTGCGCTGATGGGCCAGACCCGTCAGCGGAGCCCAGCCGTCGTGCTGGGCTTCCAGCCACAGGGCGCCGTCGCCCTGCCGCGCCTCGTGACCCACCGCATAGGGCCGGGTCAGCAGCCGCGGCCCCAGCAGATCTGCCTTCCAGCCGCCCAGCGGTTCGCCCAGCGAGGTTTCGCTGAGCGTCAGCGTCGAATGGCCCGGGGTCAGTCTCAGTCCCTGACGTTCGAACGCCCGCGGTGTCCAGCCACAGCCGGTGATCAGCCGGTCTCTGCCGCAGACGATTTCCAGCGCCAGCGGCTGGGCACAGGCCGCCTCTGTCCAGGCTCCGCGCGGCGGTGCCTCAACGTCGATCACCAAACTCAGCAAGGGGCTGCGCATCCGGGCCAGACCGCCGACCGCCGCTGCAGTACTGTCGGTGGTCGGGCCCAGCCCTGCCGCGCTCAAGGCAGCGGACACCCGCTGCGCGGTCGAGACGCCACCCCCGTGGACCCCCGGCAGACGTCCGTCGGGCATCACCAGCGCCTGGGTCGCGATCGCCAGCTTCTGAAGGGCGGTCTCCACCGCCTCCGGCACCGGTTCGGACAGCTGGGTCAGCCCGTCCTTGAGCGTCAACAGGTCGAACAGCAGCTCCAGCCCCGCCTCGGGACTGCGCGACATAGGGGCACCGTCGGGCCTCAGCGTGCGCGACAGGGCGCGGGGCAGACGTTTCAGGGCGCGCCGACGCAGGCGCGCGCCGGACATTCCCGCCAGCGCACATCCGGTGACCGCCACGGCTATGGCCCGGGTCGCCGCGCCCGACGCGGGTCCGGGCGGCCGAAGCAGCTGACGAGCCTGCCGTGCCACCAGCACCGCCAACTGGCCGCGCTCGACATCATCAGCCACGGCACCCATGCGTCGAAGCGCCGGGGCCAGATGCAACAGCCGCCGCGCCATCCGGTCGGGGTCCCAGGCAAAGGGGGCCCAGCGGTGAAACACACGTCCCCAGCTCAAGGTTAGTCGCAGCGCCTCGCGCGCGCCGGCGTCGCCCTCGTGCATCAGGGCCGGCAGCCAGTCGAAACCGTGCAGCGCCTCGGCAAAGCCGCGCGACGGACTGGGCCGGTCCCACGGGTCAAGAGGTGCGGGCACATCCAGACTGATCCCGGCCAGCGTAAAGCGCCCCTGAAGGATGGGCTTGCCGGCACCGGGGATCTCCAGCGGGCGAAAATCGCGCGGTGTGGCGGCAAAGGCCGACGGCTTCAGCCCCCAGGGCCGACCTTTCAGTGTCTGGCCATAGCCGGGAAGGCCATAGAGCTCGATCCAGATCTGGCGGGTCATCAGCCGCCCGATCACCAGCGGCCAGATGCGGACCCCGGGACGCGCGCCCGACGGCCTGACCGGCGTCCGGGGCGGGGCGCCGCGCAGGCCGGGAATCTGGCCTTCGGGAACCGAGGCCTCGGGCCTGGCGAACGGGCCGATCCCCGCCATCAGCGGCCCTTCAGCGCCGCGATATTGTCGGCATAGGCAGACGGTCCACCCCGGAACACGGCCGTCCCTGCCACCAGCGCGTCGGCTCCGGCAGCGACACAGTCCGCCGCATTGTCAGCCGTCACCCCGCCATCCACCTGCAGGGTCGCTTTCGATCCGGCGGCATCCAGTCGCTGGCGGACCCGTGCGATCTTGTCGAGCGAGGCCGGGATGAATTTCTGCCCGCCAAAGCCGGGGTTGACCGACATGATAAGCACCAGATCGACCAGATCCATGACCTCGTCGAGGATGGCGACGGGTGTGCCTGGATTCAGGACCACGCCCGCCCGGGCGCCCAGTTCCCGGATCCGGCCCAGCGTCCGGTGCAGGTGCGGTCCGGATTCCGGATGCACGCTCAGCACATCGGCCCCGGCCTTGCGATAGGCCTCCAGCCAGGGATCGACCGGCGCCACCATCAGATGCACGTCAAACGGCAGTGTGGTGTGCGGACGCAGCGCCTTCACCACATCCGGGCCGATGGTCAGATTGGGGACGAAATGGCCGTCCATGACATCGACATGGACCCAGTCGGCGCCAGCGGCCTCAAGGGCAGCGACTTCCTCGCCCAGTCGGGCAAAGTCAGAGGCCAGTATAGATGGACAGATCAGGGGTGCGGTCATGGCCCCGGGATAGGCCGACCCCTGCCCCGGAGCAAGACCCCGGACAAGACCTCGGCCGGCTTCAGGCAGCGGCTCTCCGGATCGTCAGGCTGGCGCGTTGGGCGTCGCTCAGCACCACATCGTCCATCCGCGCACCGGTCAGGTCGGCCCGGTCCATCAGGGCTCCGGTAAAGTCGGTGGCGACCAGACGCGCATATCTCAGGCCCGCATCCGACAGATTGGTCGGCATTGACCGGCCGCCACCCAGCGGCAGGGTGGCGAGAACCGCTCCGTCAAGATCGGCGTGGCTGAGGATCGCCCGCATCATCCGCGCCCCCCGCAGGTCCACGCCCCTGAGATTGCAGCCCCGCAGGTCGGCGCCTTCCAGACTGGCGCCCTGAAGCGCCACACCCGACAGGTCCATCCCGACCATACAGGCCCCCCTGGCATTGAGCGCGGGCAGTTTCAGCCCCTTCAGCCGGGCTCCCAGCGGGCGCAGGTCCTTGCCCTCGAAATTGGCCGGCGCGCCCAGCACCCCGCCGCTCTCGGCCCAGGCATTGGCATCCAGCGCCTGTTCCAGCAGGGCATCGGCTTCGGTGATCGCCTCCTGCGTCGGCTCGCGCAGACAGCCGGTCATGTCGGTCCGTTCCGTGCGCGCTGTGTCGAAGGCCACGTGGGTCAGGACCGCGCCGATCATGCGGGCTCCCGACAGATTGGCCCCCCCGACGTCGGCCCCCTCCATCATGGCGCCCGACAGGTCGGCATCCTTGAGGTTGGCGCGCGTCAGGCGCGTGTCCTTCATGGCGCAGTCGGTAAAGTCGACCTTGAAGGCGCTGAACCCCTCCAGCGTCGCTCCGTTCAGGGTCGCCCCGGTGAAGCTGGCGCCGTCGGCATTGCCCTGATGGGTCTCGTGCTTGACCGACGACAGGCCCTTGGTCGCGTGCGGAACCGCGATCACGCCTTCGCGGAAATCGGCCTGGGTCAGGTCCGCCCGCGCCAGATCCGCGCCCCGCAGACACGCCCCGCGCAGATCGGCCTTCACCAGCTGGGCGCTGCTCAGATCGGCCTCGCGCATGTCACAGCAGAACAGCACGGCGCGGTTCAGCCGCGCACCGGACAGCTTCGTCCCGCGTAGCGAACAGCCGGTAAAGTCCGCTTCCTCCAGATTGCGCCCCGCCAGATTGAGCCCGTCCAGCGCCATGAATTTCAACGACAGCCGCCGCCCGCCGGCGCGGCCTTCGACAAAGCGCTCATGCGCCATGACCAGCATGTCCACATCACCTTGTCCAAGGGCGCGGCGCGTGAAACTCATGCGGTCATTCCTTCAGAAACAAGGCCCAGCGCCCCGGTCAGGACGGCGTCGGACAGATCGGTCAGTCGCATCTGGCATCCATGCAGGCGCGCCCGGCTGAGATCGGCTCCGGCCAGACGGCCGTTCCTCAGGTCCGCGCCCGACAGGTCGGCCCCGCGCAGGATGGCCCCGGTCAGATCGGCGGGGAGGATGCGGTCGGCGGACAACAGCAGCGGCCCCAATTGCGCCTGCCGCAGGTCGGCGCCATTCAGGCGTGCCCCGGCGAGGCGTGCGCCGCGCAGATCGGCCCCCCTGAGGTTGCAGGCCCGAAGGTCGGCCCGTTCCAGGTGGGCGCCCTGCATCTGCACCCCCTCCATGTCCAGGCCGTAGAAGATGGCGCCCCTAGCCGACAGAGCCGTCAGGTTAAGGCCGCGGATCGACTTCAACGAGCGCAGATCGACGCTGTCGAAGACAGAAGGCTTGCCCTCCCGGCCATCCGTCTCGCACCACAGGGCATGGTCGCGCAGCATATCGGCGGCCGGCAGGCGCGACACGGGGTCTCCCGAGGACCGGTCATCCGTCAGAGTGCCTTCCATGCGGGCACCATCGGTGCGCCATGACGCCGAATTGACCCCGACCAGCACCGCATCACGCAGATCGGCCCCCGACAGGTCCGCGCCTGACAGATCCGCTCCGGCCAGATCAGCCCCCCGGAAGCTGGCCTGTTTCAGATTGGCCCGCACCAGTTTGCAGTCCTTCATCACGGCATCGGTAAAGTCCGCAGCAACCGCGACCACCCCCGTCAGCCGCGAGCGCTCCAGATTGGCCCCGGCCAGACAGGCCCCATTGGCCTGGGTCTCGTGCCGGGCGCGGGCCTCGATCACGCGAAAACCCATCCGCGCGTCGGCGGCGGCAATGGTCCCCTCGCGCAGGTCGGCCTCGAACAGGTCGGCCCCCGTCAGGTCGGCTCCGCGCAGGCAGGCCCCGCGCAAATCGGCCCGCCGCATCGACGCCTCGGCGAGGATCGCATCCTGCATGTCCGCGCCAAAGAAGGTCGCATTGTCCAGCCGCGCCCCCGACAGGTCACAGCCCGTCAGATCGGCAGCGGAAAAATCGGCATCGGCCAGATTGCGGCCCTTCAGGTCCAGCCCGCTCAGGTCCATCCAGGCGAACACCGCCCGCGCCCCGCCGGGGCGGGCCTGCCACAGGCGGTCGTGGCGGGCGCAGATCGCGTCCACCTCGCTCTGGGTCAGCCGTCGCCGTGCGACAGGTTCAGCAGCCTGGGCCATGGCAGAACCCTGCCACACTCACGCTTAAGGAAGGTTTGCTGTCCGGCCTCAGATCTTCAGCAGGCCCTGCGCCTTCAGACTGTCGGCCAGATCGCCGGGCGAAACCCACACCCGGGTATAGCCGGCCTCGCCCAGCCGGCTCAGCTCGCCCACCAGATCGGCGCGCGGCGAGGCGGTGAAGCGGGCATCAAAACCCTCGCCCGTTTCGCTGATGCGCACCAGCGGCCGGCCGGTCTCCAGCCGGTGCAGAAAGCCCTCGCACAGCGCCAGCGCCTCCTCGGCCATCAGGCCGGTCTCGACCTCAAGGCCCGCCTGGCGCAGCCGCTCCGTGCCCCGTCCCGAGGCGAAGGGCGAGGGATCAAGCGCGGCAATGACCACCCGCGCCACCCCGGCTTCGGCGAGGAAATGCGCGCAAGACTTGCGGCCCGAGGACCGCGCGCCACAGGGCTCCAGCGTCACATAGGCGGTCGCGCCCTTTGCCCGGTCGCCGGCAGCGGGGACGGCCTGTTCCTCGGCATGGGGGCGACCGCCTTGGGCCGTGGCGGCCTCGGCGACGATCTCGCCGTCGTTCACCAGCACACAGCCGACCGCCGGATTGGGCCAGGTCTCACCCATCCGCGCCTGCGCCAGTTCGATGGCGCGGGCCATGTGGCGGGCATCGTCGGAGGCGCTCACGCCGCGGTCTCCGGCAGCGGCGGAAGGTCTGCGGCGCGTCCCGTATCCAGATAGCGGGCGTCGGTCGGCACCAGATCGCTGTCCAGGTCGATCTCCAGCGGATTGCCGGTCGGGATCTCGACGCCGACGATCCGGTCGTCGGGCACGGCGAACAGGTGTTTGACGATGGCGCGCAGCGAATTGCCGTGGGCGACGATCAGCACATCCTCGCCGGCCGAAAGGCGCGGCGCGATCTCGGCATCCCAATAGGGCAGCACCCGGTCCAGGGTGGTCTTCAGGCTCTCGGTATCGGGAATTTCCTGACCGTCATACAGGGGGTCCCCGGCAAAGCTGTGCGGGTGATCGGCCTCCATCGGCGGGGGCGGCACATCATAGCTGCGACGCCAGATGCGCACCTGATCCTCGCCGTGCTTCTCGGCCGTCTCGGCCTTGTTGAGGCCGGTCAGCCCCCCATAGTGACGCTCGTTCAGGCGCCAGTCGCGGATGGTCGGCACCTCCTTCAGGCCCGCCGCCGACAGCGCCAGATCCCCCGTCCGGCGCGCCCGCTTCAACACCGAGGTGAACATCACGGCGGGGGTAAACCCGGCGTCGGCAATCAGCGCGCCACCCTTCCTCGCCTCGGCCTCGCCCTGATCGGTCAGGTCGACATCAACCCAGCCGGTAAAGCGGTTCTCGAGGTTCCACTGGCTCTGGCCGTGACGCAGAAGGACGAGGCGGGGCATGCAGATCTCCGGGTGACAGGGGTTTTCGCCTAGGCGTCCCCCGGGCAGGGGTCAAGCCGGGCCGGGCGTGCGCACCATTTGATCGGGGTGTCGCTTTCCTCCTATAGGCCTCCGCTGCTGCTTGCCCCCATGAGGTGTCTGATGACCGGCCTGATCGCCCCGACCGGCTTTCGCGAATATGACGCCCGCTGGGTTCTGGGTCCCGATCTGGACCTTCAGGGCGCCGAGACACTGGGGCTGGCGCTGGCGACCCTCCTGTACGAGCTGGACAGCCCGCGCTTGGTCACCGGCCACGACTACCGCAGCTATTCCGAAGACGTGAAGGCGGCCCTGACCCGGGGTCTCGTCGCCGGCGGGGCCGAGGTGCACGACATCGGTCTTTGCCTGACCCCCATGGCCTATTTCGCGCGCGAGGCGCTGGGCGTGCCCGGCGTCGCCATGGTCACCGCCAGCCATAACGAGAACGGCTGGACCGGGGTCAAGATGGGCGCCCATCCGCCCTTCACCTTCGGCCCGGAGGAAATGGCGCGGCTCAAGGCGCTGGCGCTGGAGGGCGGCCGCTGCGTACGCCCCGGCGGGCGGGTGATCACTGTGGACGACTTTGCCGGTCGCTATCAGGCCGAGGTCGCCTCCGGTCCGAAACTCTCCTGGCCGATCCGGGTGGTCGCCGCCTGTGGAAATGGCACAGCCGGCGCCTTTGTGCCCGAGGCCTTGCGCCGCATGGGGGCCGAGGTGATCGGGATGGACACCGACCTTGACTGGACCTTCCCCCGTTATAATCCGAACCCGGAAGACCGCGTCATGCTGGACGCCATGGCCGAGCGGGTGCGCGAAACCGGCGCCGACCTGGCGCTGGGCTTCGACGGCGATGGCGACCGCTGCGGCGTGGTGGATGATCAGGGCCGCGAAATCTTCGCCGACCGCATGGGCCTGATGCTGGCGCGCGATCTGGTCGCCGACCATCCCGGGGCGACCTTTGTCGTCGATGTGAAGTCGACCGGCCTCTACCGGACCGACCCGGTGCTGGCGGCTGCCGGGGCCCGGGTCGTCTATGGCATGACGGGCCACAGTCACATGAAGCGGGCCGTGGCCGCCGAGCGCGCCCTGGTCGGCTTTGAAAAGTCCGGCCATGTCTTTTTCGCCCCGCCGCTGGGTCGGGGGTATGACGACGCGCTGGTCTTTGCCCGGGAAATCCTGCGCCTGCTGGACCGGGCCGGGGGGCGCCGCCTGTCAGAACTGGAAGCCGACCTTCCGCCCGCTTTCACCTCCCTGACCATGAACGCCTATTGTCCGGATACGGAGAAATATGCGGTGGTCGAGCGTATTGCCGGGGAATACCGGGCGCTGGCGGGCGCCGGTGGCGACGTGCTGGGCCGGGGCATTCTCGACCTGATCACCGTCAACGGCATCCGCGTCGAGCTGGAGGGCGGGGCCTGGCTGCTGGTCCGGGCCTCGTCCAACAAGCCGGAGCTGGTGGTGGTCGTTGAAAGCCTCGATTCAGCCGACGACATGCGGGCGCTTTTCCATGAGGAGGTCAATCCCCGCCTGGCTGCCCATCCCGAGGTCGGCGGCTACAATCAGGAAGTTTGACCGCATCGGCTGAGCGGTCCATTAGGCCCTCGACCGGGAGGACGGGTGACCAGCTCAAGCGACCAGATCGTCATAATCGGCGGCGGATTCTCCGGCGCCATGGCGGCCGCGCGTCTGGCCGAACGGGGCGTGGCCTCGACCCTGATCGATGCGGGTGGGGATTTCGGGCTCGGCGTCGCCTATTCCACCCCCTTTGACGGCCACCTGCTGAATGTACGCTCGAACCGGATGAGCGCGGTCGAGGGCCGCCCGGACGATTTCGTTGACTGGCTGGGCCGCCACCACCCTGACCGCGCCGATGCCGAGAGCTTTGCGCCCCGCAGGCTCTATGGCCTCTATGTTCAGGATCGTCTGGCGCGCGTTGAGGCAACGCACCCCGGCCGGATCACCCGGGTGCAGGGCCGCGCCGGGGCCATCGAGGGCACGACCGTCGTACTCAACGACGGCCGCGGCATCTCCGGCCGGGCCATCGTACTGGCCACCGGCAACCCCGCGCCTCGCACGGCGTCGGACAAGGGTGCGCGGGTCATCTCCGATCCCTGGGCTGCCGGAGCGCTCGACGGTATCGGTCCCGAAGATCGCGTCGCCATCATCGGTACCGGCCTGACCATGGTCGATATGGCGATCTGGCTGAACGCCCGGGGTTGGCGCGGGCCACTGTTCGCCCTGTCCCGTCGGGGTCTGGCCCCCCGTGCCCACGCGAACCAGCCCGAATCCCCTGCGGCCGTCGATGCCGATCTGATGCAGGGACCGGCGTCCCGCCGTCTGGCCGCCGCCCGCCGCGCCACCCGCGACGGCGACTGGCGTCCGCTGATGGAGGGGCTGCGCCCCCGCACCGGCGCCCTCTGGCAGGCGGCAGACCTCAAGACCCGCGCCCGCTGGGTGCGCCACCTTCGACCCTTCTGGGACGTGCATCGCCACCGGATCGCCCCCGCCATCGCTGCGGACATTCATGCGCTGGCCGATGCCGGACGCCTGACGACCGTCGCCGGGCGGGTCGTCTCTCTCGACGCCACCGATCAGGGGGTGATCCTCCACTGGCGGGCAAAGGGCACGGGAGGGACGGATACGGCCACCGCCGACTGGCTGATCGACTGCACCGGCCCCGGCCACGATCCCGCCCGCGATCCGCTGACGGGGCCACTGATCTCGACGGGCCGCGCCCGCCTCGATCCCCTGCGATTGGGGCTGGAGCTGGATGACAGCGGACGCGTGCTGACGGCCGACGGCACCCCCGACCCCACGCTTCTGGTGCTGGGCCCGCCCGCCCGCGCCACCTTCTGGGAAACCGTCGCTGTCCCCGATATCCGCAAACGGATCGAGGTCCTGACCGGGACGTTGGCTGAGTAAGGAGTGATCAAATGAGCCACCACAAATCCCGCACGCTCGGCGGGCGCGATCTGGCACCCGAAACCCTGATGATGGGCTTTGGCTATGATCCCACCCTGTCCGAAGGGGCGATCAAGGCGCCGCTGTTCCAGACCTCCACCTTCGTCTTCAAGTCGGCCGAGGATGGAAAGCGCTTCTTCGAGGTCGCCTACGGCCTCCGTGAAAAGGAGCCCGATGAAGCGCTCGGCCTGATCTATTCGCGGATCAACAACCCCAACCTCGAAATCCTCGAGGATCGCCTGGCGGTCTGGGACAAGGCGGACCGGGCGCTGGTCTTCTCCAGCGGCATGGCGGCCATTTCGACGGCCATGCTGGCCCTGACCCGACCGGGCGACACCGTCCTCTATGCGGCCCCGGCCTATGGTGGCACCGAATATCTGTTCGACCGCATCCTGCCCCGCTATGGCGTCAAGGTGGCCCAGGTGCTGGCCACCGGGGGCACCGAGGCGCTGCGGAAGGCCATTCGGGACACGGCGGCGAAGGCCGCCGAGGGCGGCGGGCGGCTGGCGGTCGTCTATCTGGAAACGCCGTCCAATCCGACCAATCAGGTCGTCGATATCGCGGCCGCCGTGGCCGAGGTGCAGGGTCTGGATCAGACCGAACGGCCGGTCGTGGCGGTCGACAACACCTTCCTCGGGCCCCTGTGGCAGCGCCCGCTCGAACTGGGCGCCGACCTGTCGCTCTACTCCCTGACCAAATATGTGGGCGGCCATTCCGACCTGATCGCCGGCGGCTGTCTGGGCTCGGCGGAGGTCATGGCCCGCATTGCCGAGATGCGCACCATCTGTGGCACCGCCACCGATCCCCATACCGCCTGGCTGCTCAGCCGCAGCCTTGAGACCCTCCACCTGCGTATGGAGCGATCCCAGGACAATGCCCGCATTCTGGCCGAGCGGCTGCGACTCCATGACAAGGTCACGGATGTGCTGGTCGCCGGGGGAGGCGCGGGCGAGCAGCGCGCCATCTTCGAGGCCCAGTGTCAGGGCCCCGGTTCCACCTTCTCAATCCGGCTGAAGGGCGGCGAGGCCGAGGCCTTCCGCATGCTGAACGCCCTGAGACTGTTCAAACTGGCGGTCAGCCTCGGCGGCTCCGAGAGCCTCGCCTCCCACCCGTCCAGCATGACCCACTCGGACTATTCGACCGAGGCCAAGGGCCGCTGCGGCATCGGCGATGACCTGATCCGCCTGTCGGTCGGCGTCGAAAACGTCGAGGACCTGTGGGTCGACCTCGAACAGGCCCTCGCGGCAGTCTAGCCGGCTGCTTTCACGGCGGCGCAGATGTCATCGACCACGGACCGGACCAGCGCCTCGTCATCGCCCTCGGCCATGACGCGGATCAGCTTCTCCGTGCCAGACTTGCGCACCAGCACCCGGCCCTGCCCCTTCAGCCGCGCCTCACCCTCGGCGATGGCGGTCTTGACGCTGGCGGCCTCCATCGGCTTGCCGGAGGCATAGCGGACGTTCTCGAGGAGTTGCGGCACCGGATCGAACTGGCGGGCCAGGTCGCTCATGCGGCGGCCGCTCTTGATCAGCACGGCCAGCACCTGCAGCGCCGAGATCAGGCCGTCGCCGGTGGTCGCATGGTCGCGCAGGATGATGTGGCCTGACTGTTCACCGCCAAGATTAAAGCCGCCCTCGCGCATCCGCTCCATCACATAGCGGTCGCCGACCTTGGTCCGCTCCAGCGTCAGGCCATCGGCCAGCAACGCCCGCTCCAGGCCCAGATTGGACATGACCGTGGCGACCACTCCGCCGCCCATCAGCAGCCCTTGCGTTGCCCAGTCCCGCGCGACCAGCGCCATGATCTGGTCGCCGTCCACCACCTGGCCCTTCTCGTCGCAGATAATCAGGCGGTCGGCATCGCCATCCAGCGCAATGCCGATGTCGGCCCGGTGCAGATTGACCGCCGCGCTCAGCGCCTGCGGCCAGGTCGAGCCGCAGTCGGCATTGATGTTCAGCCCGTTGGGCTCGACCCCCAGCGGGAAGACCTCGGCGCCGAGTTCATAGAGGGTGGTCGGGGCAACGCGATAGCCGGCCCCGTTTGCACAATCGATCACCACCCGCAGACCCTTCAGGCTCAGCGTCTTGGGGAAGGTCGCCTTGGCCACCTCGATATAGCGGGCCTGGCTGTCGTCGATCCGCTTGACCCGCCCCAGCTTGTCCGCAGGCGCCAGGTCCTCGTCCAGTTCGGCGTCCATCATGGCCTCGATCTTCAGCTCGACCGAGTCCGACAGCTTGTACCCGTCCGGCCCGAACAGCTTGATGCCATTGTCCATGAAGGCGTTGTGCGAGGCCGAGATCATCACGCCCAGATCGGCCCGCATCGAGCGGGTCATCATGGCCACGCCCGGCGTCGGCAGGGGGCCAAAGGTGATCACATCCATGCCGGCGCTGGCGAAACCGGCGACCAGGGCGGGCTCGATCATATAGCCGGACAGGCGGGTATCCTTGCCGATCACCACCAGATGGCGCCGGTCGTCCTCGGACATGAAGAGCCGCCCGGCCGCCAGCCCGACCCTGAGGGCCACCTCGGGCGTCATCGGGTGGGTGTTGGCCCGGCCCCGGATCCCGTCGGTCCCGAAATAGCGTCTCTCAGCCATGAATATCCCTCACTCCTGGCCCCCGGCGTGTCCCATCAGAGACAGAAACCTTGCGAAACCGCAATTTAGGTGTCAGGCCCCGTCGTCTTGGCCTAGGGGGGAGCCGCCCCCCGAGGGCGGAGTGGGCTTAGACCGCCACAGGCCTGTGCGTAAAGCCATGGTTTTCTGACGATCTTTGATAAGGGACGAACCTATGTGCGGCATCATTGGCGTCACCGGTACCGGGCCGGCAGTGCCCCGTCTGATCGAAAGCCTCAAGCGCCTCGAATATCGCGGCTATGACTCGGCGGGCGTCGCGGCCCTGGTCGAGGGTCGGATCGAACGTCGTCGGGCCAAGGGCAAGATCGCTGCTCTGGAGTCGGTGCTCAAGGCCGAGCCCCTGTCCTCAACCGTTGGCATCGGCCACACCCGCTGGGCCACCCATGGTGCGCCGACCACAGCGAACGCCCACCCGCACAAGGCGGGTCGCGTGACCCTGGTTCACAACGGCATCATCGAGAATTTCGCCGACCTCAAGGCCGAGCTCGAGGCCTTCGGCAATACCTTTGAGAGCCAGACCGATACCGAGGTTGTGGCTCACCTGCTGGATCGCGCGCTCGGCGGCGGTAATGATCCCGTGGTGGCCTTCAAGTCGGTCCTCGACCGGCTGAGCGGCGCCTATGCCCTGGCCGTTCTGGTCGAGGGCGAGGACGGCATGATCCTCGGCGCGCGGCGCGGCAGCCCGCTGGTGGTCGGCTGGGGAGAGGGCGAAATGTATCTGGGCTCGGATGCGCTCGCCGTCGGCCCCTTCACCCAGACCATCAGCTATCTGGAAGAGGGGGACTATGTCGCCCTCGACCGGTCCGGCGCGCGCATGTTCGACGTCGATGGCGAACCGGTGGACCGTCAGAAGGTGATCGTCTCCGCCTCGGCCGCCCAGGTCGAGAAGGGCGAATACCGCCACTTCATGGAAAAGGAGATCCACGAGCAGCCCGACAGCGTCCAGCGCACGCTCTCGGCCTATCTGGATTTCGTCAACGGTCGGGCCCTGAAACAGGACGTCGATTTCAAATCGATCGCCCGCATCCAGGTCGTGGCCTGCGGCACCGCCTTCTACGCCGCCCAGATTGGCCGGTATGCCTTCGAAAAGCTGGCCGGCCTGCCCTGCGATGTCGAGATCGCGTCGGAGTTCCGCTATCGCTCCCCCGCCCTGATGCCCGACACGCTCGCCGTGGCCGTCAGCCAGTCGGGCGAGACCGCCGACACCCTGGCCTGCCTGACCTGGTGCAAGGGACTGGGCCTGCCGACCGCGGCGCTCGTCAATGTCCACACCTCATCCATGGCCCGGGAGGCGCAATATCTGTGGCCGACCCATGCCGGTCCCGAGATCGGCGTCGCCTCGACCAAGGCCTTCACCGCCCAGGTCGCCGGCCTGCTGGCGCTGGCCGTCACCGCCGGTGTGGCGCGTGGCCGGATCAGCCCGGACGAGGAGGCCAGACTGGTCCAGGCCCTGTTCGAATCCCCGCGCCTGATCGCCGAGGCGCTGCAGATGGAAGACCGCATGCGCGATGTCGCGCATGAGCTGTCCCGCGCCACCGACGTCCTGTTCCTCGGCCGCGGCGCCATGTTCCCTCTGGCGATGGAAGGCGCGCTCAAGCTCAAGGAAATCAGCTATATCCACGCCGAGGGCTATGCCGCCGGCGAGCTCAAGCACGGTCCCATCGCCCTGATCGACGAGGAAACGCCCACCGTCGCCCTGGCCCCGCTGGACGAACTGTTCGAAAAGACCGCCTCCAACCTTCAGGAGGTCGCCGCGCGCGGCGGTCCCGTTGTGATGATCGCCCCGCTGTCGGCGCCCACGCCCCACGGTACCGGCATCACCCGCATCGAGGCGCCGGACTGCCACCCCCTGATCGCGCCGCTGGTCTATGCCGTTCCGGTGCAAATGCTGGCCTATTTCACCGCCGTCCATAAGGGCACCGACGTCGACCAGCCCCGGAACCTTGCCAAGTCCGTCACGGTTGAGTGATCCCGTACAGGAGTCGTCCATGCCCGCCACGCCCGCCCGCCTGCGCAAGGCCGTTCTGCCCGTCGCCGGTCTCGGCACCCGGGTCCTGCCCGGCACCAAGACCACGCCCAAGGAGCTGCTGAACGTCGTTGACCGGCCGATCCTCAGCTACATCGTCGAGGAAGCGCGCGAGGCCGGGATCGAGCACATCGTCTTCGTCACCGGCCGCGCCAAGGCGGCCATCGAGGACTATTTCGACCACCAGATCGAGCTGGAGGCCCAGCTTGAGGCCAAGGGCAAGACCGACATCCTCGAGATGATGAACGCCGAACTGGCCCAGGCCGGCGAAATGAGCTTCACCCGCCAGATGCAGCCCAAGGGCCTCGGCCACGCCGTCTGGTGCGCCCGCGACATCATCGGCGACGAACCCTTCGCCGTCATCCTGCCCGATGTCATCGTCGACGGTCAGCCGGGCGCCCTGAAACAGCTGGCCGACGTCTATGCCGAGGTTGGCGGCAATGTCATCGGCGTCGAACAGGTGCCCGAGGCCGACACCCACAAATACGGTATCGTCGACCCGGCCGAGCGCAACGGCCGCCGCATCTCGATGAAGGGCATGGTCGAAAAGCCCCCGCGCGGCCAGGCACCCTCCAACCTCTCGATCTCGGGCCGCTACATCCTCCAGCCGCAGATCTTCGATCTGCTGGCGACCCAGGGCCGGGGCGCCGGCGGTGAAATCCAGCTGACCGACGCCATGGCCCGCCTGATGCAGGACCAGGCCTTCACCGCCTATGAGTACGAAGGCGTGACCCACGACTGCGGCGACAAGATCGGCCTGCTGCGCGCCAATGTGGCCCTCGCGCTCAAGCGCCCCGATCTGGGCGACGCCGCCCGCGAGGCCATCGCGGCCCTGCTCTGACGGATTGTCATCCCGGAAGCGCCGCAGGCGCTATCCGGGGCGGGGCCTTAATCGTGACGGGTTCTGTGTTATAAGCCCCGCCTTTCCACCCGCCCCGCCCGCCTCGACAGGATAGCTCCCGTGAGCATCACGCTCGATCTTTCCCGCGCCCAGCCGGCCACGGCTGCGCCCGTCAACCTCTCTGGGCTGACGCGAGAAGGCCTGCGTCAGGCCCTGATCGATGCCGACATCTGCCCGCCGGAAAAGGCGAAGATGCGCGCCAGCCAGGTCTGGGGCTGGATCCATCACTACGGCGTCACCGACTTCTCGCTGATGACCAACATCGGCAAGGATGTGCAGGCGAAACTGGCCGCCGCCTTCACCCTGGCCCGCCCCGAGATCGTCGAGCGTCAGGTGTCGAACGACGGCACCCGCAAATGGC
This sequence comes from Neptunomonas phycophila, assembly GCA_964224415.1. GTDB lineage: Bacteria > Pseudomonadota > Alphaproteobacteria > Caulobacterales > Caulobacteraceae > Brevundimonas. Next base: position 237,128 of record CAXQIE010000028.1, read on the forward strand.
TGATCCGCACCGCCCCGGGCATCGAGATCGAGACCGTCTACATCCCCGATGTGGGCCGGGCCGGCGCCCTGTGTGTGTCCAGCCAGGTCGGCTGCACCCTCAACTGCACCTTCTGCCACACGGGCACGCAGAAACTGGTCCGCAATCTGACGGCGGCCGAGATCGTCGCCCAGGTCCAGGTCGCCCGCGACGACCTCGGCGAATGGCCGTCCCCCAAGGAAGACCGCCGCCTGTCGAACATCGTCTTCATGGGCATGGGCGAGCCGCTCTACAATCTCGACCACGTCGCCGACGCCATCGACATCATTTCCGATAATGAGGGCATCGCCCTGTCGCGCCGCCGGATCACCGTCTCGACCTCGGGGGTCGTGCCCCAGCTTCAGGCGCTGGGTGAACGCACCCAGGCCATGCTGGCCATCAGCCTGCACGCCACCAACGACCCCTTGCGCGACGTGCTGGTGCCGCTGAACAAGAAGTATGACCTCGAGGCCCTGATGGCCGGCATCCGCGCCTATCCCGGCCTGTCGAATGCCCGCCGCGTGACCTTCGAATACGTCATGCTGAAGGGCGTCAACGACAGCCCCGACGAAGCCCGTGCCCTGCTCAACCTGATCAAGGGCATCCCGGCCAAGATCAATCTGATCCCGTTCAACCCCTGGCCCGGCACCGACTATCAGTGCTCGGACTGGAAGACGATCGAACGCTTCGCCGCCATCCTGAACAAGGCCGGTTACGCCAGCCCGATCCGCACCCCCCGCGGCCGGGATATTCTGGCGGCGTGCGGCCAGCTCAAGTCGGAAAGCGAAAAGGTCCGGGCCAGCGCCCTCAGGAAGGCCGAGCAGGACGCGGCGTGAGCCAGCGTCCCATCTCTCTGTAGTAGATCGCCCCGGCGATGGAGCCGGCCAGGCCGCTGGCGACTATGAACTCCGGCATGGGCGAAAGCAGCGGCCAAGGTGCGGCTGCGCTGGCCATCATCCCTACCAGAGCTGCGGTGACTGGATTGGCCAATCCGGCGTGCCGGAAGGCGTAGAAGAGCCCCGCTGCCGGTATCAAAGCCCCAACGAAGAAGATGAAAAAGACGACGGGGGTCACGAATATGAAGATCACCATCATTCCAAGCGCATCGGACATGATTGAGGGCAATCCACCTCTCGGATGGACGACCGCAAGGCCAATACTTGCCAGAGGGCCGAAGGCCAAAGCAAACGCCCAGCCGCTTATGAAAGTCGCGGTAGCCGCTGCCGAGACCGGATGTTTCATCGCACCGCCTCCAGCCGCTCAACCCGCCCCGGCATGACCTCCGGCGTCCGCACATCCCACGCCAGCCCCAGTCGCTCCAGCAACTGGACGAAGCGATAGCCCCAGTCACTCTGGCCCCGATAAAGACCCAGACGCGCCGATCCGGGAAAGGCGTGATGGTTGTTATGCCACGCCTCGCCCATGGTCGGGATGGCCGCCCACGGCACATCGTGGGCCTGCACCCCCGATGCGGGCACGCGCCAGCTCTGGGGGCCCTGCGTATGGGCCAGCCGCCCGACGAACCAGTGGCCGATGATCGAGACGGAGATCCGGACGCAGACGCCCCAGACGACGAAGCTCCATCCTCCGGCCAGCCACAGCAGTCCGGCGATCGGCAGCTGCTGCAGCATCCACGTGCGTTCCAGAAACCGGTAGAACCGGTCCCGCTGGAACCGACCCAGATCGAACGCGGGCGGGCGCGCCAGCTCCAGTCGGCAATGCATCTGCCACCAGGCGTCGGTCAGGATCGGCGCGCGATTGGCCAGATAGGGATGACAATCGGGCTGCCGCTGGGCCCAGTCGCGCAGATCATGCGCACGGATCATCCAGAACGGTCCGCTCATGCCGACCGCCGTGCCGATCCAGACCAGTGTGTGCTCCAGCCATAGCGGGCACTGGAAACTGCCGTGGATCATGCGCCGGTGAAAGCCGACCGAATGGCCGAGCAACAGGGCGCCTCCCGTCGTGACGACGAATACGGCCAGCGCGCCCCAGCTGAAGGTCAGCGGCGCCAGCACGAAGGCAGCGGCCAGCATGCCCCCGTTCCAAAGCGAGTGGACGGGATCCCAGACGACCCGGCCTTCGACCGGGCTGCACCCCGGCCGTTCGACGAGACTGTTGACGGCATTCGGATCGTGAGCGTCTGACATGCGCAAGGCCCTTCGGTATTTAAGTAATAGCTTACACATACGAATGCGGTTGGCAAGCCCTTAGCAAATCGCTTAAATACCGGACGATGCAACGTGTGTTCGAAGCCCTCTCCAGCCCTGTGCGGCGCAAGATCCTCGCCTATCTCAGCCATGCCGACCTGACGGCAGGCGAGATCGCGGCCCGGTTCGAAATCTCCAAGCCGGCGGTGTCCCAGCACCTGTCGGTGCTCGAGAATGCCGGTCTGGTCACCAGCGAGAAGAAGGGTCAGTTCGTCCACTACCGTCTGGTCGCCGACGCGCTTGCCAATACCCTGAACGGCTATGTGCAGGAGGTCTGCCCGGTCTCGCGTCCGCTGAAGAAGGAGAGCGCCGCCCTCGCGGCCAGACCCGCCCACCCGACGCTGGACTGAGCGCGGATGTGCCGCCCCTGTCTCCTCCCCACCTCGGGTGGGGAGGGGGACCGCGGAGCGGTGGAGGGGTTCTTAACTCAGGCCCGCCCTCAAGAGCCCCTCCGTCTCGGTGGCTATCGCCCCCGATCCACCTCCCCAGCTTCGCTAGGGAGGAGACGGCTGTTGCGATACCTACGCCCCAATTTCCTAACCCTTCCAACATCCCCACCGGTTCCCGAACCGTTCTTCCCGCCCTGGCTCGCGCATCGCCGATACTGTCCGGTTGCCGAAATTCCCCGCGAGCGCAGACATGATTTCAGACCATTCAGACGGTTCAGACGCCAATTCTGAACTCACACCATCCAGACCGTTCAGACCATCGAGACCATCCAGACGGTATTTCCCACCCCCGCCCCGTAACCTTTCGTCACAGACTGTGGCTCCGGCGCGCTTGCGGATTGGGGCTGGATTGAGGCAAGGACGGGGGGCGGTTTTTTCTTCCGTGATCCACAGGCCCCGCATACTCCTTCCATGGACTCCTCGTCCCTCTCCAGCGTCCTGACCAGCCCTGAAGTCCAGGCCTTTGCCCGGGGCTTCCCGGTTCTGATGACCCATCTGGCGGTGACCATCGCCCTGCTGGTGCTGGGCACCACCCTGTATGCCCTGCTGACCCCGTGGAAGGAGGTCGCCCTGATCCGCGAGGGCAATTCCGCCGCTGCCGTGGCCTTCGCCGGCGTCCTGATCGGGCTGGCTATTCCGCTGGCGATCAGCCTGTCGGTGTCGACCTCGATCCGCGACATCGTCATCTGGGGCGTGGCGACCGTGGTGCTGCAGCTGTTCGTCTTCCGTCTGGTCGACATGCTGCTGACCGGGCTGCCCCAGCGCATCCGCGAGGGAGAGGTCTCGGCCGCCGTGCTGCTGGTCGGGGCCAAGCTGGCAACCGCCCTGATCCTCGGCGCAGCCCTCGCGGGCTAGGGGGAGGTCATGGGGCGACTGACCGACTGGGCCTTCTACGGTCTTCTCGCCTTGGCGATCCTGATCTGGGCGCTGGACCGGCGCGAGGAGGTCTATACCCCGCCCCCGCCACCCGAACCGGACGAGGTCGAGGGCGCCTTGCTGGGGCCGATCACCCCGTTCGATCCGGCTATCACATTGAATGCGCCGGACATTCCGTTCCAGCCCGCCTCGGGCACGGCCTTTTCGGTCGCGGGTGAGGGCCGCTGGGTCACCGCCCGCCATGTGGTCGAAGGGTGCCGCAAGCCCGCCCTGATGGTCGGCGGCGGGCGCGCCGTCGCCGCCAGCGTCCGGCTGGCCCCGCGCGCCGACGTCGCCGTCCTGATCACCGAAGGGGGGCCGGACCCTCTGGCCGTGGTCACGACGCCGGAGCTTCGCAAGGGCCAGCGGGGCTTTCACGCCGGCTATCCGCAGGGGCATGCCGGCGAGGTCACCTCCCGCCTGCTGGGGCGTGAGACCTTCCGCATCCGGGGCCGGGGCCAGCGCGACGAGCCGGTCCTCGCCTGGGCCGAGGTCGGCCGCACGGCGGGCCTGAAGGGCACGCTGTCGGGCCTGTCGGGCGCCCCGGTGCTGGATCGTCAGGGCCGGGTGCTGGGCGTGACCATCGCCGAGGCCCCGCGCCGGGGCCGCATCTACACCACCGCCCCCGACACCTTCGGCCCCGCCGTTCGCGGCGTGCCGGACCGCGACGCGCGCCCGCTGGAGGAGCCCGTGACGCTGGCCAACTACGGCCGGGTCGCCGACGCCCTTCGCCGCGACCTGCGCATCGCCCGGGTGGTCTGCCTGTCGGCCTGAGCGGGCCTTCAGTCGTTGAAGACGGCGACGCCGATCTCGCCCTCGGGGGTCAGCCAGGCCCGCTTCATGCCCTGGCTGTTGTAGGGGTCGGCGTGACGCCCCTCGCGATCCAGGGCGATCAGGCCGCCGTCGCCGCCCATGGCCCCGATGGCCTCGATGACGGCCTGTCCGGCCGCCTCGACCGACTGGCCCGAGGCCACCCGCCAGGCGACCTGGGCGGCCGCGGCGGTGCGGATGAAGTACTCGCCCTGACCGGTCGAGGAGATGGCGGCATGGCCGTCGGCCCAGGTGCCGCTGGCGGGCAGGGGAGTGTCACCGACCCGGCCCGGCAGCTTGCCGAACACCCCGGCGGTCGAGGTGGCGGCCGCCAGCCGGCCCTGCGCGTCCAGCACGCAGCAGCCGACCGTGCCGTGCGCCAGCGTGCCCGGCGGATGGTTGTCCTCGCCCTGACCCGCCCGGGTGAACCAGTCCTCGCCGCCGGGAACGGGCTCCAGCCCCTGCTCCGCGCAGAACCGCCGCGCCCCCTCGCCGACCAGCAGGACGTGCGGGGTGTGGTCCATGACGGCGCGGGCGGCCCGCACCGGATTGCGGAAGCCCTGCAGGGCGGCAATGCCCCCCGCCAGGCCGGTCGCCCCGTCCATCAGGCTGGCGTCCAGCTCATAGTCCCCGTCCAGATTGGGCGACGCGCCGCGTCCGGCGACATAGAGGCCCGAGTCCTCCAGCAGGCAGACGGCCTCGACCGCCACGTCCAGCGCCCCCTCGCCGGCCTCCAGCCGGCCCTGCATGGCGCGCACCACCTCAACCATATGACCCCGCTCGGCGGTATAGTCGCGACTGCGCCGGGCACCGGCGCCTCCGTGCAGGATCAGGGCGGGTCGGATCATCAATGCGTCTCCGGGCAGGGGACACGCCGGTTCGTGTCTTGTGGAGTGTGGGGCCGGAGCGTTACCGTCAGACTGGCCGGGGTGGCAAGTCGTCCCGGCCCTCCGGATTCCGTCTCCCCGAAAGGTTCTCCATGCGCGCAGTCCTGTCCAAGGCCCCCGGTGGCCCGGAAACCCTGGTGGTCGAGGAGGTGTCGGACCCGACGCCCAAGGCCGGCGAGGTGGTCATCGAGGTCCGGGCCGTGGGCATCAACTTCCCCGACACCCTGATCATCGAGGACAAATACCAGTTCCGGCCCGAGCGGCCCTTCGCGCCGGGTGCCGAGGTGGCCGGCGTGGTCGAGGCGATCGGCGAGGGGGTCAAGGGCATCCACAAGGGCGACCGGGTGATCGCGGTGCCCGGCTGGGGCGGACTGGTCGAACGGATTGCCGTGCCCGCTGCCAGCGTGATCCCGATTCCCAAGGCGATGGACTTCGAGACGGCCGCGGCCCTGATCATGACCTATGGTACCAGCTACTATGCCCTGAAGGACCGGGCGAAGCTGCAGGCGGGCGAAACCCTGCTGGTGCTGGGCGCCGCCGGCGGTGTCGGCGCCGCAGCGGTCGAGCTGGGCAAGGCCATGGGCGCGCGCGTCGTGGCGGCCGCCTCCACCAACGACAAGGTCGAGTTCGCCCTCGAACTGGGCGCCGACAACGGTCTGATCTACCCCTCCGGCCCCATGGACAAGGCGGCCCAGAAGGAGCTGTCGGGCGAGTTGAAACTGGCGACCGGTCGCGACGGCGCCGATGTCGTCTATGATGCCGTGGGCGGCGACTATGCCGAGCCGGCGCTCAGGGCCATGGACTGGTGCGGCCGCTATCTGGTGGTGGGCTTCCCCGCCGGCATTCCCTCCCTGCCGCTCAACCTGACCCTGCTGAAGTCGGTGGCCGTAATCGGCGTCTTCTGGGGCGCGGCTGTGATGCGCGATCCCAAGGGCCATGCCGCCAATATGGCCGACCTGATGACGCTGTGGAGCGAGGGCAAGATCCGCCCGCGCGTCAGCCGCACCTTCCCCCTGCACAAGGCGCATGAGGCCATCCAGGCCCTTGGCAACCGCTCGGCCATGGGCAAGATCGTGGTGACGGTCGGGCCGTGACCCTCGCCCTTGCCCCGGACCTCGATCTGAAAGGGGCTGCCGAACGGCTGGCCGCAACGGGCCGCTCTCGGGTGCCCGGCCTGCTGGGGGACGGCGCGCAAGCCCTGCACGAGGCCCTGACCGGGCCCGACATGGTCTGGAACCGCGCCATTCAGAACCCCTACAACGCCGACGTCCCGGTCGCCGTGTTCGAGGCCGAGCCGCTGGCCGAACAGGCCCGGCTGTACGGTATGGCTCATGAGGAGGCGACCGAGGGCTTCCAGTTCATCTTCGACCGGATCAAGCTGGGGCAGGCCCGGGCCATGGGCCTGCCCCTGCCGCCCGTCCTGTTCGAGCTGCACGACCTGTTCAACTCGGCCCCGTTTCTGGATTTCGCGCGCAGGCTCACCGGCGATGACCGGATCGCCTATGTCGATGCCCAGCCCACCCGCTATCTGCCGGGTCATTTCCTCAACGGTCACACGGACGCCCACGACGATGCCGGGCGGCTCTATGCCTATGTCCTGAACCTGTCACCGCGCTGGCGAGCGGAATGGGGCGGCCTGCTGATGTTTCTCGACGGGGAGGGGGCGGTGACCGAGACCTTCACCCCGTCCTTCGGCACGCTGAACCTGTTCAGGGTGCCCCAGGACCATGCGGTGTCGATGGTGGCACCCTTCGCAGGCGCGCCGCGTTACTCCATCACCGGCTGGTGGCGAACGCGGCCGCCGGGCGTCTAGTCTTCGGTCCGGGCCAGACGGGCCAGCGCCTGACGGGCTGCCTCGCGGTGGCGCGAGCGGATATGGGCCGACAGGGTGGCCACCACTGCCGTGATCACGGCGGCGTCGTCAGTAAAGCCGATCCCGACCATGACGTCCGGAATGGCGTCGACCGGCATGATGAAATAGGCCAGCGCCGCCAGCATCATTCCCTTGGCTCCCGCCGGCGTATGCGGATCCCGGGCCGCATACCAGACGCTGAGCAGATGATCGGCAAAGGGGATTTTGGCCACGCTGCGTCGCAGCTTGGGCCAGAAGCGGCGCTCGACCCTGACCTCGTCGACCTTGTCGATGCGGGGGATCAGGGCCTTGCCCCGGGCGATTTCGGCGGATGAGGGTTTGGCAGGACGGACCATGACCCCTAAATCGTCACCGACCTCATCCGGTTCAATCCCGATCTGACAAAGGATTTCCCATGAAACTCGACTCCTCCATCGCCGCTGTCGTCACCGGCGGCGCCTCGGGCCTTGGCGAGGGCACCGCCCGGGCGCTGGCGGTCAGGGGGGTCAAGGTGGCCCTGTTCGACCTGAACGAGGAGGCCGGCGAAACGATCGCGGCCGAGATCGGCGGGGTGTTCTGCAAGGTCGATGTTACCTCGGATGAGGATGTCGCCGCCGGCTTCGAGAAGGCCCGCGCCGCACATGGTCAGGAGCGTCTGACCGTCAACTGCGCCGGCATTGCCACGGGCCAGAAGACCGTCAGCCGCAAGCGCGACACGGGCGAACTGCGCGCCCACGACATGGCGGCCTTCGAGCGCACCGTCCGTATCAATCTGTTCGGCACCTTCCGCGTGCTTAGCCAGTCGGCGCTGGGGATGGTTGCGGCCGAGCCCATGGCTGATGGCGAGCGGGGCCTGATCATCAATACCGCCTCGGTCGCGGCCCAGGACGGCCAGATCGGCCAGGCCGCCTATTCGGCCTCCAAGGGCGGCGTCTATGCCATGACCCTGCCGGTCGCCCGCGACCTGGCCCAGGATGGCGTGAGGGTGAACACCATCCTGCCCGGCATCATGTGGACGCCGATGATGGCCGGCATGGACCAGAAGATACAGGACGCCCTGGCCGCCGCCATCCCCTTCCCCAGCCGCCTCGGCACGCCGGCCGACTATGCGTCGCTGGCCCTGCATCTGGCCGAGAACGTCTACATCAACGGAGAATGCATCCGCCTCGACGGCGCCATTCGGCTTGCGCCCAGATAGGTGCGCTATCGTTCGCGTCGCGGACGCTCGCTGCTTGAGCGCAGGGTTTGGATGATTTTGCGATCTCCCCCTTGCAGGCCCTGCCCCGCCTCGGCTATACGCCCCGCTCTCGACTGAGAGTGCGGGCGTAGCTCAGGGGTAGAGCATCACCTTGCCAAGGTGAGGGTCGGGCGTTCGAATCGCCTCGCCCGCTCCAGTCGATTTTCCTAGATAAATCATCCCCCTATGGGGGACGGGCCGGGTCGGCCAGCCATGCGGTTAAATGAGGCCCGCTACCAAATCGCTACCAGACGGCGCGGTTTCGAGGTTCACAAATGTGCACATGGTGCGGGCTCGCACCTTGTCATTTGTTGTCATTCGCCCGGGCCGGATGGGGGTGTTGATATGTGTTGGCGGGCCGTGCGACCCGGATTTCGATTTGCTTTGATTGTTTTCAAACGCAGGCGGGGCAAGTCCCTGACCTGTCGCGCCATTTCCCGGGCTCGGATTGAAAGATTGATATTATATCAAACGCCCCGACCATGATCGCTCCTTATGCGGGTGCGCGCGTTCTGCTGACAGGACCCTATCCGGGCGCGCGCGTACTGGTCGCAAAACGCCACGGGCTTCGATGCTTTCATTTGCTTTCAGGACCGCACCAATCGGCACGACGACCACGCCACGGCTCCGCCACTCCGCGGGCGATCATAGCCTCGCCCACATCTGTCCCGTCCGGCAGATAGACCCGGGCTATGGTCCGCCCATATTGGTCCGTCCGCTCCCGCTCGATCCTCGGGGCGATATGCCAGCCCAGCCCCATGACGTCCCCCAGCTCTTCGCTCGCCACGGCGGCCAGGCGCTCTTCGGCCAGGCACCGAGAGCGAGGCGGCCTTTCTGGCGTGTCGATGTTGGCGATACGGACAATCTCACCCTGAAACTCAAACGTGTCGCCGTCGATAATCCTGACCAGACGCATCCCATCTTCGGACGAGACCGGGGGCATGGCGGCTGGGTTGGGGGCCTCGTCCACTTGAGCACCGGGGTCCATCGGACGGCACCCTGCAAGGACAATGAGGGCAATCGCTAGGGCTTGGCGCATAGAAGTAGCTTACACCCCTTGCGACTCGCCCGCATAGTGGATGCTGAAACCTTCAGGGATGACCCATGGCTAGGGACGGCTTTTCTCCGGCAACAGTCGATCGTTTAGCAAAGCGCGTTGGCGTGAAATGCTCATACCCGGATTGCCGCAAGCCGACTGCAGGGCCCGACGCGCGCGGAGGCGTAACCAATCTCGGCGTGGCTGCGCACATTGCTGCAGCGTCTCCCGGGGGGGCGCGGTACGACCCCCGTCAAACCTCGGAGGAGCGTCGCAGTATCGAAAACGGGATCTGGCTTTGCCAAGCTCACGCCAAGCTGATCGATGACGATGAGCTGACCTATCCGCCGTCCCTCCTGCGAGAATGGAAAGAGACTGCAGAGCATATGGCCGCGCTAGAGGCTCGCGGATTCGCGGTCCGGCGTGCGTCGCCCTTTCCCTCCGTTGAGCGAAAGGTGCCCGGGCTCATCGCTGAAATGCGCGCGGACCTACAGAAGCACCCGCTCATCCGAGAGATCATATTTCTATCTCGTCGACACAGCTATTGCCCCGGTTCGACGCCGTTCTTCGCCTACTTCTATGAGGATCACGAGATGCTGGACGCGTTGGGGACTATCCTCGTGCACGCCGGCGCCATCTACGATGTGGCCTTCAACGATGTCCCGCGCTTCAACTTTACGGAGGAGTTCGTGGATTACCTGCTTGGCGAGTCTTGACCGGGGCTCCATGAGTGGCGGGGACGGGTCGGCAAGGATGAACGACGTGACCCCGGGCGGGATCAGGGCTCGCCTGCTCAAAATCATACGAGAATCGTTCGCATAAGAAAGCAGCCCAAGGCTGCACTTGCCTTGAGTTCCTTTTTTGTTCTCATTGGCGCCATGCGAACGCCCCGGCACAAGAAACCGAACGACCACGACCTCGCCCGACTGCGCGAGGCGCACCGAATCCTGATTGATTTGATGACCCGGCTGTCGCCGGTGACCAGCGAGTATCGCTCTGTAGTCAATGCGGCCGACGCCGTGCGCACTACGGCGATAGATTGGACCTCGAACCCCGACATATGGCGGGACACGGCAAACCCACGCTTGGGAGCTGGACCATCTCCAACCTTCATGAAACCCCGGAAGCAGACCGATGCCGCCTCAAGTGACCACTGCCTGCAAGAGGGGCCCAAGGACCGCGAAGCCGCCAAAACCTAGCGCGAGCAAAGCGATGCCCTCGGCACGGGTGCCATCTTCTGCTGACCTCCTGAAACCGAACCACTGAGCGGAACACATGGTCAGAAACGCAATCCCCGCGCCAACAGTCCCAAGCCATTCCCGCGCGCCTAAGCCGTGAGCCGCCACGAGAGCCAAGCCCACACCAAATAGGACGAAGTGGACTGTAGCAGACGGTCCCTCCGTTTCGGGGACATCCGAACCCGCATAGTCGTCGTCGACGCACACACAGATGCACTCGCGGGTCTTACTGCCCGTCTGCGACTCGCATCGGAAACATCGGCTCATCGAATCCTCCCACTCTCTAAATCGTCGCTAGGGATCCATCAGGGAGAGCTCGTTGGAGCTCCTTTGCGATCGCCCAGGGCGCGGTCATCCACGCCTCCAGGTCATCTGCCTCAGTCAAGATCACCGGCATGGCCTTGGGATGAACCGCCCCGACCTCGGCGTTCGGTTCGGTCGTCAGGAAGGCGAATAGGTCCGTCGTCACCTCCCCCTCTTTCAGCTTCCGGGTGCTTGTCCATTGCGGCACCCAGACGCCAGCGAAGAACGCCAGCGGTTCCGGCTCATCACCGGCTAGACGGAACCAGACGGGTTCATATTTGCCCTCGGCATTACGCCCCGGTTCGCTGAATGAGGTGAAGGGCACAAGGCAGCGGTTCTCAGGCCCCAGCCATCGCCGCCAGTGCGGACTAGAAGTGTTGCGGACGTTCGTGACGCCCTTGTCCGTTTTCTTGCCCTCAAGTGCGAAGGCAGGCGACGGCAGGCCCCAGCGAGCGGTTGTCAGCACCCGGTCGTCACCGTCCATTCTGACAATCGGGGCGGCGTAGTCGGGATAGACCGACCCGCCCTCCAGATTGCCCGCTGCGTTCGTCATGGCACGGGCGAGGTCAAGGATGGCGGCGGGGCCTTTGCGGAGGCTGTAGAGGTTACACATGGTCCCGGTAGCTCCCGTGTTCCCGCATCAGTCTAGCGGTCGAGGCGGTCTGCGATCACGTCCAGCTTCCCGCCGATCCAACCAAAAAGGGCGCAGAAGAACCCGGCGCTCATGGCAGCCGAGGACAGAGCCAGCAGCCACAGAATCGGGAAATCACGGAAGCCGGCGATGAAAGCTCCCACAAGTCCGCCCACCATTAGTAGCCAGCCGAAGTCCTGAAGTCCGACTTCCTTTGGTCGGGGGGTAGGGGCAGAGGTTTCTCCTGCCGCATCAGCACGCGATTGGTGTTCGGGATCTCGAAGCACCATGTCGCTAAGGTTCACTTTCCGCTTCACAAGATAGAGGTGGTGCAGCCGCTCGCGTTCTTTAGCGGTCTTCGCGGCGAGCCAGTAGTCGATAGCCGGACGCGGCTCCATCTCCAAAAATTCTTGATCCGTCATTCCGCCCTCCCCGGCGAGTTGCGCTTCACAAACTCCCGACCGTATCACTCCAGTCGATCAGGCGGGACTGCGCAATCGCATCCTGCGTCACAGTCCCTGGCTGCCCATAGCCCTCGACCGCGCTGTGGGCACGATCATCAATGTTTTCGAGGGCCCGGCGCTGGGCAGGCTTCCCCTCCAAAAACCTTTAACACTCGACTGGACGGCCCCGCATAAGGAGTATTGAATCGCCCTGGGAAAAGAAGCGCTCCAGCGCTTGGGGTACAGCCATGGATGTCTACTTCGTTCGCATCATCAAGGAGCGCCAAGTCGTTGGCATCTTTGCCGCTTGGGACATCGACGAACTCCAAGACATCGTCGATGAGTGCTGCGACCCTGCGGACTGCGAGTATGTTGCCGTGGGACCTGGGGGAATTTTTCAAACCGCCTTCACAAGGGCGCAGTTTCCCGTCCGCTTTGTCGGAGAGGTTGGGGAGAATGTGCACCCCGACGACATCTCGCCGTTTGCAGAGGCCAGCTATTCCGACAGCTGGCATGACGCGATGAATGGCACATGGCGGAAGCTCGTGGGGTAGGACGGTCAGCCCTTCAACGTGTAGGAACCGGCCTTCATCCTCGCGCCCGGCGCGTCGCCGTTCAGTATTTCGACCCCATGAGCGGCGAACGCATCCACGATCCTGTCGCCGGTAGACGCGCGGAAATCACCACCTGCCTCAATCGCCTGAACAGTGGCTAAGGCCACGCCCGCCTTCTCGCGCAGGTCGCGCATAGACCAGCCCAGCAACGCCCTTGCGGCGCGGCAGCTCGGTGCTGTCAACCTTGTCATGAAAATCCCAAACTAGAACGCCCGTGCTAATTAGCTTGCAATGTGTCACTCATTATGGCACAAGTGTTCTAGTTCGGCAATCGCGCCGAACGTTAATCGGGGCGGCCATCCCGCGAAGAACGAGCCGCCCCCTTTCCGAGGAAAGGCTCACCGCAATGAGCACCCTGCAAAATAGGAAGGCGGCACCCGCCGCTCAAGGCGATGCCACCGATTACGCCGTGCGCCTGCTGGCCAGATCCTTGAAGCCCAAGGCCACCGCCCGCGCGATTGCCATGCTGGAGCGTGAAGCGGCCATGCTGGAAGATTGGGGCAACGGTCAACGCCTCCCTGCTAACGTGGTCCCCATCCGGGGATCGACACCGGAGCATCGCCGGTTCATGGCCGTGTGTCAGTCCAAAGCCGCCGCATGTCGCGCCTTGGTCGAGGAACTGGCACGATGACCCGAGCCCTCAAACTCGCTCCGCGCGCGTTCGACCCTGACGGCTTTGTCCGTCGACTGGTCGCCGCCAACCTGACTGTCGCCACCCAAGGGGGGCAGATGGTCCTTTGGGAGCTGGTCACCACGCGCCGCACGGATGGCCCCGGCTATGTCGCCGTCCCTCGCCATCCCGAGGCCGATGCTATCTCCCACGAGTTCGACGCACTTGGCACTTTTGAGCGATCCACACTAACCATCTATCTTGAGGGGCTGGCGGTCGCTTGACCGCCAGAGCTCCTCTACTCAGGGGTCTCGCATATCAAGTTGAACGCAGCCTCGTCATAGGTCCCTGGGCCCGGGTAGAACCACTCCCCGCTCTGCGACTGATCAGCAGGGCCGGCCAGATTGGGTAGCAGGAATGTTTCAGTCTGAACGCGCCTGAGGCTGCCATCCTCGCAGTTAGCCTCCATGAGGGTGCGTCCAGAGCGATACGCGCTATCGAAACCCTGCCTAGTTTCAACGCGGACCCAAAGCCTCGGCCGGGAGCCTGGGGCCGGGAGTGTGAAGAACAGGGCTTCGCCGGAGGCAGACTCACTATGGAAGGTCCACCCATCCAATCGGATGCCCTGCCAAGACGGGTCTTGCAGGGCAAACAACAGCAGCAGGCCGATCATTGCGAGCCCTCCGTATCCGATGACTCTTGCGCTAACCGGGCCACAAGCGTCGCGCCCGGCACCGCCCAAAGCACATCATAGACCAAGGCAACGACGGAAGCGGCTAGTGCCGCCAAAAGTGTGTCCCGTTCGAGAAAGCTATTCAATGTGGGCAAGTCGCCTGGCAGCGGGATGTCCGGCGCGATGAAAAAGTGCTTCAGCACCTCCACCGTGATCCAGACGGCAAGCGCCAGTGGAAGCGTGATCAGGTGAGCGCGTAGCAATCGATTCCGCCACTCCCAGCCTAGCTTGAGGCCGTTTCGCCACCCCGGCGCTCCTTCCCGATAAATGGCGGGCAGCAAGGGAGAGGTGATCGAATAAATAGCCCAAGCAAAGATCATCGTTGGGATGAGAAACGCCGCCATAATCATTAGCTCAGGGTCCCCTTCTTCCGGCACGGGATACCCGTAGTAGGCACCTGCTATCGCGGGGACAATGAGAGGCAGCGCCGCAAGAGGGAGTATGATCGCCAAGCGCAGAGCCATCGCAAACGCGACGTGCCACTCCCTGACGCCGAAGCCGACTCCGAACCATTTCACGAGCTTGCCGCGCAGGACCAGCGACAGCACGGACATCCTGACGTACCACAGGGAAAGCGCGAAAAGGGGTAGTTGGACGAAGAGCTGGTCCCGCGCCACACTTAGCCGGTCGAGGCCATTTGGCCCCTCGAACGTGTCGAGTCGCCCCTTGAGCAAATCGACCACCGCGTCGTCGTGACCGCTCGCAGCCAGGATCGTGACAAACGCCGGGTAGGCGAGCCGGATCGCACAGTACCCGCAGGCCAGGACGAGCAAGAGGTGTGGAAACCGCCGGAGCAACGGCACCCAACCGAACGCGAGATCGCGAGCACGGACATTGGTGGTCAACACGCCCCCCATTGACGGGTCACCTAACGCCACTATGCCGGGGCGATAGGGGCTCGTCTAGGAGGCCGTGGGCGCTCTCGCTCTGATCCATTTTTCGTCTACTTTAGACGGCGTGGACCAGACTAGTGCACAAGTCTGCCGCCGCGCTGAGCCCTCTGCCCGTAGGCTATCTGACCCTCCCGGTAGCGGTCTAGCCGATCGCCGCGGGTCATGCGCTCCCGCTGGATCGCCATCGAATTGACGGCCCCGCCAAAGACCGGTGCATAGGGCGCAAAATGTCGGCCCGCCACGGCGATCGGCCCGCCGGGCGTGGGTGTGTCGGCCATGCGGCCCTCCGATTGGTGATGGTTCTGATGAGGTTGGCAGTCGGTTCAGCGTCAGCTGCTGTACAGCTCTGTCTCGTCAACGATTTGCAGCAATGCTACCCTGGCACCATGCGACCACCGGAACCCGGCGAACATGACCTGGCGCGCCTGACCGAGACGGCAGGCGAACCGGTCGAAACGACGCGCGAGGAAATGACGCGCGAGGAAATGGACCGTGGGGAACTGGAGGCCGTTCGCCTTCTATGGGCAATCGGAACGCCGGTGCTGATCGTGCTGTTCGTGATTGCCTGGGTCGTCAGGCCCTAGGTGATCTTGCTCTTGAGGGCCTGCAGGCGACGCCAGTTCTTGATCCGGTGACGCCACCCCGCACCACTTTCGATCGCCAGCGGCTCGCCATCTTTGAACTGGCCGTCCTTCGGCACCAGATATTTCGTCGAGAGGTTCTTATAGGCGACTGACCCATCCTTGGGCCTGCCCGCCGTGTAGTAATACATGGCCAGCGAGTTCCGGGTCACGCCCTCCGGCGCGGCCAGCGGCTCCGGGTGTCCGTGCAGGCTGTTGTCGTCCGTGTCGAAGATGCACAGGCGGTTGGCCACCGGCGCGATCTTGCGGATCAGCTTTGACCCGTCCTTATTCCACAGGCCGAGGTGCCCGCCCCATTCGTCTTTCCAGCCGGGGTTCAGATACAGCAGCACATTCAGCCGCCGGTCCAGCCGGATGTCGGGCAGGAACGTATAGTCGGCATGGACGTGCAGATAGCCCGACTTTCGCGTCTGGTGGATGCCGCCACAGTGCATATACGGGTCGGGCAGCAAGGCGTTGATCCCGGTCAGCTTGCTCAGCCATTCCAGCATCACCCGCCCGTTCAACTCCTGCACCAAATTGTGCAGCACATCGGGATAGTTCTCCGCCGCCATCCGGTGCGCTGCTGACTTGCCTTCGTTTCCCGTCTTGTTACGCGGGGCGATGGTGTCGGGATCGGGCAGCGCCGCCAGAACCTGCGCCAGCACGTCGGGGGGGAGGAAGTCGTCAATGCAGGCGTTTGGAAACGGGGCGTTCGACCCATAGGTCAGAGCCTCGCCTGTCAGCTTTGAATCCAGATACTCCCGCGTCAGCCGGATCATGATGCGCCCTCCCGTGCAGACGGAAACCATAACCAAGGGCTTGAGGGCGCGAAAGGGAAAAGCGCAATCGCGTTTGACTAGCACCCGACCCTACGGCTTAGTCCGCGCATGGACAGTCAAAAACTGGGCTTCATCGATGCTGTGCGCGGCATCGCCATCCTTCTGGTGGTCCTTGTCCACCAGTCAGGGGCGGTCGCTGACGTCGTGCCTCTCAGTGCTCTGGGGCACCAGATCGGAGAGTATGGGCACATGGGCGTTCAGATGTTCTTCGTCGCATCGGCTTTGACGCTTGGGCTGTCCTATGCACGTCGGAGAACCGAAAATCAGGCCCTCACCCGCTTCTATTTGAGACGCCTTTTCCGCATTGCGCCCATGTATTGGTTAGCGATCGGCTTGTATTTCGTCATCGCGACCGTCTTCATCGGAAACTCGGACGCCTTCACGCCCGTCAATGTCGCGGCGAACGCTGTCTTCGTCCACGGATTCGTACCTGGCGCCATCAACGACGTTGTTCCGGGGGGATGGTCCATCGCCGGGGAGATGTTCTTCTATTCGTGGTTCCCAGCAGCCTTCATTGCAGCTTCATGGCTGTACGACAGGCATGGGATCTGGCCGCTCATGGTCATCACAGGATCGATCTTCGGCGCTTACGCGGCGGCATGGCACCTAATCCCCGAGTTCACGGTCTATCAGATCACCCGGGGCAACATCTTCTACTATTGGGCGCCCGCTCAGATCCCTGTCTTTCTGATCGGCCTGACAGGCTATTTCGCTTGGCGGACCTGGGCACCGACCAATGCGGCGGTCAACCTGGCCGCCTTCATGACGCTCACCGCCGCGACTGTTTTGATGTGGCGGTCGGGCTATGTGGCAGCCTTCGCGTGGGTGCCTAGTATCGCTGCCCTCTCATTCGTCTTTCTCTTGCGTGGGCTGTCGACGCTCAATCGCCTGCCGTCTTGGCTCCAGGAAGTGGGCCGGGTGTCTTACTCGATGTATATCCTGCACTTCATTGTCGTTTGGTTCGGAGCCCCCATCGCGATCAGCTGGTTTGCGGCCCTAGTCCCAGTCGGGGACGCCGTGCTCCTGGTCACCTATCCAGTCACGGCCCTCGTAGCGTTCTGTATGGCTTGGGTGTCGACGCGAACGATAGAGGCGTGGGGCATCGCTCAGGGCCGCAAGATCATTCAGCGAATGGACCGCAGACGGCAGGCGCTGCCTGCAATCTGACGGCGATCAGGGAACTCCAATCGCAACCATCGCGGCCCCGAGAACAGCGAAAATAACGGTCATACCGAAGAAGGTACCGGGATCAGTCGACGGCGCATGGTCGTCTTCTATCCGGAGAAAGTGCACCGTTGCCAAGGCACAGACCCCGGCAGAACAGAGCAAACCTATCCCGGCCAACATCCAGATCACAACGCACCTCCTCAGCCCTTCCGGAGCCGTTGACCATATAGCGCCGCCCCAAGCAACTCAGCCGGCTATCACCGTGTTTGCCCCAATTCCGCCTGCGCACCACAGGGCGGCGGAGATAGTGAGGTTCAGGGAGGTGAATCCCTTCCACGTGTTTCCGCTTGTCGGCAATTAAGCGCGGCAGTAACATCGGTCCATGAACATCGAGGTCGTCGCCGTATTTGTCGCTGTCGCGTTGATGCTGGCGGTAGTGCCGGTGCTCGATCGCATCTCCAACCGGCCTGGTCGAGAATGGACGGTGTTCACCCGCCCCGATGGCCGAAACGTCATGTGGCGGAAGGTCAGCGGCGTGGTCGAAGAACGCGAGATGACCGACGAAGAGGCCGAAGACTATGAGTTCTGGCGGGCGACCAAGTAGGGGTTAGCCGATAGCGATGATCGCCCGGCCATAGCCCCCGCTCACGGAATAGGTAAGCCCGCCAGCCGGAACGAACTCGTCAGAGTGCAGCGTGAAGCCGCCTTGGCTTTCCACCACCTCGACCGGCTTCCCGACCAGCTCCGCAGGCACGTCAAGCGATCCGTAGGTGATCGTGTCGTGAATATCGACCACGCGATAGACCTTTCCCGCATGCTCATAAACCGCATCGACCGTGCGCGTCGGGGTGTCCGACATATCATAGCACTGGTCCCAGAACCCGACTTGCATGACGGTGCCTGCCGGAACCAGACCAGAGGGGAACGCCCCGCCGTCGATGGCCACCGGATACATCTTTTCAGAGCTGGACAGGCGGAACAGATAGGTGTTGTCCGCGCGCTCCGCAGGCTTGCCGACGCCGGTCGTGGTCATATAGCCGTGGGCCAGACCCAGAACCGGATTGCCCGACAGCTTGAGGAACTGAGCGAAGACGGCAGAGGGCTTGGCCGCGTCCGACACGTTCGAGGTCAGCAGGGCGCGCTCTGCGCTGTTGCTGGTGATATCCGCCGTCGCCGTGAAGTCGTAACCACCAATGGCCGAGGCGACGCCCGCCATATACTGCCACAGGGTGTGGCTGGTCTTGATGAGGGTCTGGTGCTGCCACGCCCCGAAATAGTCGGTGGAGCGAATCTCAAACTCCTGCCCGGCGCGATAGGTGCCATAGCCGGTCATTGCCCCGAAGCGGTCGAAACGCCAGACCTGGTCCACATAAAGCTGCGTCGTGATCGCCGGATCGTTCAGGGCCTTCGGCGTGGCCGTGCCCTTTTCGGAGATCAGCGTCGCCAGCCAGTTTGCCGGGTTCGGGATGCCGTAGCTTTCCCGCAGCTCGAAATAGGAGCCGTTCGCGGGCGTCCCGTCCACCAGATCGGTTTCGCCCTCCATCTTGGCCGACAGGGTGTAGTTTTGAACCAGCGGCCAGATTTGGGTCGCGGCGGACGCCGTATAGGACTTGGCCCCTGCGCTGGCGAAGGTGATGGTGCCGGAGGCCCCCGGCGCTGGCGACCCGGTAATGGTCCACAGCGTCTCCGAAGCACCCGTGTTGGCAGCGACAATCGTGATCGTGTTGGCGTCTACCACCCGGACCAGCACCCAACTTTTCGCGCTGATGGTGCCAACATCCCCCACGTCGGTATTGGTCAGGCCGTGGCCCGTGATGGTGACATTGTAGGCCCCCGCGAGGCCGTGACCGCCACCCAGGTATTGACCGTTGAACTTGAACGGAGGCCCATTGTCGATTGAAGCCCAGACGCTCTCCCCGGCGTTATAGGCCAGCTCGATCAGGTCTTGGTCATAGCTCGCATCGACAAATCGGTGCGCGATCATATCGACCGTGCCCGCCTCGCTGGTCGAGGGCGTGTCGCCATAGGAAATCAGCCGCACGCTGGCCCGCGTGGGATCGTTCCACATCGGCTGCCAGACATAGAGACTGGTCCCGGTAAGGAGCGCGCGGACCCTGCCGGTCGGGTTCTTGACCGTGGCGGGGAAGTCCTTGGTGCCTGCCGGGACGAAGGCCTGAAACGCGGCCTTCCCCACACCTTCATTCGCCATGACCCCGGCCCACAGGGCATCATATGCGGCGGCATCGGGCGTGGCGGTCGTCAGATTGTAAGCGTTGACGCAGGCATAGGTCGCGCCGGTCGGGGCGGTGAAACTGACAGTGCGGCCCGACTCCGAAAACACGACATCGTTTTCCTGCGGGCTGGCGGTCGAGTTATCGACCAGGGTCCCGGTGCCAAAGGATGCCGAGTTGTAGAAGTTGACCCAAGCCGTCTGGTCCAAGTCCCAATTCGTCGGGGCATAAGCACAGGAGATCGTGTAGGGCTGTCCCGCCGTAACCGGAATGAACAGCCGCCCATATCGGGCAAGGGAGAACACCGAGCCGCTGCTGTTGACCCCGGCATTATCAACGCCGGTCGCGGGATCGAACAGGTTGTCGCTGGTGACGCCGACGAACAACGGGGCGAGGCCTTCCACATCATCGTTTGTCGGATAGGTGGTCTGCTCCGTAGCGACGCCAGAGACGTTCTTGTAAACGACCGCCCGCCCGTCCTCGACCACAAGGAAGAATTCGCCGTCAGATGTGCCGGAAATGCCTGCGGCTGCGTCGGCGTAATATTCAGCACCAGCAGCAGCCGCGACAACCGCCACCTGTGCCGTGCCTGCGGCCTCGACAAGGCCTACCTGTTCGCTGCCCTCCGTCTCGACCGCCGACACCTGGGTGGAGCCCGCTGTGGTGACGAGGCCGATTTGCTCCGTGCCCTCTTCGCCAATGGCCAGCACCTCCGCGTCACCGGCGGCCACGATCAGCGCAATGGCCGGGGCGGTAACGGCTGCCGCGACCTCATCAACAATGCTCAGGATTTCGCTGGAGGCGTAGTCGTCAAAGACGGACGGGTTGCCGATGCTCTCCCCGTTCGGGCCGGTGATCGACACGGTGTAGAGGTCGGCATCATCAACCCAGATGGCCGGAAACTGGCCAGAGCTGTTCGCCACAACCGGGTTCGCAAGCGGCGTGACGAGGTCGGAGGCTGTGAAGATCGGCGCGTTAGTGCTGGATGTGCGATTCACCAGAACGCGCAGCTTCGCCCCCGCGACCAGTCGCCCATTGCGGTCCCGCGCGGGCATGTATTGGGAAACGACAAGACGCCCTGCGGCCACGAATAACCCCCTGAATGGTCGCCCAACGCGCCAGTCGTCGCGCCCGGATATAGGGGTCAAAACTACAACGGGTCCTCCCGAGATCAAAACTAGACCTGGGGTCATCTTGCGGATAGTGGCCCCACATCATGCGGCCTTCTTCTGCCTTGCAAGAAAATCATAGACCAGATGTTCAATCAGGTTCCCGACTGGCAGGCCCTGACTCGCCGCGACTAGCGCCAGCTCAAGCAATACGTCTTCCTCGATCCAACCGGGCGGGCGCAAAAGGCCCTTTTCCCGCATGACTCGCGCATCCTCAGCCGCCGCTACCGCCGCCTCGGATATGAACCGGCTTTCGCTCTTTTCGATCGCCGCCGCCTCGCGCTGCACAACGAGCCGCTCCGCAGGGCTAAGGCCAACCTTGAGCCGGTGCGTTGCCGCCCCGCCGCGACGGTTCACGCGACGCGGGGGCGGGCGTGTCAGGGGTCCGGTCATGCGATACCCCATTGCTTGAGAACGTCAGCGGGAACCTTGCAGCCGTCCGCGCCCGGGGGCGGGCCTAACCGGTCGGACCAGTAGCGCCGATCCCTACGATAGCAGTGCATCGCCTCCGCCCACCAGTCACCGGGCCACTCCGTCACCGGCACAGCGAGCGCAGCCTTTGCCGCCTCCGCCGTATTGACCGCTACCAGCAGACGGTCGGCATAGGTCAGGGCGTGGGCCAGGTCGGATTTTGCCTCGCGGCAGGCGTCCAAGGCTTCGGCAACAGACGGGACAAAGCGCAGGGTCCGGCGCAAGCGACGGCAGGCCTCCGCCACAATGTGCGGCCCGTAGCCCTCGTCCTCAATGTCGTGGACAAGGGTTGCGTAGTAGGCGTCCCGGGCTTCCCTGACTTGAGGGTAGGCGTCCAACAGGATTCCGACGCTCATAGCGAGGGCGCGTTGATTGACCGGTGCGTCTATGGCCGCCTGTAGGGTGGCGCGGGACGCTTCCAGTTCCGCTTTCGACGGAACGCCCCCTAGCCATGCAGCCGCCCGGTCCATGTCGTAGCTTCCCGGTCGGACCACGGCCACCCACGCCCCGGTGACACCTTCACCGTAGCGCGGCACCCAATCGCACAGCCAACGGGGCACGTCATGACGGGGCAGGGCTCCGCTAAGGCGTCGTTCGGATAGCTGCTCTGCGACCCTGAAAGGGGCCTCCAGCTTGTCGCGCTGTTGCGCCAGAACTTCCGCGACCTTCGCCCGGGCTGACGCGGGCGCGCGCTGGGTAGCCGGGACAGTCGCGGCCTTGGCAATCGCGGGAGCGTTCATTGCATCGCCTCCCCGAAAGCCATGTCCATTGCTAGGTCAGTGTAGGCGCTTCCGCCGCCGCCTCCGGATGCTCCCCTGTCGTAGTTGCCCTCAATGACCTTGGCGAACGAGCTAGGCGTGACCAGAAAGTCAAAGGTCGCCTTGAAGTCAGACCCCGGCTTTGTCCCGCGCAGGAACGGTGAGACCTCGACCTTGGCAAGGGCTTCTTGCCAGCCGTGCAGACCATGGGCCTTCAGGATCGACGCCAGCTTCTTTCGGCGCGGATCGCTGACAACGCGCAGGCGAGGGAGGCCAAGCGCAAGCGCGGTTTCATCATAGGCCTGCAAAGCATCTTGGATGGATTGCGCGTCGCCGCCGTCAGGCGGGGAGAGAGAGTCTTTCCCTTCCCCTTCCCCTTCCCCTTCTCCTTCTCCTTCTACTTCCCCTTCTACTTCGGAGGCTTTTTGCCTCCCCGTAGGAGACGACAAGGAGGCCTTCACCCTCCCCATAGGAGGCATATCGGCCGCCTCTAGGACGACGCCCATTTTCAACGCCGCACCCGGCTGCAGTCTTTCGAGGTGAGCGACGGCCTCTTTTCGCATCCGTGCGAACTGGTCGGGCTGATAGACAAAGCTGTCGTGACGCTTCGCCTGCCCCTTTGCGGAGCGATCTCGAAGGCTGATCCTTTCCACCCATGCGGTGAGTGCCTTTTCGCAGACCGTAGGGTGATAGAGGCGGCCATCATCGCACAGCACCCAGCCCCGAAGGGCCATGGCCTTGACCACGCCCCACTCAGTCAAGCCGACGCCAGCAGCGCGGGCTAGGAGCCTGTCGTCGCTGGGGAGCGAGCCCGCCGGGACTTCCACCCACGCGCGGCACCATAGAGCCAGGGCGGCCTTAAACTCGTCCCCGGTCGAGAGGGCGAACAGGTCGGAATCTTTCAGCCGGGCCGGATCAAGGGGGAAATAGGGGAGCCCCCTCAGATCGCAGCCAGCAGGCGTTAGGGGTGCTGTCATTCGGCACCCCCAATCCAGCCCCGGTCGGCGGCCTCAATCTCGGCCTCCGCTAGGGCGCGACGCAGGGCCTCCAAGTGGCGCACGTCAAGCGACACACCCTTTTTCGTCGGGGCGCGCCCCTCGACTTCCCCGGCGTTCATATCCGCATAGAGCCGCACATCAATGATGTTCGACCCCCGGTAGGACGTGAGCTGAACCCGGACTTCCTCGCGGCTGTTCTTCGGAATGGTGATGACGAACGGATCGGCCTCGCTCATTGTGCGGCCTCCGCATCACGGGCCGCGACATAAGCCGCCTGCTCACCCGGCATAGCGATGCGCCAGCGAACCACCTTGGACCGTCGCGACTCGCCAAGCCCTCGCTCCCCGGTGTCCACAATGCGCCCGGCTTTGTGCAGGCTGCACATGCGAGCGCGGACAGACGTGAGCAACACCCGGGCGCCGTCCTCTTCCTCCAGTTTGGCGTGAGCCTCTTCCGGGGTAAGCGGGCCGTTCTGCAGCAGTGCCCAGATACGGTCCACCATGGCCGGGGCCTTCGCCGTGGCGTCGATAGCAGCGGCGACCGACGTTGACTTGGAGCCGCAACGAGCGAGGGGGCGCATGGTCTCCCGGTAAACCGAGACTTGAGCGCGAGGGGCTTTCGGGGTAGCTTCCGGGTGTTCGACGCCGCCAAGCTGAACACCGTCAAAGAGCCCGGCTCCCGTTGAGGGGGTCGGGTTTCTGGTTTCTGCGGTCATGTCAGGCGGCCTCCCCCGGATATTCCGACGTCGAGGCGAACTTGCGGGCCTCTAGCCACGCATCCAGATCGGACACCTGATAGACGACGGCGCGGCCCGTCTTGATATAGGCGGGGCCTCCGCCGATCACGCGCCACTTTTCGAGGGTCTTGGGCTTGACGGTCCCGAGGTACAGGGCCGCCCCCGCCGTATCGAGTTTTTGGTGGGGTTGAAGCAATGTCTTTCTCCCTTGTGAGGGCTGGTGCCGTCACCAGCTTGCAGGGGAGAGATTGCGCGGGCACCGATCAGCTAAATAGGCGCCGAGATTATATTGGCGGGGCGATTAAATGCCGCGAACTGAGAAGATTATCCCCGAATCGCCGGCGGACGGCCCGCCGCCGCCCATTCCTGCGAACCGGAATCGCGCACTGCCGCCGCTTTGGCGCGCTCAAACATCCTCTTCTGAATCGGCTCACCGCATTGATCCGCCAGCCACTCTAGAAGCTTGGCATTGGTCATGCTCCGATTTGGGCTGGATTTGAAAAGGTCTGTGAGCAGTCGAACGGCGCGCGTTTCTAGTGCCGCGCTAGAACGCGCCTGCATGGCTACAGGCGCCGCCAATTCCCGCAGTTTGCGCTCGAAATCCCCCTCATGCAGATCCACCGGCAGCATCTGCGTGTCCCACCCATTCGAAAACGGCAGGCGGCAGGCGCAGAAATAGTCGTCAGCCTTTTCCGAGGTCCAAATTGCGGGTGCGAGCGGCGCATGGGCACCGTTCCCCGCGCGAAGCCAGAACCGGACATCGCCCGCGAGAAGCCACCCCATCAGCGTATCGCGCACGCGGACCCATCGCGAAACCGCTCCGCTGCTGCGTTCTATAACGCCTCGCTGCCGATCGATTTCCTCCTCTCGACGCCGGACGCGGGCCGCCCACTCCTCGGCCGATACGGACAGACTTCGCGGCGGAGCGTAGCGCCCGGACGCCAGAGATACGGGGGGCGGGCGGAATGGCGGTGTCTCAGGTAGTGGCATCAACGGAGAGGGAATAAAGGCCACAGGCTCGTCGCCTATCCACTGCTCCGCAAAAAGCTCTTTGCCCAACGCATGTACGGCGCGGCCCAAAAATACGAACCCCGGGAGGTCGCGCCCTGGCCAGCCTTGGCCTCGACACCAAAACGCCCTTAGGTCATCCCTGCTCACGAACGCCTCCCAGCCTTTCACCAATCCGCGCCGCCATAGCTCGCAGCGGGTCATCTGACAGCTTCGCGTAGCGTTCCGTTGCCCGGGCCGTGGCATGGCCCAGCGCCTTACCGATCAGCGCGAGGCTCGCACCGTCCGCGAGAGCAAAGCTGGCGAAGGAGTGTCGCAGGTCGTGAATCCGCACCCCTGTCAGGCCAGCCCGAGGCAACACCTTTTCGCGCCAAACCTTCGCCTCCGCCGTGGTGGCGCCGCTCTTGCCCTTGGTGGCCGGGAACACATAGGGCTCCCGCGCCTTCCGGCCCTTCGCCAGATCAGACAGGATGGCTACAGCGGGTGCATTGAGCGCGATGCGCCGCGTCCCGCTTGCTCCGCCTGCTTTCGTGCGCTCCGGGGGCAAGATCAAACGCTCGCCCTCTAGGTCAACCTCCGACCACATCAGCCCCGCTATCTCGCGCCTCCGAGCGCCCGTCAGCATGAGCAGACGAAAGATCGCAGCTTGACGCGAGTGAATGGCGCCTTCGCCCTCTAGGTCCGCCAAGGCGCCAAAGATCGCCCCGGCTTGAGCCTCAGTCAGGAACCGCTCTGCATCCGGCCTCGCTGCCAGCTTCACGCCGCCGCACGGGTTGGGGCCTTTGAGGAAACCCTTGTCTATTGCCCATGCGAACATTGTCCGCGTGGTCGAGAATGTCCGGGCGGCAATCCCGGCTCCGCCGGTCACGATGGCACGGCCCCGGGCCTTGGTCTTTACGTCGGTCGCCGTGTCTCCCCGGGTGATCGCCGCGACCATGCCCGTTATGTCCGACCGCTCGACCTGGCCCGCCGCCTTCTTCCCGATCAGGGGGCGCGTGTGCCGTGTCAGGTTGGACCGATCCTGCATCCATGACGCAGCCCGCTTGCCCGGCTTATCCCCGGGACCGTCCTCTAGGTATCGGTCTATCAGGTCGCTCACGGTCATTGACGGCGCGACCTTGCGCTCTGCCAGCAGATCAACGCCACGCGACGCCGCCCGCAGAATGTCGGTTGCCTCGTCCCGGGCCGTGTCAGGGGTCCAAGGGTCGCCATGCTCCCCGATGGTTGCCCAGCGCTGCACGCCCCCGAGGCGATACTTGACCGCATAGACCTTGCGCCCCGAGGGATAGACCCGGAGGCAAAAGCCGGTCAGCGCGTCATCCCATAGCCGGGCCTCTCCCGCCTTCGGGCGAGACACCGCGTCCACAGTCCGCTTTGTCAGTCTCTTTCGTTCCATGGCCGCCAAGCCTTGCGGATCGCTCCGCTACCAAATCGCTACCACTCGGGATCAAGTCAGGTGACGCTCCGTCATGCTGGAATCACCCGAAAGCCCCGCTGTGACTGCGATTGAGCGAAGCCTATCATGCTCCGGGGCATTGGCGCAAACCCGTTTCCCTAACCTTGCCAAGGTGAGGGTCGGGCGTTCGAATCGCCTCGCCCGCTCCAGTCGACAGTGAAAAGGCCCGGCGCAAGCTGGGCCTTTTTCGTTTCTGCTCCATGGCGCCTCAGGCTCTTGATCCCCGTCAAATTGCGGCTCACCCTCCGGACGGGGGAGGGGCCGAAATGTCTGAGTCCTTGCAGGGTGTTGCGGCGCGACGTCTGGATGCCTTCGTCGATGCCTCCTTTGCCTTTGCCCTGACCCTTCTGGTCATCTCCGGCTCCGAGCCTCTCGACAGCTATGCCGATCTGGGTGCGGCCCTTGCCCGAATTCCGGCTTTCGCGGTGGGCTTTGCCCTGCTGGCGCTGTTCTGGTCGGCCCACAGGCGCTTCGGGCAGATGACCGCCGCGCGCGACGGGGCCATCACCCTGATCAGCCTGATGATCGTCTTCACCGTGATGATCTATGTCTTCCCGCTACGCTTGTTGACCGAGACCGGCGCCAGCTGGATGACCGGTGGCCTGGTGCCCGGCCGTGAGCGGATCGCCACCCTAGGCGACCTGCGCGGCATCTTCGTCAGCTACGGGCTGGGATTTGCCTTTCTCAGCGGTCTCTATGTCCTGCTGCATCATGTCGCCCGGCCGGACGCGCTCGACGGATGGGCGCGCACAGCCCTTGTCCGCGCTCGCGATATCTGGGGCATTTGCGCGTTCGCAGGTCTGGTGTCCGCGGGGCTGGCCGCCCTGCCGCTGCTCCGGCACATGCCGTGGCTGCCGGGATTTGCCTACTGGCTGATCCCGGCCGGCATCGGCCTCTACTACTGGCGGATCAACCGGCCCCTGTCCGAACAGGACGCAGCGACGCCCTAGAGGCCCAGCGCCTCGCGGATCACCCGCCAGTCGACGATCTTGAAGTTCTGCTGGCCGGGGTTGGGGGCATCCTCGTGATCGTGGAAGGCGATCGCGCCCTCGGGGAACGGACCGATGGGCCCCGAGAAGGCGCTGAGGCCGTCGGTCTGGGTGACCCCGTCGATCGTCGGCCCGTCGACGATGGCGAACCGGCCGACATAGATGTGGCGCTGACCCTCGATGCGATAGACCGGATAGGTGCTGTCGCCCTGGCTGGACACGATCAGATAGTCGGCACCGCGATCCCTCAGGATCGTCAGGCCTTCGACGTCATCCTTGATGCGGATCCGGTCGACGCGGGCGACCTCGAGGGCTTCCGTCGGTCCCGATGGATCAAAGTCGAAACGCCACACTCCGACGTCCTCCTCGCCGACATAGAGAATGTCGGCGGCGTCGTGGACCACGCAGCCTTCCAGCTGGCTGCCGAGGGTCAGCACCCGCTCGGGCCCGATCACCGGCCCGTTCGGCCCGTCGGCGACGGACATCTGGTGAACCGTGCCGGCCTTGGTGGTCACGACCAGATAGAAGCCGTCGTCCCGCCGCCCCATGCAGAAGCCGTAGGGCTCATAGGTCGTGGGCAGGAAGCCATAGTCCGCCGTCGTCAGGGTCGCCGGATCGAACAGATAGAGGTTCACCCCATTGGCCCCCGGCGCATCATTGCTGGCGGCCACCAGCACCCGCGCGCCGGCCGAGGTCGGGAAGTCGATGCGCAGGTCGACATTGTTGACCGGACCGGAAGGCAAAAACTGGCGGACCGAGCCGTCCATGTTGTGGACGTAAAGGCCGTCCGACTTGTCGGTGCCGAACATGACGGCGCGGGATGGGTCACGTGGGTCCGCCCACAGGGCGGGGTCGTCCGCGTCGACTTCGGGATCGGTGGTCACGACCGTTTCGACCGCCGCCATGACAGGCCGGGCCGGGTCTCCAGGGGCGAAAATGCCCTGGGGTCCGCGATCCTCGGTCATGGCACAGGCCGACAGGGCCAGAACGGAGGTGGCGATCAGAAGCGAGGGAATGGGGCGCATGGCAAGGCTCCGCTGCAGATGCCCGCCCTGTAGCGCGTCCTGCGCGGACGGCAAGCTAAATGTATGAATTGGTTACGCATTAAAGACATATCGTCGGCCTGCGGAAGGATCGTCTTCGAAGTGTGGCCCCGGTGTCAACCGAGCTTCGACAAAGCGTCACCGTGGCGTTGCCGCCGGGCGCTAACGGCGATCCGGGGCCAGGGACGAGACAACGTCCGCCCAAGGGGACGACATCATCATGAAACTGAAGCTTCTCGTGGGCGCCGCGCTGGCGCCCGTTCTGGCGGCCGGCGCCGCTCATGCCCAGGACGCCGAATACACGGGTCCGGAGACCGCCGTCGAGGACGTCATTGTGACGGGTCAGCCGGCCATGCGGAACCGCACCGACGATGTCGTGCCGACGCTGTCCTATGACCTCGACTATTTCCAGCGGTTCGAGCCGCTGACCGTCGGTGACGCCCTGCGTCGCGTGCCGTCGGTGACCTTCCTGTCCGACGTGCTGGAGTCCGACGGCGCGCGTCTGCGTGGTCTGGATCCGGGCTACACCAAGATCCTGATCGACGGCGAGGAAGTCCCGGGCTCGGGCGTTGATCGCTCCTTCCTTGTCGACCGCATCCCCGCCGAACTGATCGAGCGGGTCGAGGTGGTCCGGTCGTCCTCGGCCAACCGCTCGGGCGACGCCGTAGCCGGAACCATCAACATCGTCCTGCGGGATGCCCTGTCGCTGGACGGCGGCTATATTCGTCTGGGCGCCCTGATGTTCCCGGACAGTGAATATGGCGAGTTTGGCGGCACCTATGGCGCCGTCTGGGGCGGACAGGTCGGCGAGGGCCGTATGTTGTTGGGGGCCAACGTCCAGGATCGCCGGAACCCCAAGGACAAGTACAGCATCCGCTATGACGAGCCCGGCGGCACTATCGACAACACCGAGGTACAGACCGATGTGCGCGACGGCACCGACTATGCCTTCAACGCGTCCTACGAAGTGCCTCTGGCCGGGGGTTTGCTGGACCTGTCAGGCGTATTCGTGCGCACGGATCGCTATCAGGACGAGGATTCCTTCGAGTACGACGGCGGCGTCGAAACCAATGACAACCTCGTCCTGATCAACGACAACGACCTCGACATCCGCACCGACAACCTGTCGCTGCGCGGCCGCTACGAGCGGGAGATGCTCGGCGGCGAGACCAGCTTCAAGCTGGGCTATGCCACCATCGACGATCAGCAGTACGAGTTCGAGGCCGAGTCAGAATATCTGCGCGACGGCACGCCCTTCCCGGATGAGGACCGTTTCACGCTCGACACCCAGACCGTCGATATCCAGGACGAGGAATGGAAGGCCGCGGTCGAACACAAGATCGATCTGTCCGGTGACATGGAGCTGGAGTTCGGCGTCCAGGCCAACTGGAAGACCCGCGACAGCCTGATCACGGAAACGCCGCGCATCCGGTTCAATGTGCCCAATGCTCCGGCACCGCGTCCTGCCGTGCCGCCGTTCGGCGCTTCCAGCCCGGTCACGGGGGGTGATGCGACCATCGAGGAAAACCGCATCGACCCTTACGTCATGGTGTCGGGCAACTCCGGAGCCCTGCGCTGGGAAGCCGGTCTTCGCTATGAAACGACCGACGTCACCATCACAGACCGGACGGTCCCGGCTGCCCAGCAGGTTACCGAGAACGACTACGGCGAGTTCCTGCCTTCGTTCAGCCTGCGCTGGCGTCTGAACGACACCGACCGGGTGATCTTCTCGGCCGCGCGCACCGTGCGTCGTCCGAATTTTGATCGCCTGTCACCGGCCTTGCTGGAAGAAGAGTTCGGCGACAGCGACTTTGTCGGCAACCCCGATCTGCAGCCGGAAAAGGCCGTCGGCTTCGACCTCGGCTTCGAGCGTCGCCTGGGGCGTCGCGGTGTGGTCGGCATCAACGCCTTCTACCGCGACATCACCGACCTGATCGAGGAAACCAACACGGGCGTTGAAGGCTCGGCCGGTCCGGGCACCTTCATCTACACGGTCGACAACGTCGGTGACGGCAAGGTCTATGGTCTCGAGTTCGACCTCTCGACCCCGCTGGATTTCATCGGCATGGACTCGACCGGTGTCTTCCTCAACTACTCGTGGCTGGACAGCGAGATCACCGATTTCGCCGGTGAGCGCCGCTTCAACGGCCAGTCGGACTTTGTCTTCTCGGCCGGCTTTACCCAGGACCTGCCGACCTGGGGTGCCGCGTTCGGCGCCACATACCGGAAACAGGGCGACGCCTATGACCGCGTTCTCGCCGAAGAGGTCCGCACCTCCTATGGCGCCGACCTGGAAGTCTTCCTTGAGAAGCGGATCGGCGAGAATGTCGTCGTGCGTCTGACCGGTTCGAACCTGCTGGACTCCTCCAAGGACGAGGTGTTCGACAAGTTCGACAGTGTCGGTGACCAGCTGGCCCGCGACTATGACGAATATGAAGTCGAGACCGAGTCGGCTGGTCCTGTGTACCAGCTGGTGATGCGCATCGCCTTCTGAGGTCCTTGCCGAACAAACAATGACAGGGGGCCGGGCGGAAACGTCCGGCCCTTTGCTGTGAACACTCAATGTTCTCGCTGGATCGTGACCGGGGCTCGCTGGACCCGGAAGCGACGGCGGTCTAGTCGCCTGATACGAGAGCGGACGCGGAGACGGTTCGCCTCTTGCACGGTGTCGTGCCTGAACCGCGCAACTGCTTCAAATCGGGATCAAGGCCGTCGATGTTTCTGGAAGGTGAGGTGAACTGGACCCTGGTGCTGTGGGCCGTGACCGCGGTCTCGGTCTGTGTGGCCCTGTTCAGCGCATGGTTTGCCGTGACCCACAGGGTCCGCCACGTCTCGACCTCGTCCGAGCTGGACCTGGTGCAAAAGGCCGCCGAAAGCGCCGACAAGCGTCTGTTCGAGACGCTGAATGCCGTGCCCGTGGCCCTTGTTGAAACCGACAGCCAAGGGAAATTCGTGTATGCCAACCGCGCCGCCCACCAGCTGCTGGGCCGCCGGGATGCCGAACTGCTGGGCCTGCGGTTCCATTCAGCCACCTGGGGCATCACATTTCCCGACGGTCGGCCCGTGCCGCCGGACCTCCTGCCCAGCGCCCGCGCGCTGAGGGGCCAGACGGTCAAGGGTTTCCAGCATCTGCTGGCCAATCCGGCGACCCGCAAGACCATGCTGGTCTCGGTCACCGCCATGCCGATCGAGAATGAATATGGACAGGTGGTCGGCTCCATGGCTGCCATTGTCGAGACCGAGGGGCTGACGACGCCCCATATCGAGACAGCGCCGGTCGAGGTCACCGATCCGGGCTATGTGCGTCGCGTGTTCGAGGCGGCCTCCAGCGCGCTCGTCGTCGTTGATGCCGACGGACAGGTGCGCGAGGTTAATCCCGTTGCCGAAAGCCTGGCGCATGGGGCCGACGTCCCCGTGGGCCGGTCGTTCATGGAGGTCTTCCTCGCCGAGGCCGACCGCGCGGCGGCGCATCAGGCGATCCGCGCCGCCCTCATGGCCTCGCCCGAGGATGCCCCTGTCATCGATGCCGGCGACGTGCGCTGGCGGATGCTGCCGCTGACCGACGAGGACGGCCGCGTCGACGCCCTGCTGCTGGCCGGGGAACGCCACGAGCCCGAACCCGAAATGGAAACGCCGGTCGAGCAAACGCCGCAGATCGACCCGGCCGAGCTGGACGCCGCGACCGCCCGCCAGGCCGAGCTTGAAGCTGAACTGGCTTCTGTGCGGGCTGAACTGGACCGGGAACGCGACGCCCTGCGCCGGACTGAGACCGAGGCCCGACTTGAGCGCGAAGGCAGCCAGCGGCTGGCCGACGTCGGCCGCCTGACCGGGGGGCTGGTTCACGACCTCAACGCCCTGATCGGGGTGATGACCAGTGCGCTCGATATGATGCTGAAGCAGGCTGACGACCCCAGCCGCATCCGCCGCCTCGGCGAAGCCGCGCTGGCGGCCGGCCAGAGGGGCGAGCACCTGACCCGCCGTCTGGGTGCCTTCAGCGAGGGCGAGGACGAGTCCCCCATCCAGGTGATGGATGTGGCCGTGCTGCTCAGGGGACTTGAAACAAAACTCAGGACCCAGGTCGGCCCCGGCGTCGACCTGATGGTCGAGGTTCCTGCCGGGCCCGCGCCGGTACGGCTGGACCCGGTGATCTTTGACGGAGCTGTGCGGGCGCTGGTCGCCAATGCGCTTGAGGCCATCGACGGGCAGGGCTCGGTCGCGGTCCGGCTGGAGCCGAAGATGGAGGGCGGCTGGCTGTTGTCGGTGCGCGACAGCGGTCCCGGTTTTTCCGACGAGGCCCGCTCCCGGGCCGTCGAACCCTTCTTTACCACCAAGTCGGGGGCTCCGGGACTGGGTCTGGCCCAGGCCCACGCCTTTGCCCGGCAGGTCCGGGGCCGGATGTCGATCGACCGCGCGCCGGGGGGAGGCGCCGAGGTCAGCCTGTCCCTGCCCGAAGCGCCGGCGGAGCAGCTTGTGTCGCCGGATCAAAGTCAGGCAAGCTAGACGGATGCACGCGCGCTCCCCCTCATGAACCGCTGGCTGTTCTACTGGCGCAAGCTGACCCGTCAGCTGTGGGTGCGGGCGACCGCCTATGCCGGGTTCGGCGTTGGCGCGGCCCTGATCGCCGCCTGGGGCGCCCCGTTCGTGCCGTCCGAGATGGCCGAGCGCCTCGGCAATGAGTCGGTCGAGGAAATCCTGACCATTCTGGCCTCCAGCTTGCTGGCGGTCGCCACCTTCTCGGTCGGGGCCATGGTGACGGCCTATACGTCAGTGTCCAGCTCGGCCACGCCGCGGGTCGCTGCTCTGGTCACCGCCGATGACCGGACGCAAGAGGCCCTGTCGACCTTCGTGGGGGCCTTCCTCTATGCGATCGTCGCGGTCACGGCGATCAATGCGCAATATTACGGTGCCGGGGGTCGGGCCATTCTGTTCCTGACAAGCCTGGCCGTCGTCGGACTGGTGGCCTTCCGGTTGCTGGCCTGGATCAACACCCTGGCGCAGTTGGCCCGCGTCGGACACATGATCGACCGGGTCGAGGCCGAGGCCCGGCGGGCCCTTTGCCGCCGCGCCGCCCGTCCGTTTCTGGGCGGGGTGGAGGGCCAGCTCGAGTCTGGCGTGACCGTTTCCGCCCCGCGCACCGGCTATGTCCAGAATGTCGATCCCGAACGCCTTCAGGCGCTGGCCGAAGATGCAGACTGCCACGTGGAAATCCTCGCCATGCCGGGCACACTGGTGCGGCGCGGGGAACCGCTGGCGCGTGTCGGGGTGAAGGCCCTCAACGAGGAGTCCCTTGAAAACTGGCAGGGCGCCTTCGCCGTCGGCCACAGCCGGTCGTTCGATCAGGACCCGCGTTATGGCCTGATCGTGCTGGGCGAGATCGCCGCCCGCGCCCTGTCGCCTGGCATCAATGATCCCGGCACGGCGATTCAGGTCGTGGCGGCGGGGTTCAGGCTTCTGGATGAGTGGGAACAGGCCCGTACTGATCCTGATCCGGTCAGCTGCGACCGCATTTTTGCCCCGGCGCTCGATCCCGCAGACCTGCTCGAGGACGTGGTGGCGACCACGGCACGCTACGGCGCAGGCGACGTCGGCGCGTCGGTGCGCCTGCGAAAGGTGCTGGCCAGTCTGGCGGCGAATCCCGGCCCGTTCCGCGAACCCGCGCGCCGCATGGCCCGTGATCAGCTGGAGCGCGTTCGCAGCGGGGCGTTGACCCGGGCCGACCGGTCACAGATCGAGTCGGTAAAGGTCTGATCGGGCCTGCGTGGTCTGGACGGCATGGCCGCCGCCTGCCATTAAGACCTGCCCGTGCGCAGGCTGCGCCACGTCCCGGGCGTCCGTCTAACCACGAACAGCCCGCTCATGAGTTCCTCCGCTGCTTCCGCCGAGTCCCCCGGCTTCGTCTCTGTGCACGACGTGTCCAAGACGTTCGGCGCCCGAAAGGCACTGGATGGGGTTTCCCTGTCGGTTCAGCCGGGTGAGATGGTGGCCCTCATCGGCCCGTCCGGCTCGGGCAAGTCGACGCTGCTTCGATCCATCACCGGGCTGGTCAATATCGATTCCGGTGGCCGGATCGAGGTCTTCGGCGAGACGGTTCAGGCCAATGGCCGGACCACGGGCGCCGTGCGGCGCGCCCGGTCACGGCTGGGCATGATCTTTCAGCAGTTCAACCTCGTTGGCCGGCTGAGCCTGTTCACCAATGTCATGCTGGGATCGCTTGGTCGCATTCCGGCCTGGAAGGGTTTGCTGGGCCTGTGGCCCGGGGAAGACCGCACGCGTGCCATGGCGGCGCTCCACCGGGTCGGCGTGGCCGACTATGCGGCCCAACGCGCCAATACGCTTTCGGGCGGCCAGCAGCAGCGGGGCGCGATTGCCCGCGCCATTGTCCAGGGCGCCCGCGCCATTCTGGCCGATGAGCCCGTGGCTTCGCTGGACCCGGTCTCGGCCCGCAAGGTCATGGAAATGCTGGTCGAGCTGAACAAGGGCGACGGCATGGGGGTTCTGGTGACCCTTCACCAGGTCGACTATGCGCTGCGCTACTGCGACCGCGTGATCGCGCTCAAGGCCGGCAAGCTGGTCTATGACGGCCCGTCGACGGGTCTCGACCACGACCGGCTGGTGGAGATCTATGGCCCGGAGTTCGAGGATGCCTTCTGGGAGGCCAAGGCATGATCCGCGCCCTGTTCGGCCGTCTGGCCCCCGCCCTCGCGACCGCCCTCACCCTCGTCGCGCTCGGTCTGCCCGCGCAGGCCCAGACCGCGCCGACGCGTCCGGATGCACCGGACAAGCTGGTCTTCTCGATCCTCTCGGCCGAGGGCCAGGCCTCGTCCGGGCCGCTGTGGACGCCGCTTCTCGACGACCTTGAGCGCCACCTCGGCATCCCGGTCGAGCCCATCTTCGGCTCCAACTATTCGGTGCTGGTCGAGGCGATGAGCGCCAACCAGACCCAGATCGGCTGGTTCTCGGCCCTGCCGGCCGTGCAGGCCATCGACCGTGCGGGGGCTGAAGTGATCGCCCGGACGGTCGATATCGAGGGGAAGGATTCTTACGTCTCGACCCTGATCGTGCACCGGGACTCCGGCATCACGATCGAGGATATCGTTGCTTGTGACGGGACGCTGAATTTCGGCCTCGGAGATGCCCAGTCGACCTCGGGCACCCTGGCGCCCATGACCTATTTCTTCAGCCCGCGCGGCATCGACCCGCGGACCTGTTTCGCCACCGTCCGGTCGTCCAATCACCAGGCCAATTCATTCGCCACAGCCAATGGTCAGGTGGATGTCGCGACCTCGAATTCGGTCAATACCGTCTTCCTGACCCGGCAGAATCCCGACATCGCCGCGCAGATCGAGGTCATCTGGGAATCGCCGCCGATCCCGGAGTCGGGCATTCTGGTCAAGGGCGATCTGCCGCGCTGGCTAAAGCTTGAGATCACGGAATTCTTCACCGGTTACGGTCAGGGCTTCGGCCCCGAGGCAGACCGCCAGCGCGAGGTCATGCGTGGTCTGAACTACTCCCAGTTCCGCGCCGCCGATAACAGCTATCTGAACCCGATCCGCGAGATGAAGGCCGATCAGGCCCGGCGTGAGGGGACGCCCCCCGAAGTCGCCCCGCCCGAGCCCGTGAATCTGGTCCAGATGGCTCGTCACTGGGGCCCGTTCGGACTGATCGGCTTGCTGATCGTCTTTGCGCTGCTGGCCAATATGCGCCGTCCGGCTCCGCCCGTGACACGCGACCCCGCCACTGTGCCGCCGCCGCCCGAGAAGTCGACGGCTGCCTGGTCATTGGACATCCTGCTGTGGGGTGGATTTGCGATCATCCTGATCGCCAGCTTCGGCCGCGTGGACATGCCCAATCTCGGCAACCTGTTCAGCAATACCGAGAACATGCGGAACTACGGTCGGGATTTCCTGTCGCCCGACTTCTCCAACTGGAAGCTGCTGGTCGGCCAGATGTGGCTGACGGTCCAGATCGCGCTCTGGGGCACCTTCCTGGCCGTCTTCCTCGCCGTCCCGCTCAGCCTGATGGCCTCACGCAACCTGGCTCCGGCTTGGCTGGTCTGGCCGGTCCGGCGCCTGATGGACCTGTTGCGCTCTATCCCCGATCTGGTGAGCGCCACCCTGTTCATCGTCGCCGTGGGTCTGGGGCCCTTGGCCGGGGTGCTGGCCATCGGCCTCAATACGGCCGGCGTGCTGGCCAAGCTGTTTTCGGAAGCGGTCGAGTCGATCGATGCCGGCCCCATCGACGGGGTCAAGGCGACCGGTGCCGGGCGCCTGCACGAAATCGCGTGGGGGGTTATCCCGCAGGTCGCGCCCCTGTGGACCAGTTTCGCCCTCTACCGCTTTGAATCGAACAGCCGCGCGGCCACTGTGCTGGGCCTGATCGGCGCGGGCGGGATCGGTCAGGTGCTGTTCGAAAGCCTGCAGGCCTTCGACTACAATACGGTCTCGACCATCGCGATCATCATCATTGTCGCCGTGACCCTGATCGACATGCTGTCACAAGCCATGCGCAAACGTCTGCTTTAAGGGCGTCAGAGTCTCATCCGTATACGAGGATTGTTTCATGCGTCTCCGCTTCCTGACCCTGGCCGCCGCCTCCGCGCTCGCGCTCGCCGCCTGTGGCGATCAGGGCGGATCGTCCACCCGTGACGGCATCTGGGCCGCCGGCTCGTCGACGGTCTTCCCCTTCACCACCCGCGTGGCCGAGAATTTCGCCCGCAACACCGGCGGCGCGATGCCGCGGGTCGAGTCGCTGGGCACCGGCGGGGGCATTCAGGCCTTCTGTCAGGGAATCGGCGCACAGACGCCCGACATCGCCAACGCCTCGCGTCGCATGAAGGCGTCCGAGTTCGACATGTGCGCCGCCAACGGCGTGACCGAGATCATCGAGATCAAGATCGGGTTTGACGGTCTGGTGATCGCCACGGCCCGCACGGGCGCCGACTTCGCCTTCGAGGGGGACGACCTCTTCCTCGCGCTGGCCAAGGATGTTCCGGGCGAAGGCGGATTCGTCGCGAACCCCAACACCAGCTGGGATCAGGTGCGTGCTGGCCTGCCGTCGACCCGCATCCTCGTCTATGGCCCGCCGCCGACCTCGGGCACGCGCGACTCCTGGCTTGAACTGGGCATGGCGCCGGCGGCCATGGCCAATCCGACGATGGCGGCGCTTGCGGAAAGTGACGAGGACGCCTTCGAGACCCGCGCCCACACCCTGCGAGAGGATCAGGTCTGGGTCGACTCGGGCGAGAATGACAACGCCATCGTCCAGACACTGACCCGTACGCCGGGTTCAGTCGGCGTGTTTGGCTATTCCTTCCTCGAACAGAATTCGGAATCGGTGAAGGCGGCCAGCGTCAACGGCGTCTATCCGACGCTCGAGACCATTTCGTCGGGCGAATATCCGATCAGCCGGTCGATGTATATCTACGTCAAAAAGGCCCACATTGGCGTCACGCCGGGTCTGGACCAGTTCATTTCCGAATTCATTTCGGACGCAGCGTCCGGCCCCGGGGGCTATCTGCAGGACCGCGGTCTGGTGCCGCTTCCTGAAGCGGAACTGGCCGCCCAGCGTGAGGCCGCCCGCGCCCACACCCCGATGACCCGTCCCGCCGAATAGGCGAACAGCCGATCAGGACGTCGCGCGTTCGGCCAGCCGCCGCGCGACGTCCGCCATCCGGTACAGCAACAGATAGTGATCGCCTGACACCGGCTCTGGCAGGCTGTAGGGCGGCGCCTCCAGGTTCAGGTGCCGCGAGGCATGAGGCTGGGTCGGCTCCAGATCGACATTCTCGAAGCCCCGGTTCGTGGTCACCAGCAGCCAGTCGCCACCCGAGGCCACCATATTCCCCAGCGCGGCCCACACATCGGCCTCGCTCAAGTGATTGAGCAGATCCTTGCTGAAGATGAGGTCGGCGCGTTCAGGGGTGGTCTGAGTGATGTCCAGCAAGCGGAAGTCGTGCGTGGGATGGCTGAGGCGGATGTCGCGGATCAGCGCCGGCACGACGTCATAGCCGACATAGGTCAGGTCCGAATGCGCAGCCAGCAGTTCGGGCATCCAGTTGAAATCCCCGCAGGGAATATCTGCGATGGAGCGGATACCATGCGTGCGGATCACGTCGTCCAGAACGGCAAGCGCATGCCGAACGGTACCGGAACTGCGTTCTGATCCAAGGCCGGATGCCGACTCCGCAGACCCCCAGAGTCGCTCCTCGTAGACTGCGGAAAACCGACCGGCATTGTCCGACGGAGTACCGGGCATCGCCCTCACGCCGCCTGTGATCGCCGACGCAGGCGGGTGATGCGGCGCAGGCGGCGCCAGAACCGGCCCCGCTCCGGCTCGGGATAAGGCTCAAGGTTCTCAACGAACTGTTCGGCCGAGGCGCGCCAGCTGAACTTCTCGGCGTAGGCGCGGACGTCGGCGCGATCCAGCTCCAGACAGGCCATGCAGGCCTTCTTCAGATCGTCGTCGATGGCCCCCGCGCCCGATCCCGGAATGATGTCGATCGGACCATGGGCCGGGAAGGCCGCGACCGGCGTGCCCGTGGCCATGGCCTCGAGGATCACCAGCCCGAAGGTATCGGTCCAGCTGGGGAAGACGAACACATCCGCGTCGCGGAAACAGCGGGCCAGCTCCTCGCCGAAGCGGGCGCCGAGGAATTTGGCTTCGGGGTATTTCTTTTCCAGCTCGGCGCGCGCCGGCCCGTCACCGACCACGATCTTGGTGCCCGGAAGGTCCTGTTCGAGGAAGGTCTCGATATTCTTCTCGACCGCCACCCGCCCGACATTCAGCCAGAAGGGACGCGCCCAATCCTTGCCGCCCAGCTCGTCATAGATGCGTGGCAGGTCCGGGTTGAACAGCTCGGTGTCCACACCCCGCGACCAGGGCGAGACATTGCGGAACCCGTGCTCCAGCAGTTCGTCGCGCAGGGTCGGCGTCGCCACCATCAGCCGCCCGGACGGTTTGTGAAACCACTTCATATAGGCGTAGCCGACCTGCACCGGGACCGGGACGCGCGCCGAAATATATTCCGGGAATTTCGTATGATAGCTGGTCGTGAAGGGCAGTTTCCATTCCACGCAGATGCGCCGGGTGGCGATGCCGATCGGCCCTTCTGTGGCGATGTGGACGGCATCCGGTTCGAATGCGCGCAAACGCTCGCGGATCTCTTCTTCCGCGCCCAGCGCCAGCCGGATCTCCGGATAGGTGGGGCAGGGAATGGTCTTGAACTGGCTGGGTTCGATGACCTCAACCTCATGGCCCATACCGCGACATTCCGACACGGTTCGGGTCAGGGTTCGGACGACGCCATTGACCTGGGGTTCCCAGGCGTCGGTGGCCAGAATGATGCGCATGGAGGGGCCGCTGCAGCCTTTGTCTCTGGAAGGGATCGAGACTTACCCCGAAGCGTCGGCAATGGCGAGCCGGGATCGCGGGAAGCGTGGCGGCAAAGACTTGTCGAGGCCCCCTCCCGCTCCCTGCAAGAAATCGCTAAGGGGGCCGGATGACCCTGAATGATCATTCTGCCCGCTTCGACGAATCTGCGCTCTCACAGGACTGGGACGCCCTCGACGAGTTGAAATTTGTCGACGAGACCCACTCGGTCCGCGCGCTTCTCGCCCAGGTGCCTCTGTCCGGCGAGGAACGCGCCGCTGCCGTCGACGAAGCCGTCACCCTCGTCGAGTCGGCACGCAAGGATTACCGTCTCGAGGGCGTTGTCGAGAGCTTCCTTCAGGAGTTCTCCCTGGGCACCCGTGAGGGTCTGGCCCTGATGTGTCTGGCCGAGGCCCTGCTGCGCACCCCGGATGAGGACACGCGCGACAAGCTGATCGCCGAAAAGATCGGATCGGCGGACTGGGCCAAACATATGGGACAGTCCGAGAGTCTGTTCGTCAACGCCTCGACCTGGGGTCTGATGCTGACGGGGCGGCTGGTTGAGGTGGACGAGGATGCCCGCCGTGACCTTCCGGGGTTCCTGCGCCGCGTTGCCGGCCGGGTCGGTGAACCGGTCATCCGTCAGGCCGTCGCTGCCGCCGTTCGCATGATGGGTGAGCAGTTCGTCGTGGGCCGCACCATCGGCGGCGCCCTCAAGCGGGCCAATCGCGAAAAATGGCTGTGCAGCTTCGACATGCTGGGCGAGGGGGCGCGCACCGCGGCCGATGCCGAGCGCTATGAGAAGATCTATGCCGACGCCATCCATGCGGTCGGCAAGGGCCGAAGCCAGCGTCCGGAGTCGAAAGGGCCCCAGACCGGCCACGGTGTGTCGGTCAAGCTGTCGGCCCTGTCGCCCCGCTATGAGGCGGTGCAAAGCGCCCGCGTCTGGGAAGAGCTCTACCCCCGGGTCAAGCGGCTGGCCCTGATCGCCGCGGAATATGATCTCAACTTCTGCATGGACGCCGAGGAGGCGGACCGGCTGGTCATTTCGCTGAAGCTGCTGGACCGGTTGGCGAACGACCCCGACCTCGGCGAATGGAAGGGTCTGGGTCTGGCTATCCAGGCCTATCAGAAGCGCGGACCTGAGGTGGTAGCGCGCGTGGCCGAACTGGCCCGCACCTCAGGCCGTCGCCTGATGGTCCGTCTGGTCAAGGGCGCCTATTGGGACACCGAGATCAAGCGCGCCCAGGTCATGGGGCGGACCGACTATCCCGTCTATACGACCAAGGCGGCGACCGACGTGAACTATCTGGTCTGCGC
The DNA here is from genome assembly GCA_964224415.1 of Neptunomonas phycophila. Classification (GTDB taxonomy): domain Bacteria; phylum Pseudomonadota; class Alphaproteobacteria; order Caulobacterales; family Caulobacteraceae; genus Brevundimonas. Next base: position 278,182 of record CAXQIE010000028.1, read on the forward strand.
CCAGGCGATCATTGATGCGGCCCCGCATCTCTACGGCCAATTCGCGACCCATAATGCCGTTTCGCTGACGGCGATCCATCGCATGGCCAAACGCGCCGGGGTCAAGGTCGAGTTCCAGCGCCTGCACGGCATGGGCGAGGCCCTGTACGACGCCGCCGAGGCGCGCTGGAAGGATGACCGGCCCGTGGTGCGCGCCTATGCCCCCGTCGGCGGGCACGAGGAACTGCTGCCCTATCTGGTCCGACGCCTGCTGGAGAACGGCGCCAACTCATCCTTCGTCCATGTGCTGATGGACGAGCGGGTGCCGGCCATATCGGTCGCCACCGACCCCGTCTCGCTGGTCGAGGCCCAGCCCGACCGCCATGCGCGCATCCCTGTGCCCCGGGCGATGTACGGCGATCGCCTGAACTCCCTGGGACGCGACTATACCCGTAAGGGCGACCGCGAGACCCACGCCGAGGCCCTCGAACTGGTGGACCGCGAGCGCCTGACCTCCGGGCCGATGATTGGCGGCCTCCTGCACCCCGGCGCCCATGCCGAGGATGTGACCAGTCCCTATCGCCGTGACGACATTCTGGGCCATGTGGCGGAGGCTTCTCCGGAGGAGATCGACACGGCTATCCGGAAGGCCCGTAGCGCCCAGCTTGCCTGGGACCGACAGGGTGGCCCCGCGCGCGCCCACATCCTGCGTGCCATGGCCGACGGGCTTGAGGCCGACCTCGACCGTCTGGTCGCCCTGCTCAGCCGGGAGGCGGGCAAGACGCTGAACGACGGCGTGGCCGAGGTGCGCGAGGCGGCTGACTTCTGCCGTTACTACGCCATGCTGGCCGAGCGCGACTTTGCCGGGCCCGAGCCCCTGACCGGTCCGGCGGGCGAGACCAACAAGCTGATGCTGCACGGCCGCGGCGTCTTTGCCTGCATCAGCCCGTGGAATTTCCCGCTGGCCATCTTCACGGGTCAGGTCGCGGCAGCACTGGCCGCCGGCAATGCCGTGGTGGCCAAGCCTGCTGAACAGACGCCGCTGATCGCCGCCGAGGCCGTCCGCCTGTTCCATCGCTGCGGCCTTGAGCCCGATATCCTGGCCCTGCTGCCGGGCCGGGGCGAGACGGTCGGTGCGAAGCTGGTGTCGCACCCCGGGATCAACGGCGTCGCCTTCACCGGCGGCACCGAAACCGCCTGGGCCATCAACCGCGCCATCGCCGCCCGGCCCGGCCCGATCCTGCCCTTCATCGCCGAGACCGGCGGTCTGAACGCCATGTTCGTCGACACCACCGCCCTGCGCGAACAGGTGATCGACGATGTGCTGGTGTCGGCCTTCGGTTCGGCGGGTCAGCGGTGCTCGGCCCTGCGGATTCTCTATGTGCCGAAGGACGGCGCCCAGGTGCTGGTCGACGGGCTGAAGGGCGCGCTGGATGCCCTCGTGATCGGGGACCCGGCCGATCCCGCGACCGACATCGGCCCGGTGATCGACGCCGACAGCCGCAAGATCCTCGAGGATCACGTCGCCCGCCTCGAAAAGGAGGGTAAGGTCATCGCCCGGGGCAATCTGCCCGAAGGCGCCGAACGCGGCGACCTGTTCGCCCCCGTCATCGCCGAAATCCCCACGCCCGACTTCCTCGAAAAGGAGGTCTTCGGCCCGATCCTGCACATCTATCGCTATGGTCCGAACGAGCTGAAAGCGGTCACCGAAAAGCTGGCGGCCCGCGGCTACGGCCTGACGCTGGGCGTGCACAGCCGGATCGAGGCCTTTGCCGATCAGGTCATCCGCCTGGTCCCTGCCGGCAATGTCTATATCAATCGGTCGATGACCGGCGCTGTGGTCGGCGTCCAGCCGTTCGGGGGCGAGGGCCTGTCGGGCACCGGCCCCAAGGCCGGCGGCCCCCACAGCCTGATCCGCTTCGCGGCAGAGAAGGCCATCAGCAACAACATTGCGGCCCAGGGCGGCGACCCGGCGCTGATGAACCTCTGATCGGAACGACGAAAGCCGGCTCCGCTTGCGCGGAACCGGCTCCCGTCATCCCTTGACGCACACCACCTGACGCAGGGTGTGAACCACCTCGATCAGGTCGGACTGGGCCGCGATCACCGCGTCGATGTCCTTGTAGGCCATCGGCGTTTCGTCGATCACCTCGGCGTCCTTGCGGCACTCCACGCCTTCGGTCGCGCGGATGTGGTCCTCGACCGTGAAGCGCCGCTTCGCTTCGGTCCGGCTCATCGCCCGACCGGCGCCGTGCGAGCAGGTGCAAAACGAGTCTGCATTGCCCTTGCCGCGCACGATGAAGGACTTCGCCCCCATCGACCCGGGAATGATGCCCAGCTCATCCAGCTTGGCCGAGACCGCGCCCTTGCGGGTCAGGAACACGTCCTTGCCGAAGTGGCGCTCTTTCGAGACGTAGTTGTGGTGGCAGTTTACCGCCTCCTGAGTCGTCTCCAGATCCGGCCAGAAGACCTTCAGCACACCCAGCACCTGCTCCATCATCACCTCGCGGTTGGCGCGGGCGTATTTCTGCGCCCACGACACGGCGCGGACGTAGTCGATGAAGCCTTCGGAGCCTTCCGGGAAATAGGCCAGGTCCTGATCCGGCAGGTTCAGGAACCAGCGCCGCGCCTCGTGCTTGGCCCGCTCGATGAAGTAGGAGCCGAACCGGTTGCCGACCCCGCGCGAGCCCGAGTGCAGCATAACCCACAGGTCGCCGGCCTCGTCGAGGCACAGCTCGACGAAGTGGTTTCCCGTGCCCAGGGTTCCCAAGTGGCCAAAGCCGCGCGGGTGCGCCGCCTTCGGGTGCTTGTCAACCACGGCCTCATAGCCGGCCTTCAGCGCTTCCCACCGGGTGGCCGCGGACGTCGGCGGCTCGGATTGCCATGCGCCCTTGTCTTTGCGCCCGCCGTTGTCGGTTCGACCGTGGGGCACCGCCGCCTCGATGGCAGACCGGATGCCGGACAGATCGTCGGGCAGGTGCTCGGCCCGGACCGAGGTCCGCACCGCCATCATGCCGCAGCCGATGTCGACCCCTACGGCCGCCGGAATGATGGCGCCCACCGTCGGGATCACCGACCCCACGGTCGCGCCCTTGCCCCAGTGCACATCCGGCATGACCGCGACGTGTTTGTGAATGAAGGGCAGGGCGGCCACATTTTTCAATTGTTGAAGCGCCGCATCCTCGATCGGCACCCCGCGGGTCCAGGCCTTGATCGGCACCCGCTCGCTTTCGATTACGTCGTAGCCGGACATGGCCGACGTCTCCTCTTCTGTCTGGTTCTCCCGAACCGGTCAGAGGACGCCTGTCTGGGTATGACAAACCCCTCCGCCGGAAAGCAGGAGGGGTTTGAAAAACCGAAGCCGTTACGCCTCGTCGCTTACCAGATCCCTCCTGCGCACGCGCCATTGCACTCGACCGGCTGGCGGTCGAGCAACATGGGCAGGTACGAAGGGGTGGTTCTGGTGAACATGGGTGTCTCGGCTTCGGGAGGGCGCTGTTAGACGAAACAGGCCGACAAGGCAAATCCCTAGGCGGGCCATCCTCCCGCGCGGCTGAGGGCGCTGGGGGCGGGGCGACCGATCTTTTCGCCGATCCAGCGGGCGGTTTGGATCAGGGCATCGATGTCATAGCCGGTGTCGAACCCGGCCCGTTCCAGCATATAGACCAGGTCCTCGGTGGCGATATTGCCGGTGGCGCCGGGGGCGAACGGACAACCCCCTATGCCGCCGACCGAGGCGTCCAGAACATCGACTCCGGCCTCGATCCCGGCATGGGCATTGGCGAGGCCGGTATTGCGGGTGTCATGGAAATGCAGGCGCAGGGTGGCGTCGGGCGCGGCCTTGCGCGCCGCCTCGACCTTTTTCGTCACCGCCCAGGGGTCACCGGCGCCGATGGTGTCGGCCAGGGCGATCTCGCGGATGCCCATGGCGGCATAGGCGCCGACCATGTCGGCGACCTGATCGACACTGACCTCGCCGTCGAACGGACAGCCCCAGACGCACGACAGGGTGACTGACAGCGAGGGCGCCGCATCGCCCGGTTCGGCGTTGTGGCGGCGGGCGACGATGGCCTCGACCATCGCGCGCTGTCCGGCACGGTCCAGCCCCTGATTCTTCAGCCCGAACCCGTCGGTGGCGGCGACCGAAATATTGACCTCATTGACGGCGGTCGTGATGGCCCGGTCATAGCCCCGGCCGTTCAGGACAAGGCCGATCCGGCTGCGACCGGGCTCGGTTGGCAGGGCGGCCATGACCTCTTCGGCCCCGGCCATCTGCGGCACATATTTCGGATGGACGAAGCTGACCGCCTCGATGCGGCGTGCACCGGCGGCCTCCAGCCTGCGGGTCAGCTCGGCCCGGACAGCGGGCTCCAGCACCGCCTTTTCGTTCTGCAGTCCGTCGCGCGGCCCGACCTCGACGATGTGAATGGGGCGGGTCATCGGGCCGACCCGGGGGCGACCTCGCGGCCGGGCGGGGCGTAGACGGTCAGGTTCACATCGTCCCCGGTCGAATAGTTGTGGCCGCTGACCTCCCCGACCGCGCGTCCGGTCACGCCCAGCCGGGCAGCGGCCTGGGCAAAGGCCTCGGCGTCGCGGGCCTCGACAATGGCCGGCCGGCCCTCGGCCAGGGCCCGCGCCGCCCCTTCCGCATCGGTCAGCTGGGTCGCGCGGCCGGTCAGGAAGACAAAGCTGGGCTCATGGAAAGTGGTGATAGCCACGGGGCTGGTGGTCAGCCCCTGCCGCGGGTGCAGATTGGCGTCCTTCAGGACCTTGGTCAGCTGGGGGGCGATGGCCAGTGGCCGCAGCTGGCGGATGGTGCCGGACAGGGCGGCGTGGCTGACGATGCCGAGCGCCAGCGCTGCCACCAGCCCAGCGACAGGGGCCTTGTTCAGCAACAGGAAGCCTCCGATGGCCGCCGCCGCCACGGCCGTGACCATGGTCACGGCCGCCCAGGTCTGTGCGGTCGAGGTGGCAAAGTTTGATACGCCATAGACGGTGATGGCCACGATCAATCCGGCCGCGATCAGGCCCAGAACCGCCCCCAGACGCCGGGACAGCGTCCCGATCGGACGGGTCATCGCGACCGCTGCCAGCAGGGCCAGGGCCCCGAAGGTCGGCAGGGTGTAGTGGGCCAGCTTGGTTGGGGTCAGCTCAAAGATCAGCCAGGCGGGCACCAGCCAGCAGATCAGGAAACGGACGGCCGGCTCGGTCCGCCTGTGCCAGGCCGTCGAGATTGAGGCCGGCAGGAGCAGGGTCGCCGGGAAGAACAGCAGTGGCAGCAGCAGCAGATAGAGGCCCGGAGGCGCCCCATGGCTTTCGTGGCCGCCTGCAATCTTGGGCGCCAGATCGCCGCCGATCGCCTCGCGCCAGAAGCCGCCGTCGGTCGCAACCGTAATCGCCAGCGCCCAGGGCCCGACGATCAGCGCCACCAGCGCCAGCCCCCAGCCCCAGCCCAACGGCCGCAACCAACGGATGTCCCGGTCCCAGAGCGACAGCGCGAGGATGGCGGGCACGACGACGATCAGGCCGATGGGTCCCTTGACCAGAATCGACAGGCCCAGCGCCGCCCAGAAGATCAGCTTGTGGCCCCGGTTGGGCGGATCATTGGCCCGCACCGCCAGATAGATCCGCATCAGGGCCGCCATGGCCGCCGTCACACAGGCCACCAGCACGGCATCGGTCTTGGCGATTCCGGCCTCGGTCGACAGCAGGAAACAGGCGCCCATGATGGCGCCTGCCAGAATGCCGGTGCGGGTGCCGAACACGGCCGCCGCCACCCAGGCACAGGCGATGGCGGCGATCATCGCCCCCAGCAGGGACGGCAGGCGATAGGGCACGATGTTTCGGGCCTCGACGCCGCCGGTCACGGCCACCGCGGCGGCCTGCATCCAGTAGATGCCGATGGGTTTCTTCCAGCGCGGCTCGTCCTGGAAGCGGATGTCGACATAGTCGCCCGTCTCCAGCATCTGGGAGGTGGCCTGCGCATAGCGGCTCTCGTCGCGATCCAGCGGCGGCAGCAGCATCAGGCTGGGCAGGCCCGCGACCAGCGCCACGAACGCCGCCAGGACCAGACCACGCCAGCCGCGCAGTCGATGAGCAAGATCGAAACCGGTCATGGCCACGCTTCTATCATGCGGTTTCGGATCGCGTCAGCCGTCTCGCGCGACCGTGAGCGCCCTCCCTCCCCCTTCGCCACGAAACGGGCTAGACAGCGACCATGACAGCCGAGCTTCCCCGCATATCCGTAGTGGTTCCCGTGCATGACGAGGCGGGGGCGGTCGAAACCCTCGTCACCGAGATCGCCGAGGCATTTTCCGGCCGGGCCTATGAAATGGTGCTGGTCAATGACGCCAGCCGCGACCAGACGCTCGCCATCCTGCAGGACCTCAAGACCCGGTTTCCGGCGCTGCGTGTGCTGTCGCACGGAACCAATGCGGGTCAAAGCCGCGCCGTGCGAACCGGCATTCTGGCCGCGCGCGGCGAAGTGGTGGTGACGCTTGACGGTGATGGCCAGAATCCGCCGTCCGAAGCGCCGAAACTGGTTGATGCCCTGCTGGCCGCCCCGCCCGAGGTCGCCCTGGTCGGCGGCGTGCGCCAGCGGCGTCAGGATACAGGCGCCAAACTGTGGGCCTCGCGCTGGGCCAACCGCATTCGCAAGCGTCTGCTGGGCGACGATGCCGACGACACTGGCTGTGGGCTGAAAGCCTTTCGCCGCGACGTCTTCCTGCGACTTCCCTATTTCGATCATATCCACCGCTATCTACCGGCCCTGATGATCCGCGAGGGCTACCAGAACCGCTATCTGCCCATCACGCACCGGGCGCGCGATTCCGGCCAGTCAAAATACACCAACTGGGAGAGGTTGATCGCCAGTTTCTCGGACCTTCTGGGCGTCATGTGGTTGAAATCACGGGCCCGAAACCCGGGACAGGTTACAGAAGTCTGACTCGCGCCCTACGCCCGTTGGCGGAGCCGACGGAACAGGGTTAGACTGGCGTAAAGGTTAAGGGTCGGATCAAAGGTCCGCGCCGGACGACGAGGGGATAGGCCATGTGGATTGCTGTACCGCTGCTGGTCGTGCCGTGGCTGCTCTACAATATTGTGGTGCTGACCGGCCTTCTTGGGGGGGACCCGTCGCTGGGCGCCGATCCCTCGCTGCGCCAGGCGGTCTTTTCCCTGCCCATGGCCTCGGGCGTGCGCTGGAACGTCGGCGTCGGCGACATGATCCTGTTCCTCGGCCTGATCTTTCTGTTCTTCGAGCTGCTGAAATCGACCTCCAGCCAGAAGGTGGCGATCATCAATCACGCGTTGTCGATGATCCTGTTCGTCGTCTGCCTGGTGCAGTTCCTGCTGATCCCCACCTTTGCCACCTCGACCTTCTTCCTCATCACCATCATGGTGATGCTGGATGTGCTGGCCGGATTCATCGTCACCATTATTGCGGCCCGCAAGGACCTCGACTTCAGCGGCGCCTGATCAGCCGAAGACGCTGAACACCAGGGCCACGATCATCACATCGGTGGCGCGGGCGGTGAACGAAAACAGATTGGCCAGAGACATGATGCGGGCTCCGATACGGGACAGGGGTCCCGTATCCAGCAAGGGTCATGCCGCAGTGTGAGCCCGTGGTCAGACCTCGGTCTTGCCGGTCTTGCCCGGCGGCGGGCGACGGTCCTTCGCCCCGGAATATTCATTGCCCAGATAGGCCGAACGTGCGGCATCCAGCACCGGTGGGCCACCTCTCAGCCCTTTGCGGGCCCCGGTCTGGCCCAGCATCTGGGCCTCGAACGCGCCGGTTCCGAGCGGTGAAACCGGAGGCGGGGTGGCGGCAGGGCCTGCCACCGGATCGGCAGTTTCGTCCGGGCCCCCGGCAGGGCTTTCCCGGGGCACCAGGGCGCGGCCCTCGGCCCGGCGGTCCGCCTGGCGGCGCTCGTCCTCGCGACGTCGGCCCTCACGCCGGTCCGGCACGACGCCCGTGACGGGAGGGGTCGGACCGACAGGCGGAATACGGCCGGTCATGCCGGATCCGATCCGCCCTTCTTGCCGCCCCGGGCGCTGCCGCTGGCCAGCCGGTCGATCTGGGCGCGCATCTCGTCCATCTGGCGGCGCATCTCGTCCAGAGCCGGGTCACTGCCCGATGTCCCGCCCGACGCCGTCGCCCGGGACGGGGTCTCGGGCGCCTCAGCTGTCTTTTCCGGCGCTCCGGCACGCGTATAGGCGTTGAAGCCCGGAAACAGGGTCATGGCCTTCTGGAACATCACCATATTCTGGCGGACGGCGTCTTCCATCAGGCCCGCGCCGGCGCCGGTGCCGAACGCCCGGTTCAACTGGGTCCGGAACTGCTCCTGCTGCCTGGAGAAGGAATCCAGCGACATCTCCAGATAGCTGGGCAGAACGCCCTGCATCTGGCCGCCGTAAAAGCCGATCAGTCGCCGCAGGAACTGCACGGGCAGCAGGGCCTCCCCCCGGCTTTCTTCCTCGAAGATGATCTGCGTCAGGATGGTCCGGGTCAGATCGTCGTTGGTCTTGGCGTCATAGACCACAAAGTCGATCCCCTCGCGCACCATGGCGGCCAGATCGTCGAGCGTCACATAGGAAGATGTGGCGGTGTTATAGAGCCGCCGGTTCGCGTACTTCTTGATGACGACCGTATCGCCACCGGGCCTGGCATCCGTCACGCTGATGTCCTTGTCATGAAACCGCATCCACTATCACCCGGACCGTCACATTAGACCAGCCTTGAACGTCATGCCTCATGTAGCAGGCGCCAGCACCACGCCGACCAGTACGGCGGCCCAGTGCACTCCGGCGCCGGCCACCACGAATCCATGCCAGATGGCGCGGCGGAACTTCACCTTGGGGCTGATGAAGACGAACACGCCCGACGTATAGACCAGCCCGCCGATCACCAGCAGCGTCAGGGCGGCGGGGTGTACCGTGTCCAGCATCGGCTTCAGCGCCAGCACGGCCAGCCATCCAAAGATCACATAGACGGTGCTCCAGATCGCATCGGACAGGCGCGGCAGCACCAGCTTGGCGGCCACACCCCCCAGCGCCAGCGCCCAGATCAGCAGGGTAAAGCCGGTCGACCAGGCGCCCTCGAACCTCTGGGTGGTGAAGGGTGTGTAGCTGCCGGCGATCATCAGGAAGATGGCGGCCTCGTCCAGCCGTCGCAGCAGGGGACGGGCGGCGCAGGGCCGGGTCAGGTTGTAGACAGTTGAGGCGGTCAGCATGGCGATCAGGCACAGGGCATAGACCGCCGTCGCCACGATCAGGCCCGCACTGTCGGCCGAGAAGGACGACATTACCGCGAGCACAATACCGCCGACTCCCGCCAGGCCGAGACCGATCAGGTGAACCCACAGGTCTGCCATACGCTCGCCGCGCGTCTCATAGTGCTCGATCATGTCGAGCTCGTCCGGTTGCATGATCCGGCGAAACAGGCGGAGCGGGGTCTTCATCATGGGCCATGCCTTCCGGTCGAAGCGGGGGGGTCATACGGAGACAGCCAGTCTGGCCGACCTTACGGCCCTTCAATGACCAGCCCCTGAACAGGCTCCGCTGCGGGCCACAAGTTTTTGGCCTGCGGCCCGGGTGCCACAGGCCGGCGCCCGCCGCGCTACAGGATGTAGCGGCTCAGATCCGTGTCTCCCGTCAGGTCGCCCAGCCGCTCGCGGACCGCATCTGCATCGAAGCGGATCGTCTGCCCCGACAGGTCGGCGGCCTTGTAGCTGGTCTCTTCCAGAACCCGTTCGACCACGGTGATCAGGCGGCGCGCGCCGATGTTCTCGATCGCGCCATTGGCCGCGACGGCGGCGTCGGCCAGCGCCTCGATGGCGTCGTCGGTGAACTCCAGCGTCACATCCTCGGTCGCGAGCAGGGCCTGGTTCTGACGGATCAGATTGGCTTCGGGCTCGGTAAGGATGCGTTTGAAATCATCGCGCGTCAGGGCCCTCAACTCGACCCGGATCGGCAGCCGGCCCTGAAGTTCGGGCAACAGGTCGCTGGGCTTGGACACATGGAACGCGCCCGAGGCCACGAACAGCACATGGTCGGACTTCACCGGCCCATAGCGGGTTGCCACCGTCGTGCCCTCGATCAGGGGCAAGAGGTCGCGTTGAACGCCCTCGCGGCTGACATCGGATCCGCCCCGATCCTGTCGAGCGGCCACCTTGTCGATTTCGTCGATGAAGACGATGCCTTCGGTCTCGGCCAGATGCACCGCCTCGCGCGCCAGACTGTCGGTATCCAGCAGCTTGTCCGACTCCTCGGCGATCAGCGGGGCATGGGCCGCTTTGACCGACAGCCGCACGGTCTTGGTGCGCGGCCCGCCCATCTTGCCCAGCATCTCGCTCAGATTGATCATCCCGACGTTGCCGCCCGGCGCCATGCCCGGCAGGTCCAGTCCCGGCAGGGGCGGGGCCGTATCGGCCAGGGCCAGATCGATCTCCTTGTCGTCCAGTTCGCCCTTGCGCACCCGGGTGCGAAAGGCGTCGCGGGTGGTCGCCTGGGCGCCCGCACCGACCAGGGCATCCAGAATCCGGTCCTCGGCCGCCCGCTCGGCCTGGGCGCGGACCTCGTCCCGGCGGCGGTCACGCACGATGATCAGCGCTGCCTCGACCAGATCGCGCAGGATCTGGTCAACGTCGCGCCCGACATAGCCGACCTCCGTGAATTTGGTCGCTTCAACCTTGAGGAAAGGCGAGCCGGTCAGCCTGGCCAGGCGCCGGGCAATCTCGGTCTTGCCGACGCCGGTCGGCCCGATCATCAGGATGTTCTTGGGCGTTACCTCATCTCGCAGCGCGTCCGGCACACGCTTGCGCCGCCAGCGGTTGCGCAGCGCCAGCGCGACGGCGCGCTTGGCGTCGGCCTGACCGACAATGAAGCGGTCCAGTTCGGAGACGATTTCGCGGGGAGAGAGGTCAGTCATTCGCGGCCTCCAATCGTTTCTACGGTCAGATTGCCGTTGGTATAGACACAAACCTCGGCGGCGATGGCCATGGCCTTGCGGGCCACCGCCTCGGCATCGAGGTCGGTATTTTCAATAAGGGCGCGGGCCGCAGACAGGGCGAAATTACCGCCGGATCCGACGGCGGCCACCCCGTGCTCGGGCTCCAGCACATCGCCGACGCCCGTCACCGTGAAGATCGAGGTCTTATCGGCGACCAGCAGCATGGCTTCCAGCCGCCGCAGGTAACGGTCGGTGCGCCAGTCCTTGGCCAGATCGACACAGGCGCGGGCGAGCTGATCCGGATACTGCTCCAGCTTGGCCTCCAACCGCTCCAGCAGGGTAAAAGCGTCGGCGGTGGCGCCGGCGAAACCCGCGACGACGCGGCCACTGGCGAGGGTGCGGACCTTGCGGGCCGCGCCCTTGACGATGGTCGGGCCCATCGAGACCTGGCCGTCGCCGGCAAGGACCGTGGTGCCGCCCTTGCGGACCGCGAGGATGGTGGTGCCGTGCCAGCCGGGACCGGACGGTGAGGCGGAGGGGGAGATTGAGTGGCTCATTCCGCCAAAATGGGGCCGTGATTGAGCGTCTGCAAGCTCAAGGCTCTGAAATGTAACAAGCAAATGACGGCCATAATCTTGCCAATGTAAACCGTTACATTAGAATTCAATTCCGCGTAGCGTCCCCGACTCCACAATTCTCCCCTATCAGGCAGAACAATGCTCCATCGCGTCACCTATGTGAGCGAGGCCATGGGCTCGCTCGGCACCAGCCTTCTCTCGGTCGCCCAGGTTCTGGGAGTGTCCGAGGTCAATAACCGTCGCGATCACCTGACGGGTGCGATTGCGATCGATGCCGGGCGGATCGTGCAGGTCATTGAGGGCGCGCGCGCTGACGTTGATCGCCTGCTGACGCGTCTCAAGATCGATCCCCGGCATACCAATCTGTCGATCCTCGCCGATCGTCCGGTGGCCGACCGCCTGTTCGACGCGCCCATGGCGCACTGCCATTTCGAAAATTGGTCGACGGCTCTGGACCTTCTGGACCTGGCCGAGGGTCGCGTCCCCGTCCATCACGCCGAGAATCTTCTGGCCCGGTGTGCCCGGGGCGACGACACGCCCGACATCGCGCGGACCGGCACAGACGGCTAGGCCCATAATCCGGGTCGCCTCGCCGCATTCTGCAGCCTAAGACGGGGCCGTGACCTTTTCCGAAGACGAGATCGAACGCTACGCCCGCCATCTGGTTCTGGCAGACGTCGGCGGGCCGGGCCAGCAACGGCTCAAGGCCGCGCGCGTCCTCATCGTGGGCATGGGGGGGGTCGGCGGTCCGGCGGCCCTCTATCTGGCCGCGGCCGGGGTCGGCACCCTCGGGCTGATCGATGACGACACCGTCTCCCTGTCGAACCTGCAGCGCCAGATCCAGTTCGAAACGGCTGACGTCGATCGGTCCAAGGTGGAGGTCGCGTCCAGCCGGCTGACGGCCCGCAATCCCCACGTTGACGTCAGGACCTTCGCCGAACGCCTGTCGGCGGAGACGGCTTTGCAGCGCATCGCCGATTGGGACCTGGTCATAGATGGCACGGACGACTTTGAGACCCGCATGGCGGTGAATGCCGCCTGCGTCCGGGCCGGCGTGCCGCTGGTCTCGGGCGCGCTTGGAGCCTGGAGCGGACAGGTCAGCCTGTTCGAGGGCCGGCCCTGCTATCGCTGTCTGGTGCCCGACATTCCGCCCGACGCCGAAACCTGTGCCCGGGTAGGCGTGATCGGGGCTCTGGCCGGCCTGATCGGCAGTCTGGCGGCGCTGGAAGCCATCAAGCGATTGACCGGCGCGGGCGAACCCCTGACCGGGCGGTTGTGGATTCACGACGGCCTGACCGGCCGGACCCGCACCGTACGGATCGCGGCCGATCCGGCCTGCCCCGTGTGCGGCTGAGGGTCAGGCGAACGCCTGTTTCAGCAGGATAATGTAGCGCTCCAGCAGCTCCTTCTCCTTGTCCGCGGGCCAGTCAGCGTGGCCGGCGTCCTCGACCTCGATCAGCTCCACCGTCTTGCCGGCCTGTCTCAAGGCGTCATTCATGCGCCGGGATTCGATCACCGGCACGATCGGGTCATCGACGCCGTGGACCAGCAGCACCGGACAGGCGATCTCGGTCGCCCGCCGGCTGGGTGAGGCTGCCACCAGTTGCGGGCCCATCGTCTCCGGATCCCCGATCCGCTTGACCCAGAAATTATAGACCTGCCGGTCCGGGGTGTCGTCCTCGCGACGCTCCCACGCCAGCATTTCCGGCAGGTCCGCGACGCCGCAGATGGCGATCGCTGCCTTGTAAAGCTCTGGCCGACGCACCGCCCCCATCAGGGCCGCATAACCGCCGTAGCTGGTGCCCATGATGGCCACCCGGCCGGCATCCAGCCCCTTGAGGGCAATGGCCTGATCGATGGCGTCCTCGACGTCTTCCTGCATCCGGTCGCCCCAGCGGGTCCAGCCCTCGCGGGCAAAGGCCATGCCGTATCCCCCCGAGCCCCGGAAATTGGGCCGCAGAACCCACCAGCCCTGCGCCGCCAGAACCTGTACCTGCCGGTCCCAGGTGCGCAGGTCGCGCACCTCGGGCCCGCCATGCGGCAGCACCACCAACGGACCCGGCTGTCCGCCCGGAGGGGCCGTCAGATAGGCCTCGATCGTCGCCCCGTCACGCGTCGTCACCGACAGCGTATCCGTCAAACCCAGCCGGTCGAAATCCAGCAGCCGTACGGCGCCCAGATTGACGATGGCCCGGGCCTCCCGGTCATAGAAATACCAGGCGCCCGGCTCGCGGGGGCCGGTAACCCCAACCACCATGCGGTTGTGATCGCGGCTCAGGTCATTGAGATAGACGTCGCAGTCATTGTCCATGAAGGCGTTTAGCGCGCGGTGGTGTGCGCCGAGAGCCGCGTCGGCAAACTCATACTCCAGCCGTTCGCCATAATAGGCGGCCCCAACATAGCGCCCGGCGGCATCGACGACCCCATGCATGACATCGCGGCCGGGGCGGTGGGCCAGGCCGGCGCCCATGGCAAAGGTCTCGAGATTCATTTCCCGGACGACCATGGTGTCCTCGCCCTCGGCCCGGGCGGTGACCAGAATCGTGCCCGGCGTCTCCGTCTCGCCGACCCAGCTGAACTCGGGCAGGTCACCGATCCGGTTGCGGCGGATAGCCCGCCAGGAATTGCTCCCCGGCGCCCGGCCCGAGATCGTCAGAACGGTCCCGCGCGGATTGATGTCATAGCGGATGACCGGCACTCCACCCTGGGTCTCCCAGCCGATCGTGCCGGAACTGCCGCGCTCGATCCGGTCGGCCGAACCGGTTGCGACATTGACCTTGTGCAGGCCGAGAACGCCGTCCCGTTCCCACGCCGCCATCAGCACATGGTCCGGGTCACTGCGCAGCAGGTCCACGACACTGCCCAGATCCCGCGAGGCACGCAGCCGTCGCCGGTCGTCCTGGAACATGACCGCCATCTCGCCGGTACGGGCGCTGACCGACATCAGGCGCTTCGAGGTTACCTCCTGCGCGGCGGTCCGCCGGTTGGAGCCGGTAACCGCCTGCGGGCCCACAGTGACCGTCACCGCGACCCGCACCAGCAGGTGTTCGTCATTGGCCCATTCCAGACTCTCGACCTTGGTGGCGCCCAGATCGATCCGCTTGCGCGCGCCTTCCGGGTCATCCGCCTCCAGAACGTCGATCACGCCATGGGGCTCGTCCTCGGTGCCCAGCTGGTCGAGAACCGCAATCAGATTGCCGCCGGGCGACAGGGTGGCCGCGCGCGTGCGGGCTGTCGTGAAGAAGGCGTCGACCGGATAGGGGGTGGTGCGGGCCCGGGCGACGTCCGGTCGCAGGCCCAGGGCCGCCGCGCCGCCGAATCCTGCCGCCATGGTCAGCAACGACCGCCGCGACACGACCGCAAGGGTCGTCACGTCTCTGGATTTCATCGATTTTCTTCCCCCGACACAACTCAGGGAAAACGACCACGCAGGCTGGACCCCGTCAAGAGTTACAGCATGGCCGGAATGACGCGATCGGGGGGTCTGTGGCCATTCTGGAACGTCATGATGTTGGCAATGACCCGGTCGCCCATGTCCTGACGGGACTCCAGCGTCGCCGAACCCAGATGCGGCATCAGCACCACCTCGGGCCGGTTCAGCAGGCCAGGGTGGACCACCGGCTCCTGCTCGAACACGTCAAGACCCACGCCGCCCAGCGCGCGCCGGCCGACCGCCTCGGCCAGCGCCGCCTCGTCGATCAGCTCGCCCCGCGCCGTGTTGATCAGGATCGCATGCGGCGCCAGCAGGGCCAGCCGCCTCGCATCCATCAGATGATGCGTCTCGCGCGTCGCCGGACAATTCAGGGAAATAATGTCCATGCGGTGCAGCATGGCGTCGAGGTCGTCCCAGTAAGTCGCCTGGAGATCCTCTACGATCATCGGGCTCAGCGGCTTGCGATTGTGATAGTGCACCTGCATGCCGAATGCGCGGGCCCGCCGGGCCAGGGCCTGGCCGATCCGGCCCATGCCGACGATCCCCAGACGCTTGCCCCACAGCTTGCGCCCGCACATCCAGGTCGGCGTCCAGCCTGAGAATTCCCCTTTTTGAACAACGCCTGCGCCCTCAACCAGTCGTCGGCTGACCGCCAGGATCAGTCCCATGGCCAGATCGGCCGTGTCCTCGGTCAGGACCCCCGGCGTATTGGTGACGATCAGCCCGCGCCCGACCGCCGCCTCGATATCGATGTGATCGACGCCCGCTCCAAAATTAGCGATCATTTTCAATGACTCACCGGCCTTTGACAGCAGATCGGCATCGATCCGGTCGGTGATGGTCGGCACCAGAACATCCGCCCGGCCGACGGCATCTTCCAGCGTCGCGCGGCTGAACGGCTCGTCCTTCAGGTTCAGCTCGGCGTCGAAAAGCTCACGCATACGCGTCTCCACGGCGTCCGGCAGGCGTCTGGTTAACACGACCTTAAGTCTGCGGCTCGACATTGGCGGGGACTTTGAATCCGGAGGGCAGGAGCGGAATGGAAAGGGTGTCTAGCAAACCCCGGACCCCAGGCCAAAGGGGGCGCCGGATGGTCGGCGTCGCCGCGACCGCGCTTTGCCTGTTCCTGATGCTGTCCGCCCAGGCCACACGCCCCGACGGACGGCCGACGCCCAGCAGCTATCCCGTGCCGCGCTGGATCACGCTGAAGGCCAATGAGGTCCATGCCCGCAAGGGGCCCGGCCTCGATCATGAAATCCTCTGGACCTACCGCGTGGCGGGCCTGCCGGTGCAGGTGGTCGCCGAGACGTTCGAGTGGCGCAAGATCTGCGACCCCGAAGGCTCTCTCGTGTGGGTTCACCGCAGCACCACCTCGGGGCGCCGCACCGTGCTGAACACCGGCGATGCGGCGATCGAGGTGCGTACGGGCCGTCGCGACGATGCGGGCGTTCGCGCCCGGCTGTCGCCGCATGCGCTGGTGCCTATCACCGACTGTGAAGACGGCTGGTGCGAGGTCCGCTCCGGGCGTGTGCGCGGCTGGGTGCGTGAGGCAGCCGTGTTCGGCACCCAGAGCGAGCCCCTGTGCGAGGCCAGCCGGCCCGCAGGCCCGGCGCCCGGCCGCCGCTGAGCCCGTCGGGCATCAAGCCTTGCCGGTTGACCGGGGCGATTTGACGTGCCACGCCCGCCGCTCAGCATACGGAGGCCCCTTTGAGCCAGTTTGAACGCCAGTCTTCCTATGACTATGAGGCCCTGCTCGCCTCGGGCCGGGGCGAGCTTTTCGGGCCGGGCAACGCCCAGCTGCCGGCCCCGCCCATGCTCATGTTCGATCGCATTACCCGGATCAATGACGACGGCGGCGTGCACGGCAAGGGCTACGTCGAGGCCGAGCTTGATGTGCATCCCGACCTCTGGTTTTTCAAATGCCACTTCATCGGCGATCCGGTCATGCCGGGGTGTCTGGGGCTGGACGCCATGTGGCAGTTGGTCGGCTTTTACCTCGGCTGGATCGGCGGCCCCGGCAAGGGCCGCGCCCTTGGCGTCGGCGAGGTCAAATTCACGGGCCAGGTGCAGCCGGACGTCAAGAAGGTCGTTTACAAGATTGACCTGAAGCGGGTCATCAACCGCCGGCTGGTCATGGGAATCGCCGACGGGGTTCTCGAAGCCGACGGGGTGCCTATCTATACGGCTACGGACATGCGGGTCGGCCTGTTTGGCGGCCAGACGGACAAGGCCGAATAATCGGGGTGCGCCCCAGGGATGCCCGGAAGGATCGCGGATTACGCGGCGGAATAACGGACAGGATCAGGAAAACAGAATGCGGCGCGTCGTAGTTACAGGATTGGGGATCGTCTCATCGATCGGGACCGGCGCTGCTGCCGTCACCGACTCGTTGAGGAATGCCCGCTCGGGTGTCGTCGCCGCTCCGGATCATGCTACCCATGGATTCCGCAGTCAGGTCTGGGCCCCGCCGAAGATCGGCGACTGGACCGAACTGGTGGATCGCCGCGCTTCGCGATTTCTGGCCGATGGCACCGCCTGGGCCCACATCGCTTTCGAGGAGGCGCTGAGCTCCAGTGGCCTGACGCCCGATGAGATCAAGGACGAACGGATCGGTCTGATCGTCGGTGAGGGCGGCCCTTCGACCCGGGTCATCCTTGAGGCGGCCCAGACCACGATCGAAAAGGGAGCGCCCAAGCGGATCGGGCCGTTCGCCGTGCCCAAGGCCATGGCGTCGGGCCCTTCGGCGGTGCTGGCCACCTGGTTTGAGATGAAGGGCATCAACTATTCGATCAGCTCGGCCTGCGCGACCAGTGCCCACTGCATCGGCGCCGCGGCCGAACAGATTGCATGGGGCAAGCAGGACGTGGTGTTTGCAGGCGGCTGCGAGGACATTCACTGGTCCATGTCGAACCTGTTCGATGCCATGGGCGCCATGTCGTCGAACTTCAACGACACGCCGTCGGTCGCCTCGCGCGCCTATGACGCGGCCCGTGACGGCTTCGTTATCGCCGGCGGGGCAGGCATAGTGGTGCTGGAAGAGTATGAGCGGGCGAAGGCGCGGGGCGCGACCATCCTGGCCGAAGTGACCGGCTATGGCGCCAATTCCGACGGCTACGACATGGTCGCCCCGTCGGGCGAGGGCGCCGAGCGCTGCATGAAGATTGCGCTGGAAATGGCCGGCAATCCCCGGATCGACTACCTCAACCCGCACGGCACCTCGACGCCGGTCGGCGATTCCAAGGAGATGGGCGCCGTCCGCAACGTGTTCGGCGATCAGCTGCCGATGATCTCCTCGACCAAGTCCCTGACCGGCCACAGCCTCGGCGCGGCGGGCGCACAGGAAGCCATCTACTGCCTGCTGATGATGCAGAACGGCTTTGCCGCCGAAAGCGCCCATATCGATAACCTCGACCCCGAGTTCGAGGGCATGCCGATTCTGCGCCAGCGGCACGAGGGCGAGCTGACCCACGTCATGTCCAACTCGTTCGGGTTCGGCGGCACCAACGGTACCCTGATCCTGTCGAAGGTCTGACCGGCTACCAGCCGCTTTCAGCGCCCGCCGCGGTAATGCATCCGGCAACGGCGCCAAGGTCTTGATTGTACTGCGCGTTCCCCGCGTAGCGCAGGGAGGCGGTGTCCAACGCGACCGACTGACGATCGTCGGCATGGGGCTGGCCGCCGATACCGATGCAGCGGGCATGGACTGCGCCGCCTTCGCCCGGTGCGACCAGGACGACGACATGCACGGGCCGGACGTCCTTCAATGCCTGATCAGCAATTTGATAGCGGACGCAGACCTCGGCTCCGCTGATCGAACTGTCCATACAGCGCTCGAGGCTTTCCGGCCCGAACTGCGAGGGCTGGTATTCGAACCAGGCCGATGGCTCACCCGCGTGTTCGACCAGGCCCTCGACGTAACGCCCCTGCTCATACGTGGCGCTGTCGAGGGGAATGACTTCGATCGCGATCGGCAGCCGCGGCGGGGCGGCCGTCCCCGCAGCCATCAGGGCCGCGGCGAAGATGCCAAATGCAGTCAGAACGGGAACGCGCATGACGCTGGGGCCTTGTGTAGCGGGCCAGCGGCCCTCCCGATCGAACTCTAGCGGAGGGCGTGCGAAGCGGCCAATACTGCAAACCTGACGATCTTCATACGGAGAACCCCTCTGGCGCCGCCTGACCCCTATATCCTTTTCCTGCTCGGCCTCGGTGCTGTCGTGCTCATGGTGTCCTGGGCCCCGGTGGGTCTGAAAAAGACGCCGCTGACCCTTGCCATCGTCTGTGTGCTTCTGGGTGTGGCGGTCTTCAGTCTCGGCTGGCTGGGCTTCGACCCGGACCCCCGCACCTGGGACACCATCACCGAGCGCCTCACCGAGGTGGTGGTCATCATCAGCCTGATGGGCGCCGGGCTGAAGCTGGACCGGAAGGTGGGCTGGCGCAGCTGGAACTCGACCTGGCGGCTTCTGGCCATTGCCATGCCGCTGACCATCCTCGGCGTCATGGCGCTGGGCATGTACGGGCTGGGCTTTTCGCTGGCCATGGCCCTGTTGCTGGGGGCCTCACTGGCGCCGACGGATCCGGTGCTCGCTGCCGACGTCCAGGTCGGCCCGCCCAAGTCCGGCGACGAGGACGAGGTCCGCTTTGGCCTGACCTCTGAAGCGGGGCTGAACGACTCGCTCGCCTTTCCCTTTGTCCATCTTGCCATCCTGGCCTCGGTCGGCGGGCTGGCTACCTCTGCGGGCTGGACCGACTGGGTCACGATCAAGGTGTTCTGGAAGCTGTTTGCGGGGGCCGGCGTCGGCTGGCTGGTCGGCAAGGGGCTGGGCTGGCTGATCTTCGCCAGCGAAAAGGCCGGGCTTTCGCGTCTGGGCGATGGGCTGGTAGCGCTCGCCGCGACCTTCATCGCCTATGCCGTCGCCGAGGTGGCGCACGGATACGGATTCCTGGCCGTCTTCGTCTGCGGGGTGACGATCCGGGCCTGGGAGCGGGACAACGACTTCCACAAGGAAATGCACCATTTCGCTGACCAGTTCGAACGCTTGCTGATCATGCTGCTGCTGGTCCTGTTCGGCGGGGCGCTGGCGAATGGCCTCCTGTCCTCATTGACTTGGACGGATGCCGCCATCGGTCTGGCCATCCTGCTGATCGTGCGGCCTGTCGCCGGGATGATCGCCATGATCGGCTCCCCCCATGCCGTGCGCGACCGGTTGCTGATGGCCTTTCTGGGTATCCGCGGGATCGGCTCGGTCTACTATGTCGCCTATGGCATCAACCACGGCGAGTTCGGCTCCAGCGAGCGGCTGTGGGCCATTCTGGGCTTTGTCATCCTGGCCTCGATCGTCATCCACGGGGTGACGGCTACCCCCCTGCTTGAGCGGCTGCGGCGCTGGCGGACGACGCATTGAGCCTTTCCCCCCGGCGGAGGCCCTGCTAACCCTCCCGCCCTGATTTCCGAGGAGACGACCATGGCTTCCGACAGCGGCTGGACCTTCCCCACCGGCGACCTGATGAAGGGCAAGAAGGGCCTGATCCTCGGCGTTGCCAATTCCAACTCCATCGCCTGGGGCATCGCCCAGCAGCTGGCCGCCCAGGGCGCCGAACTGGCCTTTACCTATCTGGGCGAGGGGCTGGAGCGCCGGGTGCGCCCGCTGGCCGAAAGCGTGGGCGCCAAGCTGATCGTCCAGGCCGATGTCACCGACGATGCCTCGATGGATGCGGCCTTTGCCGAGCTGGAAAAGACCTTCGGCACGATCGACTTCGTCGTCCACTCCGTGGCCTTCGCCAACAAGAATGAGCTGCAGGGCTCCTTCGTCGACAACACCACGCGCGACAGCTTCCTGCTGGCCATGAATATTTCGGTGTTCAGCTTTGTCGATGTCGCCCGCCGGGCCGCGAAACTGATGCCGAACGGCGGCGCCATGGTCACCATGACCTACCTCGGTGCCGAGCGGGCCATCCCCAACTACAATACCATGGGCGTGGCCAAGGCCGGGCTGGAGGCCGCGACCCGCTACATCGCCCGCGACCTCGGCCCCAAGGGTATCCGCGTCAACGCCATCTCGGCCGGGGCCATGCGCACGCTGTCGCTGGCTGGCATCTCCGGCGGTCGCGGCATGATCGCCCAGGGCCGCGCCATGTCGGCCATGAAGGAAGACACCTCGATGGAGGGGGTAGCCGGTTGTGCCCTGTGGCTGTGCTCGGATCTCGGCTTCTCGACGACGGGCGAAGTGGTGCACGTCGACGCCGGCTTCCACATGATGGGTCTGGGCGACGCGGAGGAGTAGAGCCTCAGTCCGGCTCGCGTTCACCCACTTCGGCGGGGCGCAGGGCGCGCAGCCAGCCGTCGGCCGTGTGGATCTCCGGCACAGCTTCGCGGGTGAAGGGCAGGTACCAGGTCTGCCCGCCGCCGAGCGGCGTGATCTCCAGCATGTCGTCGGCGCCGAAATTCTGCACGGCCCGGACCGAGCCGATCACCCTATCGGCCGCATCGCGGGCCTCGAGGCCGATCAGGTCAGCCAGATAGAATTCGTCCTCCTCGGGCGGGGGCAGGGTACCGCGGGCGATGTAGAGCTTGAGGCCGCGCAGGGCCTCGGCGTCCTCACGCGTCTTCACCTGTTCGGCGCGGCCCACCACGCCCTTCTTGTCCGGCCGGGCGATGGTCAGGGTCAGGGCCGGGGTGCCGTCGGCGCGCAACAGCGGGCCATAATCCATCACGGTCATGGGTTCGGCCGTGAAGGTGGTCAGGCGCACCTCGCCCTTCACGCCAAAGGCGCCGCCCACCTGGGCCACGAGGATCAATCTGTCTGTCGTCATGTCCGAGCCTCTACAGCAGACCGGCGCCCATGAAAAAGGGCGGTGCCGCATGGACACCGCCCCTGTTCATGTCGCGCGGGGAAATCAGCCCTCGGCCTTTTCCTCGGTCGCCTCTTCGGCGGCGGGAGCCTCTTCGGCAGCAGCCTCTTCAGCGGCGGCTTCGGCAGCCGGAGCCTCCTCGGCGGGCGCTTCTTCCGCCGGAGCGTTCCTGGCGGCTTCGGCTTCTTCCTTGGCCTTGGCAGCGGCTTCGGCGGCTTCGGCCTTGGCAGCGGCTTCGGCTTCCAGACGGTCAGCTTCGCGCTGGGCGCGCTCGGCGGCGCGTTCCTGGGCCTTCTTGCCCGGCTGACCCTTGTTCGGGTTGTTGCCCTGGGTCCACTTGACCTTTCCGACCAGGGCTTCGTCCTGGCTCTGGCTGATGAAGCGGGCGACGCGGTCGGTCGGCTGGGCGCCCTTGCCCAGCCATTCCGAGATGCGATCGGCCTTCAGGGTGACGCGCGGCTTGTCGCCGTCCTTGGGCAGCATCGGGTTGTAGGTGCCGACGCGCTCAATGAACTTGCCATCGCGCGGGGCGTGGCTGTCGGCGATCACGATGTGATAGTAGGGGCGCTTCTTGGTGCCGCCACGCGACAGACGAATCTTCAGCATTTTCAGTCTCTTTCTTCAGGGAAACGGGTCAGGATTTCTTGGTGGGCAGACCGGGCAGGCCGGGCAGTCCACCGGGGGGCATGCCGCCACCCAGACCGGACAGCCGGTCCTGGATGGCCTTCATCTCTTCGGCCGAGGGCTCGGGCATCCGCCCGCCGCCCATGGCCTTCAGCCGGGCCATGTCAGGCTGGCCGGGTCCGCCGCCGAGACCGCCCAGCATGGCGGCCATCTGCTGCATCTTTTTGGGGCCGCCGCGCGCCAGAGACTTGACCATATCGGCCATCTGGCGGTGCTGTTTCAGCAGGCGGTTGATGTCCTGGACCTCGACGCCGGCGCCGGCGGCGATGCGCTTCTTGCGGCTGGCGTTGAGCAGGTCGGGCTTCTTCCGCTCGGCCTTCGTCATCGAGCTCAGGATCGCCTGCTGGCGTCCGATCATCCGGTCGTCGACGCCGGTTTCGGCCATCTGGGCCTTCATCTTGGCCACGCCGGGCAGCATGCCCATGATCCCCTGAAGGCCGCCCATCTGCTTCATCTGCTGCAGCTGGGCCGCGAGGTCGTCGAGGTCAAACTTGCCCTTGGCCAGCTTTTTCGCCATGGCCTCGGCCTTGGCGGCATCGAGGTCCTGACTGGCCTTTTCGACCAGGGCCACGATATCGCCCTGGCCCAGGATGCGACCGGCGACGCGGCGGGCGTCGAACACGTCAAGGGCGTCGACCTTCTCGCCCGCGCCGATGTATTTGATCGGCAGGCCGGTGACGGCCCGCATCGACAGCATGGCGCCGCCGCGGCCGTCGCCGTCGGCGCGGGTCAGCACCAGCCCGGTCAGCGGCAGCCGCTCGTGGAAGGCCCTGGCCGTGCGCACCGCGTCCTGACCGGTCAGGCTGTCGGCGACCAGCAGGGTTTCCACCGGCTTCGACACCGCGGCGACCTCGGCCACCTCATTCATCAGACCCTCGTCGAGGGTGATGCGTCCGGCGGTATCCAGGATCAGGACGTCAAAGCCCTGCAGTTTCGCCGATTGCAGGGCGCGCTTGGTGATCTGGACCGCGCTTTCGCCCGCCACGATCGGCAGGGTCGCGACCTCAATCTGCTGGCCAAGCGTAGCCAGCTGCTCCATGGCCGCCGGACGACGCGTGTCCAGCGAGGCCATCATGACCTTCTTCTTGTCGAACTTTGTCAGGCGCAGTGCCAGCTTGGCCGAGCTGGTGGTCTTGCCCGAGCCCTGCAGGCCGGCCATCAGGATCACGGCGGGCGGGGTGGCGTTCAAATTGATGCCGACCGGCTCCTCGCCGCCCAGCATCTCGATCAGGCCGTCATAGACGATCTTGACCACCTGATCGGCCGGCTTGACCGAGCGGATGACCTCCTCACCCTTGGCCTTTTCGCTGGCGAAGGCGATGAAGTCCTTGACCACGGGCAGGGCGACGTCGGCCTCCAGCAGGGCCACGCGCACCTCGCGCATCGCCTCGGCAATGTCCTTTTCGGACAGGGCGCCGCGGCCGGTGATCCGGTCAAAGACGCCTGTCAGTCGCTCGTTCAGAGCCTCGAACATCAGAACCTCAAGTCACGCACAAAACGACCTCAGCCCCAGCGGACGATCACGTCGGCTGGGGGCCTCTCCCGGCTCATCCCGCGTCGCATGCGGGGATCGTCCGGGTGGAGGGCGCGAGGTCAACTTGCGCCGGAAGCGGCGGTGTATGGCGGAAAACCGGGAAAAGGGCAAGTCGGGCCCCATTCTGCCGAGCCGCAGGGCACGGAACTGCACAAATTCCGTTACGCAGGGACGCGCCGCCTGTCCTTCCGGGGCATGGCACGCCTATCGTTGATCTTCAAGGAGAGCCCATGACCGACACCCTGCTCGCCGACACCGCGACCCCCGACCGCCTGCGCGAAGAGGTCCGCCTGCTGGGCAGTGTGCTGGGCGACGTCATCCGCGAGGCGGGGGGCGAGGATCTGTATGACCGGATCGAGGCGGTTCGCCGGGCCTCCGTGGCCTATCACCGCGACGGGGCCGACACCCGCGACGCGTCCGAGCTGGAACGCCTGCTGGCCGGGCTCAGCTCGGAACAGGCGGTGGGCCTGACCCATGGCTTTGCCATCTTTTCCCTGCTGGCCAATGTCGCCGAGGACCGCGAGGCCCGCAGACGCGCCCGCGACGCGGAAGGTCAGGGTGCCACTACCGACGATCGCCCGGATACGCCCGAGGCGGCGCTGGCCTGGCTGTCCGGCGGCGGCGCAGACCGCAAGGCGGTGATCAACATCCTCGCCCGGGGCCTGATTTCGCCGGTGCTGACGGCCCACCCGTCCGAGGTCCGTCGCAAGAGCGTGCTCGACCGGATCGCGGCCCTGTCGGCCCTTCTGGACGGGCGCGGCGAGGGGCAGGGGCCCAGCCCGGCGCTGCGGCGGCAGGTGTTCCTGCTGTGGGCCACCCGTCTGGTCCGCACCTCCGGCCTCGTCGTGCAGGACGAAATCGACACCGTGGTCTCCTTTCTGGAGCAGGTCTTTCTTGAGGCGGTGCCCGAGCACCTGAATGCCTGGCGCAAGCGGCTGGACGCGCCGGACCTCAAGCCCTTCCTTACGGTCGGCAGCTGGGTCGGCGGCGACCGCGATGGCAATCCCAATGTCGATGCCTCGGTCATGGACGCGGCCTTCCGCACCCAGACGCGGGCGGCGCTGGGCGCCTGTCTCGACTCGGTTCATGCGTTGGGTGCAGAGCTCAGCCTGTCCGAGGAATTGGTCGAGCCCACGCCCGAACTGACGGCACTGTCGGACGCCTCGGGCGACACTTCGCCCCACCGTCAGGGCGAGCCCTTTCGCCGGGCGCTGACCCAGATCTATGCGCGCCTCGCCGCCGACTATCAGGCCAAGGTGGGAGCACCGCCACCCCGCCCGCCCGGCTTTACCGCCGAGTCATACGGCAGACCCGAGCCCTTCATTGCCGATCTGAAGGTGCTGCGGAATGCCCTGCAGGCGGCAGACGTTCAGGCCTTCACCGATGATGCCCTGTCTCGCCTGATCGACCGGGTAGAGGCCTTCGGCTTCCATCTTGCGGTGATCGATATGCGCCAGAATGCCGATGTGCACGAGCGGGTCGTCGCCGATCTGTTCCGCGTCGCCGGTGTCGCCGATGACTATGCCATGCGCGACGAGGCCGGGCGGATGGCGCTGCTGCGCGCCGAACTGGCCAGCCGTCGCCCGCTGTTCGTGCCGGGGGCGAGCGACTATGCCGAAGAGACGCTCAAGGAGCGCGCCATCCTCTTGGCGGCCGCGCGCGCGATCGACACCTTCGGCCCGGGCGCCATCCGCACCTATATCGTTTCCAAGACCGAAAGCCCGTCCGATCTTCTGGAAGTCTATCTGGTGCTGAAGGAAGTCGGCCTGTTCGACCCGGCATCGCCCGGGACCTGCCCCATCCAGGCCGTTCCCCTCTTCGAGACCATCACCGACCTTCAGGCCGCGCCCGTCACCCTGCGCGCCCTGATGGCCGAGCCCGCGCCGCTGGCGCTGGCCCGCGCGCGCGGGGTGCAGGAGGTGATGATCGGCTATTCCGACTCCAACAAGGACGGCTCCTATCTCACCTCGACGTGGGAGCTGAACCACGCTTCCAGGGCGCTGCGCGACGTCGCGCGCGAGGCCGGCGTGGGGCTGCAGCTGTTTCACGGCCGGGGCGGCGCGGTCGGCCGGGGCGGGGGCTCCAGCTTTGCCGGCGTCGTCGCCCAGCCGCGCGGCACGGTCGAGGGCCGTATCCGCGTGACCGAACAGGGCGAGGTCATCGCCAACAAATACGGTGAACCCGGCGTCGCCCGGCGCAATCTGGATGCCCTGACCAGTGGCGTGGTGCTGGCCTCGCTGCGCAAGGAAAGCGGGGAGGGTCCGGCTGAACGGCATGGCCCCCTGATCTCGCGCCTCAGCGAGGCATCGATGCAGGCTTACCGTGCCCTCGTCTATGAGACGCCCGGCTTCATCGACTATTTCCGCGCCGCGACGCCGATCTCCGAACTGTCAGAACTGAAGATCGGTTCCCGCCCCGCCTCGCGCAGCTCCTCGACGCGGATCGAGGATCTGCGGGCCATTCCCTGGGTGTTCAGCTGGAGCCAGTCGCGGGTCATGCTGCCCGGCTGGTACGGCTTCGGCTCGGCCCTTGCCACTCTGGATGACGCCGAGGTGGATACACTGAAAGGACTGGTCGGCGACTGGCCCTTCCTCGCCACCCTGATCCAGAACATGGAAATGGTCATGGCCAAGTCGGACATGGCCGTGGCCCGCCGCTATGCCAGTCTGGTGCCGGACCGGGTGCTGGCCGAAGACATCCACGGCCGGATCGCCGCCGAATGGCAGCTGACCCACGACGCCGTCATGCGCCTGACCGGCCAGTCCAGCCTGCTGGAACGACAGCCCGAACTGGCGCGCCTGATCCAGCTGCGCCTGCCCTATATCGAGCCGCTCAACCATTTGCAGGTCGAGCTGATCCGCCGCCGCCGCGCCGGTGATGACGACCCTGCCGTGCGCGAGGGCATCCTCGTCGCTCTGAACGGCATCGCCGCCGGCCTCCGGAACAGTGGCTGACGCACACGAAAAGGGGCCGGAGGATCGCTCCCCCGGCCCCCCATCTTCATGCTCGTCACGCTCAAGCAGCGAGCCGCCGCGCGGCGAGCGGTCGCGTCACTAGTTGACGGGAAACCCGCGAACCCGCAGCAGGGCGGCAACGTCCGGATCCCGTCCACGGAAGCGGCGATAGGCTTCGCCGCGGTCGGTAGTGTTGCCTTCGGCCAGAATGATCGCCTTGTAGCGACTGGCGATGTCCGGATTGAAGACATCACCCGACTGCTCGAAATAGGCCCAGGTGTCGGCGTCCATCACCTCGGACCACAGGTAGCTGTAATAGCCCGCCGAATAGGCGTCCGAGGTGAACAGGTGATTGAACTGCGGCAGGCGGTGCCGCATCACAATCTCGTCCGGCATGCCGAACCGCGCCAGGCTCTCCCGCTCAAAGGCGTCGATGTCGGTCGGCGGGTTGGCCCGGGTGTGCAGGTCCATGTCGACCAGGGCCGACGACAGATAGCTGACGGTGGCATAGCCCTGGTTGAAGGTGGCCGCCGCCTCGATCTTGTCGACCAGCTCCTGCGGCATGGGCTGACCGGTTTCGACGTGCTTCATGAAGCCATCGAGGATCGGTCGCGACAGCACCCAGTGCTCGTGCACCTGCGACGGATACTCGACGTAGTCACGCGGCGTTCCGCCCAGCGACGGGTAGGTCACCTTGTAGGACAGATAGTGCAGGGCGTGACCGAACTCGTGGAACAGGGTCTCGGCATCGTCCAGCGAGATCAGCAGGGGCTGACCGGCCTCGGCCTTGATGAAGTTGTTGTTGTTCGAGACCAGCTGGTTGCCGCCCCCGTCATAGGCCCAGCCCAGACGATAGCTGGTCATCCACGCGCCCGAGCGCTTGCCCGGGCGGGCGAAGTCGTCGGAGTAGAACAGGCCGATGTGACGGCCCGAGGCCTTGTCCTTGACCTCGAACACCTCGACGTCGGGGTGGAAGACCGGCACCGACCCGGCGGGCACCGGGGTGAAGGTGTAACCGTACAGGCGCTCGGCCATGTAGAAGGCACCACGCTTCACCGCATTCAGTTCGAAATAGGGCTTCAGCTCGTTCTGATCGAGGTCGTACTTCTGCTTCCGGACCTTCTCGGCATAGTACAGATAGTCCCACGGCTCGATGTCGTGACCGGCGATGGCGCGCATGTCGGCGACCTCTTCGGTGACACGCGCCTTGGCCGGCTCCCAGACCCGCATCATCAGGTCCATCGCTGCCTCGGGGGTCTTGGCCATGGTGTCCTGCATCCGCCATTCGGCATGATGGGCATAGCCCAGCAGGCGGGCGCGCTCGGCTCGCAGCTTCACGATCTCGGCGATGGTGTCGTTGGTGTCGTTGGCGCCGCCGTTGTCACCCCGATTGACGAATTTGCGCCAGACGACTTCTCGCATGGCGCGGTCGTCGGCAAAGCTCAGATATGGGTCGACGCTCGAGCGCGTGTTGACGATGGCCCAGCCCTCGACGTCCCGGTCGCGCGCCGCCGCGGCCGCAGCAGCCTTGTTCGACGCAGGCAGCCCCGCGGTCTGGGATTCGTCCGTCAGCACGGTCCAGGTGTTCTCGTCGGCCACCACGGCCTGACCGAAGCGGGTGAAGGCGCTGGACAGGGCCGAGTTGATGCGGCCCAGCTCGGCCTTGCCTGCGGCATCCAGGGCGGCCCCGTTGCGGGTAAAGCTGTCGCGGCTGCGCTCGGCGATCCGGGTCTGCTCCGGCGTCAGGCCCGCGGCGCGGGCGCCGTCGGCCACGGCCTTGATCCGGGCGAACAGTTTGGCGTTGAAGGTCGTCTCGTCGCCGGCGGCCGACAGCAGGGGCGACACCTCGCGCTGGACGGCCTGATAGTCGGCCGAACCGATGTTGGAGCTCATCACCCCGAACAGGCTGAGGGCGCGGCCCAGCGGTTCGCCCGCCATCTGCAGGGCGACCATGGTGTTGGCGAAGGTCGGTGGCTTGGGGTTATCGGCGATGGCGTTGATCTCGGCCCGCTGCAGGTCGATGCCCTCGACGATGGCCACCTTCAGCTTGTCGGCGGTCACCGACGGCCAGGGCGGCACGCCTTCATAGGGGCCGGTCCACGGCTGCAGCAGCTCGGCACGCGGCGTCTGTTGCGGCAACACGGCCCGCGCGATCTCGGCATCGCGGGCGAGGGCTTCGGGGCTCAGGCCGGCGGACGATCCGCCTCCCATGCCCATGCCCATATTGGCGCAGCCGGTGAGGGCAAAAAGACTGCCCCCTGCGGCGAGAAGCTGGCGTCTGTCCATGAAAAATGGCTCCCTTGGTGATGTTGGATCGCAGCCTAGGCCATGACGCGGCTCCCGTCACCTCAACGGACTGTAATGACCGCCGGTGTGACCTTGTGATCCGGGGCTTGCCATGGGTCCGGCGCGCCGGGCATGAGGGAGGGCGACGGGTCCGGCCCGTGCCGCGCGTAATGAAGGGGCCCTGATGGCCATTGGTGTGTTCGATTCCGGGGTGGGCGGCCTGACCATCCACCGCACGCTGACGCGGCGTTTCGCCGGGCGGAACTTTCTCTATCTTGCCGACCAGAAACACGCGCCCTATGGCGGCCTGAAGGGCGAGGAGATCGTTGATCTGACCCGCGCGGGCTGCGAGCGGCTGTTCGCCGAAGGGGCGTCCGTCGTCGTACTGGCCTGTAATACGGCGTCGGCCATCGCTCTTCGCCGCCTGCAGCAGACCTGGGTGCCCGAGGCCGCGCGAACCTTCGGGCGGCCCGTAAACGTGCTGGGCATCATCGTCCCGACCATAGAGGCCGCGACCGGCCTGCCGTGGACCTATGCCCGCGAAACGGACGACCGCTTCCGCGACGAACGCAAGTCGGCGGTCGAGGTTCTGGGCCTGTTCTGCACCCAGGCCACGGCCAACAGCCGCGTCTACGAAATCGAGATCGACAAGCGGCGCGAGGACCTGGCCGTCTTCACCGAACCCTGCCCGGGACTGGCCGGACAGATCGAGGCCGGTCTGGCCGAGGACGAACTGCGGAGCACGGTGCGCGATCATGTCCAGGCGCTCCGCCGTCGCATTGGTCGCTGGCCGGACAAGGTGATCCTGGGCTGCACCCACTATGGCATCGTCGCCCCCCTGTTCGCCGAGGCCCTGCCCGAAGGCACGCCGGTCATTGGCCAGCCCGACGCTGTGGCCGATGCGCTGGAGCGCTATTTCGGCCGCCATCCGGAATATGCGCTGGGTGATCAGGGGCGTCTGAGGTTCCTGACGACCGGATCTCCCGGTGGCCAGAGCGAACGCGTCGAACGCTTCTGGGGCGAACCCCTGACCTTCGAGAAGGCTTGATCATGCGCACTCTGATGTTTGCTTTCGCCCTCGCCCTTGCAGGGCTGGTGAATTCTCCCGTCGCCGCAGAGATTGTTTCTCGGAGCGAAGACGCCTTCACCCTGAAGTTTCAGGGCCCGACCCGTCTCGGTCCTGCCGGGGTGGCAGACGCGTTCTCGGAGGTGGAACTATGGTGGGATCCGGCGCACAGCTACACCGGGGATGCCGCCAATCTCAGTCTCGACCTGGCACCCGGTGGTTGCTGGTGCGAGGCCATGCCTGATGGCACCCGCCTCGACCACGGGCGGGTCGTGCCCGACGTTTACGGAGAAGTCCGTCTCCATGCGCCGTTCGGGCCGCTCCGGTCCATGGCGACCCGGGCCGATCTGATCGTCACCTGGTCGCTGGCCGACGGCGTGGTCACGCCCACCTGGACCTTCATCGTCGAGGGACCGGGCGTCGGTGCCCTGGCTGAGCCTGTCGATGGCGTCATGGGCGGCGGCTTTGCGCGCTGGATCGCCCATATGGACGCCCGCGCCGCCGCCCTCTGATCAGGCGTTCAGTGCCTCGGCCGAGGCGACGATGCGGCCGGCGGCATGCACGACCGCGCCGATGCGCAGGGCGGCCTGGACCTGGGGCGCGGTAAAACCGTGCTGGCGCAGGGGCGCCTCATGGGCATCAATACAGGCGCCGCAGCCATTGATGGCTGACACCGCCGTGCACCACAGCTCGAAGTCCATCTTGTCGACGCCGGGGTTGGCGATGACGTTCATCCGCAGCCGCGCCGGCAGGGTCCCGTATTCCTTGTTCTTCATCAGGTGCAGGGACCGGTAGTAGATGTTGTTCATGCCCATAATGGCCGCCGCAGCACGGGCCGCATTCAGCGCTTCGGGCGTCAGCTTCCCGGCCGCGGTGGCCTCGATTGCGCGCACTACCGGCACCGTGCCCACTGCATGGGCCGAGGCGAGGAAACAGCCCCACTTCTGCTGGTCGTTCAGCACCGTCTCGCTGGCCAGCGAGCTGAGATTCAACGAGATATCCTTGGCATAGGCCGGGATCAGATCACGCAGGGCGTCGAGGGACATTTTCGAGGTTTCCCTTCGGGAAGCGGCTACCGCTCGCGACGCGGTCGCTCGCTGCTTGAGCCGCATATGGACATGGAGGGTTCAGGCGCGATCGCGCTCAAGCCGCGAGGCTCCGCGAGCCGAGCATAGCGCCCAAAAAAGAAAGCGAGCGCGGAAGGCGGCGATCACGTACCACCGCCTTCCACAACTCAGGTCGCCGCCTTACGCGGCGAGCGTCTCGCCGCCGACGGGGCGGTTGCAGGCGCACAGCTCGTCGGTCTGCAGGGCGTCCACGACACGCAGGGTATCGGCCGGGGCGCGACCCACGTTCAGATTGGTCACATAGACATGCTGGACGACATTGTGCGGATCGACGACGAAGGTGGCGCGCAGGGCGACGCCCTCGTCCTCGTTCAGGATGCCCAGTTCGCGGGCGAACTTGCCGCCGTTGTCGGCGAACTGCCAGATCGGCAGCTTGTTCAGGTCGGCGTGGTCGCGACGCCAGGCCAGCTTGACGAACTCGTTGTCGGTCGAGCCGCCGAGCACCACGGTGTCGCGGTCTTCGAAGTCGCGGGCCAGCGAGGCGAATTCGGCGATTTCAGTCGGGCAGACGAAGGTGAAGTCCTTCGGATAGAAGAAGATGACCTTCCACTTGCCTTCGAAGCTGGCCTCGGTGACCGGCTCAAAGGCCGAGACGCCGTCCTCTTCGTGGCTGTTGAAACCGGGCTTCACACCGATGATTTTGAATGCAGGCAGTTTTTCGCCGACGCCGAGCATGGGCACTCCTTGGTCTGGGATGAATGAATGTCACGGGCCGGGGGGAGCCGACCGCACGGCCGGGACTTGGGGGCTCAGCCCGAGGAAGTCAAATCAATCCTTTCGCACCCGCGAATAGATTTCGCTTATGCGAAGCCGTATAGTGGCGGACTGTCCCTCCGGAGTGTCCGCATGCTGCCCACCCTTCGCCAGCTGCAGTATCTGAAACTGCTCGCCGAGCATGGCTCGTTCAGCCGGGCCGCCGAGGCTGCGCATGTCAGCCAACCGGCGTTGAGTTCGGGCGTGCAGGAGCTGGAGCGGATTCTGGGCGCCGCCGTCGTCGAGCGCACCCGGGGTCGGGTCCAGCTGACCGCCGTCGGCTCCGAGGCCGTGCGCCGGGCCGAGGACGTCCTGGCGCGCACCGAGGATCTGGTCGAGGCAGCGCGCAATGCCGGCAAGCCCCTGTCCGGCCGCTTTCGCCTCGGGGTGATTCCGACCGTCGCCCCCTTCCTGTTGCCCGCCAAACTGCCGGGATTGAAGATCGCCTATCCGGCCCTGCGGCTGTTCATCCGCGAAGATCTGACCCCCCGTTTGGTCGCCGGTCTGAAGGCTGGACAGCTGGACGCCGCCGTCATCGCCCTGCCGTACGATGCGCCAGGCATCGATCACGCCCGCATCGGCGATGACGAGATTCTGGCCGCCGCCCCCATTGGCCATCGGCTGGCCGGCACGGGCCCTATCCCTCCGGGGTCGCTCCGCGCCGACGACCTGATCTTGCTGGAAGATGGCCACTGTCTCCGGGACCAGGCGCTCGCGGCGTTCGACATCGAAGCGCCCCGGGGAGAAGATGTCTTTGCCGCGACGTCGCTGCATACGCTGGTGCAGATGGTGTCTTCGGGGCTGGGGGTCAGCTTCCTTCCGGAAATGGCCGTGCGGGCCGGCCTTGCCGACGACCCCGGCGTCGTGGTCCGGCCGATCAGCGCCGACGCGCCGCGTCGCGAGATTGTGGTTGCATGGCGCACCGGCTCCAGCCGCGCCGCCGAAGCCCGCCTGCTGGCCGCCGCCCTGAAACTGGACTGAGTCTGCCGCCTTCATTGCGGAAAATACACTAGGGGGCCGTGAAAAGTCAGGGCATGTGGCGGATCAGGCTTTCGTCATAACCCCGGCCCCTGAAATGAACCGCCCCCTGTCTCTCGTTACGGCCACACTGGCCCTTGCGACCACCGCCGCCTGTGCTCCCGTCATTGAGGGTGGCCCCCCGCTCGACCTGCCGCCCGGCCTGGCAGAGACCGCCTCGATCGGGACCATCTACATGTCCAGCGACTGGCTGCAGGTCGAGGACGATTTCTCCGAAACCTTTATCGACGAGGTAGGAGAGGAGATGCGCACGTGCGCCTACGGCACCTGGCCGCTCGACCTCAGACTTCACGTCGAGGACGTGCACCGCGCCGGACGACTCGAGGTCGCACTCAATGGCGAAGGCCGGCATCAGGTCCGCGCCGTGGCCGAATTGGTCGATCCCCGTCGCGATAATCTTGTCGTAGGCCGCTACCCGCTGGTGGTCGAGGTCGATGCGGGCGGGCGCATGGCGGGCATCTTCGGCGACCGCCAGATGATCGTCGCCGAGGCCTTCGGTCGTGCCCTGTGCGATGCCGCCTTCTCCCGCAACCCGCGCCGTCCCGGGCCGCACAACGCGACGCCGAACTGATGCGGACCCGCCCACTGATTTTGGCTGCAGCGACCCTCGCGCTCGGCGGATGCACGTCTGATTTCTGGGATATGGATCCCGAGGCGCGGATCGCGATCCCGCCTGCACAGGCCTCCTCGTTCCGGATCGACCGGATCGAGGTCCGCAGCAGCTACTACAACCCGCCGGATGACTTCTCCCGCGCGTTCATCCCGGCCTTCCGCGGCCGGACTGACGCCTGTGCCCGTGGCCAGACCGTGCTGCGCGCCGTCGTCTTCATCCACGCGCTCGATCGGGGCGGCACCCTGCTGGACGACGAAGGGCGCGGGCGTCTGTCCGGCAGTGTCGATCTCATGGATTCGCGCGGTCGGGTCGTTGGACGCTATCCCCTTTCGGCGACTCTGCCGGGCCCCGGCGGCGACCTCGCGGAACGGCGCGTGAGGCTCGCCGACGCCCTCGGCGCCCAGCTGTGCCGCGAGGCGTTCGTCCCGGGCGCCTGACATGAAAAAGGCCGGAGCGAACCCCGGCCTGTTCCATGTTCAGGTCGTGACGCACCGTCAGTCCTTGGCCAGGTTCCGCAGCACATAGGGCATGACGCCCCCGGCGGTGAAGTATTCCAGCTCGGTGGCGTTATCGATGCGGCAGCGCACCGGGAAGCGGGCCATCTTGCCGTCGGCGGCGCGGAACAGCTCCACCCACAGATCCTGACGCGGCTTCAGCTTGCCGACATTGGCATCTGACAGGCCGCGAATGGTGACGATCTCCTCGCCGGTCAGGCCCAGCCGGGTCCAGCCGTCCTGTTTGAACTGCAGCGGCACAACGCCCATGCCGATCAGGTTCGAGCGGTGAATCCGCTCATAGCTCTCGGCGATGACCGCGCGAACGCCCAGCAGGCGCGTGCCCTTGGCCGCCCAGTCCCGCGACGAGCCCGTGCCGTATTCCTTGCCGGCGAACACGACCAGCGGACGGCCTTCGGCCTGGTAGCGCATGGCCGCGTCATAGATCGACATGGTGTCGCCCGACGGGAAATGCTTGGTCACGCCGCCTTCGATGTCCGGGGTGATCTTGTTCCGGATGCGGATGTTGGCGAAGGTGCCGCGCATCATCACCTCGTGGTTACCGCGACGGGCCCCGTACGAGTTAAAGTCCAGCGCATCGACGCCGTGCTCGGTCAGATAGACCCCGGCGGGTGAGCTCTTCTTGATCGAACCGGCCGGGCTGATGTGGTCGGTGGTAATCGAGTCGCCGAAGATGCCCAGGATGCGCGCCTCGACCACATCCGTGACGGCCGCCGGCTCCATCGTCATGCCGTCGAAATAGGGCGGGTTCTGCACATAGGTCGAGGTGTCGTCCCAGGTATAGGTCTGGCCACCGGCGGTCTCGATACCCTGCCAGTGCCTGTCGCCCTTGAAGACGTCGGCGTAGCGCTTGGCGAACATGGCCGGGGTGACGGCCTTCTTCTGGATGTCGGCGATTTCCTGATTGGTGGGCCAGACGTCCTTCAGGAAGACATCCTTGCCCTTCTTGTCCTTGCCGATCGGATCTTTGGTGATGTCGATGTGCATAGAACCGGCCAGGGCATAGGCGACGACCAGCGGCGGGCTGGCCAGATAGTTGGCCTGCACGTCGGGGTTTACCCGGCCCTCGAAATTGCGGTTACCCGACAGGACCGAGGTCGCCACCAGACCATTGTCATTGATGGCCTTCGACACGGCGGGATCCAGCGGACCCGAGTTGCCGATACAGGTTGTGCAGCCATAGCCGACCAGGTTGAAGCCCATGGCGTCCAGATCTTCCTGCAGGCCGGCGGCGGTCAGATAGTCGGTGACCACCTGCGAGCCGGGCGCCAGCGAGGTCTTGACCCACGGCTTGACCGACAGGCCCAGCTTGCGGGCCTTGCGCGCCACCAGACCGGCGGCGATCAGCACCGACGGGTTGGAGGTGTTGGTGCAGCTGGTAATGGCGGCGATCACCACGTCGCCATCACCCAGATCGAATTTCTCACCCTCGACGGCGACGCGCGGTGCGTCGGTCTCGCGGCCGAACACCTCACCCAGCGCAGTCTGGAAGGCCGGGGCGGCATTGGTCAGCTCGACCCGGTCCTGCGGGCGCTTGGGTCCGGCCAGCGACGGCACGACCTCGGCCATGTCCAGTTCCAGAACGTCGGTGAACACCGGGTCCTCGGAGCTGGCGTCGATCCAGAGCCCTTGCGCCTCCGCATAGGCCTTGACCAACGCAACCCGCGCCTTGTCGCGGCCGGTGGCCGTCAGATAGTCGAGGGTGGCCTGCGACACCGGGAAGAAGCCGCAGGTCGCGCCGTATTCGGGGGCCATGTTGGCGATGGTCGCCTGGTCCTCGATGGTCAGGACGTTGACGCCCGGGCCGAAGAATTCCACGAACTTGCCGACCACGCCCTTCTTGCGCAGCATCTGGGTGACGGTCAGCACCAGATCGGTGGCGGTGGCACCTTCCGGCAGGCGACCGGTCAGCTTGAAGCCGATAACCTCGGGGATCAGCATCGGGATCGGCTGGCCCAGCATGGCGGCCTCGGCCTCGATGCCGCCCACGCCCCAGCCCAGAACCGACAGGCCGTTGATCATGGTGGTGTGGGAGTCGGTGCCGACCACAGTGTCGGGATAGGCGACAGTCTTCTTGCCTTCCTCGGCGGTCCAGACGGTCTGGGCCAGATGCTCCAGGTTCACCTGGTGGCAGATGCCGGTGCCCGGGGGCACGACGCGGAAATTGTTGAAGGCCGACGAGCCCCAGCGCAGGAACTTGTAACGCTCGATATTGCGCTCATACTCGCGGGCGACATTGGCCTCGAAGGCTTCGGGCGTGCCGTAGTGGTCCACCATGACCGAGTGGTCGATGACCAGGTCGACGGGGTTCAGCGGATTGATCTTCTTGGGATCGGCTTCCAGCTTGGCCATGGCGTCGCGCATGGCGGCCAGGTCGACGACGGCCGGAACGCCCGTGAAATCCTGCATCAGCACGCGCGCCGGACGGAAGGCGATCTCGTGCTCGACCGAGCCCTTGTTCTCGACCCAGGCGGCGACAGCTTTCAGGTCATCGGCGGTGACCGAGACGCCGTCCTCGTTCCGCAGCAGGTTCTCCAGCAGAACCTTCATCGAGCGCGGCAGGCGGGAAATCCCGGTGAGACCGGCTTCCTCTGCGGCGGCAAGGCTGTAATAGGCATACTTCTTACGCCCGACGGCGAGATCCCGGCGGGTGGCGTGAGTGTCGATTGACGGCATGGAGAGCTTCCTCTGGCAAAGGCCGCCCGGACATCCGGTTGCGCGATCGCGCGACAGACGCAGGGGCACACAGGTCCCCGGCGCGCGCGGCGAAAGCCTGCTGCGGCTGTCGCGGATATAGTGCGCGGTTGCGTGCACGTCCATGTATCCCTGTCGGCGCCATGGACATTGAGAGCGGTTCGCAAAACATCGGTGCCGGTATGATCCGTCTCATGCTCGACGGCCTGACCGTGCGGCGCGGGGAGCGCAGACTGTTCGACGGCCTGAACCTGACGGTCCGACCTGGCGAGGCCGTCGCGTTCACCGGTGCAAATGGCGCAGGCAAGAGCAGCCTGTTGCGCGCCATCGCCGGCCTGCTGACGCCCGAGGCCGGGCGGATACGGTTCGACGATAACGGGCAGGATCTCCACCCGGAGGTCGCCCGCACCCGCCATCTGCATCTGATCGGCCATCAGGACGGGTTTCGCTCCGGCCGAACCGCGCGCGAGGAACTGGCCTTTCAGGTCGGCTGGTGCGGCGGAGGTCCGGGCGGCGTCGACGAAGCGGTGAAGGCGCTGGGCCTTGAAGGGCTCATGGATCTCGAGGTCCGGCGGCTGTCGGCCGGGCAACGGCGGCGGCTGGCGCTGGCCCGCCTGCTGGCCGCCCCGCGTCCGGTTTGGCTGCTGGACGAACCCCTGTCGCCGCT
This sequence comes from Neptunomonas phycophila, assembly GCA_964224415.1. Classification (GTDB taxonomy): domain Bacteria; phylum Pseudomonadota; class Alphaproteobacteria; order Caulobacterales; family Caulobacteraceae; genus Brevundimonas. The sequence goes on from CAXQIE010000028.1 coordinate 315,903, forward strand.
TGACGCTCGTTGGCGGGGCGAGGTCGGCCAGCTGATGCAGGCGCATCTGGCGGGCGGCGGCATTCTTCTGGCGGCGGTCCACGACCCCCTGCCCATCCCGGCCCGCATCTGCGAGATAGGCGGGGCGGCATGAGCGCGGCCCTGCTTCTGCTCCGGCGCGAAATGGCCCTGTCGTGGAACGGCGGTGGGGGGCCGCTGCTGGCCTGCGGCTTTCTGCTGAGCCTCGCGGTCATCGTGCCGCTGGGCGCCGGGCCGGGCCTGGACCAGTTGGCTAATCTGGCGCCCGGCCTGGTCTGGTTGGCGCTTTCATTGGCCAGCTTGTTGACGCTGGAACGTCTGTTCGAACGCGACTTCGAGGACGGCACCCTCGACCTGCTGGCGCTCGGGCCCCTGCCGGACGAGGGCGTGGTCGCGCTCAAGGCACTGGCCCACTGGCTGACCCTTGGCCTGCCGCTGGCCGCCATGACCCTGCCCGTCGGGATCAGCCTTGGCCTCGCCCCGGCCCAATTGCCCCTGCTGGCCCTGACGGCGGCGGTCGGCGCCCTGACCTTTTCCGCTACCGGGGCGCTGGGCGCGGCGCTGGCCATCGGGGCGCGGAAGGGCGGCCTGTTGATCGCGGTCATCGTCCTGCCGCTGTTCCTGCCGCCGGTGATCTTCGGAGCGGGGGCGCTGGTCGCCCAGGCGGACGGTCGCTCGCCCGCTCCGGCGCTGGCCCTGCTGTTCGCCTGCGCCCTCGTGGCGGTGGTGATAGGCGTGCTGGCCGGCGCTGCCGGTCTCCGGGGCAGCCGCACATGACGTACCTGCCCGCGACATGCGGGGCGCTTGCCGCCCTTCGGTCAGAGGGGTAAGCCGCGCCCATGTTCGGTCTGGCCAATCCCGACAGGTTCATGCGCGTCACCCGCCCGCTGGTCGGCCCTCTCTGGGCCATCGCGGCGGTGCTGCTGGCTTTGGGCTCGGTCTGGGCCTTCTGTGTGCCCGAGGACGCGCTGCAGGGCGACACGGTCCGCATCCTGTTCATCCATGTTCCGGCCGCCAGTCTGGGGCTGGCGGTCTATGCCTCTCTGGGTCTCAGCTGCCTCTTCTATCTGATCTTCCGACATCCGCTGGCCGATGCGGCGGCCCGGGCGGCGGTGCTGCCGGGCGCGGCTTTTACCGGTCTGGCCCTCATCACCGGTGCACTGTGGGGCCAGCCCATGTGGGGCACCTGGTGGGTGTGGGACGCACGGTTGACCTCCATGCTGGTGCTGTTCCTGCTCTACATCGCCTATTCGGTCCTGCGCGGCGCGTTTGACGATGAGGGTCGGGGTGCTCGCGCGGCGTCCGTTCTGGGTCTGGTGGGCCTGATCAACCTGCCGATCGTGAAGTTCTCGGTCGACTGGTGGAACACTCTGCATCAGCCAGCCTCGCTGCTGCGTGCAGGAGGGACCAGTCTGGATCCGGCCTATCTGTGGCCGCTGCTGACCATGATGGCGGCGTATCTGGCCCTGTTCCTCGCCGTCTGGCTGACCGCCATCCGGACCGAGGTGATCCGGCGTCGGGTTCTGGCCCTGAAATCACGTCGCGCACGGGAGGGGGCGCATGGTTGATCTGGATATGGGCACCTATGCCGCCTTCGTCTGGCCCGCATGGGCTGTGACGGTCGGCGTGCTGGTCGCCGTGGTGGCCCGCTGCCTGAGGCAGTCGCGCCGCTGGAAACGCGAGCTCGACCGGCTGGAGGGCAAGGATCAATGAAGCGTTGGCTGGCCCTTCTGCCGCTGGTGGTCCTGGTGGGCCTCGCCGTCCTGTTCGCCGGCTGGGCCCTGAATCGCGACCCGGCCTACAAGCCGGATGCCCTGGTCGGACAGCCGGTGCCTGAGACCGTCCTGCCCATGTTGACCGGGGACGTCGCCGGGCCGGGGCAGGTGGACATCAGGACCGCCGGCGTCGGCCGGCCCATGCTGGTCAATATGTTCGCCTCCTGGTGCGCACCGTGCCGGATCGAGCACCCGGTGCTGATGGAGCTGAAAGGTCAGGGCATCGCCATCGTCGGCATCGCCTACAAGGACGAACCGGCGGCCACCCGCGCCTTCCTCGACGAACTGGGCGACCCGTTTTCCATGGTGCTGGTCGATGCGGAGGGGCAGGCCGGGCTGGATCTGGGCATAGCGGGCGTGCCGGAAACCTATGTCGTCGACGCCTATGGCCGCGTGGTCGCCAAACACACTGGACCGCTCACCGATGCGGCCGATGTCCGCCGTCTGGTCGACGCTCTGAACGCGCCTGCGGAACGCCCTTGACCCACGCCATTCCGACGTCGTGTTAACGAATTTTGAACCCTGTTCGTTAACCTGTCAGGGATGAGCGACATCCGCCCCTTCACGTCTCTGAACCCTGCTATCCAGCGGCCCGCAGGACCTGCAACGGGTGTGCGTCAGGCACAGGCTGCGTTTTTCAGACAGGCGCTGGCCCAGGTCGAGACGGTTCAGCAGGTGGCGCTCCGCCCTGCTGCTGCCTTGGCGGAGCCCTCAAGCACCGAAGCGCAGGCGGCGGATCGCCCCCTGCGCCCCGGCAGTTATCTGGATATCCGGGTCTAGCCGCAGTTAGCGTTGCACCCAGCGTCCGTCGTTGGTGCGGTACCACTGGCCCGAGGTGATGCGCGGCAACAGCTGGTTCTCGAACATCACGGCGCCGGCGACGGCCGTGGTTGTGCCCGCTTCGGCGGCGCTGCGGGCATAGGCCTGACGGCGGCCCGCGTTGATCACCTGCACCGCCTCGTTCAGGGCGGGATCGGACGAGCTGACGCGAAAGCCCAGATAGCCGTCGGCCTGCTCGCCGACGATGCCCTCGGCCTTGGCGCGGTCCACCATCGCCTTTTGCTCGGCGGACTGGGCGAACGCACCGGTGGCGGCGACGCCCAAGGCGGCGACGGCGGCGGCGATGACGAAGAGTTTGCGGAAAGTCATGGTCATACCCTTCAGGGCTCGGTTCATCAGAACAGGTTGGGGTTCTCGATCAGAAGCTCTTGTAGCTCCCGATCAAGGCGGACCCGGACGTCGGCGTCGAGCTTGGCGTAGATCTCGATCGGGGCGACTTCCAGGCGGATGGTCGGCGTGCACGCGCCCATCGCCAGCACGGTCGCGGCGACCAGCAGGGCGGGGGCTTTGCGGTAGGGCAGAAAGGGCCTCATGTCCGGAAGTCTCCATCAGTGTCGATGCCATACAGCGCCAACGGGGGTGAACAGGGTCTGAACGCACGGATCGGGTTCGGGTTACGGCTCGCTCGCCGGAGCGGGATCGGCTTCACCGCGCCGGGCGCGATTGAGGGCCAGAATGTCGGAAACGATCTGATCCAGGTTGAAGGTGGTGTCGAGCGTCAGGTTAATGCCGGTGTCGGACGGCAGCTCCAGCTCCTCACCGAGGAAGTCGCGGCGGATCAGGTCCATCCAGCCCAGTCGCAGCTCCTGCCGTTCGGGCGGATCGTGCCGCCCCCTGATACGGAACAACACGCCGATCCGGCCCTCGTCCAGACTGTCGACGCGGGCGGTCAGGGTGTCGAACGCCAGATACTCCATCGCCTGGTAGGCCAGGTCCTCGACCGTATTGGGGGGGACGTCCTCGCCGCCGCCGCCGGCCTCAAGCCCGGACAGGGCTTCGCGCTGGATCGACAGGCGCCCGGGCTGAACGGCGTCAAGCGTGCCGCCCGATATACGGATCTGGCCGTCCGGGCTGCGCACGAAGGGCACACGGCCGGAAACGACGGCATCCAGCTGGACCTTGTCGCCAAAGCCCGCGCCCGCCACCAGATCGCCCAGCTGAAGGCGCTCGACGCGGATGGTGCCGCCCCAGGCGACGGCCGGATCCAGCGGAATGTCGAACGGCTCGGCCGTCACGCGGCCTACGCCCACCGACAGGGTGGCGCCTGAAACGGTCAGGGCCGCCTTGTCGAGGGTGAAGGTGGCGCCCAGATCGGACACGCCGCCGGCCACTTCCAGTGATTGCGCCCTCAGCGACTGGTCCGGCGCCGTCGTCAGCGGGGCAAGGCTGGTGAATTCGATCGTGCCTTCGACCCCCTCGACCCGCCCGGCGGGGCTGGAGAAGCCGAGGCCACCGAGGGAAAGGCGTCCGGTGCTGGTGCCGTCCTCTTCCGTCCAGGCGATGCGCCCGTCGAACCGCGCGGTCCCGGTGACCGGTTCACCCAACACATCGGCGCCCATGGGGGTCAGGTCCGAGGGCTGAAGGCCCCCTTGGGCGAACACGAGTTCGCCGGTCGCAATATCGACGCCGCCGATGCCGGTGCTCCCGTCGTGGGCAAGGTCGAGCGTTGCGACGACGGTGGACGCGCGTGACAGGGTGAAGCCTCCGGTCCAGGACTCGCCCCGCATATGGGCCTCGCCACGGGCATTGACCGGGTTGAACCGGATCGGCCGGGTGGCATCGACGACCTCGGCTTCGGCTACGCTCAGATCCAGCGACAGGCCGGACGGGAGCCCGGTGGCCACCAGCCCCCCTGACAGGTCCTCGACCTCCAGCGCGAGGAAGGGCGCGCTGCCAGACCCGCCGGCCAGCCGTCCGGCGACCCGCCAGCCGCCATTGGCGATCCGCACCAGAGGCGCCGTGCCGGTGGGGCACAGCCCGGTCGAGACGTCGGTGACGTCATTCTCCCCCAGTTCCAGCCGTTCCGCGGTGACGGCCAGACAGTCTAGGGTGGTGACGGTCAACACCCCGCCCACGTTCTGCAAACGTCCGTCGCCGGCCACGGTCAGGCCGCGCCCGAGACCAAAGTCCAGTGCGGCATGACCGTCGAAATCCGCCACGAACCCGCGGGGGATCAGGGCCCAGCGAGGCACGGACACCTCGGCCTCGGGCAGGCCGCCGCCGCGTGTCGAGGTCAGGCGCAACTGCCCCCCCGGGGCCTCGCCGTCTCGCAGCACCAGAACGGGGGCGTCGCTCTCGCGGATCGTCAGCTGGCCTCCGCTGCGTGGCCGGATGGCGACGGGCCGGGTCAGGTCCAGACGCCCGCCTCCGATCCCGGACCGATAGATAAAGCCGGGCGCCTCCAGCCGGAAATCGCCAAGTGCGGCCTTCATCGCGCCAAGCTCCGGCACGTCATCTGCGGCGGCCGTACCCAGCAGGGGCCAGCGGCCCTTATCCGCCGCCAGCCGTCCGGTCAGGGTCAGCGCCCCGTCAGAGACCAGATCGAGGTCAAGCCGGCCCGACAGATCGGCCAGCCTCAGCTCGCCCGAGGTCATGCCTCCAGCTGCGACCTGCCAGGGACCGGTGATCTCGAACCGGCCCTCGCGACCCCCGGCGACCAGCCGCCGCGTGGCAAGGTCAATGTCGCGACCGCCAAAGGCCTCGCTGTCAAAGCGGACAGCCCGAACCCGGGCCGGGCCAACGAGGCTCCAGCGCGCAGCTTCGCCGGACAGATCGAGGGTCGTCGCAGCGTCACCCAGCGTCGCCCGGGCCTCCGTCACGACTGATCCAGCGACGGCCAGTCGCCCGGCCGTGGCCGCTCCCCGGCTGCGTCCCTCAAACCGGGGACGGGTCAGAATACCCGCCAGCGCTCCCTCACCAGACAGGTCTAGCGACAGGGTCTGCGCTTCGGTCTCGCCAGCCGTGTAGCTTGCGGCATCCAGCGCCAACTCGATCTGGCCCGGGCCGTCGAGACTCAGCGGGGTTCCTTCCGGATAGGGGAGGACGGCCTCGACGGTGAGCGACAAATCACGGGCAGTGCTGTCGGCACCGCTCGCGTTTTCGGCTGAAGCGGTCAGGCGTAGGGTAGTGCGATCCCCCCGCGTGGTCAGGTCCAGATCGGCGGTCAGCCCCTCCACCGACTGGTCATCCAGCGCCAGTGCCGATTCCGGCAGCCGCGCTGTCAGTCGGACCAGACGGCTGTCCTCGATCCTGGCATCCGCCACCACCCGCACAGAACCGTAGGCCGTGGTCAGGCGCAATTCGCCCTGCTCGACCAGAACCAGGGGGGAGGAGGCCTCGGGCTGGACCGGTCGGCCCGTGAACCGTTCGATCAGGGGGTCGAGGCTGCCGAAGCTGAAGCGCCCGTCCTGCCAGGTGGCTCTGAGCGAGGGCGCCACCAGCCGAATGCGGCTGGGCCGGGCGCCAAATCCGGTCTCTGACCAGGGCGCGGTCAGGCTGTAATCCACCTCGACCCGCTCGGCGACGAAGTCCGGGTCCTCGGGATCTCCGACCAGAATACGACCGACAAAGCCGTTCAGCTCGATCCGCTCGACCTCGACCTCGGCGGCGATCCCCTGTCGGTCCAGCCAGCCGACCAGAATCTCACGCGCCACCATCCGCCGGTTCAGATAAAGCGCCGCCAGCAGGATCAACACGCCGACGATGACCGCAGTCAACACGCGCGGCCACGCCCGCCCGGGCCACTTCCGAATGGGGGGAGGCGGACGGTCCGTGTCTTCAGGTGATGGCGGGGAGGTGCTCACGAGAGGTCTATAACCTGTCCCTGAACGGGAGGCGCCTGTTTGACGCCCCGGTCCCTGTCCGGTTCAGCTGTGCAGGCGGATGCACGGGCTGTTGCTTCATGAGCACTGTATAGTTGCCCCAGGAACACTGGTTGAACGGTCGGATGTTGTCAGCGATCTCGCGCAATTCAGGGCCGGATTCGCGGTTCTCATCCCGCATAACTCGAAGCAGATGACTTTGTTCTCTCTATGTCTGCCCTGAACACGGAAAAACAGGCTTGGCCATTAAGACTTCGTAACCCTTGCGCTTCACATTGGGGGGCTGACGGGCTATAGGCGGACCTCCGGTGCCGGAGGGGCGTCTTCGGCGCGGAACTTGCTGGTATCACGCGTGGCGCCGTATGGGCGTCGTCGATATGTCGGGAAACGATGGCTCAATTTGATCCGCGCCGCCAACCGATGCGCCTTGCGCCGCACATCTTCACCGCTTGCGCGGCCCTCGTGGTCGCCATGCTGGCGGGCCGGGTCTACCACCCGGTAAGGGCCGAGGTTCCCGTTGCTGTCAGCGCCGAGTCCATTACCCAGCTCGAGGCCCAGGCCATTGCGGCCGCCGGTACCCCTGTGGGCATGGGCGCGCCGGAAGCCATCCCGGTCCAGATTCGCAAGGGCGAAACTTTCGAGCAGGCCGTGCGCCGCACAGGTATCCCGGAAGAAGAAGCCCGCGCCGTCACCCAGACTATCGCCAACGCCTATGATGTCAGCGAGCTCCGTGCCGGCCTTCGGTTCGAGACCGCCATCGCCCAGCCGCGCGGCGGCCGGGGTGGGGCGCGTCTGATCGGCCTGACCATGCGCACGGGCCCGGCCAGCCAGCTCACTGTGTCGCGCACCTTCGACGGTGCCCTTCGGCTGCGCGCCATCGAGGAAAAGGTCACCCACGAGACCGTCGTCGTCCGCAGCTCCGTCAAGGGTTCGATCTATGCCACGGCCCGCCAGGCCGGCGCCAACGGCTCGGTGATCCGCAAGGCCACCCAGCTGTTCTCGCACAAGTTCGATCTGGATCGCGATATCCGGGCCTCTGACGAGTTCGTCCTGGTGTTCAGCCAGACCGTCACCGAAAGCGGCCGCGTGGTCGAGGCCGGCGAGCTTCTGTATGCCGAGCTCAAGGGTCAGGTCTTCTACCGCTTCAAGCCGGCCAACTCGGCCGAGGCCCAGTATTTCGATGCTTCGGGCAAGAATATGCGCTCGGCCTTCATGCGGACGCCGCTCGACCGGGCCCGGGTCAGTTCCTCCTATGGCTATCGCCGTCACCCGATCTCCGGGTACCGCCGCATGCACCAGGGCATCGACTTCGCCGCGCCGACCGGCACGCCGGTGCTGGCGCCTGCTGACGGTGTGGTGGTCGAGGCCCGCCGCTGGGGGGGCTATGGCAACTGGCTGCGTATCCGTCATGCCAACGGCCTTGAAACTGGCTATGCCCACCTGTCGCGCTATGGCTCGGGCATCCGCGCCGGCGTCCGCGTCCGGCAGGGACAGGTCGTCGCCTATGTCGGCTCGACCGGCGCCTCCACCGGCCCGCACCTTCACTATGAGATCTGGCAGAACGGTCGACGGATCAACCCGTCGGGGGTCAAGACCCAGGAGGGCACCATCCTCGGCGGAGCCGATCTGGCCGCCTTCCGCGCGGAGAAGACCCGCATCGACCGCGTGATCCTGTCCGGCGGCGAGCAGCGCCCGACCACGGCCGGGGGCCTGCGCCGAGTCGGCGCCTGATACCGGACGGCCTCGAAAAAGCGGCACGATCAGACTGACCGCATGGCCTCGACGGCAGCGATCATGCGTGCCAGATCTTTCGGGCCTGACAGCCGGTGGTCCCCCCCGGCGATCAGGTCCAGCCGCACATCCGCAGACTCCAGCTGCGCCATCAGGCCCAGTTGGTGGCGCCACGGCACAGAGATGTCCTTCCGTCCCTGCAGTATGTGCACCGGGCAGCGGATCGGCAGCGGCCCGTCCGGCAGCATGCGCGTGCGGGCCTCTTCGAACATCGTCCGGGTCAGCACATAGGGCCCCAGCCCCTCGTCCGGCATCAGGATCTCGCCCGTCTCCAGAATTTCGGCCTGACGGGCAGGTCCCAGGTCCGGCCACATCAGCCGTTCGGTAAAGTCCTGTGCCGGATTGATCAGGACCAGCCCCTTGATGGTATCCGGGCGTGCCAGCGTCAGGCTCAGCGCCACCCAGCCGCCCATCGACGATCCGACCGGCACCACCTGCCGGCCGGTCGTCCCCACCAGATGATCAACCAGCGCACACGCGTCGTCGCACCAGCGGCCGACCGTGGCCCTCCGCCATTCGCCCGTCGATTGCCCATGGGCGAAGTGGTCATAGCGAACAAAGGCCCAGCCGCGATCGCGCGCGGCAGCCTCAAGGGCCAGTGCCTTGGTCCCCTCCATGTCCGACCTGAAACCCCCGACCCACAGGACAATGGGCCCCTCGCCCTCGACCTGTTTCAGGGCCAGGCGTTCGCCATCGGGACGGGTCAGATGGTCGGTCATGTGCGGCTCCTCTCGCCATGGGTCGCAGACCCTGATAGCCAGACCTGACCCCGGAAGCGAAGACGGAATCGCATGACACGCGCCCCCCAGGTCCTGTTCGTCACCTCAAACCGCATCGGCGACTGCGTGATTTCCTCGGGCGTGATCCGCGAGATCGGCCGCCAGTTGCCGGGTGCCGCGATTACCGTCGCCTGCGGTCGGCCCCCGGCCCCTTTCTTCCGCGCCGCCCCCGGCGTCGAGCGGATCATCATCCTCGACAAGAAGCCCTTGTCGGGACACTGGTTCGACCTGTGGCGTCAGGTGCGGGACACACGCTGGGATCTGGTGATCGACATCCGCGGCTCTGCCCTCGCCTGGCTGGTCCCGACCCGTCGCCGTGTTGTCTACACCCGCGAATGGGAAACCGGCGTCAGCAAGGTCGAGATGGTCACGCGGCTGATCGGCGCTGACGCCCCGCTTCACCCCGAAATCTTCCTCGACGACACAGCCCGGCGTGAGGCCGCCGCCGTCATCGATCCGCAGCTGGCCACAGGCGCCGGCCCCGGTCCGATCATCGCCCTGGCGCCCATCGCCCACCAGCCGGGCAAGTCGTGGCCCGCTGACCGCTGGGGGCAGCTGGTCCAGCGGTTGAAGGCCGATCCCCGTTTTGATGGCTGGCGCTTCATGCCGGTTGGAGGCCCGGGCGACCGTCCGCCGGCCACCCCGGCGCTCGAGGCCGCCGGGGATCGCGGCATCGACTGTGTCGGCAAGGGCGATATCCTGTGCTCGGCTGCCGCTATTGACCGGGCGGCCCTGTTCGTCGGCAATGACTCGGGCCTGATGCACGTGGCCGCCGCCCTTGGCCGGCCGACGCTCGGCCTGTTCGGCCCGACCCAGTGGTGGCTGTATGGGCCCTGGGGGCCGAGGACCGCCACGGTCGCCTCCAACGAGACGCGGGGCCAGTTTGCCCCCATCGAGGATTTGACGGTGGATCGTGTCTTTTCTGCCGTGGTTGATCTGTATGAGGCCTGGCCAGAAGGGCGTCCGGCGCCCACGCCTTGAAGATTGGGCCGCGTAAGGTCATATTGCACAGTCAGGAAACGGGGCGGATCGCCGCGCGTTTCCGTATGACAGCCGCCAATCTTCTTTCGACCACATAAGGAAACGACGCCCATTCGCCGTCCGATGCAAACTCCGCCCGTCAAGGATGGGCCGCCCATGAATCAGGACATCCGCGCCGCGCGCGTGCTCCTGATCGACCAGAACGGTGAAAAGCAGGGCGTGATGCCTCTGGCGTCCGCGCTGGAAGCCGCCGAAGAAGCCGGTATGGATCTTGTTCAGATCGTCTCGAATGCCGAGACGCCGGTCTGCAAGATTCTCGACTACGGTAAATTCCGCTTCGAGGAGCAGAAGAAGAAGGCTGCGGCGCGCAAAAAGCAGAAGATCGTCGAGCTCAAGGAAATCAAGCTCCGGCCGAACATCGACACCCATGACTACGACGTGAAGGCCAAGGCCATGCACCGCTTCTTCGAGGAGGGCGACAAGGTCAAGGTGACCCTGCGCTTCCGCGGTCGCGAAATGGCCCACCCGGAACTGGGCATGAAGCTGCTCAACAAGGTCCAGACCGACTTCGAGGAAGTCGCCAAGGTCGAATATGCCCCGCGCATGGAAGGCCGCCAGATGATCATGATCCTCGCGCCGCGCTAGGGTTTCGCTGCCACCGCAAGATTTAAGAACGCCCCGGAGCCGCAGCACCGGGGCGTTTGTCTGTGAGGCATGGTGCGCCGGGGGCGGAACGGCGGCCCGAGCCTGGCCCCGGCGTTCCTTATCCTGAGCATTGGGTCGGTACTGGAAGCCCGCCCTTGCCTTCGACAGGGCCTTGCCGTATGACGCCCGCCTTCGCGTACCGAACCGCCGGGCGAACAGGCATGCCTGGGCGGTTCCAGAACCCAGTGCGTCCACCCTCCGGACTTGTCAGTCCGAAGGCCGGTCGCCGAAAAAGGAATGGAAAATGCCGAAACTGAAGACGAAGTCGGGCGCCAAGAAGCGCTTCAAATTCACGGCGAGCGGCAAGGTCAAGGCCGGCGTGGCAGGCAAGCGGCACCGCTTGATCAGCCACAACTCGAAATACATCCGGCAGAACCGCGGCACGCAGGTGATGTCCGATGCCGACACCCGCAAGATCAAGTCCTACATGCCCTACGCCTGAGCGTAGCTGCATCGACCGACTGACCGCATCGCATCGAATTTGAAACGCAAAAGTCCCTCAAGCAGTGAGCCGCCGCGCGGCGAACGATAGGGACTTCCCGAAGGGAAAATACACATGGCTCGCGTCAAAAGAGGCGTCGTCTCGCACGCCAAGCACAAGAAGGTTCTGAAACAGGCCAAGGGTTTCTACGGCCGTCGCAAGAACACCATCCGCACCGCCAAGGCCGCCGTCGACCGCGCCGGTCAGTACGCCTATCGCGACCGCCGCACCAAGAAGCGCAACTTCCGCGCCCTGTGGATCCAGCGTATCAACGCCGCCGCCCGTCTGGAAGGCTTCACCTATTCGCAGTTCATGCACGGCCTGTCGAAGGCCGGTATCGAAATGGACCGCAAGGTGCTGGCCGCGATGGCCGCCGATGAAGCCGGCTTCAAGGCTGTGGCCGACAAGGTTCGCGCCGCTCTCGCCTGAGCCCGTCACGCCTGAAGATCTGACAGCGCCCGCCTCCTTTCCGGATGGCGGGCGTTTTCATGGGCGGATCGGTCACGCAACCCGCTGCCGCCGCCACCGTTGAAGGGGGACACCGAAACAGGAGTGTCCCATGTCTGTCGCCCGTGTCACCGAAATCACCTCGTCCTCGACCGTCAGCTTCGAGGACGCCATCAAGAAGGGCATTGCCCGAGCCGACGAGACACTGGATCAGGTTCGCGGTGCCTGGGTCCAGGAACAGAAGGTCGTGGTCGACGGCGGCCAGATCACCGAATACCGCGTCAATCTGAAGATCACCTTCGTTCTCAAGGACGGGGAATCAGGCCGCGTGGCGTAGGGGCAGACTCATGGCCCTGCGGATGGCATCTAGCAGGACGTCGGGCTGTATGGGCTTGGAGACAACGGCGTTCATGCCGGCGGCCAGATACTGACGCGCGTCGGCGTCGTCGGCATTGGCCGTCAGCGCAAGCACGGGGACTGAGCCCTTGCCCCCCCCGAACTGACGGATGGCTCGTGTCGCCTCCACGCCGTCCATCACCGGCATCTTGATGTCCATGAGGACCAGATCGAACGCACGGGAGCGCACAGCCTCAAGCGCCTCGGCGCCATTCTCGACGACCTCAAAGCTGCAGCCGAACATTTCAAGCAGCTTGCTGGCCAGGAACCGATTGGTGGGGTGATCGTCCGCAACAAGGACATGCAGGGTGTTGTGCGGCGTGGGTTCGGGACGGGTATCGCCGTCGAGTCGGTCCGTGGATGTTGCGGTCCCCAACTCGAAGTCAAAGCTGAAACGGGCGCCCCCGAATGTCGAGGTTCCGGCTGAGATGGAGCCGCCCATTCGCTCCACGATCTGGCGACAGATGGCGAGGCCCAGACCGGCGCCCGCCCCCTCACGCCCGGCCTCCCCGGTGTTGAAGGGCTGGAAGACCTGATCGATCCGGTCCGCCGGGATGCCGGGGCCGCTGTCCTCGACGGCGCCGTCGATCCGGGTCCGATCTCCGATCGCCGTGCCTTTCAGCAAGACGTGAACTTTGCCGGAGGGCGTGAACTTGAGCGCATTCCCGATCAGATTGTTCAGCAACTGCTTGAGCCGGATTTCATCGCCGTGAACCCAGTCGTGCTCGGAGGTCTCGCAGGTGACCTCAAGAACAATAGCCTTCTCTTCGGCGCGGGCTCGCCACAGGGCCAGAAGGTCTGCCGCCAGGGCGGAAAGGCTCATCGGCGCGGGTTCCAGCGTCAGGATCCCGGCGTCGGCCCGCGACATATCGAGTGCGTCCGTCAGCAGGCGCAGCAAGCTCTGACCGGAATCGAGGATGGTGCGGACGTGGGGCCTGAGATCCTCCTGTGTCAGCTTTCGCTCCATCAGGGCGGCGACGCCCAGGACCCCGTTGAGAGGGGTCCGGATCTCGTGGCTCATCACCGCCAGGAACTCGGACTTGGCGCGACTCGACGCCCGGGCCTCGGCTTCCGCCCGGCTCAGGTCGCGGGCCAGGGCCGCCATTTCGTCCGCCCGACGCCGGGCCAGGGCGCTGGCCGCCTGCAGGACCTGCACGCCCGATCCGACACCACTGTAGCGACCCTCCTCGACAACGATGAAGCCACCCAGCAGGCCACCCAGTTCGGAGTCATCCAGACTCTGGAACAGGGTCGCAGCGTCCATGGCCCCGTCAAAAACCATGGGAGAGGCGTCCATCAGCGCCGACACGGGCCTGCGCGCATAGAGGGCACGACCGAACTCGGCGGCCATCTTCAGCGTGAAGGCATGGCGTTCGATCAGTCCGACAGGCCGCCCGTCCTTGTCGACCACACCGATGGCCAGGGTATTGGGCTCGGTCCGGAAGCGCTCGAACACATCCGACCCTGGCACGTCGGGCCCAACCGGCTCGGCGATGACGCGATAGTCCCTGATCCGGGCCATACAGAACGCTCCTGACTTCCGGGCACAGCCTTGACGGAAATCCCTTAAGGATGGCTTTGCTGAATCCGAAGATTTTGCAACGAAATCATAGATATAATTCAGAATGCGGACATAGTTTTCAGATTGGTTTTGTACGAACGGCTCGTGCCGGAAGCCCGGGACGGCATCACCGGCGCCTTTCGGGGTGACGAACGCCCTTCGTCTCGCTAGACGACAGGCGTCATGACAGACCTGAACCAACTGGAACTGGACCTGATCAACGCCATCGGCTCGGCCGACGGTGTGCAGGCCCTTGAGAACCTCCGCGTCTCCGCCCTGGGCAAGTCCGGCTCGATCTCGGGCCTCCTGAAGGGGCTCGGGGCCATGAGCCCGGACGAACGCCGCACCGAGGGGCCGCGCATCAACGGCCTTCGCGATCGGGTGGCGAGCGCCCTGTCCGCCCGCAAGGCCGAGCTTGAGGCCGCTGAACTGCAAGGCCGGCTCAAGTCCGAGCATCTGGACCTGACCCTGCCGTCTCGTCCTGCGCGAACCGGCAGCGTCCACCCGACCCTGCAGGTGATGGACGAAATGGTGGCCCTGTTCTCCGACATGGGCTTTTCGGTCGCCGAAGGTCCTGACATCGAGGACGACTTCCACAACTTCACCGCCCTGAACTTTCCGCCCAAGCACCCGGCGCGGGAGATGCACGACACCTTCTTCCTCAGGCCCGATCCAGAGACGGGTGTGCGCAAGGTGCTGCGGACCCACACGAGTCCCGTGCAGATCCGCACCATGATGTCGACGACGCCGCCGATCCGGATCATCGCGCCGGGCCGGACCTTCCGGAAGGACTCGGATGCCACCCACACGCCGATGTTCCATCAGGTCGAGGGACTGGTGATCGACCGGGACATCCACATGGGCCACCTCAAGTGGACGCTGGAGACCTTCGTCGCCCGCTTCTTCGAGGTCGAGGGCATCGATGCGCGCTTCCGGCCGCACCACTTTCCCTTCACGGAGCCCTCGGCCGAGATGGACATCCGCTGCGACCGCTCGGGCGGCGTGCTGAAGCTGAACGAGGGCGACAGCTGGATGGAGATCCTCGGCTGCGGCATGGTCCACCCGAATGTGCTGCGCACCTGCGGGATCGACCCCGAAGAGTATCAGGGCTTTGCCTTCGGCATGGGCGTCGACCGGCTGGCCATGCTGAAGTACGGCATCCCCGACTTGCGCCCCATGTTCGAGGCCGACAGCCGTTGGCTGTCCCACTACGGCTTTTCCGCCTTTTCCGCGCCCAGCCCCGCTGCCGGGCTGAGCTGATCCTCTGTCCAGGACCCGTCTTATGAGCACTCCCCCCATCACCAATCCGGCCGGACACGAACTGGTTGAGCGCGACAGCTTCCAGAATGAAGCCATCTGGCTGCCCGCCATGGGCGTCCAGCATCTGAATGCCGGCAAGTTCATGATCGAGGGCAAGACCTTCACCGACTGCCTGATCGAAGGGCCGGCGGTCCTGGGGATCGGCGAGGGCGTCCAGTTCGATGGCTGCAACATGGGCTCGGCCACCGATATCCGGACCCTGTTGCTGACGCCGCGCGGGTCGAAGGCTGCGGGCGTGATCGGGTTCAAGGACTGCCGCTTCGTCCGTTGCCGGTTCATGCAGATCGGCTTCACAGGCCCCGAGGACGCGGTGGCCGAGATGGAGCGCGGCCTGCTGAGCGCGCGTGAGATCACCGACAAGGCGGCGCAGGCAGAGCTGAAGGCGAGGGAAGAGGCCGGGGGCAAGGCTTCGTGAAGTTCACCCTCTCCTGGCTGAAGGACCACCTGGATACGACGGCGGACGCGGCGGGCGTGGCCGAGGCCATGACCATGGCCGGGCTGGAGGTCGAGGACGTCAGCGACCCGACGGCGGCGCTGGCGCCCTTCACCGTCGCCCGGATCGTCTCGGCCGAGCGCCATCCGAACGCCGACCGCCTGCAGGTCTGTCAGGTCGAGACCGTGGATGGGCCCAGGGAGATCGTCTGCGGCGCGCCGAACGCGCGGGCGGGGCTGGTCACCATCTATGCCCCCATCGGAGCCTTCGTGCCGGGCCTCGGCGTGACCCTGGTCGAGAAGCCGGTGCGCGGTGTCGTGTCGAACGGCATGCTGTGCTCAGCCGCCGAGCTGGAGCTGACCGGTGACAGCGACGGCATCCTCGACCTGCCCGCGGACCTCGCGGTCGGCACGCCCGCGGCCGAGGTGTTCGGGGCCGAGCCGGTCATCGACTTTGAGGTCACCCCCAATCGTCCCGACTGGCTGGGCGTGGACGGCATCGCCCGCGATCTGGCCGCCGCCGGTCTCGGCCGGCTGAAGACACCCGCCATCGTCCCCGTCCCGGGCCGCTTCGCCTGCCCGGTTTCGATCCGGCTGGAAGCGCCCGGCCTGTGCCCGGTCTTTGCCGGACGGGTGATCCGGGGCCTGACCAACGGCCCCTCGCCCGAGTGGCTGCAGCGGCGGCTGGCGGCCATCGGCCTGAGGTCCATCAACCGGCTGGTCGATGTCACCAATCTGATCGCCTACGACCGGGCCCGGCCGCTGCACGTCTATGACCTCGCCAGCCTGAAGGGCCAGGCGGTGGTTGCCCGGGGCGGGACCGACGGCGAGACCGTCGCCGCGTTGGACGGCAAGACCTATACGGCGGCCCCCGACATCTGCGTGATCGCCGACGACGAGGGCCAGAGGGCCATCGGTCTCGGCGGCGTGATGGGCGGCGAGACGACCGGCTGCTCGGACACCACGACCGACGTCTTCCTAGAGAGCGCCTGGTTCGACCCGCTGGCGACGGCCCAGACCGGGCGGACCCTGGGCATCAGCTCGGACGCCCAGTACCGCTTTGCCCGCCGGGTCGACCCCGGCACAGTGGTGCCCGGTATCGAGTTGGCCACCCGGATGATCCTGGACCTGTGCGGCGGCGAGCCGTCCGAGGTCGTGGTTGCGGGCGAGGCCCCGGCTGCCCCCGCAGCCTTTCACTTTGACCCGGCCCGGGTCGGGCGGCTGACCGGGCTGGACGTCAGCCCCGAGCGTACGGCCGAGGTGCTGACCGCGCTTGGCTTTGCCGTCGAGACCGGCGACCGCTGGACGGTGACCCCGCCCGGCTGGCGCGCCGACGCCCATGGCCCCGCCGACCTGATCGAGGAGGTGGCGCGGATCGTCGGTTATGACGCCCTGCCGTCCACCCCCCTGCCGGATCTGGGGGCCCCCAGCGCCGGCCTGCTGTCGCCGCTGCAGGCCCGGGTGCGCCGGGCCCGCCGGGCGCTGGCGGCGCTCGGCTATGCCGAGGCGGTCACCTGGTCCTTCACCAGTCAGGATATCGCCCGGGCCTTTGGCGGCGGGGACGAGCGGCTGATGGTCGAAAATCCGATCGCCCAGGGCCTCGACTGCATGCGGCCCTCGATCCTGCCGAACCTGATCCAGGCGGCGGCGCGGAATGCCGATCGGGGCCACCCCGATGTGGCCCTGTTCGAGATCGGGCCGGTCTATCGCGACGACAGCCCGACCGGCCAGCGGACGGCGATCACGGTCGTCGTGGCCCCCCATGCCGCCCGCCACTGGAGCGGCGCGGGCGAGGATCCGCTGTTCCAGCTGAAGGGCGACCTGATGCGGCTGCTGACCCTGCTGGGGGCCCCGGCGGGTCTGCAGACAGTGCAGGACCCCGAGCGCAGCCCTACCGACAGCTGGTGGCATCCGGGCCGCTCGGCGCGGGTGCAACTGGGCCCCAAGGCCGTCATCGCCCAGTTCGGTGCCCTGCATCCGGCCACGCTGAAGATGCTGGACGCCGAGCCGCCCATGCTGGGCTTTGAGCTGATCCTCGAGGCCCTGCCCGAACCGCGCGGCGCAAAGACCAAGTCACGCGGTCCGGCGAACCTGTCGCCCTTGATGCCGCTCAGCCGGGACTTTGCCTTTGTGGTCGAGGACCGCGTGCCTGCGGGCGATCTGGTCCGGGCGGTTCAGGGTGCGGACAAGGTGCGGATCACCGATGTCGCCGTCTTTGACGTCTATCGCGGCAAGGGCATTGAGCCGGGCTTCAAGTCGGTGGCGCTGGAGGTGACCCTTCAGCCCGATCAGGCGACCCTGACCGAGGCCGAGATCGAGGCCCTGTCGTCGAAGATCGTGGTGGTTGCGGAGAAGCTCGGCGCGACCTTGCGCCAGTAGGGCCGGGCTTCAGAATCTGATTGACGACCTCCTCATTCTCTCGAACAGTGACCGGGGAATTGGGGGGGAATTTCATGAGAGTACGTGTGCGTGCGGCCATCGCCGCGTGCGCCCTTCTGGGCGGGTGCGCGGAGATGGCGACCGGTCTGGCGGCCTATGCCGACCAACTGGATGCCGAGAGCGGCGCGTGGTGGCCGGACGAACATCATACCGACCGGCTGACGGGCGACTGTCCGGCCTATAGCGAGTTCGGGCGAATCAATAACCAGACCTACTACAGGGTCCGCAACACCGGTTCGCGCAGCGCGACCATGACCATGACCTGGAGCACGGGGGTGACCAGCACCTTCTGGCTGGAGCCCGGTCAGACCAGTGACTTTGTCTATATGACCCCTTCTGTGACGCCGTCTCATCTGTCGGTCGAGTGCTGACGGCAATCTGGCGTTAACCTTGCCGCCGCAAGTCTGACTCAATGCCGCGAGAGTGTGGGCCGCGACAGGGTGCGCCCCTGCCGCTGCCTGAGGAGATTCGCCATGGACCGTCGCAAGCTGATCATGACCGGCCTTGCCGCCGCCACGCCGCTGGCGGCCGGATCGCTGGCGGGCTGTGCCACCTCCCAGCCTGGGCAGGCCCCGACCGGCCCTAACTATCCGATCCGCTCGGATCAGCAGGCCCCGGCCTATACCGCCGACGAACTGGTGGCCGCGGGCTCGCGCGAATTGGGCATCGCCGCCGAGGCCATGGGCGGGGCGATCGAGCGCATCTTCGCCGACCAGGGCGACCGCCCGACCGCCTATATCGCGGGCGAGGAGGGCGCCGGGGCCATGGGCGTCGGGGTCCGCTACGGTCGTGGCGCGCTGCATATGAAGGACCTCAGTGCCTCACAGGAAATCTTCTGGCAGGGCATCTCCATCGGCTGGGACGTGGGCGGCAACGCCAGTCGCGTCTTCACCCTGGTCTACGGCCTCTACTATCCGGACATGATCTATCGCCGCTATCCGGGGGTCGAGGGATCGGCCTATCTGATCGGCGGGCTGGGCGTGAACTACCAGCAGGCCGACGGCATCATCCTGGCCCCCGTGCGCACCGGCGTGGGCCTGCGCCTTGGCGCCAATGTTGGCACCATGGCCTACAGCCGCCAGCGGAACCTGCTGCCGTTCTAGGGGTGGGGCGGGAAAACCGTCTGAATGGTCTGAAATGGCGATGCCGTCTCCTCCCTGTTGCGGAGCAACGGGGAGGTGGCGCGGCGCATCTTGCGCCGTGGAGGAGGGGTTCTGGACCCGGGGCTGAGGGCTGTGCGCGGGGTGAAGATCCCCTCCACCACTTCGTGGTCCCCCTCCCCATCGATGATGGGGAGGA
>CAXQIE010000029.1:2500-97701 GCA_964224415.1 Neptunomonas phycophila
GTTTCCCGGGCTTATTCCGAACCTAAAGGCACGTTCCCACGTGTTACTCACCCGTCCGCCACTAACTCCGAAGAGTCCGTTCGACTTGCATGTGTTAGGCCTGCCGCCAGCGTTCGCTCTGAGCCAGGATCAAACTCTCAGGTTGAGTTGACTTCTGACCTAAGCATTTCGGACCGAAATCCGATTTGGCTTTAGTTCTACGTATTCTTGACGAGATCCCACGTTCACCGATCCGAAGACCGGTTACATGGTATGTCTTTTCAAAAAGACCGCAGATGTCAGTGTCGACAATCGATTCCGAAGAACCGATCCTAGAACACCGCCGCCTGCGTTTCTCTTTCCAGATCAACGATTTCAAAGACCGTGAGCCACCGGAGCGACCCGACCGTTTAGCGCCCGGTTGCGGCGGAGGCGGCGATGTAGTCGCCTCGGTGTTTGGTGTCAAGCGCCCCGAAGAGAACTTTTTCACCGGCCCGCCGTCAGAACCTCGAGAGGCCCGTGGGCGGCGGGAGCGGCGTCTCTAGAGAGGAGCCATTCCCGTGTCAACCGAACTTTCGGAGCTTTTTTCCGGCCGTTTCAACCCGTTCGGGGTGATGGGCCGCAAAGCGCCAGAGGGAGATGCAAACACCTCCCGGAGGCAGTCCGACGATTCGATCGAAGGCGCGGAACCTAACCGAAGACATTGAAGGAAGCAAGAACCAGAGGCTCTTTATTTCCGCCTGGATCACTGTGCGCCGTGGCGCCCCGCGTTCCGTCGTCGGCCCGTTTCCGAGCGAGGCGGCGATATACGAGGCGCTCTTTCAGACCGCAACCCCGAAATGGCCTTTCGTGACGATTTTCTGAAAGAGTCGGAGTCGCCGAATTCCGGCATCTCTCGAGCGCCCCCCCGGATCAGCCCGCAGCGATATAGGTTCTGAGGCTTTCGGCCTCGCGCGTGGCTTCCTCAATCTGGCATTTCACGACATCCCCGATCGAGATGACGCCGATGAGGCGCTTCTCTCGCAGCACCGGCAGATGGCGGATCCGGCGGTCGGTCATCCGACTCATGAGAATGGCGACGGTGTCGGTCGGCTCGGCGAACACGATGTCACGGGTCATATAGACAGAAACAGCTTCGGACAGGGCCTCTGGTCCCGATGTCGCCACGGCGCGAACGACATCCCGTTCGGACAACACGCCCACGACCCGGTCGGAGTCACAAACCATGACGGCCCCGATCCGGCGCGTCTGCATCTCCCGGCAGGCCTCGACCAGGGTCTTGTCCGGCGCCACCGAGAACACAGCGTCGCCCTTGTCCTTGAGAATTTCGGTGACGAGCATACGGCGTTCCTCCCTCATGAGACTGAACGGCCGCGGACCGGGCCGCTCGAGGCGACAGGATCGCTCAGTCCCCGCCCGGACGCAAATCCCGCCGAATCACAGCCGCGTCAGCCGAACGTCGGCAACCAGCTGCGGGCCCACCGGAACAGGGGCCCGATCGCCAGATATCCTGCGATCAATCCGACCGCGTGGGCCTCCCAGGCAATGCGCGCACCCTCGGCCCCGGGCGCATAGCCGATCAGCCCGACCACGGCATTGATGGCAAACAGCACACAGACCATGGTCAGGGCCCGCCGGTCGTTCAGTGGCTTGGGGCCCGCCCAAGACGGCCGCCCCATCAGACGGATAGCCGCTCCCAGCAGACCCGACACCGCACCCGACGCGCCCACCATCGGATCACTGCTGCCCAAGTGCAGCAGACCGTATCCCAGAGAGGCGATGATCCCGCACCCTATATAGAAGAGGATAAAAACCCCCGCGCCCCGTGCTCCCGGCAGCATCCGCGCCACGGGTGGGGCAAAGCATAAGGCCGTCACCGCATTGAGCGCCGCATGGGTCCAACTGCCGTGCAAAAGCATGGCGGTCAGAATACCCGGCCAGCCAAGCGTCTGCGACAGATCCGTCGGATAGAAGGCCCAGGCCATGCCCATGTCGGGCAGCCGGACCTGCAGCCAGAACAGAACCGGCATGGATAGCGCCAGCGCGAGTGCGGCGGGTGGCACCTTTACAATCGGCTCACGGGAGGGCGGCGGCGGACCTGCCGGGCCGGTGCCCCAAGGTTGGCTGTTCATACCCCTGAGATGCGCGTGACCGCCGTCGATCTCAAGCGCTTCTTAATAACCCTGCTCCATTTTGGCACGGGGCTTGCTGTGCCTGCCCCGGAATAAAGACAGCGCGGGAGCGCCCTATGCGACTGAAACTGGCGGCTGCGGCTGCAGCGACATTTCTGGCCCTTCCGGCCGCGGCCCAGGCCCAATCCGCCGGCGGGTCCAGCACGGCACCGTTCCAGGCGGGCTACGGCGCAGCGCGCTATACGACGGCCCGCCCCCAGACCGGCTCGACCCGCGACCAGAATGGCAACCGCCTGATCGTCAACGGCCTGATCCAGACCGGGGCCTCGGCCTATTCGCAGACCAGCGGCGGGGTGAGCAGCTGGGGCAACTGGACCAACGGATCCGGTGACGGGCGCACCACGATCGGCGGTGCGACCGCTATCGGCAACAGTCTGAATGTCGTGGTCCAGGGCAACTGGAACACGGTCATCGTCAACTCCAGGCAGAATAACACAGGCAATGTCACCGCCGGGACGGCGCTGAACGGGACGGTCGACCTGCCATGAGCGCATCCCCGATCCTTCGCTGGCTGAAACCGGCTGGCGCAGTCTGCGCCACAGCAACCCTGCTGAGTGGTTGCATCGCGCCCGTGTCCGGCGGCAACGGCCTGTACGCCTCACCGATCGGCAATGCGCCGGTCACGGCCAACCCCACCCCCTATTCCACTGCCCTGTTCTGCCTGGCGGACTATGCGCGGACCTATGGCCTGCCCTCCCCCCGTATCGCGGTCGGTCAGATCGCCGACTATACGGGCACTATCTCGCCGGACGGTGGCCGCCAGATCACCGGCGGCGCCTCGCTGATGGCCACCTCGGCGCTGGCCAAGTCGGGCGCGATCATGGTCGAGCGCTTCGATACCTCGGTCTCCGAGCTTGAGCTCCGCTATGCCAACAACAAGCTGATCGGCGACGAGGGCACGGGCGACCCCGCTGACCCCGGCTATCGCCGGATCATCGCAGGCCAGGTGCCGGGTTCGGACTTCTATATCGTCGGTGGCATCACCGAGGTGAACTACAACATCCGCTCGGCGGGCTGGGACTTTGGCGGCGGCGAGGCCGACACCGAAACGCCCCTGTCGGGCGTCTTCCAGGGCCGCATGTATGTGATGAACGTCGCGCTGGACCTGCGACTGGTTCAGACCACCTCGCTCGAGATCGTCGATGTGGTCTCCTATCAGAAGCAGATCATCGGTCGGGAGATCTCGGCCGGGGTGTTCGACTTCCTGAACGGCAACATCTTTGACATCTCCGCCGGCGAAGGCGGGTTCGAGCCCGTCCAGCTGGCCGTTCGCTCGCTGGTCGAGCGCGCCGTCATCGAGTTCATGGCCAATCTGTATGGCGCCCCGGGTCCGGAAATCTGCCTCGACACGCAGAACGAGCTGCTGCGCGACACCTATGGCCCGACCGGCAACTACTACCCCGCCTATCCCAACACGGAGACGAACAATGGCCAGACCCGTGCCGACCCGTCTCGCTGGCATGATCGCCGCGACGGTGCTGTGCGCCGCAGTCGCTACTGAGGCTGCCGCGCAGGATCAGGACCCGTCGATCGTCCTGAACGAACAGATCCAGTTCGGCGATGTGTTTGCCGAGCAGACGTTGAACGTGGTCGATTCCTCCGAACAGGTGACTGTCCGCAATTCCGCCACCGGCAACAGTCTGGCGGGCGGCGTGGAGGGTGGCGACATGACCGTCCAGTCGACCCAGTCGCTGCAGGGCGACGTGCGCGCCGAGACCACCTTTGTGCTGGGCGGCGACACCGAAGGCGTGGTCAGTGCGGTCACCCAGGCCAATGGCAACTATCTGGGCCTCAGCGCCTATGACGCCAATCTGACGGTCGATTCGGCCCAGACGGTCAGCGACGTCGAGATCGTCGCCACCTCGACCATGGACCAAGGCAATGAGCGCCTGCTGGGCGGGGCGTATGTGGATGCCTCGGCCATCGGCAACACCGTCGCCCTGGGCGGCGAGCGCAGCTATTTCGAGGGCACCGCCGTGCAGTGGTCCGATGCCAACATCCGCGCCTCCAACTATGCCGCGACCCAGTACATCCCCGCCGAGGCCGAGTTCACGGCCCAGGCCGTGGCCAATGTGGTGGCGGTCACCGGCACCTCGGTCACCGGTCAGAACATGACCATCGACCAGCGCTCGACCGGCGGCATTATCGATTCCGGCGTCAGTGCAAACGCGGGAAATTCGTGGGATCTGGCCGGACGCGCCAATGCTGGCGCCAACCGCGTGGTCCTGTCGAATCAGGGCGGGTCTGTGGTCGCCACCAGCCGTCAGGACAACTCCAGCCAGATCCAGTCCCAGGCCATCGTCACCTCCTATGACTATGGCGCGGCCAATTCCTACGCGCGCGGTGTCGCCAATGAGGTGTCGGTCGGCAACAACGACATCTATGTCGAGATCGACAACGCCCAGATTAACACGGGCGGCGTGGCCGTCAACGCCCAGGTCTCGGGCACCCAGGGTTATGACGCCTATGTCGGGGCCGATGCGGCGGGCAATGTCGTGACCGGCTTCGCCTGTGCCGACTGCGCCGGCTATATTGACGCCACCAATACCCAGGCCAACAGCGGCAATGTGAACGCGACGGCCCAGACGACGATCAACGGCACGAACCGCGCCGTGATCACCGGCACCAATGCCGTCGGCAATGCCGCGACCTTCTATGTTTCGCGCAGCGGAAATTAACTCTGGTTAATAAACCCGCTCCGGTCGTTCAAACCCCCGCTTCCCTCCGCTAGGGTGATCTGGACGGCCTGATCTTCGGGCCTTTCGATCCCGCATGCCCGATGTCCGTCAGGACACCGGGCGCGCCAACCGGAGTTGTCCCGATGCGTTCTCCCCGCCGCCTTCTGCTTGTTGCCGCCTCCAGCCTTGCCATGCTGGCCGGAGCGGGTCTGCCGTCCCTGGTCCAGGCCCAGGACGCCGCTGCAGTGTCGGCCAATGCCATGCGCCCGTCCGACCCCTGGGCCCATGAGATCAGCGACATCCCGGCCGACGCCGCCGTCCGCTTTGGTCAGCTGCCAAACGGTCTGCGCTATGCGATCATCCGCAATACCACCCCGCCGGGACAGGCCTCGCTGCGTGTGCGGATCGATGCCGGCTCACTGATGGAGAATGACGACCAGCTGGGCCTGGCCCACTTCATCGAGCACATGGCCTTCAACGGCTCGACCAACATTCCCGAAGGCGAGCTGACCAGGATCCTTGAGCGTCTGGGTCTGGCCTTCGGCGCCGACACCAATGCTTCCACCGGCTTTGACGAGACCGTCTACAAGCTGGACCTGCCCCAGACCGACGAGGAAACCGTCGATACCTCGCTGATGATCCTGCGCGACATGCTGGGGAATGCCACCCTGTCGGCCGATGCCATCGACCGCGAGCGCGGCATTGTCCTGTCGGAAGAGCGGACCCGCGCGGGACCCGGCCTGCGTTCGGTCATCGCCCAGCTGGACTTCCTGCTGAAGGACCAGCTGATTCCGGATCGCCTGCCGATCGGTTCGACCTCGGTGCTGGCCAATGCGCCGCGCGAGCGTTTCGTCGAGTTCTACAGCGCCTATTACCGTCCGTCGCGCGCCACGGTCATTGCGGTCGGCGATTTTGACGTCGACGTCATGGAAGCCAAGATCATCGCCACCTTCGGCGATTGGGAGAATATGGCCCCCGACGGCGCCGAACCGGTTCTGGGCGAGGTTCAGCCGCGCGGACTTGAGGCCGGCTCCTATATCGAAGCCGGGGTTCAGCCCTCGATCCAGATCACCTGGGTCAATCCGCCGGACGCCCGTCCCGACACCATGGCTATCCAGCGCGAGGGTCTGATCGAGGGGCTCGGCACCCGTGTGCTGAACCGGCGCCTGCAGCGTCTGGCGCGCGGCGAGAACCCGCCCTTCATCGGCGCGTCCGGCAGCCGCTCGGACCTCTTCGGTGCGGCCGAGGTCGCCAGTGTCTCGGCCGTCTATCAGGATGGCAACTGGGGCGGTGCGCTTGAAGCCATCGAGCAGGAGACCCGCCGCATCGTCGAGTTCGGCATTACCCAGGACGAGCTGGACCGCGAAATCACCGAGGTTCGCACCGCGCTGGAGCAAAACGTCGCCGGGGCCGCGACCCGCCGCACGCCGAACCTCGCCAACAGCCTCGCCGCCTCGGTCAACAGTGATGAGGTCTTCACCGCGCCCGCGACCGACCTGGCCATGTTCGAGGCCATTGTCGCCGATCTGACCGTGGACGAGGTCAATATGGCCCTGCGCGGCACCTTCACCGGCCAGGGCCCGTTGATCTTCGTCACCGGCCCCGACGCCATCGAAGGCGGCAATGACGCCATCCTGGCCGCCTATGAAGCCTCGAAGCAAGCCGAGGTCGCGGCGCCGGAGGCAGAGGCCCGCGTCGACTGGCCCTATACCGAGTTTGGCACCCCCGGCACGGTCGCCTCGACCGAGGTGATCGAGGACATCGGCACCACCTTCGTAACCTTCGACAACGGCGTGCGCCTCACCATCAAGCCGACCGACTTCACCGACGACCAGGTGCTGGTTTCGATTCGCACCGGCACCGGCTTCCTGTCCCTGCCGACCGACGAACCGACGGCCGCCCTGGCGTTGGGCCAGGCCTTCGGCGAGGGCGGCCTCGGCCAGCTGACGGCCGAACAGTTGGAGACCGTCCTGTCGGGCAAGGACTACAGCGTGTCGCTGTCCGCCGACGAGGAGTCCTACCGACTGTCTGGCTCCACCCGGCCCGAGGATCTGGACCTGCAGATGCAGGTGCTGACCGCCTATCTGACCGATGCCGGCTGGCGTCCGGAGCCGTTCGAGCGCGCTCGCGGCCAGTTCCGTCTGGTCCTGCCGCAACTGGATGCCACCACCGGCGGCGTCTTCGCGCGCGACGGATCGGGCCTGCTGCGCTCGGGCGATGCTCGCTGGACCGTGCCGACGCTGGAACAGGTCGCATCCTGGTCTCTGGATGATCTGCGCACCCTGGTCAGCAATGACCTGTCGCAGGGCCCGATCGAGGTGATCATCGTCGGCGACGTCGATGTCGATGCGGCGATCCAGTCGGTGGCCGCCACCGTCGGCGCCCTGCCGACGCGCGGTCCGGCCGCCACGCCGACCGCCGAGGCCCGCACCTCGACCTTCCCGGATGGCACGGCCCAGCCGGTCGAGCTGAAGCATGGTGGCCGTCCCGATCAGGCTCTGGGCTTTGTTGCCTGGCCGACTGGCGACAACTTCCGCGATCCGCGCGAGGCCCGCATGGTTCGCCTGCTGGCCGATGTGTTGCGCCTGCGCCTGATCGATGAACTGCGCGAGGGCCAGGCGGTGACCTATTCGCCCCAGGTCAGCGCCACGGCGTCCGGCACCTTCGAAGGCTACGGCTATATGTCGGCGGCCATCGAGGCCCCGCCCGAGAAGCTGGAAGGGTTCTTCGCCGACGTCGACCAGATTGCCGCCGATCTGGTCGCCAATCCGGTCACCGAGGACGAACTGGAACGCGCCCGTCGCCCGCGCGTCGAGGCCCTGCGCCGCAGCCAGAACACCAACGGCTTCTGGATGTCCGAGCTTCAGGACGCCCAGACCGATCCGGATCGCCTGCCGACCCTGCGCTCGGCGATGAGGGACATGGAATCGGCCACCCCGGCGGACCTGCAGGCTGTAGCGCGGAAATATCTGGTGCCCTCGGAGGCCTATCGCATCCAGGTGACCCCGCGCGCCGAGGCTGAAGCCTCCGCCGAGTAAGAAAAAAGGCCCCGGAAGCGATTCCGGGGCCAGTTTCTCTCAGGAGGACCGACAGAGACGCCAGTCGCCTGTAGTCTGCGATCTCGCACGTGAAGGGGGGCTGAACCCGCCCGTCAGCCGGTCGATCAATAGCCGCGCGACCCGACGCCGCCGTCCAGCATCAGGAACGAGCCCGATATGGCCAGACCTTCGCGCTCGACGATCTCCTCGCGGTATTCCGTATAGGTTTCCTCGCGGTAGAGGGTCAGGATCTTCACCCCCGCGCCATAGCGGCGCAGCAGCGAACGCTCGTTGCAGTCGCGCTCGGGGCGCTGCGGACGGCATTCCATCCGGCTTTCGCGACCGCCGTACCACAGGGCCTCGCCCTTACGGCAAACCATGGTCTCACCGTGATCGGAACGGGTCTCACCCTCGTACTCGGAAATGGTGACCTGCAGCCAGCTGCCGGCGAGGCAGCGGTACAGTTCGCCCTCATAGTCCTCGAAGATCTCGCGATCGCCGCGCACTTGTGAGGCCGGATGGGGCACATTGCGGTCGTCGATACAGACCGCCTGAATCACCACCCGCTTCCGGTACCGGCGGATCTCGGTATAGGGCACGCGGATCGTCTCGCGGATCAGCCCACCCTCCACATTCAGACCCTGGATGGTGGTCGGATAGCGCGGCGTGGAGCTGAAATAGGCCCCGCCTCCCCCACCGACGACCACGGTAGAGCCACCCCGGGCATTGACGCGCGCCGAGGCATTGGCGTTGGCGTTGGCATTGACGTTGATGTTCACATTCACATTGCCGCCTCCGCCGCAGCACGGCGGGGCGGGCGGTTGCTCGCAGCACGGATTGGGCGGCGGCGGGGGTGGCGGCGGCGGAGGCGGAGGCTCACAGCACGGAGGCGGGGGCGGCGGGGGACAGCCCGAGCCACATTGCGCCTGAGCCGTATCGGCAGCGGCCATGACGGCAAAAAAGCCCGCCATCGCCACCAGTCCCTGGATGATCCGCACCCGCATGCGCAGGTCTCCTTCAGTGGTCAGTCGCCGCGATTCCAGCAAGAACCGGGCCGTTCATCCTCGAACATGCCGGCAAAACCCTTTCGTTTCCGTTGCGCTCTGCCGTGGCCCCCTCCTTGCGCCGCCACCGGCAGGAGCGTTCGGGATGTTTCATATTGAGACAACACGGCTGATCGAGACTTGGAGCGCGCTTCCGGGCGCCTCGCGCATACCCGACCGGCAGGACCTCGACGCCCTGTCGCTGGGACCGCTGGTGACCCGGCTGTTTCTGCTCGAGTACCGTCCCCGGGCCAGCCGCATCCGCCTGGCCGGAGACTGGATCGAGGCCCTTCATGGGCGTCCCCTCAGCGGCTCGGCGTGGCGCGACCTGTGGGACCACGCGTCGCTTCCGCTGGTCGAATCGGCCCTGGCTCAATGCCTGCGCGAGATTCGCCCCGTCATTCTGACCGGGGACTGCCCGCGCCTGCCCGGCGGCATAGAAATGCCTCTGGTGCCGCTGAGAGGGCCCGGAGGCCGTGCGGATCGCATCATCGGCCTGTATCGTCCGCGGGGTTTCCACCAGCCCGTCAGCCGCCCGCCCACGCGCCTGTCGGCCCACGCCAGTCTGGCCGTCGGCGAACCGCCCCGCGCCCGGCCCCAGCTGATCGCCTTGCAGGGCCGCCGCGTCGCCTAACTGTCGGACAAATCCGCAGCGTAGCGTTTCCAGTTGGCGACATAGTGGGCCGCCGAAGCCTTCAGCGCCTCAACCTGGCCGGGCTCCAGCGTCCGCACCACCTTGCCCGGCTGGCCCATCACCAGAGAATTGTCCGGGATCTCCTTGCCCTCGGTGATCAGGGTGTTGGCCCCGATTAGACAGTTCTTGCCGATCTTCGCCCGGCCCAGCACCACCGCCCCGATGCCGATCAGGCTGTTGTCGCCGATCTCGCAGCTGTGCAGCATGACCATATGGCCGACCGTCACGCCGTCGCCGATGGTCAGGGGCTCGCCCGGGTCGGAATGCAGCACGCTGCCGTCCTGGATGTTGGTGTCGCGTCCGATGGTGATCGGATCGTTGTCACCCCGCACCACCGCCCCGAACCAGACACTGGCGCCGGGCTTGAGAATCACGTCACCAATCACGGTGGCGTTCGGCGCGATCCAGTATTCCCCCTGCGGAGGAAGCTGGGGTTTCTTGTCGCCCAAGGTGTGAACACTCATCCGAACCCGTCCCTATATTCAGCAGATAGTGGCTTTAACACTCCTTAAACCACGTTAGCATCAGGATGTTGAGGCGATTCGAGATCAGATCGGTCTTGGCCTCGCCGTCGGGCTTTCCGCCCGGCGCAGTCGCTTTCGGAGGTGGCGCATGGCGTGCCGGGCTCGACGGGGTCACCCGTTGAACGACATTCCTCTCAAAGACAGGGCCGCATCCCGCGGCTTTCGTCCCGACCCCGGTCGTTGCGTCGCCATCGGCGATGAATTCCTCCCCCAAGCCCTGTCAGGCGGTGCCGTTCCGGTATCGCCTTTTTTCATGCCCTGGAGTCGTCCATGACCAAGCGCTCAGCCCTGAAGCGTCAGACCCGCGAAGCCGCCCGCGAGTTCGGTGTCCTCGATACGCCGGAGTTCATTCAGGAGGCCAAGGTCAGGCGCCTGCCGCCGCATGTGGGTCAGGGGCGACCGCGGCGCGGCGAACAGGGGGGCGGCTGGTCGCCCTATCCGTCCAATGACGACCGCGACCAGGCCTATCTGAAGACGCTCAAACCCAAGTCCGAGGGCCAGGCCGAGCTGATGGAGGCCATCGACGCGCACAATATGGTCCTGGCGCTCGGCCCGGCCGGCACCGGCAAGACCTATCTGGCCGTGGCCAAGGCGGTCGAGGCGCTGGAGGCCGGCAAGGTCGGCCGTATCGTGCTTTCCCGCCCGGCGGTCGAGGCCGGGGAGTCGATCGGCTTCCTGCCCGGCGACATGGAGGACAAGCTGGCCCCCTATCTGCGGCCGCTCTACGATGCCCTGTCCGACCGGCTCAGCATGAAGCGGGTCAAGGCCTTGATGGCCGAGGGCCTGATCGAGATCGCCCCCATCGGCTATATGCGCGGCCGCACGCTCAACAACGCCTTTGTGGTGGTCGACGAGGCGCAGAACTGCACCTACGTCCAGCTCAAGATGCTGCTGACCCGGCTGGGCTGGCATTCGACCATGGTGGTGACGGGCGACCCGCACCAGTCGGACCTGCTGCCCGGCATCTCGGGCCTGTCCGACGTCGCCGAGAGGCTGAAGCAGGTGCCCGACATCGCGGTGGTCAAACTGGCCGAACGCGACATCGTCCGCCACCCACTGGTCGCCTCCATGATCGGGGTGCTGTGATCGACAGGGGGCCGGACTGATTTCCGGCATCTGGGAACCCTCTCCGGCCCTGCCCCTTCCCTGCAGATGATCGATCTGCCGGACTTCCGATGACAGACGTCGCTGCGGCATGGGCCGATGCCCTCGAGCGATTCGACTGGCTGCCGCCGTGGGGCCAGTCGCTGGTGCTTCTGGGCGGCGCGGTGGGCGTGGCCCTGATCGTTCACGCGCTGGGCGTCGCGCTGGTCCGCCGTGCGATCAAGCAGGGCGACGTCTTCTGGCGCTCGCTGGTCAGCCGGACGCGCCGGCCCGCCCGACTGGCACTGGTGCTGCTGGCGATCAGCCTGGTCTCGCCACTGCTCCCCCTTCGGGAAGAACTGGCCGCCCTGCTGCGGCAGGGTCTGCACATTGGCATGGTCATCACCGTTGGCTGGGCCAGTCTGGCCGCCCTCGACATTGCCGCCGCCATCCACCTGCGCAAATATCGCATCGACGTCGCCGACAATCTGATCGCCCGGAAACACCTGACCCAGGTGCGAATCCTGCGCCGGGCGGCCGCGACCCTGATCATCGTCTTCACCATCGCCCTTGCCCTGATGACCATCAGCGGCTTCCGCCAGTGGGGCGTCAGCCTGCTGGCGGCCGGGGGCGCGGCGGGCATCATCGTCGGTCTGGCGCTCCAGCCGCTGCTGACCAATCTGATCGCCGGCATCCAGATCGCCCTGACCCAGCCGATTCGCATCGACGACGCCGTGATCGTCGAGAACGAGTGGGGTCAGATCGAGGAGATCACCGCCACCTATGTCGTGGTGCGTCTCTGGGACCTGCGGCGCATGGTGCTGCCGCTGACCTGGTTCATCCAGAACCCCTTCCAGAACTGGACCCGCGATTCCGCGACCCTGATCGGCAGCGTCTTCTTCTATCTGGATTATGCCGCGCCCATCGAGGCCATGCGCGAGAAGCTGGAGGCCATCGTCCGGCCCTCGCCCCTGTGGGACGGCGATGTGATGGTGCTGCAGGTCACGGATCTGCGCGAACGGGTCATTGAGGTCCGCTGCCTGGCCAGCGCGCGAAACGGCGGCGACGCCTTCGACCTGCGCTGCGCGATTCGCGAGCAGATGATCGCCTGGCTGAAGGCCGAACACCCCGAGGCCCTGCCCCGGGATCGCATCACGGTTGCGGCGCAGCCGGCTCCCTGACCGGCTCCGGCCGGCCGCCCATCCGGTCGATCAGGGCAAACACCACCGGATTGAGCGTGATCGACAGCAGGGCCGCCGCCAGAATCAGGTCGTGCGTCTCGCGGCTCTTGGCGCCCAGATACATCGACAGCGCCGCGAGGGTATGGGAATACTCATCCACCTGCGGCTCACGCCCTAATCGGACGAAATCATAAGTAATGCCGCATATAACAATTCATCGAGGCAGAGGTCGCGTTAAGGCGTTCAGCGCTCTAACAATCGCTATATCAGTTCTTGTTGTGTTTTTTCTAAAAACATTAATGATCATAGATACAAGCGGAATTACCCGTCAGTTAGAAATTCCTGCGCTGGTGGGTACACCATTCGTTCTGTTGCTCTCGTATAAATTTTTTAAAGATTATCGAGCCTGCTACATACTGGCGATAGAGCACGACGGTCGGCACTTCTACCTATTGACTAATACCGGTGAAAAAATACGTGTAACAGGTTTCCGGCGCACTTCAGATTTTATCAAAAGGCCTATCATCGCAGCGACGGGAGAGGACCACACTGAGCACCACTTGCCGTCATACATGATTGATAAGGAAGACACCGACACTCTTCTTCGAAGGACGCAGCCGTACTGATGCCTCTCACGGCCCCCGGCCTCGCGTCCAGCCATACCTGCACTGCGCGATTCGCGAACAGATGATCGCCTGGCTGAAGGCCGAACATCCCGAGGCCCTGCCCCGGGATCGCATCACGGTTGCGGCGCAGCCGGTTCCCTGACCGGCTCCGGCCGACCGCCCATCCGGTCGATCAGGGCAAACACCACCGGATTGAGCGTGATCGAAAGCAGGGCCGCGGCCAGAATCAGGTCGTGGGTCTCGCGGCTCATGGCGCCCAGATACATGGACAGGGCCGCGAGGATAAAGCTGAACTCGCCGATCTGGGCCAGGCTGGCGGCGACCGTCAGGCTGGTGGCCCGATCCAGCTTGAACGCCGTGGTGATGGCCAGCGCCGCCAACGACTTGCCGACGATGACGATGCCGACCACCGCCAGCACGGCCAGCGGCCGCTCGATCAGGATCATCGGATCGAACAGCATGCCGACTGAGACGAAGAACAGCACGGCAAAGGCATCGCGCAGCGGCAGCGACCGCTCGGCCGCATTGTGACCCAGCGGCGTGCCGTTCAGGACCAGTCCGGCAACAAAGGCGCCCAAGGCGAAACTGGCCCCGAACACCGCATAGGCGATCCAGGCGATTCCCAGCGCGATCGAAAGCACGCCCAGGGTGAACAACTCGCGCGAGCGGGTGTGGGCGATCCGCACCAGCAGCCAGGGCAGCACTCGCCCGCCGACCACCAGCATCAGGCCGACGAAGGCGACCACCTTGCCCAGCGTCCAGACCAGGTCCTGGCCGAGTGCCGCCAGATCAAGCGCCTGCCCCTCGGGCACCACCAGCAGCGGCACCATCACCAGCGCCAGCACGATCACCAGATCCTCGACGATCAACCAGCCGACGGCCACCCGACCCACATCACCCTTGACCTGTTTTCGCTCCTCCAGCGCCCGGAGCAGCACCACGGTCGAGGCGACCGACAGGGCAAAGCCCATCAGCAGGGCCTCGACATCGCCCATGCCCAGCGCGAACCGGCCGAGTGCCCAGCCGAGGACGGTCGCCGCGGCGATCTGGAACAGGGCGCCCGGCACCGCGACCTTGCGCACCCGCATCAGATCGGTCGGGGAAAAGTGCAGGCCGACCCCGAACATCAGCAGGATGACGCCGATCTCGGCCAGCTGCGGCGCCAGCTCCGTATCCGCCACCCAGCCCGGCGTGAAGGGGCCGACCGCCACGCCGGCCAGCAGATAGCCGACCAGCGGCGACAGCTTCAGCCGGTTGGCGATCATGCCAAACACAAAGGCGAGGACGAAACCGCCGACAAGAGTCAGAATCAGGCTGTCGGCGTGCGGCATCGGGCCTCCGTCGGCGGGTCAGGATGGATTGTAGCGGGCCCGTTCAGATGGGCAGGAAACGCCTGCTTCGCAAGAATTATCCGGCCAAAAGCACAGGCAATCCCAGCACCAGAAGCCAGATAATCAGGGCCGCTGTGAGGCTGAGCGCGAACCACATGAACCGCGCCATCGCAGAGCCTCTCGCCAGCAGGGCAAGGCCGACGGCCGCAAGCACCGAGGCCAGTACGCCCCAAGCCAGACCCCCAATCGCCCGTTCAGCATTGGCGCCGACCCGCAGACGCTCCAGCCAGAAGCCCATGACGGGTCCGATGAGCACGAGCAGGCCGAGGATCAAACGCGCCCCGGCCCGGATCACGGTCAGCGATCCTTCTCGCGTTCGGTGCCCGAGCGGGCGTCCAGCGCGGCCTGGGCGGCGGCGAGGCGGGCGATCGGGACGCGGTAGGGCGAGCAGCTGACGTAATCCAGCCCGGCGCCCTCGCAGAAGGCGATCGATGACGGATCGCCGCCATGCTCGCCGCAGATGCCCAGCTTCACGTCGCCGCGCACGGCCCGTCCGCGCTCGGCGGCAATCGAGATCAGGTCGCCCACGCCGTCGCGATCCAGCCGGACGAAGGGGTCGGCCTCGAAAATCCCCTTGTCCATATAGGCTTGCAGGAAGCGGCCCGAATCGTCGCGCGAAATGCCGAAGGTCGTCTGGGTCAGGTCATTGGTGCCGAAGCTGAAGAACTGCGCATGTTCGGCCAGATCGCCGGCGCGCAGGGCGGCGCGCGGCAGCTCGATCATGGTGCCGACCAGATAAGCGATGGACTGGCCAGTCTCCTCGAACACCGCCTTCGCCGTCCGGTCGGTCAGCTCGCGCAGATATTTCATCTCGAGACCCATGGCGACCAACGGGTGCATGATCTCCGGCAGGGGCGCCTCGCCCGTCGCGGCCTGCACCTCCAGTGCCGCCTCAAGGATGGCGCGCACCTGCATCTCGTAGATTTCCGGATAGGCCACGCCCAGCCGGCAGCCACGGTGCCCCAGCATGGGGTTGGTTTCGTGCAACTCTTTGGCCCGGCGCTTCAGCTTGGCGGCGTCCAGCCCTTGCGTCTCGGCCAACGCGTCCATTTCCGCCTCGCTGTGCGGAATGAATTCGTGCAGCGGCGGGTCGAGCAGGCGGATGGTGACCGGCAGGCCGGCCATGATCTGGAAAAGCTCGGCAAAGTCGGCCTTCTGGAACGGCGCAATCTTGGCCAGCGCCGCCCGGCGGCCCTGCTCATCGTCGGCCAGGATCATCTCGCGCACGGCGGCGATCCGGGTGTCGTCAAAGAACATATGCTCGGTCCGGCAAAGGCCGATGCCCTCGGCGCCGAACCCACGCGCGGTCTTGGCATCCAGCGGGGTCTCCGCATTGGCGCGCACCTTCAGGCGGCGCACCTTGTCCGCCCAGGCCATCAACGTCTGGAAGTCGCCGGTCAGCTCGGGCTCGATCATCGGCACGGCCCCGTCCAGCACCTCGCCCTTGCCGCCGTCGATGGTGATCACCTCACCCGCCTTGAAGGTCCGGCCACGAGCGGTGAAGGTCCCGGCCTTTTCATCGATGTGGATTTCCCCGGCGCCGGAGACGCAAGGGCGCCCCATGCCGCGCGCCACCACCGCGGCGTGGCTGGTCATACCGCCGCGTGCCGTGACGATGCCGCGCGCCGCGTGCATGCCGTGAATGTCCTCGGGGCTGGTTTCCTCGCGGACCAGAATCACGGCGTCGCCCAGCTGGCTCATGCGCTCGGCCTCATCGGCATCGAACACCACCTTGCCGGTCGCGGCCCCCGGGCTGGCCGGCAGGCCCGCCGCCACGACATGGCGCTCGGCCTTGGGATCGAGAGTCGGGTGCAGCAGCTGGTCCAGCGCAGAGGGCTCGACGCGGCTGACTGCCTCCTCCTCCGAGATCACGCCCTCGGACGCCAGATCGACCGCGATCTTCAGCGCCGACTTGGCCGTCCGCTTGCCGTTGCGGGTCTGCAGCATCCACAGCCGGCCCTGCTCGACCGTGAACTCGATGTCCTGCATGTCGCGATAGTGGCTCTCCAGCCGGCCGACCACGTCGACGAACTGGTGGAAGACCTCGGGCATGGCCTCTTCCATCGAGGGGGCGGTCTCGCCCATCTCCTCGCGGCCGGCGCGGGTCAGCGACTGCGGCGTGCGGATGCCCGCCACCACATCCTCGCCCTGGGCATTGATCAGGAACTCGCCATACAGCCGCGCCTCGCCCGTCGACGGGTTGCGGGTAAAGGCCACCCCGGTCGCCGAGGTCTGGCCCATATTGCCGAACACCATCGACTGGATGTTGACCGCCGTGCCCCAGCTCTCGGGGATGTCGTGCATGCGGCGATAGAATTTCGCCCGGTCGTTCATCCAGCTGTCGAACACGGCGCCGATCGCGCCCCACAGCTGGTCGTGCGGGTCCTGCGGGAAGGGCTGGCCCAGCCGGTCCTCGACTACGGCCAGATAGTCGGCGATCACGGCCTGCCAGTTGTCGGCATCCAGATCGGTGTCGATGGTGACGCCCAGACGGTCCTTATGGTCGTCCAGCACCTCCTCAAAATCGTCGTGGCTCAGGCCGAGCACGACGTTGGAATACATGGTGATGAAGCGGCGATAGCTGTCCAGCGCGAACCGCCGGTCCCCCGACAGCGCCGCCAGACCCTCGACCGTCTCGTCGTTCAGGCCCAGGTTGAGCACCGTATCCATCATGCCGGGCATCGACGCTCGCGCGCCCGACCGCACCGACACCAGCAGCGGGTTCTTCACATCGCCAAAGGTCTTGCCGGTGATCGCCTCGACCTTGGCCAGACCGGCCTTGACCTGATCGGCCAGGGCCTCGGGATAGCTCTGCCCGTTCGAGAAATAGTGGACGCAGGCCTCGGTGGTGATGGTGAAACCCGGCGGCACGGGCAGGCCCAGCGACGACATCTCGGCCAGATTGGCCCCCTTGCCACCCAGCAGGTTCTTCATCGACGACTCACCGTCCGCCGATCCCCCGCCAAAGCCATACACCCACTGAGTCATCGTGCCCGTCCTCGCCTCACTGCTCCGGTTCTGACTAGCGCGCCGAACCCGCGAAGGCGAGGCCGCAGCCGTAACAATCCGTGAGCGCGTGTGACGTTGCGACACCGCCGGGGCAGCGGGTCAGCCCCCCACCTTTCCGAAGTCGGCGACGCGGCCCATGACGGTGCGGACCTGGCCCAGCAGTTTCAGGCGGTTGTCGCGCTCGGCGGGGACGTCCGAGTTGACCATCACGGCCGTGAAGAAGGCGTCGACCGGGGTGCGCAGGGCGGCAAGCGCCGTCATGGCGGCGGCGAAGTCCTCGGTGGCGAGGGCCGCATCGACCTCGGTCCCCGCTTTCGACACGGCGGCGATCAGGGCGGTTTCCTCGGGCGGCGCGCCGTCCAGCGCGACGGGGTCGCCCTCCGGCAGGTCGCCCTTCTTGGCCTCGGCCCGCAGGATGTTCGACGCCCGCTTGTAGCCGGCCAGCAGGTTCTCGCCGTCCTCGGTCTCGAGGAAGGCCCCCAGCGCCTCGACCCGCCGCACGATGCGGACCAGATCGTCGTCGCCGAGCGCAAACACCGCATCCACCAGATCGTGCCGCTGCCCCTGATCGCGGAGCAGGACCTTCAGCCGGTCGGCGAAGAAGGCGAGGATGCCGGCAGCAACGATCGGCAACGACGTCAGGTGATAGGTGTCCTCGGCCACGTCATGGATAGGGCTTGAGCCCGGGACTGCACTCGAGAAATGGTATGCATCGCTCGGCCCAAATTTTACTTCGCCGAATGCCTGTTCCCATTTCCCAAGCAGTACTGCTCGGGCTTGGGAAGCATCCTTCGGGCTGGCGCTCACAACGCCCCCCTCGGTCTCGAGCCAAACCAAGCGAGCCTGAATCAAACTTTCAAAGAGGGATTTTGTCGACCGCCGTACAAGTCTGGCTAAGGGTGCACGCACGCCGTTCTCCAGCACCAGCCGGATCACGCCCAGCGCCGCGCGGCGCAGGGCGAAGGGGTCCTTCGAACCCGTCGGTTTTTCGTCGATGGCGAAGAAGCCGACCAGGGTGTCCAGCTTGTCCGCCAGCGCGACGGCGACGGTCAGCGGCGCGGTCGGGACGGCATCATTCGGGCCTTGCGGCTTGTAATGGTCGCGGACCGCGTCGGCGATGGCGTCGCCCCACCCGTCCGCTTCGCGGCCACCCTCCCCCTCAAGGGGAGGGAGAGCGGCGCCGTCTCCCTCCCCCGTGTGGGGAGGGTCCGCCCGGAGGGCGGGGGTGGGGGCAAGCCGCGCATAGTACCCGCCCATGATGCCCTGCAGTTCGGGGAATTCACCGACCATGCCGGAGGCCAGATCACCCTTGGCGAGACGGGCGGCCTGTTCGGCCTGATCGGCGTCGGCGCCGACCAGCGGGGCGATCTCGCGGGCAAGCGCCGCGATGCGATCGACCCGCTCGGCCATCGTCCCCAGCTTGGCGTGGAAGGTCACGCCCTTCAGCTTCTCCAACCAGACGTCGAAGCCGACCTTCCGGTCCTCGTCCCAGAAGAAACGGGCGTCGTTCAGGCGGGCGGACAGCACGCGGCTGTTGCCGGCGGCCAGCGCCGTGCCGCCGTCCGTCGCCTCGACATTGGCGACGACGACGAAGTTCGGGGCCAACCGCTGCGCGCGTCCGCCCCCCTCCCCGCCTTCGGCGGTACTCCCCCCGCTTTGCGAGGGGAGAGAAACCGCGAAATACTTCTGGTGCACCTTCATCGACAGGCGGATGACCTCGGGCGGCAGGTCGAGGAACTGCGGATCCATGGCGCCCAGGATCGGCGTCGGCCATTCGGCCAGGCCCGAGACCTCGTCCAGCAGGCCATCGTCGTCGACCAGCTCAAGTCCCTCGGCGTGACAGGCCGCCCGCGCCGCCTCCAGAATCTTCAGCCGCCGGTCGGTGGCGTCCAGCAGCACATGCTCGCGCTCCAGCTTCGCGCGATAATCGGCGAAATCCTTGACCGCGAACGGCCGGCCCGAGCCCATGAACCGGTGGCCCTCGGTCACATCACCGCTCGCGATGCCGTCAATCTCGAACGGCACCACCGCCCCGTCGAACAGGCAGACGATCCGCTTCAGCGGCCGCACCCAGCGCAGCGTCCCGGTGCCCCAGCGCATCGACTTGGGCCAGGGGAAGTCGCGCACGATCCGCTCGACCATTTCGGGGATCAGGGACGCAGTGGCGCGGCCCTTCTCCGAGATCACGGCGAACAGCACGCCGTCCCGCTCGACAAGCTGGTCTCGGGTCAGGCCGGTCTTGCGCAGAAAGCCGTCCAGCGCCTGTTCGGGGGCGCTGGTCCTGGGCCCCTTGATCTCTTCCTCGCGGTCGGGCGTCGCCGGCGGCAGCCCCTCGACCACCAGCGTCAGGCGCCGCGGCCCGGCATAGGTCGTCAGCGCGTCCCACGTCAGGCCCGCGGCCTTCAGCCGATCGGTTGCCATCCGTTCCAGATCACGCGCCGCCCCGCCCTGCATGCGCGCCGGGATCTCTTCGGAAAACAGTTCAACAAGAAGCTGGGGCATTATGCGCGTCCCCTTTCCTGCTCGACCCACTCGGTGGCGCAGGCCTTACACAGATCCCGGATGCGGCCGATGTAGCTTTGCCGTTCGGCGACGGCGATGGCGCCGCGGGCATCCATCAGGTTGAACAGGTGCGAGGCCTTCAGCACCTGGTCATAGGCGGGCAGCACCAGGGCCTGCCCCTGCGGGCCCTCCATGGCGAGGAAGCGTTCGACCTCGGTCACCATGTCCTCGAACCGGCGCTTCAGCCCGTCGACGTCATAGCCGTGGAAATTGGCTTCCGATTGCTGGCGCTCGTTCTCGAGGAAGACCTCGCCATAGCTGAGACCGTCGTTGTTGAAGCGAAGATCGTAAACATTATCAACGCCCTGCACATACATGGCCAGGCGCTCCAGCCCGTAGGTCAGCTCGCCCGACACCACATCGACCTCGATCCCGCCGACGCCCTGGAAATAGGTGAACTGGGTCACCTCCATGCCGTCGCACCAGACCTCCCAGCCCAGGCCCCAGGCCCCGACGGTGGGGTTTTCCCAATCGTCCTCGACGAAGCGGATGTCGTGCAGTTTCGGATCAATACCGATGGCCTTCAGCGAGCCGAGGTAGAGGGCCTGCAGATCCTCCGGGTTCGGCTTCAGGATCACTTGATACTGATAATAGTGCTGTAATCTATTGGGATTTTCGCCATAGCGGCCGTCGCCGGGGCGGCGGCTGGGCTGGACATAGGCGGCCTTCCACGGGCGCGGGCCCAGCGCGCGCAGCACGGTCGCCGGGTGCAAGGTGCCGGCCCCAACCTCGATGTCATAGGGCTGCAGGATCGCGCAGCCCTGATCGCCCCAGTATTTGTGAAGGGTCAGGATCAGGTCCTGAAAGGAGAGAGATTGGGTGGTCACGTCAGGCATTTCGTCCGGGGAAGAAGGCGGCGGACCCTAGACGCGCCGGGCCGTGGCGACAAGGCGACTGCACCGTTCCTTAAGCGTCGGCAGGCAGTATGGCGCCATGAGACAGCTGGACCAATTCCGCAGGCGCGCCGCCCGCTATCTGGAGATCGAGCCGGTGTCCGTGGCCCCCGCGCGCGGCCTGTTCAGCCTCAGCTTTGACGACTTTCCCGAGAGCGCCTGGAGCGTCGCCGGGCCGATCCTGGCCGACCACGGGGTTCTCGCCACCTACTACGTCTGCGGCGGGCTGGAGCGCGGCACCAATCTGGACCTGCCCCAGTTCACCACCGAACAGCTTCAGGCCCTCCATGCAACGGGCCACGAGGTCGGCTGTCACACCTTCGGCCACGACAGTGTGCTCAGGCTGGACGGCCCGGCGCTGGCCGAGAGCCTTGATCGCAATGCCCGCTGGGTGGCCGAACGGCTGGACGGCTATCGGATGGCGACCTTCGCCTACCCGTTCGGCGATGCTTCCCTTGGCGCCAAGCGGGCCCTGCGGCGCCGGTTCGATCTGGCGCGCGGCGTCCGCGCAGGGCTGAACCTCGGCCGCGAGGACCGCATGCTGATCAAGAGCTTCGGCATGGAGAGCCGCCGCCTGCCCGGCTATGACCTCGAGGCCATGATGGCCGAGGCGGCAACGAATGGGGGCTGGCTGACCGCCTATGCTCATGACGTCTCGGACCACCCGACCCTCTATGGCTGCACCCCTGCCGATCTGGACCGCGTGCTGACGCTGGCGAAACAGGCCGGCCTGACGATCCTGCCGATCGGGCAGGCGTGGGGGGCGTGTGTGGGTCGCCAGACGAGCCGCAGCGCCGCCTGAATACGACCCGTCATCCTCGGACTTGATCCGAGGATCGGTCCCGGCAGACCTTCCGACGTTCGCGCTGACACCGATCTTCGGGTCAAGCCCGAAGATGACGACCTTTGACGCTAGGCCGCTTCGGCGACCTGTGCGGCCTTCCGGGCATCGGCCCAGCGGATCAGGGCGGCGCGGGGCCAGGCCATGATCCACGAGCGGGCCGTGTATTTGCCTTCCTCGATCAGGGTCTTGCGGGTCGGGGAGCTGGTGGCGGCGCGTTCGGTGTGAATCTCGCCCGGGCCCTGATGGACCATGAAGGCGCCGTGCTGGAGCGGATTGAGTCGCAGATAGGCCAACCGCGGGCTGACCGTCTCCAGCGGCGGATCGTAGAACCAGCTGGACCCCAGCATGCCGGCCATGTGCGGACGGGTCTTGAGGATCTCGGCGGCGGTGGCCCAGGCCCGGTCCCAGCCGGCTTCGTTGAAATCGGACAGTTCGCGGCTCTCGGTATGGACCTCCAGCCACGGCTTCCACGCCTGGGCTGCGGCATAGGCCGGGATCACCGACCAGCCCCAGCCCTCGCGGGCGTGGCGCAGCACCTGTCCCGGCCCGAGCGGCGAGGAGAGGTCGATCATCTGGGTGCGGGCACCCGGCACGCTCAGCGCCAGCGACAGCCGCACATCCTTGGCCCAGAAATCGCGGTCATAAGGGTCGGCACCCGCCGTCAGGAAATCCGCCATCCGGCCGATCCACTCGGGATAGAGCTCCAGACTGGCCTCAGGCAGGTGTTCGGCAGCGATTCGGGTGGGCAGGTCGAGGGCGTAATGGGCGATCATGGCCCGTCGGTGATCATCGGCCAGCCGGGTCCCGAAGGCCGCGCATAGCGCCTCTTCCACGCGGTGACCGGGCTGGTCGAAATCCCAATGCGGGGCCGAGGCGGCGGCCGCAGCCGCAGCATCATCGGCAAGGGCGGCCAGCAGGGCGCGGTCCGCCACCGGCACACGGGCGCGAACGGCGTCGAAGCGGGCGATCAGGTCGGGGCTGAGCGTTTTCATGGTGAAACCTTACGGGATCACCGGTTTGCGGGCCGTTAAGCGGCACATACGCAAATGGCCCCGGCGCATGTCCGGGGCCATTCATTCGATCAAACCGGAGGGGCTTATTCCGGAGTCGTCGGCAGGGGGTCGTTCGGCTCCATCGCGTCCTCGGTCGGGTCTTCCGGCAGGGTCGGCGGCGTGGATTCAAC
The DNA here is from genome assembly GCA_964224415.1 of Neptunomonas phycophila. Classification (GTDB taxonomy): domain Bacteria; phylum Pseudomonadota; class Alphaproteobacteria; order Caulobacterales; family Caulobacteraceae; genus Brevundimonas. The sequence goes on from CAXQIE010000029.1 coordinate 25,421, forward strand.
CGGCGCGACTGCTTCCTCGTCCCCCATGGCCGCCTGCGAGGCGGCGGGGTTCAGCACGGCGTCCAGAACAAAGACCGTCCCGTTGGCGGTTTCGATATCGCCCTCGACCACCGTGGCGGCATCGACGCGGATGGCATCACCGGTGCCGTCGAACTGAACCTGGGCGCCAGACGCGGTCGGCACGCCGCCTCGCGTTCCCAGGATCTGGTCGGACGCCACGTCGGCGCCGACCACATGGTACAGCAGCACCTCACGCAGTTCGACAACATTGGCGGGATCCATCAGGCGCGCCCGGTCAGCCTCGGGCAGGGCGGCGAAGGCCTCGTCAGTGGGGGCAAAGATTGAAACGGCGGCCTGATTTTCCAGCACGCTCGTCAGTTCGGCCTGCTCCAGTGCGGCCAGCAGGGTGGTGAAGCGTCCGTCCGCACGCAGCACCTCGGTTACCGAGGGCGCTGTGGCGGCCTCTTGCGGCATGGCCTGCATCGTTTCGGCGGGCGCGGGGGTTTCCTGGGCCAGGGCGGGCCCGGCGGCGATCAGGGCGACGGTGGCAACCGCCGACATCATGGCTGTCTTCAGCATCGTAATACTCCGTTGTTCGGTTGCGCCGGGTCGGGGGAGGACCGGCGTGAGGTTCACAGGAGTGATCTCTCGGACATGACAATCCGTTCATGTCCGGTGCAGTTTCAGCTTGGCCGCAAATGCCCCGAAATGACCCCGGACGGGGCCAGGATGGGGCGAAAATCAGCCCAGACGCGCCGCTCGCACCCACCAGTCGGGATGGGCGCCCGTCAGGGCCTCGGCCGCGCGGGCCGCCGCTGCCGCATCCGCGTACAGGCCAAACACCGTGGCACCCGAGCCGGACATGCGCACAAGCTGCGCCTGTCCCTCGGCCCGCACAGCCTCCAGCGCCGTGCCGATAGCGGGGGCATTCAGCAGCGCCGGGGCTTCCAGATCATTCCTCTGATCCGCCAGCCAGTCCATAACGGTTTCGGCTTCCCAATCGGCCGGGTCCGTCGGACGGTCGGCACTCCCCACACTCAGCCGGTCAAAGGCGCCATAGACCGCGCCCGTCGGCGACGGCACCCCCGGATTGACCAGAACGGCATGCAGGGTCGGCAAGCGCGGCTCGGGCGTCAGCACCTCGCCCCGCCCCTCGGCCCAGGCCGCTTCGGACCGCACGCACATTGGCCCGTCCGCGCCTAGCCCCTCCGCCACCCGCACCAGCACCGCATCCTCAAGATCCGGCGCCAGGTACCGCCGCGCCAGTCTCAGCGCCGCCCCTGCATCGGACGAGCCTCCGCCCAGTCCGGCGGCGACCGGCAGCCGCTTGTCCAGCGTGAGCGACAGGCCGGAGGTCTGCAGTCCGGTGGCCTCGCCCAGCCCGGCCAGCGCCCGCAGCACCAGGTTGTCGGCGTCCCCCTTCAACACCTCGGCGAACGGTCCCACCACCGACAGACCCGCCGGCCCGTCCGGGTCCAGCGTCAGCCTGTCCCCGACGTCGGCAAAGACGACGAGGCTGGACAGGGAATGATAGCCATCCGCCTCCAGCGGCCCGACATGCAGGAACAGATTAATCTTGGCCGGAGCCGCCTCGACCCACTGCATGGGGGGTCAGGATGCCCCGTTGGCCGAAGCGGTCGCGGCTCCGGTCAGGCCGGACTTCAGCTTCTGCTCCACGGCGGTGCGCAGTTCGGCATCCGGCTCGAGAGTCAGCACCCGGTTCCACTGGAACACCGCCTCGCGACGCCGCCCGACCTGCCAATAGGCATCACCAAGATGGTCATTGATCACGGCATTGGCGGGTTCGCCGTCGACCGCGCCTTCCAGAATGCCGACCGCCTGCTCGTAGAGACCCTGCTGATAGCGCGCCCAGCCCAGCGAATCCTGGATATTGGCATTGGCCGGGTCGATCTCGGCAGCCCGGGCGATCAGCTCCGCGCCCTGATCGACGCGTCGACCGCTATCCACCCATATATAGCCCAGATAGTTCAGGATGTTGGGATCATCAGGCCGCGCCTGCAGGGCCGCCCACAACTCAGCCTCGGCCTCGTCCAGACGGCCGAGCGCATCGTACAAGCCCGCGCGAAGGAAGCGGACGGAGAAGTCCTGATCCGCCGTGTTCAGCAGCGGCCCTTCGGCCAGCACCAAGGCTTCCCCATAGCGCTCCAGATCGGCCAGCTGGCCTGCCAGCAGGTAGGCGATCCGTGGATCCTCAGGAGCGGCGGCGAAGGCCCGGTTGAGCTCGGCGAGGGCATCCTCGGGCCGGTCCTCCTGCTCATAGCTCAACGCCGACTGAATCCGCGCCTCGACATAGTAGCGTCCGGCATCCGGGCCGATCCGCGCAAACGTATTGCGGGCCGCCATCTCAAGATCGGCCTCGGCCAGGCTGACGCCGACGTTCAGCAACGTCTCGGCATCGGGCACCAGGGCATAGGCCAGCCGCAGATAGACGGCCGAGAATTCGTGAGCCCCCTCAATACTGGCCTGCAAGGCCGCATTCTCCAGCGCCAGGGCCGCGCCTTCGCGGAGGGTCAGCAGGGCCGGCGGGCGCCCCCGTCCCGCAGCGCGCGCTCGTGCAGCCTGAAGCGCCGGATCCTCTCCGACCTCGGCCCAGGTCGCGTCATAAAGCGCCACAGCATCGGCCCGGCGGCCACGCCGCTCCAGAAACTCGCCGTAGGCGAGGGTGAACAGCTGACGACCGCCCCGGCTGGCAATCAGCCGCTCATACTCGGCCTCGGCCTCGGAATGATCGCCCCGGATCTCGAGCAGATGCGCCCGGTGCGCCCGGTGGAACAGGGTGTTGATGTCATTGGCCCGTCCCTGAACCGGGGCCAGCGCCCGCTCCCAGTCGCCCGCAGACGCCGCGATGAAGGGGGTGACATAGGTGCCCGGCCGCGCATGCGGACGCCCGATCGGCTGGGTAGCGACCACCGCATAGGCCGCCGCCGCTTCCCCGCGCACCAGATGCTGCACCGCCTCGACCAGCCGCCCGGCCTCGGACAGCACCGGCGGCACCGTCTCGCCCTCGGGCGACAGCCGCCCGGCATAGGCCAGATCTCCCCCGATCAGCGAAGAGGTAAAGGCCTGCAGCTGCAGGGTCTCGATATCCGGCGCCAGCACCTGGGCCCGGCGCAGATAGTCGGCTCCGATCCCTGCCTCGCCCTCGGTCGCTGCCAGCCGCCCGACCAGAAACAGGCCATAGACCGAGCGTCCCTCGCCATCGACCGGCACCGCCTCCCATACCTCGGGCATGGGCGTCGACGGGGGCAGCGCCTCCGACTGCCCTGTCGGCAGCGGCGGAACCTCCTGCGCCAGAGCAGGCGCGGACATCAGCCCCAGCGCGAGGGCGATAAGGGAACCGGCGGTCAGGGGGAGATTACGCATCATGCGTTCAAGCCTTCACGGTTTGCGGACCGTCCGCAAGAGCCCCCGCCCCACACGCGAACCTACATGTTCGGATAGTTCGGCCCCCCGCCCCCCTGCGGAGTCGTCCAGACGATGTTCTGCGACGGATCCTTGATGTCGCAGGTTTTGCAATGGACGCAGTTCTGGGCGTTGATCTGGAAGCGCGGATTGGACTTCCCGTCCTCGTCGTAAAGCACCTCATAGACCCCGGCCGGACAGTACAGCCGGGCCGGCTCGCCGTATTTCGGCAGGTTCACCTGGATCGGCACCGACGGGTCCAGCAGCTTCAGATGCGTCGGCTGGTCCTCATCATGGTTGGTGTTCGACACGAACACCGAGCTGAGCTTGTCAAAGCTCAGCTTCCCGTCCGGCTTCGGATAGGCGATCGGCTTGTGCTTCGACGCCGGTTCGGTCGAGGCCGCATCGGTCTTGCCGTGACCCAGCGTCCCGAAGGGCGACCAGCCGCGGAACAGGCTGGTGATCTGCATGTCGATCCCGCCCAGCAGGGTGCCGAGGAAGGCCCCGTATTTCGAAAGCAGCGGCTTGACGTTCCGCACCAGCTTCAGCTCGCGCGCGATGTCCGAGGCCTCATAGGCCGTCTGATATTCGACCAGTTCATCGCCTGAGCGCCCGTCCTTTAGCGCATCAAAGGCCGCGTCGGCCGCGAGGATGCCCGAGCGCACCGCATTGTGGCTGCCCTTGATGCGCGGCACGTTCACAAAGCCCGCCGAACAGCCGATCAGCACCCCGCCGGGGAACGACAGCTTCGGCACCGACTGATAGCCACCTTCGGTGATGGCGCGTGCGCCATAGGAAATGCGCTCGCCGCCCTCCAGATGGTCGGCGATGGCGGGGTGATGCTTGAAGCGCTGGAACTCGTCGAACGGCGACAGGAAAGGGTTTCTGTAGTTGAGGTGCACCACAAAGCCGACCGACACATAGCGGTCGCCGAAGTGGTACAGGAAGGACCCGCCGCCGGTCTTGTCGTCCAGGGGCCAGCCCAGGGTGTGCTGCACCAGTCCGGGCTGGTGCTTGTCGGCCGGGACCTGCCACAGCTCCTTGATGCCGATGCCGTATTTCTGCGGCTCGGCGGTGTCGCACAGGTTGTGGCGGGCCATGATGGTCTTGGCCAGCGAGCCACGCACGCCCTCGCCGATGAAGACATATTTGCCGCGCACCTCGATCCCGGGCTCGAAATCGTCGGTCGGTTTGCCCTCGCGGTCCAGGCCGAACACGCCCGCGATCACGCCCGCGACGCGGCCTGACGGCTCGTCCCAGACCACGTGGCTGGCGGCCATGCCGGGATAGACTTCGACGCCCAGCGCCTCGGCCTGTTCGGCCATCCAGCGGGTCAGATTGGCCAGCGAGCCGACATAGCAGCCATGGTTCTTCATATAGGCCGGCTGCGGCAGCAGGGTGATGTCCAGCTGCCCCTGCGGCCCCAGCACCAGAAATTTGTCCTTCGTCACCGGCGTGTCCAGCGGCGCGCCCTTCTCCTTCCAGTCGGGGAACAGCTCGCTCAGACCCGACGGATCGATCACAGCGCCGGACAGGATGTGCGCGCCGACCTCCGAGCCCTTTTCGAGCACGGCGACCGAGACCTCATGGCCCTCGCTTGCCGCTTTCTGCTTCAGGCGGATGGCGGCGGCCAGACCGGCGGGGCCGGCGCCCACGATGACAACATCATACTCCATGGCCTCGCGCTCGGCCCCGGTCAGGGCCTCCACCGCGGGCAGGCGGTCGATGACGGCTTCCTGCCAGGCGTTCCTTGCTCCGCCTTCGGTGGCATCCTTGGCCATATGGTCGGCTCCCCTTGAAATGTCTGTCTGAACCCGGTTCGGTCCGCTGTTGATCCCTTATCAGAAGGTGACGTGGGGGTGGTCAAGGCTTACACCCCCAATCATCAACCCTGTGACCCGGCCTGCATGAACGCTTCACCCGCCGCTTCGGATGCCCTGACCGCGCTTCTGGCCTTCTGGCACGATGCGGGCGTCGAGGACTGTTTCGGCGATGCGCCGGTTGACCGCACGCGCGAAACCGCCCCGCCGCCGCCCGCCAAGGCGACCCGCGCCCCTGCCCCCGCCCAGCCCGGCACCGTGACCCCGCTCCGTGCGCCTGTTTCTTCGGCGAAAGTCTCGACCGACACGGTCGCCGAGGCGGTGGCTCTTGCCCGAACCGCCGCCAGGGCTGCGGATTCGCTGGAATCCCTGACCGAGGCAATTCGCGGCTTCGACGCCTGTCCCCTCAGCACCATGGGCGCGCGTCAGGCTGTCGTCTGGCGCGGCGAAGCCTCTGCCCCCGTCATGATCGTCGGCGAGGGCCCCGGCGCCGAGGAGGATGCCCAGGGCCTGCCCTTCGTCGGCAAGGCCGGGCGTCTGCTGGACCGCATGCTGAAGGCCGCGCAGCTTGAGGGCCGGGTGATCATCACCAACACCGTCTTCTGGCGCCCCCCCGGCAACCGCACCCCCTCGCCCGAGGAACAGGCGATCTGCGCCCCCTTCGTCGCGCGCGCCCTTGAACTGGTGAAGCCGAAGCTGGTGCTGACCGTGGGCGCAGCCGCCGCCCGCGCCATCCTGCATACTAACGAAGGCATCACCCGCCTGCGCGGCAATTGGGGCGAATGGCACCTGCCCGAGGGCGGCACCTCTGCCCCCGTCATGCCGACGCTCCACCCCGCCTTCCTGCTGCGCCAGCCCCAGGCCAAGGCCATGGTCTGGGCCGATCTGCTGGAACTGGCCGCGCGACTGGACGGCGACGACTCAAAATCGCCCCATTGAGGCGACAGCAATGCGCGCTTCGGGGCGCCGGGCGCGGGCTGGCATCCGCCTTGCGCACGGCCCCTCATCCGGCGGTGCGCTGACCGGATACGGGACAAACGGGGCAGAGTGAATCAAAGGGGCGGCATGATCCGACGGCTTTCAGACCTTGCGGCGCGTGGGCTTGTTGCGGCCCTGCTGGCAATGCTGATCACGGCGGGCCTGACCACGGCGGCGTCGGCACAGCCCCGCGTGCTCAGCAACTCCGACCGGCTCAGCTATACCAATGCCTATGACGCCCTGCGGCGCGGCGACCTCGACACCGCCCGCGCCTCGGCCCGTCAGGCTGACGACCGCGTCCTTCTGGGTCAGGTCGAGTTCGAACGCCTGTTCCACCCCGACCATGTCTCCAGCTTTGAAGAACTAAGCGCCTGGCTGGAAGAGTATGCCGACCTGCCCGAGGCGCCGCGCGTCTACGCTCTCGCCCTGCGCCGGCGCCCGGACGGCGCGCCCGAGCCGCGTCGCCCGCGCCGCGTCGATGGCCGCACCTGGGAAAGTCTCACCGAGGCCGAGGGCGCCAAGGCCGCCCGCATCGCCTTCAACGCCGACAACCTCGCCGACGCCCGGGCGACGGGCATCGCCATCGGCGACTGGTGGGTGGTCGGCCTGGCGTCCTGGCGGATGGGGGACTTCCCCGCCGCCTTCACCGCCTTCGAGCGCGTCGCCTGGGATCCGACCGAGGATGCCTGGGTGCGGGCCGGCGCCGCCTTCTGGGCCGCGCGGTCCGCCGCCCATTCGGGCCAGCTGGAGCAGATCGAGACCCTGCTACGGCTGTCCGCCTCCTGGCCCGCGACCTTCTATGGCCAGATCGCCCTTTACCAACTCGACATAGAGCCGACCCTCGTCAACTGGGGGCCCCAGCCCTATGGGGCGACGGGGGACGACGGCCTGCGCGCCATCGCCTTCACCCCTGACATCCGGATCGACGACGAGACCCTGATCACCTTCATCGAGCGCGATCCCCAGGCCCGTCGCGTGGTCGCCTGGATCGAGGTCGGCCGGCTGGACGATGCCCGCGAACAATTCCGCATCGGTCTTCGCGCCGCCCCGACCGAAGAAGACCGCAAGCTGTGGTCGGCGCTCGGCCGTGCCTTTTCCCGCCAGCTGACGCCCCGCGCCCGCGACGCCGAAATCATCGATGCAGCCCGCTATCCCATGCCGCTGCTGGAGCCCGAAGGCGGCTTCGTCATCGAGCAGTCGCTGGTCTATGCCATCGCCCGCAAGGAGACCGACTTCAATCCGCGCGTCCGCTCCGGCGCCGGTGCCTATGGCCTGATGCAGGTCATGCCGACCACAGCCGCAGAACTCAGCGGCGATCGCGGCTTCGTCTCGGATCCCGAACGCCTCTATCAGCCGGGCGTAAATATGCGTCTCGGCCAGGCCTATGTGATCAAGATGCTGGGCCTGTCCGCCTTCAATGGCGACATCATGCGCACAGTGGCGTCCTACAATGCGGGTCCCGGGCCGATGCTGGGTGCGCTGCGCAAGTTGGGCCCAGAGGCCGATCCCCTGCTCCTGATCGAGACCATCGATGTGCCCCAGGCCCGCGACTATGTCGAAAAGGTCATGGCCGCCTACTGGATTTACCAGCGTCTGCAGGGCCGACCTCTGAACACGCTCAAGGCCGTGGCCACGGGCCAGACGGGCATTTCTATCTATCTGGATTTCGTGCCGCCGCCGCCGCCCGCCCCGGAAGGGCAGACCCCGCCGGAAGCAGTCCCGTCAAATCAGGCTGCTGAGCAGTAGCGCGCACAGGCTGCAGGCCACCAGAATACTCACCACCACACTGACCCAGCCGGGCTGGGCGGCAGTGACGGGTCCGGGGGCGACAGGCGAGGACATGGGGGCTCAGGGGTTGGATGCGGCGTTCTTCGTGAACGTGCCTGACCCTGCCAGCGTTCCCCTAAAAAGCGGTGTTCGGTGACGGTTAACCGATCTCTTGCAGACCGGCCTCGCTCCACTCCAGAAAATCCGGCTGGGACAGCAGGGTCCGACAGTATTCCGTCGCCGTCCCGTCATCGCCGTGCGCCGCCAGATCGATGCGGAAATGCCGGAAACGCGCGGCCACCGGCGTGAAGAAGGCATCGGCGATCGACCAGTCGCCGAACAGATAGGGACCGCCTTCGCCAAAGCGGCTTTTGGCGTCGTTCCACATCATCACCATGCGGCGGATATCGGCAGACAGGGCGTCGGACGGCGCATGCGCCTCGCCCGGCTCGCCCACCATCGGGTGGTCCGGGCCCATGCCCAGATCGTTGCGCAGGGTGCCGAAGGCCGAATGCATCTCGCACACCACCGACCGCGCCACCCAGCGGGCCTTCGCCTTGGCCGGCCAGAGCCTCGCGTCGGGATAGTGCTCCTCGGCCCACAGGGCGATGGCCAGGCTGTCCCAGACCGTCACCCCCTCGACCTCCAGCGCCGGAACCTTGCCCGCCGGGGCATGGCGGGCAATCTGCTCGGCGGTGTCGGGGCGGTTCAGCGCCACCATCACCTCGTCGAACGTCGCCCCGCACCGCTTCAGGATCAGCCACGGCCTAAGTGACCATGTGGAATAGGCCTTGTCGCCGAGGATCAGCTTCATGGTGCGCTCCCTTACTCTGGGCGACTGAATGGACCCGGTCCGGATTCGCCGCAACCTTGACTCGCCCGCCTTGCCGACCGAAACGCCAGCCCATGATCACGCGCTATTCCCGCCCCGCCGCCGCCGACCTCTGGTCCCAGGAAACCAAGTACCGGATCTGGTTCGAGATCGAGGCCCATGCCGCGACGAAGATGGCCGAGCTGGGCACCATCCCGGCCAGCGCCGCCGAGGCCATCTGGGCCAAGGGCAAGGACGTCACCTTCGACGCCGATCGCATCGACGAGATCGAGCGCACCACCAAGCACGACGTCATCGCCTTCCTGACGCATGTGGCCGAGATCGTGGGCGAGGAGGCCCGCTTCCTGCACCAGGGCATGACTTCCTCTGACGTGCTCGACACCTGTTTCTCGGTGCAGCTGGCGCGCGCCTCGGACCTTCTGATCGAGGGCGTCGACCGGGTGCTGGCCGCGCTGGAAACACGTGCGAAGGAGCACAAGCTCACCCCCTGCGTCGGCCGCAGCCACGGCATCCATGCCGAGCCCGTAACCTTCGGCCTCAAGCTGGCCGGCTATCATGCCGAGTTCCAGCGGGCGAAGCGGCGCCTGATCACGGCCAAGGAAGAGATCGCCACCTGCGCCATCTCGGGCGCCGTCGGCACCTTCGCCAATGTCGATCCCCGCGTTGAAGCCTATGTCGCCGAACAGATGGGTCTGTCGGTCGAGCCGGTCTCGACCCAGGTCATCCCGCGGGATCGCCACGCCGCCTTCTTTGCCGCCCTGGGCGTCGTCGCCAGCTCGGTCGAGCGGCTGGCCGTCGAGATCCGCCACCTGCAGCGCACCGAGGTGCTCGAGGCCGAGGAATTCTTCGACAAGGGGCAAAAGGGCTCGTCGGCCATGCCGCACAAGCGCAACCCGATCCTGACCGAGAACCTGACCGGCTTGGCCCGGCTGGTCCGCTCGGCGGTGACCCCGGCGATGGAAAATGTCGCCCTCTGGCACGAGCGCGACATTAGCCATTCCTCGGTCGAGCGCGGAATCGGCCCCGACGCCACCATCCACCTCGACTTTGCCCTGCACCGGCTGGCCGGCGTGATCGAGCGCCTGAACGTCTATCCGGCCAATATGGAGAAGAACCTCGATCGTCTGGGTGGGCTGGTTCACTCGCAGCGGGTTATGCTGGCCCTCACCCAGGCGGGTGTGAGCCGCGAGGACGCCTATGCGGCGGTTCAGGAAAACGCCATGAAGGTCTGGCGCGGCGAGGGTCAGTTCCTCGACTTCCTCAAGGCCGACGACCGGGTCATCCTGCCGCAGGCCGAGCTCGAGGCCCTGTTCGACATCGGCTACCACACCAAGCACGTGGACACTATTTTCGCCCGTGTTTTCGGCACCTGACGAAGCTTTCGGACGGATGCATGGCCGATCACGAAAAAGACAGGTGCGGTCACATGTCGCGCCGGAAAACGTGATCGCGACGCATCCTTTCGGCGGCTGAGCAGTATCTCTCCCGGTACCGCAATCCGCGGTTCGCCTCAGGAGAAGCGAAGATGAAATTCACCCGTACCCGCGTCATGACGGCCGTATCCGCCGTCGCCATCCTCGGCCTGGCCGCCTGCAACAGCGAGCCGGAAGCCCCCGCCACCGACGCCATGGAACCGGCAGCGACCGACACCATGGCCCCCGCTGCAGACGGCACCGTCGTCGCCGTCGCCCAGGGTAACCCCGACTTCTCGACCCTGGTCAGCGCCGTCCAGGCCGCTGAGCTGGTCGACACCCTGAACGGTGCCGGCCCCTTCACCGTCTTCGCCCCGACCAACGCCGCCTTCGAGAAGATCCCGGCCGACACGCGCAATGGCCTGATGCAGCCCGACCAGAAGGACGCCCTGACCGGCATCCTGACCTATCACGTGGTTCCGGGCCGGGTGGATGCTGCGGCCCTGACCCGGCAGATCGAACAGGGCGGCGGTTCGGCCACCCTGACGACGGTTGAGGGCGGCACCCTGACCGCCACCGTCGTTGACGGCACCGTCACCCTGACGGACGAAGCCGGCAACACCTCGAAGGTGGTGATGGCCGACGTCGCCGCCTCGAACGGCGTGATCCACGCCATCGACACCGTGGTTATGCCGAACTGATCGAGCGACCTTCGTTCCCGCGGGGCCTCATCCTTCGTCGCGCGGGACCGAACCGGGTGATCCATGAAGTCACCCCAACGGAAATGGCCGCGTCCTCACGGGCGCGGCCATTGTCGTATTCAAGGCAGTTGCAAGCCGGCGACGGTCAGACGTCGTTGCGGACCTGATCGCGGGCGATGGAGGACAGTTCGTCCATCTTGCTGCGGATTTCGCCTTCCGAGGCGGTCAGGCCGGCGCCCTTGAAGTCACCGGCGATCTTGCGGAACACGTCTTCCTCGCCCGGCTGTTCGAAGTCGGCACGAACCACGGCGGCGGCATATTGCTCGGCGCTCTCTGCCGACAGGCCCATCTTCTCGGCCGCCCACAGGCCGAGCAGCTTGTTGCGCCGGGCGACGGCCTTGAACTCCTGCTGCTGATCGAGGGCGAACTTGGACTCGAACCCTTTTTCCCGATCGTCGAAGGTGGTCATGGGCGTCAAATGCTCCTGTCGCGAGCCCCTTGATGGCGCGCAGGGCGGTCTATACCCCGCCCGCGCCCGAACGCAACAAAAGTCGTTGTCGCAGATGGCCCGATCGGCGTCGGGCCAAGGTTTGTCACCCGCCCCGGCTTCCGCTAAGGAGGGCCACGATCTCTTCCCCCTCAACGGCTTGACCTTGCCCCATGTGTTTCGCCCCGGGTCTCCCCGGCCAACACGGCAATTCCAGCCCGCGAGTTCCTTCGTCCCGCCGGTGATCCCGGCCTTCGGAATGCACATGAACGCCAAGCGCAAGAAGCTCTATGAGGGCAAGGCCAAGATCCTCTACGAGGGGCCCGAGCCCGGCACCCTGATCCAGTATTTCAAGGACGACGCCACCGCCTTCAATGGCGAGAAAAAGGCCCAGCTTGAGGGCAAGGGCGTCCTCAACAACCGCATCAGCGAATTCGTCATGTCGCGCCTGAACGGCATCGGCGTGACCAACCACTTCATCAAGCGGCTGAACCTGCGCGAGCAGCTGATCCGCGAGGTCGAGATCATTCCGCTCGAGGTCGTATGCCGCAACGTCGTGGCCGGCTCGATGAGCCAGCGCCTCGGCATTGAGGAGGGCACCCCCCTGCCCCGCTCGATCATCGAATTCTACTACAAGAAGGATGAGCTCAATGACCCGATGGTCACCGAAGAGCACATCACCGCCTTCAACTGGGCCACGACCCAGGAGCTGGACGACATCCTGGCCATGACCGTGCGCGTGAACGACTATCTGTCGGGCATGTTCGGCGCCGTCGGCATCACCCTGATCGACTTCAAGATCGAGTTCGGCCGCATCTGGGAAAACGACTTCAGCCGCGTCATCCTGGCCGACGAGATCAGCCCCGACAGCTGCCGCCTGTGGGATTCCTCCACCGGAGAGAAGCTGGACAAGGACCGCTTCCGCCGCGATCTGGGCAGTGTCATCGAAAGTTATACCGAGGTGGCCCGCCGCCTCGGCATCATGAAGGATATGCCGACCGTGATTCAGGGGGGACTGCACTGACATGGCGAAGGTAAAGGTTCACATCTTCCTGAAACCCGGCGTGCTGGACGTGCAGGGCAAGGCCGTTGAGGGCGCCCTGAATGGTCTGGGCTGGACCGGCGTCAGCGAGGCCCGCGTCGGCAAGCTGATCCAGTTCGACTATGCGGGTGACGACGTCGAGGCCGAGGTCAAAAAGATGTGCGACACCCTGCTCGCCAACACCGTGATCGAAAGCTACCGCATCGAGGTGGAGTAGGCGACGGGAACCCCGCTGCCTTCCCTCCCATTTGCAATGGGACCCGTAGCGACAGGAGCCCGCCATGACCTTCACCCTCACCTCCAGCGACATCACCGACGGCGGCGTCCTGCCCGACGCCCAGGTCCAGGCGATGGGCAACACCTCGCCCCATCTGAAATGGTCCGGCGCGCCCGAGGGCACCAAGTCCTTCGCCATCACCGTCTTCGACCCCGACGCACCGACCGGCTCGGGCTTCTGGCACTGGACGGTCGCCAACATCCCCGCCGACGTCAGCGAAATCCCGGCGGGCGGCTCCCTGCCCTCCGGCGCGGTCGAGGGCCGGACCGATTTCGGTGAGCCGGGCTACGGCGGCGCCGCCCCGCCCCCGGGCCACGGCCCCCACCGCTACATCTTCACCGTCTTTGCCGTCGACACCGACCGGCTGGACGTCACGCCCGAGGACTCCGGCGCCAAATACGGCTTCAACCTGCATTTCCACACCCTGGCCAAGGCTTCGATCACCGCGACCTACGAGAACGTCGGCTGAGGCTCACGCCCTTGCCCTCGCCGGCAGAAACCGGCTGTTGCGAAGCAGGATGGCGCTGACCACAGAGACCAGCAGACCGACAGGGAATATCTCCACAAATGTCATCGGCAGCCGGTACAGGGGCGACTGATAGGCGACCGCCATCTCGCGATAGCTGGCCTCCAGCGTGCGATAGGCGTCGCCCGACAGCCCCTCGGCACGTCGCGCCTCAAGGGTCGCGGCAATGTACTGGTCCATGAAGGCATAGTTGGTCGCCGCCAGATACACCTCCCAGACCAGCACATAGGCCAGCGAGGCCATGAGCGCGATCGCGAGCCCGATGCCCAGCGCGGGCAGAAAGCGGATGACCCCGCCCCGCTCGCGGTCGCGGTAGCGCTTCACCCCCATGAAGACGGCGGACATGCCCAGCAGCATGATCAGATAGCCCAGCCAGACATTGCCGTGCGGCTGGTCGCCCGCAAGCGCGACCGTGCCGATGATTCCGGCAATAATGATCAGGCCGGCGACCAGCCCGTAGATGAAGATGATGCGCGCCATGACGGCCTCCCCGCTGATGTGAGGCCCGACCCTGCGCCGGGATCGGGCCCCCGCCTATCACCCGAACGGGTGAATTCGGCCGTGTCACCCTCTCACGGGATCAGGCCCAGGTCGCGCGCCCGTCCCACCGCCTCGGTTCGCGTGCCCGCCTCCAGCTTGGCGAACAGATGGGCCAGATGGGTCTTCACCGTATTGGGCGACAGGCCCAGCGCGCGGGCAATGTCCTTGTTCGCGCCCCCCGCTGCCAGCGCCGTCAGCACCCGCATTTCCTGACCGGTCAGCCCGAGGGACTGGACGGCCGCCGTGTTCAGCACGAAGCGCGGCCCGTGCCGCCGGGTCGCCAGCCACCACCCGCACCACAGCCCACCCAGCGCGAACGCCGCCGCCACCACAGCTACGTGGATCTCGGGCGCGATCACATGGGTCGCCTTCTGGATTGCCAGCCAGGTCAGGGCAAAGGCGCCGAACGCCAAGACCAGGGCTGCGGTGGCGATCGTGCGTATCATGGCGCCATGATGCGCGCGCCGCCCCGGCGGTCAATCCATCGGTCCTGACAAACTCCGCGAACCCTGCTAGAGGCCCGCGCCATGAGCGCAGCCGTCATCGTCTTTCCCGGGTCCAACTGTGATCGTGACTGCAAGGTCGCCGTCGAGCGATCGACCGGCGCGCGCGTCGAGATGGTCTGGCACGGCGAGACCGACCTGCCCTCGGGCCTCGACCTGATCGTCCTGCCGGGCGGGTTTTCGTACGGCGACTATCTGCGGTGCGGAGCCATGGCGGTGCAGTCGCCGATCATGCAGGCGGTCAAGAAGGCCGCCGACGACGGCGTGGCGGTGCTGGGCATCTGCAACGGATTCCAGATCCTGTGCGAGGCCGGCATGCTGCCCGGCGCCCTGCTCAGGAACGCCGGGCTGAAATACGTCTGCAAGCCGATCTCGCTGCAGGTCGCCAACCCGAACACCCGCTTCACGGCCGGCTATCAGGACCAGTCCGAGGTCATCATGACCCAGGGCAATGGCGACGGGAATTTCTTTGCTGACGCCGAGACGCTGGCGCGCCTTGAGGGCGAGGGCCAGGTGGTCTTCCGCTATGTCGACAACCCGAACGGCTCGGTGAACGCCATCGCCGGCATCCAGAATGCGCGCGGCAATGTGCTGGGCATGATGCCCCACCCCGACCGCGCCTTCGAGGCCGAGCTGGGCTCCGCCGACGGCGCCACCCTGTTCCGCAGCATCATGGACGCGGCCTGACGTCGCGGACTTGAACCTTTGCCGTTTCCGCGCGTAGTGCCGATATGCAAACGCCCGACGCCCTCTCGACCGCTCTCATCCGCCGCCTGATCCTGCTTTCGGCGGTGATCTTCGCTATCGCCGTCGGCTATTCCCAGACCGCCATCGGCTGGGGCCAGAGCCCGGCGGAATTCTCGGCCGACAGCGACGAGACGCTGAAGGTCGCCAGCTATGCCTTTGCCATCTGGGGCCTGATCTATCTGGGTCTGTTCGCCCATGCCGTCTTCCAGCTTCTGCCGCAGGGGCGCGACCGCCCGCTGACCGAGGCGCTGGGCTGGCCGGCCGTCGGCGCCCTGCTGGGCATCGGCTGGTGGGTCGTGGCCGCCGCGCTGGATGCCGAGACCACCACCATCGTGCTGATCTTCGGCTCCCTGCTGGTGATCCTGATCCCGCTGCTGCTCAAGGCGCGCCAGATCCGGGCGCTGAAGCCGAAGGATCCCGAGCTGTGGCTGACCGCCTGGCCGTTGATGCTGCTGGCCGGCTGGCTGACGATTGCCGCGCCGGTGAACCTGCTCACCGTGGTGACCGGCAACGAGGCCCTGCCCGATGTCCTGCCGCCCACCTCATGGGCTATTCTGGCCGTGGGTCTGGTGTCCCTGACCGCGCTGCTGGTCACCGCCCGCCTGCGCCAGATCGCCTATGCCCTGCCCATCGCCTGGGGCCTGCTGGCCGTGTTCGTGGCCGAACAGCCGCGCAACGCCCTGCTCGCCTATGTAGCCCTGGCCGCCGGCGTCGCCGTGCTGGTGGGGGCCATCATCCTCAGCTTCCGCCTCCGGCCCGTCAGAAATACGCCGCCGGCCGATCCGCAAGGCTGACTTTGGCGAGGAACATCGCTAGAAGCGCCAGCCATGAGCGCTCCCAAGTCCATGGCCGAACTGGCCGCCGAATACGGCCTGTCTCCCGCTGAATATCAGGTCGTCCTTGACCGTCTGGGGCGAGAGCCCAATGACGTCGAACTGGGCGTCTTCTCGGTCATGTGGTCCGAGCACTGCTCCTACAAGTCGTCGAAGATCCACCTCGGCAAATTCCCGACCAAGGGCCCGCGCGTCATCTGCGGACCGGGCGAGAACGCGGGCGTCATCGACATCGACGACGGCGACGCCTGCATCTTCAAGATGGAGAGCCACAACCACCCCAGCTTCATCGAGCCCTATCAGGGCGCGGCCACGGGCGTGGGCGGCATCATGCGCGACGTCTTCACCATGGGCGCCAGGCCCGTGGCGCTGCTGAACGCCCTCCGCTTCGGCGATGTGAACCACGAGAAGACCCGCCGTCTGGTGTCGGGCGTCGTGTCGGGCATCGGTGGCTATGGCAATTGTGTCGGCGTGCCGACCGTGGCGGGCGAGACCAATTTCCACCGCGGCTACAACGGCAACATCCTGGTCAACGCCATGTGCGTGGGCCTGGCCAAGGCCGACAGCATCTTCTACTCAGCCGCCCCCGGACCCGGCCTGTCGGTCGTCTATTTCGGGTCGAAGACCGGCCGCGACGGCATCCACGGCGCTACCATGTCGTCGGCCGAGTTCGACGATGAGTCGGAATCGAAGCGCCCCACCGTCCAGGTCGGCGACCCCTTTGCCGAAAAACTGCTGATCGAGGCGACCCTCGAGCTAATGGCCTCGGGCGCCGTGGCCGCCATCCAGGACATGGGCGCCGCCGGCCTGACCTCCTCGTCGGTCGAGATGGCCGGCAAGGGCGGCGTCGGTATCGAGCTGGACATGGACGCCGTGCCCCAGCGTGAAGAGGGCATGACCGCCTATGAGATGATGCTCTCCGAAAGCCAGGAGCGCATGCTGGCCGTGCTCAAGCCCGGCCGCGAGGAAGACGGCTATCGCATCTTCAAGAAGTGGGGCCTGGATGCCGCCGTCATCGGCCGTACCACCGACACCGGCCGTCTGGTCCTGAACCATAAGGGCCAGGTCGTCTGCGACGTGCCGCTGGCGCCCCTGTTCGACGACGCCCCTCTCTATGACCGGCCCTGGGTCCAGCCCGAACTGCATCCGCGCATCGACCCCAAGGATGTGCCCGCCCCCGATAGCTGGCCCGACGCCGTACTGAACGTGGTCTGCTGCCCCGACATGGCCTCCAAGCGCTGGTTGTGGGAGCAGTACGACCGTCACGTCATGGCCGACACCCTGCACGACTCGGCCACCGGCGCCGACGCCGGCGTGGTCCGCGTGCACGGCACGGACAAGGGGCTGGCGGTGACCAGCGACTGCACCCCCCGCTATGTCCAGAACGATCCCTATGAGGGCGGAAAGCAGTGCGTGGCCGAGGCCTGGCGCAACCTGACCGCCGTGGGCTCGCGCCCCATCGCCATCACCGACAACCTCAACTTCGGCAATCCGCAGCGGCCCGAAATCATGGGCCAGATCGTGCGGGCCATCGACGGCATGGCCGAGGCGTGCGGCGCGCTCGACTTCCCCGTCGTGTCGGGCAATGTCAGCCTCTACAACGAGACCAACGGCGTCGCCATTCCGCCGACCCCGACCGTCGGCGCGGTCGGCCTGCTGCCCAACTATGACGTCGTGACCGGCTTTGGCGGCATGGCCGAGGGCGAAACCCTGGTCCTGATCGGCGAGACGCGCGGCGAGCTGGGTGCTTCCCTCTATCTGCGCGAAGTGCTGGGCCGCGAGGATGGCGCCCCGCCGCCGGTCGATCTGGCACTGGAGAAGAAGACCGGCGACTTCGTCCGTGATCGCATCGAGGCCGGCGAGCTGACCTGCGTCCATGACCTCTCGGACGGGGGCCTGATCGGGGCGGCGGCCGACATGGCGCTGGCCAGCGATTGCGGCGTCGAACTGGACGCCACCTCGCCCGAACACGCCCACGTCCTGCTGTTTGCCGAGGACCAGGCCCGCTATCTGGTCGCTGTGTCCGATCCCTCGGCCCTGATCGAGAAGGCCCAGGCCGCCGGCCTGCACGCCTCTGTTGTCGGCACCGCCAAGGGCGAGGACTTCGCCTCGGGTGACCTGTTCCGTATTCCGCTCGACCACCTGCGCGAAATGCACGAGGGCTGGATGCCCAACTGGATCGAAGGATAGTCCGATGCGTCTGGCCCTGATCGCCCTGCCCGCCCTCGCCCTGGCCCTCGCCGCCTGCGACGGCGGCGGCGACCCGGTCCAGCAGGCCCTGCGCGACGCCTCTGCCGAGCGCCAGGCCGCACTGGTCAAAGACGGTGAGGTCTCGGGACCAGTCGCGGCCCCCGGCGAAGACGCGGCTCACGTGCAGAAGCTGATCGCCAGCCATGAGGCGGCCCTGGTCGACTCCCGCGCGGCCCTCGACTCCTCCGATCCCGAGGTCCGCCGTCTGGCAGAGCAGGCCATCGAGAGCCACACCACCCAGCTCGCCGACCTGCGCGCCTGGCAGGCGGGGCGATAGTCACGCGACTTGGTCTCCTCCCACCTGGATGAGGAAAAGACAGGGGATGCGAAATCCAACCGCAAATTCCCGAGTTCGATCAGCGCTCTCACCGTCTCCCGCACCGTTCCTCTCACCCTGGCTGATGGCGCCCCCATACTGTCCGGTCGCCGATGTCGTGCGCGCGGGAGATTCGAATTCAGACGGTTCAGACGGTTCAGACGGTCTTTTTGTCCCCTCTCCCGTGGGAGAGGGGTTGGGGGTGAGGGGCTCTCCGCATCCTTCGGCGTGAGCCGTCGCACGGACCGTGGTACGGCGTTCGCCCACACATACCGCCGACCCTCATCCGGCCCTCGCGCGCCACCTTCTCCCACCGGGAGAAGGATCAAAGGAGGCCGATTCAGACCATTCAGACGGTATTTCCTTCACTCCCGACCGTCTGAACTCCGGGCTCACCCCTCCCCTCTCCCCGCATCAGCCGTCACAATCGCCCTCTAGCCTGACCGCACCATCCCCTCGGAGCCCTCTCATGCGCCTGCCCGCCCTGTCCCGTCGTCAGATGATGCTGTCCCTCGGCATGGGGGGTGTGGCGCTGTCGGGGGCGCGGGCGGTCCTCGCCGATCCGGTGTTCATCGACTATCCGTTCCAACTGGGCGTCGCCTCGGGCGATCCGCTGCCCGACGGCTTCGTCATCTGGACGCGCCTGGCGCCGCGCCCGCTGGAGATCGGCCACGGCATGCCCGCGGCGGCGGTGCCGGTGAAATGGGAGGTCGCCACCGACACCGGCTTTTCCAGCCCGGTCCGCTCGGGTGAGGCCATGGCCCGACCCGAGCTGGGCCATGCCATCCATGTCGAGGTCGAGGGTCTCCAGCCCGGTCGTCCCTATTTCTATCGCTTCGTCGCCGGGCGTGAGCGCAGCGCGATCGGCCGCGCCGTGACCGCCCCGGCCGCAGGCGCCGCCGTCGACCGCGCCCGCTTCGGCGTGCTGGGCTGTCAGGCCTATGAGCACGGCTTTTACACCGCCCATCGCAAGGTAGCGGAGGAGCAACTCGACTTCATCTACTGCTACGGCGACTACATCTATGAGGGCCGCGCCAGCCGCCTCTACAGCGGCTCGGGGGGCACCTTCGAGAACCCCCGCCTGCATCTGGGCGACGAGGTCTACAGCCTCGACGACTACCGCCGGCGCTATGCCCAGTACAAGATGGACGCCGACCTTCAGGCCAGCCACGCCTCGACCGCCTGGTTCTGCACCTGGGACGACCACGAGGTCGACAATAACTGGGTCTCGGCCCTCGACCAGGACGGCACCCCGCCCGAGGTCTTCATGCTGCGCCAGCAGGCCGCCATGCAGGCCTGGTACGAGAACATGCCCGTTCGCCGCTCGGCCTTCCCCCGGGGTGCATCGCTGCAGGTGTACCGTCAGGCCGGCTGGGGCAATCTGCTCGACCTCAACCTGCTCGACACCCGTCAGTATCGCTCTGATCAGCCCTGCGACAACGACTGGGCCGTAACCTGCGCCGGCGTGTCGGACCGCGAGGCCCAGGTGCTGGGCCAGGCCCAGGAGCAGTGGCTGTACCGCAACCTCGATCGCTCACCGGCCCACTGGAAGGTGCTGGCCCAGCAGATCATGCTGATGGACCTTGACCGGAACGAAGGCCCCGAGCCCGGCTATAACCTCGACACCTGGGCCGGCTATGCCGTCCCGCGCCGCCGTCTGCTGGAGCGGGTCCGCGACCGGCGCATCGACAACCTCGTGGTCCTGACCGGCGACGAGCATCAGAACTATGCCGGCGAGCTGCACATCGACGGCCAGGATCCCTCCGGCCCGCCGGTCGCCACCGAGTTCGTCACCACCTCGATCAGTTCATCGGGCAACGGCGCCGACCAGCGCGCCGAGGGCCGCCGCTATCTGGACGACAATCCCTTCCTGAAGTTCAACAATGCCCAGCGCGGCTATGCCGTCTGCGACGTGACGGCCGAGCGCTGGCAGACCGAGTTCAAGGTGCTGGACAAGATTACGGACCGCACCGGCACCCTGTCGACCCGGGCCACCTTCGCGGTCGAGGCGGGCAATCCGCGCGTAGTGCCGGCCTGAAGCCTCAGGCCTTCGCCGCGCCGGCACGCAGGCCCCGCTCGGCCAGGGCCACGACGGCCACACCGCCCATGGTCAGGGCCGCGCCGATCAGGATCTGGGGCGTCAGCACATCGCCCATCAGACCCCAGCCGATCAGGATCGACACCACCGGCGTGGCCAGCAGATAGGGCGTCACCCGCCCGGCCTCGCGCCGCTGCACCAGCCAGAAGACCAGGGTGGTGGCGATGACCGACGAGGCCAGCCCGCCCCACAGCACCGAGGCCCAGGCGATCGGCGGGGCGCTCAGGGCGGCGGCAATCTGGTCCCGCTCAAAGGCGAATGAGGCCAGGGCCAGCACCGGCATGGTCACCGAGGCCAGCAGGCCTTGCATCTTGAGCGGCGGGATGGAGGTCGTGCGCCGCGCGATCACCGTGGTCAGGGCCCAGGCGGCGGCAGCGGCAATGCCTACCAGGATGGCGTCCCAGTCGTGCAGCACGTTGGGGTCGGCCGACATCCACACCACGCCGACGAAGGCCACCGCCAGCCCGGCCAGGGCGGGGCGCTTCAGCCGCTCTCCCAGCAGCAGGAAGGCGAACAGGGCGGTGAACGGGATCCACAGCTGGGCGGCCACCGACACCGGGCTCACGTCATCGGCCAGCCAGAAGGCCACATAGATCAGGCCGTAGTGCAGCGGCCCGCCCACCCCCACGATCAGCAGCAGGCTCTTCCAGTTCGGGAACGGCGGCCGGATGAAGGCGGTCAGGCACAGGGCCGTCAGGGCGAACCGCATCGACCCCGTCATCAGCGGCGGCAGGGAGTCGGTCGCGACCTTGGCGGCGGCATTGTTCACGCCCCAGATGACGATCACGGCGACGATGGCCGCTATCTCCAGCAGGCTCAGATTATGGGGAATCAGGGGGCGGGTCTGGGTCACTTGCCGCTCTTGGCACAGTTCCGCCCCGTCCGCCCGTCAACAGCGGTGACGGACGGTTTCAGGGCCTCGACCTAGAAGGGGATGTCGTCGTTGAGGTCGTAGTTCTCCTTCGGACCCGACGACCGCGCCTGGCCGCCCGACTGGAACCCCGAGCCGTAATCGTCGTCCGAACGGCCACCGCCGCCACCGCCACCGCCGCCGTCACCCCGTCCGCCCAGCATGGTCAGATTGCCGTTGAAGCGCTGGATGACCACCTCGGTCGTATATTTCTCCACGCCCTGCTGGTCGGTGTATTTACGGGTCGTCAGCGAGCCCTCGACGTACACGGTCGAGCCCTTCTTGAGGTAGTTTTCGGCCACCTTGACGATGTTCTCGTTGAAGATCACGACCTGGTGCCACTCGGTCTTCTCCTTGCGCTCGCCCGTGGACTTGTCGCGCCAGGTTTCCGAGGTGGCGATGCGCAGGTTGCACACGCGGTCTCCGCTGTTGAGGGTGCGGATCTCGGGGTCACGCCCCAGATTGCCGATCAGAATGACCTTGTTGACGCTGCCCGCCATCTTCCAACTCCGTTTCTCGGGCCCCTGCCGGGCCGCTATGTTCTGTTAATGTTCTCAACCAGCGGGCGCCTGGCGTCAAGCCACGCGGGACTATTGCGCGGGGGCGGTCGGGGGGTTTTCGGCAACCGCCACTGGCCGCCCGTCCTCGTCGCGCACGATGGCGCCCGGCACAGCCAGCCGTCCGTCGCCGGTGCGGGCGAGGGCGAAGAAGCGCGCGCCGGTCAGGGTTCGGCCGAACTTCACGCCCTGCGGGTCGATGAAGATGAACTGCCCCTGATAGGCCCCGATGATCTCACGGTTCGATCCGCCCATCCGGAGAAACCGCACCCGCATCTCCTCGAGACGCGCGGCGCACTGCTCGATCTGCGGCTGGTCCTCTGCGACAACAATCTGGCGCGGGTCCTCTCCCTCGGTCTCGCCGGGCACGATATAATAGCAGACGCCCGGATCACGTGGGGCCTCCATCCCGCTGCTACAGGCCGCGACTCCGACGGCCGCTACCCCCAGAACGATCGCTGAGATGAACGCTCTCATCCGCCCAGCCCCGGGAAGGTGCAGGTCCGGCGATCCTGCTCCGTCAGGGTCCGGAAGTTCGCATTGTCGGACGACTGCTCCACACGTCCGGGCACCAGTCGCAGGGTCAGATCTCCCCACCGTCCGTATCGCGCCTCGCCGGGCCGCACACAGGTGCCGGAATACAGAAGCCGCACACAGGCCTCCCGGCCCATGGAACTGGACAGCGAACGCCAGTCTGATCCCGTGTGGCGCAGACAGGCCGCGACCGGGCCGGACGGGACCTCGGCGCGCTCCACCGGCGCTTCCTCGATCAGCGGCACATCCTCGACCTCGATCGGGGGCAGGGTCGGCGGGGGCGCCAGCGACGCAGTCGGGGCCGCAACCAGGGCGCCCGTTTCGTCCAGACCGACATCCAGCGCCTCGGTCGCCAGTCCGTTGCGCTGGGCACACTGGTCCAGCGTCAGCATGCCCACGAACTGGCCCTCGACAAAGCAGCGGAGTTCGCGCGTCGGCTCAAGCGATTCCGGCTCGGCCACATCAACCTGAAGGTTGCCGCGCGGGCCCTCCGGCGCAGCATCGCCCCCGCCCCGTGTGAAGATCAGTGCCAGCACAATGGCCGCGATCACAGCCAGACCGGCACCGATCGCCAGGATGATACGGTTATCAGGAGGGGTGGCCATGCGGCGGGGCTCGACAGGAACTAGCGAAGGCGACCAATAACCCCGACCGCACCCGTGGCGTCAACCGCCTTCGGCTGGTTCCTCCGTCTTAGCCCCCCAGTCGGGCCAGGGCCGCCTGATAGTTCGCAATCTGCGTCGTCAGATAGGCCGGTACCGTGCCCGAGGTCGCAGGGTTGGTCGTCGCGGGCGCCAGCGAGCGATAGGCGTTGCGTACCGCCTTCATGGCGGCCTGCAGGCGTTCACCCGATGCAGTGCGGGCCTCTGGGGTCAGCAGGCTCAGGGCCTGCGGCAGATCCAGCCCGAAGGTCCTGGGCCCATCCCCGGTTGCCGTCGGTCCGATAAAGCCCGCCGACAGGCCCAGACCGGCCAGGGCATCGCGACCCGGCTCGCCCGACACCAGCACCGCCCCCTCGCGGCCGTCGCGCGCCGTGATCGACAGACGTTGCACCCCGGCGAGCACTGCATTCAGCCCCTCGGGCGCATTCTCC
Organism: Neptunomonas phycophila; assembly: GCA_964224415.1. Classification (GTDB taxonomy): domain Bacteria; phylum Pseudomonadota; class Alphaproteobacteria; order Caulobacterales; family Caulobacteraceae; genus Brevundimonas. The sequence goes on from CAXQIE010000029.1 coordinate 49,067, forward strand.
GCCGTCGCGCTCTCTGAGGCGACCGTGACCTTGAGGCGGGCCCCGGACGCCAGCTCGATCTTGCGGGCCAGCGTCTGCAGGGTGTCGCGCGCATCGATCGTCACGGCGACCGCCCGCCCCCCCGAGGCCGGCACCACCGAGAACCGGTCGCCCACACGTAGCGAGGTGGCATCGACCAGCTTCTTCGACCCGCTCTGGACAATCTCCCCCGACGGCAGGCCCAGCCGGTCCAGCACGCTGCTGCCGCCGCTGGCGACTGCCAGGGTCAGCGGCGCCGCCTGCTCATTCTGTCCGGCCCAGCTGCGGCTCCACTCGACCGCCCCGGTCAGCGGATCGACCCGGCTCAGATAGCCCTGAACGGGGTCGTCGTCCTTGGCCGAAACCGGACGGGCGGACGTGCCCGTCATCCACAGCTTGCCATCCAGCAGTTTGACGTCCGAAACCGCATCCTCGTTTTCGGTGCCTATATAGGTCAGGCGCTCGGCCCCGGAGGCCGTCAGATCCTCTGACAACACCGCCACGAAGGCATCGAGCCCGCCGTTGTGCACCTGATTGACGGTCCCGACATCCAGCGCCCCGTTGCGGGAGACCCCCGCGACGATCACCCGGCCCTGATCCACCTCCAGTCCCTTGACCGCGCCGTTCATGACCCCGAGGTCTCGCGTCGACAGCAGTTGCGGTTCGCCTCCGGCTGTCAGCTGGAAGCGGCGCACGATCAGGCGGCCGTCTTCTTCCCCGGCGGTATAGAGGCTGTTGCCGCTGACCGCCGTCGCCTGCACGGCATCATCGCCAGTACTGCCGAACTGAACCGTGCCGTCGACCGTCGCGGTCCATGCTGCGGTCGGATAGGGCTGGCTGCTGGTGAAGGCCTGCACATAGGAGTCCCAGCCTCCGATCCCGGCGGTGCCCGGCATGGCCGACTTCGCCCGTCCCGTGACGATCACCTGACCGTCCGGACCAAAGTCGACGCCGGTGGCCTCGTCCGCCGCCCTCGCACCGCGACGCTGGGTCCACAACTCCTGACCGGCGCCGTCAAACAGGGTGACGAAGCTGTCGACCTCGCCGGCCACATCGCCGCTTTGGCCGGGTATCAGGGCACCGGTCACCGAGCCCGCGACCGCAACCCGTCCGGCATCATCGACCGCCAGCGCATAGCCGGATGCCTGATCGGCCGCCCCCAGCGCCCGGGTGCTGACCACGCGACCCGCAGAATCCAGCTTGATCAGGGCGACATCAGACTGGCCCTTGATAGGCAGATTGCCCGGGCCTTCCTCCATATCGGCCACCAGCCAGAGGGCGCCGTCGGGCCCGGTGGCGCTGGCCCGGACGGTCTTGATCCCGTCAGGCAAGGGTGTCTGCGACACCCGTCCTTCGACCCATTGGGTCTCGCCGATGCGGGCACTGGCCACCGTAGCGGCGGTGGCGGTATCGGCCTGGAACTTGAGCACCTCGTGGGCGCCCGCCGTGCCGGTGCCTTGCACCACATAGACCGCATCCGCAGGGTCGGGAGCCGAGAAGGATACGGCCTCGGTCGAGACTCCCCGGATGGCCAGCGACCACTGGTCCGGTCCCGCCGGCAGGGTCACCGTGCGACCGCCGACCTGCAGGGTGCGCACCTCGGCGGCCTGACGCTCGCGCCCGATCCGCGTCTCCAGCCCTGCGGCCTGAAGCTTGTCGTTGATGTGGGCGGTCACCGCCCCCAGGGTGCGCGGCGCGCCCCCCATCTCGGACAGGTCGATGCGAACCGTGTGGGTGTCGTTCAGCCGTTTGACATTAATGTCGAAGACCACGGTCCCTTCGAATGCCGTCACCGGTGTCGCAACGTCACCTTCATGGATCGGCGAGGTGATCGAGATGGCCGAGTCCCGTCTCACACCGGCGCTGGTCTTGCTGATCGACTCGGTGACGCCGGCGACCAGCCGTACATCGGTCAGCGGGGCCGAGGCGACATAGCTGCTGATTTCCTTGAGCCCCTGGTCAAACCGCTTGGTGATCAGGGACAGTTCCGTGCTGCTGACGCCCTTCACCCCCGCCCGGTTGGCGAGGGCGTTCAGGGTTTCCAGTCCCTGATAGAGCGCGAACAGGCGGCGGTAATCCTCGGACGCCGAGGCGACATCCAGCTGCGCCGCATTCTCGTCAATCAGGCGTCGACCGCCGAGCGCCGACCGGACCAGCGCATCCTGTTCGGGCACCACCGCGCCGGACGACCAGGGTGGTGTCGGCTGGGCCTTTTTTGTGGCGAGCGCAGACGTGCCGGACAGTCCCCCGGAGGAGAAGGTCGACGTGCCTCCGAACAGGCCCAGAAGATAGCTGTTGTCGATCATGGCGCGCTCCTCGCCACCCTGACGGCTGCGTCGCAATGAAGCGTTAACGTCCGTCCACGGAACCCAGAATCGCCCTAAGGGTTAATGGCACGTTCGCTGAAACGGCCCGATGGAGCTTACGCCCATGGTTGTGTTGAGTAGGCTGCTGTATTCATTCCTGTCCCTGTACGGCTTCACCAGCCGGACCGAGCGGCGGAGCCGGCCAGCCCCGATCCTGATCGGTCGCTCCGGCCTGCCCTGACGAGAATCTTTACCGGGATAGACGGCCCTAGCTGCGGAACAGGGACAGGATAACCTGCGGCGCCTGATTGGCGATCGACAAGGCCTGTGCGCCCAGCTGCTGCTGGACCTGCAGGGCCTGAAGCCGGGCGCTTTCCTTGGCCAGATCGGCATCGACCAGATTGCCGACACCCGACTCCAGCGTATCGACCAGCTTGGTCACAAAGGTATTGTGCGCCTCGATCTGCTTGGCCTGCGCCCCGATCTCTCCCAGCGCCGAGTTCAACGCCGTGATGGAGTTGTCCAGCGCCGTCAGGGCATTGGTCGCCCCGGTCAGCGTCAGGAGAGAGTCCGACAGCGACAGGCTGATGATCGAACCGCTCAGGCTCAGATCCTTGCTGGACAGGGTGATCGACGAGCTGGCGTCCGCGTTCGCCAGGAATTTGATCCCGTTCGACAGGCTGCCGTCAAGGATGTTGCCACCATCGAAGGTAGCGTTCTGGACCGAAGACTGAAGCGCCCTCAGCAAGGCCTTGAAGTCTGCGTCCAGCAGGGTGCGCGACTGGGTGCCCAGCGACTCGTCCTTGGCCGCGACCACCTTTTCCTTGAGCTGGTTCAGCAGGTCCGAGACCGATTCACCGGCCGAGAGGGCCACATCCGCGATCGAGGTGGCGCGATCAAGGCTTTGCTTGACGGCCGAGAGGGCGCCGATATCGGCGCGCTGTCCCTGGGCGATGGCCCAGATGGCAGCATTGTCCTTGGCGCCCTGGACTTTCAGCCCGGTGCTGATCCGGCCCTGAACATCGCTCAACCGATTGTTGGTCGTGGTCAGGTTCTGCAGGGCGATCGCCGCTGACGTATTGGTGTGGACGCTGTTCGTCATCCGAATCGGGCCTCTCGCTGATGTGACGACAGGCTAGGGATGATTTCATTTGCACATGGTTAACGGGCGATAACCACGACGTTTAACCACGCGGGGCACCCCCTGCGCGGCCTGAGAACTAAAAGTGCTGACCCGTCAGGCGGTGGTGTCGATCACCGCGCCGGCCGCATAGCCGTTCTGGTCCTTCAACCGGATCACCTCTTCCCGGGGCAGCTGGCGCACCACTTCGCCGGTCTCACGGTCGAGCACCTTGTAGATAAAGACGCCCTTGCTGGCGCCTTGCTCGATGACCAGTTTGTAGCGGGCCGCCCGGTCTGCCTCCTGCGAGGCGCGGGACTGGTTGAAATCACCCCCGGCGGCAGAACCCGCGGGGGCAACGGTCGCGTTGATGGGCCTTATCTTCGCATGTGTTTCCATGTCTCCCTGCGTCGGATTTGAGCCGACGTCTCCGGTTCAAGGCTCGGACGACGGGGCGGAGGCGCGAACGCCCCCGCCCCTGAAATCGCTCCTTAGCGGAACAGTCCGAGCAGGATGGAGGTCGAGGAGTTGGCGATCGACAGAGCCTGCACACCCAGCTGTTGCTTGGTTTGCAGCGCTTGCAGTCGGGCGCTTTCCTTGGCCAGGTCGGCATCGACCAGGTTGCCCACGCCGGTTTCCAGGCTGTCCTGCAGCTTGCTCACAAACTTCAGGTGAGTGCTGAGGGAGTTGGCGCCCGTGCCCAGGCGGGCCAGGGCCGACGAGACGTTGTCGATCGAGGTGTTGATCACACCCAGAGCCGCGGTGGCCAGGCTCGCGGTGCCGATGGTCGCCGTGGCGGCCAGGGTCACGTTGGCGCCACCCAGGGACAGGTTTTCATCCTGAACCGTGATGGTCGAACCGGTGGCGTTCGAGAGCGCCTTGAATCCGGCCGTGATCGAGTTATCCAGCAGGTTGACGCCGTTGAACTTGGCATTCGAGACGACGGTCGTGATCTGGTCACGGATCGACTTGAAGTCTTCGTTCAGAGCCTTGCGGGCCGAGGTGGTCAGCGAGGTGTCGCTGGCAGCCAGGGCCTTTTCCTTCAGCTGGACCAGCAGCTCGGAGACCGATTCACCGGCGGCAATGCCGACGTCCACGGCCGACTGGCCGCGTTGCAGGCTATCCTTGACGGCGTTGAGGGCACCGATTTCCGAACGCTGGCCCTGGGCGATGGCCCAGATGGCACCGTTGTCCTTGGCGCTCGCCACCTTCTTGCCGGTGTTGATGCGCGACTGGACCACACCGAGTTCGGCATTGGTGGATTGCAGGTTCTGCAGGGCGATCATGGCGCCCGTGTTCGTGTTGACGCTGTTCAGCGGCATACCGATATTCCTTGTTTCAAGGTGTCCGACGCCATTTTGGCTGCCGGGAGCATTTTGCTCGGCTTCCTGACAAGCAAGAGCAGCGCCAACGCCGTTTTTTCAGGCCAAATCTCAAGTCACTGTAATTTATGCGTTAGGTTGCCTTAACCACGCCTTTTGCTCGGCAGATTCTGCCGGGGCAGGCGCCTTGGCGGCAGATTGTGCCGGGTGTCACGGCAATTTCTGCCGGATGGCGACTGCGGCCGCTTCATGCGCAGCTCTCTCGGCCATCAGGGTGATGACCGCCAGTCGACGGGCCGCATCACAGGCCACCAGGGCCTCACCGCGCGCCATATAGGCCACCTCCAGATCGGCCAGCGTCGGCGCTGGACCCAACGTCACCAGACGACACGGCCGCGTCGCCTCGACCGGCAGGCTCAGCCGGACCGGCTCCGGCACAGAGAGCGGGCGCGTGCCGGCACAGCTCGCGGTCATGATCATCAAGGCGGCGCACCCGATCGGGCGCCAAAGTCGTATCGGCATCATCGGCCTCTCTTGCTTGCTGGATGGCCGCGGCGGTCGCACGCCCGACCTCGAGTTCGGTTCGGCGGACGACTTCGGTCTCGCGGCTGACGATGCGGTCGCCTTCCCGCTCGGCCCGTCGGGTCCGGGCGTCGACCTCAGCCGAGGCGGCCCGCGACCGGGCCGCCTCGAGCTTTCGCGCCTGCAGATCGAACGGATCCCATCGCAGGCCCAGCCCACGCCCCGCTGCAAGCGCCAGCACGACGGCGACCAGGCCGGCGACGATCCAGCTCCACGACCGCAGCGCTCTCATGCCGGATAGACCTTCCGGTCCAGCTCGAAGTGCGGGCCGTCGCGCAGGCGCGGCCAGTCTCCGCCCCAGACGATCTTCACACCCCGCTCGCGAGCAGCCTGTTTGAAGGCTGTAGCGATGCGCGGATATAGCGGCCAGTCCCAGCGCACCTGTCCGTCGACAACTGCGGCGATATCGATGGCATGCCCCGTCAGGTGGCGCGAGTTGAGCGTTCGGCTGGCCCCCGCCGTGACCAGCGCCGCCTGCCGCGCCGGAGTCCGCAGGCCCTCGGTCACCATGAAGTCGACCGGCGACAACGCCAGGGCCGCCTCGGCCACGGCAACCAGATCGGGATGCAAGCCCTCAAGCGCGCGGCGGGACCGCGCGGAAAAGCGAAAGCTCATGGCCGACCTCCCGCTCCGATCCGGAAGCGGACACTCAGCGCCACCAGTTGCTGTGCCGTCGGTGCCACCAGATACAGCAGGGTGATCAGGGCGATCAGTATCAGCAAGCGCTCCACAATATCCGGCAGGGCGTGAACCGGCGCCCGTTCGACCGCGCGGTGCACCAGCGCCCACAGCGCCAGACTGGTCAGGAAAACGAACAGTCGTCGCCACAGCCATCGTCCTTCGGCCAGCGAGGCGTCCTGCGTGTTCAGTGTCCGGGTATCGTTCAAAGCTCGTCCTCCCCTTGTCTTTGCTCCGGGCCACCGAACTCGGCAGCGATCTCATCCAGACAGTCTTCCAGCGTCAGATGGGCCGGGGCCTCCCACATCTCGGCGTCCAGCAGGGGCAGGCCCCGATCCTGCGGCGCCCGGGTGCTCACGCGCCGGGTCATCCCACTGCCACCAGAACGATCAGGCCATCGGCCCCGGCCCCGCCCGTGCCGCCCGCCGCAACACCCGCCCCGCCGCCTCCGCCGCCCGCGCCATAGAGACCGCCTGCACCGCCCGCATGGCCGGACGTCAGGGTGGCAGCGCCCCCGCCTCCACCGCCGCCACACGGCCCATGAAGCGGCTGACTGACCGATGTACCTGAATTGCCGGGACCGTCGCTTCCACCCGCGCCGCCCTCAGCCGGGCACAGCAGGACGGACCCCGCCCCTCCCGCCCCGGCCGCCGAGACGACATCGGCTGCGGTCAGGGCACCGCCCGCGCCGCCGACACCGCCTGAGACGCCGGACCAGAGCCCCCCGCCTGTCGCGCCGGCCTCGCCCCCCACGCTCCCCGACGCTCCGCCCTGACCGCCGCCGCCGGAGAGCAGTTGCAGGCCGCCCGACAGGATGCGCGAGAGTCCGCCTGCCATACCGGGGGCACCGCCCGCCCCCACCATCAGGTCCAGCGCACCCGGCACGCTGTCTGTGGACCACACCGCCTGGCTCACGCCTCCACCGCCACCACCACCTCCGCCCGGTCGCTCGGTCCCGCTCGCCCCCCAGGCGCCCGAACCCCCTCCGCCACCAGCCCCGACGACGGTGGCCTCGACCCAGCGCGCCCAGTCCGGTGGAGACCAGCTGGCACCCTCAGTGATCACCGTCGCCTCGCGTCGCGTCGCGCCCAGCGGAAAGCTCACCCGGCCCGCCCCCGGATCGATCTTCATCGCCTCGGTCCAGGCCGAGCCGTCGGCGCTGACCTTCAGACCAAAGGCATCCTCGCCGATCAGTCCCAGCTCGGCCCGCCCCGACCAGCCGCTCTGCAGGATCAGGGACAGCACCCCCGATGGACCGGCCTTGTTCAGCACCAGCCTCAGGTCACCCGTGCCGCCGTCACCCGTCTCGCGGGCCGTCCACAGCGCCGAGTTCAGGCTTGCCAGAAACGGATTGGCCGCATCGGCCACAGCCCCGATGCCCAGTCGGTCAAGATTCTGAAGTTCGCCGAGAAAGACCGCGAGCGGCACCCAGTCCGCTGCGTGCCAGACCACGATATCGCCGGTGTCGGCGATCACGGCGATCAATCCCGCCGGAACCGTCACCCGGATCCAGCCACCGCCCTCCGCCCGCATCAGACTGCCCGCCGGATGCAGGGACCATGCCCCTCCCTCTGCATCGTCCGGCAGGATGTAGAGGGCGCCGTCTGCGGGCTCGCCCGGCTGGGTCACCAGACTGCGGCTTGTAACACTGCACTGCACCAGACCATCCAGCCGGGTCAGCGCCTCGTTCAGGGTCACATGTTTCTGCATCTGCCCGGCCGCCAGATAGGGCAGGCCCAGCCGTGCGCTCGTATCGCTCATCACCAATCTCCCGAAGAACCTTCGGAAGCAGTGTGATCAACCTGGCGACCCGGTCGGGAAGATCGCTACGCCAACAAGCGCAGGCCTTGTTTTTGTGGGGGATCCAGGGCGCAGCGCGCACATTCAACCGTCCCGGGACAGCGGGGAGGCCATGGAAGGGACGGGAGCCTCCCCGCCGACGACAGTCAAACAAAGGAGGCCATGCCCGTCTGCCGTCACCTGTATCTACGGCCGGCCGACAGAAGCGGATGCGATCTACAGCGCCTGGAACTCACCCTGGGCGACCACGGGACCATCGGGATGACCCGGATCAGGCGTATGGCCCGGCTCTTCCATGGACACGGCGACCGCAATGGCCTCCGTGGCCTGACCGACGATCACGCCCTCCAGACTGTGCCGCGACGTGTCATGACCGTCGATGGCGCCGACCAGTTGCACACCACCCTCGTTCGGCAGCACCAGCCACAGGTGCGGAATCCGCGTGTCGCCTTCCATCTCGCGCGTGGGCGCCAGATAAAGCTCACCCGTGACACTGTCATAGGCCAGGGTCAGGGCCGTAGCGCCATTTTCCAGCTTCAGGGTCGCCACCCGCGTAATGGCCCCGGCGGCGGGTGTCGTCGCGGGATCGGGCGCAGGAGCAGACGTAGCGATCATGATGGCCACTGCGGCCAGACTGGCGGCCAGCAGGCCGGTCGAGCCGATGGCCCAGCGGCGCCAGAACACCACGGCATTGTCGTTCGCCGCCCCGCCTGTCGCCGCCAGGATGCGCGGCCACAGGGCAGCCGACGGCTGGACCGGGGCAATCCCGTCCGCCATCCGGCCCAGTTGGTCGTTCCAGCGGTCGACCTCGGCGCCAAAGGCCGGATCCCGCGCGGCCTCGGCACGCGCCGCGGCTTCCTCAGACGGGCTCAAGACCCGCAGGGCGTATTCGCCGGCCCGCGCAATGCGGTCGTCGTGGTCCGAAACGGTCATTGTTCCAGACAGCTCCTCAGTTTCAGCAGCCCCCTGCGAATCCAGCTTTTCATCGTGCCGAGCGGCGTTTCTTCGCGCTGGGCCAGAACTTCGTAGGTGACACCCTCGAAAAAGGCCGTGCGGATGACGCGGCTGACCTTTTCATCCAGTTCATCGAGGCACACGCCGAGACGTCCGGCGTCATCTGCCAGTTCGATGTGGTCCAGGGCCGAGGGCGCGCCGTCGGCAAGGTCATAGGCCGCATCCACCGGCACGCTGTTACGCGCAACGGCCCCCGAGCGCAGCCGGTCGATCGACCGGTTCCGCGCAATCGTCACCAGCCAGGTAATGGGGCTGGCGCGGCCGGGGTCGAAACTGGCGGCCTTGTTCCACACGGTCAGATAAATCTCCTGCAGCACGTCCTCGGCCAACTGCCGGTCAGACAAGATACGCAGGCATACCCCCATCAGCTTCGCGGAGGTCGCTTCATAGACACGGCGAAACGCCGCACGGTCCCCCCGCCCGGTCTGTCCGAGCGCTTCGGACAGGGCATCGCGATCGAATACAGCGGTCATTCGGTCTCCTGCCGACCCCAAGGACGCCAATAGGCGGGGGGGACCCTGCTTCGTCAATCCCTCCAGATGGCAAAGCCGTGCTCTAGTCGCCCAGATAGATGACGCGCTTCAGCTTGCGATCCTGCTTCATTTCCTCGCGATGGGTGTCAAAGACCCCCTGATCCCGGGCCTCGCGTTCCGACATCTCGACCCAGTGTGTCGATTCAATGTGCTTTTGCAGCGCCTTGGCCGCCAGCAGGTGACCCGGGAACAGGGCGTCAATGGCATCGCCCGCAATCGGCACCGTCCCCGTCACCGTATCGACGGTCAGATAGCCCAGCATGCGGGCCAGGGTTCCGGCACCTGCTTTGACGCGAACGCCCTGAATGATCAGCCAGCCGCCTGCCCCGACGGTGTAGATGGTGCCCAGACCCGGAATCCACGTCAGAAGCGCGTCCAGCCCCAGACCGAACGGGCCGATTCCGATCACCCGGTCGGAAATCTTCTTGATCCGCTCAACACTGAGCCAGACGTTCTCGACGTCGGCGACCGATTTGACCATGGTGCCCTCCTGCCCCGCTCACCCAACGCACCACGGAGACCGACGTTCATCATGATGGCAAGGCTCAAGGCCATATTTCTTTCTGTGTGGCCGGTTCTGGTCTGCCTGATACTCGTCGGGCCGTGGTTGATCCCGGCGCTGGCGCACTTCAGCGGCAATGGACACCGCTGGGTCGACATCATCGCCCAATTCACCGCGCCGGCCTTGATCGGCGCCGTCGTCGCCACCCTGCTGGTCGCCTTGCTGAAGCGCCCGCCCCTGATGCTCGTTGCCCTCGCAGGCCTGATGGTCTGCGTGGCAGCGGTCTTGCCGCAGGCGGAACCCGCCCGCGGCGCGCCGGACCGGTCGGCGCCCGTGCTGACCGTCTATTCCGCCAACCTGAATGCCGACAACGCCGATGTGGCGGCGATCTCGGCCAGCATCCGCGAGGCCGATCCGGACGTCATCATCCTGATCGAGCTCGGCTCCAGAGCCTTTACCGACCGCGAGCGCTTTCTGACGGGCTACCCCTATCGCCAGTCGTCGGAAAAGATCGTGCCGCCCGGCAGCCGGGGCAGCGTCCTGATCGCCTCCCGCTATCCCCTGTCGCCGGTCACCATGCCGCGCGACCAGCTTTCAGCCCTGCACGCCCGGGCCGAGACCCCGCTGGGGCCGTTGCATCTGGTGGGTGTTCACCTGACCCGGCCCTGGCCCTTCCAGTATCAGTGGGGTCAGATCATTCAGGCTGAACTGCTTGCGCATCGCCTCGAGGGTGTGACCGACCCCATCCTTGTCGCGGGGGATTTCAACACCGTCTCCAGCGCCCGCATCGGCCGCCAGATCAAGGCGCAGACCGGGCTGACCCCCGCTGGCGCGTGGCCCGGCACCTGGCCGACGGAACTGCCCTCGTGGCTGGGGATCGGCATCGACCACCAGTGGCGATCTGAAGAACTGGTCTTCCTGTCGCGCCGCATAGGCAAGGGGATGGGCTCGGATCACTACCCCGTCGTCACCCGCATCACCCGGGCCCGCCCTCAGCCCTCGCGTTGATCCCGCAAGGCCCTCAGCCGCTCGACATGGCCGGTTTCCGGGAAGTCATCGGCAATCCATTCGGCCTCAAAGGCTTTCAGCAGCGCGCCGGTTTCAGGACCTGGCGCCACCCCCAGCGCCGCGACCTCGCGTCCGCCCACCGGCAGGCGCGGCACCGGCCAGTTCCCGATCCGATCGATCAGCGCGTCATAGCGGTCCCGACGCGCGGGTTTTTGCGACAAGGCGCGGACAAGCCGATCCGTCACCGCCTGTCGTCCCTCCCGATAGACCAGCGCCCGCACCTGCCGGTCCTCCAACGTCTCGAGATCCAGCTCTGGCCCGATCAAACCCTGCAGCCGCGCCATCTCGCGATTGGACAGGCGCAGGCCTCTCGCCGCGACGTCAAGCGCTTCCGCTGAGCCCGGCAGCAGGGACGACAGGCGCAGCAGGGGATCATCGGTCACTGCCGCCATGGCCCGAAGGGCCTCCAGCGTTCCGGCCTCGGGCAACAGGCGCGCGAGGACGCCCGTGTGCGCCATCACCTCGACCGTCGGGACCGGGTTGGGCGCGGCCAGCAGTTTCAGTAACTCCTTCGACACGCGCTCGGCCGACAGCTCGCCGAGGCCCCCCGCCTCCTCGACGCAGGCTGCAAGTCCCGCCGCGTCCGGGTCGCCCGCACCATACCAGGCATGAAACCGGAAGAAGCGCAGGATGCGCAGCCGGTCCTCGCGGATGCGGCGTCCGGCATCCCCGACAAACGCCACGCGCCGGGCCGCAATGTCCGCCAGTCCGTGCCCGGTCGGATCGAATACCCGGCCCTCACCGTCAGCATAGAGGGCGTTGATGCGGAAATCCCGGCGCCCGGCGTCCTCGGCCCAGTCGGTGGTGAAGGCGACCGTTGCGCGTCGTCCATCGGTCGTCACATCGCGCCGCAGGGTGGTGATCTCGAACGGCTGTGCTTCGGCAACCGCGGTCACCGTGCCGTGGTCCAGCCCCGTCGGCACCGCCTTCAGGCCCGCAGTTTTCAGCGCCGCCATCACCGCCTGCGGCTCCAGACGCGTGGCAATGTCTACGTCGTCCACTGCCCGCCCCATCAGGCTGTTGCGCACACAGCCGCCGACGAAGCGCGCCACGTCCGGCCCGCCTTCGGCCTCCAGCGCGGCCATGACCTTGCGGGTGGCCGCCGCCGTCAACCATGGCGCATCGGCCAGCGAGGGGGCGCTCATGCCGCCGCCTCGTCTTCACTGCCGTCCAGCCGGTCGTGCAGGGCTCTCAGAATGCCCGCCGTAACGCCCCAGATGTAGCGCTCGCCATAGGGCATGGCCCAGAAATAGCGGCGCGGCTGCCCCTCCAGCTCATAGTGATCCTGCCTGTGATTGGCCGCGTCCATCAGGAAGTCCCACGGCACCTCGAACACCTCGGCGACCTCGTCGGGATTGGGCTCCGTCCGGGGCACGACCGTCGTCCATGCGACCACCGGCGTCACCAGAAACCCCGTACCGGTTTCGTAGCGGTCGGACAGCCCCAGAACCTCGATACCCTCTACCGAAAGCGCCACTTCCTCGCGCGCCTCGCGCAGCGCCGCCTCAACCACCGTCTCGCCGGGATCCAGCCGCCCGCCGGGGAAGGCGATCTGGCCGGTATGGCTGGCAAGACTGTCAGAGCGTCGGGTCATCAGCACACGGGGCCCCGCGCCCTCGGCGATGACCAGGATCAGCACCGCCGCCGGCCGGAGCTCGCGCGCGGGCCGCTCGGCCCCCGGGTTCAGGTCAAAGTCCGACCGCGCTGCCACCGCGGCACCGGCCTCGCCGGCGGGGTCCAGCGCGGCCACCAGACGGGCCTTCAACCTCGCCGCCTCCGTCATTCTACCCCCGCCCCGACCGGCCCCAGTGCAAACACCGCCTCGCCCGACCGCACCGACAGGCGGCCCCCGATCGGGCGGGCCCGCTCGACCAGCTCATAGAACAGCGACCGACTGATGCGCGCCCAAAGATCCGCTCGCACATGGAGGCGCGGGGCAGGCTCCTGGGTCACCGGATCGGTCTCGACGATGATCGGATGCTCTGCCCCGGCGATCACCGTGTCGCCCTGGTCCGTTTCGAACACCAGATGCCCCTCGACGTCCTTGAGGGTGATCGCCCGGAACGGCAGATCCTCAACCGTGATCTTCAGTTTTTCAACCGGCGTGACCAGATGATACCCGTCCGGGTCCTTCCTCAGCACCGTCGAGAACAGCCGCGTCAGTTCGGGCCGGCCGATGGGCGTGCCCTCATGCATCCAGATGCCGTCGGCCTGGATGACGATGTCGATGTCGCCGCAATGCTCGGGATGCCACAGATGGACCGGCGGCAGGCCACGCCCGCCCTGCTGCGACGCCAGCCGCGCCAGCGCGTCCAGTCCCTTGGTCTTATCATCCGTCATTCCCCAGACTTAGGACGTGGGGGCCCCGTCGCAAAGTCGCTTCAGTCGATCGTCACCGGTCCGGACACGCCGTCACGCCCGATCGGCAGCCACAACAACCGCGCCGGATCGACCGGCCCGGGCAGGGCGACCCCCTCGATGCGAGCAAAGCCGAACCGCCCGAAATAGGGCGCATCCCCCACCAGCAATATACCCGCCGAGTCGGTCGCCCGGGTGTGATCGATACAGGCTTTCACCAGCGCCGCGCCCAGCCCTTCGCTGCGCTCGGACCGCTCCACCGCGATGGGCCCCAGGAACAGGCAGGGCGTCTCGTCCACCCGGATCCGCCACAGCCGCACACTGCCGACGACGCGGCTGTCCAGACAGGCGACGAAGCCGACCGCGATGCTGGCGCCCTCGCGCAGACGCTCGGCCGTCTTGGCGAACCGGCCGGGGCCAAAGGCCTCCAGCACGATCCGGTCGATGGTCTCAGCGTCCTCCACATGTTCGGCGCGCACGACCACAGCCCCCGAAAGGGACGCGGCATCCGGGGTCAGGGTGCGGGGCTCGGCCATAGGCGCGCGCTGCTACAGGGCACGGGCCTGCGACGCAATCGCCGATTTGTGTCAGCCGAAATTCGGGGCCCGCTTTTGCGTGAAGGCCATGAAGGCCTCCATCGCTTCGGGGCTCTTCATCTGGCTGCCGAACGCCTCGCCCTCGCGCTGCATCAGCGACCACATGGCCTCGGCATTGCGCATCAGCGCCTTGGTCTTGCGGATCGAATTGGGCGCCCGCGCCGCCAGTTGACGTGCAAGGTCCAGCGCCGTCTCGTCGACCGCGTCGGCGGCCACGGCACGGTTGGCCAGCCCCCAGGCGAGGGCCGTGCGGCCATCCACCGGCTGACCGAGCGCGAACATCTCGAACGCCCTCTGATGGCCGATCACCCGGGGCAGCAGCAGGCTGGACGCCGCCTCGGGCGCCAGTGCCAGATTTATGAAGGGGACCGACAGCAGGGCATCTTCGGCCACCACCACCATGTCACAGTGCAGCAGCAGGGTGGTCCCGATCCCGACCGCCCGGCCCTTGACCGCCGCCACCAGCGGCTTGTCCAGATCGGCCAGCGCCTTCAGGAAGCGGAACACCGCCATGTCCGACGGCGAGGACGCCTGCGACCCCAGGGCGATGAAGTCGGCGATGTCATTGCCCGCCGAAAAGCTGTCCCCCTCGGCCCGGATCAGCATCACCCGGATCGCGTCGTCGGTCCGACAGCGCTCGGTGGCCGCAGCCAGCGCCTCATACATGGCCTGGGTGATGGCGTTCTTCTTTTCCGGCCGGGCCAGCGTCACGGTCAGGATGCCGTCGGACACGTCTGTTTGGATGCTCTCTGACACGACCGTCATTCTCCGTTGTCGTCATTCGCGTTTGAAACCGGCCCGCCCACAGCCTGCCACCAGTCGACGCCCCCGGCATCGCGCTTGCGGGTCGCCCGGCCCTGGCGCTCCAGATAGTTCAGATGCGCCACGGCCTCGCCGGTCGCCATGCCGCGCAGTCCATCCCCGACCGGGCGGGCGAACAGGCTGGCAAAGGTGTCGACCGCCCGCATCGGCGTCTCCAGCCGGTGCTCCAGCCGCGCCAGCGCCTGACCATGACCTCGCTTGAGGGCCGCCAGCCGCGTCTGCACGCCCCGGAACGGTTCGCCATGCGACGGTAGCACCAGCAGATCCCCGGGCAGCAGCTCCGCCAGCCGGTCAAGCGAGGCCAGCCAGTCGCCCAGCGGGTCCGACCGGGGCTCGGTTGGCCACACCGACACATTCGACGAAATCTTCGGCAGGATCTGGTCCCCGCCGATAAACACGCCATCCGACCTGCGCCACAGACAGACATGCTCCGGGCTGTGGCCCTGACCGACCACCACCTCCCAGCCATCCCCGCCGATGGACAGCACATCGCCCTCGGTCATGCGGTGGTAAGCATCGGGCATAGGGCTGACCACCCGACCGAAGGAGCCATAGTCACGGCCCCAGCCGACCAGTTGCTCCCCGGTCCAGCCCGCCGCGCGGTAGAAGGTCCGCCCCGACTCCGGCGCCGGTCGGCCCGTGTCCGCGACCAGCATCCGCCCCGTCACATATTCCAGACGCGACATCAGCAGGGGGGCCTGAAACCGCTCGCACAGCCAGCCCGCCATGCCGATGTGGTCCGGGTGCATGTGGGTACAGATCACGCGCCTGATCGGTCGGCCCTGCAGGGCCCCGGTCAACAGACCTTCCCAGATTTCGACCGATGCGGGGGTGAACAGGCCGGTGTCGACCAGGGTCCAGCCGTCTTCATCCTTGAGTGCGTAAAGATTGATGTGATTAAGCGCCATCGGCAGCGGCAGCCGCAACCAGACCACCCCCGGCGCGACCTCAATGCCCTCGCCCGCCTCCGGCACACGCGCAAACGGATAGGTCAGCCCCCGGGCCGTATCCCCTTCCGCATCGTCGCGTATCACGCCGTCGGCCAAGTGCGTCTCCAATCGAAACCTTCGATAGCCCATTTGCAGCACACACGTCCACCGGCAGCGGACTGCCCTGATCCTGCCTTGACCCTGTCACATCCGCACGCCAAGGATTGCCCAAGTTCAAGTTGTTTCAGGAGCCTCCTCCGTGTCCCACCCCAAAATCGCCACTCTCGCGGGGTCGGCCCTCGCTCTCGCCTTCCTGACCGCCACCCCGGCCCTGGCCCAGGACAATCGCGGCAATGATCGCAGCGAGGAATCCTCCGAGGCTTCCGGCCAGGTGACGGGTGAGGTCGTCCTGCCGGGTCGCATCGGCGGTGGGCGTCAGGACCGTGAGCAGCAGCGTGAGCGCGGCCGCCAGCCCGCGCCGCCTTCGGCCGAGGAAGTTCAGGCCGCCGCCAGCGCCGTCGCGGCTGTTGCCGTGCCGACCTGTCAGGTGACCGAATCCTCGCTGCTCGGTATGCGCGAGGGCGGCGCCAAACTGTACGAAGTCGCCTGCGCCACCGGCCCGGGCTACATCCTTGAGGCCGTCGAGGGCGCCCCGACCGCTGCAGACTGCGTCCTGCAGTCCAGCCTGGCCTGGCAGCTGCGTCGGGAGAATCCCGAGGCCGAGGTCGGTCTGCAGTGCGCCCTGCCCGGCAACCAGAACCGCGTCGAAGTGATCACCGGCTATGCCCAGCAGGCCGGCGTGTCGTGCAATGTGGATGAGGCCATCGCCTGGAACACCCGGGTCTATGAACTGGGCTGTGCCGGCACTGACGGCTATCGTCTGGAGAAATCCGAAGCGGGTGCCTGGAGCGCCACGCCCTGCTGGCGCTACGCCCTGATCTCGACCACCACCTGCCAGCTGACCACCGCCGAGGAAACCCGCACGGAATGGCCCAAACTGGTGGCCAATACCGAAATCGCCGCCTGCAACATCGAGGACGTCTCGTGGATGGGCGACAACCCCCAGCGCGGCGCCTTCTATGAACTGAAGTGCTCCACGGGTGAGGGCGTCATCGTCCGCTTCCACGAGGGCGCGACCCAACAGGTCTATTCCTGCGTCGACGCCGTGCAGATCTTCAGCAAGCCCTGCGAACTGACGGCTGCCCCCGCCTCGACCGAGCCGGAAGCCGCCCCGGCCGAGTAAGGCCCGCGATCATCGCCGATCCCGGCCCGGGGCGCCTTGCGGTGCTCCGGGCCTGTTCGTTTGTGGCCCTCGCCTCGCGCCGGAAATCGCTCTAGCTTCGCCCCATGCGCATCGCCACCTGGAACGTGAACTCCGTCAACGCCCGCCTGGAGACCGTGCTCGCCTGGCTGGGCGAGCATCAGCCCGACGTCGCCTGCTTTCAGGAAATCAAATGCGTGGACGAGAAATTCCCGCGCGAGCCGTTCGAGTCGCTCGGCTACAATGTCGAGACCCACGGCCAGAAGAGCTACAACGGCGTCGCCCTGCTCTCGAAACTGCCGATCTCGGATGTCCGCAGGGGCCTGCCCGGGGACCCGTCCGACGAACAGGCCCGCTATATCGAGGCGGTAATCGAGGGCCCCCGCCCCGTCCGCGTGGGTGGCCTCTATCTGCCGAACGGCAATCCGATCGGCACCGAGAAATTCGCTTACAAGCTCGGCTGGTTCGACCGCCTGAACGCCCACGCGCGCGACCTGCTGGCGCTGGAAGAAGCCTTCGTCCTGTGCGGCGACTACAATGTCATTCCGACGCCCGACGATGCCCGCGACCCTTCGGCCTGGGTCGATGACGCCCTGTTCCAGCCGGAAAGCCGCGCAGCCTTCCGTGCCCTGTGCAACCTTGGCCTCTCCGACAGCCATGAGCTCGGCCACGAGCCTGACGGCACCTTCACCTTCTGGGACTATCAGGCCGGCGCCTGGCAGCGCGACCATGGCATCCGCATCGACTTTCACCTGCTTTCCCCCCAGGCCGCCGACCGCTTTGCCGGAATCGAAACCCACCGACAGGCACGCGACATGGAAAAGCCCAGTGACCACGTCCCCGTGGTCGTCACGCTGGAGGACTGACGGTGGCTGAGGCCGTGCGGTTCCTGCTGCTGGTCGCCCTCGCCGCTGCGGCCCTCACTACCGTGATGCTGGCGCTTGCCTGGTGGATGGAAAGCGGACGCCGCCTCCGCCGCACCATGCTCAAGACACTGGGCGTCGCCCCCGAGGTCGAGGCCTTTTCGCCCACCGAGGGCAAGGCCGCCGGCCTCGACTTCGACGAAGGCCAGATCGCCGTCCTGTGGGCCCGGGGCGGGCACGGTCTGGTCTATGGCTTTGAAGAGACCGAGGGCGCCGAGATCATCGTCGACGGACACGTCGTCGCCCGCGTGCGGCGGGGCGAGCCGCGAAAGGCCCTCGACATCCTGGCCCCGGACGCGGAACTGGTTGTCCTGCGCCTGATGTTCATGGACGCCCGCCACCCCGAGTTCGAGCTGAACCTGTGGAACACCGCTGTCCCGTCGCCCGAAGGCTCCCCGTCCGAAGCCCTGCGGCTGGGACGACGCTGGCTGTCGCATCTGGATGCCCTGCTGCGCGCGTGACGCCCTGCGGCTGAACCGCGCCTTTGGGCTTTGCGTTCCGTCCCTGCGGGTCTAGAAGCCCGCCCATTCCTGCTTCGCCCTTTCTCTGGGAGTGCCCGCCGTGGCCCGCCTGTTTGACGCCTATCTGATCGCCGACTGGACCGCCGCCGAGACGCGCAAGCTGGGCGACCAGTCGCTGTGGGTCGGCGTGGCCAAGCGGGACGTGCGTTTCCGCCTCTATACCGAGACCCACAATGTTGCGACCCGCGCCGAGGGCGAGGCCCTGATCGCGTCCCTGCTGGCCGACCACAGGAAGCGCGGTGACCGGGTGCTGGTGGGTTTCGACTTCAACCTCGGCTTTCCGACCGGCACCGGCCAGCGGCTGGGCCTCAAGGACACCAGCTGGCGCGGCCTGTGGGACTTCATTGCCTCGAACGTGGTCGACAAGGCGGACAACACCAACAACCGCTATCAGGTCGCGGCCAAGATGAACCGGCTGATGACCGATCAGGCCTGGCCGTTCTGGGGTGCGCCCGCCAAACAGACCCAGCGCTGGCTGACGGCGACCAAGCCGCCTGAGGGCGCTGGCGCCGACATCCCTGAGTTCCGCGCCACCGAACGCGCCGCCCGTGAGGGCCGTCTCCAGCCCAAGAGTGTCTGGCAGATGCATGGCGCCGGCGCGGTCGGCGGCCAGACCCTGGTCGGCATCGCCGCCGTCAACCGCCTGCTGAAGAAGCTGGATGCGTCTGCCGCCGTCTGGCCGTTCGGCACCGGCTGGCGCGCGCTGGAGGCCTCGGATCTCGAACCCCTGTCGGCCCTCGTCGTGGAGGTCTGGCCGTCGCTGTTCAACGCCCAGCCGAAAGAGGGCGAGTTCAAGGATCAGGCCCAGGTCCGCGTCACCGCCGAAGCCTTCGCCAATATGGATGAGCGCGGCGAACTGGCCGCCGCCTTCGCCCCGCCCAAGGGCGCATCGGACGAGTTGATCCGTCAGGTCGAGACCGAGGAAGGCTGGATCCTCGGCGTTACCCGACTTCCGCCCGCCTAGGCGTCGCGCTCGCCGACAAAGTCCTGCGCAAACTCGGGCGCGTCCTCGTGGTCCAGCAGGTCCAGGTCGTCGTCGCCGTCCGAGGCGCGGCCCGGGTCGGGCACCTCAAAGCCACTGGGCATGGACATGTCCAGCAGGCCGGCCGCCTTCATCTCCTGCACGCCCGGCATGTCGCTCAGGCTGGCCAGGCCGAAATGCTCCAGGAACCGGTCAGCCGTGCCATAGGTCACCGGTCGGCCCGGCGTCCGCCGCCGCCCGCGCAGCCGCACGAACCCCATCTCCAACAGCTGGTCCAGCGTGCCTTTCGACAGAGACACGCCACGCACGCTCTCGATCTCGGCGCGGGTGACCGGCTGGTGATAGGCGACGATGGCCAGGGTCTCGAGCGCGGCCTTCGACAGGCGGCGCGGCTCCTCGCGCTCTTCGGTCATCAGGAACGACAGGTCCGGCGCCGTGCGGAAGCTCCACCGGTCGGCCACCACCTGCAGGGTCACGCCCCGGTCGCGGTACCGCTCGACCAGCCGCGCCAGCGCCCGTCCGACATCGGCATCATCCGGCAGCCGCCGGGCGATGTCCGCCGCCGAAAGGGGCCCGGCCGCCGCGAACAGAAGCGCCTCGACGCGGCGCTCGATCTCGGTGTCGTCGGGGCGGAACGCCAGCCCCTTTTTCCCCTCAGTCGCCTCTTCGCTCATGGCGTCAGCTCCAGCGGCTGCCCCTGCGCGCGGCGCCGCAGATAGACATCGGCAAAGGCCTCGGCCTGGGTCACGTCCAGCGCCCCTTCCTTGACCAGTTCCAGACTGGCCGACAGGGTCGAGGCAACATAGCTGGCCGGGCTGGGGCCTTCACGTGTGCCCGCCTCATCCGCTGCCACGGCCCGGGGCGCCACATCCTCCAGAGCCGTCCAGTCCTCCATCCCGGCCAGGCGCTCGCGCAGCCAGTCGCGCGCCGCCTCAAGCGGAAAGGCCTCGACCCGCAGGCCGGGATTATAGGCCCGCCGCTCGGCCCGCCGCCGCTGGTTCACATAGGCGGTCATCAGCTCATAGAGGCTGGCGTCGATCTGGTCTGACGGCACGATCACCGTGGCCTCGGGGTCGCCCCGGGTGAACACATCACGCTTCAGGATCGGCTGGCGCATTAGGGCCTCGCCCGCCGTGCGCATGGCCTCAAGCTTGCGCAGCCGGAAGGCCAGGGCCGCCGCCATCTCCTCGGCCGGGATCTCGGCATCGGGCGTGGCCTCGGTGCGCGGCAGCAGCAGCCGCGACTTCAGATAGGCCAGCCAGGACGCCATCACGAGATAGTCCGCCGCCAGGGCAAAGTTCCGCCGCCGGGCCTCGTGCACGAAGGCCAGATACTGTTCGGCCAGCTTCGTGATCGACAGGGTCAGCAGGTCGACCTTCTGGTTCCGCGCCAGCGCCAGCAGCACATGCAGAGGTCCCTCATAGCCGTCCAGATCGACGACGAACGCTTCCTCCGGCTCAACCGCCTCGACCGCGGCAAAGTTCAGATTGGGCTGGAAGGTGCGGCTCACCCCTGCGCCTCCCCGACATCCGGCCCGGCCTTCGCCTCCAGATACGGCGTCATCAACCGGTCAAAGCGTGCGCGGCCTTCCATCACATCCAGCGGCTCGGCCAGCTGCACCCGCCGCGCCATCGCCGCCTCGGCGCGCTTCCGCCGTTTGCCCTTCAGCTTCTTCGACCCCGCCAGCACGGCCTGCATCTCGGCCATGTCGCCGTTGCAGTGCAGAACCACATCGCAACCCGCCTTCAGCGCGCTTGTCGCGCGGTGCTCCAGATCGCCTTTCAGCGCCTTCATCGAAAGATCATCGGAGACGATCAGCCCCTGATAGCCCAGCTCGTCGCGGACCATGTCCAGCACGATGCGCGAGGTGGTGGCGGGCTCTTCCGGGTCCAGCGCCGCGTAGACGACATGCGCCGTCATCGCGATCGGCATATCGGACAGGGCCCTGAACGGCATGAAGTCCCAGGCCTCCAGATGGGCCCGGTCAGCATTGACCACCGGCAGGTCGTGGTGGCTGTCGGCCAGCGCCCGCCCATGCCCCGGAATATGCTTGATCACCGGCAGGACCCCGCCCGCCATCAGCCCCTCGGCCGCCGCCCGCCCCAGCACCGCCACCTGTTCGGGATCGGACGCATAGGCGCGGTCGCCGATAATGTCATGCGCCCCCGGTATAGGCACGTCCAGCACCGGCAAGCAGTCGACGTCGATCCCCACAGCGTGCAGGTCGTGCGCCATCAGTCGCGCCCCCAGTCGCGCCGTCTCGCGCGCCCCCGCCAGATCATTGCTGGACTTCAGATAGGCCGCGCCCGGCGGATAGCGGGTCCAGTGCGGCGGGATCATTCTCTGAACCCGGCCGCCTTCCTGATCGATCAGCACGGGCGCCTCGTGCTCAACGCAGGCCCTGAGCGACGCCACCAGTTCCGCCAGTTGCTCCGGATCTTCGACATTCCGCCGGAACAGGATGAAGCCGAACGGCTGGGCCTCGGCAAAGAACTCTGTCTCTGCCGGTGTCAATCGGGGGCCGGAACAGCCCAGGATGATGGCGCGCGTCACCGGGCGTCAGCGCACGATACAGTCGCCGCCGGAGGCCTTGATGGCATCGCACAGCTCCTGTGCCTGCTCACGGCTCAGACCCGAGATCATGGTCCGGTAGAGCATCGACCCGTTGGACGAGGTCACCTCCTGCACCCGCTTGACCGCACCCTCGGTGTACTGGCTGTAGCGCCCGACGATGCGACCATATTCGCTGTCGGCCAGACCGGGCGTGGAGAAGGCCCCGATCTGCACAGCCGAGTTGCCCCCTGCCGCAACCGGCGGACGTTCCGTAGGCCGGGCCGGAGTGGGGGCCGGAGTGGGCGTCGTCGCCGCCTCGGCCGGACGGGCATTGGGCTGGATCGCTTCGGGCGGCGGGACGTAGGTCGGCGCCGTGACGAGGGGCTCGGCGTCGTCATAGACCTCGATTCCTGCGGCCGGATCGATGGGCTGGGCGTCTTCGGCGGCCTCGACCTTCAGCTCGCCCACGGGCGTGCCGATGACCGGCGGGGCATCCTCGGAGCCGCGAGCTCCGGCGCGGTAATAGATGACCACGACAATGATCAGCAGCAGCAGAACGGCGGCACTGATGATCAGGGTGACTGGCGGTCCCCCGACGCCGCTGCGCCGCGCGTCATACCCACCCCCGCCCCGGCGGAACGGCAGATCCTCGTCGGTCGGCGGCGTATAGGCGCCCCGGTCACGACCGGCGCCGGGATCCTGGCGATAGGGGTCTTGGTCCGACATGGAGGGCCTCAATGCATGTGCGTCCGCGAATCGCGCGGCTGAACGCCTATCCTAGCGCTCCCGGCGGTCGCATTCGAATCACAGATCGAGCGCCAGATCGAGTGTGAACAGCTTTCTGTGTTCCTCGATCGCATATCGGTCGGTCATCCCTGCGATATAGTCACAGACCGCCCGCGCCCGGCGGGCCGGATCGCCTTCACTGGCCCGTTCCGCCCATTCGGGGGGCAGGATGTCCGGCTCAGCCAGAAACAGCTGGAACATTTCCGACAGGATGCGCCGCGCCTGGCTGCGCGTGCGGTTGACCCGATAGTGGCGATACATGCGCGTGAACAGGAACCGCCGCAGCGCCCCCAGATCGGCCAGCATATCCGGCGAAAAGGCGACCAGCATCCGCCGCGCCATCCGCACATCCTCAACCGTTTCGATCCCGTCCGCCTTCAGGCGGCGCTCCGTCTCGGCCAGCACATCCTCGATCATGGCCCCGATCATGCGCCGCACGGCCTCCAGCCGGATCATCCGCGCGTCCAGATCAGGCCAGTCGTCGCGCGTCCCCTTCAGGATCGGCCCGATCAGCGGCACCTCCATCAGGTCATCGAGGGTGAACAGGCCCGCCTGCACCCCGTCGTCCACATCGTGGTTGTTATAGGCGATGTCGTCGGCAATGGCCGCGACCTGGGCCTCCAGCGAGGCAAAGCTGTCCAGCCTCAGGTCCCAGTCCTTCGAGAATTCCGCCACCGGCTTCCACGCCGGGCGATCCAGCATGCCGTCGACCGGGCCGTTGTGCTTGATGACCGCCTCCAGCGTCTCCCAGCTCAGGTTCAGCCCCAGAAAATCCGGATAGCGCTCTTCCAGCCGGGTCACGACGCGGAAGGTCTGCACATTGTGATCGAACCCGCCCCACGGCTCCATACAGGCCTGCAGCTCATCCTCGCCCGCATGGCCGAAGGGGGGGTGTCCCAGATCGTGGGCCAGGGCCACGGCTTCGGCCAGATCGGTGTCCAGCCGCAGCGCATGGGCCAGCGACCGGGCGATCTGGGCCACTTCCAGACTGTGGGTCAGCCGGGTGCGATAGTGGTCGCCCTCGTGCGCCACGAACACCTGGGTTTTTTCCTTCAGGCGTCGAAAGGCCGTCGAATGAATGATGCGGTCGCGGTCGCGCGCAAAGGCCGTGCGCGTCCGGCTGGCGGCTTCGGGCACACGCCGTCCCAGCGTGTCTGCGGCATCCAGGGCATAGGGGGCGAGGCGACGATCGGTCAGCGGACTTGATCCCGATAGGGTGACAGGCATTGCAGTAGCCCGTGGCGGCCTCATATAGGGCGGTATGACCGAACGATCCACAGACTTCCGGGTCGAGGCCACCGGCGACGCCGGCGCCCGCGCCGCGGCCCACGGGCTGACGCTGTCCCCGTCGGCCGCAGCCCGTCTGCGGCACCTGTCGGAAGCCCGGGGTACGCCCCTCATGCTGCGGGTTGCGGTCGATGGCGGCGGATGCTCGGGCTTTCAGTACCGGTTCGACCTGGTCGGTTCCGCCGATGACGACGACATCCGCATCTCTACCGACGACCATACCGCCCTGGTCGATCCCGTCTCCCTGCCCTTCCTCAGCGGCTCGGTGATCGACTTCGTCGATGACCTCGCGGGCGCCCAGTTCGTCATCCGCAACCCCAACGCCGCCTCCAGCTGCGGCTGCGGCGTCAGCTTCTCGATCTGACAGCTCCCGTCATCCTCGGACCTGATCCGAGGATCGGTGCAACCCTCTGCCCTGTCCGGCGACAGCCGCTCATTCTCTGCATCACAGGAAAAGGACTGCCCGGTCCGATCCTCGGATCAAGTCCGAGGATGACGATGTCATGCCCTGCTCTTGCATTTAGGACATTTCCTAATTAGGAAATTCCCATGAACACCCTGTTCAAGGCCCTGTCGCATCCTGTGCGGCGTCGGATCATCGAGATGCTCAGGAAGGGCCCCATGGCATCCGGCGATATCGCGGCAGCGTTCGACATGACCTGGCCGACCGTCACCGGTCACCTGAATGCCCTCAGGGAGGCCGGGCTGGTCAGCCCCGAGCGCGACGGCACCACCATCCGCTACCGCCTCGACATTTCCGCTGTGGAGGAGGCTCTGGCCTTCCTCCTGTCGATCACCGGGGCGCGCAGCCCGTCTGATGGAGACAAGGACCGTGACTGACGCTCGCCCCTCCGCCCCCGCCTCGGCCCTCGATGTGGCCACTCTCGGCATTTCGGCCATCCTGCTGGGCCTCGGGCTATGGATCTTCTTCGCCGGCCCGACCGGCCTGATGCCCATTCATTTCAACGTCCAGGGCGACGCTGACGACTGGGCCGGGCGGGAAACCGTCGGCGGCCTGATCCTCGCGCTCGGCTTTTGCACCCTGATCCTCAGCGGCGGCCTCGGCCATTTCGCCCGCAAGGCCGCAGAGCCCGCTCGCAGCCGGGCCCTTCGCTTTGCCCAGTTGGTGACCCTCATCTCGCTCACGGGTGCGACCCTGTTCGCCGCGGCCCTCAGCCTCTCGGGCGCCACCTCGATCGGCACCCTCGCCCCCATGCTGGCCATCAGCGTCTTGATGATGGCGACCGGGGCCTTCCTCGGCCGCGTCGGGCCCAACCCCATCGTCGGGGTGCGCACGCCCTGGGCCTTCAAGAGCAAGCTGGCGTGGGAGCGCTCCAACCGCCTCGCAGGACGCCTGCTGTTCCTGATCGGCCTGTTCGGTCTGGTCAGCGCGCCCTTCATGCCCCAGCCGTTCGGCGTCATCGCTGTGGTCGTCGCCGTACTGGTCGCCGTGGTCCTGGCGGCGGTCGAAAGCTGGCGCGTCTGGCGCAACGACCCCGATCGCCAGCCCTTCTGATCCTGTTCCTGCAAGACGGAGACAACCCCCATGCTGTCCGCCCTGATCGCCGCCGCCGCCCTTTCCCTGCCCGTTCAGGACCCGGGGACCGCCGTCACCCTCCAGACCGGCGTCGGTCCCCTGCACGGCACCTGGCTGGCCCCGGCCGAGGCGCCCCGCGCCGTCGGCGTCATCATCGCGGGCTCCGGCCCCACCGACCGCGACGGCAACAGCGCCCAGGGCATCCGGTCGTCCACCTATCGCTTGCTGGCCGAAGGACTGGCGGATCAGGGCATCGCCACCGTCCGTTATGACAAGCGCGGCGTCGGCGAGAGCCTGTTCACCGGCATGGCCGAGCAGGATCTCCGCTTTTCCCATCTGGTCGATGACGCGATCGGCTGGGCTGAACAGACCGCGGAACAGGCGGGCCTCCCCTGCGCCTGGCTGATCGGCCACAGCGAGGGGGCGCTGGTCGCCCTCGCCGCCACCGACCGGGACACCTCGGCCATCTGCGGTCTGGTGCTGGTCTCCGGCGCCGGTCGCCCGGCCCGCATCGTTCTGGAGGAGCAGCTGGGCCCGCAGCTGCCCGAGCCGATGCGGACGCAGGCTTTTACGGCGCTGGCCGAGCTTGAAGCCGGACGCGAGGTCGAGTCCGTCCCGGGGCTCGAGGCCCTGTTCAGACCCTCGGTCCAGCCCTATCTGATCTCGTGGTTCGCCTTCGATCCCCGCGAACTGATCGCCGCCTATGATGGCCCCGTCCTGATCGCCCAGGGCACCACCGACATCCAGGTCACCACCACCGACTCCGACGCAATGAAGGCCGCTCAGCCCGACGCCACCCTCGTCGTCTGGGAGGGCGTGAACCACGTCCTCAAGGTCGCCCCCGCCGAACGCGCCGCCAACATACGCACCTACGGCGACCCAGACCTGCCGCTGGCCGCTCCGGTGGTGCCTGACATCGCCGCCTTCATCCTCAGCCCGCGCTAGGCGCCAGCGTTTCCTGGAAGCGCACCGGGCGGCCGTGGGCGCTGCCCTGCAGCTCGCCGTCGCGCATCACCACCCGGCCGCGCACGATCGTCGCCATCGGCAGGCCCTGGACTTCCATGCCGTCGAACGGGGTCCAGCCCGAGCGCGTGGCCATGTCTTCGTGCTTCAGCACCGTCTTCGCCTTCAGGTCGACCAGCGTCAGGTCAGCGTCATAGCCCTCGGCCATCCGCCCCTTACCGGCGATGTTGAAGATGCGTTGCGCCCCCGCCGAGGTGAGGTCGATGAACCGCTCCAGCGTCATCCGCCCCTTCGCCACATGGTCCAGCATGACCGGCACCAGCGTCTGCACGCCCGGCATGCCGGACGGCGAGGCCGGATAGGGTCGCGCTTTTTCTTCCAGCGTATGCGGGGCGTGGTCCGAGCCCAGCACATCGACCACCCCCTGGGCGATTCCGCGCCACAGGCCCTCGATGTGCGGCCGGTTGCGGATCGGCGGGTTCATCTGGGCCAGCGCCTTGAGCCGCTCATACGCCTCGTCGCCGTCCAGCGTCAGGTGCTGGGGCGTGACCTCGACGGTAGCCACATCCTTCGCCCCCGCCAGGAATTCGATTTCCTCGGCGGTGGTCACATGCAGCACATGGATACGCGCGCCGCACTCCCGCGCCAGCCCGACCAGACGCCGGGTGCTGCGGATCGCGCTTTCGACATCGCGCACCTCCGGGTGGCTGGTCCAGTCGCCGGTCCGCGCCAGACTGCGCCGCTCGGCCAGCCGGTATTCGTCCTCGGAGTGGAAGGTCGCCCGGCGGTTCACCCGCTTCAGGATATCGCGCACCCCGTCATCGTCGGCCACCAGCAGGGTGCCGGTCGAGGCGCCCATGAACACCTTGACCCCGCAACACCCGGGCAGCCGCTCCAGCTCATCCAGATACGCCGCATTTTCATGCGTCCCGCCGACGTAGAAGGCGTGGTCCGTCCACATCCGGTCGCGCGCCCGGGCCAGCTTGTCGGCCATGGCATCGGCATCGGTGGTCGTAGGGTCGGTGTTCGGCATCTCGAAGACGGCTGTCACCCCGCCAAGGGCCGCGGCCCGGCTGCCGGTCTCCAGGTCTTCCTTCCACTCCAGCCCCGGCTCGCGGAAATGCACCTGGGTGTCGATCACGCCCGGCAGCACGGTCAGTCCAGCAGCGTCCACCTCCTCTCCTGCCGAGGCCTGCGACAGGTCTCCGACGAAGGCGATCCGCCCGTCGCGCACCCCGACATCGGCAGGCCCCCGTCCGGCGTGATTGGCGACCTCGCCGCCCCGCACGATCAGGTCATAGCTGTTGCCCATGGCGAACCTCCTGCCGGTCAGATCAGGCGGCGTCCATGGTCAGGCGCCGCACGCAGGCTTTCAACACCCTCTCGGCCGGAAGGTCCATCATATGCTGGAGCGCCTGCTCGAAACGGGGGTCCATGACGCGGAATTCGTCAAAGCTGCGCGGCCCCCTGAGGGTCTGGCCGCCCCACGGCCCGCGCCAGGATTCGTCGGACGGGCCAAACAGGGCCGTTACCGGCACGCCCGCCGCCACCGCCAGCTGGGTCCACAGCGAATCTCCGCCCAGATAGAAGTCTGCCCGCCGCAGTGCCGCGACCGTCGCCAGTGGCGAGAGCTTGCCCTGTGCCTCGATCACCCGTTCGCGTCGAACCACCAGCCGGATGGTGTGGGCCGCGTCGCGATCCCCCGCCCCGCCGACGATCAGCAGGCGCCCGCCCTCAAGCGGCCCGCCCTCGCCCAGCAAGGCCAGCGCCACCTTGGCATAGCGCTCTGCCGGCCACAGCCGCCCGATCCAGTCCGCCCCGGGCCCGATGGCCAGCAACGGTCCCTCGACGACCCCGAGCAGGGCCTCTGCCGCTGCAACATCCTCAGCCGTCGGATGCAGGCGGGGGGCGGGCACGTCGTCCAGCTGCAACACCCGGGCTGCGGCCTCCACGGCGTGCAGTCCCTCCGGCATCTCGCCGCGCACCGCCCGCTTCTTGCGCCTCAGCCAGCCCGACAATTTCGTGCCGCGCATGTCGACGACCAGACCCCAGTGCGTGCCCCGCACCTGGTTCCACAGACCGGTCAGCTCGGCCAGTCCCTCGCCCTTCAGGATCAGCGTCCGGTCCAGCCGGGGCACCCCGGCGAACAGGGGCGCGCTGGCCGCCGATCCCACCACGGTGAATCGCGCCTGCGGCAGGGCCTCGACCAGATGGTTCAGCACGCCCGAGCCCATCACCGCCATCTCCGGGTCGGCTTCGGCGATGTAGAGGACGGGAAAGGCGGCGGGCATGGTCGTACCGTATACGGATTCTTGGCCAACGGCAGTGGTCCTCGCGGGCGGAGAGCCCCTCGCCAAGGCGCCTTCGGCCTCCTATCTGTGGACCATGTCGACCCGCATCGCCTCTCTTCCCGATCGCGCCCTCGTCCGGGTCAGCGGCCCGGATGCGAAGACCTTCCTGAATGGCCTGCTGACGCAGGAGGTTTTGAGCCTCCAGCCCGGCGAGCTGCGCTTCGGCGCCCTGCTCTCCCCGCCGGGGCGGCTGCTGTTCGACCTGTTCCTGCTGGGCGAGGAGGGCAGCGTGCTGATCGACGTCGCGTCGGACCGCCGCGATGCCCTGATCCAGCGGCTCAGTCTCTACCGTCTGCGCGCCCAGGTCACGATTGAGCCCGTCGACGGCGCGGTCCAGCTTCTCTGGCCGGCCGCCCCGGGTACGCCCGGCGCCGTCGACCCGCGTCTTTCCGCCCTCGGGCACCGGCACTACGGCGCGCCGCTGCCCGTCACTGACACGCCCGAGGCCTGGCACGTTCAGCGCCTGTCGGTGGGCATCCCCGACCCCGCCTGCGACGGCGGCCAGGACACCACCTATCCGATCGAGGCCAACTTTGACCTGCTGAACGGCATCGACTTTTCCAAGGGCTGTTTCATCGGTCAGGAGACGACCTCGCGCATGAAGCGCCGGGGCGCCATCCGCAACCGCATGCTGCCGCTCGACATCGACGGCCCCCTGCCCCCCTTTGGCACCGAGGTCCTGAACGGGGAGCGCCGCGCGGGCCAGACCCTGTCCGGTCAGGGCGGGCGCGTCATGGCCCTGCTGCGTCTCGACCGATTGGACGGCGACCTGACGGTCGAGGGGAAGCCGGCAAGGGTCGGACGGCCGGACTGGACCGGTCTCTGAAACGAAAAACGCGCCCGAAGCGGACTCCGGGCGCGTCTCCCTGTCGATCGTGGATCGATTACTCGGCGGGCGTCTCGACGGCGGCGTCGACGTCCTCGGCCGCTTCGTTGGTGGCAGCGGCGGTGTTGTCGGCCACGGCGTCCGCATTCTCGGCGGTGTCTTCGGCGGCCGAGGCAACGGTTTCGCCGGCAGCGTCAGCGGTTTCGGCAGCGTTGTCACCGGTCTCCTGCGAGCAGGCGGCAAGGGCCAGAGCGGCAGCGGCGGCGGCAAACAGGGCGATACGCATGGTGATGTCCTCCGATTGTGGAACCCTGTTGTTTCGTTTCGGCCGGGACTTGTCCACCCCCTTGACAGCGGTCGGCGGCTGGAAACGGCCCTGATGCATCTACCGTCGCTCCTCCCCGATCAAGGGCGAAGGCGTCCGTCGGATGCCCTCGCCAGTTCCATCCGGAGCGCCGTTCGTCGCGCTTCGCCTGTGTCCCAGCCGACCTCGCGGATCCACAGGGCGGACTCCAGCCAGCGCACCCGCGTCTCCCGATCCTCGGTCAGGCGCGCCACCCGCACCATGGGCTCGACCATCGAGCCATGCCCCTGCCCCCGAAACTGCAGGATCGACAGCAGCGCCGCCTCATAGGTCTGGATGGCCGCATCGATCAGCCCCTCGCGCTCATAAAGCTCCGCCAGCCACAGCTGTGAGGCAATCAGGGCGTCGGGATCGGTCTGGCCCAGATCCCCGACCACGCCCGGCGCATGCACAAAGGCCTTGCTGTCCTGCGCCCGCGCCCCACCCGCAAGGGCGGTGGCAAGGCCAAAAGCGATCAGCGCAATCAGGAATGGCAAACGGGTCACCGTACCCCCTTGCCAGATCGCACCCGGCCCGGCGTCTGACGGGACATGACTCTTGCGTCGGGAGACCAGCCCGGCGACGCTGTAGCCATGACCGACTCGCCCGTGCCCGACACGACCGGCCGCTGCGGCTGGTGCGGCACCGATCCCCTCTATGTCGCCTATCACGACCAGGAATGGGGCGTGCCCGAGCGCGACCCGCGTGCCCTCTGGGAAAAGCTGGTGCTGGATGGTTTCCAGGCGGGCCTCTCATGGATCACCATCCTGAAAAAGCGCGAGGCGTTTCGCGCCGCCTTTGACGATTTCGATCCGGAAAAGGTCGCCAGCTATGGCGAGGCAGACCGCCAGCGCCTGCTGAACGACGCCGGCATCGTGCGTTCGGCGGCCAAGATCGACGCCACCATACAGGGCGCCCGCATCTGGCTGGACCTGCAGGATCAGGGTCGAGACATGTCCGACTGGCTGTGGTCCTTCGTGGAAGGTCAGCCGATCCAGAACGACTGGCCCTCCATGGCTCACGTCCCGGGGTCGACCCCCGAGTCCATCGCCATGGCCAAGGCGCTGAAGGCCGAGGGCTTCAAATTCTGCGGGCCGGTGATCGTCTATGCCTTCATGCAGGCGACCGGCATGGTCAATGACCATGTGCTCACCTGCCACCGCCACGCGCCCCTGTCGGCGGTAGAGGGCTGATGCTTCCTCGCCCCGATCTGACGCTGGAACAGGAATGGGCCGCTCATGGCCTGGTCTGTGGCGTGGACGAAGCCGGCCGTGGCCCCTGGGCCGGGCCGGTCAGCGCCGCCGCCGTCATCCTCGACCCCCACCATCTTCCGGAGGGCCTGAACGACTCCAAGCTGCTGTCAGAAGCCGCCCGTGAGATAGCCGAAGCCGACATCAAGGCGCGCGCACTGTGCTGGTCCGTCGCCTTTGCCACGGTGGAGGAGATCGACCGGCTGAACATCCTGCGCGCCACCGAACTGGCCATGCGCCGCGCGGTTCAGGGCCTGGCGCCCTGCGCCGCCCTGGCGCTGATCGACGGCAATCATGCGCTGGATGTCGGATGCCGGTCCGTCGCGGTCATCAGGGGTGATGCGAAATCTGCTTCGATCGCCGCCGCCTCAATCCTGGCCAAGACCGCGCGCGACCGCTTGATGCATGAGCTTGAGAGCAAACACCCCGGCTACGGCTTCGCGCGGCACAAGGGCTATGGTGTGCCGCTGCATCGTCAGGCGCTGGACCGCCTCGGCCCCTGCGCCCAGCACCGCCGCTCCTTCGCGCCGATCCGGGCGCTCGTGGACTACGATCAGAGAGTAGCGGCCGACTGACGCTTTGCTCCGAAAGCAAGCGAACCGGAGCGGGTATCAGCTTGCAAAACCTGAACCCTCAAAGTTGACCGCGGCCGCGGTCTCCGCCGCTTCAACGTCAAGCCGGTGAAGCTCGGGCCGCGCCCATACGGCGCGTTGATCGGCCGCAACATCTGAAATAATTGGGTGGTCTTCGTTCATGATCACATCGGGGCGAAGGGGTGAGAGACTCTTGGATTCTCAACTAGCGTTGGATCGCGCCGACGACAACTGGATTTTAAAGCGCCATGGCCCCGCCCATCAGGGCCCCCATCAGCGCCGCCAGCAGGCCACCGCCGACCAGGATCATCCAGTGCGGGATCTCTTCGTCCTCGGCCTGCGAACGGTCAGCGACATTGGCTGCGGCGAAGCGGCCACGGCGCGGCTCGGGCGCCCGCCAGGCAACCGTTTGAAAGGCATCCACCGCCCGGTCCGACGTCACCAGACCCCGGCCTGCAAATCTGGCCTCGCCGCCCATCGTCCCTGCCTTGGTGTCATTGATCGTCTGCATGACAGTCTAACGACAATCAAACCGCCCCAGTTCCGCAGATCACGCGGCATGGGGCAGGGCCACCGGCTCCGGCGTCACCACGTACAGATACTCGACATTCCGCAGCCGACCGATCTGGCCGACCTTTTCGCCCTTCGGGTTATGGATGCCGATGCGCGCGCCAACGTAACGCGGGTGGGCGATCTCGATCACCTGCACATGGCCCCGCGCCGACAGCATGCCGGTCAGCGCCTCCCGGTCCAGATAGCCTTCGTCATTGAACGAGACGACCAGATTGGGGGCGCGCAGCCCCTCGATCACCGCCGCCAGCGCCGGCCCGATCCCCGGCCGGCTGTTGAAGGCGCTCTTGCGCGTCTTCACATCGATCCGCTTGTTGGCCACGCCATAGGTCTCGGGCTTGTCCCACAGCACCAGACTTTCCCAGCAGTGATAGTTCCCCAGATAGGAATGCTGGTTGTAGGGCGGGTCCAGATAGACCAGATCGGCCTCGATCTCGGGCGCGATTTCGACCGCATCGGCCCGGGTCGCGCGGCACGGAGCCCCCACCGCGGGGAGGACATCCGGCATCCGCAGCTCCAGCGGCTTCAGAGCGCGGGGGGCCCAGCGCTTCATATAGGCCATCTGTACGCCCGCCGTGGAATCGACCCGGTCAGCCGCCTCCATCAGGCTGACCAGCACAATGGCCTTCAGCTCCGGCTCCAGATCCAGCGTCTCGATCCGCTCGCGCATGGCATCGATCCGGGCCCCATTGTCGGGATGGAAATAGCGTGCGTCCTCGCAGAAGGCCTTGGTGAACCAGCCCGCCTCGGGCTTCAGCGTCCGCAGCTCCGCCAGCACCGCCTCGGTCCGGTCCCGCCAGCGCTCGCGGTCCGCCTGCACATAGGCGGTGGCCAGCGTGTGGGCATAGGCATTGTGGTCATTGGACCAGACGCGGTAGCCCGCCCGCTTCAGCGTATGCCCGACCCGCGCCGACCCCGAAAACAGGTCACAGACCGTCGTCCCTGGCCCCGCCAGCGCGCCGATCGCCGACGTCACCTGCCCCAGCAACGCCCGCTTCGAGCCGATATATTTGATCATCCGGGGCCGTCAGGTCTTCCGGGCGCGCTTCGCCTTCGACGGAGCATGCGCCAGCCGCAACAGATTCGCAGCCCCCGGCGCGCCAAACGGAGTCCCGGCCAGGATCAGGATTCTCTGCCCCGGTTGCGCCAGCCCGTAGTCCATGGCTCCGGCCACGGCGTCGTCGGTCACCTGTTCCAGCGAGTCCGGCTGGCGTCCCAGACGCGGCTCCAGCCCCCAGACCAGCGCCAGTCGCCGGGCCGTGTCCGGATTGGGTGTCAGGGCCAGCACAGTGTGCAGGGGCCGCTCGCGCGCCATTCGCCGGGCGGTGCCGCCCAATGTCGTGAACACCACGATACAGGCGGTCGACTGGGCCTCCCCGGCCTTGCGCGCCGCCGCCACCAGGGCATCGGCGTCGATGTCGTCCATGCCCGCATGTTCGGCGTCCATCAGGCTGGGCCAGACCGGATCGCGCTCCACCCGCTCCATGATGCGGTTCATCATGGTGACCGCCTCGATCGGATAGTCGCCCGAGGCCGTCTCGGCCGACAGCATCAGGGCATCGGCCCCCTCATAGACGGCATTGGCGACATCGGTGGCCTCGGCGCGGGTCGGCGCGGGCGCGCCCGTCATCGACTCCAGCATCTGCGTCGCCACAATCACCGGCACCCCCCTGTGGCGGGCAGCCCGGATAATGGCCTTTTGCGCCACCGGCACCTCTTCGGGCTCCAGCTCCACGCCCAGATCGCCGCGCGCCACCATCACCCCGTCGGAATAGTCGAGGATGGCCTCCAGCTCGTTCAGCGCCTGCGGCTTTTCGATCTTGGCCAGACAGGCCGCCTTGCCGTTCACCAGCCGCTTCAGCTCGGCCATGTCTTCGGCCTTCTGCACAAAGCTCAGCGCCACCCAGTCCACCCCGATCCGCAGCGCAAAGGCCAGGTCCTCGCGGTCCTTCGGCGTCAGGGCCGAGACCGGAATGACCGCTTCCGGCACGGCGACGCCCTTGCGGTCCGACAGTTTCGAGCCGCTCTCGACCGTCACATCGGCCCATTCGTCCGTCCGCTTGCCGACGCGCAGCCGCACCCGGCCGTCGTCCAGCAACAGCAGCATTCCCTCGCGCAGGGCCTTGAAGATCTCCGGATGCGGCATCTGCACCCGGGTCTCGTCGCCGGGCTCGGGATTGAGGTCGAACCGCATCCTGTGGCCGGGCTTGATGTCGATCTCGACATCCCGGAACCGGCCCAGCCGGAGCTTGGGCCCCTGCAGGTCAGCCAGCACCCCCAGCGGCCGCTTCAGCGCCATCTCGGCGCCGCGCACCGCCTTCAGCGCCGCCGCATGATCGTCGTGCGAACCGTGGCTGAAATTGAGGCGGAACACATCCACCCCTGCCTGGGCCAGCGACTTGACCATGCCTGGCGACCGGCTGGCCGGCCCCAGGGTCGCGACGATCCGGGCGTGTCGGGCTCTCTTCATCGAATATCCATGCCAACGGAGGGGTTTCCCCCTTGTGCCCACGAAAGCGCGTCGGGTTAAGGGCGCCCTCCACCCCGAAACACGAAGTGAGCACCATCATCAGATCTGGTGCGAGCGGCGGGGGTCGAACCCGCATGACCGAAGTCGAGGGATTTTAAGTCCCTTGCGTCTACCAGTTTCGCCACGCTCGCCCGAGGCCCTATTGCACCGCCCGCAGGGCCCGGAAGTCGACGTCGGAGTTGGCCAGCAGCCACAGGAAGGCGGCCCAGGCGGCGACATTCTGGTCCAGCGCCTCCGGGTCAATCCGGTCCAGCACGTCATCGGCCGTATGGTGCCAGTTGAAATAGTCCATGCCGTTCTGGTTCAGGCGGAAGGCCGGCACCCCGGCCTGCACCAGCGGCGTCGTATCGGGCCCACCCCCGGTCGCGGGCGCCCCGTCGAACAGGATCCCCAGCGGCGTCAGCACCCGCATGGCGGCACGGCGCAGCTCGCTGTCGCCCGCCCCCGCAGGCAGGGCCAGGCTGTAGACACGGCCCGCGCCGAAGTCGCTCTCGCTGGCGGCGACATGCATCTCCAGCTCTCCGGCCCGGCGGTCGGCATAGAAGCGCGCGCCGGCCAGACCCTGCGAGGGCGGCGGCTGGCTGACTTCCTCGGATCCCCACCAGACCACGCGGATCGTGCGGCGCGGCTGCACCGGCAAGTCCTCGATAAGCTTCAGCGCCGCCGTGGTGATGGCGATACCCGCCCCGTCGTCGATCGCGCCCGTGCCCAGGTCCCAGCTGTCCAGATGGCCGCCGATGACGATCACCTGATCGGGAAACTCCCAGCCGACCACTTCGGCCACGACGTTCTGCGAATGGCTGTCGGCGACGAAGCCCGCACCCGACACCAGCCGCATGCGGATCGGCGCATCGGTCAGGCGTTGCGCGCGGCGAAGCTGGTCGGCGTCCGGCGGACTGATGGCAAAGGCCGGGATCTGCCCCTCGCCAACCCGGGTCGCACCGGTATGGGCAAAGCGGTGGTCATGGGTGCCCAGCGAGCGCAGCACATAGCCGACCGCCCCGCGTTTGGCCGCCTCGAACGGCCCCTGTCCGCGGATGGGCGAACTGGTGCCATAGCCGCGCCCGTCCTGGGCCGGCACCGTATCCTGCAGCACCACCACGATCTTGCCGGTCAGCGCGCCCTCGGGCTGGTCCAGCAGCTCCTGATAGGTCTCAAAGATCACCGCCTCGGCCTCAATGCCGCCGGGCGGCGTCGAGACCGTCCCGCCCAGCGCGGTTGCTACCAGCGCTTGCGGGAAGGGCGACAGGATCTCGATGCGCGTCTCGCCCCGTTCCCACAGCTTCAGGGGGAAGGACTCGATCTCGACATTGGCAAAGCCCATGCCGGTCATCAGTTCGGCCCCCCATTGGGCCGACGCCTGTTCGGAGGCCGAACCCGCGGGACGGGGTCCGAACCGGGTCGTCAGTTCCTCGACGATCTCC
The DNA here is from genome assembly GCA_964224415.1 of Neptunomonas phycophila. Classification (GTDB taxonomy): domain Bacteria; phylum Pseudomonadota; class Alphaproteobacteria; order Caulobacterales; family Caulobacteraceae; genus Brevundimonas. The sequence continues at coordinate 85,415 of CAXQIE010000029.1, forward strand.
CACGCCCCGCTGCCTTCAAGGGCGCGATCCCGCAGCTGTTCGGCGATGCGGATGTCCTCGGCGCTCTGGGCCATGGCGGTCGAGCCGCCCGCCAGAATCAGGAGGCCCATGGCCCCCGCCAGTGCTGATGCTGCAAGCCGCATGGCCATCTCCCCTCGATGTCGCTCCCCCAGTCCTAACGGGTCCGGGCGGGGGCGCAAAGCCTGATCGCGGGCGCGGCCTCAGACGTCCTGGAAATAGGGCTCGACCGGTCCCTGCAGCTTGACCGTCAAGGCCTTGCCGCGCCGGTCCACGCGATTGCCGACGGCCAGACGGACCCAGCCTTCCGACACGCAATATTCCTCGACATTGGTCTTTTCCTCGCCCTTGAAGCGAATGCCGACGCCCCGCGCCAGCACGGCCTCATCGTGGAATTTGCTGTCGGGATCGACGCACAGGCGATCGGGCGGAGTATCGGACATGAGGGGTCCTCAGGCGGAAACGGAAACAGGATCGCGTCTTAGAGCCTCAGCCCGCCAAGGCAAGGGGCGGGCGGCCTATTGCACCGTCTGGCGGGCCGGTCCCCGTGCCGGCGGCTCGGCAGCGGCACGCTCGGACGCAGGAGTTTCTGCCGCCGGGGGCGGAGCTTGCCGCGCGGGCGGGGTCTGACGCGCTGGTTGACGGGCCGGCTGGGCGCGGGTCTGAGCCGGGGGCGTCGACGGTGTCGCGGCAGGCGTGGCCGCCGGCGTCGTGGTGGCCGGGGCCGGTGTGCCCTGACTGGCCGCCGCGGCCCGCGCTTCCAGATCCGGGCGGGTATTGCGCCCGGCCAGCTTCTCGGTCAGTTCACGGGCTTCGGCCGGGGGCATCTGCGCCAGGATGGCGGCGAGCGCGCGGGGACGCATGGCCGCCGCAACCGGCAGACGGACCTCGTCATCCAGCGTCGCAAAAACCGCGGCCGCATCACGCGGACGCATGGCGGAATAGACCTGCACCAGCCGGTCGACCTCGGCCTGTTCCTTTTCGTCGAGCTGGCCGAGCATGGTCTCGACCTCGCCCTTGACCGCGTTGAGCTCGGCGATGCGGGCGTCGATCTTCTGCTCGGCCGCGATCAGCAGCGGCAGCATGGTCGCCAGCTCTTCCTCACGGGCATCCAGCTCGACCCGGCGCCCCGACAGCGACTGGATGACGCGCAGCTCGGCGGGCGAAATCCCCGCCTGATCCGCCAGTTGCTCATCCGTCAGGGTACAGACCCCGGCCACCGGCGCCTTGGGCGTCTCGGCCCCCTCTGCCGGCACGGCCTCTTCGGCCCAGGCCACCGCCCCCTGGAACATGCCGGGCATGGTGCCGGCCGCGCGCACGGCGATCACCCCGCCGATGGCGATGGCAACGAGGGGCAGAAGGCGGGGCAGCTTGGACATCAGAGGCTTTCACAGAGCACGAAAGGAAGGGTCAGGCGGCAAACAGGTCTTCGTCCAGACTGCGCCGGGCGCGGTTCAGGCTTTGTTTCGCAGCGTGGTTAGCAGCCAGCGCCTGCAACACAGGGGCAAAGCGCTCCGCCGCCTCTCCCGGCACATCCGGCGCGACGGCCAGGCTCTCCAGCTTGCCGTAAAGGTCGCTCGCGGGATCCGCGCCCGGAGCCACCGGCCGCTTCGGCTCAGCCACCGGGGCCGCCGCAACCGCTGTCCGGACCTCACGGCCCTCGCGCGCCAGCAGCCCCTCCAGCTCCTGCTTCAGGGTCCGCGCCTTGACGATGCGGTCGTGCAGAAGGTCCGTCTCCTGACCCGCCTCGCGCAGGGTCTTCAGTGCCGACTCGGCCCGGCCCGCAGCACTGTTCAGTTCGGCGATCGCACCGGCGAACGCCGCCTGCCCCTCGCGAACCGCCTTCAGCCGACGATCCAGTCGCACGCCATAGGCGATGGCGCTGACCAGCAGCAGCATCAGTATGGCATCCAGAACCGTTCCGATCATGACAGATCCCTGTGTTTGGTCAGCCGCTCAGCGATCTCCGCCCGCACCGGCGCCTCGACACGCACGGCGATACTCTGTCCCTTGCGGCCCATCCGGCCCGTCGTCAGCGGAATTGTGCCGCTGCGGATCGAGATTTCGGAATTGGGTGTGGCATTCAGCATCAGGGTGTCGCCGACCTTGAGGTTCAGCACCCGGGAGAGGGGCACCTGCTGTTCGTCCAGAACGGCCCGCACCTCGGTGCCCGTGGTCCACAGCTCGGTCGCAAGGTGGCCTTCCCAGATGTTGTCGCGGCCGAACTTCTCGCCCATGAACTGCTGCAGCAGCATCTTGCGGATCGGCTCCAGCGTGCCGTAGGGCAGCAACAGCTCGATCCGCCCGCCGCGGTCTTCCATATCGATGCGCAGCTTGACCAGAATGGCCGCATTGGCCGGTCGGGCGATCGCGGCAAAACGCGGATTGGTCTCCAGACGATCCAGGTTGAAATGCACGGGCGTCAGCGGCTCGAACGCCGCCCTTGCATCGTTCAGCACCACCTCGACCATGCGCTGCACCAGCACCCGTTCGATGGTCGTGTAGGGCCGGCCTTCGATCCGCAGCGCCGCCGTGCCGCGCCGCCCGCCCAGCAGCACATCAACGATCGAATAGATGAGGTTGGAGTCGACCGTGAGCAGGCCATAGTTGTCCAGCTCCTCGGCCCGGAACACCGCCAGGATCGCCGGCAGCGGGATCGAGTTCAGATAGTCGCCAAACCGGATCGACGAGATGTTGTCGAGGCTGACCTCGACGTTATCGCTGGTGAAATTGCGCAGGGATGTCGTCATCAACCGCACCAGCCGGTCAAAGACGATCTCGAGCATCGGCAGGCGCTCATAGCTGACCAGCGCCGAATTGATGATGGCCCGGATGCCCGAGCGCTCCTCATCATCGCCGCTCATGTCAAAGCCGAGCAGGCTGTCGATCTCTTCCTGGTTCAGCACCCGTTCCGGCATCAGACCGGCACGAGCCTCACCGGAGTCGGTGCCACCGAACGGATCGTCCTCGGTATCGGCGAGCGCGGCCTCGGCCATCCTAGTTCACCAGCATTTCTTCGATCAGCACGGCTTCCGCCTTGCCGGGTGCCAGGATCAGATTGACCCGACGCAGGATTTCCGCGCGCAGCTGGAAATTGCCGGCCGAGCCGTTCAGGTCCTCGGTACGCAGCTCACGCAGGAATCCCTGGAACATGTCCTGCAGGCGCGGCATCTCGGCCATCAGCTGATCCGCCAGATGGGCGTCTTCAAGCTCCAGCGTCAGGCGCAGCTTCAGATAGGCGGGGCGACCGTCGGCCGTCTGAATGTTCACCACCATGTCAGGCAGGGTGTAGAAGGTCACACCGTCCGGCCCCTCGGTGATCTTGCCGAGCGCAGGATCGGCCTCGCCGCCGCCCTTGCCACCGTGACCATCTCCCTTGTCGGCTTTCTTCTTGCCGCCATGGCCATCGTCCTTGGGGGCGTCGTGGCCATCCGCACCCTCTGCCGCTGCCGGCTTGGGCGACAGCATGAAGAAGGCGCCGGCACCACCGCCCCCCAGAACCAGCAGGGCCGCCGGGATGATGATGAACAGCAGCGGCAATTTCTTCTTGGCGGGAGCCGCTTCGCCCTCGCCGCCGTCACCTTCTCCGGCGCCTTCAGCCACGGCGACATCCGTCCCCTCGGCCTTTTTCTTCTTGCCAAATTTCAGCATGCGCTATGGCCCCACTCTGACCCGCCTAAAGAACCGGGTTTTGGTTAACGGGGCGTTTAGAACCGGCATTTCCTGCCGGGTGCCTTGCGGGGCCTGACAATCATCTCATTGATTTTACGACATTAACCTTGCTGGCACAGCCTTTGCGACGCCGTCAGTGAAGGAGCTTCGACTTGGAAAACGTCGCCTACATCGGATTGTCCCGTCAGATGACGCTGCGCCGCGAGCTCGACATCGTGGCCAACAACATCGCCAATGCGAACACCACCGGCTTCAAGGTCGAGCAGCTGATGGTCGGCACCGAAGTCGGCCAGGGCGCGCGCAACGACGCCGTCCGCCCGGGCGTCAGCTTCGTACTCGACCGCGGCGTGGGTCGCGACTACGGCCAGGGGGCCCTGTCGCAGACCGGTCGCACCCTCGACTTCGCCATTGAGGGTGACGGCGCCTTCTTCACCGTCCAGGACGGCGACGGCGAGGCCTATACCCGCGATGGCGCCTTCACCATCAGTCCCGAGGGCCTACTGGTCACCGCCGCCGGACTGCCGGTGCTGGGCGACGGCGGCGAAATTCTGCTGGATCCGGCACGCGGCGCGCCCCAGGTCGCCGGCGACGGCACCATCAGCCAGGACGGCCAGATCGTCGGCCGCCTGACGGTCGTCCGCTTTGATACCCTGTCGGTGCTCGAAAAGGCCGGCAACGGCCTCTACCGCAACACCTCCAACGCCCAGCCGATGGACGCCCCCGATGCCCGCATCCATCAGGGCATGCTGGAGGGATCCAACGTCAATCCCATCCTCGAGATCACCAATCTGATCGAGATCAGTCGCAGCTATGAGCGCATCTCGAAAATGATCGAACAGAGCAACGAACTGAGCCGCAAGTCCGTCGAGCGGCTGGGACGCGTGGGCTGATGCCGAGCCGTCCCCTTCCCCCTTCCCCCTCAAGGAGAGCAATCCCATGAGAGCGCTACGCACCGCCGCCTCCGGCATGTCGGCCCAGCAGCTGAACGTCGAGGTCATTTCCAACAACATCGCCAACATGAACACGGTCGGCTTCAAGCGTCAGCGGGCCGAGTTCCAGGACCTCCTGTACCAGAACGTCGAACGGATGGGCGGCAGCTCCTCGGCCCAGGGCACGGTGGTCCCGACCGGCATCCAGATCGGTGCCGGTGTGAAGGCCGGCAGCGTCTATCGCATCACCGAACAGGGCACCCCGACCCAGACCGGCAACCGGCTGGACCTGGCCATCGACGGCAAGGGCTATTTCCAGATCACCCTGCCCTCGGGCGAGACCGCCTATACCCGCGCCGGCAACTTCTCGGTCAATGGCGAGGGCCAGGTCGTCACCGACGATGGCTATCCCGTCGAGCCCGCCATCAGCATTCCGCAGGACGCCATCGACGTCTTCATCTCCAAGGCGGGCGAGGTCCAGGTCATCCAGTCCGGCCAGACCGAGCCGACCGTCGTCGGCCAGATCGAGATCGCCACCTTCTTCAACGAAGCCGGCCTCGAGGCCATCGGCGACAACCTGCTGCTGGAAACCGCCGCTTCCGGCCCCGCCACCCCTGGCGCCCCGGGTGAGCCCGGCTTCGGCCAGCTGCTGCAGGGCTATACCGAGGCCTCGAATGTCGACGCCGTCTCCGAGATCAGCGCCCTGATCATCGCCCAGCGCGCCTATGAGATGAACTCCAAGGTCATCTCGACCGCCGACGAAATGATGTCGGTCTCAGCCCAGGTGAAGGGATGATGGCCCGCCTGATCCGCCGCCTTTCGCTTGGCATTTGCGTCGCCTTCGCCGCCTCGGCGGCGCTGGCCTCGGCGCCCGTCACCCTGCGCGACAATCCCGTGGACGACGACGGTCAGGTCACGCTCGGCGAACTGTTCGAGGGCGCAGGCGCGGCTGCCGACATCGTCATCGCCCGTCGGGCCGGCCCGACCGTCGTGCTGGACGCCGGCATGGTCCAGTCGCGCGCCCATCAGGCCGGTCTGGTCTGGTCCAACCCGCGCGGCCTGCGTCGGGTGGTCGTTCGTCAGGGCAGTGCCGCGCCGTCCGCCACGTCCGCCACCTCTGCCGCCTCCCGCCCGGGCGAGACGGTCGAGGTTCTGACCTGGACGCGTAGCCTCGCCGCAGGCGACATCATCCGCCCCGAGGACCTCGCCTGGACCGAGGTTCAGGCCCACCGCGCCCCCGTCGGCGGTCCGGCGGACGCCGAGGAGGTCATCGGACTGTCCGCACGCCGCGCCCTGCGCTCCGGCACCCCTGTGCTTGGCCGCGACCTCGCCCAGCCGCAGGTCATCGCCCGCAATGACATGGTCCAGGTCGCCTATGTCGATCATGGCCTGACCCTGACCATTACCGGCCGCGCCACCCGCGATGCCGCCATCGGCGAGCCCGTGCCGATCCTGAACCTGCAGTCCGGCCGCACCATCGAGGCCATCGCCACCGCTCCCGGTCAGGCCATGGTCGGCCCCGCCGCCCGTACCTTCCGCGCCCAGTCCCGCTGATTAGTCCCGCCGAGAGGATTCCCATGCGTATCGCCCTCACCCTGACCGCCCTCTCTGCCCTTTCGCTGGGCGCCTGCTCGACCGCCGTCGAGGCCGTGCGCGGACCCGAGCTGGCCCCGATCGGCTATCCGGCCGCCCTCGTCCCGGTGCAACAGCAGTATCTGCCGGCGCCCGAATCCCGTCCCGCCAGCGCCAACAGCCTGTGGCGCACCGGCGCCCGCACCTTCTTCGGCGACCAGCGCGCCCGCTATGTCGGCGACATCGTCACCGTCCGCATCGACATCGACGACAGCGCCCAGACACAGAACTCCACCCAGCGCGCCCGCACCAACGATGCCTCGGGTGGCGTCACCAACTTCTTCGGGCTCGAGAACAGCCTCGGCCAGGCCTTCCCCGGCGGCTTCGACCCGGCCAACATGGTCGGCGTTCAGGGCCAGGCCAACGCCTCCGGCTCCGGCAGCGTCAACCGTTCCGAGCGGGTCAGCCTGACCATCGCCGCCGTCGTCACCGACGTCCTGCCGAACGGCAATCTGATCATTCAGGGCCGTCAGGAGGTCCGCACCAACCGCGAGGTGCGCGAGCTGACCGTCGCCGGCATCGTCCGCCCGCAGGATATCTCCTCGGCCAATAGCATCGACCACACCCAGATCGCCGAGGCCCGCATCTCCTACGGCGGCCGCGGCGACATCAGCCGCATGCAGGCCACCCCGGCCGCCCAGTCGCTGGTCGAGCGCTTCAGCCCCTTCTGACCTCCACGCCCCCTGTCGCAGCCAGCCCCCGGCAATTTCTGCCGGGGGTTGAAGCTTGGCCGTGAACCGTTAACGGCGCACCGCGTTTCCCTCGCAACAGAGGTGTTCGCATGTTCAAGATTCTCATCCCCGCCGTCGCCGCCCTGGGCCTGGTCGCCCACGCTGCCCAGAGCTACACCGCCGAAGACGGCGTCGGCGCGGCTCCGATCATGCTCGTGGCCGAGACTCCGGTCGAAGCTGCGCTTGCGACGCCCGCCATGGACTGGCATTTCCACACCGAGGGCGACACCGCCAAACTGGCCTATGGCGTCGCCAACTCCGACCAGCTGGTGCTGATGCTGGTGTGCACGCCCGGCGAGGACAAGGTGTCGACCCTGGGCTCGGTCCGTGCCGAGGCCGAGACAGCCACCGGCCAAACCTCGTACACGGATCCCATGACCGGCGGCACCCTGCACGAATCCGAGATCGACAAGCGTGACACCGCGCTGGCCGATCTGGCCGCGACCGGCAAGATGACCGTGGTCAGCGATCAGGGAAAGCTCGCCATCGGTTCGGACTCTGCCGATCAGGAAGCCGTGAAGGCCTTCTTCGCCTCTTGCGGAACGGCGCTGGCCTGATCATCTCTTCTCCGTTCGGGAGAGGGACCCCATGATAATGACGCTGGCTACCATACTGGCCTTGCATACAGGTCTGCCCCAGGCCGACGGCTGGGTCTGGTCCCTCTATGAGGACGCGCGCGAGACCGTTCTCGCCCGCGAAATTCCCGACACCGATCGCCTGACCACCACACTCGCCTGCGCCCCCGGCTCGGGCCGGGTGGTCGTCAGCTTCTATGACCTGCCCCCCCATTCCGGCTTCGCCACCTTCCGCTCCGGCGATGCCAGCGGCACAGCCCAGATGGCGGCAGGCGACGGCTCCGACCCTTTCTCCCTGACCCTGCGCACCGATCATCCGGCCGTGGCCAACTTCACCGCGACCGGTTCGTTGGAAGTCGTGGCCGGCGACCAGACCCGAATGATCACCTTCTCGCGCCCCCATCTTGCCAAGCTACGCCGTTTCACGGAAATCTGTGCAGGTTGAGCCTGCCGGCCCGGGGGACATCATGCGCGCCACCACACTGCTGCTCCTCGTCGCGCTTCTGACGCTGGGGGCCTGCGCGTCGATGGACGTGCCCCCTTCAGGCCTCAGTCCGACCAACACCCCCGACTCCACCCCACAGCCCATCGCCGACCACGACTGGGCCTTCTATATCGAAGATGACCAGGCCTCCCTCGCCTATGGACGGGCCGACAGCGACGACGTCTGGCTGTCTCTCGCCTGCGAGCGGGGCAGCGGGCGTCTCGACCTGTTCCGCCCTGCCGATGCCGACGGCCAGCCGGTCATCTACCTGGAGTCCGGCGGCGAGACCGAGCGCTTTACCGGCAAGATCGAGCCCTCCGAACTGTTCGAGCACGGGGAGGTGCTGGCCGAGACCCCCACCACACCGCCGGTCTTCCAGCGGTTTCGCAGGCTGGGCTGGCTGGGGCTTCACGATGCCGAAGGCCGCGTCCTGATGGTGGCCCATCCGGCCTCCACCGATGGCATAGAGCGCTTCTTCGCCCACTGCGGCTGAGCCTTCGCTTGACGGGACGGTCCCCCTCGTCTCGACTGCCATTCGACTTGTGGGGGAAAGACCAATGAACAGACCGGTTCTGGCCACGGCGCTTGCGGCGCTCATGATCGGCGTCTCGGGCTGTGCCACGCCCGCACCCGACCCGGCCTCCCCAACCGCCGTCACAGCCCCCACCGCCAGCCAGACCCTCGCCGCCGTCCTCGCCGACTATGAGGCCTTCCTCAAACGGCACAACCCCTTCGGCGCCTCCCAGGAAGGCGACGAGGCCGCGAAATCCCGCCTGCCCGACCTGACGCGTCAGGGCGAACTGGCCCGCCGGCCGGAACTGGTGGCCCTGTCCGACCGGCTGGCCGCCATCGACGTCACGGCCCTAAGCCCGGCCGAAGCCCAGAACCACGCCTTTGCCACCTGGCTGATCACCCGCGCCATCGAGGGCATCGATCTCGACGTCTCGCGCATGGCCTTCAACTCCGAGGGCGGCTTTGGCCAGTCGGCGGCCTATATCGCCGGCTCCGCGCGCCTGACCGATCGCGACGATGTCGAGGCCTGGCTGACCCGGCTGGAGAATATGGGTGGCCTGTTCGACGCCACTCTCGCCAATGCCCGCCGGGGCCTCGACACCGGCCTCCTCCAGTCGCGCTCCGTGGTCGAAAGCGCCCTGCTGCTGGCTGAAACCGATGTGGCCTTGACCGCCGCGACCGATCCGCTTCTGCGTCCGACCGCCAACCTTCCCGCCACGCTCCCAGAGGATGAGCGCCGCGCGTATCAGGCCCGCGCCGAAGCCATCGTCCGCGACCACATCCAGCCGCGCCGCCTCGCCTGGCGGGATTTCCTCAAGGACGACTATCTGCCGGTCGCACCCCAGACGCCCGGACTGGTCCACCGCCCCGGCGGCCGCGACATCTATGCCTGGCTGGTGCGCGGCTACACCACCACGGACCTGACCCCCGAACAGGTCCACCAGATCGGCCTCGACGAGGTCGACCGCATCCGCGCCCGGATGGAGATCGAGATGCGTGCCGCCGGCTGGACCGGCGACTTTCCCGGCTTCCTGACCTTCCTGCGCACCGACCCGCAGTTCTACGCCTCCACCCGCGAGGAGCTGCTGGAAAAGGCCTCGGAAATGGCCAAGCGCGCCGATGACGGCCTGCCCGCCCTGTTCGGCACCCTGCCCCGCCTGCCCTATGGCGTCCGGCCCGTCCCCGCGGAGATCGAGGCCAACTACACCACCGGCCGCTACTTCTCCGGCTCCATGCGGAACGGTGTCGCCGGCGGCTATATGGTCAACACCTCGAAACTGAATCAGCGCCCGCTGTACGAACTGCCGGCCCTGACGCTCCACGAGGCCGTGCCCGGCCACCACCTGCAGATCGCCCTGCAGCAGGAAGCCGCCGACCAGCCGTATTTCCGGCGCGACGCCAATGTCACCGCCTTTACCGAGGGCTGGGGCCTGTATGCCGAATTCCTCGGCGAAGAGATGGGCTTTTACCGCACCCCCTACGAGCGCTTCGGCCGGCTCAGCTACGAGATGTGGCGCGCCTGCCGCCTCGTGGCCGACACCGGCATGCACTGGATGGGCTGGTCCGTTGAACAGGCCCGCGCCTGTTTCGCCGAGAACTCGGCGCTGGCCCCCCACAATATCGAGACCGAACTGCAGCGCTATGTCGGCTGGCCCGGCCAGGCCACGGCCTACAAGATCGGCGAGATCCGCCTGCGCCAGATCCGCACCCGCGCCGAGGCGGCCCTGGGCGAAGACTTCGACGTCCGCGCCTTCCACGACGCCCTCCTCGTCCCCGGCCCCCTCCCCCTCGCCCTCCTTGACGCCCACATGGACCGCTGGATCGAAGAGCAAAGGGCGAAGCAGTAGTCGTCCGCCAAGCAGGTTCATCACAGCGACCACGGCGTTCTCACAGCGAACACAGCAGTGTCGAGCCGCTGCATCGTCTCCTCCCTGCCGCGTAGCGGTGGGGAGGGGGACCGCGGAGCGGTGGAGGGGTTCTGGGCCGCGCGCTCGCCCTCAAGATCCCCTCCGTCACGGCGCTGCGCGCCGCGCCACCTCCCCATCTGCGATAGGGAGGAGACATAGGTCCGTCATCCTCGGGCTTGACCCGAGGATCGGTGTCATCCGCAACGGCTGGCCGCCTGCCGGGACCGATCCTCCGATCAAGTCGGAGGATGACGATGGGTTGACGGCAGCAGATAGGATAGCCGCTCCACAATTCCCCAACCCTTTCAACGCCTCTCCCGTTTCCCGGACCGTTCTGCCCGCCTCACCTCAGGACCGTGCCACACTCCTCCCGTCCCGTCGCACGGAGGGCTCGTAAGGCCTGCGACCTTGCAAGCGGCGGGAGCGGATGGAGCGGGGTCGGGCACAGCGTGTCCGAGCACCCTCGATCACCGCCTCCGGGTGCGTGATCGGGGCATGGGCTGAGGGGGATACTCAGTCGTTCCGGGACGGGGCGCAGGCCCCGCCCGCCTGCCGGGGGCACTGCGGTAAGGCGATAACACCGCCACCCGACGCAAGCTTCCGGAAAACCACCCGCGCGGAGCGTCGCTCTTCGCCGAAACGGTAAAACACATCTTCTCCGGGTGAAGGCCCGGCGCTCCGCCTGCCCTCCACCTCTGCCCCAAGGGCGAGAGGCGCTTTCGCTCATCACCTCCCCATTTCAGGGGAAGGGGGACCGTCCGAAGCCCGAAGGGCGAAGGAGGGTGGAGGGGGCGGCGGCACCGCGCAGTTTCAGACGGTTCAGACGGTTCAGACGGTGTCTATTTGCAGCCCACCACTCCCTACCCCAGCCCCAGCTCGGCCCTCGCCTTCTTCGTCAGCTTCGCCGCGATCAGCGCATGGGCGGTCTTCAGATGATCGGCCAGCTCGGCCTCATCCCAGCTCGCCGGATCCTCGATCTGCACCCATTTGGCGCGGGCCATATAGGGGGCCGGCGCCGCGTGTCCGGCCTCGGTCAGCACCTCATAGGCGATGTCCGAGACCTTGAAGCTCAGCGCCCCCTCGCCGCCGACGATGGCGAACATCTTGCCGCCGACCTTGTAGACGTCGTGATCCTCGCCGAACGAGTGGGTCAGCTCCGTCGCCGGCAGCGCCAGACACACCCGGCCGATCCCCGCCCGGTCCATCGATCAGGCGTCCACACCAATGCCGATCGGGCAGACGACGCCTGTTCCGCCGATGCCGCAATAGCCGGCCGGGTTCTTGGCCAGATACCCCTGGTGATAGTCCTCGGCGTAGTAGAACGGCCCCAGCGCCGCGATCTCGGTGGTGATCTCACCCCGACCCGCCTTGCTCAGCGCCGCCTGATAGGCCTCCCGCGACCGTTCCGCCTCGGCCTTTTGTCCCTCGTCGCCATAATAGATGGCCGAGCGATAGGTGGTGCCGATGTCATTGCCCTGGCGCATGCCCTGGGTCGGGTCGTGGTTCTCCCAGAAGGCCTTCAGCAGTTCGGCATATGAGGTCGCCTTCGGATCAAACACGACCTGAACCACCTCCGTATGGCCCGTGCGCCCCGTGCAGGTTTCCTCATAGGTCGGGTTGGGCGTGATGCCACCGGAGTAGCCGACAGAGGTGACCCAGACGCCGGGCAGGTTCCAGAAGATGCGCTCGACGCCCCAGAAACAGCCCATGCCGAAGAGGGCGGTCTGGAACCCGTCTGGGTGGGGGCCTTTCAGCGGGCGGCCTGTGCCGCACTGCACCTCGTCCGGATGCAGCGGCGTGGCGCGGCCGGGCAGGGCGGTGTCCGG
>CAXQIE010000030.1:0-35828 GCA_964224415.1 Neptunomonas phycophila
GGGTTGCACACCGCCGGGCCCGGTCGGGCAGAACGGTGCGGGAAATGGTGGGGGCGTTGAAAGGGCTGGGGAATTTGGCGGCGGCTATCATAGCTGAGGCGTTCGACCTGGCACTCATCCGTCTCCCCGGGGAAGCGGAAGAAAGGAAGCGGCCTCTGTCGCAGGTGGTACCGATCCTCGGGTCAAGTCGGAGGATGACGGGTTCTTCGGTTTCGTCCTTCTCTCACAAGGGGAGAAGCAACAGGGGAAGCATTGCGCACGATCCGCCGTGGTAGCTGTAATGAACCGGCCTGCCGGCTACGCCATACTCTTCGGGTCGCGGAGAGCCCCTCAGCCGTCGACTGAACCACCCGGCGAAAGCCGTCTGGGAATGGCGCGCATGGCGTCGACCAGTGCCAGGGCCCGGCCGGCCGCCGTCGGGTCGACCGCGGCAATGTGGTCGAGGCGGCGGCGCACCTTGGCCAGCGGGGCATCGGCGCCCGCGGCCCAGTCGGGCGAGCCGAGCGTCATAAACCCCCTGCCCTGCCCCTCGACAAGGGTCAGGCCAACCCCGACCTGTTTGCGGATCGAGGCCCAGGGCTGTTTGTAGTGATCGTGGCCGGGCCCGAGGTCATAGACGGAAACCCCCAGCCGGGGCATGGCGCGGATGGCCTGGTGGAGGAAGGCATTGCCCGGCGACACATGCACCAGAGACGGATTGGTCGAGGCGATCCACGGGTGATAGGTGCCCTGTCCGAACACACCGAAATGTCCGCCGACCAGCGTCTCGCCCGCGTGCAGGGTCAGCATCAGACCGCGGAAATGCGGGGTGTCAGTCTCGAACAGGTCGGCCATCAGGGCGCGCACCCAGAGCGGGCGCAATACATCCTGAAGCCCCGTGCGGGCGAACTGTTCGGACTTCCACGTCAGCAGGGTGTCGAGGTCGTCGCGGGACCGGCTCTGGTCGAAGCGCAGGGGGCCCAGCTCGGCCAGACGGTTCTGCAGCCGCCGCCAGTTCTTGAACTTCTTGGGGCTGGCGGCGCGCATCGCCTCCAGATAGGCCTCGGGGCCCTCGGGGGTCTCGATGGCGAAGGCATCCGGCCCGGTGCCGACCGGCGGGAACAGACCATGGGGATCGACCAGGCCGATGTGGCGGAAGGCACCGATGCCGGCCAACTTCAGGGCCTGCGGGCCGTCGATACCGGGAGCAGGCCCGGTGATCAGGGCGTGATAGTCCGAAAACGGCGCACCCAGCGGGCGGGCAAAACCTCCGGGACGGCGATGCAGGCCAAGAAACCCGACGATGTCGCTGGCTCGGCGATAGGTGACGACTTCGGCATCGTCGCGCACGCGCCCGACGGCACGGGCGAAGTCCGGTCCCATCAGCGGACTGGCAAACACCGGCTGCTGTCCCTGAAAGGCACGCCAGGCATAGGCTTCCGCATCGGGAAGGTCCGTCGCGCGACGGCGAGTGGCGGTAATCTGTGCCATTGCGGGAGGCATTCGGGGCAAACGGTGGACGCTGGCCCGTGCGCTGCAAGACCCTGGCCCGGAAATCCGGCTCAAACCCGGATGATCAGGAGGGCGTGAAGAGCCGCTGATAGCGCCCGAGGGCCGGCTCTGACAGGCGAACGCTGATCTTGAGGCGGCCGCTGGCGTCCTCGGTGCGTTCGGTAATGCGGCCGTGCTCGTACAGCCAGGCCAAGGCCTCACCGTCCTGGGGCTCGAGTGTCAGGTGGATTTCAGGGTCGGTGTCGATCCGTTCGGCGATGGCCTGACGCAGGGCCTCAAGACCCTCGCCCGTCAGGGCCGAGACGGCGACGGCGCCCTCGGTCCCCGCGCGAGTGACCATGGCGGCATGGGTCTCGGGGTCCAGGCAGTCGATCTTGTTCCAGACCTCGAGGGTGCGGACCTGAAGCGTGCCGTCATCCTCGCCCTCGCCGGGGGTGATGCGCGCGAGAACCGCCTCGACGTCCTTCGCCTCCGCGTCGGTCTCGGGGCTTGAGATATCGCGGACGTGCAGGATCAGATCGGCCTCGGCGACCTCTTCCAGGGTGGCGCGGAAGCTCTCGACCAGTTCGTGCGGCAGGTCGGAGATGAAGCCCACGGTGTCGGCGATAAGGGCCGACCGCCCCTGCGGCAGGCGGATCAGACGCTGGGTCGGGTCAAGGGTGGCGAACAGCAGGTCCTTCGCCATCACCTCGGCCCCGGTCAGGTGGTTGAACAGGGTCGACTTGCCCGCATTGGTGTAGCCGACCAGGGCGACGGTCGGGAACGGGACTTTCTTGCGCTGGATGCGGTGGAGGCCCCGGGTGCGACGGACGTCCTGCAGGTCGCCCTTCAGCTTGACGATGCGGTCGGCGATCAGGCGACGGTCCAGTTCAATCTGGGTTTCGCCGGGACCGCCGGTCGAGCCCGTGCCACCGCGCTGGCGTTCCAGGTGGGTCCAGGTGCGGACGAGGCGCGAGCGTTCGTACTCCAGCCGCGCCAATTCAACCTGCAGCCGGCCTTCGCGCGTGCGGGCGCGCCGGCCGAAGATCTCGAGGATCAGGCCGGTGCGGTCGATGACCTTGGCCTCCCACGCCTTTTCCAGATTGCGCTGCTGGACGGGCGTCAGGGCGTCGTCGATGACCACGACCTCGGCCTCGGCCGCGCGCACGAGGGCTGCCATTTCGTCGACCTTGCCCGAGCCGAACAGGGTGGCGGGCGTGGTGCGGCGCAGGGCGATGACCTCCTGGCCCCGGACATCGAGATCCAGGGCCTGGGCCAGGCCCACGGCCTCGTCCAGCCGGTCGTGGGGACGGCGCCCCCCCGGCCTGCCGCCCGAGCGGTCAGGGTGAAGCACAAGGGCCCGCACGGGCGGAGCGGTATGGTCAATCAGCGGTGAGGACACGCAGGTTCCGGGCTTTGAATGGACGAAGGCGTCCCGTCCGCGAACGCTCGGACAGGACTACAGGCTCCCTCAGCACTCCGGACCGGACGGATCAGTCCTGGTCTTCGGGCTCGCGCAGATCGACCGGAGCCGAGGGCATGATGGTGGAGATGGCGTGCTTGTAGACCAATTGCGACTGGCCATCGCGACGCAGCAGCACGCAGAAATTGTCGAACCAGGTGACGATGCCCTGCAGCTTGACGCCGTTGACGAGGAAGATGGTCAACGGGGTCTTGGTCTTGCGGACCGTGTTGAGGAAGGTGTCCTGAAGGTTCTGACGCTTGTCTTGCGACATGGCAGGTTGATCCTGTTCTTGATTGTTTTCCGGCAAGAGGAGCTACCGGGGTTCGCGATGCGACACCGTGACCTTAGTCACCGGCACGGGTGACGGCAACCGCTGCGTCAGACGGCATTCTCGCGCGCGGCCTCCAGATACGCCTCACGCAGGCGGCGGGTGACGGGGCCGGGCTTTCCGGTGCCGATTTTCGTGCCGTCGATCGAGATGGCGGGCAGCACGAAGGCGCCGGCGGCGGTGAAGAAGGCTTCCTGGGCCGCCTTTGCCTCCTCGACGGTAAAGGCGCGCTCCTCGAACGGGATGCCCTCCGCCTTGATGATCTCCATCAGGGTCGAGCGGGTGCAGCCGCGCAGGATGTTGGCCTGGGTGTCGCGGGTCCGCAGTACGCCGTCGGCGTCGATGATCCAGGCATTGGTCGAGGTGCCCTCGGTGACCAGACCCAGCTCATCGACCAGCCAGCATTCATAGGCGCCGACCTCGCGCGCGGCCTGTTTGGCGAGCACATTTGGCAGCAGGCCGACGGTCTTGATGTCACAGCGGCCCCAGCGCAGGTCCGGCCGGGTGACGACGGCCACGCCCTTTTTCGCCGTGGCCTCGGCCCTGGCCTGATCGACGCGGCGCGAGGTGACGATGACACTGGGCGGGGTGTCAGGTGAGGGAAAGGGATGGTCGCGCCGGGCCGTACCGCGCGTGATCTGCAGATAGACGATGCCGTCGTCAACGCGGTTGCGGCGGATGGTTTCCTTGAGGACGATGGTCAGGGCCTGGGGCGTCATCGGCATGCGGATACGCAACTCGCCCAGGCTGCGCTGCAGGCGAGTCATGTGACCGTCGAAGTCGGCCAGGCGGCCATCGAACACCGACCAGACCTCATAGACGCCGTCGGCGAACTGGAAGCCGCGGTCCTCGATATGAACGACCGCCCCGGTGTGGGGCAGGTACTGGCCGTTGACGTAGGCGATGCGGGACATCAGGCGTCGTCGCCTTCCGGTTCGTCATCGCCGCCGCGCGCGGGGGAGACCCCCAGCGACTTGAGCTTGCGGTGCAGGGCCGAGCGTTCCATGCCGATGAAGCCTGCGGTGCGCGAGATATTGCCGCCGAAGCGCATGATCTGGGCCGACAGATACTCGCGCTCGAACACTTCCCGCGCCTCGCGCAGCGGCAGGGCGATGATGCGCTCATTGCCCATCGACAGGGTGCCGTTATCGGCCGGGCCTTCCTGGGGCAGCATGTCGGCGGTGATCGGCTCGGACGGGTCGCCCGTAGCGAGGATCAGCAGACGCTCGATGTTGTTGCGCAACTGGCGGACGTTCCCGGGCCAGGGGTTGACCTGCATAACGGCGACGGCGTCGTCGCCGATGCGGCGGCGGGGAAGACCCTGCGACACGCAGATGCTCTCGGTGAAGTGCTCGATCATCTCGGCAATGTCCTCGCGGCGCTCGGACAGGGGCGGGACCCGGATCGGCACGACGGCAAGGCGGTGGAACAGGTCCTCGCGGAACCGACCCTCGTCGATCTCCTGCTTGAGGTCGCGGGACGAGGAGGTGATGACGCGGACATCGACCTGCACGTCCTGCTCCCCGCCCACGCGGCGAAAGCGCTGCTCGACCAGAACGCGGAGGATGCGGCTCTGGCTCTCGCGGGGCATGTCGGCGACCTCGTCGAGATAGAGGGTGCCGTTGTGGGCGCGTTCGAAGACGCCGATCTTGCTGGGGCGACCGTCGACGCCCTCCTCTCCGAACAGTTCGAGGTCGAGCCGTTCGGGTGTCATGCCGGCGGCGGCGATGGCGACGAACTCGGACCGGCCGCGCGGACTGGCCTCGTGGATCTGGCGGGCCACCAATTCCTTGCCGGAGCCCGGCGGTCCCGAGATGAGCACGCGGCTGTTGGCCGGGGCGACCTTGGAGATCGTGCTGCGCAGGGCGGCGGCGGCGGCCGACTTGCCGATGATGCCGGTCGGCGTCATGGCCTGGGCGCGCAGCTGGCGGTTTTCGCGCTTGAGCGAGGCGGCCTCGAGCGCGCGCTGGATGACCACCACCAGCCGGTCGGACTTGAACGGTTTCTCGATGAAGTCATAGGCGCCGCGCTGCAGGGCGCTGACGGCGGTCTCGATATTGCCGTGCCCCGAGATCATCACGACCGGCAGGTCGGGGTCGATGGTGCGGATGATGTCGAGCAGCTCCAGCCCGTCGATGCCACCCCCCTGCATCCAGATGTCCAGCAGCGCCAGGGACGGCTTGCGCGCACGGATGGCGGCCAGGGCCTCGTCGGAGTTGGAGGCGGTGCGGATCGAATGCCCCTCGTCTTCCAGCAGGCCGGCGACGAGGTCGCGGATATCGGCCTCGTCGTCGACGACCAGTATGTCGGCTCCGTTGCTTTTCATGAGCTCTCTCTATTCAGCCGCGGGGATGGTGGAGGGTGAAGGGGTGGCAGGCACGGTCCCGGTCCGGGAGGGCGCCTTGAGCGGGAAGACCAGACAGACCCGGGCTCCCCTCAGCGTTTCGGCATCGGCCAATTTCAACTCGCCGCCGTGGTCCTCACAGATACGGCGAACGATGGCGAGGCCCAGCCCCGTACCCTTGTCGCGCGTGGTGACATAGGGTTCGGTCAGACGGTCGCGGTCCTTTTCCGGAAGGCCGACGCCGTCATCCTCGATGATGAAGGTGACGCTGCTCGGGTCGAGGTCGAGCGAGGCGAGGATAGCCGTGTCGCCGCCGGTCTCGCCGGTCATGGCGCGGCGGGCCTGCACCGACTCCCCGGCGTTCTTGAGGATGTTGGTCAGGGCCTGGCCGACCATGCGACCGTCGCACTGAAGCTCGGTCCTGGGCAGGCCACGTTGAAGGTCGATGGCAGCGTCGGGCACCGCGACACGCTGGGCAAAGACCGCCTGACGCAGCAGCTCGGCGGGATTTTCGGGAGCAAACCGCGGGGCCGGCATGCGGGCGAAGGAGGAGAACTCATCGACCATGCGGCCGATGTCGCCGACCTGACGGATGATGGTGTCGGTGCAGCGATCGAAAACCTCGACATCATCGACCACCTGCGAGCGGTATTTGCGACGCAGGCGCTCGGCCGACAGCTGGATCGGGGTCAGGGGGTTCTTGATCTCATGGGCGATGCGGCGCGCGACGTCGCGCCAGGCGGCATTGCGCTGAGCCGTGACCAGACGGGTGATGTCATCGAAGGTCAGCACCATCTCGCCGCCCAGACCGCCCTCGATCCGTACGCGCAGGCGCCGGGTCTCGCCGTCGCGGGTGACGTCGATGTCTTCCTCGATGTGGGCCTCGGCTCGTTTCAGCAATTCGCTGAGCTCGGGCGAAAAGGCGGCCAGTTCGCGGCCGGTCAGGTCGGCATCGGGCAGGCCCAGCAGCTCGATGGCGCTGGCGTTGATGGCCGAGACCCGGCCCTTGCGGTCCAGACCGATGACCCCGGCGCTGACGCCGGACAGCACGGTTTCGATGAAGCGGCTTCGCCCCTGGGCATCCTCGCTGGCGGCCTTGAGCGCCTCCTGTTGTGCCTGAAGATCGCCGGTCATGCGATTGAAGGCATTAGACAAGGCCGCGATCTCGTGCGGTTCCTTATCGACCTGAACGCGGGCCGAGAGGTCGCCGCCTGCGACCTGATCCGCGGCCTGGGCCAGACGCCCGATCGGCACCGAAATGGCGCTGGCAGCCGACATACCCAGCCAGACCGCGCCGACCAGAACCAGAAGGGCCGTTTCCAGATAGCTGAGAGCAAAGGCGGTCTGAATGCTGGCGCGGCTTTCCTGGGCCTCGCGATAGGCCTGGATGGATTGCTCGCTGTTGCGCATCTGCGAGATCAGCCCGGGCTGGAGTGGCCGCACGGCATAGAGGTAGGCGTCGCCATACCCGGACAGCGGATAGAGGGTGCGGATCGTGTCGGGATCCTCGGTCACACCGCTGGGCGCTATTTCGCCCTGCGCCGCCATCTCAAGGTCGCTGCGCGGCGGACCGACATAGGCGGGAGCGCCCGG
The DNA here is from genome assembly GCA_964224415.1 of Neptunomonas phycophila. Taxonomy (GTDB): domain Bacteria; phylum Pseudomonadota; class Alphaproteobacteria; order Caulobacterales; family Caulobacteraceae; genus Brevundimonas. The sequence goes on from CAXQIE010000030.1 coordinate 7,201, forward strand.
CAGTTCGCCGCTGGCCAGAACCCGCCCCTGACCATCGAGGATATAAAGGGCCGGATAGCCGAAGATGTCCGCCGTCTGGGCCAGAAGGCCGGAGAATCGAATGCGGCTGGTCTGGAAGTCGGCGCGGGCCTCGGGGGCCGTCAGCTCATTGGCCATGGTCGCCAGGTCGGATTCGAGTTCGAGGCTGACATCGCGGACATAGGCGCGGCCGATGTCAGCGCCGTTTTCGACCGCCGCGCTGACGTTGACACTGAACCATTGGTCCACGCCGCGGTTGACCAGCACGCCGAAGACGAGGGCGATCAGGATGGCGGGCACCACGGCCACCAGCGAGAACAGGGTCACGAACCGCAGGTGCAGCCGCGCACCGGCCTGTTTACGATTGCGGACCAGATCCAGCACCTGAATACCAACGCCGGACGCCAGCGTCAGGATCAGTACCAGGTTGCCCAAAAGGATATAGAGCACCGCCCGGCTGGTCGCCGCCCGGGCCCCTTCCTCGCCGCCGACCTCCGGTGCCACGGCCACCAGCCAGATGGCCGCGACGGTGATCAGGAAGGCAACGGCATAGGCCACACCGAAGACAGGCCGCCCGGCCGGAGTCGAGATACCGGCCCGCAGGGCGCCGATCGCCGCATCCAGCGGCCGACGTCCAGGCACTTCATCTGCTGTCACAGGGCCGGTCATGCGTCCGGCACCATCCGACACCTGTGGCCGATGATCAACAGGTTAGTTGCGAATATGCGGCACTATGCTGTCCAGAGCTCCGACAAGGCCGCAGCAACATCCCCGGGCTCGTCCATACGACACAGGCGGGCCTTGGCCGCGCGGCGGTCGGCGGGGTCGGCCGGCCAGGGGGCCTGTTCGATGTACCAGCCGAGGTGTTTGCGGAACATCTTCAGCCCCAGCGGATAGCCGTAGAAGTCCAGCGAGGCCTGCATGTGATCGATGACCAGGGCCAGACGGTCGGCCCGGTCGGGCGCGTCGGGCCCGGTGTCGCCGCCGAGGCCGGCCTCGAGCCGGGCCGCCAGCCAGGGCCGGCCATAGACCCCGCGCCCCAGCATCAGGGCGTCGGCGCCAGACTGTTCCAGCGCGTCGCGGGCGTCCTGCAAGGTCAGCACATCGCCGTTGACGACAACCGGGATGGAGACCGCGTCCTTGACCTCGCCGACCGCCTGCCAGTCGGCCTTGCCGGTATAGAACTGCTTTCGCGTGCGGCCGTGAACCGTGACGGCTTGCACGCCGATCTGTTCGGCACGACGGGCGAGCGTGGCGGCATTGCGGTCCGTCTCGTCCCAGCCGAGACGCATCTTGACTGTGACCGGGCGACTGACGGCGCCCACCACGGCCTCCATGATGCGACAGGCGAGGTCGGGCACCCGCATCAGGGCCGAGCCCGAGGCAGCGCCGGTGACCTCCTTGGCCGGACAGCCGAAATTGAGATCGATCAGATCCGCGCCCGCGCGTTCAGCCATGCGCGCGCCCTCGGCCATGGCCTCGGGATCGCGGCCGACCAGCTGGATGACGGTCAGGGGCAGCCCCTCCCCCACCGCCGCGCGGCGAACGACATCCGGACGGCCCCGGGCCAACTCGGCCGAGGCGACCATTTCGGTGGCGACATAGGGCGCACCCAGGCGCGAGGCCACGCGTCGGAACGGCAGGTCGGTGATGCCCGTCATCGGGGCCATCAGCACCCGGCCGGGCACGGTCACATCGCCGATGGTCAGGGAGGAAGCCATCGGCCCCTATCTTCGCCCCGCCCCCCTCTCGTCAAGTCTGCGACCGCGCCCTAGAAGAGCGGCATGAGATTTCAGGCGGTTGTTGTGGCGGCGGGCTCGGGCTCTCGCGCCGGTGTGGAGAAGCCCTGGGTGGCGCTGGGGGGTGTGCCCGTGCTGCGCTGGTCGGTGCGCGCCCTGCTGGACGCCGGGGCCGGGGATGTGGTGGTCGTGGTGGGCCCACATCGGCTGACCGATGTCGCGACCGCGCTGACGGGCCTGAGCGGCTGGCGCGCGGTCGAGGGCGGCGCGACCCGGGCGGAGTCGGTCATGCGGGGGCTGGAGGCCATTGACGCCGGAAGCACCGCGCGGGCCGATACGCCGGTGCTGATCCACGATGCGGCGCGGCCGTTTCTGGAACGCACTGTTGTCGACCGGCTGGTCGAGGCGATGGGAGAGGCCGACGGGGCCGTCCCTGCCCTGCCCGCCGTCGACAGCCTGCGGCGGGGCGATGAGACGGGTCTGGGCGACAGTGTCGACCGCGACGGCCTGTTCCGGGCCCAGACGCCCCAGGCTTTCCGTCTGGCGACCGTGCGGGCGGCCCTGTCCGACTGGCCGGGCACCGTGCCCCCGACCGATGAGGCCGAGGCCGTCCGCGCGGCGGGTGGCCGGGTTGCGCTGGTGGCCGGCGATCCGCGCCTGTTCAAACTGACCTATCCCGAGGATTTCATCATGGCCGAGGCGCTCGCTGCCGGACTGACCCCGCCGTCCGTGACGCGCGTCGGACAGGGGTTCGATGTGCACCGCTGGGGACCGGGCACGTCGGTGTGGCTGTGCGGGGTCGAGATCCCGCACGATCGGACGCTGATCGGGCATTCGGACGCCGATGCGGGGCTGCATGCCCTGACCGACGCCATCCTCGGCGCCATGGGGGATGGCGATATCGGCGACCACTTCCCGCCCTCGGACCCACAATGGAAAGGGGCATCAAGCGACCGGTTTCTGGTGCACGCCGTCGAACGACTGGCGGCGCGGGGCGGGCAGTTGGTCCATATCGATGTGACCCTGATCTGCGAGGAACCGAAGATCAAACCGCACCGTCAGGCGATGCGCGAGCGGCTGGCCACACTGTGCGGCCTTCCGCTGGAGGCTGTCAGCGTCAAGGCGACCACGACCGAACAGCTGGGATTTGCCGGGCGCAGTGAAGGTCTGGCCGCGCAAGCGGTGGCCACGATCGCCCTGCCCGCTTCCCGCTAGAAGTTGGCGCGGACCAGGGCGCCCCACAGATTGACGTAGTCGTCGGTCCATGGCCGCACCTCGGTGTCGGCGAGGACACGCCAGTCCGGATCGTCCATGAAGTCGGCCAGGCCTTCCTCGGTCGGAGACATGATCAGGGCTTCGGTCGAGGCCTCGGCCATGTCGGGCTGGTCGGGGCGCTCGTAGAAGATCCTGTGACGTTCGGCGGCGCCCAGCTGACGCGCGGCGGCCACCGTCGGCAGGGTGATGTCGAGGTTGCGGTTCGACAGGTGCAGGACCACCACGCCGGTCGGCCCGACCAGCCGCAGATAGTCGGCCAGTGCCTCGACGGTCAGCAGGTGCGTCGGCACGACGTCGGACGAGAAGGCGTCGATGACCAGCAGGTCGAAGGCGGCGTCCGGCTGTTGCGCGAGGGTCAGGCGGGCATCGCCGAGCACCGTCTGGACGGGGCCTGCGGCACAGTCCGAGATGAAGGTGAACCAGCGCGGGTCGCGGGCCATGCGGTCGACCATGGGGTCGATCTCGAAAAAGGTCAGGGTGTCGCCGGGCCGCTTGTAGGCCGCCATGGCCCCGGCGCCGAGACCGACCACCCCCATGCGCACCTCGGGCGAGCGCGACTGGACCTCGAGGGCCGCGAGGCCGATCGGGGTGGAGTAGGCATAGTACATGGTCGGGTTGCAGGCATGGTCGGGATGGCGCGCCTGGGCCCCGTGCAGGGTGGTGCCGTGCATCAGCACATGGACCGGGCCGCCCATGCCGGAATCCTCGATCTCGGCCACGCGCATGACGCCGAAAAAGCTGCGCTCGGTCAGGCTCCAGTCATAGCCGCGCGCCACGTGCTGGGCCGACAGGGCGATCATCAGGAGGGCGCCGGTGAAGACCAGCGCCTTGTCCCGTACCAGAAAGGCGCAGATGGCCGCGCCGCCGAGGATGATCGAGGCCAGCTTGAGCGTGGTCAGGTCCTGGACATAGGGCCAGAGCGACGGGGTCCGGGCGATGACCTCCATCGCCACATGCGGCATGACCGACAGGAAGGCGGCGCCCAGCAGGAAATAGCCGTGGCGCAAGGTAAAGGGGCCGCCCCGGGGCCGGGCCAGACCGACGGCCACCAGCACCAGCGGATACTCCCACACCATATTGAAGATGACCGGCGCGATCAGGGCGTTGAACACCCCGCCCAGCATGCCGCCGACCGACAGCAGCAGATAGAACTCCGTCAGCCGGTCAGGCGGTGGGCGACGTCCGGCCAGCAAGTGGTGGCACAGCAGGGCGGTGAAGAAGAAGGTCGTCAGGTGGACGACCAGGATCAGCATCCAGCTGGAGCTGCGGAAGGCGACCATGCTGACGGTGACGGCCAGCAACGCCGACTGGACGATCAGGGTGATCGGCAGGGGGATCCACGGCCGGCTCTGGAAGGCGATGACGAAGGTCAGTAGATAAAGCGCCAGTGGCAGAACCCACAGGAAGGGCGCCGAGGCCACGTCCGTCGTCAGGTGTGCGGTCACGCCCAGCATCAGGCTGGACGGGGCGGCGGCCAGCAGCACCCAGATACCGCGCTCGCGCCAGTCGATGGGCGGGGTGCGGACCAGCGGTGGCGGATCGGCGCGCGTCAGGGCCCGGGCGCGCCACACAGTCAGGCCCAGCGCGACGATCATCAGAACGAAGAGGCCGTAGCCCACGCTCCAGCCCCAGCGCTGGCCCGACAGGGAGCTGAGCGGCTCGATCAGGACGGGATAGGCCAGCAGGGCGAGAAAGCTGCCGAGGTTGGACGCGGCATAGAGGACATAGGGGTTCTGGCCGTCGGCATGGCCGACGCGGACGCGGGCGTACCAGGCCTGAAGCAGGGGCGCGGTGGCCGACAGGATGGCGAACGGCAGGCCGACCGAAATCGCCAGCGTCGCCAGCAGCCAGCCGATGGGTGCTGAAGGGTCCGGGTCGCCCAGCAGGCCATTGACCCGGAGCGGCAGGAAGATGGCCGCGATCAGCAGCAGAACCAGATGGATGCCGATCTGAAGGCGGAGCGAGGCGACCTTCTGCAGCACGTGGGCATAGGCATAGCCGGCCAGCAGGCCCGTCTGGAAAAAGACCATGGCCGTGTTCCAGACCGAGGGCGAGCCCCCCAGAACCGGAAGGACCAGCTTGGTGATCATCGGCTGGACCGAAAAGACCAGCATGGCCGAGGTGAAGATCGCCAGACCGAAGATCAGCGGGGTCAGGCGGACGCCGAGCGGCTCGGCCCCGTCGATCAGGCGGGTCTGGCTCATGCATGCTCCATCGACAGGCAGGGCTGGGCGCGGCACCCTGTGGGCCACCGTAAGGCTGACTCGGCAAGGCTTAAAGCCATGTTTACCCCCGATCTGATGACCCTGGCCGAAGCCGTGGTGGCGCGCGCGCAGGCGCGCGGCCAGATGCTGGCCACAGCCGAGAGCTGTACCGGCGGTCTGGTGGCAGCCCTGATCACGTCGGTGGCGGGATCCTCGGCGGTGCTGGAACAGGGGGCGGTCACCTATTCCAATGCGGCCAAGACGCGGATGCTGGATGTGCCGGCGGCCCTGATCGAGGCGCATGGCGCGGTGTCGCAGCCTGTGGCGGAGGCCATGGCAGCCGGGGCGCGGGCACGGGCGAGTGTGGATTTGGCGGTCTCGATCACCGGCATCGCCGGGCCCGGCGGCGGGTCAGCGGAGAAGCCCGTCGGGCTGGTCCATTTCGGGCTGGCGACGGCCGACGGCGCACGCCACCTGGAGCGGCGCTTTGCCGAGGGGGACCGTCAGGCGATCCGGCTGGCGGCCACCGAACAGGCGTTGAATCTCTTGCTGGAGGGGCTGGCGTGAGCCCTGCCCCGATCCTCATTGATGCGCGGGGTCACCGCTGTCCCGTGCCGAGCCTGAGGCTGGCGCGCGCGCTGGAGGCAGCGGCACCAGGCAAGACGATCGTGCTGATGGCGACAGATCCGATGGCGCGAATCGATGTGCCTCACATGCTGGCCGGGGGGCCGCACCGGCTGGTCGGCGTCGAGGAGGCCGATGGCGTATTGCGGATTACTGTCGAGACTGGCGCCGCGCCGTCAGGCTGACGACCTTGGGGGTCTGCATCAGGGCTTCCTCGGCCTCGACGATCAGGGCCTCGTCCCGGGCGCGGGCCACGATCTCCATCTCGGTGGCAAAGGCCCCGCCGTAGAAGATGGCGTTGACGTTCCAGGACAGCCAGATCAGCAGGACGACGACCGCGCCGACCGAGCCATAGGTGGCACCCAGAACCGCGATCTGTTCGACATAGATGGCACACAGCCAGGACGAGATCATCGACAGCAGGGTGGCCGTCACCCCGCCGGTGATGGCAGGTCGCCAGGCCACGCGGGACTTGTGCGACATGGCATAGCGGTAGAGCAGGCTGAGACCGAATGACAGGCCCGCCGCCGGCAGGAGCACGTCCAGCGTCATGTACCCGCCACCGCCGGCTGACGCCGCCCCGGCGGCATCCGCATGCGACATCAGCCGGGCCGTGACCACGGCTCCGGACACCACGGTGAACAGGCCAAAGGCAAACAGGGCGACGAAGAAGGCCAGCAGGTTGAACTTCAGGAAACCGTGCGGTTCGGCTTCGTCATGAATGAGATTAAGGCCAGCCAACAAGGCCTTGAAACCCCTGTGCGCCGCATAGGCACCGATGATCAGGGCGAAGGCGCTCTGGGTCGAAACCGTGCGGGCCGAGGCGTTGGTGAGACGGCTGATTTCCTCTAGGAAAATACTGCGGGCGGCGGCCGGCATGACGTCGGCGAGCGCCGTGGCCTGGGCGCTGACCTCGCTGATCGACAGGCCCACCTTGTAGAGGCCGATCAGGATGGCGATGGCAGGAAACACCGCCAGCAGGGCGAAGAAGGAAACTCCGCCCGTGTAGAGCATGACGTCGCGGCCCCAGCTGCGGGCAAACGCGCGCCCGGACAGCCTGAGCCAGAAGCCGATCCGGCTCCGCAGAGAGTCAAAGGTCAAAATCATCCTCGCCACAACCCGGCGCGAAACTAGACTTTTTTGTGACTTTGCAAACCCTCTTGCGTGAAGCGGGTATGGAACCGGTTGCAGGGGCGCCGGGGGGCTGTCTATGGTCCGGCACCATAGGGCTGGGCCAAGGATCAGAGAATCCGGGCTGAAGGGGGCGTACCGTTTTGGATTTCGATCCGCGTATTCTGGTCGTTACCGGCGATGAGGCTGAGGGCGAGGCGCTGTGCCGCCAGCTGGATTCGGAAGGCTGGACCACGATAACCGCGCCCTCACCCGAGACTGCAGAGGTTGTGCTCGAAGACTTCCCGATCGAGGCCGCGATTCTGGTGGCCGGTCAGGCTGACGCCGATGTCTCGGCCGTGGCTGCACGGCTGAAGGGTCTGGCCTCGCCGCGATACCTGCCGGTCATTGCGCTGATAGGCCGCGCGCCGACGCCCGAGGAATCCACAACCGTCGATCTGGCCATGACCGCCCCGGCCCATCCGGTGCAGTTGCGCATCCGGCTGGAGCAGCTGGTGCGGGCGGCGCTGGCCGAAGAAGAGCTGAACCTGCGGATCGACACCTTCCGCCAGCAGGGTCAGGCCATCGACCTGCCGGCCACTGATTTGACGCCTGTGCGGGTGCTCGCGGCGGGCAAGCCGGATCGGCGGTTCCTGGCGCTGTCGAACGCCCTCGCGGAAGACGGTGCCGAGGTGGTGGCGGCCCCGACACCCTACACGGCCTTCGATTACCTGCACGAGAGCCCGTTTGACGCGGCCGTGCTGTGGGGGGCGGAGGACCATGCCCCGGCCCTGTCGATCGCCTCGGGCATGAAAAGAAATACAAGGCTCTATCATATTCCGGTGATGCTTTACCTGAATGATGGCGCCCAGATGGATGCCTCGGATCTGTTCGGGCGGGGCTTTGCCGATGTGGCCGCCGCCGACACGGATGAGCGCGAGACGGCGCGGCGGCTGATGGCCATGGCGCGCTTTCACCGGCGCCAGACCGGCGTGCGGCGCGCGCTGGAGTCCGTTCGCGGTTCCGGCCTGACCGATCCGGACACCGGCCTGTTCACCCGCGATCTGTTTGCCCAGCATCTGGGGCGGGTCAGTGAGGCGTCTCGCGAACGGCGGCGCCCCCTGTCACTCTGTGTGCTGAAGGTCACCATGACCGAGCCGGTCGAGGAGGCGCGCCGTGATGGCTGGCTGGCCCGCGCCCTGCCCCAGATCGGTACCATGGTTTCGCGCCTGATCCGGACGGAGGATACGGCCGCGCGCCTGTCCAGTGAGGTCTTTGCCCTGGCCCTGCCCGGCACGACCGAAGCCCAGGCCCGGATTGCGGCCCAGCGAATCGTGGCCGTGATCGGCTGTACCGCCTTTGAGGCCGGGCCCGGGCGGTCCCCCTTCGTGGTCGAGTTTGAGCTTGGCGTGGCAGAGCAACAGCCGGGCGAAGCCCCCGCCCGGACTCTGGAGCGGGCTTCGTCCGTGCTGGCGAACGATGCGCGGGCGGGCGTTACGCCCTAGTTGTCCAGAGCCGCCACGGTGGCCAGGGCATCGGTGATGCGCTCCGCGGCCTTGAGGCGTTCTTCCGGATTGGCCCATTCGCCCATGACAACGATCTTCTGATCCGGGCGCAGTTTCCACGCCCCGGTGTTCTTCTGGATCAGGCCGACCAGCCCCAGCGGGTTGGGAAAGGCGTTGTTGCGCAGGGTCAGGACCGCGCCCTTGGGGCCCATGTCGATGCGCTCGATCTGGGCCTTGCGGCACGACGACTTGATGCCGACGATGCGCAGCAGCTGGCGGGCTTCATCCGGCAGCGGCCCGAACCGGTCGATCAGTTCGGCGGCCAGAGCCTCGCGGTCCTCGCCCCGCTCGGCATCGGACAGACGGCGATACAGGCTGAGACGCAGATTCAGGTCCGGAACGTAAGACTCGGGAATCAGGACCGCCGCACCGACATTGATGGTCGGGGACCAGTCGCGGTCGCGCAGGTCGCCGCCCTGCTCGCGCATCTCGGCCACGGCATCTTCCAGCATCTGCTGATACAGTTCGACGCCGACCTCGCGGATGTGACCCGACTGTTCGTCGCCCAGCAGATTGCCCCCGCCCCGCTGGTCGAGGTCGTGGCTGGCCAGCTGGAAGCCGGCGCCGAGATTGTCGAGCGACTGCAGCACCTGCAGCCGCCGTTCGGCTGAGAGGCTGAGCGGACGTTTGGGATCGGTGGTCAGATAGGCAAAGGCGCGCGCCTTGGACCGGCCGATCCGGCCGCGGATCTGGTGCAGCTGGGCCAGGCCGAACATGTCGGCTCGGTGCACGATCAGGGTGTTGGCCGTCGGAATATCCAGCCCACTCTCGACGATGGTGGTCGACAGCAGGACGTCGTACTCGCCCTCGTAGAAGGCGCTCATCACCGCCTCGAGCTGGGTCGGGGACATCTGGCCGTGGCCGACGACGGCCTTCACCTCGGGCACCTGTTCGCGCAGGAACTGCTCGATGTCCGGGAGGTCGGCCAGACGCGGGGCGACATAATAGGCCTGACCGCCGCGGTATTTCTCGCGCAGCAGGGCCTCGCGCACCATGACCGGATCCCAGGGCGCGACATAGGTACGGACCGCCAGACGGTCGACCGGCGGGGTGGCGATGATCGACATCTCGCGGATGCCGGACAGGGCCATCTGCAGGGTGCGCGGGATAGGCGTCGCGGTCAGGGTCAGCAGGTGCACATCGGCGCGCAGGGACTTGAGCTTCTCCTTGTGCTTGACGCCGAAATGCTGCTCCTCGTCGACGATCACAAGGCCGAGGTCCTTGAAGCCGACCTGTTCCGACAGCACCGCATGGGTGCCCACCACGATCTCGAAACTGCCGTCCTTGAGGCCCGCGCGGGTCTCGGAGGCGTCCTTGGCCGTCACCATGCGCGACAGGTGGCGCACCCTGATCGGCCAGCCGGCGAACCGCTCGCTGAAGGTCTTGAAGTGCTGACGCGCCAGAAGCGTGGTCGGACAGACGATGGCCACCTGCTGGCCGGTCATGGCGACGACGAAGGCGGCCCTGAGTGCCACTTCCGTCTTGCCGAAGCCCACGTCGCCACAGATCAGGCGGTCCATGGGCGTGCCCTTGGCCAGATCCGACAGGACGTCGCCGATAGCGTTCAGCTGGTCGTCGGTTTCCTCATAGGGGAAGCGGGCACAGAATTCGTCGAACAGCCCCTGCGGCGGCACCACGACCTCGCTCTCGCGCAGGGCCCGTTTCGCAGCCAGGGCAATGAGGCCCTCAGCCATTTCGCGCAGGCGGGCCCTCGCCTTGGCCTTGCGCCCCTGCCAGCCCGCACCGCCCAACCGGTCCAGCTGCACGCCGTCGCCCTCGGCCCCGTAGCGGGTCAGAAGGTCGATATTCTCGACCGGCAGATAGAGTTTGGAGTCGCCTGCATAGGCCAGCTCCAGACAGTCGTGGGGCGCTTCCTGGATATCGAGGGTGCGCAGGCCTTCATAGCGGCCGATGCCGTGGTCGAGGTGGACCACCAGATCGCCGGTGGTCAGGGCCGAGGCCTCGGCGAGGAAGTTGGAGGCGCGGCGTTTCTTCCGGGGGCGCGCCAGCCGGTCGCCAAGGATGTCGGTCTCGGTGATCACCACCAGATCGTCGGTCTCGAAGCCGGTCTCGACCGGCAGAACCGCGCGCAGATAGAGGGTGTCGGTCGCGGCCTGCACATCGGCCCAGTCGCGCACCGGTACGACCGGCTCCAGCCCGTGATCGGCCAGCATGGAGGCCAGACGCTCGGACGAGCCCTCGCTCCAGGAGGCGAACAGCACCTTGCGACCGTCGGCGCGCCGGGCCTTGGCATAGGCCGCCACGGCCTCGAACAGATTGACGCTGTCCTGGGCGCGCTCGGCAGCGAACGACCGGCCCAGACGGCCACCGGCATCCTCGCCCGGACCCGAGAGCGGGCTGAGCTGGATGACGGGCCGCGAGGCGAGCGCGCGGGTCCAGTCGTCGGGCGACAGATAGAGGGCCTCGGGTGGCAGGGCGCGACCGCTCTGGACGCTGCGACCGGGCGCGGCCTGTGCGGCCTCGCGCCGGGCCTCGAAGGCATCGACGGTCAGGTCCCAGCGCTCGGACCGGGCCTTGTCGGCCTGACTGTCCAGCCAGACGGTGGCACCCTCGGGCAGATAATCGAACAGGGTCTCAAGGTGCGGATAGAGGAGCGGCAGCCAGTGCTCCAGCCCCTGGCGGCGGGCGCCCTCGCTGACGGCTGCATACAGGGGGTCATCGCCCGCCGCGCCGAAGCGGTTGAGATAGCCGGTGCGAAAGCGCGAGATGGCCTCGGGATCCAGCAGGGCCTCGGACACCGGGGCCAGTTGCACGGCGGCCCTCTGGCCGGTCGAGCGCTGGGTGGCCGGATCGAAGGTGCGGATCGACTCCAGCTCCTGGCCGAACATGTCGAGGCGGACCGGCTCGTCGAAGCCCGGCGGGAAGACGTCAATCACTCCGCCCCGCACGGCATATTCGCCGCGCTCGGACACGGTAGAGGCGCGGACATAGCCATTGGTGGCGAAATAGGTCTCGAGCGCGGCGGTATCGAGCTCGCGGCCGACGTGGGTCTCGAAGCCGGCGCTGGCGGTGATCTCGCGCGGCGGGGTGCGCTGCAGGGCCGCGCCGACCGTGGCCACGATCAGCAGGGGTTTGTCGGGGGCCTCGCCGGCGGCGAGACGGCTGAGCGTCGCCATCCGCTGGGCCGAGACCGACGATGAGGGGCTGAGCCGGTCATAGGGCAGGCAGTCCCACGCCGGATAGGAGACAACCTCGATCCCCCCGGCGAAGAAGCCGATGGCATCGATGAACTGGGCCGCGCGTGAGGCGTCGCGGGCGATGAACAGGGCGGTGCCGTCCTCACCCAGACGTTCGGCAACGCGCAGGGCGTCCAGACCTTCGGGCGCGCCGCTCAGCGTGATGCGATCCGCCATCAGCCGATGCCCCGCGCCACCTCGGACGAGACGGACTCGGCGACGAACCGGCGGATGCGGTCCATCAGCGGGCCCTCCCATTCGGGCGGAGTGGGCGTCGAGCCCTTGATCCAGCCGTAGAGCGCGTGGTCATCCTCATCCAGAAGGGCCTCGAACTGCCTCAGTTCCCCCGCTTCCAGCGTCGGCGCGACCTGTTCCGAGAACGGCCCGAGGATCATGTCGGCCTCGCGAAAGCCCCGGCGCCAGGCGCGGAAGCGGATGCGGTTCAGCCGGGTCGTCATTTCGGCACGTGCGATGTCTTCGGCCACAAGAAGTCTTGCCCGGTCAGAAGGAATGAAGACGTGTCAGATAGCGGTCGCAGGTCCATTTCGCCACCCGTCCTGTCCGGCTATCGTGACGCATCATGCGGCCCGAGATTCTGTTTCCCCTGTTCGTCGCGGTCGAAAGCCTGAAGGGCGTCGGCCCACGCATGGCCCCGGCTGTGCACCGGCTGGCCGGGCCGCTGGTGCGTGACCTGATGTTTCTGGCCCCCACCGGCCTGATCCGGCGGCGCGCGATGACCGTGCAGACCGCGGTCGCGGGCGAGGTGGGCATCTTTGACCTGATCATGGGCGGTCTGACCAAACCGGGGCGGCCCGGGTTGCCGTTCAAGCTGAGGGCCAATGACGAGACCGGCTTTCTGACGCTGGTCTGGTTTGGCGGGTCGGAAGCCTGGATCCGCAAGCAATGCCCGGACGGGGCACGGCGGATCGTCAGCGGGAAGGTGGAAAAATTCAACGACCTGGTTCAGATCGCTCACCCGGACTATGTGGTGCCTGTCGAAAAGCGCGACGAGATTGTGCCGGTCGAGCCGGTCTATCCGGCCACCCAGGGCATCACCTCGCGGCAGGTGCGCAAGCTGGTAATGACAGCGATGGAATCACTACCGGACCTGGCGGAGTGGCAGGATGGGGCGTGGCTGGCAAAACAGGGCTGGCCGTCGTGGTCGGACGCGATGAATGCCCTGCACGCGCCCGAGAGCGAGATCGATCTGGATTCGCAGGCCCCGGCCCGGGCGAGGCTGGCGTTCGACGAACTGCTGGCGCACCAGCTGGCGCTGGCCCGGCGGCGGCGAAACCGGCAGGCGGTGCGGGCGCCCCGGCTGGCGCCCGGCACAGTGGCGGAGCGGTTGCTGGCCGCCCTGCCCTTCACCCTGACCGGGGCCCAGCAACGGGCCGTGGCGGACATCCGGCGCGATCTGGTGAGCGGCGAACAGATGGCGCGACTGCTGCAGGGCGATGTCGGCTCGGGCAAGACGGCAGTGGCGGCGCTGGTTCTGGCGGACGCGATCGACAGCGGCTTTCAGGCGGCCCTGATGGCCCCGACCGACATTCTGGCGCGCCAGCATCATGAGCGGCTGGCGCCCCTGTTTGCCGAGGCGGGTGTGGCCTGCGCCCTGCTGACCGGGCGAGACCCGGCCGGCGTGCGACGGCCGGTGTTGGAAGGACTGGCGGGCGGGCGATTGCCGCTGGTGATCGGGACCCACGCCCTGTTTCAGGACAGTGTGAAGTTTCACCGGCTGGGACTGGCGGTGATCGACGAGCAGCACCGGTTCGGGGTGCGTGAACGGCAGCGGCTGCTGGACAAGGGCGGGGCGGATGGCGCCGTGCACCTGCTGACCATGTCGGCGACGCCCATCCCGCGCACGCTGGAGCTGACCCAGTATGGGGAACTGGACGTCTCACGCCTCGATGAAAAGCCGCCGGGGCGCAGGCCCATCAAGACGGCGGCGCTGCCGCTGGATCGGCTGGGCGAAGTGGCGGTGCGGCTGAAGGCGGCGGTGGAAGGTGGGGCGCAGGCCTACTGGATCTGTCCGCTGGTCGAGGAGTCGGAGCACATCGACCTGGCGGCCGCCGAAGACCGGGCGCGGGAACTGGGCAAGCTGATGGGTTGTCCGGTCGGGCTGGTCCACGGGCGCATGCCCGGGCCCGAGCGCGAGACGGTCATGCAGTCGTTCCTGGACGGGCACCTGCCACTGCTGGTGGCGACGACCGTGGTCGAGGTGGGTGTCGATGTGCCCAATGCCACCCTGATGGTGATCGAACATGCCGAGCGGTTCGGTCTGGCCCAGTTGCACCAGCTGCGCGGACGGATCGGCCGGTCGGACAAGCCGAGCGCCTGCACCCTGCTGTACGGCCAGTCGGAGGCGGGCCTTGGCAAGACGGCGGTCGAGCGGCTGGATATCCTGCGCCGCACCGAGGACGGGTTCGAGATCGCAGAGGCGGATTTCCGGATACGTGGGGGCGGCGACCCGCTGGGCTTGAAGCAGAGTGGCTTTCCAGCCTATCGCTTTGCCGATCCGATGGCCCATGCGGGGCTGATCCGCGCGGCGGCGGACGATGCGCGGCTGATCCTGGGCCGGGATCCGGGTTTGACGTCAGACCGTGGACGCGCGGTTCAGGTGCTGGAAGCGCTGTTCGACTGGCGCTCGGGGCGTCCGTCCGGCGACTGATCGACCGCCATGTCCGGTGCGTAGCGCAGGGTCCAGGCGGCCAGCCGTTCCTGCACATCGCGTTCAATATCACCGTAGAACAGATTGTAGGGCCGTGATTTTCTTCGATCGGACCAACTGCCGGCTTCTCGGAAGGATTCCATGTCCGGCTGGGTGTGACGCAGCAGGCCGTCCCTGCAGGCCGTGGCGACCGAGCGCGCGATCAGGGCCGGGCGTGCACCCCATTCCAGTCCGGTGGCATTGGTGGCGCCCAGATGCACCCGGGCCGGAACCTCGACCTCATCCGTCGAACCGTTGACCGGGTTGACGCAGACGGCAGCCCGGTCGCCCAGATCGACCAGACGCCCCCGCATATCCCAGACGAGGGCGCGACGAAGCCTGCGGCGGGCGGCGCCGTCGTTGTCATCGGTCACCGGAGAGAAGGCCACGAGGCAGGCTGTCTGGTCGCGCGCGCGGCAGGGCGGCAGCGACGGCGTGGCGGGGTCGACTGCGAGGATGGTGTCCATGGCATAGGCGGCGACAATCCGGCGGCGCAGGGCGGGATCGCCGACGATCCGCTCGCGCACCAGCCGGTCGGCCAGTTCGCCGCCCTGCTCCACCCCGGCGATGACGATCGGGCCGGTCGGGTGACGCGCCAGAAAGACCTCGAATGCCGCCTCGATGTCCCGGTACGCAAAGGCCCGGGCTTCACGCGCGTCATCGCGCAGGGTCAGGCGCGTGTAGAGGCTGCCCTGGCGATATCGGGGAATGCTGAGCCGGCCGGAGCGGGCGAACGGCCCGGCATAGTTCGGGACGACCACACGGAACAGATAGACATCGGCATCGGGGTCACCGATCGGGCCGTTCCATTCCTCGCCACCATCGTAGGTCGTGGAATGGATGAAGAAGACGGCCGCAGGGCCGGAGCCCGCTATCCCCGCGTCCTGCATGGCCCAGGCTGAGGCCTTTTGATAATCGGGGGCCGGGGGCGGGTCGTAGGTCTGGAACGGCACCTCGGGGTCCATACCGGCCTGCAGGATATCTCCGCGCCAGACGGCAGCCGCAGCCACGATCAGGAAGACCAGGGCAAAGCCGGCATAGCCGATCAGGGACCTGAGACTGACCGCGCGAGGCTTCATCGATACGGATCTTCCGTCGCCAGATACGACTGGACGTAACGGCGCACGCCCTCTTCCAGTGGCGTTGACTGGCCGTCAAAGCCAAGCGCGCGGACCCGGTCCATGCGCGCCTGCGTGAAGTACTGATAGCGGTCGCGGATTACCTCGGGCATGTCGATATAGGTGATCCGGGGCTCCTTGCCGGCCGCAGCGAAGGTGGCCCGCGCCAGATCGGCAAACGAGCGCGCCTGTCCCGAGCCGGCGTTGAAGACGCCCGAGACCTCCGGCTTGCCCAGCAGCCAATCAATCACATCGACGACGTCATCGACGTGGACAAAGTCGCGCAGCTGACCGCCGTCAGCGTAGTCAGGGTGATGGGAGCGGAACAGCTGGACAGGCTCACCCGCCTGCACCTTGGGCCAGATCTGGGCCACGACCGACTTCATCCCGCCCTTGTGATACTCATTCGGGCCGTAGACGTTGAAGAATTTCAGGCCTGCCCACTGATTGGGGGCATGACCGCGCTCCGACTGCTGCCGGGCATAGAGGTCGAACAGATATTTCGAATAGCCATAGGCATTTAGCGGGCGAAGCTTTTGCAGGGAGGCAAAGTCGTCCTCATCCTCGAAACCCTCATGACCGTCGCCATAGGTGGCCGCCGACGAGGCGTAGACGAACTGCACATCGTGCCTGCAGCACCAGTCCCAGAGATCCCGCGACAGGGCGAAATTGGTCCGGAGGATCAGGTCGGCATCCGGCTCGGTCGTCGAGGAGATGGCGCCCATGTGGATGACCGCCTCGATGCGGCCGGCGTGGGCCTCCAGCTTTTCGAACATCTGTTCCGGCCACCAGAAGTCGGCGACCGGATGTTTGGCGAGATTCTTCCACTTGCCGAGGTCGGCGCCTTCGAGGCGATCACAGACCACGACGTCATGCTGCCCTGCCTCACAAAGGCGGGCGACAATGTTGGATCCGATGAAGCCGGCGCCGCCGGTGACCACGATCATGCCGCGTGTCATTGGCCCTCGCCTTTCGCCAGTTTCTGGATGGTTGCCGTGGTCGAGTGGCCGGGCGAGAACTCCGCCAGCCGCACCTCGCCACCCCAGGATTCGACCTCGGCGGCGCCGACGACGGTGTCGCGGGTATAGTCCGCGCCCTTGATCAGCACATCGGGGCGCAGGGCCTTGATCAGGTCCAGCGGCGTTTCGGTTTCAAAGGCGGTGACGCGGTCGACACTGGCGAGGCCGCCGATGACCGCGGCCCGGCTGTCGAGATCGTTGACGGGGCGTCCATCGCCCTTCAGGCGGCGCACCGAGGCATCGGTGTTGAGCGCCACTACCAGCCGGTCACACCAGGCCCGCGCCTGGGCCAGATAGGCAACATGGCCGCGGTGCAGAATATCGAAACAGCCATTCGTGAAGCCAACCTTGAGGCCTGCTGCCTTCCACAGTTCGACCTGATCGACGAGGGTCTCGACCGGCACGATCCGGCCGTGGTCGATGTCCATGGCGCCGGTCAGTTCGGCCTCAAGCAGTTCGGCAGGCGTGACCGTCGCAGTACCGCTTTTGCCGACGACCACGCCGGACGCCAAAATGGCAAAGGCCGCCGCATCCGGCAGGTCGTGACCGGCAGCCAGGGCGAGGCCAAGCGCCGCGAGGCCCGTGTCGCCGGCACCGGAGACGTCGAACACCTCGCGCGCCCGGGCGGGGATGTGCTGGACCGGGCCACCGCGCCGCATCAGCGACATGCCCTTGCCCGCGCGGGTGACAACCACAGCCCTGGCCGTCGTCTGGTCCAGCAGGGCCGCGAGCGCGCGCTCGACTTCAGCGTCGCTGTCGGTCGGCAAGCTGGTGGCCCCGGCCAGCTCGGCGGCATTGGGCTTGATCAGATCGACGGCGCCATAGCGGGCGAAGTCGCGACCCTTGGGGTCGACGATCACCGGCACCCCGGCCTTGCCGGCATGAGCCAGGGCGGCCGCGATCAGGGCGTCGCTGACCACGCCCTTGGCATAGTCGGAAATCAGGATGGCGTCGGCACCCTCGAACACCCCCTCGCCGCGATAGTCGGTATTGAGGGTGTCTTCCTCATCGAGGCGCAGCAGCTGCTGGCCCGCAGCGACGTAGCGGGTCTTGACCACGGTGCGAGCCGTGTCGGTGTAGCGCACGGCGTCGGTCAGGCCGGGCTCGGCGGCCAGAAGATCGGCAAGGGCCCGGCCCTCGGCATCCTGTCCCGCGACCGAGCCGAGGGTTACGCGGACGCCGAGCGAGGCCAGGTTGCGCGCCACATTGCCGACGCCGCCCGGCATGGAGACCGAGCGGTGAGTCCGCAGCACGGGCACCGGAGCTTCGGGCGAAATACGGCTGACCTCGCCATAGACGAACCGGTCCAGCATCAGGTCACCGACGCAGGCGAGGGTCAGGGACGGTGCCCGGGCGAGCAGGCTTTGAAGACCGGCGAGGTTCATGCGTTGGAGCTATCCCAGAGGGCCGGGCACGTCCAGTCGCGGGCCGGTTCAGGCCGCGCGCTTGATACCCTGGGCGATGACCAGATCGTCAAAGGCAATCAGTTGACCGGCCAGCGATTCGAACTGGTCCAGCGGCACCATGTTCGGGCCGTCCGACGGGGCGTTGTCGGGGTCCTGGTGGGTTTCCATGAAGACCGCATCCACGCCGACAGAGACGGCGGCCCGGCCCAGCACCGGCACGAACTCGCGCTGCCCGCCCGACGACGTCCCCTGCCCGCCCGGCTGCTGCACACTGTGGGTGGCATCGAACACCACCGGACAGCCGATCTCGCGCAGCACCGGCAGGGCGCGCATGTCCGAGACCAGGGTGTTGTAGCCAAAGCTGGCGCCCCGCTCGCAGGCCATGACGTTCGGATTGCCCGCGCCGGTGACCTTGGCGATGACATTCTTCATGTCCCAGGGGGCGAGGAACTGGCCCTTCTTGATGTTGATAACCTTGCCGGTGGCAGCCGCGGCCAGCAGCAGGTCGGTCTGGCGGCACAGGAAGGCCGGGATCTGCAGGACATCGACCGCCTGGGCGGCCTCGGTGCACTGGGCCTCGGAGTGGACATCCGTCAGGACCGGCAGGCCGACGCTCTCCCGAATCTCGGCAAAGATGGGCAGGGAGTCCTTGAGCCCCAGCCCCCGGGCGGCGTTGGCGGAGGTTCGGTTGGCCTTGTCAAAGCTGGTCTTGTAGATGATGCCGACATTCAGCCGCTCGCCGATCTCCTTCAACGCATTGGCCATTTCCAGCGCATGCTGGCGGCTTTCCAGCTGGCAGGGGCCGGCGATGAAGACGATGCGGCGACCGCCGCCGATGGTGACCGGGCGCTTCAGCCCGTCGTTGATTTCGATGACGCTGTTCGGACGGTTCACTTTATTCGATTTCCCGAAACTGTATTTGGGGCACCAGACGGGGCCATTGACGTTGCCCCCTGCACCAGACTTGAGGCCATGTGGGGGCGATGCGTGCTGAATAACAGGTTTTCTCCGGGGGTGCGCGCGTGAGTGACGATCCGTCGCCTGTCGTCGTCTGGTTTCGGCGCGATCTCAGACTGCGCGACAATCCGGCCCTGCGCGAGGCGGTCGAGAGCGGCTGCCCCGTGGTGCCGCTCTATATCCTTGATGAGGCAGCGGACGGGCGGCCGCTGGGCGGGGCTTCGAAATGGTGGCTGGAAAGGAGCCTGCAAGCGCTCGGCGAGGATCTGAAACAGGCCGGGGCGCCGCTGATCCTGCGCCGGGGTCCTGCCGAGGCTGTGCTGCGCGAGGTGCTGAAGGATTCCGGCGCCCGCCGGGTTTTCATGAACCGTCGATTCGAGCCTGCGGCCTTTGAGGCTGACAAGGACATCGCTCACGCCCTGGAGGGGGACGACATCCAGTGCCGCGGCTTCAATGCCTCGCTGCTGGCCCGGCCGGGTTCGATCACGACCCAGTCCGGCGGACCGTACAAGGTTTTCACCCCCTTTTACCGGGCGCTTGTCGAACAACTGGGCGACCCGATCGAGCGCCCGGCCCCGCGGGAAATCCGGGGCTGCCCAGGTATCGACTCCGAGGACCTGGAAGACTGGTGCCTGTACGATGGACGACCGGACTGGGCCGCCGGATTCGACGCGGACGCGGTTGGCGAAGCGGCGGCGGCCAGGCGCCTGCGGGACTTCATCGATACCGACCTCAAGGACTATGGCACTTCGCGTGACCGGCCGGGCGTGGCCGGCACCAGCCGCCTGTCCCCCGCCCTCCACTGGGGCGAGATAAGCCCCTGGCGGGTGTGGATCGAGGTCCGCGCCGCCGTGTCGGACGGCAAGGTCACTGACGGTCAGGCCGACGCCTTCCTGCGCGAGATCGGTTGGCGCGAATTCTCCGCCCACCTGCTGCACCAGTTCCCGACCCTGCCGGAGGCGAACTTCCAGAACAAGTTCGACGACTTCCCGTGGGTAACGAACCAAAAGGCGCTGGAGGCCTGGCAAAGGGGCCAGACCGGCTACCCCATGGTTGATGCCGGGATGCGCGAGCTGTGGGCCACAGGCTGGATGCACAATCGTGTGCGGTTGTTGGTCGCCTCGTTCCTGGTGAAACACCTGCGCATCGACTGGCGTGAAGGCGAGGAATGGTTCTGGGACACCCTCGTCGACGCCGATCTGGCCAGCAATTCGCAAAATTGGCAGTGGGTTGCCGGATCCGGGGCCGATGCCGCTCCGTATTTCCGGATATTCAATCCGGTGTCCCAGGGCACCAAGTTCGATGCGGAGGGACGCTATGTTCGCAAATGGGTGCCGGAACTGGCCAGAATGCCCGACCGCTGGCTGCATAACCCATGGGACGCCCCGCCAGAGGTCCGAGCCGATGCCGGGGTCCAGCTGGGCCGCAACTATCCCCGCCCCATCGTCGATCACGCCGAAGCGCGTGACGCTGCGCTCGCAGCCTTCAAGAGTCTGGGTAATGAGGGGTAGAATGCCGTCCCTCGCCCTCTCCTGTGGAGGTCTGTGATGACGGCGACGACGCTGAGCGACCTTCAGGCCCCGGCCCATGCGCCGCGTGGTTTCGGCCTGTTCCTGCGCCTTCTGGCGGCCAACTGGACCTGGGGGCGGTTGACGCTCAAGCTGCCCGACGGCGCGATGCACGAGCTGGTCGGCAAGGTTCAGGGCCGCAGCGCCGTGCTGGACATCCGCGACTACAATGTCGCGCGTCGCGTGCTGGCCAATGGCGATATCGGCTTTGCCGAGGGCTATATGGCCGACGAATGGGACAGCCCTGATCTGGCGGTCCTGCTGGAGGTTCTGGTCGAGAACTACGACCACATCCAGCGGTTGTTCAACGGTTCCCTGCCGATGAAGGTGATCAACTGGATCAGCCACCGATTGCGTCGCAACAGCCGCCGGGGTGCGCGCAAGAACATCCACGCCCACTACGATCTGGGCAATGAATTCTACGCGTCTTGGCTGGACGAAACCATGACCTATTCCTCGGCCCGCTATGCCGCCAGGGACGAGGCGCTGGCGGTGGCCCAGGCACGGAAATACGAAAGTCTGGCGCGGCGTATGGACCTGCAGGCCGGGCAATCGGTACTCGAGATCGGCTGCGGCTGGGGCGGGTTTGCGGAATATGCCGCGCGCGAGGTCGGGGCCAAAGTGACGGCCATCACCATCTCGCAGGAGCAGCACGACTTTGCCCGCCAGCGCATGCAGAAGGCCGGGCTGGGCGAGCGGGTCAGCATCGAACTGGTCGACTATCGCGATGTCACCGGTCAGTTCGATCGGGTCGCCTCCATCGAGATGTTCGAAGCCGTCGGACAGGAATACTGGCCGGCCTATTTCGGCAAGATCGCGGAGGTACTGAAGCCGGGTGGCCGGGCGGCCCTGCAGATCATCACCATCCAGGACGCCCTGTTCGATGAGTATGCGGTCCGCACGGACTTCATCCAGAAATACATCTTCCCCGGCGGGATGCTGCCCAGCGAGGAGCGGCTGAGGCCGGTGATCGAGGCGGCGGGCCTGAGCTGGCAGTCGGTCGAGCGGTTCGGTCAAGACTATGCCGACACCCTGGCCGCGTGGGACCGCCGGTTCCAGTCCAGCTGGAGTGACATCCAGCGCCTGCAAGGTTTTGACGAGCGGTTCCGGCGCATGTGGCGGTTCTATCTGGGCTATTGCGAAGCTGGCTTCCGGTCGGGGCGGACAGATGTGATCCAGCTGGCGATCGGCAGGGACTGATCCGATGTCGCCGCTCATCGACGCCCATGAACTGCAGGCCCTGATGCGCGAGGGGCCCGTTCGGGTCGTCGATGCGGGATGGCGGCTGGACGGCACCGATACGCGGGCCCTGTTCGAGGATGCGCATATCCCGGGCGCCGTGTTTTTCGATCTGGAAGCAGTGTCGGATCAGACATCGCCCCTCCCCCACACCCTCCCCGGGCCGGTCCAGTTCGGGCAGGCGATGGGCGAACTCGGCCTCTCGGAAAGCGATCGGATCGTGGTCTATGAGGCGGGACCGATGTTTGCGGCACCGCGTGCGTGGTGGATGCTGCGAACCTTTGGCGCCACGCGGGTTCAGGTGCTGAATGGCGGGCTGGACGCGTGGATCCGGGCCGGGGGCCACACGGAAAGCGGTCCCTCCGATCCCCTGCCCACGCGCTTTGAGGCCCGACTGGACCGGGATGCCGTGGCCGATATCGAGAGCGTCCGGCGGGCGCTGGCCGACGGCAACACACCTGTACTGGATGCGCGGGGCGCGGTCCGGTTTCGGGGCGAGAGCGACGAGCCGCGGCCCGGTGTGCGGCCCGGCCATATGCCGGGGGCGAGGAACCTGCCCTATGCGGCGCTGGTCGATGAGGCGGGACGCCTGCGGGAGCGTGCCGAGCTTGAGGCTGCATTCATGGCGCGCGGCTTGGACGATACGGCCGTGCCGATCACCACCTGCGGCTCGGGCGTGACCGCCGCCATTCTGGTTCTGGCGCTGACGGTGCTGGGCCGCCCGGCGCGGCTTTATGACGGGAGCTGGGCCGAATGGGGGAGCCGCACGGACACCCCCATCCAGACCGGCTGACGACTTAGGACGTCGGCGGGGCCACGGGTAGCGGACCCGAGACCTCGGCCGGGATGTCCTTCTCGCCACGCGAGACCACGGTCGCGGCCACCAGATCGCCGGTGACGTTCAGCGTGGTGCGGCACATGTCGAGGAAGCGGTCGACACCCAGGATCAGGCCGATGCCCTCGGGCGGGACGCCCACCATGACCAGGATCAGCGCCACGACCGGCAGGGAGCCGGCCGGCACGCCTGCGGTTCCGATGCCGCCCAGAATACAGACCAGCATGACCACGAGCTGCTGCTGGATCGTAAGGTCGATGCCGAAGAACTGGGCGAGGAAAAGGACCGTCACCCCCTCGAACAGGGCGGTGCCGTTCTGGTTGGCCGTGGCGCCGACCGTCAGGACGAAGCGCGAGATGCGGCGGGGCAGACCAAGATTCTCGTCGGCCGCTTTGATGGCGATCGGCAGGGTGGCGTTGGACGAGGCGGTCGAAAAGGCCACGACAAAGGGCTCACGAACGCCCTGGGCAAATCGCAGCGGGCTCATGCCGCCGAAGATCATGACCAGCAGGGGATAGACGATGAACATGTGGATCGCCATGGCACCGATGGCGACGCCGGCATAGGCGCCCAGACGGATCAGCAGGTCCCAGCCGAAGACGGCGGCCAGGTTGAACATCAGGGCGGCGATGGCGATGGGGGCCAGTTTGATGACAGCATTGATCAGCTTCATCATCACTTCCAGCAGCCCCTGCAGGCTTTCCTGAAGCGCGTCCGTGGCTTTCGACTTGGCCATGACCATGCCGATGCCGAAGATCAGGGCGAACACCATGACAGGCAGGATCTGGTTATCGGCGGCGGCGGTGATGACATTTGACGGGATCATGTCGAGGAAGAACTGACCCGCCTCGATGCTCTGCGGCGCATTGCCGACGATGCCGGCGGCCCCCTCGGCCCCCTCTTCAAGCAATTGCGCAGCCAGCGCAGGATCGACCCCCGCGCCCGGCTGGAAATAGTTGACCATGACGAGCCCGATCACGACCGCAATGGCCGAGACCATGATGGTGAAGAACAGTGTCTTGAAGCCGACGCGGCCCAGCGACTTGAGATCGCCCATCTCGGCCACGCCGACGGCCAGCGCCGCGAACAGCAGCGGAATGACCAGCATGAACAGCAGGCGCAGGAAGATCTGGCCGACGGCCTGGATGATCTCCATGACCCAGGGGATGACCACCAGATCGTTCAGATTGACGTACAGCCCGCCGCCGAGGCCGACGGCAAAGCCGAGCAGCATCCAGAGATAGAGCGGCACGCCGCCGCGTTTGGTCGTTTCCATGAGTCCCCCGGGGGTGTCTGTTCTTGTCGTTTACCGGATCGGCAGGCCGTAGATCAGCCCGCCCGGTGTTGCGTTCCACTGTGCATTCAGGCCGCGGGCAAGGTCCAGCGCCGAATCCGACCCCAGATTGCGGGCGAACACCTCACCATAGTTTCCGACCGCCGAAATCGCCTGATACGCCCAGCGGTCTGACAGGCCCAGGCGGGTGCCGAACTCCCCTTCGACGCCCAGCAGGCGACGGATCCGGGGGTCGCGGGCCTCTTCAACCTGATCGGTGACCGTGTCGCGGGTCACCCCATATTCTTCGGCAAGGATCAGCGCATTCAGCGTCCAGCGCACGACCCGCGTCCAGTGGGGATCATCCCGGCGCACCATCGGGCCCAGCGGCTCCTTGGAGATCACATCGGGCAGAATGGCGTGCTGTTCGGGATTGGCCAGGGTGGTGCGGGCGGCGGCCAGGGCCGAGACATCGGCGGTGAAGGCGTCGCAGCGCTCCTCGGCGTAGGCGCGGCGGGCCTCTTCCTCGGTAGCCACCACGACCGGCTCATACTCCAGCCCGCGCAGGCGGAAATAGTCGGCCAGATTAAGCTGCGAGGTCGACTGGGCCTGCACACAGATGCGGGCGCCGTTCAGCTCGGTCGCGCTGCCCAGATTGAGCGCGCGCCGGACCATAAACCCCTGACCGTCGTAGTAGTTGGTGCCGGCAAACGAGACGTCCTCGGTGACGTCCCGGTCCATGGTCCAGCTGGTATTCCGCCACACCACATCGACCCGCCCCTGGCGCAGGGCCTCGAACCGCTGGGCGGTGGTCAGGGGTACGAACCGCACGGCGTTCGGGTCATTAAAGATGGCCGCCGCCATGGCCCGGCAAAAGTCGACGTCGAAGCCACGCCACTGGCCTCGATTGTCCGTATAGGCAAAGCCGACCAGACCCTCATGCACGCCGCAGTTCAGGCGCCCGCGGCGGCGCACAGCCTCCAGCGTCGGGCCGATGGTCCCGGGCGCGGTCGCCTCGACCGGCGGCAGACCGGCCAGATCGTCATCCGGGGCGGCGCCCTTCTTGTCATCATTGCCCCCGCACGCGGCCAGCACCAGCGCCGCCGCCAGCAACACGCCAAGCCCCGGAAATCGTTGATATGACCTGACCTTGATCGTCATGCCCGCCTATAGACGGCATCAAGGTGCAATTCGCAACCGTTGTGCCGCCCAAAGGTCGCGTTTCCGCAGGGCCCCCTGTGACACCCAGCCGGGCCAACGTTCGTTCCCAATCCCTTGCAGACCTGGCGGATGGCTTTGCTAACATCGAGCGAATTGGCGCGTCTGCAGCCGGGAAGAACGGGATGCTGATCAACTTTGAACTCAAACCTCTGGGTGAGATTATTCCCTGGGGGAAACCCGACAACCTTGGTCTCCATTGGTTCGGCCTGACTGATGGGCAGTATTGGATGCATGCAGGGTGCAGCACTCTGCTGGAATACAGCGAACATGCCCGGCGTGCAGGAACCGACAGGTATTGCAGCTACCAGATTGCCAGAATTCTCGAAGACACCACGGAGATGCTTCCCTCCATACTGGACCCCGTGCCCAGGGATCTCGTGAAGTATATCTCTGCGGGATCAGGACGTGCGTGGCGGCAGACGAGCGATACCTGGCTCGAGCGAAACAGCGAGGCAGATGACGATGGCCAGGTATGGGAGCTGCTGGACCGGGCCCAGTTGTTGCTCACAGGGCGGGTTCTCGACTCTTCATACCTGTCGCCATCGGCATCCATACTGATGTGGTCCGACGAGACAGATGTCCATATCGAGTGGGACAATGAAGACAAACTGATCGAGGGCGAGTTGGCATGGTCCGCCGCAAGGGGGAGTTTCCGACTACCGCGCACGACGTTCGTGGAAGAAGTCCGCGGATTCCATGCCCGCCTTTTTGAGCAGATGACTTCGCGGATCGAGCAAGTTGCAGCGGGAGCCCTTCACCCGGATATCCATGTCGATCTGCCCGGCTTGATAGCCGAGAACAACCAACGGCGCCATGAGGCCTCTCAAGCTCTCGAGAAACGTGCGCAAACATGTTGGGACGAAATCAGGGCGGCCATTCTCGAGATTTCCGCCGATCCCCCGTCGGGCACCACATAGCCCTGCTCAAACGATTGCCCCTTGGCGACGATTCCGCGGTCAGGCTTCGGGCGTGAGCAGCCGCCGGGTCCTGTAGACTTTTGAAGCCGATACCGCGCAAACCCTGGCGCGCCCTGCAGGATTCGAACCTGCGACCGTCCGCTTAGAAGGCGGGTGCTCTATCCAGCTGAGCTAAGGGCGCCTCGGGTTCGCCGCCGAGCGGTGGCGTGGGCCGGGGCTCAGTGCGTCCAGGGTTGTTTGCGGTGGGTGGCGAAATTGTCGGCATAGGCCTTGAGGATCAGCGGGGCCTCCTGCGGTTCCTGCAGGCGGAAGGCGATCCCGTGGCGCTCGGCATAGGCGACGGCCTCGTCCCGGGTGTCGAACGTCAGGCGCACCTGTCCGTTCATGTCCGTCGAGCCGGTCCAGCCCATCAGCGGATCGATGAAGCGCGCGGACGCCGGCATGAACTCCAGAATCCAGGCCGCCGTCTTGGCCTTGCCCGACTGCATAGCGGTTTTCGCCGGTCTGTAGATACGCGCCAACATGTCCGTCTCGCTCGCCTCAAAGGGGCCTCGCCCCACGCTGACCCTCGTTTAGCGAGCGTCGCCCCGGCGGTCCAGCCGACCGGCCCTTGGTCGGGGCGAGAGGATTCGAACCTCCGACCCTCTGCTCCCAAAGCAGATGCGCTACCAGGCTGCGCTACACCCCGACACCAAGGGACGGCTCTCATGCCACGCCCCTGCCCGGCCCGCAACGCGGATCAGCGATCGCAGGGCGCGTCGGTATCGAAGAACGGGTGGCGGACACGGTCACCCGGCTGCGCGCCGATCTCGGCCATACGGCCGGCGCGAACCTCAAGCACGCCGTTGGCGGCACCACGGGATGGATAGGTAGACTCGGTATAGGGCGTCGTGTGAGCGGCGATCGAGATGATGCAGCCCTGTGGATCCAGATAGACGATGTCGAGCGAGCTGGGGGTGTTCAGCATCCAGAAGCCGCGCTCGGCCGCCTCCGGATACTGGAACAGCATGCCCCGGTCGGCTGCCAGCGGCGGGCGGTACATCATGCCGCGCTGGCGCTCTTCGAAGTCATCTGCGATCTCGACTGTGAAATCGAAGCTGCCCTTCCGGGTGACCACGGTCAGAGGCTCGACCGGCAGGGACTGGCCCCCTTCACCCGTCACCGCGTCCTGGGCGCAGGCGCCGGTGAACAGCATTGCCGCAAGCAAGGCGGCAACGGGCAGGCTGCGGGTGAGCGTCATCAGATCAGCTGCAGGGAGTCTGGGTGTCGAAGAACGGGTGGCGGACGCGGTCGCCCGGTCCCGCGCCGATCTCGGCCATGCGGCCGGCCCGCACCTCAAGCACGCCCTTGGCCGCCCCGTTGGAGGGATAGGTCGTCTCGGCATAGGGGGTGGTGTGCGCGGCGATCGAGACGATGCAGCCCTGCGGGTCCAGATAGACGATGTCGAGCGAGCTGGGCGTGTTCTGCATCCAGAAAGCGCGCTCGGCGGCGTCCGGGAATTGGAACAGCATGCCCTTGTCGTCCTCGAGTGGCGGCCGATACATCAGGCCCCGGGCCCGCTCGGCCTCGTCGTCGGCGATCTCGACGTCGAAGTCGAAACTGCCCTGATCCGTGACGACGCTGAGGGTTTCGACCGGCAGGGTCTGGCCGTCGGACGAGCCGCTTTCCTGGCTACAGGCCCCGGTGAACAGAAGGGCCGCCATGATCGCGGCTGCGGGAAGATTACGCTTCAACACCTGTTCCACCTCTTTCGTCAGGCGGATCGGTCTCCGCCCATTCTGATTTCCGCGACGACCAGGCCCTTGGGGCCCTCGGCGAAGCGAACCTCGACCGGATCGCCGGGAAGCAAATCCTCGATGCCGCAGCGACGCAGGGTCTCGACGTGGACGAAGATATCGCCCTCGGCCTCATCGCGCACCACAAAACCATATCCCTTGGTGCGATTGAACCATTTCACGACGGCGGGCTGAAGCGGGACACCGGACGGAGGCGCGGCATCGGGAGCCGACACGGATCGTCCCAAGCTCCTCAGGCCGTCATAGCCGGTGCGGGGTTCAGAACGATCGGCACCGTCGTCGTCTGCCAGATCGAGCACTTCAAGGACCTGCCAGCCCTTGGGGCGACGCACGCATTCGCAACGGATAGACGCACCTTCAGGGGCGCTGTCCCGACCGGTATCGCGCAGACTGCTGATGTGCAGCAGGACATCCTTGAGGTCCGTCATGTCCGGATCGTCCGGAACGATGAACCCATATCCCTTTCCGGGATCGAACCACTTGACCTTGCCGACGATCTCGATCGTTCCCGGCGTATCAAGCCCCTCTAGGTCAGACACAGTAAAACACCCCCGCCCGCGAACAGCAGACGCAGCAAGCTTAACACGGTTCTGTGAAGCCTGTGGAGTGCGAAAACGCCGGTTTTACACCACAGGTGGCATCTGCGACGCAGTCGCAGCGCCACCTCGACCCAAAAGCAGGACGGGGGGCGCAATATATTTCCGGTGGGGAAACCCCGCGTGGCAGTCCCTAGGGGAATCGAACCCCTCTTTTCAGGTTGAAAACCTGACGTCCTAACCGATAGACGAAGGGACCGCTGCGCGGGAGGACGGCGATATAGCGGGCGATTCCGGCGCTTGC
>CAXQIE010000031.1:0-60410 GCA_964224415.1 Neptunomonas phycophila
GCCGTTCCCCTTGGACGAGAATGAGGCACCGGGCGCGTCAGGACGTCGCACCCCGGGAACCGATGGACCGGCAACAAAAAAAGGGCGGAGCCACCTCGCCCCGCCCTTCTCCGTTTTTTGGCCGGTAGATGCCTTAGTTCAGCGGCATCCGCAGGGTTATGCCACCGACGAAGCTGTCGGCATTCTCGCCATAGCGACCCTTCAGGCCCAGGCCGACCATGGCCGGGCCCCAGTCGACTTCGAGACCCGTCTGGAGCAGCAGCTGACCACCCATCGGATCCTCGATCGTGCGGTACAGCACCTGCGACGGGCTGCCGGCGATGCCGGTGCCGACCGGATCGGAGCTGTCGTCCAGGCTCTCGCGATAACCGCCTTCGACATAGAAGGTCACGCCCTCAATGGCGCTTTCGGCGCGCAGGGTGACCTCACCGGTGATGCCTTCGACCGTACGGTCTTCATAGGCATACTGGGCGGCGACACCGTTTTCGATATAGCCGCTGACGTCGGTTGAGGCCCAGGTCACAGCCACGCGGGGCGACAGGGCGATGCCGCCCATGTCGAACCAGGTCCCGCCCTGTACCCGGACACCGCGGCTATAGCCCTCGGTCTCGCCCGTGTGAACCACCGGGCCGACGCCGGTGCCGCGCTGGATGTCGTCATAGGTATCGCGCGCGGCGCCCGCCGTGACGTTGGCGAACAGCGGACCCGAACGCCAGCCGACAAAGGCGTCGAACGAGAAGTTCTGGCTGTCGAACCGGGTCGGCCCGGCAACCGTCTCGGCCTGACGGAAGCTGCCGGCAAAGCCCATGCGCCAGCCTTCGGAAATGCTGTGGTCGATAGCCACCCGGATGCCCTGTCCTTCGACCTTGGCGTCCGGCACAACACCACGAGCATCGACGTCGGTGGTGTCGCCGGTCAGGCTGACGTCCAGGGTGGTGCGGCCCGCTTCCCATGCGGCCCAGCCCGACAGGGCCTCGGAGCCCAGGTCCAGCGAGTCCTCGCGCTGGCGCATCGACAACTCACCCTGATGGGCCGTGGCCGCACCCCGGTCGCCGTAATAGAGGTAGTCATTGGCCAGGCTGGCGATGGCACGGTGGCCCGCCGCCGTCGGGTGCACCCCGTCCAGATAGAAATAGTCATCGGGGTTCGAGCACAGCGTCAGGGCCACCTGATTGAAGCAAGGCTGGGTGACATTGGTCACACCAAAAGCCGTCGGGTTGCCGGCGATGGTGTCACCGATCTTGAACAGGTCCATCAGGATGATGTTGGTACCGGGCCGGTTGGCCGCGACGGTGCTCAGCCCATTGTAGATGGCGCCGTTGAATGTCGTAACGGCATAGTCGGCCAGCGGGGCGGCGGTCGTGCCTGCGAATTGCGGCGTCAGGCTCAACTTCGGCAGGTTGCTGACCAGGATCGTCCCGGCTCCGGCGGCGGCGACGGTGTCGACCAGCAGGTTGATGTCAGCGGCGGCCGATAGCGACACGACCTGGATGGCTCCGGCCGGATTGACCGAGGCCCCGGCAGCGGGCAGCCCCTGGAAGATGTTGTTGGCACCGCCCAGAATGCTGACCAGATCACCGGAATCGAACGTCCCGCCGCCGCCCAGATAGGCGTTCAGCTGGGTCCGCATGCCGGGAGGGGCTCCGGCCAGATCGGTGCGCGCACCGCCAAAGGCGTAGTTGATGCTGCCGGCGTTCGAGTCCCCGGCAGCGAACCGGCCGAGGTTGAAGCCCAGCAGTTCGACGAACACCGGCCCGGTCGAGAACCGGCCCTGGTAATAGAAGGGTGCGGGCGGCTGGGTCCCCCCGGTGAACAGGAACAGGTTGCCGTTGTCGCTCAGGCTGTCGCCGAACACGACCAGCCGGTCATAGCTTTGGGCATTGGCGGCACCCGCGAGGGCGGCGCCGGCCGCAAGGGTCAGGGCCGCGGCCGCGGCAGTGCGCATGAAACGTGACATATGTGATCCTCCCTCAGTCGTCAGTCGCGACTGTTGGCAACAGTGTGCGCGCGCCTGTGGTCGCCACGCAAGATGCCGCTAGGGAAACCTTCAGTAGAGAGATCGAAACCGAAGCGTCCCGGGCACACTTTTCAGCCCTTCCAAAGCCCCCGCCTGATAGTCGCGATCCACGTCGGTGATGACATACCCCGTGCGACCATCCGTTTTCAGATGCTGGCCCAGAATGTTCAGCCCCGCGTCCGACAGCGCCTGATTGAGGGCGGCCAGCACGCCCGGTTGGTTCTGGTGAATGTGGAGCAGGCGGTGTGCCCCCTGCACGTCGGACAGCTGTACGTTCGGCAGATTGACGCAAAAAGTCGTGTCCCCCCGGTTCAGATACCCCAGCAGGCGCGAGGCCGCGAACGCGCCAATGGCCTCCTGCGCCTCCTCGGTCGAGCCGCCGACATGCGGCGTCAGGATGACATTGGCCAGACCGCGCAGGGGGCTGTCGAACGGATCCTGATTGGTCCGGGGCTCCTCGGGAAAGACATCGATGCCCGCGCCACTCAGTCTCCCGGCCCTCATGACCTCGGCCAGGGCGTCGATATCGACCACATGCCCACGTGACAGATTGATCAGCACTGCTCCGGGTTTCATCCGCGCCAGCTGTGCAGCCCCGATCAGGCGGTGATTCCCGGCCCGCCCGTCGACATGCAGGCTGACTGCATCGGCCGTGGACAGCAAGGCGTCCAGACTGTCCACCGGCCGCGCATTGCCCAGCGCCAGCCGCTCGGACAGGTCATGATAGATGACCCGCATCCCCAGTCCCTCGGCCAGCACCGACAGCTGCGAGCCGATGGCGCCATAGCCGACGATGCCAAGCGTCTTGCCGCGCAGCTCTCGCGAGCCACGGGCACTCTTGTTCCAGCGGCCTGCATGCATCGCGGCCGAGCGATCCACGACGCCGCGCATCAGGGTAATAACCAGTCCGATGGCCAGCTCGACCACCGAGCGGGTGTTCGAATAGGGCGCGTTGAACACCGCAATGCCCCGGCGACTGGCGGCATCCAGATCGATGTGGTTGGTGCCGATACAGAACGCCCCGACCGCCATCAGCCGGTCCGCGGCCTCAATCACCCGCTCACTCACGGACGTCTTTGATCGTACCCCCAGAACGTGCACGCCCTTCAGCCGTTCGATCAGGGTGTCTTCGTCCAGCGCACCGGTCTCGCATTCGACCGAATAGCCCGCCTGCTCCAGCGCAGCGACCGCCGCCGGGTGCACCGACTCCAGCAGCAGCACGCGAATCCGGCTGCGGGGATAGGACCACCGCCCGCTCAGGCCCTCGGCGTGCAGCACCTCGTCCAGCGACACGGCGACGGCATCGGCCGCCTCCACTACGCGCGGGCGGCGCACCACCTCGCAGAAGGCATGGAAGCGGTCGGCCAGGCCCGCCAGTCGCACCTCGGCATCGGTCCAGCCATCCCCGACCATGACCACCGGCCTCGACAGGCCCAGCGCCCGGATCGCCGTGACCTTTCCGCCGTCCGCTGACAACGGATTGGCACGGTCGACCCCGGTCACCCGGCCATCGGCATCATAGGTAAGGTCATTGGCCAGCACCCGCGCATCCGGAACCCCCAGATGCCGTGCCACGGGTGCGATCACCTCGCGAAAGCCACCCGACACGATCACCAGCCGCTCGGCATGGGCCCGCAGGGTTTCGACGTTGCGCGCTACCGACGGCGCGAGTCGCCCCACCGCCCGGTCCGCCAGCGCCTGCACATGGTCATGCGTGAGCGGCAGCAGGGCCAGCCGGCGGGTCAGGGCCTCGTCAAAGCCCAGCGCGCCCGCCATGGCCTGATCGGTCAGGGCGGCGATGTCGGCACGGATCGACTCGGCCTCCGGCGCGCCGTCCAGCGCCAACTCTGCCAGCGCCTCAAGCGTCTCGAAGCCGACCAGTGTCGAATCGAAGTCGAAAATCAGTGTGGGCGCGGCAGACATGGGCCGACCTTGGCCCACCTTCGCACTTGCAGCAACGGCTCAGTCGTCGTTTTGACGGGCCTTGAGCGCGACGGCGGCCAGAACCCCCAGCAGGGCGACGGTGGCCGCGACGGCCCCGCCTTCCTTCGCGTGGTCCCGGGCATAGTCTCCGGCGTCCGAGGCATAGCGGCGCGCGCGACCGCCCGCATCCTCCAGCCCCCGCCGCGCCCGTCCGCCATAGCGGTCCAGCTCGGCCTGCAGAGCCTCCAGCCGTCCATCCATACCGTCGGAACGCAGGCGCGACAGCCAGGGCATGGCGGGCATCGACGGCATCCGCCACCGCCGCGGGTCCGCCTGTGCCTTCCACCGTTCCAACCGTGTCGGGCCCGACTTCTGGTTCAGCAGGACATAGCCGACGCCGACCGCGACCAGCAGCGCCACCACAGCTCCGGCGATGCCCGGATGCTTCCGCACCTCAGCAAGGGTGCTGAAGCGACGCACCACCGGATAGTGCAACTCGTCGGCCAGCCCGTCATTCGTCGGGTCGTACAGGCCGTCGTCCCAAGGGTGATAGTCATGGCTCTTGTCCCGCATCATCGAGGGAGCAAAGCGCGCGAACAGCGGCTCGGCAACCCCCGGCAGGGCCGAATAGAAGGAGGCGATCAGGCGACCGCCCCCGCCCACTGTGATCTCGCGGATCGGATGGCTGGCGCAATATAGGACCGTATCCGCTACCACATGGGTGCCATAGACCGGCTGCGGGTTCTGCACCGCCTGCCCCGTCAGATTGCGCGCGTGGCGGTTATAGGGCGTGTCGATCGCGGCCGGCTTGACCAGGCTCAGCGATACCGGTGCCTTCTCGCGGATCAGCTCCATCCGCAGCGAATTGGTGAATCCCTTCACCGCATGCTTGGACGCGGCATAGATGCCCTGCAGCGGGATGGGCGCATCCGACAGGATTGAGCCGACGTTGACGATGGCCCCGCCTCCGGGGCGCCCGCGCAGATGCTCGACCGCGATCAGCGAGCCGTTGACCACGCCCCAGTAGTTGGTCTCGAACAGGCGGCGCTGGTCCTCCAGCGTCGTCTCGCGGATCGGGCCAAAAATCGACACCCCGGCATTGTTCACCCAGGTGTCGAACCCGCCAAACAGGCGCCGGCATTTGTCGGCGGCCTCGGCCAGGGCGTCGTAATCGGCGACATCGGCCACTGCCCAGGCCACGCGTCCGCCCTCGGCCTGGATGTCCTCGCACAGGGTCTTCAGGTCCTGCTCGCCACGCGCAATCAGGAACACACAGGCCCCCGCCCGCGCCGCCCGCCTTGCCGTCGTCAGCCCGACGCCCGAGGTCGCGCCTGTAATGACGATCGCCTGATCCTTGAGGGGTTTCAGCTGGGGCTTTGCAGACATCCGACGCCTTCGTTCACAATGGGGGCCGACAGAACAACGGCACAGGCCCCGCGCGGTTTCCGCCCTTATCATAAGGCAACGCTTGCAAGGGCTTAAATTGGTCGCCGCCACCCCCTATCTGTGCGCCTTCGCCTTCAACAGGATACCGACGTGACCGACGCCTCCCGCCTGCCCGACGACCGGGTTGCCGCCTTCCAGATCGACGGCCAGCCCGTGCGCGGCCGCATCGTCCGCATGGGTCCGGCGATCGACGCCGTGCTGTCGGCCCATGCCTATCCCGCGCCGGTCGCCGAGCTGCTGGGCGAGGCCTGCGCCCTGGCCGCCCTGATTGGCTCGGCGCTCAAGTTTGAGGGGCGGTTGATCGTTCAGGCCCAGGGCGACGGCCCGGTGCGCTACGTCGTCTGCGACTATGGCACGGAGGGGACTCTCCGCGGCTACTGCCGCTATGACGAAGGCGAACTGGCCGCCCTCACCGCCGAGGCCGCCCGTCCCGGTGCCCACCGCCTGCTGGGCAAGGGCGTGTTCGTCATGACCCTCGATCAGGGCCCCGATTTCGACCGCCACCAAGGGATCACCCCGATCGAGGGCGACAGCCTGGCCCTGTGTGCCGAACACTATTTCGAGCAGTCCGAACAGATCCCGACCGAGGTCCGCCTCGCCGTCGGCCACCTGACCGATGAGACGGGCAGCGGGTGGCGCGCTGGCGGCATGATGATCCAACGCCTCGCCGCGGACGCCAGCCGCGGCGAGACCGAGGACGCCTGGACCCGCGCCCGGGCCCTGTTCAATACCATCAGCGCCGACGAACTGATCGACCCCCAGGTCCCGTCCGAGACCCTGCTCTACCGCCTGTTTCACGAGGACGGCGTGCGCCTCGAGGCCGGCCAGTCGCTCGAGGCCCTGTGCCGCTGTTCGCCCGACCGCATCGCCACCGTGCTCGACAGCTTCACGGATGAGGAACGCGCCGAAATGGTCGAACCCGACGGCAAGATCCACGTCACCTGCGAATACTGCGCCAGGGTCTATGCGCTGGAGGCGGGCGCAGGCGTCTAGGAGTCGTCCCTCAAGCTGCCGACGAAGAACCCGGCTACGGCAGCTCCGGCCCACGCCAGCATGGGAAGGCCGACAAAGCCGAACCCGATGAAAGCCCACCCGACTTCCTGCCGCCAGGATGTCAGGTCCACCGTCATCAGCGCCGTCCCCAGATAGAGCATGACGGGCAAAAGGGCCCAGGCCACCAGCAAAAGGCGGCGGCGCATCTTCGCTCGACCGACCAGCCAGCCGCCCGAGGCTGCGACGAGAACGATGCCAATGAGCAGAGGGACCAGCATCCGGTCACTCAGGACCAAAGCTGGCGGGTGGTCAAATCAGCCCTACCCGTCCAGATCCAGCGAGTATCCCGCCGAGCGCACCGTGCGGATCGGGTTGGCGGTGCCCTCGACGCTCAGGGCCTTCCTCAGGCGGCCGACGTGCACATCGACGGTGCGCGCCTCGACATAGACGTCCGAGCCCCAGACCGCATCCAGCAGCTGTTCGCGGCTGAAGACCCGGCCCGGGTGCTGCATGAAGTGATCCAGCAGTCGGAATTCGGTCGGGCCCAGGTGGATTTCCTTGCCCGCCCGGCGCACCCGGTGGGCCACCCGGTCGATGACGATGTCGCCGTGGTTGATCCGGTCGTCGGCCAGACCCGGACGGATCCGGCGCAGCACCGCCCGAATGCGGGCGATCAACTCGGTCATCGAAAACGGCTTGGTCAGGTAGTCATCGGCCCCGGTGTCCAGCCCGCGCACACGGTCCGTTTCCTCGCCGCGCGCGGTCAGCATGATGATCGGCAGGTTGCGGGTCTCGGGCCGTCCGCGGATGCGCCGGCACACCTCAATGCCCGACACCTTGGGCAGCATCCAGTCCAGCAGCACCAGATCGGGCAGGCGTTCGTCGATCTGGACCAGCCCCTCCTCGCCGTCGCCGGCCACCACGACGCGATAGCCTTCCTTTTCCAGATTGTACTGAAGCAAGGTCGCCAGCGCGTCCTCGTCTTCCATCACAAGAACATAGGGCTGCACGATTCAGGTCTCCGGTCTCAGGTCTCTTGCGGGCGCAGGGGGTCGTCGGTCGCCATCAGGTCGGAATCCGACGGGGTCGGCGTCCAGCGCGGGCGCTCGCCGATCATGTCGCCGCCGGTGATTTCATAGTGGATGGTCTCGGCGATATTGGTCGCGTGGTCGCCGATCCGCTCAAGGTTCTTGGCCATGAACAACAGGTGCGTACAGGCCGTGATGGTGCGCGGGTCGCCCATCATATAGGTCAGCAGTTCGCGGAACAGGCTGTTGTAATGCTCATCGACCTCATCGTCCGAGGTCCAGACCCCCATCGCCCGGTCCACGTCCGACGCCGTATAGGCATCCAGCACATCGCGCAGCCGCATGGACACCAGCTTGCCCATCCGCTCGATCGACCGGGTCAGCGGCAGCATGGGCTCGCCGTCAGCCAGGATCAGTGCCCGCTTGGAGATGTTGCGCGCCAGGTCACCCGTCCGCTCCAGATCGACCGCCAGTTTCATCGCCGACAGGGTCTTGCGCAGGTCCGAGGCCACCGGCTGGCGCAGGGCGATCAGGCGGATGGCCTTCTTCTCGATGTCACTGTGCAGGGTATCGAGGCGGGCGTCCCGCTCGACCACGGCCCGGGCCAGCGCCACATCCCGACGCGCCACCGACTCGATGGCGTCGGCCACCTGGGCTTCGGCCAATCCCCCCATGCGGGCGACAATGGCCGTCAGCTGGTTCAGCTCGTCTCCATAGGAT
This sequence comes from Neptunomonas phycophila, assembly GCA_964224415.1. Lineage (GTDB taxonomy): Bacteria > Pseudomonadota > Alphaproteobacteria > Caulobacterales > Caulobacteraceae > Brevundimonas. The sequence goes on from CAXQIE010000031.1 coordinate 8,128, forward strand.
TTGACGGTGTGCTGGTTCATGGGAGTGTCCTAGCCGAAACGGCCGGTGATGTAGTCGAGGGTGCGACGTTCGCGCGGATTGGTGAAGATCTCTTCGGTATCGCCGGTCTCGATCAGCCGCCCCATGTGGAAGAAGGCGGTGCGCTGCGACACCCGCGCGGCCTGGGCCATCGAGTGGGTGACGATCACGATACAGTAGCGTTCGCGCAGTTCATCGATCAGCTCCTCGATCTTGGCCGTGGCGATCGGGTCCAGCGCCGAGCAGGGCTCGTCCATCAGGATCACCTCGGGATTGACCGCAATGGCGCGGGCGATGACCAGACGCTGCTGCTGCCCGCCCGACAGGCCGGTGCCCGGCGAATGCAGACGGTCGGCGACCTCGTCCCACAGACCGGCGCGGCGCAGCGACTCCTCGACCACCCCGGCCAGCTCGTCCCTGGACCGGGTCAGGCCGTGGATGCGCGGACCATAGGCGACGTTCTCGAAGATCGACTTGGGAAACGGGTTCGGCTTCTGGAACACCATGCCGACCCGGGCGCGCAGCAGCACCGGATCCAGCGAGCGGGCGTTGATGTCCTCGCCGTCCATCTCGATCCGGCCCGTCACCTTCGCCCCGGCGATGGTGTCATTCATCCGGTTCATGGTGCGCAGGAAGGTCGACTTGCCACAGCCCGACGGACCGATCAGCGAGGTGACCGTTTTGTCCGGAATGTCCAGGCTGATGTCGAACAGCGCCTGCTTTTCTCCATAGAACACCGACACGTCGCGCGCGGAAATCTTGGTCGGGCCTACCGGGGCCGCGCCCTTGGGATCGGTTGCGGCCCGGGCGGCGGCAGCCAGTTCGGCAGGCACTTCGGCGGCGGGTGCAGATGCCCCGCCTTCCAGTCCGTCCTGCGAGCGATAGATCGTCTGTTTCATGCGTTTACCACCGGCGCTCGAAATGACGCCGCAGCAGGATGGCGGCAGCGTTCATCACGATCATGAAAGTCAGGAGAACCATGATGGCCGCGGCGGTCCGTTCGTGGAACGCGCGCTCCGAGGCATTCTCCCAGATATAGATAAGGGACGGCAGGGCACCGGTCGGCTCGGTGATCGAGCTGGCGATGCCCGGAATGAAGCTGACCATGCCGATCAGCAGCAGGGGCGCCGTCTCGCCAAGGGCATGGGCCAGCGAGATGATCGCCCCGGTCATCACCCCCGGCAGGGCCAGCGGCAGCACATGCTGGAACACCGTCTGGGTACGGCTGGCGCCCATGGCCAGAGCCGCCTCGCGGATCGAGGGCGGCACCGCCTTCAGCGAAGAGCGTGTGGCGATGATAATGGTCGGCAGCGCCATCAAGGCCAGCACCAGACCGCCGACCAGCGGGGACGAGCGCGGCAGGTGCATCCAGTTGATGAACAGCGCCAGACCCAGCAGGCCGTAGACGATCGAGGGCACGGCGGCCAGGTTGTTGATATTCACCTCGATCAGGGCACTCAGCCGGTTTCTCGGCGCGAACTCTTCCAGATAGACCGCCGCCGCCACGCCGATCGGAATGGCCAGGAAGGCCGTGACCATCAGCATCAGCGCCGAGCCGACGACCGCGCCCAGCACCCCGGCCAGTTCGGGCTCGGTCGAGTCGCCACTGGTGAACAGCCGGCTGTTGAAGTGCGCCTCGACCCGTCCGTCGTCCTCAAGCTCGTCCAACCAGCCGATCTGCTGGTTCGTCAGGCGCCGCTGCTCAGGGTGGGTCTCGATCGAGATCTCGTCCTTGAAATACAGATCCGCCTCATCCGAGACCGGCACGTCAATCGTCACCGTCTGACCGATCAGTGAGGGGTCTTCCGCCACCCGCCGGGCGATCTCGAACTTCAGCTCGGATGAGAACAGGCCACGCATCTCGGCGGCCAGCGGGCCGGCCGCGTCGCCCTCAAGCCCTCTGGATGCCAGCTGCTGCTGCGCCACCATCTGCTCGAAATTGGTCCCTTGCGGATAGGCGGGGTCGATCTCCGCCGGGTCCAGATAGACCGGCACGGAAACCTCATGCGCATAAAAGGCCGTGTGCCCCTGATCGATGATCCGGCCCAGCAGCAGCGCCAGAAAGGCCACGGCCACGGCAATGGCCAGGATGCCATACAGGCGGAACCGGGCCTCGCGGGCATAGCGCCGCTTCAGCCCGCCCCTCAGCCGGTCCAGACGGGTCGCCGTCATCGCGTCGCGGGTCTCAGTCATACTGCTGCCGATACGTCTGGACGATGCGCTGGGCCACGATGTTCAGCGCAAGGGTAACCAGGAACAGGGTCAGGCCCAGGCCGAAGGCCGCCAGCGTCTTGGTCGAGTTGAACTCCTGGTCGCCGGTCAGCAGGGTCACGATCTGCACCGTCACAGTGGTCACCGTATCCAGAGGGTTGAGCGTCAGGCGCGCGGCAAGGCCCGCCGCCATGGTCACGATCATCGTCTCGCCGATGGCCCGCGACATGGCCAGCAGGAGCGCCCCGGCGACGCCTGGCAGGGCGGCGGGCATCAGCACCCGCTTGACCGTCTCCGACTTGGTCGCCCCCATGGCATAGGATCCGTCGCGCAGCGACTGCGGCACGGCGTTCAGGATGTCATCCGACAGCGATGACACGAACGGGATCAGCATGATCCCCATCACCGCACCGGCCACCAGCGCCATCTGGTTCTGCACCAGCATCAGATACTGCCCCAGCCCGTCCAGCGGCCCGCCGATCAGCCAGCGCCCGATGGTATTGAAGAACTCGCGGAACGCCGGCCCCACCGTCAGCGCAGCAAAGAAGCCGTAGACCACGGTCGGCACACCGGCCAGAATCTCCAGCACCGGCTTGATGATCGCCCGGCTGGCCGGTCCGGCGTATTCCGACAGATAGATGGCCGCGAACAGGCCGACGGGCGCGGCCACCGCCATGGCGATCAGCATGATCAGGAAGGTTCCCGCAAACAACGGCAGCGCCCCGAACGCCCCGGTCGATCCGATCTGGTCCGCACGGATGGCGGTCTGCGGGCTCCATTGTGTGCCGAACAGGAACTCCGGCAGCGGCACGGCCGAGAAGAAGCGCGTCGCATCGATCAACAGTGAAGCGATGATGCCGATCGTCGTCAGCACTGCGATGGCCGAACAGACCAGCAGCAGACCGACAATCCATCCCTCCACCCGATTGCGCGCCCGGAAGTCCGGCCGGATGCGCAGGAAGGCGATAATGCCCCCCATCAGCGCGACCAAAATGGCCCCTGCAGCACCGCCCCAGTTCAGAGTCGACTCGATCCGGGCAGCCCGGGCCCCCTCGGCGGCCAAGTGTTGTGCCAGCTCCGGCTCCCATATGGCCTGGGCCGGCTCGTAGTTCGCGACGCGCGCGGCATCGGCGACGAAGGCATTCTTGCGGAAGGGTTCAAGGCTCGCGACCGCCTCCGGCTGGCCCGCCTGCACCAGTTGCTGGGTGATCGGCCCCGACAGCAGCGACAGGGCTACCAGCACGAATACCGCCGGCGCCGCCACCCAGATCAGCGTATAGGCCCCGTGCTGCGCCGGGCGCGAATGGGGGCGCTCCCGACCGGTCAGCAGGGCAGCACGGCGCGTGGCCCGCCGCTGGCCCAGCACAAACGCCGCCGCTGCCAGCACGATCACGATCAGAAGGACGGTCAGGGTCATCTAGGTCCGCGATACGGGGAATCAGACCGCACTCCTGCAGCCATCAAAAGTGCGCGGACCCTGCCCGTGATTGGTCAGCGGATTACGACGGGTCCATGACAGTTCGGTTACACCGTCAGGGGTTCTGTCACAGCGCGGCTTTTCGACAGGGGAAAGAAAGCCGTAAAGGCCGCCCCCTCGCCCGGCAGACTCTCGACCAGCAGGCCGCCGCGGTGCCGGTTGACGATGTGCTTGACGATGGCCAGTCCCAGTCCGGTCCCCGGACGTTCGCCCCCGCTTTTCTGCCCCTCGACGCGATAGAATCGTTCCGTCAGGCGCGGCAGATGCTCCCGCGACAGGCCCGGCCCGTGATCGCGCACTGTCACAGCGGCATAGGTCAGGCCATCGTCCCGGTCCGGCGTCAACAGTGGCAGGCGCGCCGCCCCAGGCATCCGGGCGGCCGCCGCCGCTGCCGGGGTCAGCCCGCTCCGAATCTCGACCTCGATCCGACCGTCGCGCGGCGAATATTTGATGGCATTGTCGATCAGGTTCTGGATCACCTGAACGATCTCGTCCCGCTCTCCCTTGATCCGCACCGCCTCATCAGGGGCGTCGACGACGATCTGTACGCCGTGATCGCGCGTCAGCACGCTCAGCGCATCGACCACATCGGCGGTGGCCCGGCCCAGGTCCAGATGCCCCGACGGCGGCACATGTTCGTTCAGCTCGATCCGGCTCAGCGACAGCAGGTCGGCGACCAGACGCGTCATCCGCTCAGCCTGCGCCGCCATGATGTCGAGAAACCGGTCCCGCGCCACCGAGTCCTCGCGCGCATGCCCCTTCAGCGTCTCGATAAAGCCGGACAGCGAGGCCAGCGGCGTTCGCAGCTCATGGCTGGCATTGGCCAGAAAGTCGACGCGCATCAACTCCATCCGCCGCACATCCGTCTCGTCCCGCAGCATGACCAGCGCCAGGGTATGCGCATCTGACCCGGGCAGCGGACGCGTCACCGCCCGCCAGTGACGAGCCTGAACCCCGCCCGAGTCGAAATCGGTCTCGCGGCTGACGCCCCCGAACAGGGCCTCATCGACCGCTTCCAGCAGGCCGGGATCGCGCAGGGCCGACACCAGGATCGCCCCCTCGCGCGGAATACGCAGCAGGTCCCTCGCCGCCCGGTTGGCCAGCAGAATGCGCCGACCGGCCATATCGTCCAGCTCTCCGCCCCGGACGACCATCATCGGATCGGTGACCGTCTCGAACACCTCTTCCAGCAGGGTGGCCTGCCCCTCGGCCCGGGCGTCCGGGCGGCTGTCGGCCACGGGCGCCATTTCCGGTTGCCCGGACATGGGCCGCTGACGCGCTACCATCCAGGTGCTGATCGCCACCAGCAGAGCCCCCGCCACAAGCGGTGGCGCATGCGCCGGATCATAGACCGCCAGCGCCAGCAGGATCAGGACGGCCAGTCCCCCCGATGCTCCCGCAGTCCACAGCCGCGACCCGGGCGAAGGGGCGACGGGGGAAGGGTTTGAGGCGTCGGGCATACCCTGTGATGCGCGTGAACTGTGAAATCCGCAAGACAGGCCCGGACCCGCCGATCAGGGCCAGGGCACGGAATCTTCACCAGTGTCCGTTAGCGTAGGGGGCAAACATGGGGATACCGCCTTCGTGAATGCCGTCCTGCTCTGTCTGACAACCCAGCACAACTGGCTGATGGTGGCGCTGGCCGCTGCGGTCTGCTTCGGCGGTCTGGTGACGGCGCTGTCGCTGTTTGAGCGGGCGCACAGTACCGGGGGGCGGATGCGCCTCGCGCTCGGCATGGCGGCAGCCCTGACGGGAGGACTCACTGCCTGGACCACCCATTTCACCGGCATGCTCGGCTATGATCCCGGCCTTGAACTCCGCTACGATCTGGGCCTGACCCTGGCCTCCTTCGGCATCGCCGTGATTGCGGGTCTGGGTACCGCCCTGATCGCATTTTTGGGGCGGACCGTCGTCGCCCGCATGGCTGCCGGTGTGTTTGGCATTGCCGGCGTCGCCGCCATGCATTTTGTCGGCATGTCCGCCGTCCGGCTTCAGGGCTTGGTCAGCTGGGACCCGGCCGTGGTCATCGCCGCCGTGGTCATCGGCACCCTGTTTGCAGCAGCCGCAGGCTGGATGCATGCCCGGAGCGGCTGGAAGGGCACCCTGGGCGCGGCCCTGTTGGCTACCCTGGCGATCGCCTCCCTGCACTTCACGGCCATGGGCGCCGTCACGATTGCGCCCAGCGCTGCGGTGGACCTTGATCCCTCGGCCTATTCCGGCACCTTCGTCCTGACAGTGATCGGCGCGGCGATGGGTGTGCTGGTTCTTGCCGCTGTCGTATCAATCGGCTTGACCTACTGGTCGCGGACCAGCGCCGTTCGCCAGCTGCGCGAAGCCATCGACGCCATGCCCGACGGCCTCGGTTTTTACGATACCGAGGACCGGCTGGTCCTGTGGAATGCCCGCTATTCCGAGGTCAATCCCGAGCTCGCCACCCGGCTTGAGCGCGGCATGACCTTCCGCCAGATTCTCGAGATCGGCATCTCCGAGAACCTGTACCAGGAGGCTGTGGGCCGCGAGCAGGAGTGGATCGATGAACGGATCGAAGCGCGTCGGGCCCTGTCGGTCACCCTCGAGCAGCGCATCGCCGGCGGACGCTGGCTGCGCGTGCAAGACCGGATGACGGCGGCAGGCGGTATTGTCACCGTGGTCAATGACATCACCGACCTCAAGCGCGACGCCGAGGCCCTGGCCGAGGCCCGTGACGCCGCCGAAGCCGCCAATGCTGCCAAGAGCCAGTTTCTGGCCAATATGAGCCACGAGATCCGCACTCCGCTGAACGGCGTGATCGGCGTCGCCCAGGCCCTGTCCCACACCGATCTCAGCGAGGATCAGCGCAATATGCTGAAGCTGATCGATGCTTCGGGACGCACCCTGCAGACCCTGCTCAGCGATATTCTGGACCTCGCCCGCGTTGAATCCGGTCGCCTGGAACTGAACACCGAACCCATGGATCTGCATCAGGCCGTGCAGGAGGCGACCCAGCTTTACGCCGGAGCCGCCCGCGAAAAGGGCCTGCAGTATATGGTTGAGATTGCGGACGACTGCCCGCGCTGGATCGAGGGTGACGTCGTTCGCCTGAAGCAGGTGCTGACCAATCTGGTCTCCAATGCCGTCAAATTCACGACCGACGGCATGGTCCAGCTGACGGTCGGCGTAGACCGCGACAGCGCCGGCCACGAGACCCTCCGGCTGGCCGTCTCCGACACCGGCATCGGTTTCGACGCGGCGGCACGCGAACGCCTCTTCAGCCGGTTCGAACAGGCCGACGGCGGCATCACCCGCCAGTTCGGAGGATCAGGCCTCGGTCTGGCCATCTGTCGCCAACTGGCGGAAATGATGCACGGTGTCCTCGACTGCGAAAGCGAGCCCGGCGGCGGGTCCTGCTTCATGCTGACGGTTCCGCTCAAGCGCGCGTCGGCGCCGATGGCCCTGGCCACCGAAGGGCCGGCCCCCGAAGTCCGATCGGGACTCAGCGTTCTGGTCGCCGATGACCACCCGACCAACCGCAAGGTTGTCGAGCTGATCCTGTCCCAGATCGACGCCCGCATGGTGCTGGTGGAAAACGGTCAACAGGCGCTCGACGCCTGTCGCGACGACCATTTCGACATCATCCTCATGGACATGCAGATGCCAGTCATGGACGGCCTGACCGCCACGCGTGAGATCCGCGCCCTAGAAGCCCACGAGGGCCGCCCCCGCACCCCGGTCGTCATGCTGACCGCCAATGCCCTGCCCGAACATGTGGCGGCCGCCCGGGCCGCCGGCGCCGACCGCCATCTGGCCAAACCTTTCGACGCCGCCGATCTGATCGAGACCGTCCTGCAACTGCCCGACCAGATCCGCCAGGCCGCCTAAACCTTGTCGCGAGGCTCCAGCGCCCGCCAGCCGATGTCCGACCGGTAAAAGCCGCCCGGCCAGTCGATCTTGCGCACGGCGGCATAGGCCCGCTCGCGCGCCTCGGCGATATCCGCCCCGCGCGCACAGACATTCAGCACCCGCCCGCCCGAAGCAACCAGACTGCCATCCTCGCGCCGTTTGGTTCCCGCGTGGAACACCTGCACATGCGGCCCGAAATCCTGATCGGCCCCGCGGATCACCGACCCGCTCAGCGGACTGTCCGGATAGCCCTTGGCCGCCATGACCACACTGATCACCACGCCGTCGTAGAACTCGGGCTCGGGGGCGCGCGTGACATCCCCCCGCGCACAGGCCAGCAGTAGCGGTACCACATCACCCTTCAGCCGCATCATCAGGACCTGGCATTCCGGATCGCCAAAGCGGGCGTTGAACTCGACCACGCGCGGCCCCTCGACGGTCGCCATCAGGCCGACGTACAGCACCCCGCGATAGGGATGTCCCTCGGCCGCCATGCCCGCCATGGTCGGTTTGACGATCCGGCTTTCCGCCGCCTCGACCAGGTCGGGCGTGAACACCGGCGCGGGCGAATAGGCCCCCATCCCGCCCGTGTTCGGGCCCAGATCCCCGTCAAAGGCGCGCTTGTGGTCCTGGGCCCCACCGAACAGGCGCGCAGTCCTGCCGTCGCACAGGGCGAACAGCGAGCCCTCCTCGCCCTCCATGAACTCCTCGATGACCACCCGGGCCCCGGCGCTGCCGAACCGGCCGCCCAGCATGCGCTCGATCTCGGCCTCGGCATCCTTGCGGTCGGGGCTGATCGCCACCCCCTTGCCCGCCGCCAGACCGTCGGCCTTGATCACATAGGGCGGCTTGAATACCTTCAGCGCCTCGCGCGCATCCTTCAGCGTCTCATAGACACCGTAGCCCGCTGTCGGGATGTCGTGGCGCTCAAGAAATTCCTTGGCAAAGGCCTTGGACGTCTCCAGCCGCGCAGCCCGCGCCGTCGGCCCGAAACAGGGAATGCCCACCGCGTCCAGCCGGTCGGCCAGCCCCGCCTCCAGCGCCATCTCCGGCCCCACCACGACCAGATCGGCCTTGATCTCGCGCGCCAGCGCCGCCAGCGCCTCCGCATCGTCGGCGCGCACATCGCCGCGCAGCTCTCCCAGCCGCTCCATGCCCGGATTACCCGGCGCCACGACCAGCCGTCGGCACAGGGGGGACTTGGCGATTTTCCAGGCCAGCGCATGCTCGCGCCCACCCGATCCGACGAGGAGGATATTCATGCCCGCGACATGACGGCACCGCGCCGTGGGGTCAAGCGGGGCGTTGCCTGCAACCGTCCCGGGGGTCTAAGCCTGAACGCCCATGACCGACGATTCCTACGCCTTCGAGGGGACCGCCCCGGCCGCTCCGGCGACCGGCGACAACAATCCGCCGGTCTCGATCTCCGAGGTGGCCTTCGCCCTCAAGCGCACGCTGGAGGACCGGTTCGGCCATGTCCGGCTGCGCGGTGAGATTTCCAAGGTCAATCGCCATGCCTCGGGCCACGTCTATCTGACGCTCAAGGACGACAAGGCCTCGCTGGACGGTGTGGTCTGGAAGGGCCAGGTGCGCGGCCTGTCTATACAGCCCGAGACGGGGCTGGAGGTCATCGTTACCGGCAAGATCACCAGCTATCCGGCGCGCTCCAGCTACCAGATCGTCATCGACAGCATGGAGGCGGCCGGCGCTGGCGCCCTGCTCGCCCAGCTGGAGCGGCTGAAGGCAAAGCTGCGCGACGAGGGCCTGTTCGAACCCGCCCGCAAGGTCGCCCTGCCCGGCTATCCCCGCGTCATCGGCGTGATTACCAGTCCGACCGGCGCCGTCATCCGCGACATCATGCACCGCATCCGCGAGCGCTGGCCCTGTCATGTGCTGGTCTGGCCCGTCGTCGTGCAGGGCGAGGTCGCGGCGCGTCAGGTGGCCGCCGCCATCCGGGGGTTCGAGACCCTGCCCGCCACAGGCCCCATCCCCCGCCCCGATGTGCTGGTCGTGGCGCGGGGCGGCGGCTCGGTCGAGGATCTCTGGCCCTTCAACGACGAGGACCTGGCTCGCGCCGTCGCGGCCTGCTCCATCCCGCTGGTCTCGGCCGTGGGACACGAGACCGACACCACACTGATCGACTTCGTCTCGGACCGGCGCGCACCGACACCCACGGGCGCGGCCGAGATCCTGACGCCCGTCCGTGCCGAACTGGTCGCCACCCTGGCCGACCTTGAGCGCCGCCGCCTGCAGGGGGCGGCCCGCCTGATCGAAGATCGCCGCACCCGCCTGCGCGCCACCGCCCGGGGCCTGCCGAAACGGCCGGAGGACCTGCTGGGTCTGGCGCGCCAGCGGCTGGACCATGCCTCCAGCCGCCTCGGCTCGGCGCTGGGCCGCAATGTCGCCGTCCACCAGCACCGTCTGGCCGTGCTGCAGGGCCGTTTGGGCCGCGGCCTGCTGGACCGGGGGCTGGAGCGCCGCGCCACCCGCCTGGCGACCCTCTCCGACAAGTTGGCGACACCGCCCCGCGCCCTCGACCGGGGCACCCAGTCCCTGATCACCCTGTCGCGGGCCCTCAACAACCTCAACCCCCGCACACCCAAGCCCGGCTTTGCCCGCGTCGAGGCCGAGGACGGCCGGTGGCTGACCGCCGCCCGCCAGATCGAGCGGGGCCAGACTCTTGGCCTCGTCTTTGCCGACGGTCGGGTCGGCGTCCACGCCGAGGGCGGCACAGCTCCGCCTCCTCCGCCCGCTCCGACGCCCAGACCGCGCCGTGTTGCACCGCCGCCACCCGATCAGGGCGACCTGTTCTGACCGCTTCCGTAATTTTCGGCACACGCTAGACTGGCGTCATGGACGTGAGGGGCGACAGGTCCGGCCAGAGCCGGGTGGACGGTCAGGAGGCGCGACTGCGCTATGCCGACGGCGACTTCGTCATCATGACCGGCGGATCCTTCGTGCGCTGCGCCGTCAGCGGCCGCCCCATCCCGCTTCAGGCCCTGCGCTACTGGAGCGTCGCCCGGCAGGAGGCCTATTACGGTCCCGAGGAAGCCGTCCAGAACCTGGCCCCGCCGAAATGACGCTGGACCGCCGCGCCCTTCTGTCCGGCCTGGCGGTATCGGGATTGTCAGCGACCGGCGCGCGGGCCGGGAACGACCCGTTCAACCTGCAGGGCCGGGCCGCTCAGGGCGGGCATCTGATCGGCCGCACCTGGCCTCGCGCCCTCATCTTTCTGGACGGAGAGGCCCTGACCACCGCCTCGGCCGACGGCTGGTTCATCGTCGGCTTTGACCGCGACGCCCCGCTCAGCCACCGCATCACCGCCCGCTCGGGCAGCCGCGAGCACAGCACCGAAGTCACGCTCGCGCAGGGCCAGTTCCCCAGCCACAGCATCAGCGGCCTGCCGCCCTCGACTGTCGCGCCCCAGGACCCGGCCCTTCTGGCCCGCATCCGCGAACAGGCGGCCATCAAGGCCGAGGCCTATGCCAGCCGCCTCGACGCTGACTATTTCCGCGACGGCTTCTCCGCGCCGCTCGAGACCATGCGCGTCACCAGCGCCTGGGGCAGCCAGCGGATCCTGAACGGCACCCCTGCCCAACCGCACTACGGCGTCGACCTCGGCGCGCCGACCGGGGCTCCGATCACCGCGCCCGCCGCCGGTCTGGTCACCCTGGCCGAGTCCGACTTTCACTATGAAGGCGGGCTGGTCTTCATCGACCACGGTCAGGGATTGATCACCGCCTATCTTCACCAGTCGCGGGTCGAGGTCTCGGTCGGCCAGACCGTCTATCGTGGCCAGTTGATCGGCCGGGTCGGCGAACGTGGCCGGGCGACCGGACCCCACCTGTGCTGGCGGATGAAATGGCGGGATCGCAACCTCGATCCCTCCCTGCTGCTGCGGGCCTGACGCAGAACACCGGGTTTCTCCCCTTGGACCCGGACCGCATTCATGACTAGGATGTAACAAATCAACGCCCCCGCGCGGGCCCAGCCTCCCTGTGTCTTCATGTCGTCCCTCCAGTCGATTCACATCCTCCTCGTGGACGACAACCAGCACATGCGTGCGATCACCTCGGCAATCCTTCAGTCTGCGGGCATCCGCAAGATTCGCGAGGTCGCGGACGGCTCGGCCGCGCTCGATGCCCTGCGCACCGATGTGTTCGACCTGGCCATCGTCGACTTCAACATGTTCCCGCTGGACGGCGTCGAGTTTACGCGCCTGGTCCGCAACAGCCCCGACAGCACCAACCCCTATCTGCCCATCATCATGATGACCGGCCACTCGGAAAAGAGCCGCGTGGTCGAGGCACGCGACGCCGGCGTCACTGAGTTCGTGGTCAAGCCGATCACGGCCAAGGCCATCCTCGAGCGCATGAATGCGGTGATCTACAAGCCGCGTCCGTTCGTGAAGACCGACGGCTATTTCGGCCCTGACCGCCGCCGGTCCGCCTCCAAGACCTTCAAGGGCCCCTACCGCCGCTCGACCGATGCGGGCCGGGACTCCAGCGACGCATAGACCCGGTCGGGCCAGCGCTTGTGCACCCAGAACCAGTCGACCGGGCTCTCGCGCACCCGCTCTTCGATAAAGCTCGTGATCGCCTGCACCCCGCGTGCAATATCCGCCTGACGGTCGTCGGTCTTCTCCAGCTCGATCGGCTCATAGACGGTCACCCGGAACCGCACCCCCGGAAGCCGGACCGTTGACATCGGCTGCAGCACCGTACCGAACCGCAGCGCCAGCCGGCTGGGCCCCGGCGCGGCATTCACCGGCTGGCCGAAAAAGGTCACTTCCGGCCCTTCCGAAAACTTCTGGTCGTTCATCAGGGCGACCGACTCGCCGCGCGCCATACCGGCCAGCAGTTCGCGCGCGCCATCCCCGCCCTTGGGCGCGAACAGTTTCACGCCATAGCGCGCCCGCGCCGCGATGATCTGGGCGTCGACATAGGGGTTGTTGGCCGCGCGATAGGTGATCTGGCACGGTACCCCCGACCCGGTGATGGTCGCCGCCAGCGTCTCGATATTGGCGAAATGGCCACCCGCGAACACCACCGGCTTGCCGCTGTCCCGGATGGCATGCAGCCGCTCCAGCCCGACGACCTCAATCCGGTTTTGCCTGACAAGCAAATCCATCACCGCCGTCTCGGCAAAGGCCCGTCCGGTCTGCTCCCACTGAGCCATCGCCAGCGCCTCGCGCTCGGCCTCCGGCATGTCGGGAAACGCGATCCGCAGATTGCGCATCACGGTCTTCTGGGTGCCCGTCTTCGGTCCCAGCGTGCGGAGCAGCCAGCCACCCAGCGCCGAAGCCCGCTCGACCCCCAGCATCCGCATCAGGCCGATAAAGGCAGCAAACCCCGCCGCCTCCAGCCGCCAGATCAGGTCCTGGCGAAAGCTGACAGACGTTTCAGTCTCACCAGGCAATGGTGATCCCACCGTCCACCACCAGGGTCTGGCCGGTCATATAGGTCGAGGCGGGCGCGGCCAGATAGACGGCGGCCCCGGCGATCTCGTCCGGCTGGCCGATGCGGCGCAGCGGGGCCGGGTCGGTCGCCACCTTGAGGATCTCGGGATTCTCCCACAGATAGCGCGCGAAATCGGTCTTGATCAGGCCCGGCGCGATACAGTTGACCCGCACATTGGACGGCCCCCACTCGACCGCCAGATTGCGCGCCAGCTGCATGTCCGCCGCCTTCGATACATTGTAGGCCCCGATCAGGGCATTGCCGCGCAGGCCGCCGATCGACGACACGATGATCACCGAGCCGTCCTTGCGCTCCAGCATGCCCGGCGCGACCATCTGGATCAGCCAGTGGTTCGAAACCACATTGTTCTGCAGGATCTTGTTGAACTGCTCGTCCGAAATGCCCGCCATCGGCCCGGCATAGGGATTGGACGCGGCGTTGCAGACCAGGATATCGATCTTGCCCCAGGTGCCGATCGTCGTATCGACCAGCCGCTGCAGGTCTTCCTTCGAGGCGATGTTGCAGGGCACGGCAATCGCCCGGCCTTCGCCAAAGCGCTGATTGATCTCGGCGGCCACCTCATCGCAGGGTCCGGCCTTGCGCGACGAGATGACGACGTTGGCCCCATGCTCGGCCATTCGCTCAGCGATGGCCTTGCCGATCCCCCGCGATGAGCCCGTGATCACCGCCACCTTGCCGGTCAGATCAAACAGTTCCATGTGCGCGCCACTCCTCAGGTTATCGCTGTCCACCGATTCTTTCTGAATAGCCCTAGCGGCTCCGGGCCGATAGCCCGATACTGGATCGATTCCATCGGGAGGCCGGACAGACGTCCCACATGCGTACCCTCACTCGTACCGCCCTGATCTTCAGCTATCTGTTTCTGGCCATGACGGTTGGCGCGCTGATCTGGCGTGGCGGACTGGGTGCGGGCGCGGGCATCGCCGCCACCTTCGGCGCCCTGGGCGTGCTCGGCGTCATCCACCTCTATCTCACCAGCCATCTGCGCGAGCGGACGCTCAAGGCCGAAATCGCCCAGGTCCGCGATGCCCACCGTCTGCTGGCCGACGCGCTGGAGACCACCCAGGGTGCCCTCACCGAACTGGCCCAGGCGATCGAGTCCGGTGCGCTCAACCGCACAGATGAGCTGACCGGCGAGGTCCGCATGCTCGAAGGCCTCATCCAGCAGATGAGCGCCAGCATCGACGAGCGTCTGGCCACTCCGGCCCCTGTCGCCACCGACACCTTCGAAGGCCGCCGTCAGGCCCAGTCCCATGCCCTGCTGCGCACCGTCCATGACGCCCTGACCGAGGGCCGCGTCGACCTGTACCTCCAGCCGGTCGTGACCCTGCCCCAGCGCCGGACCGTCTTCTACGAAAGCTTCACCCGCCTGCGCGACTCGACCGATCGCGTCATGATGCCGGCCGAATATCTGTCGGTCGCCGAGGGCGAGGGTCTGGTCCCCGCCATCGACAATCTGCTGCTGTTCCGCTGCGCCCAGATCGTCCGCCGCCTCGCGCGCCAGGACCGCAAGGTCGGCGTCTTCTGCAACGTCGCCCTGTCCTCGCTCGGCGATGAGACCTTCTTCCCCCAGTTCCTGCATTTCCTCAGCGAGAACCGCGACCTCAACCAGTCGCTGATCTTCGAGCTGGGACAGGCCACCTTCGACGCCCGCGGCGCGGTCGAGGCCCGCAACATGGCCAAGCTGGCGGACCTCGGCTTCCGCTTCTCGATCGACAAGGTCCAGACGCTGGATCTCGACTTCGCCGACCTGCAGCGCTCCGACGTCCGCTTCGTCAAGGTCGCCGCCGACCTGCTGATCGAACAGTTGCTCGATCTCGACGGCGGCTCGCCCCTGCCGTCCCTGCGCGACATCCAGGCCGCCGACTTCGCCGCCCTCACCCGGCGCTACGGCATCGAGGTGATCGCCGAGAAGTGCGAAAGCGAGCGCCAGATCGTCGACATCCTTGAGCTCGATGTCTCGATGGGACAGGGCCACCTGTTCGGCGAACCCCGCGCCATCAAGGAACAGGTCCTCGCCGAAACCGACCCCCCCGCCGACTTCCTCCGCTCCACCCTCCGCAGCGCCGAGCAACGCCGTCGGGTGGGTTAGTTGGCCGGCACCGTCTCAGGGGTCGGGGTCGTCTGATCGGGGAGTTCCGACGGAGGCACACCTTCACGCACGACCTGCTCGTCGGCGGCCGTCTCGCTGATGTCCGGCGTCTCGGGCATGGCCTCGGAGATGTCGTTGGTCTCTGATTCGGAGCCACAGGCCGCAAGGCTGGTGGCCAGGGCGGCGGCGGTCAAAAGGGTCGTGATCTTGTTCATGGATACCTCCTGTCCGAGAGGTAACCGGTCAGGCCGCACGCCGTTCCATCACCAGCGCCGGTTGTCGTCCCGCCAGTAGACCCGCTCGCGGCCGTAGCGATAGTCGTCGTTGTAGCCGCCAAAACCATAGCCGCAGGGATCGTCTTCCTCCGACAGTTCGCGGCCGATCAGGGCTCCGGCGATGGCGCCGATGGCGGCCCCTTCCTCGCGATTGCCCTCGCCGGCCACCGCCGCCCCCACGGCCGCGCCCAGCAGGGCGCCCGCGCTGGTCGCCCGCTCGCGGTTCTTCGCATAGTCCCGCTCGCAGGCCGACGCATAGTCGCCGTAGCCCGCCGTCGCACACCCCGTCAGCATCAGCCCGCAGGCCGCCACCGTCGTCATCATCACCATGGATCGCATGTCGTCTCTCCCTCTGTCCCCCACGGTCGAACGCCGGGGCAACAGGGGTGTTCCGGCGTTCGTGGCCCTTCTCCCCTTGCGGGAGAAGGTGGGCCGCGCGAGCGGCTCGGATGAGGGGTGGCACCGCTCGCAAAACACCCTCTCGACTTTTTGCCTCAGCAAGACCCCTCATCCGCCCCCTTCCCAGGGGGCACCTTCTCCCGCAAGGGGAGAAGGACAGGGGTCGCACACCCTTCCCCCGCCCCGCTGCCTCGGCTAACCACGGCGCCATGACCCTGCCCGCTCCCCTGCCCCGCCTGTCTGCCGTTGCGCAGGACTATGACCTGCTGCTCTGTGACGTCTGGGGGGTGATCCATAACGGCCGCGAGAGCTGGCCCGGCCCCTGTGCCGCGCTGCAGGCCTTCCGGGATCAGGGTGGCACGGTGGTGCTGATCTCCAACTCACCGCGGCCGGCGTCCGATGTGGTGGCCCAGCTGGATGGTCTTGGCGTACCGCGCGCCGCCTGGGACGGCTTTGTCACCTCAGGCGACGCGACGCGGATGGAGCTGGCGAAACGCGCGCCCGGCCCCGCCCTGATCATCGGGCCCGAGCGCGACGCCCCCCTCTATGCCGGCCTCAGCCTCGACGTCACCGAAGATGTGGCGAAGGCCGCCTTCGTCTCGGTCACCGGCCCCCGCGACGACACCACCGAGACGCCCGAGGATTACCGCGCCGAGCTGTCGACCGCTGCCCGGCGCGGCATCGACCTGATCTGCGCCAACCCCGACCGTGTCGTCCAGCGCGGCGACACCCTGATCTATTGCGGCGGCTCGCTGGCCGATCTCTATGAGCAGCTGGGCGGCCCCGTGGTCATGGCCGGCAAGCCCTTCGCCCCCATCTATGAACTGGCCCTGACCGAGGCCGGGCGCCACCGCCCCGGCCCCGTCGACCGCTCCCGCGTGCTCTGCATCGGCGACGGCGTCATCACAGATGTGCTGGGCGCCGAGCAGCAGGGCCTCGACTGTCTGTTCATCGCCCAGGGCATTCACGGCGACGCCGCGCGCGGTCCTGACGGCACGCTCGACCCTGCCCGCGCGGGCGATCTGCTGGTCGCCGGGAACACCTTCGCCCGCTACGCCGCGCTTGACCTCGCCTGGTAAGGCTCGCCTTTGCGCGATTCCGGCGTTAACACCGGCCCATGACACAGACGGTCCAGCAGCACCCCTCCGGCGGCTATATCTTCGAAGAGCTCTACGTCGGCATGACCGCCGAAAAGGCCGTCGAGGTCACCGAAGCCCGCATCCAGCAGTTCGCCGAGGCCTCGGACGACTTCAACCCCGTCCATATGGACGAGGCCTTTGCCTCAAAGACCGCCTATCGCGGCCGGATTGCCCATGGCCTGCTCAGCGCCTCGTTCGGCTCGGCCGTGGTCGGCATGATCCTGCCCGGCGCCGGGGCCATCTTCCTCAGCCAGCGCACCAGCTTCCACAAGCCGGTCAAGATCGGCGACGTCGTGGTCGCCCGCATCAGCGTCGCCTCCATGGATGCCGAGACGGCCCGCGTCGTCCTGCGTTGCGAGGGGCTGGTGGGTGAGGATCTGGTCATGGACGGCGAGGCGACCGTCCGCGTCCCCCGTCGCCGTCGTCCGGCCAAGGGCTGACGTGTCACTGACGGTCTTCAAGGACTGGCGCGACCTTCCCCCGTCCGCGCAAGGGGCTGCCGTCGCCATCGGCGCCTTTGACGGCGTCCACCGCGGCCATCAGGCCGTCATCGACGCCGCCCGCGCGGTCGCCACCGAACGCGGCCTGCCGCTCGGTGTCGTCAGTTTCGATCCCCATCCGCGCCGCTGGTTCCAGCCCGAGGCCGCGCCGTTCCGCCTGATGTCCCATGGCCAGATGGAGCGCGCCCTCGCCGACCTCAGCGTCGACCGCCTCTATCGCCTGCCCTTCGACGCCGACATGGCCGCCCTGAGCGATCAGGCCTTTGCCCTTGAGGTTCTCGGTCCGGACGGTATTGGCATCGCCCACGCCGCCGTCGGGTTTGACTTCACCTTCGGCAAGGGCCGCTCCGGCTCGCCCGAGGCGCTGGCCCGCTACGGTCAGACCGCCGGATTTACCGTCAGCCCGGTGGCCCGTGTCGACGACGCCCACGGGCTGAAGCTGTCGTCCTCCGCCGTGCGCGAGGCCCTGAAGGCCGGCGACATGGCCCGCGCCACCGCCATCCTCGGCCGCCCCTTCGCCATTGCGGGCGAGGTCATCCATGGTGACAAGCGCGGCCGCACCATCAGCGTGCCGACCCTCAACATCGCGATTGGCGACTATATGCGCCCGGCCTACGGGGTCTACGCCACCCGCACCCGCTTGCCCGACGGCCGTGTCGTGGACGGCGTCGCCAGCCTCGGCGTCCGCCCCATGTATCCGACCGACGAGCCCTTGCTCGAGGTCTGGCTGTTCGACTTCGACGGCGACCTCTACGGCCAGACCGTCGAGACCGGGCTGGTCGCCTTCCTCCGGCCCGAAATGACGTTCGACGATCTCGACGCCCTCAAGGTCCAGATCGAGGCCGATGCCGCCGCCGCCCGTGCGGCGCTGGCGCTTTCGGCTGGCGCATAGCCCGCCGCCTCTGCTAGACCCGCCTGACCATGACCGTCCGCGTGATCCGTGTGATTTCGATTAGCCGCCCGGCGTAGCGCCGCAGGCCTGATGCCTCGCGCTCGCCGGGATGCCCCGCTCAAGCAGTGAGCCGCCGCGCGGCGAACGGTAGCGGAACCAAAGAATCCACGCGAACGATCAACGACACGAGACTGACTCATGGCCGACACCGGCAATACTTCTGGCGACACGTCCACTGGCCGCGACTATCGCGACACCGTCTTCCTGCCCGAGACGTCCTTCCCTATGCGCGGCGGCCTGCCGAAGAAGGAGCCCGAGATCCTTGAGGCCTGGGGCGACCTCTATGCCCGCCTGCGCGCCGAGCGCCAGTCGCAGAACGCCCCCCTCTATGTGCTGCACGACGGCCCGCCCTATGCCAATGGCGACATCCACATCGGCCATGCGCTGAACAAGACGCTCAAGGACTTCGTGGTCCGGTCGCGCTTCCTGATGGGCTATGACGTCGATTATGTCCCCGGCTGGGACTGCCACGGCCTGCCGATCGAGTGGAAGATCGAGGAACAGTTCCGCGCCAAGGGCCGCCGCAAGGACGAGGTCTCCAAGGCCGAATTCCGCGCCGCCTGCCGCACCTACGCCGAGGGCTGGATCGACGTCCAGCGCGAGCAGTTCAAGCGCCTCGGCGTCACCGCCGACTGGGCCAACCGCTACGCCACCATGGACTATGGCACCGAGGCCGCCATCGTTGCCGAGTTCCACAAGTTCAAGAACTCGGGCCAGCTGTATCGGGGCTCCAAACCCGTCATGTGGTCGCCGGTCGAGCGCACGGCGCTGGCCGAGGCCGAGATCGAATACCACGACCATGTCTCGCCCACGATCTGGGTGAAATTCCCGGTCACGGGCGCCACCGACGACCATGACGACGACCTGCTGGCCTTCCGCCACGCCACGCCCTCGATCGTCATCTGGACGACCACGCCCTGGACCATCCCGGCCAACCGCGCCATCAGCTACGGCCCCGAGATCGCTTATGGCGTCTATGAAGTCACCGCCATGGAAGAGGGGCTGGAGTTCGAGCCCTGGGCCAAACCGGGCGACCGGCTGATCCTGGCCGACAAGCTGGCGGGCGAAGTCTTCAAGGCGGCAAAGATCGCCGACACCACGCGCCTCGGTGACATCAACCCGTCAGGGCTGGAATGCGCCCACCCGCTGGCCGCGCTTGATCCCGGCTATGGCTTTGCTGTGCCCCTGTTGGCGGGCGACCACGTCACCGACGACGCCGGCACCGGCTTCGTCCACACGGCCCCCGGTCACGGTGCCGACGACTATGAGGTCTGGAAGGCCCACGGCCACAAGGAAGTGCCCGACACCGTCGATGCCGACGGCGCCTACTATCCGCACGTGCCCCTGTTCGCCGGGCTCAAGGTGCTGGAGACCGAGGGCAAGAAGGACAAGATCGGCAAGTTCGGCGCCGCCAACAAGGTCGTCACCGAAAAGCTGATCGAGGCGGGCAATCTGCTGGCGCGCGGCCGGCTGGAGCACTCCTATCCGCACAGCTGGCGCTCGAAGGCGCCCATCATCTTCCGCAACACGCCCCAGTGGTTCATCCGCATGGACCAGCCGCTGAAGGGGGGCGAGACCCTGCGCGAGACGGCGCTCAAGGCCATCGACGCCACGACCTTCCACCCGGCGGCGGGCAAGAACCGCATCCGCTCCATGGTCGAGGACCGCCCCGACTGGCTGATCAGCCGCCAGCGCGCCTGGGGCACGCCGCTCGCCATGTTCGTCGACAAGCACACCGGCCAGCCGCTGCACGACGACGCGGTCGACGCCCGCATCCTTGCGGCCATCCGTGAGGGCGGCGCCGATGCCTGGTTCGAGACCCCGGATGCCGACTTCCTCGGCGTTCACGACCCCGACCAGTATGAAAAGGTCACGGACATCCTTGATGTCTGGTTCGACTCCGGCTGCACCCACGCCTTCACGCTCGAGCCCCGCACGCCCGAGCACGGCTACGACGGCGACCGCCCCTCGCACTGGCCCGCCGACCTCTATCTGGAAGGCTCCGACCAGCACCGCGGCTGGTTCCAGTCCAACCTGCTAGAAGGCTGCGGCACCCGCGGCCGCGCGCCCTACAAGGCCGTCCTTACCCACGGCTTCACCCAGGACGAGCAGGGCAAGAAGATGTCCAAGTCGCTGGGCAACACCACCGACCCGGCGACCGTCATCAAGGAATCGGGCGCCGACATCCTGCGTCTGTGGGTCGCTCTGGTCGACTATGCCGAGGACCAGCGCATCGGCAAACAGATCCTCCAGACCACGGTCGAGGCCTATCGCAAGCTGCGCAACACCGTCCGCTATCTGCTGGGCGCGCTGGCCGGCTTTGACGAGGCCGAACGCCTGCCGCTGGACCAGATGCCCCCGCTGGAACGCTTCATCCTGCACCGCCTGTGGCAGCTGGATGGCCAGGTCCGTCAGGCCTATGAGACCTATGACTTCCAGGACGTGATCCGCCCGGTGCTGGAATTCTGCTCGGGCGACCTGTCGGCCCTCTATTTCGACGTCCGCAAGGACAGCCTCTATTGCGACCGTCCCGATGCGATCCGCAGGCGAGCGGCCCGCACCGTCATGCACGAGGTCTTCCTGCGCCTGACCGCCTGGCTGGCGCCCCTCACCCCCTTCACCATGGAAGAGGCCTGGACCACCCGTTACCCCGACGCCGGCACCAACTGCGCCCGCATCATCCCCGACACCCCGGCCGAGTGGCAGAACGAGGCCGAGGCGGCGCGGTGGGACAAGGTCTGGACCGTGCTGGAAACCGTCAATGAGGCACTGGAGGCGGCCCGCCGCGACAAGGTCATCGGCGGCGCCCTCGATGCCTGGCCCACGGTGATCCTGCCCGCCGACCTGATGGCCGTCTTCGAAGGCCTCGATGCCGCCGAGGTATTCCGCACCTCGGGCGCCGAACTGTCGGCCGGCGGCGACACCGTCACCGCCCGCATCGACACCGCCAACCACCCCAAATGCGCCCGCTCCTGGCGCCGCGTGCCGGACGTCGGCTCAGACCCCGACTACCCTGACCTCAGCGCCCGCGACGCCGACGCCGTCCGCTGGCTGGATGGGCAGAAGGGCTGACGCAGCGTCTCCTCCCCATCCCTGATGGGGAGGGGGACCACCGAAGGTGGTGAGGGGTTCTTCCCCTCGTGCACGTCCGTAAGATCCCCTCCGTCACGTCGGCTTCGCCGCCGCGCTACCTCCCCAACTTCGTTAGGGAGGAGACGGATGTTGCGATGACAGCGCCGAAATTCCCCCGTCCCTTCAACACCTCCACCGTTTCTCGCACCGTTCTCCCCGACCCGGTCGCGGCCTGTGCCACACTCCTCCCGTCCCGTCGCACGGAGGGCTCGTAAGGCCTGCGACCTCATGGCGGCGGGAGTGGATGGAGCGGGGTCGGGCCTCAGGGTCCGAACACCCTTATCACCGCCTCCGGGTGTGTGATCGGGGCAAGGGCTGAGGGGGATACTCAGTCGTTCCGGGAGGTGTCGCAGGACATCCCCGCCCGTCGGAGGCGCTGCGGTAAGGCCCGAACACGGCCACCCGACGCAAGCTTCCGGAAAACCACCCGCGCGGAGCGTCTGTCTTCGTCGAAACGGTAAACTCTATTCACTCCGGGCGAAGGCCCGGCGCTCCGCCTGCCCTCCAACCCGCCGCACCCACGGATGGGAACGTCAGCGTGCCTTAACAGACGCCCTAAAACTCAAACACCTCAACTGTGGCTCCAGCCCGTCCGCCCGACACCACCTCGCCCCCGGCAATGGCGTACAGCCGGTCGCCGACGACAGCCGCAGCCAGCCCATGACGCGGAGTCATCATGTCGGGGCCACGGGTCCAGGCGTCGCTCGCGGGGTCATAGATCCAGGTCTCCGGGAAGACGCCGCCGCCGCCCGGCGCGAACCACTCTCCGCCGAACGCCACAAGCTTGCCGCCCAGCGCCCCCATGGCGAGGCCTCCGCCGACCTGCTGGCCGCTGTCCGACACCGGGATCGGCGCCAGCGTGTCCCAGCGGTCCGCCACGGGGTCATAGCGGTCCAGCTGTCCCGTGCCACCGCCACGAACCGTGCGACCGCCCGCGACCCACAGGGCATCGTCCAGCACAGCGACCGCCGCGCTGTTCCGCGCCATCGGGGCGGGCTTCAGCGTCTCCCACCGGCCCGTCACCGGGTCGAGCGCCAGATGGGTATCGACGTCGCCCTGATCCGGCCAATTGCCGTTGGCCTCGCTGATCGGCGAACGACCGGTGACCAGATGCACCCGTCCGCCGAGTAGTGCCCCGACCGCCTCGGCCTGCGGACGCGGCAGCGGGTCGAGTGAGCTCCAGCTGTCCCCCTCCAGCACCCAGGTCTCGAGGCTGTTGACCCACTCGCCGCCCTCGCCCCGGCGATAGCCGCCGATGGCCAGCGTGCGCCCCGTGCCGTCGGCCACCATCATCGGGTGATGCCGGGGCTGGGGCAGCATCGGCCCCTCGGACCAGCGGCCGGTGGTCGTATCGAGGATCGCCACCCGGCGTTCGATGTGCAGGGGCTCACCCTGGCGCGCGACCAGACCGCCCGCGGCGAGGATCCGGCTGCCGGTCGTCGCCGCATAGATCTCCTGTGCGGGCCAGGGCATGGCCGGGGCAGGACTCCAGCCGCCGGTCGCAACCCGGCCCGTACCCATCACACCCAGCGCAGCGCCGGCCGCCAGAAAGCTGCGTCGATCCATGCCTCAATCCCCCTCATGCCGCAGGAACAGCACCTCGGCCGCCCCATAGGTCCGCTGATCCAGCCTCGCATAGCCGGGTGTCGCGATGTCCGCCTCGTTCGCCCCTCGTTCGAACACGACGATGGCCCCGCGCGCCAGCCAATTCCCCTCCCGCAACCGGTCCAGCGTCTGCTCGCCCAGCCCCTTGCCATAGGGCGGGTCCAGAAAGGCCAGCGAAAACGCCTCACCCGCCGGGCCGGGCCGCACCCCCAGATCGGTCGCATCGCGGCGGTGCACACGGGTCGCCCCCATCAGGCCAAAGGCATCGGCATTTTCGCGGATCGCCCCGCGCGCCTCATCCGCCGTCTCGACGAACAGGCAGAAGGCCGCCCCCCGGCTCATGGCCTCAAAGCCGAGCGCGCCCGAGCCGGCATACAGGTCCATGACCCGCGCCCCCGTCAGCGTCTCCGCCCAGGCGGCATGTTCCAGCACATTGAAGATCGCCTGCCGCGCCCGGTCGCTGGTCGGGCGAGTGCCCTGCCCCTCCGGCGCCACGATGGCCCGCCCCTTCAGCCGTCCGGCGACAATCCTCATGCGTCCTCACTCCACCTTTGCGGCGGGGCCGCCTCGGCCAGCGCCTCCAGCCGGTCCTTCAGTTCGGCCATGAAGCCATGCTTGTCGCCGGTCCAGCGCACAGGCTCTCCGACCATGGCGGTGCAGTTCATCGGCACCGGCGTGATCGCCCCCTTGGGCAGCACCCGCCCTGCGCCCTGGATCCAGATCGGCACCACCGGCACCTCGGGAAAGGCCTCGGCCAGCCGCGCCACACCGGCCTTGAGCGGCGCCATGCGCCCGTCGCGGCTGCGCGTGCCCTCGGGAAAGACCAGGATGATCTCGCCGCGTGCCAGCGCCTCCCGCGCCGGGGCCAGCACGTCCTCGCCGCGCTTGACCGTGCGCGAGATCGGCGTGATCCCGACGATCCGCCGCGACATCCAGCTGACCACCGGATTGGCGAGAAAGTAATCGGCCGCCGCCACCGGTCGCACCTGATGCAGCGCCCCGACGGGGAACAGGCACAGCAGGATGAAGGCGTCGATATGGCTGTTGTGATTGGCCGCCACGATCGCCGGACCCCGCCGCGGCAGGCGCTCACGCCCGACCACATCCATGCCCGTCATGAACTGCACCAGCGGCCGCGCCACCAGCGTCAGGAACACCGTTCGCCCCCAGCCGAACGGGCGCGCGGGCTCAGTACCGGTCGAGCGCATAATAGGCCATGAGGTGGAAATAGAGCGGCGCGGTAAAGGTCAGGCTGTCGATACGGTCCAGCACGCCGCCGTGCCCGGGTATCAGGCGGCTGGTGTCCTTGACGCCCAGGTCGCGTTTGACCGCGCTCATCGTCACATCCCCGGCAAAGCCCGCCACCGGCATCACCAGCGCCATCACAAGTGCCTCGATCCGGTCCAGACCCGTGAACACCGGGGCCAGGAACCAGAACAACCCACCGGTCAGAATCCATCCCCCCAGAAACCCCTCCCATGTCTTGTTGGGGCTGACCCTCGGCACAATCTTTCGCCGTCCCAAGGCCTTGCCACAGACGTACTGCAGCACATCATTGGCCTCGGTCACGAACAGCAACAGGAACACCAGACCCGCCGCACCGGCCGGCGCCTCGGCATCCGGCAGCCGCATCAGCAGCGGAATCGTGCCCAGCGTATAGACGCACACGATCACCGCCCAGGTCAGGGTCGCGACCGTCGCCAGATACGCCCGTGTCTGCCCGGCCAACGCCATCAGGAACGGCACAATCAGGAAAAACCACACCGGGATCGACACCAGGTAGATGCCGTACTGGTCCAGCGCGATCAGGCCAAAGGCCAGCGGTACCGTCAGATAGGCGAACAGCACGATCAAACGGTCTTCCCGCCGCAGCGGCGCCAGCGACAGGAACTCCCTCAGCGCGATGAAGGCCACAAGCGCAAAAAGCACGGTCACGGCCGCCCAGCCCAGCGCCAGCGCCGCGCCCGTCAGCACCACGATTCCCCACCACGACCAGACTCGCAGGCGTAGCTCGGTTGCGTCGAACCCGGGCTTCAGCCGCGGCAGGGCCAGCACCAGCACCGACGCCACGGTCAGCACAGCCAGCACCGCCGCTAAGCCCAGCGCCACATGCGGATGCAGGCTGAGCGGCCCGGCTGTCAGCGGCGCCATCATGGGTCTAGTCTCGTGCTGGAATCACACATCGGCCCGACCATGCCCCAGAACCGGCCCGCGCGGCAGACCTTCTCGACATCCCTGTTCCGCTCGACCGCAGTACATGTGGCGCTGGGCGGTCTGGCCATGGGCGGCTGGGCGGCCCTTGCCAACCGTGACCACCCCCTGCCGGACCTGCTGCTGGCCGCCCTCGTGCAGGGGGCGCTGTCCGCCCTGATCACCCTGATCATGAAGCGCGGGCTCGAGGCCGGCTTTCGCCGTATGAGCGGTCCGGTCGCCCGGCTGGTGCCGCCACTGGTCAGCTGCCTGACCATCGCCGGGGTGCTGTTCACCGCCCACACCCTGGCGGGCACACCCGAGGTCTGGGCGACGCTCGCCGTCCCCTGGACCGTCTCCACCACCTATGCCTTCGTCTATGTGGCCAGCCTGCGGAGAGCGTCATGACCGGCAACCGCCGTCCCCTGAAGTCGCGCGGCACCGGCTGGGCCACCGGCCTTGCCAGATTGTCCGCCCGCATGGGCCTGTCGCCCGACACCATCTCGGCGCTCAGTGTGGTGTGCGCAGGCGCCGGCTTCTGGGCCTTCTGGATGTCGGCCACCGCAGACGACGCGGCGCGGGCCGGCTGGCTGTTCGCGGCCGGAGTGGCGATCCAGCTGCGTCTGCTGGCCAATCTGCTGGACGGCATGGTGGCGGTCGAGCATGGCCGGGGTGGCCCACTGGGCCCGGTCTGGAACGAGCTGCCCGACCGGATCGCCGACGCCCTGTTCATCGTCGGCGCGGGAATGGCGCTCAGGGTCTATGACCCTGCGTTCGGCCCCGTGCTGGGCTGGACCGCTGCCTTGCTGGCGGTGCTGACCGCCTATATCCGCGAACTGGGCCGGGCACTTGGACAGGCGGCTGACTTCGCCGGGCCCGGCGCCAAGCCGCACCGCATGGCCGCCCTGACCCTCGGCTGTATCGTCGCCGCCGGACTGGCGCTGGCCAATGTGGACCACAGCTTCGCCGCCCTGTGGCTGGCGCTGGCCGTCATCGTGCTGCTGACCGCCGCGACAGCCCTGCGCCGCACGCTACGCCTCGCACGCTGGCTCAAGGCCACTGCCGGATCAGCCTGAGCGTTTGGGCCCTGACCCACCGCGCGGACCGCCCTTGCCGGGCGGGCGGCCGCCGCCACCGCCTGCCTGGCGACCGCCGGGCCGGCCCCCCGGCTTGCCAAGGGACTTTCCGGCGGGCTTGCCGCCCCGGCCTTCGCCTTTCGGCTTGTCGCCCCAGGACTTCTCACCCCGGGGCTTGTCGATGAACTGGTCCTCGCGCGGTTTGAAGGTGCGCTTCGGCCGTTCGGCACCCTCCCCGCCCTCACCGTCCGGCCGGGCGCGGGGCTTGAACGATTTGGTGTGCTCGAACTTCGGTTTGGCCTTGGCCCAGCCGTCCTTTTTCGGAGCCCGGCGTCCGGTCTCGGCGCGCTCGGCCGCCTCGGTCGTGGCCACACCGGCCGCGCGGACCCGGCTGGGCTTGCGCGACGGGTCCGACAGGGCTGATCCCGACTTGCCGACCACCACCGGGCCACGCGGGCGCCGCCCGGGGATCGGCGCGGGGGTCGAGACCGTATTGCCCTGCGGCAGGTTCTCGGGCCGGATGTATTCGGCCAGCATCTCGCGGATCACGCGCGGGCCGACCTCCTCGACCGAGCCGACCGGCAGGGTGCCCAGCTGGAACGGCCCGTACGCCAGGCGGATCAGCCGGTTGACCGTCAGGCCGACCGACTCCAGCACCTTGCGAACCTCGCGGTTCTTGCCCTCGGTGATCGACACGCTGAGCCACAGATTGGCCGGGCCGCGTCCGTCCTCGCTGGCCGTCTCCTTGGCCTTGTCGATCGTCGCCTCGATCGGCCCATAGTGGATACCGTCTACGGTCGTTCCGTTCTTCAGCGTGTCCAGCTTTTCCTGGGTGATCCGGCCGCGCGCCCGCGCCCGGTATTGACGCACCAGCGCCGAGGTCGGCAGCTCCAGCGCCCGGCTCAGCTCCCCGTCATTGGTCAACAGCAGCAGGCCCTCGGTGTTCAGATCGAGTCGTCCGACCGAGATCACCCGGGGCAGGCCGCTGGGCAGGGCGTCGAACACCGTCGGCCGCCCGGCCGGATCCATGTGCGAGGTCACCAGCCCGGCCGGCTTGTGATAGCGCCAGACGCGCGTCGCCTCGGCCGCGCCCACGGGCTTGCCCTTGACCGTAATCACGTCGTCGCGGGTCACCAGCGTCGCGGGCGTATCCAGAATCTTGCCGTTGACCGCGACCTGGCCAAGACCGATCAGCCGCTCCACCTCGCGGCGACTGGCGATGCCGGCCCGGGCCAGCGCCTTGGCGATCCGCTCGGTGCGCTTGGGCTCGGGCTTGCCACCCTTCGCGTCGCGCGGGGCGTCCTTGCGGTCGTACTTGCCCCCGGGTTTGCGGCCGGCAGAGGCGCCGCGCTCTTGACGCGGGCGGGGCTTCTTGTCGTTGTCTTTGGAATGACGGTCCATGATGAGCGGTTCATGCGCATGGCATTGGCCCTGGCGCAAGCGGCGGCGGACGCGGACGAGGTCCCCATCGGCGCAATTCTGGTGGATGAGGCCACCGGAACTGTCATCGCCGAGGGCGCAAACCGGCCGATTTCCGGCTGCGATCCCACGGCCCATGCCGAAATCGTCGCCCTGCGGGCCGGAGCCGAGACGCTGGGAAACTACCGTCTCACGGGCCTGACGCTCTATGTGACGCTGGAGCCCTGTCCCATGTGCGCCGGCGCTCTCAGCCTCGCCCGCGTGGGCCGCGTCGTCTGGGCGGCGGACGATCCCAAGGGCGGCGGCGTGATCCACGGCCCCCGCGTCTTCGACCAGCCCACCTGCCACTGGCGCCCCGAAACCGAGGGCGGCCTCTTGGCCAAGGAGGCTGCCGATCTGCTCAGGCGGTTCTTCCGCGCGCGAAGGGGAACGGCCCGACCCCACAGCCGTTTCGACGCACAGTCGCCTGTGGAGGGGCAAAGCGAATGATCCGTCCCCTGTTGATCTCTGCCGGACTGATGTCCGCCCTGTCGGCCTGCGAGGGCCCCACACCGGTCAGTTCCGACGGCGATGCCGTCCAGCAACGTGCTGTCGAGGCCCAGACGGCCCGCAGGCGCACCGGCGCGGAGATCCAGGAGCGCATGCTGCATCGCGAGGTCCAGGCCTCCTACGTCTGTGTCGGGGGTGACCGCCTGACCGTCGATTTCGACAATGCACGCGAGATGGCGACGGTCCGGAACTCGACCGGCCAGGCCTTTGACCTTCATCTGGAACGCGCCGAGACCGGCATCTGGTATCGCGCCAGCGGCCATGAGCTGCGCGGCGAAGGCACGACGGCCATCTGGACCGTCAGGGATCGCGACCCGGTCGAGTGTCGGGCCGTCGACTAGACCGCGCCCGCATCCCTCAGGAACGCCCGCACCCGCTCCCCGTCCACGTCGCGGACGACGAAGGCCTCCCCGATCCGCCGCGCCAGAACCAGCGTCAGGCGCCCGGCCTCGGCCTTTTTGTCCTCGGCCATCCGCGCCAGAACGCCGTCGGCCGTGAGGACGCCGACGGATGCCAGCTGCGTCGGCAAGCCGGCGGCGGCAAAGACGTCCGCCACCCGCTCCGCATCGGCCGGCGAGCACAACCCTTCCTCCGCCGAGAAGGCGAACGCCTGCACACAGCCCAGCGCCACGGCCTCACCGTGGGTCAGCACCGACTCGTCAAAGCCCAGCTCGGCCTCCAGCGCATGGCCGAAGGTGTGGCCGAGGTTCAGCAGGGCCCGGGCCCCGGCCTCCTTCTCGTCGGCCCCGACCACGGCCGCCTTGATCCGCACCGAGCGCTCGATGGCATCGGCCAGCGCATCGTCCGCCATTCCGACCGGGTCACTCACCGCCGCAAGCTGGCCGAAATAGGCCGCATCGCCCAGCAGGCCGTGCTTCAGCATCTCGGCCCAGCCCGAGCGCAACTGACGCGCCGGCAGGGATTTCAGTACATCCGTGTCGGCCAGCACCCGGCGCGGCTGGTGAAAGGCCCCCACCAGATTCTTGCCGCGCGGCGTGTCGATGGCGGTCTTGCCGCCCACCGAGGAATCCACCTGGGCCAGCAGGGTCGTCGGCACCTGGACAAAATCGATGCCCCGCATGAACAGGGCCGCCGCCAGTCCGGCCAGATCTCCGATCACCCCGCCGCCGAGCGCAATCACCAGCCCGGAGCGGTCCATACCCTGCACCATCAGGCCGTCCAGCACGCGCTCCAGCTGACCGAATGATTTGCTGGCCTCCCCCGCCGGCACCACAATCGACCCGACCCGGGCTCCCGCCGTGCCCAGCGCCTCGACCACGTCCCCGCCATACAGGCCGAAAACGGTCTCGTCCGACACCACGCAGACCCTGCGTCCGGCGCGCACCTCGGCGATCCCGCCGATTCCGGCCAGCAGCCCCGGCCCGATAACCACCTCATACGGACGGAACCCCTCGCCCGTGACCTCGACGATGCGGCTCATGACGCCTGCCCCTGATGGGCGGCGATCGCCTCAATGATCGCATCCACCGCCTGTGAATGGGCGCCGGTCCCGACTTCCACGGTCACATCGGCAAAGGCGTAAATGGGATAGCGGACCTCGGCCATCTTCTTCAGCGTCTCCAGCGGGTCGCGCCCACGCAGCAGGGGCCGGGTATCGCGCCGCCGGACCCGCTCGGCCACGACCTGCAGGTCAGCGCGCATCCAGACGGTCAGGGCCTTGTCCTTCAGCAGCGCCCGGGTCTCGGGGTTCATGACCGCGCCCCCACCCGTCGCCAGCACCATGGGCGGCCCCTCGACCAGTCGCTTCATGACCCGTGCCTCGCCCGCCCGGAACTCCTCCTCGCCGTAGAGCGAGAAGATGTCCGACACCGTCATGCCGGCGGCTTCCTCGATCTCGGTATCTCCGTCGGCGAACGACACGCCCAGACGGCGGGCCAGCCGACGCCCGACGGTCGACTTGCCGACCCCCATCAGCCCGATCAGGGCAATGGTCCGGTCGACGGTCACGGTCGAGGCAGGCTTGGCGTCAGAGGCGGCTGGGGTCATGATCCTTTCGACCTCTACACCATGGTGCGCAACGCGCCACAGCCAAGGCCGGATGTGACCCCCCAGATCGAAGCCTTTCTGGAGATGATGGCGGTCGAACGCGATGCCGCGCCCAACACCCTGTCCGCCTACGGGCGCGACCTTGCCGACGCCGAGGCGACACTCGGCAAGACCGGAGGCCTGATGGGGGCCGATTCGCAGGCGGTAGAGGGGTGGTTCGCAGGCCTGTCGCAGTCTGGCCTGTCGGCCGCGACGGCAGCCCGTCGGCGCTCGGCCGTGCGCCAATTCTACCGCTTTGCCCTGTCCGAGGGCTGGCGCAAGGATGACCCCTCCCGCCGTCTTGAGGCCCCGGCGCGCGGTCGTCCCCTTCCCAATGTGCTCAGCCGCGAGGAGATCGAACGCCTGTTTGAGCGCCTGATGGAGCGCGACGGTGCCTCGGGCTTGCGCCTGCTGACCCTGGTCGAGCTGGCCTATGCCTCGGGTCTGCGGGTCTCTGAACTGCTGGCGCTCAGGGTCGAGCCCTTCCGTCGCGACCCTGATCACCTGATCGTGCGAGGCAAGGGCGGCAAGGAGCGGCTGGCCCCCATCGGGCCCGCCGCCCGCCGGGCAGTGCAGGCCTGGCTGGCCGTGCGCGATGCGGCCCGCAAGCCAAAGGCCCCCGACAGCGTCTGGCTGTTCCCGTCGAGCGGGGCTTCGGGCCATCTGACCCCGCGCCGCTTCGCCCAGTTGCTGGAAGAGGCTGCCCTCGATGCCGGGCTGGAGCGTGGCCGCGTGACCCCGCACGTGCTGCGCCACGCCTTTGCCACCCATCTGCTGGAAGGCGGCGCCGATCTGCGCGTCGTCCAGACCCTGCTGGGCCACGCCGACATCTCAACCACCCAGATTTACACCCACGTTGCCCGAGACCACCTGGCCCGCGTCGTTCGCGACAAGCATCCCCTGGCGCGCAAGGACTGAACCCCGCTTGCCCCACGGCGTTTGGGCCACTAGGTTCCGCCGCCTTCCCGGGGCGAAGTCTCCGCCCGCCGCAGGATGCCTTCATGGCCACCCACTACCTCGATTTCGAAAAGCCGATCGCGGACCTTGAGGCCAAGATCGAGGAACTGTCCCTGCTGTCCGAAACGGCAGGGTCCTTCGAGGCGGAAATCGCCGGCCTGACGCGCAAGGCGGCCGAGCTGCGTCGCAAGATCTACGGCAAGCTGGACCCCTGGATGAAGACCCAGGTGGCCCGCCATCCCCAGCGGCCGCATCTGGTCGACTATATCGACGGCCTGTTCACCGATTTCGTCGAACTGCACGGCGACCGGCAGTTCGGGGACGATCAGGCCATCCTCGGCGGCCTCGCCCGTTTCCGGGGTCGTCCCGTGGTTGTCATGGGCCAGGAGAAGGGCCACGACACCCAGACCCGCCTGACGCACAATTTCGGCATGGCCCGGCCCGAGGGCTATCGCAAGGCCGTGCGGCTGATGGACATGGCCGAACAGTACAGCCTGCCGGTCCTAACCTTTGTCGATACCGCCGGGGCCTACCCGGGCCTGGGCGCCGAGGAGCGCGGCCAGGCCGAGGCCATCGCCCGCTCGACCGAGCGCTGCCTGACGCTCGGCGTCCCTTCCATCGCCACCGTCACCGGCGAAGGCGGCTCGGGCGGAGCCATTGCCATCGCCGCCGCCAGCCGCGTACTGATGCTGGAGCACTCGATCTATTCGGTCATCTCGCCCGAGGGCGCTGCCGGCATCCTGTGGCGCGACGGGGCGCGGGCGAAGGACGCGGCCATGGCCATGAAGATCACCGGCCCCGACCTGATGGAACTCAAGATCGTGGATCGCCTGATCCCCGAGCCCGTCGGCGGCGCCCACAGCGACCGCGCGACCGCCATTGCCAACGTCGGGGACGTTCTGGCCGAAGAGCTGGAAGCCATGAAGGGTCTCTCGCCCGAGGAGCTGCGCCGCAGGCGCGCCGACCGCTTCTACGCCATCGGCCGGGCCTCTCATTAATCATTGATCCATCAGCTTCGGCCAAAGCTAGGGCCTTGGGTGACGGGGAGATCGGGAGACGATCTGCCGGGTTCATCCGCGGGGCGTGAAAGTTTAGTCAATGAGCGGCATCGGCGACCCCTTACGCGCCAGCGCAGTCGTCAATCTTTCGAACGCCGTGGTCATGGTGGTCGATGACGAGCCCTTTTCGCTCGCCCTCACCGTCCAGTCCCTGTCTGGGTTCGGAGCGCAGATCAAATTTGTAAGCGACAATGCCGCAGAGGCCCTGCAGGTCCTTGAACACAATGTGGTCGATCTGATCGTAGTTGACTGCGAAATGCCCGAGATGGATGGCTATGACCTGGTCAAGTCGCTGCGCGCGGCCAGAAAGGAGCCCAACTCCTACATCCCGGTCATCATGACCGCCGCTCACGTCAAGAAATCCAAAGTGCTGAAGGCCCGCGACTGCGGCGCCAACTTTATGGTGACCAAGCCCTTCAGCCCTTCTACCCTTCTGGAACGCATCGTCTGGGTGGCGCGCGACAATCGTCCCTTTCTGCAAGCTGGCAACTATTTCGGACCCGACCGCCGTTTCCGAGACGAGGGGGCTCCCGCCACAGGAGAACGACGCTGGAACGGCTCACCCTCGCCCTCTCAGGCTGTCGCCGAAGCCGGAGCCGAAACATGAGCGTTATCACCTGGGTCCGCCGCAAATCGCGCCTTGCTAGCCTGATCTCCGCTCCCGGCGGCATCAGTGTCGGAGCTGCCCTGAAAGCCGCAGACGCCAACCTCGCGCCCATGCGGCAGGAGGCCATGGCGGTCATCAATGATCGGTTGAATACCCTGTCGACCATTCGCTCCGAGGATGGTCCGACCGATGCACGGGTCGACCGGGTCTATCAGGCCAGTTCCACCATCCTCGACGCTGCCAGCCCCTTCGACCTGGCGCACGTGTCCAGGGCCGCCCATAATCTCTGCGAAATTGCCGACAGTCATCAGTACGGACGCCCGTTCGACTGGCGTGTGGTGGATGTTCATGTCCGCGCCATGAGCTTGCTGATGAGCCTGCCGACCGACGACACGGCAGCGCGCGATCAGGTGCTACAGGGCCTTTACCAACTGGCGCATAAGAAGGGCATCGCACAAAAGGCCTAAATCCCGGCTGGACCGGCCAGAGTCTTCGCCCCCCGCGTCTGCTTGTGCCACAGAGTCGCATATTCCCCACCCTGCCGCGCCACCAGCTCGCTGTGGGTGCCGCGCTCGACCACGCGCCCGTCCTTCAGGACCAGAATCAGATCGGCATCGGCCACCGTCGACAGCCTGTGAGCGACCACGAGCGTTGACCGCCCGGCCCGGGCCTTGCGCAACGTCTTCTGGATGGCCTGTTCGGTGCGGCTGTCCAGGGCGCTTGTGGCCTCATCCAGGATCAGGATACGCGGATCAGCGAGCAAGGCCCGGGCAATCCCCACCCGCTGGCGTTCGCCCCCGGAAAGCTTCAGGCCGCGCTCGCCGACCTTGGTGTCCAGCCCGTTCGGCAGGGTCCGGATAAAGGTCGCCAGTTCCGCCGCCTCGGCAGCCTGCCAGATGTCCTCCTCGCAGGCTTCGGGCCGGGCGAAGGCAATGTTCGACCGCAGCGTATCGTTGAACAGGGCCACATCCTGCGGCACCAGCGACATGGCGCTGCGCAGCGAAGCCTGGGTTACGGCCGTCGCGTCCTCCCCGTCGATGGTCACCCGGCCCGTCTGCGGATCCAGCAGCCTCAGCGCCAGCTTGACCACCGTCGACTTGCCCGCCCCTGACGGCCCGACAAGCGCCACCGTCTGACCGGGCTCCAGCACAAAGCTGACATCCTCCAGTCCGGCAGACCGGGCATCGTGGCGAAAGCTGACATCCTCGAACGCCAGACAGCCCCCGCGCGCATCAACAGGCCGCACAAGATCATGCGCATCAGGCGCATCGGCCACCTGCGGCCGCTGGCGTGTGACTTTCAGCAGCTCTTCCATGTCGATGAAGCCCTGCCGTATTTCCCGATAGGCAAAGCCCAGAATGTTCAACGGGGCATAAAGCGAGATCAGGATCAGCACCGCCGCCATGACGTCGCCCGGTCCCATGCGCCCGGCGGCCGCCTCGAACCCGGCCATGACGGCCATGATCGCCAGCCCCAGGTTCATGATCAAGGCCTGGATGCCGTTCAGCATGGCCAGCGAATTATTGGCCTTCAGCGCCGCCTGCACATAGGTGGTCAGCGCCTGGTCATAGCGGCTGGAGGTCCGGGTTTCGGCCCCGAAGGACTTGACCGTTTCATAGTTCAGCAAGGCATCGACCGACAGACCGGCGGCCTCGGAGTCCGCCGCATTCATCGCCCGCCGGTGCTCAAGCCGCCAGCCGGCCATGCCGAAGGTGACGATGGCATAAATGACCACGACTGCCACAGCCACGGCCGCGAACCGCCAGTCATAGCGCGCGCCCAGCACGCCGGCCGCCAGAATCAGCTCGATCCCGGTGGGCGCCAGGTTGAAGACGATGATGCGCAGCAGGAAGTCCACGGCGCGGGAGCCCCGCTCCATGATCCGCGACAGGGCCCCCGACCGCTTGGTCTGGTGAAAGTCCAGCGACAGCGACAGGGCGTGGGAAAAGGTATCGGCCGCCATCTTGCGCTGGGCCGCGGCCCGCACCGGGGCGAACACCACATCCGACAGCTGCGGCGTGACCGACGACAGGAACCGCACCCCGGCCCAGCCAAGGGCAAAGGCGGCAAAGCCCCAGCCGACGGCCACCGCCGCGCCCTGCCCGGCTGCCAGTCCATTGACCGCAATGCCCAGCAGCACCGGCGCCGCCACCCCCAGCGCCTTGCCCAGCAGGGTCAGGGTCAGGGCTGCAATGACCCTTAGCTTCAGCTGCGGCGCACCCGATCGACCCACAACCCCGAACAGATCGGCCAGCGCCTTCCAGGTCGAAGGAACTTCCGCTGGCGATTCCGCCGCTGCTCCGTCCAGGATCTTTGCCGCAGGGTCCGTCTTGCGCCCCCGCCCTCTTTCACCGCGCATCGCCATCCGCCCTATATGGACAGCGTTGCCGTCAGCTCAAAGGGCTCAGTCGAGCGGACAGCGCGCCCGGTACACCGCCCGCTCATCAATCGGGTGATCCGGCAGATAGGCGATCAGCAACGCGCCATCCTCGGTAAAACGCACCCGCCGTGCGCCCTCATACCGCTCCGACCACCACAGGAAGGTGTCGCCGTCACGGGTCACTGTTACAGTCTCGCGTCCGCGCCGGCTCTCGATTTCCAGCCGATCGGGTCCGGTCGCTGTCATCGTCACGGGGTTGGCGCAGGGGTCGAAGCGATCCCACTCCTCGACAGTCAGCTTGTGATTGGGGCCCAGCGTCCACTCTCCGACAAACCGCGAGGTCAGGTCCGGGTCCTGGGGTGCATAAAGCACCAGCATCAGGGGCAGTATCCACGTCATGCAGCCAGAATGCTGTCCCCATCGGGACCGGTCCACTGACGAAACCCTTCGGTCAGCCGATCCGTGCGATCGTCTCGACCAGTTCCTCAACGGCCTCGGCGGTCGTCGCCCAGGAACAGACGAACCGCACCGAGCCATCGTCGAAGCGGTA
The DNA here is from genome assembly GCA_964224415.1 of Neptunomonas phycophila. Taxonomy (GTDB): domain Bacteria; phylum Pseudomonadota; class Alphaproteobacteria; order Caulobacterales; family Caulobacteraceae; genus Brevundimonas. The sequence goes on from CAXQIE010000031.1 coordinate 44,119, forward strand.
GCAGGCCCAGCCCGCCGCGTTCAGGCGCTGGTGCGCCGCCGCCGGCATACGGACGAACACCGCATTGGCCTCAACGGGATGGGCCAGCACGTGCGGCGAGCGCGTCACGATCCCCTCGGCCAGCTTCAGCGCCATGGCATTGGCGTGGGCCGCGTGGGTCTCCCAGGCGCCGCTTTCCAGCAGGCCCAGAAGGGGCGCGGCCAGGAACCGGCCCTTGGAGGCCATCTGCCCGGCTTGTTTCAGCCGGTTGTCGATCCGCCGGGCCAAAGAGGTGTCGAACATCACCAGCGCCTCACAGCACAATGCCCCGGCCTTGGCCCCACCCAGCACCAGAACATCGACGCCCAGCCCGGCAATCGACGTCAGGTCAAAGCCCGCTGCGGCCGCATTGGCCAGACGGGCCCCGTCCATGTGCACGCCGTGCCCGCGCGCCTTGACCGGATCAATCAGGGTCTTCAGTTCATCATGCGTATAGACGGTGCCGTATTCCGTGGCCTGGGTCAGCGACAGGGCGGCAGGCGGCTGGCGATGGCCCACCTCGGCCTCGGACAGATGCGCCGTCAGGGCCGCCGCGTCGACCTTGCCCGAAAAGCCCGGCAAGCCGATCAGGCCCACGCCCTGACCGAAGAAGCCCGGCGCGCCGGTCTCGTCCGTGCACACATGGGCCGCATGGTGGGCCAGCACAGCCTCGAATGGCCAGGACAGCATCGACAGCGCCAGCGAATTGGCCGCCGTGCCCGAAAATACAAACCGCACCTCGGCCTCGGCATCCAGCCTTTGCCGGATCAGGTCCGCCGCGCGCGCACTGACGTCATCGGTGCCATAGGCGCGGGCAAAGCCCTCATTCGCCTGCGTTAGCGCCGCCAGGGCCTCGGGCGCCATCCCCGCTGTGTTGTCTGAGCCGAAGTCGTAGCGCATGCGGATCAGCCTTCCTCGCTGTCGGCCCTGTCCGGCTTCACCATGACCAGGCGCGCCAGATCCGCGCCCTTGTGGGGCACTTCGACCTGATGCGGGAACGGAATCTCGATCCCCGCCTCATCCAGAGCTTCCTTGCCGGCCTGCATGATGTCCGCCTGGGTTTGCCACCAGTCCCCGGACAGGACCCAGGCGTGCAGGGTGATCTGGACCGCGCTGTCCAGCAGCCCGGTCACGCCCGACCAGACCGGCGGATCCTGCATGACCTTCTCGTGCTGCCTCGCCACGGCTTCGAGCACCTCGCGGGCGGCCTTCAGGTCCTCGCCGTAGCCCACGGTGAAGTCGATCTCGACGCGGCGGCGTGTCTGGCCCGAAAAATTCAGGATGCGATCGCCCAGCACCAGAGAGTTCGGCACGACGATCTTGTGGTTGCTGGCGTTGCTCAGCTGTGTGGTGAACAGGTCCAGCTTCTGCACAGACGCTGTCACCCCGCCGATGTCGACGACGTCCCCCACGCGGTAGGGCCGCAGGATCAGCAGCATTACCCCGGCCGCCACATTGGACAGCGTACCCTGCAGCGCGAGACCGACGGCCAGAGAGGCCGCACCCAGAACCGCGATGATCGATGTCGTCTGCACCCCCAGCCGCTGCAGCACGGCGATCAGACCGAGGATCAGCACCGCCACGCGGACGATCTGCACCGCGAAGCTGAGCACCGTCGAATCCCGACGGAAGGCGCTGACCCGACCCAGTCCCTTGCGCGCCGCCGAAGCCGCCCAGCGCGACGCAATCACCGTCGCGATCAGGATCAGGATTGCCAGCGTCAGATTGACGGCAAAATCGCCGACCAACTGGGTCGCCTTGGCGATCAGGGCGGCATCAAGGGTCACGGCGTCCCGGCCCGAGGCCAGGGTCGAGGCAAGAAGGCTGGTGTCAGTCATGCCCCGGGTCTAGCGCCCCAAAAAGGCTTGTGAACCCCCCGACAGGGAATTCTTTACACGCCTGTCCGGTCAGGCAGCGGCCTGGGCAAGGGCTTCCGTGCCCATCATCTCACGTAGCGCCTCACGCCCTTCGCCGACATGCGCCATCATCTTCGCCAGGGCGGCAAAGTCGATGGGCTTGTTCAGATAGGCATCGGCCCCGGCCTCAAGGCCTGCGGCGTGGTCCTCGCTGCGCGCCGAGGCCGACAGTACGACGATCGGCGTTCCGGCGTTGATCCCGGCTCCGTCACGGATGTGACGCGTCGCGGTCAGGCCGTCCATGATCGGCATGTTGACGTCCATGATGATCAGGTCGAACGGCTGTTCGGCGCAGGCATCCAGCGCCAGCTGGCCGTTCTCGGCGGTGGTCGAGACATGGCCGGCCGAGCTCATCCAGGCCTCCAGGATCATCCGGTTGACCGGGTGGTCCTCGACGATCAGCACCGACATCTGACGACCGTCCTCGACCTCGGCGGTGATTTCCTCGACGGCTTTGGGGGCCGCCCATTCCACGACTTCGGCCTCTACGGCGAAGGTGAAGGTCGAGCCCTTGCCCAGTTCCGAGATGACCGTGATGTCGCCGCCCATGATATTGGCCATTCGCCGCGAAATGGTCAGGCCCAGACCCGTCCCGCCGAACCGGCGCGTCGACGAGGCATCCACCTGGGTAAAGGGCTGGAACAGGCGCTCCAGGTCGTCGGGAGAAATACCGGTGCCGCTGTCGGTGACGGCGAACTCGAACGCCACGCGCCGGTCAGCCAGCTTCCTGCCTCTCACCGTATAGGCCACCGTGCCCGTGTCGGTGAACTTGACCGCATTCGACAACAGATTGTGGATCACCTGGCAGACGCGCAGCGGATCGCCCCGCACGGTCGCAGGGATGTCGCCCTCGTACGTCGCCTCGAACATCAGGCCCTTGGCCTCGGCCTGGGCCTGGAATGGGCCAGTCACGCGACGATGCAGATCCTCGACCGACACATCGACGGTCTCGAAGGTCATCTTGCCCGCCTCGATCTTGGTCATGTCGAGGATGTCGTTCAGCAGGCTCAGCAGATTGTCGCCCGAGTTGCGGATGATCGACAGATATTCCCGCTGGGTATTCTCCAGTCGCGTGGCGCTCAGCAGCTGCGCCGCGCCCAGCACCCCGTTCATCGGTGTGCGCAGTTCGTGCGAGATAATGCCGAGGAAGTTGGATTTTGCGTCATTGGCGGCATTGGCCTTGTCGCGGGCCGCCTCCAGTTCTTCGATCAGATGCGCCTGATGGGCCTGAAACGCACGGATACGCTCCTCGCGCATCATGGTCATGGTCACCAGCACGAACAGGCCGGCCGCCGTAAAAGGCAGGACGGCGAGGAACGGCCAGAACAGCGGCGTGCCCCACTGGCTGACGGCGATAATCACGGCCACGGCACCATAGGGCGACGAGATCACAAGCGCCTGACGGGGCGAGCTGCGCAGCTGCGCGAACACCAGCACATAGCCGGCAACCAGCAGCGTCAGGGCCAGAGGCTGTCCGAACGGCGCGCCCGAGAACCAGGCTAGCAGGGGCGCTGCGGCCCACGCCGCAGTCGTCACGGTCGCGACGGCCGGGAAAACCAGTCCCCAGCCCGCACCGACCCGCTCGCTGATCCGCTTTTCAACCGCGCCGCGCGCGGCACCGGCCGCGAGCGTTCCGACGAACCACAGACCGGCCGTCATCGGCCCCAGCGCCGCCAGCAGGCCCAAGGCCCAGCTGGTGATGATCAGATAGCGCAGATACTGGGTCTGCAGAATGGCCTTCAGGGCCGCCGCAGCTTCGCCAGGCGCTGAATCCTGCCCGATTCCGTCCGTCTCGACCAAGGCGGGCCCCCTCCGCACCGTTCACTTCAGGGGTGACGCTAGGGTGAAGTTTCTAAGACGAGGTGAATCTGCGTCTGGTTCGCGGATTACGACATGCCGGGAGCGTTCCGCGCCTCCGCCGGGGTCAGCGCCTTGACCGAAAGGGCATGCACCGGCCCCGCCATTTCCTCGCGCAGCAGGTCCAGCACCCGACGCTGTCTTGCGACGCGGGTCAGGCCCTCAAAGGCTTCGGAGACGATCATCAGGTTGAAATGGCTCTCGCCGCCGGGCTTCGCATCCATGCCACCCTCGTGGTGGTGGCCGGCATGCCGCGCACTGTCATCGACCAGCTCAATGGCGTCCGGCGACAGGCCCGCCCCCAGTTTTTCGAGGATTCTTTGCGCAATCGGGCCGTGCGACATGTCATCTTCCTTGATGAGGACCAAATCAGCCCTACACTTTGGGGGATGCCCTCCTCGTTTCAATACAAGCCGCGCTTTACGGACATCCGCGTCAAGCCCCCTCGCACGGAAGAGGAGCGCGCGGCCGAGGCTGACGTCCTGCGCCTGAAGCCGGGCGAGAAGCCGTGCCAGTGGCCCGACTGCACCCGTGCCGCCACGGCCCGGGCGCCCAAGTCGCGCGAGCGCATCAATGATTTCTACGACTTCTGCCAGTCGCACGCCGCTGAATATAACAAGGGCTGGAATTTCTACGCTGGCATGAGCGAGGCCGAAATCGCCGCTGCGCGCGAGAATGAGGCCATGACCGGTGGCCGCCCCACCTGGGAAATGAAGGCCGGGCGCCTGAACCGCGAATCCGCTGCTGCCTCAAAGGCCGGCACGACCGGTGGGACCTGGCGCGACAGCTTTGGCCTGTTCGGTCGCAAGGGCGAGGCCGTTCCCGAAAAGCCCGGCGAGGACCGCCGCATCGGCCGGCTTGAGCGCGCGGCCTTGGCGGACCTTGATCTGGAGCCCGGCGTCGAGAAAAAGGCGATCAAGGTTCGCTACCACGAGCTGCTGAAACGCTTTCACCCGGATCACAACAAGGGGGACCGCGGCGCCGAGGCCAAGCTGCAGCGCGTCATCAAGGCCTGGAAGACCCTCCAGAAGGCCGGTCTGGCCTGACGGGCTTCAACTCCCCCTCCGCATCCGCTAAGCGCACCCCATGACCTCTCCGCTCGACTCCCTGCCCGATCCCCTGCTGACGCTCGAACCGCACCGCAAGGCGACGGTCCGGGAGCTGTTCGGCATCGACGCCGACATGACTGTGCCGGTCTTCACCGAGCGCGACAGTCATGTCCCGGACATCGACGAGGCCTATCGCTTCGACCCCCAGACGACGCTGGCCATCTGCGCGGGGTTCGCCTTCGACCGCCGCGTGATGGTTCAGGGCTATCACGGCACCGGCAAGTCGACCCACATCGAACAGGTCGCCGCCCGCCTCAACTGGCCGCTGGTGCGCGTCAACCTCGACAGCCACGTCAGCCGCATCGATCTGGTCGGCAAGGACGCCATCGTCCTGAAAGACGGCAAACAGGTCACCGAGTTCCGCGAGGGCATGCTGCCCTGGGCGATCCAGCGCCCCATCGCCCTGGTGTTCGACGAATATGACGCCGGCCGCCCCGATGTGATGTTCGTGATCCAGCGCGTGCTGGAAGCCCAGGGCCGCCTGACCCTGCTGGACCAGAACCGCGTCATCCGCCCCAACAAGCATTTCCGCCTGTTCGCCACGACCAACACCATCGGCCTCGGCGACACCTCGGGCCTCTACCACGGCACCCAGCAGATCAATCAGGGCCAGATGGACCGCTGGAACATCGTGACCACGCTCAACTACCTCGACCACGACGTCGAGGCCGAGATCGTCGCCGCCAAGGTGCCCGAATGGCAGGATGCCGAGGGCAAGCGCACCATCGCCGCCATGGTCCGGGTGGCCGACATGACGCGCAACGCCTTCATGAACGGCGACATCTCGACCGTCATGTCGCCCCGCACCGTCATCACCTGGGCCCAGAACGCCACCATCTTCGGCGGCGATATCGGCCTCGCCTTCCGCCTCACCTTCCTGAACAAGTGCGACGAGCTGGAACGCCCGACGATTGCGGAGTTCTACCAGCGGGCGTTCGGGGAAGACCTGCCCGAGGCGGCCACGCGGGTGAAGGTGGGGTGACGGTGGGCAATGCCCAGCACTGAGCTTCGGAAGCCTTGGCCCAAGGCTCTGGACGAGCGCTTGGATCAACTCCGCGCAATACCCTACGGCAAAGTCGTTCCCAACGCCCTGATCGACGGCATTGTCTTTGAGTTGGCGAAGCTTCCCCCATCATCGGTTCCTTGGGCGGGCTACCGGGTTGCTGTCTGGGCGGGGTTATGGAGCGATTACGACCCACGCAGCCGTCAGACAGGGTGCCTTTTCCCTTTCAGGCGTCGTCAGGTCACACCTCTGGACTGGCTGAAGGCAAACCCTCGCCTCGCGCCAGTATTTATCTTCCACCACAGTGGCTATCTGCGTGAAGCCGCGCTTCAGCGACTGGATCGATTGCCCGCTTCACCGTTCTTCGTGGCGGCGCTGTTCTGGCGGATGAACGATTGGGTGCCCCAAGTCCGGGCCAGCGCCGTGGCCGAGACCCCAAGGCTCCTCAAAAGCACCAGCCCGGCGGCGATAGCAGGCGCTGCGCCCTATTTGCTGTCCCGCCATCTGGCCTGGGAGCGTTGGGAGATGTCCGCTCAGGACACCCTCACCCACGCCCTTTGCAGAGACGATGTCGCAAAGGCGTTGGCAGAACATCTTTGCTCGAGTGCGTCTGGCCCGATAGCCAAGACCATGCAGCTCGCCATGAGAGTCCCGACGCTCGACCAAGCCTTGCCCCGGCTCTCGCGCACGGCGGTATCGCCCCATGTCAGGCGCAACGCCTACGAAGCCATGGCCACTGGCCAAGTCAAATGGCCCATTGCCAAGGGTCGAAAAACGGCTCCGTATCTCCGCACTCCCAAATACGAATACGAAAGTCGACGGCTTTCGATCTCATTCCCTCTGGAAGAGGTCATTGCCGACGCGGCCTCCGACCGATCGCCGATCGTGCGTCGAGGAGCACTGGATATTCTGATCCGGAAGCCGACCGATCTGAAGCCGTTCCTCGGGCTATTGAACACCCTGAAATCAGACCCCAGCCCCGCTGTCCGCCAGAGGTCCGAATTCTTGATCCAGAAGTCGAAGGCCTGAGCTTCCGGGGAACGGGCAGAGGATGCCCTACCCCCCGTAATACGTCGGTGATCCCGGCCCAACCGGCAGGCCGAGGCCGAACACCCACAGGAAGAACAGTACCGTCCACGCGAGGGTGAAGAAGATCGAGTACGGCAGCATCATCGCGATCATGGTGCCGATGCCCACATCCTTGTTGTAGCGGGTCGCCCACGCCAGGATCAGACCGAAATAGCTCATCATCGGGGTGATGATGTTGGTCGTGGAATCGCCGATCCGGTAGGCGGTCTGGATCACCTCGGGCGAATAGCCGATCAGCATCAGCATGGGCACGAAGATCGGCGCCGTCATCGCCCACTGGGCCGAGGCCGAGCCGATCATCAGGTTCACGAAACAGCAGATCAGGATGAAGCCGATGAACACCGCCGGTCCTGTCAGCCCGCTCTCCTTGAGGAAGGTCGCGCCATTGACCGCCGTGATGGCCCCGAGATTCGACCATCCGAAGAAGGCCACGAACTGCGCGGCAAAGAAGACGATCACCACATAGAGGCCCAGCGTCGACACGGCCGAGGCCATGCCGTCGATGACGTCGCGGTCGTTCTTCACCGTCCCGACCGTCCGCCCATAGGCAAATCCGACCACGAGGAAAAACAGCAGGATCCAGGTGACAAAGCCGCTGAAGAAGGGCGAGCGGATGCGGTCCCCCGTCTCCGGGTCGCGTAACAGGCCCCAGTCGGGCACCAGGGTCAGCGCCATCACCGCCAGCACCCCCAGCACTGCCAGACCGGCGACCTTCAGTCCCTTTTTCTCCAGCGGCGTCAGGGCGTCCATCGACCCGCCCTTCAGGATCTCGGGATCGGCCTTTGTCTTGTCATAGGCGCCCAGCTTGGGCTCGACGATATGGATGCTGACCAGACCGCCGATGATCGTCACAAGGAAGGTACTGACGAACATGAAGAAATAACTGGCCGTCGCGGTCACGGCATAGGTCGGGTCGATCAGGCGCGCGGCCTCTTCGGTGATCCCGGCCAGCAGCGGATCGACCGTGCCGATCAGCAGATTGGCGGAATAGCCACCCGACACCCCGGCAAAGGCCGCCGCCATACCCGCCAGCGGATGTCGTCCCAATGAGTAATAGACCGCGCCCGCCAGCGGGATCAGCACCACATAGCCCATCTCGGACGCCGTGTTCGACAGCACCCCGGCAAAGACGATGGCAAAGGTCACCACCTTGGGCGAGGCGCCCAGCACAATGCCGCGAACCGCCGCCGACAACAGCCCCGACCGCTCGGCCACACCCACGCCCAGCATGGCCACCAGCACCACACCCAGCGGCGCAAAGCTGGTGAAGTTGTCGACAAGGCCCGTGAAGATGCGCCGCAGACCATCGGCCGTCATCAGGCTGACCGCACGGATCATCCCGTCATCGGCACGGCCCGAAGCCCCCTCCGGCCGCGGGTCCTCGACCGCCAGCCCCATCGCCCCGAACAGGCCGGACAGCAGCACAATCCCCACCGCCAGCAGGAAGAACAGCGTCACCGGGTGCGGCAGACAGTTGCCCAGCCACTCCACCCCGTCCAGAAACCGCGTGAACAGATTGCGTTTGCTTGGGGGCGGGGCGCCGTTCGGCGTGGCCGGCGGGGTGTCGGTCATCGTTACCTCTCGGTCTTGCAGCGGTATGGATTAGCGGGCGACGGGCCTCGTCAGGTCGAAGGCCACGCGCAGCAGGCGGTTCTCGCGGGCCAGTTCATAGACATAGGTCTCGCCCGGATTGACCTCGACGGCCCAGACATTGGTGGTCGAGACCGCTGCATTGTTGGCGTTGAACAGGGCGATGGAGAAGGCATCGACCGGGAACTCCTGACGCGTCGCCGTGCCCGCATTCCCGGTATCTCCGCCGTACCAGTGCAAGGTGTGAGCCGTGCCGTCCGGGTCGCGATGGTCGTGCTTCAGCGTCAGGCCGCTCGATGTGCGCGTAATCACCCAGGTGCGGCTGTGGTCGGCGCCCACATGGAGGGGAATACGGATCTCGGTCTCGGAACAGTCGCGCACATGCATGACCAGCCGCTGACGGCGGAAATCGGCATCGACCGGATCATCGGTCACCACCTTGCCCTCGAAGGTCTGTCCGCACAGCTCTGTCAGATTGGCGAAGAACGCGTCCTGCGCGCCACCACCGCTCGCATACGGGCCGGAGGCACAGCCGGCCAGCATCATCAGGGACAGGACGGCGGCGGGGGCGCTCAGGGCCATCGGCAAGATTTTCATGGCCGTCACCGTAGCCGCTCGACCCCCGGGCACAAGAAAAACCGGCTGTGACAATGTCGGCGTTGACTTGGGCGCGCGCCTGAGTATGTTCCGCGCCTCTCATTCACGGCTTTCGCCGTCGCAAAGGTAATTGTCCGATGGCCAAACCGGCATCCATCAAGATCCGCCTCAACTCCACGGCGGACACCGGCTTCTTCTACGTCACCAAGAAGAACGCCCGCACCATGACCGAAAAAATGGTCGTCAGGAAGTACGACCCGGTCGTGAAAAAACACGTCGAATTCAAGGAAGGCAAGATCAAGTAAGATCCTGCTACCTTTACGGAATCTGCAACGCCCGGTCCGCAAAGGCCGGGCGTTTTGCTGTGACCTTCAGGCCTTCATCGCGTCGAAATAGTGGTTGCCGCCCGCGTCGGTCGTCTGGCTGAGCAGGGGCAGCCCCACCGCCTCCAGCGCCTCCCGATAGGCCGCCTCGCCCAACGAGCGTGACGCCCGACGGGTGAGCCGGTCGTCCCATTCGCAAACCTGACGCGGCGCACTGAACAGGAAGCGCCCGCCGGACCTCAGCGCGCGCGCCACCCTTTGGATCAGCCGATACTGATCCTCCTCCGGCAACAGGAACAATAATCCCACCGCGAGCGCGCCGTCGAACTGCTGCCCAAACAGGTCGCTGGTCTCGGCCGCCTCACAGACGACCGGACAGTCGGGAAACCGCCGCCGGTATTCCGCCACCAGCGTCGGCGACGCATCGACGCCCGACACCGCAAGCCCCGCCTCGATAAGGGTCCGCGTGACCGGCTCACCAAAACCACAGCCAATGTCCACCACCGCCGTGCCCGGGGGCAGCTGTTCGGCCCAGTGGCGTATCACCTCCGCGCCGGTGTCGGACCGCGCCGCCATGAAGGCCTCCGCGATCGCTTCCCATCCATGCGAGGGGTCTGTCGTCATGCACTCACGCTAGCATGAGCTCCCCAAACTTCGTCACCCTCGGACTTGATCCGAGGGTCGGTGTCACGCTCGGAGGCGTCCTGCCCGGACCGATCCTCTGGTCAAGCCAGAGGATGGCGGCGAAGCGTTCTAGGCCGCCCGCGCGATCACTTTGTTCCGGCCGGCGGACTTGGCCTCATAGACCCCTTCGTCAGCCCGCTTCAGCAGGGCATCGGGGGTGTCCTCGCGGCCCGTGGTCGCCGCCACCCCGATCGAGATGGTGATCTGCAGGTGGGCGTCGCCCCCCATGACGGGGAACGGGGCCCCGGCCATGTCGGCGCGGATACGGTCGGCGATGCGAACGGCATCCTCCAGCCGGGTGCCCGGCATGACCACCACAAACTCTTCGCCGCCCATCCGGCAGGGCAGGTCGACCGCCCGCACCTTGGTCGCCAGACGGACAGCGAACTCGCGCAGCACTTCATCGCCCGCATCGTGGCCAAAGCCGTCGTTGACCGCCTTGAAGTGGTCGATGTCCATCATCAGCAGGGCGACCGGCTCGCCGCCCTGGTTGGCGCGCCCCACCAGCGCCTGCAGCTGGCCGGCCATATAGCGCCGGTTATGCAGGCCGGTCAGGGCGTCCGTCACCGCCATCTCGAGGCTGTAGTCCAGCTTCTGGCGCAGGAAGTCGGCATAGCGCTTGCGCCGCACCTGGGTGCGCGCCCGCGCGGCCAGTTCCTCGACATCAATAGGGGTGGCCAGAATGTCGTTGGCGCCCAGTTCCAGCGCCTTGATCATGCGGGCGCGCGCATGCGGGTCGACCACCGCCAGCACCGGCAGGGGCCGCGTGGACTCCAGCGACCGACTCTGGGCTACAAGACGAAGCCCGTCGAACCCCCGCGACGCTGTATTGGCGATCACCAGATCAAAGGGGCCGCGCAGGGCGGCCAGCCCCTTTTCGATGTCCGTCTCGATTGTCAGCCGGTGTTCGCCGTCCAGCTGGCTGCGAATGCGCTCGACCTGACGCGGGTCGTCGTCAATCACCAGGATCCGCCCGCCGGTGGCGCGCAGGCGCCCGGCGGCATCGGTGTCGACGCCCAGCCGGCGACCGCTCTCCTCGCGGGCCCGCAGTTCGTCCATGATGGATTTGAGCCGCGTCAGCGACCGCATGCGCGCCAGCAGCACCACATCGTCGATGGGTTTGGTGACGAAGTCATCGGCCCCGGCTTCAAGGCCCTTGATGCGCTCCTCGCGACCGTCCAGCGCCGTCACCAGAACCACCGGAATATGCCGGGTCGCCGGATCGGCCTTCAGCCGGCGACAGGTCTCGAACCCGTCCATGTCCGGCATCATGACGTCCAGCAGGATGATGTCGGGGTGATGTGCGGCCGCCAGCTCCAGCGCCGCCGCCCCGCTGCCGCAGGTCAGAACGTCATAGTATTCCAGCGTCAGCTTGGCTTCGAGCAGCCGGACGTTGGTCTCGATATCATCGACGACAAGGATTCTGGCTGGCATGGCGTCAGCCCATATGTTTCCGGACCACGTCCAGGAAATGCATCACCGAGATGGGCTTGGAGATGTAGGCCTCGCATCCGCCCTGGCGGATCCGTTCCTCATCGCCCTTCATGGCAAAGGCGGTCACGGCGACGACCGGGATATGCGCCAGCTCCTCGTCGTCCTTCAGCCATTTGGTGACTTCCAGGCCGCTGATCTCGGGCAGCTGGATATCCATCAGGATCAGGTCGGGACGATGCTGGCGCGCCATGGCCATGGCCGTCAGGCCCTCGCGGGTCTGATAGGTCTGATACCCCTGGGAATCGAGCAGATCATGAAAGAGCTTCATGTTCAGCTCGTTATCCTCCACGATGAGGACTTTCTTGGACATCATCACCGGTTCCTGCCGCCCCTTGCCGGCGGCGGGGCTGTTGTCGTCTTCTCCATGGTCAGCATGCCCGCCCAGTCTTAAGTTGACGTGAAGGGCCACCTCCGGCCCCGGTGCCCCGGATGACCTCCCTCTGCCGAGACTGTCTGTCGCGTTTCGACCGGCCGGAACCCCGCTGTCCGGCCTGCGGGTCGCCGCGCATGGTGAACCATGCCGAACTGGACCGTCTGGTCATCGCCCACCTCGACTGCGATGCCTTCTATGCCTCGGTCGAAAAGCGCGACCGGCCCGAGCTGCGAGATCTTCCGGTGATCGTCGGTGGCGGCGACCGGGGCGTGGTGGCGACCGCCTGCTACGTCGCCCGCCAGTACGGCGTCGGCTCGGCCATGCCGATGTTCAAGGCGCTCAAGGCCTGTCCCGATGCGGTGGTCATCAAGCCCGACTTTGCCAAATACAAGCACGAGAGCAGACGCATCCTGGGCGCGCTCGCCAACCTCACCCCCCTGATCCAGACCCTGTCGCTGGACGAGGCCTGGGCCGATCTGTCGGGCACCGAGCGCCTGAACGGTGGCTCACCCGCCTGGCAGCTGGCCAAGCTGCAGAAATGGATTGAGGACGAGGTCGGACTGACCGTCTCGATCGGCCTCGCGCCCAATCGCTTCCTCGCAAAGGTCGCCTCGGAATTGGACAAGCCGCGCGGCCTTTCGGTGATCGGGTCCGAGGCCCAGCAGCTGCTGGCCCCGCGCCCCGTGTCCATCCTGCCGGGTGTCGGCCCCATCTTCGGGCGGACACTGCGCGCGGACGGGTTCGAGACCATCGGCCAGCTGGCCGGTGCCGACGTGCGGGATCTGGTCAAACGTTATGGAGACTGGGGCCTGCGTCTGCACGACCTTTCCCACGGTCGCGACAGCCGCCCGGTCGATCCCGAGCATGACCGCAAGGGCATGAGCGCCGAGACCACCTTCAACGTCGATCTGTCCTCGGCCGCCGATCTGGAGTCCCAGCTCTGGCCCTTGTGCGAGAAGCTGGCGGCCAAGGCCCGGCGCGACGGCATCGCCGGCCGGGTCGTGACGCTCAAGCTCAGGCGAACAGACTTCCGCATCCTGACCCGGCGACGCACCCTGGCCGATCCGGTCCAGACCGCCCGCACCCTGTTTGCCGAGGGCCGCGCCCTGCTGAAACCCGAACTGGGCACACCCTATCGCCTGATCGGCATTGGCATGGCCGATCTGGTCGATGCCGCCGACGTCGCCCCCGGCCTGTTTGCAGCCGACCGCACGCGCGAGCTCAATACCGAGACCACCATCGACCGGCTGCGCGACCGCTTTGGCCCCGCCGCCGTCATCTCGGGCCGGTCTCTGAAAAGCTGAGCGCGACACTGCGGACGGGGTGACGCCTCGCCCGCGCCGGGCTAAACGCCCCGAAAGACATCAGGAGACGACCATGACCTACGCCGACCGCATCGCCGAACTGGGCCTCGACCTGCCCGAGCCCGCCAAGGCCGTCGCCAACTATGTGCCCTGGGTGCGCAGCGGCAATCTGGTCCACATCTCGGGCCAGCTGTCGAATGACGCCTCGGGCGGCATCAAGGGCACAGTCGGCGTCGACGTCAGCCCCGAGGACGCGGCCCGCGCCGCCCGCATGTGCGGCGTCAACCTGCTGGCCCAGATCAAGGACGCCCTGGACGGCGACCTTGAGCGGGTCGTGCGCGTGGTCAAGCTGGGTGGCTTCGTCCAGGCCGGACCGGACTTCATCGCCATTCCGGCCGTCATCAACGGCTGTTCGGACTTGATGGTCGAGGTGTTCGGCGACGCCGGTCGCCACGCCCGCTCGGCCGTCGGCGTCTATCGCCTGCCGCTGGGCTTCGCCGTCGAGGTGGACGCCATCGTCGAGGTGAAGTGACGGACGAAGGCTTTACCCTCCGCGTCCACGGCGCGGTCGCCGAGGTCGGCCGGGATGCGTGGGAGGCGCTGGCCGCCCCCACGGGCGATCCCTTCATCGGCTATGACTTCCTCGATGCCTGCGAGGCCTCGGGCAGCGCCGCGCCCAATCAGGGCTGGGCCGGTCGGCATCTGGCACTGGAAGACGATCAGGGCCGCATCCTCGGCCTGATGCCCCTCTGGCTGAAGGGGCACAGCAGCGGCGAATATGTCTTTGACCACGCCTGGGCCGAGGCGTGGGAGCGCGCGGGCGGCCGCTACTTTCCCAAGCTGCTGGGCGCCGTCCCCTTCACCCCCGTCACCGGCCCGCGCTTCCTGATCCACCCCGACGCCGACCCCGGCACGGTGCGTCAGGCTCTGATCCGAGGCGCCGAGACCCTGTGCGCGCGCCTCGACCTGTCGTCGGTCCACGTCAACTTCCCGACCGAGGGGGAATGGCGGGAAATGGCCGACGCAGGCTGGCTGCCGCGGCTGGACCTGCAGTATGTCTTTCATGATCAGGGCTATGGCGATTTCGAGGGTTTCCTCGCCGCCTTGTCGTCGAACCGCCGCAAGACTATCCGGCGCGAGCGGCGCGAGGCACAGGCCGGGCTCGACATCCGCATCCTGACCGGCGCCGACCTGACCGAGGCCGTCTGGGACGCCTTCTTCGCCTTCTACATCGACACCGGCAGTCGCAAATGGGGCCGCCCCTATCTGACCCGCAACTTCTTCTCGCGCATCGGCCGGACCATGGCCGACCGCATCGCCCTGGTGATGGCGTATCGGGGTGACACCCCCATCGCCGGCGCCCTCAACTTCATTGGCCGCGACGCCCTGTACGGCCGCCAGTGGGGCACGCTGGAGGACATCCCCTTCCTGCATTTCGAGCTCTGCTATTATCAGGCCATCGAATTTGCCCTGTCGCGCGGCCTGTCCCGCGTCGAGGCCGGCGCCCAGGGCCAGCACAAGATCGCGCGCGGCTATCTGCCCACCCCGGTCCGGTCGGCCCACCACATTCCCGACCCCGGTTTCCGCGACGCCATCGCCCGCTATCTGGACCATGAGCGCCCCGCCATCGAGGCTGAGATCAGGGCCCTCACCGACGAACAGTCGCCCTTCCGCAGGGGCTGACTTTCCACTTCGGAAAATTGTCACTTGCCAGCCTGGAAAGTCATGTTACTTTCCGCATTGGAAAGTGAGGATCACCGATGACCGAAGACCCGAAAGACGCCCTGGCCAGCATCCGCGAAGCCCGCGAAGGCGTGACCGACACCCTGGCCTATCCCGTCGGCTGGGACATCGCCTATGGCGCGATCTGTGGAGGGCTGGTGGCCAGTCAGGGGCTGCCCGTCCCCTGGTCGATGCTGGTGCTGGTGTTCGCCCTCGCGGGGCTGGCCATCTGCGTCCAGTGGTGGCGGAACCGCGTCGGCTGGTGGGTCAGCGGCTATTCGCCGAAGCGCGCCCGCTGGGTCGCCTTTGCTCTTGCCGCCGTCCTTGTCGGCCTGATGGGCCTGTCGATCTGGGGCAAGTATGCCGGCATCGTCTGGATGCCGCTGGCCACCGGCGCCGCCGGCTTCGTCCTTGCCATCGTCGGCGGCCGTCTGTGGATGCACGTCTGGAAGCGCGAGCTCTCGGAGGCGCAGGGATGACGCCGCCCCTCTTCGATCCCGTCATCCACGCTCCCGGGCGGCTGCAGATCTGCGCCATCCTGTCCAGTGTCGACGAGGCCGAGTTCGCCCTCCTCCGCGACAGCCTCAAGGTGTCGGACTCGGTCCTGTCCAAACATTTGAAACAGCTGGAAGAGGCCGGCTATGTCAAACTGGCCAAGACCCCCATGGACGGCCGCTCCCGCACCTGGGCCAGCCTGACCCCCGCCGGCAAAAAGGCCTTCGCCGCCCACATCGCAGAGCTGAACCGCCTGGCGGCGCTTACCGGCTAGAGTCTCCTCCCCATCGCAGATGGGGAGGGGGACCACGGAGTGGTGGAGGGGTTCTTGCCCCGCGCTCGCCCCCCGGATCCCCTCCGTCACGTCGGCTGCGCCGCCGCGCCACCTCCCCGCTTCGCAGGGAGGAGACATGTTGCCAGCGCCGCCCTCGCCTCCTAAGCCTGCGCGCAAAGACCACGCTCAGGACTCGGACCATGCAAGACATTCTCGACCAGCTGGAACAACGCCGCGCCGGGGCCAAGCTCGGCGGGGGCGAAGCCCGCATCGCTGCCCAGCACAAGAAGGGCAAGCTGACCGCGCGCGAACGTATAGAGGTGCTGCTGGACGAGGGCTCCTTCGAGGAAACCGACATGTTCGTCGAGCACCGCTCGCACGACTTCGGCATGGAAAAGCAGCGCATCCCCGGCGACGGCGTGGTCACCGGCAGAGGGACCATCG
>CAXQIE010000032.1:0-87280 GCA_964224415.1 Neptunomonas phycophila
CCCCCTCAGCCCTTGCCCCGATCACGCACCCGGAGGCAGTGATCGAGGCGCTCGGACCGTTAGGTCCGACCCCGCTCCATCCGCTCCCGCCGCTTGCAAGGTCGCAGGCCTTACGAGCCCTCCGTGCAACGGGACGGGAGGAGTGTGGCACGCGGCTGAACCTGGTCGGGCAAAACGGTCCGGGAAACGGAGGGGGTGTTGAATGGGTTGGGGAAATTGGGGGCGGCTATCGCAATATCTGTCTCCTCCCTAACGAAGTTGGGGAGGTGGCGCGGCGGCGAAGCCGACGTGACGGAGGGGTTCTTGAGGCGTGAGCGGGATGAAGAACCCCTCCACCACTCCGTGGTCCCCCTCCCCATCTTCGATAGGGAGGAGACGCGTAGTGCCTCCTACCGCAGCTCCACGCGGCGGGTGCCGAGGGGGATGGGCAGGTCACCGCCCGACCAGTTGATGGGGCGGCCGTCGATGCGAGCGGAACGGGCAGTACTGCCTTCGGGCCAGGCGAGGACGAAGCCGCCGGGCGGGGTGGCCCTCGTGTCGAGGTCGAGCACATAGCCCCCACCCTCTTGCCGAAGGTACCAGCTGACGGCGCCGTACGGGGTGCGCAGATTGCGGATGCCGACCCCCTCCTCCGTGTTGATCCAGTCCAGCGGAATGCCGGCGGCCAGCACCAGGGCGTGGTCGCGGTCGCGCTCGTGGACGAACAGGTCCAGCGCCGAACGGATATAGTCCGAGCTGATCCAGGCGTGGGGCATGTCGCCGATGAAGCGCGGTTCGCGCTTGTCGCGGCCAACCACCTCGGCCCAGCCGTTCCAGGCCTGCGGGCGCAGGTCGCCAAAGAAGTAGTCGAGGGCGGAGATGGCGCGGTCGCGCTGGCCCAGCCTCACAAAGGCACCGACCGAGCGCAGTTCGTACGGCGTGTAGTCTGGCCAGTCGGGCCGGGCGTCCCAGTCCTCGGCCATCAGGGGGGTCCAGTCGCCGGTGCGACGCGCCTCGAATTTCAGCCAGTAGAGGTCAAAGGTTCGGCGCAGCAGGTCCTGCGGCAGGACATCGATCAGGCCGCCGGGTGACAAGCCGATGGTGGTCGAGGTGGCGTCGAAATCACCCCGGTCGGCGGCGCCCGCGATCCAGTCGATGTCGTGGAAGGCGGCCGTGCCGACAATGGCATTGGCGATGTCGGTGCTGAACTGGTCCCGACCGGCGGCGAAGCGGGCCTCGGCCGCGTCCTCGCCCAGCACATCGGCGATGAAGACGGCATCGCGATAGCCGACCAGACCCCAGAAGTCGTCCCAGTAAGAGTACGCCGGTTTGTCGGAATAGCCCTCGTGGCTGATGGTCGGGGGCAGGAGGCCGTAGAGGTGGCGGGTGTCGGGGGTCTGAAACTCGGCCGTGCGGGTCTCGGCGCGGAGCTCGTCCATATAGTCGATGGCGCCCTCGACCTGGGGCCAGACGTCGCGCAGCAGGGCGCGGTCGCCGGTGTAGCGATAGACCTCGGCCGCGAGGAAGACGAACTCGCCGTGGCTGTCGTTCTCGGGGACCGGGTCGGCGCCGCGCGCGTCGACGCAGCACGGCACCTTGCCGTTGTCGAACACATAGGGGGCGAACCAGCGCAGATAGGCGACCGAGATGTCGGCATGGCCGAGGCGGTTCAGCCCTTCGGCGATCATGGCGCCGTCGCGGATCCACGAGCGGTTGTAGGAGCGGGTGCCGGGCTGGAGGATCGGCCCCTGACGCGACATCAGGATGTGGGCCAGCGAGGATTTGAGCACATCCTCGACCTGCTGGGCCTGGGGCGGCAGGATCAGGTCGACGCGGTCGATTTTGGCCCGCCAGTCGGCGGCGACGCGGTCCTCGAAGGCATCCAGAGCGGCCTCGACCGAGCCGGTGACCGGCAGGGGATCGGGGACACCGGCCATGGGCAGCATCCAGCCGAACTGGCGGGTTTCGCCGGGCTGGAGGGTGACCTCGTAGAACAGGGCACCGGCCATCAGGCCGTCATCGGACTCGACCAGGCGCTCATCCACCGGCTGGCGGCGGTCGGGTTGGGTCAGCAGGCTGAGAGGATCGGCGCCGGAGGCAAAGATGGATGCCGCAACCGCATCGGGCATGACCAGCGGACGCACGCGGGTGTTGTCGTTGAGCACCAGCTCGCCGCCGGTCCAGTCGATCTGAACGATGGGGCCGACGCCGCCGGGGACGGCGAGGAACTGCTTCGGGCCGTTGACCTGATAGGGGCGTGCCATCAGGGCCAGGGTGACAGTGCGCGCTCGGTCCGAGGTGTTGGTCAGATGGTAGCGGCCGAACAGGCGGGAGGTCTCGGGCGTGCCGTCGGCGAAGGCCTCGATCTTTAGCGTCAGGTCGTCGGTCTGCCACTGGACCCAGGGTATGGGCAGGTCGTCGTCGCGCAGGCCCTGGGTGATGTTGACGTCGGCCCAGGTGGTCAGGCGGCCGTCTTCCAGAATGAAGGGTTCAATCGAGGGGCCGCCGCGGCGGAGTTCGATGGCGCCATCCTCGCCTATCAGGCCACTTTCGCCGCCACCATCGACGCCGACCAGGGTCCAGTAGGGCTGTTCGCCGTGGAAGCCGCGGGGGTAGAGGCCGCGCCGCGATTCCGAGGCCACGGCCGTAATGAAGGCGGTCTGGTCTGCTCCGAAGGCGAGCGGCTCGATCTCGACCTCGGCGAGGCCATAGGTCGGCATGCCGTCGAGCAGCTGCAGCTGGATGTAGCGGGCCGAGGTCTCGGGCAGGCGCAGCCAGTCGGTGCCGCCGTCCCCGTAGTCGACCTGGGTCAGGAAGGTCCAGTCGGTCCCGTCGTTGGAGATGTCGATGCGATAGCGGTCGGCCCAGCCGTCGTCCTGCCAGCGCAGGGTCAGCCCGCCGAACTCGCGCTCATAGCCGAGGTCGAGGGTCAGGTTCTGGAAGCCCCCGTCGGCGGTGCGCCAGACGGTCGAAGGATCGCCGTCGATGGCGTTGGCGGCACCAAAGCCCTCGGCTTCGGAGGTTGCCGACGCCAGCGGACGCAGCGGCACGGCGGGCTCGGGCGGCAGTTCGCGCAGGGTCAGCTGGTCGATCTCGATATGGCCGGACCCGCCCTCGGCGGCGACCACCACAAACTCCATCCGCTCGGCCTGACGCAGGACCGGATCCTCGCCCGGCCCCCAGGCCTTGGTCACCTGACGACGCTTGATGGTGAACAGGGTCCAGTCATCGGGGAAGTCATAGCGGGTGGTCTGGCGCCACCAGACGTTCTCGTTCTCCGCGTCGGTGAACTTGACCTCGAAGGTGTTGAGCGGGCCGACGCCGCGCACCCAGAAGCTGATCTCGTAGTTTTCCGGCAGGGCGAAATCGATCTCGCGCGCGGCAAAGGCATAGCCGGCGCGGCCGTTGAAATCGAAGTCGAGGCGGAGCGCCTGACCGTCGCGGCCAGGCACGGTGCGGATGGCGGAGGAGACGTCAGTCGAGGCGTCCGCTTCCCAGGCGCCGGTGGTCTCGAAGGCGTCGAGCACGCGAGTGTCCTGGGCCAGCGCCGGAGCGGCGGTCAACAAACAGGCGGTGATCACCAAAAGACCGTTTCGGATCATGGACATGCGCAACACTCCTGTCTCAGCCCTTGACGCTGCCGGCCAGCATACCCCGGATGTAGTAGCGCTGCAGCGCCAGGAAGAGGATCAGCACGGGGGCGACGGTGATGACCGAACCGGCCATCATCATTTCGATGTCCTGCACATGCTCGCGCGACATGGCGGCCAGCGCGACCGGCAGGGTGTAGTTGGACTGGTCCGTCAGGATGATCAGCGGCCAGAGAAAATCGTTCCAGCTGCCGAGGAAGACGAACAGGCCCAGCGTGACGATGATCGGCTGCATGGTCGGCAGGACCACGCGACGGAAGATCTGGCCTTCGGTGGCGCCATCGACGCGGGCGGCCTCGAGCATCTCGTCGGGGATCGACAGGGCGTACTGGCGCACGAGGAACAGGCCGAAGATGGAGGCCAGCCAGGGCACCAGGGCGCCGGCATAGGTGTTCACCAACCCCATCCCCTTGAGCATCAGGAACAGCGGCAGGGTGCCGATCTGGGCCGGGATGACCAGGGCCCCGATCAACAGTTGAAACAGTCGGTCGCGGCCGGCGAACTTGAGCTTGGCGAAGGCATAGCCGGCCGGGACCGTGAAGCCGAGCGCCAGAATGGTGGCAAGGGTCGCCAGCGCAAAGCTGTTCCACAGATAGCGGCCCATGCCCTGGGTCACGAACAGGGTGCGGTAGTGTTCGAGCGTCCAGCTGTCGGGCAGCAGAGGTGGCGGGAAGTTGGCGGCCTCGCCCGTCTGCATGAAGCTGACCGAGACCATCCAGGCCAGCGGGAACAGCACCATCAGGGCGATGAAGGCGACCGCCAGGTTCAGGGCGATGACGCGGGGCTTGAGCCTCATTCGGTGGCCCCCAGACGCTTCGACACCCACAGCTGGATCAGGGTGATGGCGAAGATGCAGAGGAACAGGATGAAAGCGACGGCCGAGGCGGAGCCGAGGTTCCACCATTTGAAGCCCTCCTCGTACATGAAATAGAGGACAGTCACGGTCGACTGGGCAGGGCCGCCTTGCGTCATCACATAGGGCTCGGCGAACAGCTGGAAGAAGGCGGCGACCGAGATGATGCTGACCAGCAGCAGGGTCGGGCCGATGGCCGGCAGGGTGACGTGCCGGAACTGTTTCCACGGGCCGGCGCCGTCGATGCGGGCGGCCTCGTAGAGTTCATCCGGCACGGTCTGGAGCACGGCGAGGAAGATCAGCATGTTGTAGCCGAAGGTCTTCCACACCACGAACATCAGGATGGCCGGGATGGAGGTCGAGGGCTGGCCCAGCCAGTCGACGGCGGGCAGGCCAACCGAGGTCAGGCCCCAGTTGATCACGCCGTAGCGGGTGTGCAGCAGATAGTTCCAGAGCACCGCCGTGGCGACCAGGGTGGTGACATAGGGAGCAAAGAACATCACCCGCCAGATCGGGCGCCAAAGCACCATGCGGGCGTTCAGGATGACGGCCGCGGCCAGCGACACGGCCAGCGTCAGCGGCACACCCAGCACGCTGAACCAGACGGTGTTCTTCATCGCTCCCCAGAACAGGGAATTGCCCAGCAGGTTCTGGTAGTTGTCGAGGCCGACGAAGCGCAGATTGTTCAGGTTGGCCAGCGCATAGATGTCGAAATCGGTCAGGCTGAGCAGCAGGGCCGAGACCATCGGGATGACGAAGAACAGGCCGATCGCAATCAGGGACGGCGCGACGAAGCCCCAGGCGGCACGGCTGCGCCTGCGGTGATCGGAGCGCCGGGGCGGACGGGTCGCCTCGCGGGTGGCGGCGGGCGCCGTGACGGTCTGCATGGTCATGAGTCCCCTCCCCGCTCCAGCATCCAGCGGCGCTTTTCGAGCAGGCGGTCGGCGCGGCGGTCGATCTCGGCAGCGGCCGTCTCGGGCGTGTACTCTCCTCGCACCATGCGTTCGGCGACGATCTGCATCTCGGTCACAATCCGCTCCCATTCCGGGGCCTTGGGCACCGCCTCGGCGCGCGCCAGCTGGGCCTTGAAGGGCTGGATCATCGGATCCGAGGCCAGGGCCGGTGCGTCCCAGGCACTCTGACGTGCGGGAAGGCTGCCTGTAATCTGATTGAACCTGACCTGGGTTTCGGGCTCGAGCAGATAGCGCACCCAGGCCCAGGCGGCCTCGGGGTGGCGGGTGGAGCGGAAGACGGCCAGCGAGGACCCGCCGGGGGCTGAGGCCCCGGGGCCGTCGGGACCCGGAATGCCGGCGGTGGCCCACCGGGTCTCGGGCGGTAGACGCCGGCGGAAGTCGCCGATCGACCACGGTCCAGAGAAATAGAAGCTGAAATAGCCGCGCTGGAACTCGGTCCAGACGTTCGAGATCTGGGTGGCGGACACCAGTGGGGCGAGGCCCTCGTCGAACAGGCTCTTGTAGAAGGCCAGCGCGGCGATAAAGCCGGGGCTGGAGAAGTTTCCGCGTGTGGCCTGATCGGCCAGCAGGGGCTCGTCAGCCTGAAGTCCGAAGGTCAGAAGCTGCTCGAACTCATTGACTGGCAGAAGGATTGCGAAATTGCCCTCACCCGCCACGCGCTTGATGGCGTGCATGGACGCTTTCCACTCGGCCCAGGTGACGGGGACGGTGTCATAGCCGGCGCGGGACAGGATATCGGTGCGGCAGAACAGCAGCCGGGTGTCGACATACCATGGGGTGGCGACGGCCTGACCGTCCACGCGATTGGTTTCCAGCACAGCGGCGAACTGGTCGGTCAGCAGGTCGGAGGCAAAGGCCGGCGTAGGCGACAGGGCGCCGATAGCGGCCATCTCTGACACCCAGGTGTTGCCGATCTGGCTGATGTCCGGGAGGGAGTCGCCCGCATAGGCGGTCAGCAGCTTCTGGTGGGCCGCCGTCCAGGGCACGGCCTGGACCTCGACCGATATGCCCGGGTTGCGGCGCTCGAACTCGGGCACCAGCTGCGGCACGGCCGTGCCCTCGGCGCCCATGGCCCAGAAGGTCAGGGGCGTGCGCCCGTCGGTGCGGCCTGTGCAGCCCGCCGTTGCAAGCGCGGCCGTCGATCCGGCCAGCCAGCCCAGTGCCGTCCTGCGGTCGGGCCGGATCAATGTCATGCGCGGTCCAGCCAGCCGCCTTCGAATCCGGCGCGCTTAAGCCCCCGGATCAGATTGGGCTCGCCGTGCATGTGGTTCCAGACCAGGTCGCTGCGGTGGTTCTCGATCATGACCACGATGGGGCCCTGGTCGATGCCCAGATAGTCGCCGTCGACCCAGCCCACATCCGGTACGATCTTGCCGTGCAGCAGTTCGCCGTCGCGCGTGGTCAGGGTCGGGTTGAAGGAGTCGAGGAAGCCCCACTGCGTATAGAGGGCGTCGCCATAGCGGGCCTTCATCGCCTTGAGGCAGGTCGTCACGGCATCCGGCGCGAAGGGAATGGAGGCCATGGCCGCCGTGGGGGCGATGGTGCCGTCGTCCCGGTCGCCCGGACCGCGCGCCGAATAGCTGAAGAACTCGCGCTCGCGGCCGTCGATGGTCTGTTTGAAATCGCCCGGTCCGTCGCAGGCGGTCAGGCCCCAGACCTCGTCGTCATAGCCGACCCAGCCCATAGGGTTGGTACGGGCATAGAACTGCTGCCCCTCGGCGGCACGGACGCTGTTCTGGAAATAGTCGAAATCGCCGATCTCGGCCGACTTGTCGCGCATCCAGGCGTCGCGGATGCCGCGGAAGTCGACGAACATATGGCTGTACTGGTGCCCGAACATGGGCGGGAAGTGCAGGTGGGCGGGGCCGTAGTTCTCGGTCCAGCTGCGATCGTAGACCGAGCACCATTCCTCCCAGACCTCGGGGCCGACGGGGTGGGTCTGGCTGCCCAGCGCCATCAGCAGGACGATCATGCCCTCGTTGTAGACATGCCAGTCGGCCTCGATGAAGCCGGTCTCGGGGTGCCAGCCCATGCTGATGCGACGGGGGCGGACCTCGACCCAGTCCCATTCGACGCGGTCGTAGATGGCCTGGGCCTTCTCGCGGATT
Organism: Neptunomonas phycophila; assembly: GCA_964224415.1. GTDB lineage: Bacteria > Pseudomonadota > Alphaproteobacteria > Caulobacterales > Caulobacteraceae > Brevundimonas. Next base: position 7,565 of record CAXQIE010000032.1, read on the forward strand.
TCAGTCTCGCCCGCGTCGGACCCGTCGAAATAGCGGGCGGCGAACAGCATGCCCCCCAGCAGCAGGGCGGTGTCGACGGTCGACAGCTCGGTCGTGCCGAAGCGGTGGCCGGTCTCCATGTCGAGGAAGTGGTAGAAGAAGCCCTTGTAGCCGGTCACGCCGGTCGCCGCGGGCCCCTGGGGAGCGTCGTGGAAGAAGCGGAGGGTCGTAAGCGTGATGTCGCGGGCTTCCTCGCGCGTCATCCAGCCGCGCTCGACGCCGACCGGCCAGCAGGTCAGGGCAAAGCCGACGGCCGCGACCGACGAAAATGAAGGGGTGGGCCAGCGATCCGGCGTCAGGCCGGTGCGCGGATCGGTGACGTGGCGGAACCAGTCGAAGGTACGCTTTTGCAGCTCCTCGACATCGGCATCCAGGGTGACCGGCGTGGCGACCGCTTCGCCCTGACCGCGTCCACAGGCGGCAAGGCCCACAAGACCCGCACCCGCCACCGAAGCCAGAAGAAACCGTCTGCGATCCATGATCACACCTTACGCGACTGTCGGGTCAAACCCGAAAACACAAAAAAGAGGGGCCGCCTCCACGCATGTGAAGGCGGCCCCAGGCTCAGGAGATCAGAACTTGTAGCGAGCGCCGAACTGGAAGGTCCGGGTCGGGAACAGGACCCGCGAGGGCTGTCCGAAGTTCGGATTGGGGCTGGCCGCCGAACCGGTGCCGCCGTCAAAGCCCGCATAGTTGTCGAAGTTGAAGACGTTGATGGCGTCCACATACACCGACAGTTCCGAGCCGTTCGGCAGGCCGAAGTCCTTGGCCAGACGCAGGTCCAGGTTCCGGTAGGCGAAGGCGTTCGGGATGATGAAGCTGTATTTCTCCGGACGTCCCGCATACGGGCGGTAGTAGAAGCGCGACCCCGTGCCGTCGAACACGTCGAACGGCGTGCCCGAGCCCAGCGTCAGGATGCCCGACAGCTGGAAGTCCCACGGCAGGTCGACGATGCCGTTGGCGACGATGCGGTGTTCCTCGTCGTTGGCCGAAGGCCGGGTCGGCGAGGTCTCCACGCTGAAGCAGTCGAAGCAGAAGGCATCGTTGCCGCCGTTCTGGGTCGCTTCGGACCAGGTGTAGGCGACGTTCATGCCCCAACCGGATTCCCGCGTGTAGGGCTTGTCCAGCTTGACGTAGAGGGCGGTGAACTCGCGTTCCTTGTTGTGGTCCGACACCAGATAGGTGCGGTACGGGTTGGACCCGCTCGGCGAGCAGAAGCCACCGTTGTCACCGAAGCCGCCGCCATCGTTGCCGACGGTGGGTTCGCGGCAGCGGTTCAGATACTGCCAAGTGAACTCGTTTTCGGTCTTGCCATAGGCGAGGGTGAACTCGGTCTGCCAGTCACCGAAGCGCTGACGGACACCCAGGTTGAACTGATCGGTGCGCGGCGGTTCCCACTCGTTCTGGAGCAGGAAGGCCTCACCCCGCCCGGCGATGGTGGCGAAGACCGGATCCAGACCGGCGGCCGTACGATAGGACTCCTGCCACAGGATCGGGTCACCGGCCGAGCCGGACGCCACGCCCAGCGGCCCGCCCGTGGTGCTGAAGAAGACGTTCTGGCGGATGTCGTTCGGCTTGACGATCTCGTCGTACGAGAAGTTGAAGTTGATCCGGTCGTAGTAGCGACCGGCCCCACCGAAGATCACCGTCGCGCGGTCTCCGAACACGTCGTACGAGAAGCCGATCCGGGGCTGGAAGGCGCCCATGAACGGGTCGCGGTTGTCACCGGTCGAGATGTAGTCGTCGCGATTGAACCAGCTGGGGGCATAGCCGGCGGGCTTGCCGCCGTCCGTGGAAGCGATCCACTGGTCCAGACCGGCAATGACGCTGGCCGGGGTGACATAGTCCTTGTTGCCAGCGTTCGATTCATAGTCCCAGCGGAGGCCGAGGTTGATCTCGAGCTGATCGGTGATCCGCCAGTCGTCCTGGACGTACAGGCCGATGACCGTGTTATCGAGGTCGACGTTCGGGAAGGACCGGCCCAGTTCGACGCGGTACGGAACCGTGGTCGAGCCGCTCAGTTCCGGACGGCCGTCCACGTCGTAGTAGAACTGCGGGTTGCGACCAAATTGCTTCAGCACCTCGTAATTCTGCATCGATATCTTGCCGCCGATCTTGACGGTGTGGAAGCCGTTCATTTCCAGCTGGTCGAACGTCAGATCGTTGCGGATGGTGAAGGCGCGGTCGTGGATGTCCTGGGCACTGTCACGGCCGCCCAGGTTGAGGATCGTGGCCCCGCCGAAATAGTCGGGCTGGAAGCCCGGCATACCCGGATTGGTGTCGTTTTCGAACAGGCGATAGCTTTCGCCGGCGTCGCTGAAGTTCAAGGCGCCGGGGGCGTAGTTGTAGTCCCGGTAGTCGACGGCGAGTTCATTCAGGAAGCCATTACCCTGCCACTGCCAGCGCAGATTGCTGGTGAGAGTCTGCTGGCTGAGGTTGGTGGCGCGCTCATAGGCATTGGCCCCGCCGAAATCGCGGATGTCGAACTCGTCGCGATAGGTGACCGACCAGTCGACGAGGTGACCTTCGCGCGGCTGCCAGCTGAGCTTGCCGAAGAACAGGTCTTCCTCGAACGGTGCCGCGAAGGTGCCGATGTATTGGCCGAACTGGGTCTGGAAGCGCGGATCCTGACGGCCCAGGTTGACCACTGCCGCGCGGTTTTCTTCCTTGCGCTCATAGGTGCCGAAGAAGTGGAGACGGTCGCGAATGATCGGGCCGCCGAAGGCAACGCCCCACTGCTCGACGCTGAGATCGGCTTTTTCATCCCCGCGACGTTGCGCGAAGACGTCCTGCTCGATCATGCTCTGGTCGCGGTAGGACCCGAAGATCTCGCCCTCGAACTCATTGGTGCCCGACCGGGTCACGGCCGTGATGATGGCCGAAGAAGCCTGTTCATACTCGGCCTTGAAGTTCTGGCTGATGACCCGGAACTCCTGGATGCCGGCCTGCGGGAAAGGGTTCCCGCGGCTGTCGTCCTGACCGATGATGCCACCGGCGATGACGTTCGACTTGAGGCTGGCGCCGTCGATGAAGGCGTTCACCGATTCTGCGCGTTGGCCACCAGCGGTGATGGTCTGCTCCTGCTCATTCACCGAGACCCGGACACCGGGCGCCAGGGCAGCGAAGTTCAGGAAGTTGCGGTTGATCTGCGGCAGGGTCTCGATCTGCTGGGTCGTGACGTTGGTCGCGATTTCCGGGGTCCGGACCTCGGGCAGACGGCGGCCGACGACCACGATGTCGTCAACGCTGGTGCCGCCGGGGACGCCCGCGACGACCGTGCCGCTGACGTCCAGGTCCAGGTCACCGACCTGGCCGACGCCGATGGTGACGACATCGCTGGCGGTTTCGCCCTCGGCCGTCGTGACCGTGATCTCATAGGTGCCGGGGCGCAGGCCCGACAGGACATAGCCGCCATTGGCATTGGCTGTAGTCCGCGAGGTGAAGCCCGAGGCCACGTCGCGCGCGACGACCGTGGCGCCGGCCTCGCCGACGCCGCTGTCGGTCACTTCGCCCCGGACGGTGGACGTCGCCACCTGGGCCGTGGCCGTTCCAGCCATGCCCAGCGACACGGCCATGGCGAGGGCGGAAGCCGCCCCCAGATAACGAATGTTCATTTTAGCCATCCTGGTTTTCCCCCTGAGCGGAAGCTTTCAACGCCGACGGCCGCCCGTCCGCCGCGCGTGTGGTTGAGGCCGCCGCCCGGGTGGACGAGCGGATTACGAGCTCAGGCCGCACGACCTCGCAGGTCGGCACCGGATCGGACGCGCGACCGGCGTGTGCAGCCTGGATCTGCGAGATCAGCCGCTGCAAGGCGCGGCGACCGGTCTCGGCGATACGAATGCGAAGGGTGGTCAGGCCGGGCCTGACGAGGGCGGCGATCGGCACATCGTCGAAGCCGACGACAGCGATGTCCTCGGGACAGCGGACGCCCGCCTCCTGGAAGGCCAGCAGGGCGCCGATGGCCATCATGTCATTGCCGCAGAACACCCCGTCGAAGCGGCGCCCGGCCTTCATCAGCGCCTGGGCCGATTCATGGCCGGATCCCTGGTTGAAGTCGCCCTCGACCACGTGCGGCTCCAGCCCTGCCTCGGCCATGGCCTCGAGATAGCCGGCCAGACGGGCCTCGGCCTCAAGGTTGCCGGCCGGACCGGCGATGTGAGCGATTGACCGGCATCCCGTGGCCAGCAGATGGTCGACCGCGGCATGCGCGCCGCCGTTGTTGTCGACCACGATCGACGGAAGCGTGCTTTCACCCGCCCCGCCATGCATCAGCACGACGGGCAGCCGTCCGGCCATGGCGGTCGCCAAATTGGCCGAGTCGATCTGGGGCGACAGGACGAACAGGCCGTCCACACGTCCACGCATCGAGCGGATCGCGGCGGCAGCGCCGTCTGCGTCGTCATGGGAGCTGGAGACGATCAGGTGATAGCTGTGCTCGCGCGCGGCCAGATCCATGCCCCGGATCAGCTCTGAGAAGAACTCGCCGTACAGGTCGGGAAGGATGATGCCGAGGGTGTTGGTCTTGCTGGTCGACAGGCTGCGAGCGCCACTGTGGGGCACATATTGAAGTGCCTCGGCCGACTCGAGAATTCGCTTGCGGGTTTCCTCGGTGACTGTGTCCGAGCCATTCAGGGCGCGCGAGACTGAAGCCACCGAAACCTGGGCATGACGCGCCACATCGCGAATTGTAGCCGGTTTCATTTTCCGGCCTCGCGGTCTGTCGAAGAACTACGATTGCACGTCACGTTCTCGGGCTCCCTGGACGATCCAGCCGTGCCGACCCCTTGACGAGGTTCGTCGGTCAAATCGTGTAATCGGTTACATGACACACGAGTCATGAAGCGCGCAAGTGCCCCTTTTTTGCCACAGCGGCGGGACGACGGTCAGGGAAGCGGGCGTACCCGGGCGTAAAAGGCCTCGATCAGGTCCAGCCGGTCGGCGTGGGGCACCGGCCGGGCCACCGGTCCGTCATTGGTGAACTCAATCAGCTGATCAGGCGCGACGCGGTAGTCAGGCCAGTCCGGCGTGCGCGGGTCGTTCGGGTCCCCGGACCCGGCAAACCGCGTCCAGTAGCCGGCCATCGCGTCGGATGCGTCATGGTCGCGCTGACCCAGGGGGCGGCCTACGGTGGACAGGGTCTGGAAGACATAGGGGCGCTCGGAGGCATGGGTCGCGCCGCCGCTGGGCTCGGGGTTTGACTCCGGCACCACATCGAAGCGGTACAGAAAGGTCGGATGGCCAGCGGCGGCGTGCAGGCGTGCCAGATGGCGGACGGGTTCGTTGAAGATCAGGTCACTGACGACGTAGGCGTCATAACCATCGGGACCGCCATAGGCCGCCAGCAGGGCGTCGTGCTCGGCCTCGGTCAGGGCATCGTCGGTTCGGCCATAGGCCCCGGCGTCAGCGGGACGGATCCACCAGAACTCCGCGCTGTTGGTGCCGAGAATCAGGGGCACGGGGGCCTGACGCCCGGCGGCAAAGGCCTCGACCACGTCCTCGGTCAGTATGATGCCGTCGACGATAAGATTGTCCGAATAGAAGGCCGGCATGGGGCTGAGGAAAGCCTCGGCAGGTACGGCGCGAAGCTGTGTCGCATCGGCATCGGCGGGCAGGTCGGCGCTGCGAGCGAAGGCCACGCCAAGCGATTGGGCCGAGGGCCTGCCCGGGCGGTCGAGCGCCAGTTCGGCAGATCGCTGGCGGCCCAGGCCGGACTGGACGATGGCCTTGTGGAACAGGCCGCGCGCAGCGGGGGCGACCATCAGCTGGGTGACGGCCACGCCGCCCGCCGACTCGCCGAAGATCGTGACATTGCCGGGGTCGCCGCCGAGTGCCGCGATATTGTCCCGCACCCATGAGAGCGCGGCGATCTGGTCCATGACGCCATAATTGCCTGCGGGTTCGTCGGCCGGGCGATCTGCGGCCAGCGCCGGATGATCGAAGAAGCCGAGGCGGCCGAGGCGGTAGTTGATCGTCACCACCACCACGCCGCGCCGGGCCAGCGCACTGCCGTCATAGAGAGCCGCCGTGCCCGAGCCGTTGTTGTAGCCGCCACCATGAATCCAGACCATGACCGGCAGGGGCCCGTCCCGCTCGACCGGCGCCCAGACATTCAGCGTCAGGCAGTCCTCGCTCATCGGCAGGGGGCCGACACCGGGGTCACCGTTGGCGGGCGGCTGGATGCAGAGGGCGCCATAGTCACTGACGTCGCGTACGCCGTCCCAGTCCGGGGCCGGGGCCGGAGGACGCCAGCGCCCCTCCCCCACCGGCGGCGCGGCATAGGGCAGGCCCTTGAAGGCGACCACATCGCCCGAAACCACGCCCCGCACGGCCCCGTTCTCAAGCCGTATGAGTTCGACGGGATCAGGCACGGACTGAGACACGGGCGCAAGGACCATCATCAGGGAAAGCAGACCGGAGACTATCATGGCCCGACCCTAGACGGCGGTTCCGATAACCCCAAGTCAATCGCTTGACATGCCTTGGGAACCGCTGTCGGGATCAGGCGTTTCGACGGCTTCGTCGAGGGGGCTGCCGCTTGAAGTATCTTGAGTTGAGTGATGTGGCCGCGCGGGACATGGCCCGGGCGTTTGATGCATCGCCCAATCCCTACACCATGCTGACGACCGACTTCTGCTATGCCGGGGTCAACCAGGCCTATCTGGACGTGGTCGGGCGGCAGCGGGATGACCTTATCGGTCGCAATCTGTTCGACCTTTTTGATGGGGGCGGCCAAGGCGATCAGGCGCGCGAGAATGCCCGCCAGCTGAGGGCCTCTTTCGAAAGGGTGCTGAAGACCGGCCAGCCGGATCACATAGCTCTGATCCACTATCCGATCGAGGTCGTCGATCCGGAGGGCCAGACCCGGATCGAGGACCGCTACTGGAGCGCCACCCACACGCCGATCCGGGGCATAGATGGCGACGTCGCCTACATCCTGCAGCACACGACGGACATCACCGAGCTGCAGAATCTGCGAAAGCGGGTGGCCGGAGACCGCGACCAGGCCACGGTCGCTGACCTGCTCAGCAGCAATGTGCTCGCCCGCGCCGAGCACCTGCAGACCGACAATCTACGCCTGCAATCAGAGCGCAACCGCCTGCTGGACATCTTCATGCAAGCGCCGGGATTCATCGCTGTGCTGACCGGGCCGGACTTTGTCTTCCAGATGCACAACGAGGCCTATGCCGAGCTGACCGGCCACAGGTCGCTGAATGGCATGCCGGTGGCTGAAGCCCTTCCTGAAGTCGTGGCCCAAGGGTTTCTGGACCTGTTGAAACAGGTGCGGCAGACCGGCGAAGCCTTCGAAGGGCATGCGATGCCCGTGCAGCTGGGCACGGGGGAGCATGGTGCCCTGCGCACCCACTATCTGGACTTTGTCTATCAGCCCCTGCGCGATGGTCAGGGTGATGTGGCGGGCGTGTTCGTCCAGGGGCACGATGTGACGGACGTCGTCGAGGCCGGAAACCGGCAGAAACTGATGATCGACGAGCTGAACCATCGCGTGAAGAATACCCTGGCAACGGTTCAATCCATTGCCATGCAGACGGCGCGAACTCATGCCGAGCCCGAGACGTTTGCCGAAGGGTTTCAGGCGCGTCTGATGTCGCTGTCGCATACGCACAACCTGCTGACGCGCACCCACTGGGAGGGAGCGGAGCTGGCGGATATCCTGACCCATGAGACCGAGGCCCACGGATCCATGCGTATCCTGCCCAACGGGCCGGTCGTCTCGCTTGACCCGGCCCAGGCCTTGTCGCTGGGAATGATCTTCCACGAACTGGCCACCAATGCCGCCAAGCACGGGGCCCTGCAGTCCGGCGACGGCCGTGTCCTTGTCGACTGGTCCATTCAAGACGGGACGGTGTCGCTGGTCTGGCGCGAGATCGATGGTCCATCGGTCGTGGCGTCCGAACATCGCGGGTTCGGCAGCCGTCTGATCGAGCGGAATGTGCGCCATGATCTGGCGGGACAGTCCCGCTTCGACTATGCCCCTGACGGATTGATCTTTTCACTGACCTTTCCACTCGAGAGAACCGCGACATGAGCACACCGGGACTGGAAGGCCGAAAGGTATTCGTCGTCGAGGACGAATCGCTGGTCGCGATGCTGCTGGAGACCATGCTTGAGGACATGGGCTGCACCGTTTTCGGAACCGCGGCACGCGTCGAGGACGCGCTGGAGGTGATCGCCGGCGATGCCCGGCCCGATGTGGCGCTACTGGACGTCAATGTCGCGGGCCAGACCGTCTATCCGGTGGCCGAGGCGCTGGATCGCAAGGGCGTGCCGCTGGTGTTCTCGACCGGCTATGGCCAGGGTGGGCTGGCCGAGGGCTGGGAGGGCCGGCCGACAGTCCAGAAGCCCTATACCGAGGCCATGATCCGCGACGCCTTGATGCGGGTACTGGACATCAAGAACGCCTGAGATCGCGGATCACGGCCCGTGCGGCATTATGGCCGGGCGCGCCGGTCACCCCGCCGCCGGGATGGGCGCCGGATCCGCACAGATAGAGCCCCGGCACCGGCATACGGTAATCGGCATGGCCCAGCACTGGACGCGCGCTGAACAGCTGATCGAGACTGAGGCGGCCGTGGAAGATGTCGCCGCCGATCAGGCCGAAGCGCCGCTCCAGATCGCGTGGTCCCAGAGCCAGCCGGCCGACCACAGAGTCCCTGAAGCCCGGCGCATGCGCCTCGACCGTATCGATCATCAGGTCCGCAACCGTGTCGCGATGCACATCGTCCAGATCGGGGGCCACGTGCTGACAGAACAGACTGGCGACGTGATGTCCCTCTGGCGCCAGACTGTCGTCAAGGGTTGAGGGGATCAGCATTTCTACGATCGGCTGGCGGGACCAGCCGTCGCGGCGGGCGTCGTGATACGCGCGGTCCATATAGTTGAGACTGGGCGCGATGATGATGCCGGCTGTCAGGTGGTCGCCGACGCCGGGCCGTGCCGTGAAGTTCGGCAAGCGGTCCAGCGCCACATTCATGCGGAAGGTGCCCGACCCCGAGACGTGTCGATCCATCCGTTCACGGAAGTCCGCAGGCACCACTGCGGGGTCGACCAGCCGGTCGAACAGCAGGCGTGGATGCAGGTTCGAGACGACCCCGCGCCCGCGCACGACCTCACCCGCCTCGGTCACCGCGCCGACGGCCCGGCCCTTCTCGATCAGGACCTCGGCGACAGGAGCATCGAGGGTGATGTTAATCCCCGCTTCGACGCAGGCGGCGGCCATGGCCCGGGTGATGGCCCCCATGCCCCCGATGGCATGGCCCCAGGCGCCGCGCTTGCCGTTCACCTCGCCGAACACATGGTGGAGCAGGACATAGGCCGAGCCCGGTGTGTAGGGACTGCCGTACGCGCCGACCACGCTGTCGAAGCCGAACAGGGCCTTGACCGGGTCGCTCTCGAACCAGCCGTCCAGCCATTCCCCTGCGGAGCGGGTGAACAGGTCGATCAGGTCGCGCTGGGTAGTCTGGTCCAGCTGTTTGACGCGCAGGCCGAGCGCGCCCGCCGCCAGTGCAGGCCCGAGGCTTGCCAGATCCAGTCCGGGGGTGAGGTTGGGCGGGGCCTTCAGCACCTGATCGCGCAGCACGTCGGCGACCGCGTCGAGGCGTCGGCCATAGTCATCCAGCCGTGTCGCATCGCGCGCGGAAAAACGGGCCACCTCGCGCGCGGTCAGCCCGCCCTCGCCCACCGCAAGGCTGTCGCCGTTCGGCAGGGGCAGGAAGTTCGACATGCGGCGCTCCACCACCCGCAGGCCGTGCCGCGCCAGCTGCATGTCGGCGATGACCTTCGGATTGAGCAGGCTGACGGTGTAGCTGGCCGTCGAGTTGCGGTAGCCGGGATGGAACTCTTCGGTGACGGCGGCGCCACCGACCACGGAGCGCCGCTCGAGCACCCGCACCTTCAGCCCGGCGCGCGCCATATACCAGGCACAGACCAGCCCGTTGTGGCCCCCGCCCAGCACCACAGCGTCCCATGTCTCGCGCGCCATAAAGCCCTGCTCCCGTCTCGATCCCTGCGCAAAGCCTAAAGACTGAACAGGCCCGAGGAAATCGATTCCTGTATCGTCCGTCACACTCCGTCAGTCGACAGAACGCCGATCCGGGTTCACACAGGGGACGAGAGCGGAGGGGCAGATGGCGCGGGTGAAACCCATTCTGACAGTGGCTGCATCGATGGCGCTGATGACTTCAGCGGCTGTGCCCGCCAGGGCGCAGGACGGCGGTATGTGGCAGGTCTATATCGCGGGCGTGCCGCTGAGCTGTGCCAGCTATTACGGCGAGCCGGTGCGCATCTATATGACCCGGGGCCTGAACAATGTCGGGATCGCCACACGGGTCCAGAATGGCCAGCCGATCATCGTCATGAACCCTGCGGTGCTGGAGCGCTTCACACCGCTGGTTCAGGTGTGGTGGTTCGCCCACGAGTGCGGCCATCATGCGCTCGGCCCCTACAACAGCGAGACCAATGCGGACTGCTGGGGCGTTCGGGTGCTGCGCGATCAGGGCTTCATCCGCAGCGTCTATGATCTTCAGGCCTTTGCCTATGACCTCAGCAGCCTGCCCGGCAGCGCCATGGGGCATCTGCCCGGCCCGCAGCGGGCCCAGAACGTGATCAACTGCTCGCTGACCTGAGTGGCCACAGCTTCCGAGGGCGTGTAGCAAGGAGGCGGGAGGGTGTCTGACCCCATGGTCCGTTTTCTGCTGATCGCGCCCAGGCCGCATTGGGATGCTGACTTCGCCGGGATATCCGGCGGTGCAGAGGATTCCGTGACCCGGGTCGCGCCAGTGGCCATCGCCACAGTGGCGGCCATGGCCCCCGCAGGCCTCTCGATAACGCTGCACGATGAGGCCCTGGCCCCGGTCGATTTTGACGCCGAGGCGGACTTTATCGGCATCACCGCCAATGTCTCGCAGGCCAAACGCGCGATCGAGATCGCTCATGAGTTCCGGGCACGGGGCAAGCCAGTGATCATCGGCGGGCCGCACATCACCCTCGACCCCAAGGCCTTTGACGGGGCCTGCGACGTTGCTGTGACCGGCGAGTTCGAGGAGATCGCCGAGAGCTTTTACACCGACATGCTGAACGGCACGCTGAAACCGCACTATTCCGGGGGGCGCCCGGACCTGTCGCGCTCGCCTGTCCCGGCCTGGGAGCTGTTCGACAATGACCGGGCTCTGGTCGGGGTGGTGCAGACAAGCCGTGGCTGCCCGTTCGAATGCAGTTATTGCGATGTGATCCAGTATCTGGGCCGCAAGCAGCGCCACAAGACGCCGGATCAGGTGATCGCCGAGGTCCAGCGCCTGTATGATCTGGGCTATAACCGCATTGCCCTGGCCGACGACAATTTTACCGTTTATCGCAAGCGCGCCTCCGAACTGCTGGACGCCCTTATCGCCTGGAACGGCCACGAGGGGCGCGATCATGTGATCTTCGCCACCCAGGTCTCGATCGATGTGGCGCGCGACGACGAGATGCTGGTGCGCTGTGCCGAGGCGGGCGTGTCGAACCTGTTCATCGGCGTGGAGTCGGTCAACGAGGAGAGCCTGAAGGCCAGCAAGAAGCGGCAGAACCTGAATGCCGACATGCAGGCCCAGCTGCGCAAGGTGTCGAGCCACGGCCTGAAGATCGAGGCCGCCCTGATGGTGGGGTTCGACGCGGATGACTTGTCGATCTTTGAGCGACAGTACCGGTTCGGCATGGGCCTACCGGTCGGAACCTTCAAGATTTCCTCGCTGGTCGCGCCCATGGCCACGCCCATCTATGACGAGATGTTGCAGGCGGGGCGGCTGGACCTGACGGGGGAGCAGGCGCATTTCCCCGGCGCAGACATGGTGACCAACATCATCCCCGCCCAGATGACCAAACAACAGCTGTACACCGGCACGCGCTGGCTGATCAGTCGGCTGTACAGCCCGGCGGCGTTCTGGACGCGGTTCGAGGCGCTGGCCGACATCCTGGGGCCCAATCCGCTGCTGAAGCGCGGGACCGGTCGGCTGCACAACCCGGTGTCGCGGGCCAGGGCCAATGCCCATTTTGGCCGGATGCTGCGCGCTGTCAGCCGAGGCAATCCCGAGATCGCAGACGTCATCCGCAAGGCCAACCGGCTGATGCGCGCCCGGCCGGATATCCGCGACGGGCTGGCGGACATCCTGACGACGTGGATGCTGTCGCTGTATGTGCACATGGAAAAGGGCGTCTATGACGCGGAATGGGCGCGGATGGAGGCCCCGCCTCTTGACCGGGTTCAGTCGGCGGCGTGATCGTCGGGCTCAGGCCGCGAGGGTGGCTTGCCGTGACGCGTCCCGTTCGATCAGGAAGATGCGGCCGAGGGTGGCGATCATCTCCAGCCAGTCAGCCAGAGAGGCCTCACTGACCAGATCGGCGTCGCGCGGTTCGAACTTTGACGACCAGCCGCCGCTGTACATGCGGCATTCCGAACAGACAGCGTCCGAGGTGCCGCACTTTTCCTGGCCCTGCTGCAGGTCGGTCTTGAAGTAGCGCATCTTTCCGATCATCCGCGAATGGCAGTCGCGGGCGATGCCGGTCTCAGGGTCGATGTCATATAGGGGGCCGGACTGGGTCGCCCAGGCATTGTAGGCCTTCGAATAGACGACGGTTTCCGGGAAGTCGTCGATCAGTTCGTCCATGGTGCGCCGTACCCGGGTCAGGCTGTCGTCGTCCCACAGCAGATTGTTTTCCGGGTTGGAGATGCGGAAGAACTGCCGGTCATTCCCCTCGCCCTCGGTCAGCTTGCGCAGATAGGTGTGGGTCGGCGAATACATGTTGAAGGTGACGGGCAGGCCGTTGTCACGGCCGATCTCGGCCAGGCGACGGGCGTCGCCCAGATTGGTCTTCGTCAGGGTGTAGAGCAGGATGGCACGGGGATCGCCGGCGTAGTTGCGGATGGCCTTGTGGAATGAGCGACCGCCGCGCAGGTCGGCATCGGTTTCCGCCTCGACGCCCCAGACCGACACCCCGATCCGGTAGGGCACCGCCGGGTCGATCCGGATCGTGCCATTGGTACCGATATTGCCATACGGGAAATACTGGCTGGCGGCGATCAGCCGGTCCTGATGCAGGGCCGGCTCGGCCCCGACGAAGTAGGCCATGGTGACGCCGCGTTCGGCCTCGGCGGCGAAGAACCGGTCCCAGGTTTCGATATCCTCAACGCCCTGTATCGGTTTAAAATCATCGGAGAAATAATAGCAGCCCTCGCAGAACAGATTGCAGCGGGTAGCAACCTCGTAGAAGGCCGGCTTGCGGAAGGCACGGACCACACGCTTCGCCTCTTCATAGGCCGGTGCCAGGTGAGGCGCGCCCTGCAAGAGGCCCGACAACCGGGTCAGTCTGGCTCTACGATCACTCGACACACGGCCTCCCTTGCCGACACAGGGTCGGACGCCTGACGCTATCATGACTTGCAGGCGCTGGGGAGTTAGCGTCAGAATTCATGCGGGACATGTTGCCCCCTCCGCATGCCCGCGGGCTTCGAGCGCGGTAGCGATATCCCGGGAGAACAGGCGCGCGCCCTCGGGGTTCATGTGATTGGGGTCGACGAACAGCTCGGCGGGATAGATGCGGGCCGGGTCGCGCCAGGCATTGATGACGACAGCCCCCTGCCCCTCGATCCGGTCCAGAGATCGCCAAAGGGTCTGGAGGTCGGCGTCCATATGCCGGCGGGTGCTGGCCTGCATCTGCGGCGAGGCGGGGGGCACGATGATGTAGAGTTGCCCGCCGGCGGCCCTGATCTGTGCATGGATGTCGCCGATCGCCTCGGCGGCCCGTCCGGACACGCCGGGGTCATAGTAGGCGATGGAGTTGATGTCGGTCAGGCGATCCGACAGCTGGCTTTCGGTCATGCCTGCATCGGCTGCCGGATCGAGGGTGCCATCGAGGCGCCAGATCAGATTGTCGACTGGCCGGGCGGGCGGGCGCAGGCCCACCGTCACCAGCATCTGCTGGAACCGTCTGCGCCAGTCCTGATAGCCGAGCGCGGGTAAGACCCGGGTCACGGCGTACTGACGCCAGTCCCCATCGATCATTCCATGGCGGCCATGCTCGAACAGGAAGCGATAGGTGATCCGCCGGTTGTGGCTGCGCCCCGACGCAGGGACGGCGTTGTTATAGAGGGTCGCGCCCGGACTGAGCGCCAGAAACCACTTCTTGGGCGGGTCGGGACGGCTGAGCACCAGCTCGACCATCGCCTGGGTCTCGAACACATCCTGAAGGACAAAGAAGAAGTCGGCACCGTCGAGGCACAGGGTGTCGAGCCGGATTGAACCGCCGATGGAACTGCCGACGATGATGGCGTCCTTGCCGGAGGTGTCGTCCAGAACGGCATTCATGGCCTCGATCTGGCGGCCATCATCGAACACGCGCGACACGACATTGAGCCCGGCGATCAGGGCCGCGGCCAGAACGAGGAAGAGGATCAGGCGGCGCATCGGATCCCCGTCAGAAGTTGAAGTAGAGGAAGCCGGGCTTGTCGAAGGTCCCGAACATGAGAATGACCGCGATCAGGGCATAGTAGAAGCCCCAGGCCACGACCGGGCCGCGCGACTTCAGGCGCTCGAACACGGACTGGCGGCAATCGAACCACTGGAAGATCTCGAGGCCGACGATGGCGATCACCAGATAGCGCGGCATGACGCCGAAGCCCGACAGCAGGGCACCGGGGTCCTGTATCGCCCAGGCGGGAAGCTCGACCATCCGGCCCCAGGCCTGGATCGCCAGCTGCCAGCTGGGGGTGGCGACCATCGATCCGAGAAGGATCAGGAAACTCCAGAGGACCAGTCGGTTCAGGCTGTCCTGAAGGGCCACCTCGACACCGCGAGGCAGGCCGAGGGTGCGCGCCACTCCATGCGAGAAGGTCACCGCCGCACGGCTGCGGCGAACAATGCCCTCGCCGATCATCACCAAGCCCGCGATCACGCCCGCTGCCAGCCAAGTCCAGGCGGCGCCATGCCAGAGGGCAACGATGGCGATCGTGATCAGGGTGGCGACCGCACGCCGGACTGCCTTGTCATCCCGCCGTCCTCTGCCCCGGCCTCCACCTCGCGCGATCGGCAGGTAAACGTAGTCGCGGAACCAGGTGGAAACAGTGATGTGCCAGCGCCGCCAGAACTCGGCCACCGAGACGGAGGCCAGCGGGCGGTCGAAGTTGCGTGTCAGCTGAATGCCGAGGATCAGGCTGGAACCGATCGCGATGTCGGCATAGCCGGACAGGTCAGCGTAGTAGCGATAGATTTCCCCGACAGCGGCGGTCAGCACCAGCAGAGGCGAATGGTCGAGGGGCTGGTTCAGCACCGGCGGCACGATGTCCGCCAGCCGGTCGGCGATCACCAGCTTCTTGAAATAGCCGACCAGCATCAGGGCGCCGCCGGCGGCGGCCTGTCCGACCTCGAACACCTTGTGCTGGCGGAACTGCGGCAACAGGGTGCCTGGCCGCTCGATCGGGCCCGCCAGCAACTGCGGGAAATACATGACGTAGACGGCGAAATAGCCGAGGTGGCGTTCCGGCTCTTTCCGACCGCGATAGACGTCGATCACATATCCGAGCGTCTGGAAGGTGTAGAAGGATATGCCGAGCGGCAGCAGCAGGCTGATGGGCTCAAACGCCTGACTGTCGCCACCGTGGAACAGCATCAGGCCGGTATTGGCGACCAGGGCGAAATATTTGAAGGTGAACAACAGGCCGAGGTTGCCGCACAGGCTGGCGGCCAAGAGGGCCTTGCGTCGCCAACCCGGCTGGGCGCGGGGAAGCGCCTGCCCCACGACGTAGTCGATCAGGGTCGAGACCCACAGCAGCCACAGGAAATCCCAGCGCCAGGCCGCGTAGAACAGATTGCTCAGGACAAGCAGGACGACCCACCGCCACCGCTGGGGCGTGAAGAAATACAGGACCACGACGAGCGGCAGGAACAGCAGATAGTCGAGGCTGTGAAAGCTCATAGGCGATCAGGACCGCGCGCCGTCACGGCGCGGCGTGACCCGGATCGGCGCACGACCGTCGGGCCGGAGCGCGAAATCGATCCAGCAGGTCAGGTCCTGGCCCGGATTAGGTGACAGACGATGGCCGCTAACCACATGGCCGATGGCCCGGCTCAGCACCATAAAGGCAAAGGATGTGCCTACGCAGCCTCTGGGTCCGGCCCCGAATGGCAGCCATAGACGGCGATGAGCCGACAGATCCTTGCCCATGAAGCGGTCGGGGTGGAAGGCATCCGGCTGATCCCAGATGCGCCGGTTCCGATGCATGGCATAAATGCCGAGGACGGCCGTGAAGTCCTTGTCCAGCACCGCATCACCGACCGGCAGGTCGACGGTCACGTCCCGAAGGATCTGGGGAATGGGCGGATAGAGCCGTAAGGTCTCGTGGATGACGGCGCTGGTCAGGGGGCAGGATCGTAAATCCCGTGCCGGGTCTTCCGGACCGGGACCATCGGCCCATTCCTGGCGCACACGCTCCTGGACGTCGGGATGTTTGGCCAGCAGCCACAGGGCCCAGGTGAGCGTCGCGGTGGCATTGTCGTGCCCGGCATGCAGGAACAGCAGGGCGGTGTTGAGCATCCGGTAGGGTTCGCCGAAGTCCTCGGCCCGGATTTCGACTGCCCGCGCACTGAGCGGACGCAGGCATTCGATCTGGTCGCGCAGAGGGGCATAGGCCAGACGATCCATGGCCTCCGCCGCATCGACGAGCAGCGGATCGCTATGTTGCGCCTGTTCCTCGCTGCAGAAGAAGGCCCGCCACAAGGCCTGCATCGTCAGATGCCGGGCGGTCCGGAACAGATCGACCGGGCCGTCATCCCATTCAGACAGCGCTTGGGTACAGGCCAGTGTAACCCGGTCGATCGTGGTGCGCTCATTGGTGCCGTGGATGGGGCTGAGAAAGGCCTGACGCCACTCGGACCAGTCCATCTCTTCGCCCTGCAGCAGGGTGTCGCCGAAACTGCTGCCCAGAATCCGGTCGTGGAGACGCGACCGCGGATACTGCCCTTTCCGGTTCAGCAGCACCTCGGTCACGACCAGCGGATCGGTCACCATGACCATGCGACGATGGCCGACCGTGGCCTCGACAAAGGGTTCGGTGAGGCAGGTCTCTGACCAGTATTGATCCGGCGCCTGCAGGGCCCGGACCATGCCGGTAAAGCGCAAGGGATCGCGGCCCTGAAAGGTCAGGCATGGCAAGTCGACGCTGGATCCCGCCTGATAGTCGCCCATCCCCGCCCCGCCGACTCGGCTTTCTGCGACGTCCTGCTTACGCTGTCCCGGAAAAGCGGGCCAGTTCGGTGAACTGTCCGGCGACCTCGCCACCGACCACCATCTGCTCACCCGAGGTGACCCAGACGTGGGCCTTCAGCCCCCTCTGCTCCTCCCCTTCGCGCGCAACACCATAGTGGAGCACGCTAGAGATCCCCCGCCGCCTGAGCATGGCATGGGCTGCCAGCCCCTGTTCGAAGCACATCGCCCGCCAGGGCACATTGCGGGCGGCGCGCCGCACCGCGCGTCGGACGGGCATGATCTCGTCGCGGGTCTGGGCCGGGCGTCCTCCCGTCCGCACCCCGTGCTTTGCCACATGACGAAAGGGCACGAAGGCGAGGCAGAAGGCCCCGAGCCCCAGCGCAAGCACGGCCTCGGTCAGAATGGGGATATCACGCAGCTTCATGAGCCCCTCGTGGCCAGAGCCGTCGCGCCTTGCGCCACAGCCACAACGGGATGCGGATCACGACATAGAGGAAGCCAAGGCCTCGCGGCAGGGGCATGTGGACGCGGTCGTAGTCCCCTGCCCAGTTGCTCTCCAGCTCTGCCAGAAAGGCCCTGGGGGTCGTCCCGATCAGATGGCGACCGATCCACGTCATCCGCCAAGGCTTGCTGTAGGCGGCGATCTCGGTCACGCCCCCGCCATGAGTCAGGCTGGCGTGAGCGGCATGGACGAGGTAGCGGCCGGCGGGATCCAGCTGTGTCGTTGCGAGGGGGTGGCCAAACAGACTTTGACAGAGCGTGAGCGCCACATCGGGCGCCCGTCCGGCACCCATGGCCACCGCCTGATCGCGCAGGCGGGTGATTTCGTCGCTACTGCGCCCCTTCAGGAAGGCGGCGACGTCGGCGATCCATTTCAGCCGCGACCAGCTGTGGCGCGTGCCGTGCACACACAGATAGGCGAACAGTTCGGGATCGGCGAGCGTCCGCAACTTGCCGGAGCCCAGAGCCACAGACTGGGTCTGGCGCAGATCCAGCCCGGAAAGCTCGTGAGGATTGTCGACGAGCTTCCAGTGAAGCTCGAGATAGATGTTCCGCGCCGGGTGGAAAAACACGCATTCCTTGGCGACGTCCTGAAAACGGCGGAAGGCGTCGGGCGACAGCCCCTTCGGATAGTCAAGGAGATAGCCCTCCGCGATCAACAGGTCGCAGGCGGCCTCGACCTGATCAGGGCGCACGAGGAGGTCGATGTCCCAGGAGTCCTTCATGCCGACATCGCGGTGCATCAGGAGGGCCAGCGCCGAGCCCTTTACGAAGGTCGCGTCCAGCCCGGCCCTGTCGAACGTGGACTGAAGAAACAGGCTCTCCCTGGCCAGGTTCAGACTGCGTCGGGCGGCCTGACCGGCCATCTGCGCGAGACGCGCGGCCGTGCCGGGCGGCAGGCGCACGCCGGCTTCGGTCAGGGCGCGGTGGACCTGGGGAGCCACCCGGTGTCGCGCCACCGTCTGGATCAAATGATCCATGTCGAGCACCGGACTGGCCACAATTGTCCGCAGGCCCACGTTCCGGACGGCGCCATCGCCCAGGCGGCAGCAGCTGACCACAAGGCGGAGGGCCAACGGCAGAGGCAGGACCTCGCCCGCCCTCACAGAACGCGATCGTCGATCAGACGTCCCTCTTCGAAGGTCAGCCGACGGCTGCAGACCGCAAGGCTTTCGGCACGATGTGAGATCATCAGGATCAGGGGCCGGGGGTCGAGTTCGGCCAGCGCCCTCAGCACCGCGTCCTCGCTGTCGGCATCCAGCGCGGCTGTAGCCTCATCCAGAACGAGGACATAGGGACGTCGCAGAAGCGCGCGGGAGAGAGCCAGACGCTGACGCTCGCCGCCCGAGACCATGGCCCCATCCTCGCCCACCACACTGTCCAGCCCGAGTGACAGCCGGGAGACGACGCGGTCTGCGCCGGTCGCGGCAAGCGCCTGGGCGATGGGGGCATCACCCGCCTCGACGCCACCCCAGAGCAGGTTGGCGCGGATGGTGTCGTTGAACAGAAGCGGGTCCTGGGTGACATAGGCGAGGCGATCCCGCCAGGCGGATATCGTTTGCGCATCAAGGGTCTGGCCGCCGATGGTGATGCGCCCCTGCTGCGGCTCGAGCAATCCGGCCATAAGGTCCGCAAAGGTCGTCTTGCCGGCACCCGACGAGCCGGTGACGGCCACAAACTCTCCGGGCTGCAGCGTCAGTGACAGGGCGCGGACGCCCCGCCCGTCCGTCGCGCCCTTGTGGAGATAGGTGACGTCGTGGATACGGATGGTGCCCTTGAGGGAGCTCCGATCTTCGCTACTGGCTGCCGCGACACGAGCCTCGCGGATCAGGTCATCGAGGGTATTCTGGACCGCTTCCCAGGCCGGAAGGGCGTAGGCTACCTGCTGGAGACCCGATTGGATCTGTATGGCGGGGCCCGCGATCCGTGCGAGGACGACCAGCAGGGTCAGCATGACGGCCGGGGGATAGTCCAGCACCAGAAACCCGAGCAACAAGGAGATCGAGGCGACAGCCGCGCCCAGCAGACTCCACATGACCCTCATGGCCGCCTGGCGATTGATGAAGGCAATCTGCTGGTGAGCGGCGATGCCCAGATCCCGTTCAAATGCCGCAACGAAAGCAGAATGCAGGTTCTGGCTCATGGCCGCCTTGAGCCCGCCGAGGAATCGCCCAAGCTCGACCATCAGTCGCATATTGGAGCTTGTTACCCGGGCACCGATCTCGCGGGAGGCCCCCAGCCAGCGGCCCATGACAAGGGCACCCAGCCCCATCGCCATCAGAGCGATAACGGCCAGCAGGGGCGCAAGGGCCAGCGCCACGCCCGCTTGAATGACTACGAGAACGACGGCAACGCCACCTTGCAACAGGAAATGCACGCCAGACGCACACCGTTGAATGTCCCCGCTCATCAGGTGCGTCACGCGGCCGTGCCCGAGGGCGTTCAGCGCCTCCCACCGACTGCCGGCGAGGGCGCGCGCGAGCGTCGATCTCTTGCTTTCCAGATACCCCACCTGCAGTGCACCCATACGCAGGTCGCGCTGCCAAAGGATCAGAGCGCGCAGGGCCATCACAAGACCAAACAGGCCCAGCACCAGGATCAGTCTCGAGGCCCCCTGTTTATCCGGCCAAAGATTCAAAAGCAGGCCGAGCGGGCCCGTCTGGCTCGCGCCTTCCGCAAAGAGCGTCCCCAGCAGCGGAACCAGCAGGAGCAGGCCGAAGCCATCCAGCAACGCACCGAGCGCCACCAGGACAATCAGTCCGGGACCTCGGCCACCGACGTAGGTGGCGAGATCCCTGACAAAAGCGAAGGCCTTTTTCATCAGACGAACGACGCGTTGCGATCAGGCATTGGTGCGGGTCGCCTTGCGCATGAAATGGCCGACGGAGACACCCCGCAGCACCAGCAGCCGATAGTCGCGCATCGCTTCGGGATTAGTCCAGTCCCTCTCGGGCATGGATTCCAGCAGTGTCTCGAGGCGATCCAGATCAAGGACATCCGCGACCCCGTCGACATGGCGCAGGCGGCGGACCTCCTGAAGCAGGGACTCGCGTGATGTCTGCACATTCTCGAACCAGTCGGCAGCCTGATAGCCCTTGCGGCGCTCTTCGAGAACCACGGCCGGGAGCCGGTCGGTCAGCCCCAGACGGGCCAGACGACGGGGCAGACCGTCATTGAGAAAGGCCTCGGTCGGAAGGGCCAGGCAGTATTCGACCAGACGCCGGTCAGCGGTGGGATCACGGACATCCAGACCCCAGCCCCCCATCACGCCCTTGGCGTAGTTGCCGAAATCCACGCGCCCCAGAATGCGCAGGCGCTGGGCAAAGGCATCGGCCTCGGAGCGGTATTCCAGATCATGGCCTCGGTCCCGGGCGCGACGTCTCAGGTCGTGCGCTTCGACCGCGCTCTCCTTCACAGCCGAATAGTCTCCGAGAACGGCGATGCGGCCGCGAAGCCGACTGGCAAATCGCCAGAGCGCCGTCGGCATCCAGGGACCCAGAGCCTGGGCCCAGTAGCCCTTCCAGTTCATTCGCCTTTCGCGCGAAAGGGCATGGCCCTGGCGCAAAAATCCGACCAGATCGCCCTTCTTGAGCAGTTCACCGGGCAGGGTCTTGCCGTCATAGCTGAACGTCATATTGCCCATCGCGCCAACGAGCAGCACATTCAGGCCAAGGCGACGCGCTTCCTCGTGGATATGGTCGGTCCAGCGCGCATTGCAGATGTTGAGGACCGGGCGTTCGAACGCGTTGAAGCCGCGATCCAGGCCCGCCGTCAGGTCGCGGCCGTCGTTGCGCAGCACCACGTGATCCATATTCGGGTAGAGCGCGGCCGTCGCCGCCGCCAGCTCGGTCTCGTCCTCGACCTGGCCGGGCGTGCCGGGAAGGACGAATCCGGCCCGGGGGGAGGACGTAAAGGCCGCGACCCGCCCGCCCGTCTCCGCCATCAACCGCGCGGCGGTGGCCGCGACTGCGGAGCTGTCCAGCCCGGCGCTCAGATGGCTGCCGATGCGACGCCCGGCCCCTCTCAGTCGCGATTGAACCGCGCGGTCCAGATGCTGGCGTAGCCCCTCGACCTGCGCCTCGAACGTCTGCGGGACCGGCAGGGTCCGGCTGGGGTTCCAGTGCCGGTGGATGGTCTGACCGGTTGCCGTGACCAGCACATAGTGCCCGGGCTCGACCCGATAGATGTCCTGAAACCAGGTCTCGGGCCCGCTTTCCGGCAGCAGGGCCAGCAGTTCGGTCACACGCGAGGCATTCGGCGCGATCGGCACGTCCGGCAGGGCATGCAGCCCCTTGGCCATCGACGCGAAGGCAAACCAGCCGCCCTGCCGATGATAGTGGAGGGGCTTGGCGCCGAGGGCGTCGCGCGCCAGCGTCAGTTGACGGTCACGCCCATCCCAGACCGCAAAGGCATAGTCGCCATAAACATGATCAAAAAGCCCCGTCTGCCAGCGCTCCCAGGCGGCCAGCAGCAGGCGGGTGTCTGAGCTGTTCGCGGCTTCGGCGGGGTCCAGACCGAGCGTGTCCGACAGACCGTCCCGGTCATCGAGACGTACATCCGCAACCAGATGATAGCGTCCACACGCGCTGCTCAGTGGTGGCGTGTCAAACCGGTCTTCATCCAGGCAATCGAATCGGCGCAGGCCGAACGCGATATCGCCGCCGTCCCAGAAACCCTCGCCGTCAGGCCCGTAGGCGGCCTGCGCGCGACTCATCGACCGGCACCCTGCCGCAGCGGATCCTCCGTCTGGTCGCCATAAACCGGATAGAGCCGTCATTACATTCCCGGACAAATGGCAAAAAGACCCCGCTGATCAGCAGGGTCGGCAGAAGGTTCTGGCAGAAATACTGAACGACGCCGGGAAAGGCCATCGGCCAAATCTCGTCACGCGTCAGCCTCGAACCGCCTACGAGGCTGAGCCGTTGACGTCGGCGCCAGCGTTGATATTGGCTTCGGCACAGTCGGCGTCCAGGCGAACCAAGGTCGGCGCGTCCCAAGACTTGCGGACTGGAACATCGCCCGGGTCCGGAAGGTTCGTATTCTCGTTGATCGGCTCACGCATTTTGGCTGGATCCCTAACGATACCGGTTTGAAGGTGACACACGGTCGCAAACTGTCAATCCATATCCACTGGAAGGTGTATTTTCCTTTTTTTTTTCGGCGTGTTACAAAGCGCAGAGCCTGAGGTAAGCCCTGGCATCATTCCCGGCAGGGAGGTGAGACAGGATAGAGCCCCCGCGCGCTGACACCGATTCGTACATTTTCAGCGTCGCTGGATCATGCCTTCAGCTTCCATATGTACCAGCAAGGCGCAGACATCGGCCCTGCAGGCTGCCGCGTCTACGTCGTATTCCTGCGTCAGGCGGGCGATCAGATCGCCGACCGATATCGGCGTTTCCACAAGCTCCCAGATGCGCGAGCCGATCGGGTCCAGACCGTAGCAGGCCCCGCGATCCACACTCATGGCCATGACCTCGCCATCCACGCGCGTGGTCAGCAGATCCGTGGACGCCACGAGCCGATCCTCGTCCCGGAATTCCTGCTCACTCATAGCTCATGCCCCACACCCAAAATCTGCGCCTCACCAAGCTGGCGGATCAGGCGCTCGACCTCAACCTGAAAAACCTCATGCCCCCATTGGCGCGTCCACTCGAAAACGGCAACCTTGGCAGCCACCGACACGCAATGGCCGAAATGCGCTTCTTGCAGGCCGAGCGCGGATACCACCTGGAGGCGATAAGTCTCGGTCATCAGCATTTGCACAGCCGCGCGCCCCCGCAGGCGGTGCAGGCCCACCGGCTGCTCGCCCTCGCGCACCAGTCTGATCACTGCGCCCAGCAGCACCGGGGCCTGATCGGGGATGGAGGGCAACCCCAGCTGATACTTGTCCATGTCGTCGTGGATGCGCTCGAGTCCGCCGACATCATGGCCATGCAGCTTCGCCGCGTCGGCCCACAGCTTTACGCGAGGAAGTCCGGGGTAGACGATCGGTCGCCCGGCAGCATTAAGGCCAATGACGCAGACATCGTCGCTGAGCACCGTATGGCCGGCCGCGGAGAACCAGGCGGCGAGCGTCGATTTTCCCGCACCCGAATGACCTGTGAAGGCCACGGCAACGCCGTCGATCACCACCGCATTGGCGTGCAGCGGATAGAGGCCCCTTTGATGGATCAGGACTCCCAGCGCCGAGCCCAGAAGGAACAGCCGCAAATTTCGCTCCGAGCACTCCTCGTCGAGATCCACGGTAATGGACCGGCCACCCTCCACCCGGAACCGCGCCACGCCTGGAAGATCCAGCAAGGCGGTGTCACCGATCCGCTCAAGTGAGCTTGCGCCGGTCCGGGCCACCGCGCCCCGGCGTATTTCCACGACCTGGCGCCCCGCGCTCGCCCCGACCTTGATCAGTTCAGGCAGCGGAATCTCGGAACGCAGGACAAAATCGACACAGGCATAATCAGGCACACGCCGTGCTCGCCCGTTTCCGCGCGACTGGCAAGAGTGGGGGAAGATTCTGGCGGAGACGGAGGGATTCGAACCCTCGGTACCCCTTACAGGGTACGACGATTTAGCAAACCGTTGCCTTCAGCCACTCGGCCACGTCTCCGGCAGGCGCCGTCGATAGCCGAGCCGGCGCGGGTGCGCAACAGGCTGTTCGGCGGTGATGACAGGCTTGTGCGTTAACGGGACAGTCAGCCGCATGTGGTGGGATGGGGGCCACTGTCGACAGGAAGCCGCTCTGCCCCATGCCCAGCCCGCTCGCCAATGCCTTCGCTGATGACCGGACCGGTTCGACACGCGAGCTGGACGCCGCAGGTTTGCAGGCGCTGGCGTACACATCCCTGTCCGGAGAAGCCTCGGTCGAAGAAGCGGAGGGCCACAAGCGGGGGCCGTTCCGTCCGGGCGTCTGGCTAAATGCGCGGGAACGGGCGCGGGCGCGTCTGTCGGTTCACTATTTTCATGCCATCGATGTTCTGGTGGTCACGGTTATCACCCTGCTGAGCCTGTTCCTTTTGACGCCGCAGGGTCTTGGCCAGTCGAGCGTGAGCAATGTCCTGCCGGTGATACTCGGCGCGATGGTGACCCTCGGCCTGATGCGGTCGATCGACATCTACCGCTTCGGTCGCGACACCTCTGGCATAATTCATCTCGGGACCGTCGGTGCCATGGTGATGGCCGGCGCGCTGGTTGCGGTTGCGAGCGGACTGATTCTGGGCGGCACCCATGTCGCCCTGTGGCTGGTCTGGCCCGCCCTGATGATCGTCAGTCTGTACGGCCTTCACCTGTGCTGGCTGGAGGTGATCCGGCGTATGCGCTTGACCGGGGCCTTGACCCCTAATGTCGTGCTGGTCGGCGCCACAAAACATGCCGAGTCCATGATCCGCGACGCGATGCAGCGGCGCGACCTGAACATCATCGGCGTGTTCGACGACCGCATGGCGCGATCCCCCAAGGCCGTCGAGGGCGTGCCGGTTCTGGGCGACAGCGAGGCGCTGATGTCGCACCGCATTCTGCCCTATGTGGACCGGGTGGTGCTGGCCATCGACCCGAAGGCCGAGGAACGGGTGCGCGACCTGACCCGCCGCCTGGGGGCCCTGCCCAATCCGGTCAGCCTGCTGGTCGATACAGCTGATGGACAACTGCGCGCCTCGGCCATGGACCGCTTGGCGCGGACCCGCCTCGCCCGCCTGAACGGGCCGGTGGACGACGACCGCCGGGCCTTCAACAAGCGGCTGCAGGACATGATCATCGGCGGCATTGCCATGATCCTCCTGATGCCGGTCATGGCGGTCATTGCCGCGCTGGTGAAGATGGACAGCCCCGGGCCGGCCTTTTTCCGCCAGCGGCGCCACGGCTTCAATCATGAGGAGATCGTGGTCTGGAAGTTCCGGACGATGAAGCAGGAGGCAGCCGACGCCACGGCCAGCCGCCAAGTGACGCATGACGATGACCGCATCACCCGTCTGGGCAAGGTCCTGCGCTCGACCAGTCTGGACGAGCTGCCGCAGTTGCTGAACGTGCTGAAGGGCGAGATGAGCCTGGTCGGACCCCGCCCTCACGCGATCGGCATGAAGACCGGTCAGATCGAATCCGCCAGACTGGTCGCCGACTACGCCCACCGCCACCGGATCAAGCCCGGTATGACCGGCTGGGCCGCCATCAAGGGGTCGCGCGGTCCCCTGCATACGGCCCAGGACGTGCGACGTCGGGTGCAGCTGGACGTGGAATATGTCGAGCGGCAGTCGTTCTGGATGGACCTGTGGATCATGATGGTCACCGTGCCCGTGTTGCTGGGCGACCGGCTGGCCGTCCGGTGAGCGGCGGGTCCTGATGTTCTGGCGCGGGGTCTGGGGCTATCTGCCCGCCAATATCGTTCAGGGGCTGGTCGGCTTTCTGACGCTGGTGCTTTTCACGCGCCTGCTGAGCCCCGACGACTTCGGACGCTATGCCGTGGCCTTTGCCGTGTTCAGCCTGACCCATGTGGCAGTGTTCACCTGGGTCGAGGCAGCCATGGCGCGCTTCTGGGCCGCAGAGAGCCAGGGACCGTCGCTGGCCGACCATTTCGCCGGCCTCTATCAGGCGACCTTTGCCCTGACGCTGATCTTTCTGCCGGTCATGGGGCTGGCCATCTGGCTGTGGCCGATGGACATGGCGTTCCGCATCGCGGTGGCAGCCGGCGTCGCGGGTGTGCCGATCCGCTGCCTCGCCCGACTGGTGCAGGAGCGCTATCGGGCCTCGGGCGAGGTCGCGAAATCCGCCTGGATGGACATCTTTACCAGCGTCGGTGGCCTGGGGTTCGGCGTCGTCTTTGCCCTGCTGGGGGCCGGGGCCGCTTCGCCGCTGATCGGACTGGGGTTGGCACCGCTGGTGCTGTTGCCGTTCGTCCTGCCGGCGGAGCTGAAGTTCGCGCGCGGGGGCCGGGCGGATCCGCAGCGGCTACTGTCCTATGCCCGCTATGGCTATCCGATCGCCGTGTCGCTGACGCTGACCCTGGTGCTGAGCTCTACCGACCGGATCCTGCTGGCGGTGTTTCTGGATGAGGCCGCAACGGGCGCATATCATGCGGCTTACAGCCTGGCGAACCGGACCCTGGATGTGCTGTTCATCTGGCTGGGGGCGGCCGGTGGACCGGCCCTCGTCATGGCCCTGGAACGTCATGGTCCTGCAGGACTGAAGGAAGCCGCGCGCGAGCAGGCCTCGACCTTCCTGCTGATCGGCATCCCGGCGGCGGTCGGACTGGCGCTGGTGGCGCGGCCGATGGCCGAATTCATGATCGGCGAGGATTTGCGCGGGGCAGCGGCGG
This sequence comes from Neptunomonas phycophila, assembly GCA_964224415.1. Lineage (GTDB taxonomy): Bacteria > Pseudomonadota > Alphaproteobacteria > Caulobacterales > Caulobacteraceae > Brevundimonas. The sequence goes on from CAXQIE010000032.1 coordinate 34,656, forward strand.
CCATCACGCCGTGGATCGCCTTTGCGGCGCTGATGTCGGGGCTGTCGAGCTACTACTTCGGTCAGGCTTTCACCCTCGGCAAGCGCACCAGCCTGTTGTTCGTGACCATGGCCATTCCGGCGCTGGCCAATGTGATCCTCAACCTGATCCTGATCCCGTTCTACGGGGTCATGGGCGCGGCGTGGGCGACAGCGACCAGTCTCGGGCTGGGGCTGACCTCGGTCATCCTGATCGGACGACGGGTCGTGGCCCTGCCCATTCCGCTCGACAGTCTGATCCGTATTGTGGTGGCCTCGGTGGCGATGGCCGCTGTGGTCATGGTCCTGCCCTCGCCGGGCGGGTTCGTGGAGCTGATGCTGGACGCCGGGGTGGGGGCGGTCGTCTACGGACTGGTCGCCATCACTCTGAATGCGGCGGCTGTCCGCGATGTTCTGGTGGACCGCTTTAGGCGACTGAAAGCCCGGAGAGCCCCGGCATGAGCCGCGCACGCATGACCGACAGCCCGGCCTATGGGGCGACCCGGCCGATACTGTCGGTGCTGATCCCGTTTCTGCGGGATGATCCGGGGGCCCTGCTGGGCCGGCTTGATACCGAGGCTGCGGAGCTGGGCGGAGCGGTGGAACTGGTGGTGCTGGATGACGGCACAGAGGATGTGGCGCTGACCGCCGCCCTGGCCCGGCAGATCGGAATGGCAGGGTTGCCGGTGCGCCTGATCAGCCTGACGGACAATGAAGGACGGGCGCAGGGACGCAACCGGCTGGCGACCGCCGCGCGGGGCCGGACCTGGCTGTTCCTCGACAGCGACATGCGGCCGGACCAGCCTGACTTCCTGCAGGCCTGGGTGGCGCTGGTCCGGCAGGAGGACCCGGCGGTGGCGTTCGGCGGCTTTTCGCTGCTGCAGGCGCCGACGGAGGCGCAGTTCGCCGTGCACCGGGCGCTGGCGGCCCGGTCGGAGTGCTTGCCGGTCGAGGTGCGCCGCCTGACCCCGGAAAAGTACGTTTACACCTCCAACCTGCTGGTCCGGCGGGATGTGTTCGAGAGCGAGGCCTTCGATCCCGGCTTTGCCGGATGGGGCTGGGAGGATGTCGAGTGGGCCATGCGGGTCTCGCGCGCCCACCCGGTCCTGCATGTCGACATTCCCGCGACCCATATGGGCCTGGACACGGTCGAGAGTCTGATGCGGAAGTATGAGCAGTCCGCCGCGAACTTTGCCCGCGTGATCGACAAACACCCCGATATCATCGCCACCTATCCCAGCTATCGGGCGGCGCGGAAGATCCGGCGCCTGCCGGGACGGGGCTTGCTGCGCGGGCTTGCCCGGGCGTGGGCGCTGCGAGACGGACTGCCGGTCACCAGCCGGGCCTTTGCCCTGCGGCTGTACCGCGCGGCCCTGTATGCCGAGGCGGTGTGATGGACCGGGTGGCCGTCATCGTCCCCACGCTCAGACGCCCCGAAGGGCTGGCGGATGCGCTCGCGTCGCTGATGGCGCAGCAGGGCGTGGGCGACCGGCTGGGCGAGATCGTGGTGGTCGACAACGATCGCGAGCCAAGCGCTCGTGCCGTGGCTGAACGCTTTCAGGCACAGGCCTTTCCCGTCATCTATGTGCATGAGCCCACGGTCGGGGTGGCTTCGGCCCGCAATGCCGGGCTGGCGGCGACCGACGCCCCGCTGATCGCCTTTCTGGACGATGACGAGATTGCCTCCCCCGGCTGGCTGACCGCACTGCTGGCGACGCAGAAGACCACGGGAGCGGACGTGGTGTTCGGTCCGATCCGGGGCCGCGCGCCCGAGGCGGCTGCAGACGTGCGCCCTTATCTGGAAGATTTCTTTGGGCGCGCGGGTCCGACGACGGATGCCCTGATCGATCACCCGTTCGGCTGTGGGAACAGTCTGATGGTGCGGGCGACCGCCCTGCCCGGCCCGGCGCCGTTCGAGGTGCGCTGGGACCAGTCGGGGGGCGAGGATGACGCCCTGTTCGCCGCCCTGAGCGCACGCGGGGGCCGGTATGGCTGGTCCGCAGCCGCCTGGGTCGACGAGGTCGCACCCGCCCACCGCGCCAATCTGGCCTATACGCTGTCCCGGGCCTTCGCCTATGGCCAGAGCCCTTCTCAGGCTGCCTGGGCCAAACGGGACGTGGCCGGTGTGGTCAAGTGGATGGCGGTCGGAGCGGTGCAGCTGGCGGGCTGGAGCCTGATCGCCCTGCCGCTGACCCTGTTGCGGCGTCCCGGTCGCGCGCGGGCGATGGATCGCGCGGCCCGGGGATTGGGCAAAATACTGTGGATGCCGGGTCTGGAGCCGCGCTTTTACGGTGCCTCGGAACTGCAGCGACTGGATCGCGCCGCGTCCCCCTAGGCGGACCGGCGGCGCAGCAGCTGGGGCGCTCGGTAGGTCGAGCGGTTGACGACCACGCCGGCGATATGGCCACCGACCGCCTCGATCTCGTCCCGCAGGGCGACGGGAGCAGCCGCCTCGGTCGCCTGACCGGCCACGACCAGCACCGTCACATCGACGAGCGGGGCGAGGATCAAGGCCAGATCGCTGCGATCCGCCGACGGAGCGTCGATGACGATGGTCTCGGCATGGGCGCGGATGGCGTCCCAGTAACGACTGTCGTCAGTCGCCTCGGCGCGCTGGCCCGAGCGCAGGATTTCCTGATTGAAGCGCGTAACCCACAGGCGACCACCGAGCGCCGGACGGGCCGTCAGCAAGCGTGCCGGGGCCACGGGCTGGCCATCCCGACCGACTAGCGGCGGGCTTACGGCAAAGAAGCTGGACCCGTCGGGCGAGGCCTGGGCCGGGCGACCCAGCTGGCCGAAGCGCTCGGGGTCACTGCCGACGGCCTCCATCTGACCCTGATGGACAAGGTCCGCATCGATCAACCAGACGGGACGGCGGGCGCGCACGGCAGCGAGACGCGCATATTCACGGGCGACGGTCGAGGTCCCCTCACCCGCGAGCGCCGAAACGAACAGAACCACCCGGCCGCGATGCCGCCGACCCGGGCCAAGGGCGGCCCACAACTCTGCCATTTCGGTTGTCAGGTCGATCATCGAATCGGAATCACACGCGCCACTACACCCATGAGGCTAGCACGCCCGCGCACTCATCGGGCCTTCATCGGCGCGACCGCCAGAACCGGCATGTCGAGAGTGCGACCGACCACCTCGGCGGTGGCGAAATCCCGCCGCGAAAAGATGCGCGCCAGCCCGACGCACAGGGCGGTAAAGCCGGCAAACAGAAGCACAAGCGCCAGCAGGGGCAGCTTCAGGCTCTTGCCGGTCGCAGGCGCGGTCGCGCGTTCGATCACCGTGACGTTGTCGGCACCGGCCTGGACCAGGGCGCTGTCGGCGCGGCTCTGGGATGTGCGCTGCTGGAACTCGCGGATGTTGGCCGAGAGCACCTCACGTTCGCTGGACAGGGTGGTGTTCTGCGATTCAACCTCAATCAGATCCGCTTGACGCGCCTTGATCTGCTCCAGTTGTCCATCCAGCGCGGCCAGACGAGCCTGAAGCGAATCGCGCTCGGCCTGAACGGTAATGCGGGTGGTCTCGAGCTCAGTCCAGATCGGGTTGGGTCCGGTTCGCACTTCCTTGACCCCGACGCCGCCGCCTGAGGCCACATAGGCTTCCAGCTGGGCGATACGAGCCTCGATGTCCCGAACCGGCTGGGAATCCGGCAGGTAGCGCGCCAGCAGGGACTCGCGCTCGTTCCTGGCCTGCAGGATCTGGTCCTGTGCCGACACATTGAGATCCTGGGACAGGGCCACTTCGGGCGGGGTGCGGGCCAACTGCGCCTCAAGGGTCTGGAGGCGTTGATCCGTTTGCCTGAGCAAAGCCTGGGTCGAGAGGCGGTCGGCATAGACGGTCTGGTAGCTGGCGGCATAGCCGGCCTTGGCGGCGGCGAAATCGCCGATGTCATTGGAGCGCAGGAAGGCCTGATATTCCGCATCGGCGCGGGCCAGGTCGTCCTCGAACGCCTGCTGCTGGGCCAGGTTGGCATCGGTCGAGCGATCGGTGAACAGTTCGCGGCGATAGGACAGATAGGCATCGATGATGGCATTCAGCACAGTCGCGGCGCGTGCCGGGTCTGAACTTTCGTAGCCGACGGCAATGATCGGGCTGCCGGGTGCAACGCCGATTGCAAGCCCGCCGTCCAGCGCCTTCATGGCCTGGGTTTCCTGGACAGCCCGGCTTCCCGTGGCCTTGTCGCCGAGAATGGCGGCGGGGCCGAGGGACTGGATGACCCGCTGTTTGACCTCGTTGCTGCTCAGGATTGAGGCCTCGGACTGGGTGACGAGATCGCCGTCCGGCGCCTGCCCCCGTTCCGTCAGGCCAACGCGGGGCTGATAGACATATTCCTGACCAACACCGGCAAGGATTCGCGCCTCGGCCGTATAGGTCTTTTGCAGGGTCATCACCGCCAGGGTGCCCAGCACCGCAATCACCAGAAACACCAGCAGCATGATGCCGATCTGACGGAACAACAGCCCGACGATGTCCGCCAGGTCGTACCGGGGTCTGGCAGAGGTGTAGGCGGTGGAACGCATACGAAGGGAGAATCCTGTCGGTCGGGTCAGGGTGATCCTCGACCGCGGGCGTTAACCATCGGTTACCCACGTTCACCGACAGTGCAGGGGCCATGGTCAGAATGAGTCGAGGTAAGCCCGAATGACGGTCGATCGCAGACACCTTCTATTGCTGGGCGTGTCGCTCGGGCTGTCGGCCTGCGGCGGCAATAGCGGGCGTATGCCCTCGTCCGGGTATGGCCGGGTCAGCGCCCCCTCACCCACGGCTTTTCCGGACATCCCCTTTGCCGACTGGACAGACGCCGAGCCCGAATACGTCCTTTATCCCGGCGATGAGATCGAGGTTGCGACCCCGACGGCGCCGGAGCTGACCCGCACGCTCCGGGTCGGCCCGGATGGCCGGGTGTCCCTGCCCCTGATCGGCCAGGTGATGGCGGCGGACCGCACCCTGTTCGAACTGGAATCGGATGTCAGCACCGCCCTGTCCACCCAGCTGGTGCGCCCTGTCGTCGAGGTGACGCTGAGACAGGCCGGGCCGCTCAAGGTCTGGGTCGATGGTGAAGTCCGTACGCCCGGCGTCTATGACATGGCGGGCGACATTGATGCCTATCAGGCCATCATTCAGGCAGGCGGCTTCCTGCCCACTGCAAAACCGACCCAGGTGGCCCTGATCCGACGCGGACCGGGCGGCCGGCGCATGATGCGGGTTCTGGACCTGAGGCCGCGCCAGGGCGAGATTGTCGCGCTGCGACGCGGCGATGTCCTGTTTGTGCCGCGCTCCAACCTGGGCGAACTGGCCAACTTCTTCACCCAGATCCGCAACGCCCTGCCCATCGGCTTCAACTACACGATCAACGGGCAGTATCAGCAGTTCTAGGCGGCCAGAGTGGCCGAGCCTGCGTCGATCCAGCGGCGAGCGGCGCGCTGGGCCTCGCTGATTTCCTCGCGATCCATCTCCATCGACATCTCGCGGCGATAGTCGCGCGCCTCGATCGAGCCCTTCATGGCCGCCAGATTGAAGATCATGTGGGCCGAGACCCGGTCGAGGGGACAGCCCCCCTGCCCGGCCGAATACATCAGGCCCAGTTTGAACAGGGCGTCGCCGTCCATGTCCGGAGTGGGCAGCGGCAGGCCGCCCGGTTCAGCGTCTTGCGCGAGTTCTTGCGCCGTCATGTCAGTCCCTCCAGCCAAGGCCTTTCTGGCCCGCCGATGGTCCCGATAAAACCGTTCCCAATTGAAGTTAGCGTTAACAGCACAGGCGCCGACGACGACTTTTGTGTCACCAGGTTGTGAACGCAAGTTGCTGTATTTACTTGCCGTAAATCGGTTGTTCAGAGCCGGTTTACGGTTGACGCTGCGGATCAGGTCCGCCGGGCGCGCTGGCCGAACAGCAGCTTCCGGGCCTCCTCGGCATCCTTGCCGGCGGCACCGAGGTTGCCCCGCAGTTCATCGCCGACGGCCCGGCCAGCCTTGACCGCGGGACGGGCCCCCACCCGCTCCATCCAGGCGGCGAGGTTCGGGAACTCGGCCAGGTCCTGCCCCTGATGGGTCGGCAGTATCCACGGCCAGATAGCCATGTCAGCAATCGAATAGTCGCCTGCCACAAAATCGCGGTCGGCCAGTCGGCGGTCCAGCACGCCATAGAGCCGGTGTGTCTCGTCGGTATAGCGGCGGACGCCATAGGCGATCTGGCGCTGATCGTTGATCATGGCCGGCGCATATTGGCGGAAGTGATGGGTCTGGCCCGCCATGGGGCCGAGGCCGCCGACCTGCCAGAACAGCCACTGATCGATCTCGGTGCGGGTGCGGACGTCCTGCGGATAGAACCGGCCTGACTTGAGGCCCAGATACTGAAGGATGGCCCCGGACTCGAAAATCGATAGCGGCCGGCCGTCCGGACCGTCCGGGTCGATGATGGCCGGCATACGACCGTTCGGACTGATGGTCTGGAAGGCAGGCTCGAACTGTTCGCCCCGCCCGATATTCACCGGCTTGAGCTCATAGGGCAGGCCCATCTCCTCAAGCGCAATCGAGACTTTCCAGCCGTTCGGGGTGGGCCAGTACCAGAGTTCGATGGGTCGGGTCATGCTGGGCCTCCTGCGCCTGACCTTGCATCTGGGCAGAGGGGGCGACAGTCACAAGGTCTTCCTGACCATCGCGTTCAGGTCGGGTTCATTTGGGACCCGACAGCCTTTGGCCATCGCGGATCGGCTCCGTCGATCCACCGGACCCCTCACCGGAGTAGAGTAATGAGACACCTTGCCCGCGCGGCCGTCGTCGCGCTCACCATGGCCACACTGGCCGTGCCCGCCATCGCCGAAGCCCAGAGCCGTCGCGACCGTGACGACCGCCGCGAGTGGCGTCAGGACCGTCGCGACGACCGGCGGGATTATCGCCGGGATCGCCGAGAGGACCGGCGCGACTGGCGCAGCGACCGCCGGGACGACCGTCGCGACTGGCGACGGGACCGACGTGACGACCGACGCGACTGGCGCAATGACCGTCGCGTGGATCGATGGGATCGCAACAATCGCGACTGGTGGCGCGGTCGGTCCGACTTCCGCGACTATCGCGGGCGTCGCAATGGCTACTGGTACGCCCCCGGTTACGGCTATCACCGGGTCGAGCCGCGCTATTACGGCTATCGCTGGCAGCGGGGCTCACGCCTGCCGTCGACCTATCACCGCTATTATGTGCGGGACCCGCACTATTACGGTCTGAGGCCTGCTCCGCGCGGCTATCGCTGGGTCCACGCAGACAATGACATCCTGCTGGTGGCACTGGCCACGGGCGTCATCGCCGACCTGGTGCTGGACATCTGGTAGGCGCCCGGCAGGTTTGGGCAGGAAGCCCCGCGCGGTTCCCCTCGCGGGGTTTTCTGTGTTTGAACAGCAGGCGGCGGAGCGGTCAGATTTCGTTCACATACGGTTCAGCCTGTCCCTGCCAAGCCTAGGTGCAGATCATCGATCGGGATGACAGACAGGGGCGACAAGGACATCGATATGAAACGCACTCTTCTGGTCTTCAGTGCCCTGACGGCATTTGCGGCCCCGGCTATCGCGCCCGCGGTCGCCCAGGCCCAGCAGGCCGAGGCCCGTCAGGATCGCGGTGATCGCCGCACCGAAGCCCGCACCCAGCGCCGCGAGCAGCGCGGCGAGGATCGCCAGCAACCCCGCACCGAGCGGCCGCAGCCGCCGCAAGACCGTGGCGGTGGACGTCAGGATCGCCGCGAGGACCGGCAGGATCGCCGCGAAGACCGGCGGGATGACCGTCAGGACCGTCGGGATGATCGCCGTGACGACCGCCAGGACCGACGGCCCGAAACCCGTCAGGATCGCCGCGAGGACCGACGGGAAGACCGGCAGGATCGTCGTCAGGACCGTCGGGATGATCGCCGTGACGACCGCCAGGACCGGCGTGAGGACCGGCGCGAATGGCGCGGCGACCGTCGTGACGACCGGGCCGACCGGCGCCAGGACCGGCGCGAGGATCGCTTCGAGAACCGCCGCGACCGCCGGGATTACCGCGAGTTCCGGCGCGGCTGGAACCGGGATAACTGGCGTCGCGACTGGAACCGTCGTCACCGCTCTGACTGGTGGCGCGATCATCGCTCGTTCCGGGGGTATTCCGGCGTCCGCATCGGCTTCTACTTCGCCCCGGGCTACGGCTACTATTCGGTGCCGCGTCAGTACTGGAACCAGCGGTGGAGTGAGGGCCAGTACCTGCCGTCGATCTTCTGGCGCTACCAGCTGAACGACTACCGCACCTACGGGCTAGGCTTCCCGCCCCCGGGCACGCGCTGGGTCTATGTCGATAACCACATCTATCTGATCGACGAGTACGACGGCTACATCATCGAGGTCGTCTACGACTTCTGGCGCTGGTAGGCGTCAGGCCTGAATGACGAAGGGCCCGGAGAGCGATCTCCGGGCCCTTTCTTCATCGCGCTCAAGCCGCGAGCGACCGCATCGACCGTTAGCTCATCAGGAAACACCCAGCTTAGCCTTCAGGATCTCGTTGACCGCAGCCGGGTTGGCCTTGCCGCCGGTGGCCTTCATGACCTGACCGACGAACCAGCCGATGGCCTGCGGTTTCTCGGCGACAGCGGCGGCCTTGTCCGGGTTGACGGCGATGATCTCGTCCACGGCCTTCTCGATGGCGCCGGTGTCGGTGACCTGCTTCAGGCCATGCTTCTCCACCACCTCGGCGGGTGAGCCCTCGCCGTTCCAGACGTGGTCAAAAACCTCCTTGGCGATCTTGGAGGAGATGACATTCGTCTCGATCAACTCGACCAGTTCGGCGACATGGGCCGCCGGCAGCGAATTCTCACTGAAGTCCTTGCCGTCCGCAGCCAGCCGCGCCGACAGTTCGTTGGTCACCCAATTGGCGACCAGCTTGGCATCCCGCCCCTCTGCCGCCGCCTCGAAATAGTCGGCCTTGGCCTGCTCCGAGATCAGCACCACGGCGTCGTATTGCGACAGGCCATAGTCGGCCATCAGCCGCTTGCGCTTGGCGTCGGGCAGTTCCGGCAGGGAGGCCTTGATGCTGTCGATCCAGGCCTGTTCGATCTCGAGCGGCAGCAGGTCCGGGTCGGGGAAATAACGATAGTCGTGCGCCTCTTCCTTGGAGCGCATCGAGCGGGTCTCGCCCTTCACCGGGTCGAACAGGCGGGTTTCCTGGGTGATGGAGCCGCCGTCCTCAAGGATCTCGATCTGGCGGCGAGCCTCGTACTGGATCGCCTGAGAAATGAAGCGGAAGCTGTTGACGTTCTTGATCTCGCAGCGCGTGCCCAGATGGCTGAAGTCGCCCGTCGCCTTGAAGGCGTCATAGCCCCCGGCGCGACACACCGAGACGTTGACGTCGGCGCGCAGATTGCCCTTCTCCATGTCGCCGTCGCAGGTGCCCAGATAGATCAGGATGGTCCGGATCTTCTTGACGTAGGCGACCGCCTCTTCGGGAGTGCGGAGATCCGGACGCGAGACGATCTCCATCAGGGCGGTGCCCGACCGGTTCAGGTCGACATAGCTCTCGGTCGGCGACAGGTCGTGGATCAGCTTGCCGGCGTCCTGTTCCAGATGCAGGCGCTCGATGCCGACGTTGAAGAAGGTGCCGTCCTCGGCCTCGACCTCGACCACGCCCTCACCGACGATCGGGTGATACAGCTGGCTGATCTGATAGCCGGTGGGCAGGTCGGGGTAGAAATAGTTCTTGCGGTCGAACTGGCTGAATTTGTTGATCTGCGCATTCAGGCCCAGACCCGTGCGCACGGCCTGTTCGATGCAGAATTTATTGAGCGTCGGCAGCATGCCGGGAAAGCCCGCATCGACCAGCGACACCTGTTCGTTCGGGCCGGCGCCGAAGCCGACAGCCGCTCCGGAGAACAGCTTGGCCTTCGACGCCACCTGGGCATGGATCTCCAGCCCCATGACGATTTCCCAGTCGCCCGTGCGGCCCCGGATGGTTTTCGTGTTGGTCGCGGTGTCAGTCATGCCCTGCTTCTAGGTCGGTGCCGTTATCCGGGGAAGTGATTTCAGGCCTTCTACGGCGAAACAGCCGCAAGAAAAACTGGCTGAGGACTGCGCCGATAGCCACGCAGACCAGCCCGATGAACACAAGCACCACTCCAGAAATCCGGGCGTCGAAAGTGCCTGCAGGCATGTAGAGAAGCGACTGGCCGTCTTGCGGGTCCGCGACCAGCCAGATGCCGAGAGCGACCCAGACCACCCCGGTCACGGCCACCAGAACACCTGCGACAGCGACGATGCCGAGCGGAATGAACACCAGCAACAGGCGCCGCACGGTCGGGACCGCGGCAGGATCACCGAGGGCGCGCCTGTTCAGGCGAAGGCGCCAGACCAGCACCGCCATGGCCAGAATCGAGCCGAGAATCAGTCCCCAGTTCAGCTGGTGCTGCCCCTCGGAATCGCCCCCGGCAACGCCAACAAACAGAACCAGCAGGCATAAGGGAAGTGTCAGGCCGTAAACGACCATGGCAAACCGTCGAAAGAGCCTCGAGAATTTGCGCCCCATGCGCCAGTCTTACGGTGCAGGTCGCGTGCCGTGAAGGCGTCTGGACAATCCCGTCTTGAGCCTGTCGTGAAAACGGGGTTCTCTGGGCGGGACGTTAACCCCGGAGACGCCCGCCATGTCCAAGCTCATTTCCGCTCTCGCCGCCGCCGCCCTCGCCACCGGCGGCCTCGCCGGACTGACCGCCCCGGCCCACGCCACCGAAGCGGCCGCCGTGTCGGTGCGCGCCAACCCGACCGTCGACAGCCCGATCAAGGACCTTCTGGCCGATCCGGACACCGCCGCGATTCTCGAGAAGCACCTGCCGGGCATCGGCTCACACCCCGCCCTGCCCCAGTTCGAGGACATGACGCTGGCCGAGGTCATGCCCTATTCCGAGGGCGAAGTGACCCAGGCGATCATCGACGCCATCGACGCGGACATCAAAGCGCTGGAAGAGTAAGGTTGAGTGCGGCCGCTTCCTGAACTCAGGGAAGCGGCCGCTACCACCACCGCTCCGGCTTGGCGACGAAGCCTGCCGACTGCTCCAGCACGTCGGCCACCTGGAACACCGTCGCCTCATCCAGCGCCTTGCCGATCACCTGAAGACCCAGCGGCAGGCCGCCGCTGTCGACGCCGGCGGGCACCGAAATGCCGGGCAGGCCCGCGAGGTTGGCGGTGACGGTGAAGATGTCGTTCAGATACATCTGGATCGGGTCGATCTCCTTGTCGCCCAGCGCAAAGGCGGCCGACGGCGTCGAGGGCGTCAGGATGGCGTCGACCTTGTCCCAGACCGCATCGAAATCCTGGGCGATCCGGCGGCGGACCTTGAGCGCGCGGACGTAATAGGCGTCGTAGAAGCCCGCCGACAGCACATAGGCGCCGATGGTCAGGCGGCGCTGAACCTCGGTGCCGAAGCCCTCGGCCCGGCTGCTCTCATAGAGGTCGGTCAGGGACTTCGCCTCGCTCGCCCGGTGGCCAAAGCGCATGCCGTCATAGCGGGCAAGGTTCGACGAGGCCTCGGCCGGGGCGAGGATGTACTAGGCCGGCAGGGCGTATTTGGTGTGCGGCAGGCTGATCTCGACGATCTCGGCGCCGCCGGCCTTGAGCCACTCGACGCCCTTGTCCCACAGCGCCTGGATTTCGGCGGGCATGCCGTCGACGACATATTCCTTTGGCACGCCGATGCGCAGGCCCTTCACGCCCTTGCCGAGGCTGGCGGTCCAGTCCGGAGTTTCGACGTCGAGGCTGGTCGAATCCTTCGGGTCGAACGAGCACATGGAGCGCAGCAGGATGGCGGCGTCCTCGACGGTCTTTGTGATCGGTCCGGCCTGATCCAGCGAGGAGGCAAAGGCGACCATGCCGAAGCGGCTGGCGCGGCCATAGGTGGGCTTTATCCCGACCGTTCCGGTAAAGGCGGCCGGCTGGCGGATCGAGCCGCCGGTGTCCGAGGCCGTGGCGGCCAGGCACAGATCGCCCGCCACCGCCGAGGCCGAACCGCCCGAGCTACCGCCGGGGGTCAGCTCAGCGTTCGAAGCCTTTGATTTCCAGGGGTTCCGGACCGGGCCAAAGGCCGAGGTCTCGTTCGACGAGCCCATGGCGAACTCGTCCATGTTGAGCTTGCCCAGCATGACCGCGCCGTCAGCCCACAGATTGGCCGTGACCGTCGATTCATAGGGCGGAATGAAGCCCTTCAACATGTTCGAGCCGGCCGTCGTCTGGACGCCATCGGTGCAGAACAGGTCCTTGATGCCGAGCGGCGCGCCTTCCAGCGGGCCGCCCTCCCCCTTGGCCAGCCGCGCGTCGGAGGCGCGGGCCATGTCGAGCGCCTTGTCGGTCGTCTGCACGACGTAGGCGTTCAGCGCCGGGTTGGCGGCCTCGATGTTGGTCACGAAGGCGCGGGTGATTTCCTCGGATGAGAAGTCGCGGGCCTTGAGCCCGTCGACCGCGGCCTTGAGGGTCAATTTGGTCAGGTCGGACATACTATTCGACCACCTTGGGCACGACGAAGAAGCCATCCGCAGACTTTGGAGCGTTGGAGAGCACTTCGGCGACCTTGTCGCCGTCGGTGACCACATCCTCGCGCAGGCGCAGGGGCTGGGCCACGTTCGAGGTCATGGGCTCGACGCCGTCGACATCGACCTCGTTCAGCTGCTCGATCCAGTCCAGGATGCCGCTCAGCTCGCGGGCCAGCGGCTCCAGCCGCTCCTCGGGGGTCTTGATACGGGCGAGGTGCGCAACCTTGCGCACCGTCGCGGCGTCGATCGCCATTCCGGCCTCTCCACAACACGGGTGAACGGGCACGCGGCCCGACACGGCGGGATTAGCGGGACAGGCCCGGTTTCACAAGGCGGCGGCGTGAAGCCTAGCGCGCCGGGGTGACGGTCACCGTCTCCGGCACCGCGCCGTCCGGACCGGGGCTGAAGCTGAGAATGATGGCCGTCTGGCGACTGCCGATCTCGCTGGTCGCCTGATCCATGACGCTTTCGTCGAGCCGAAGCTCGACCCGACCCGCCGACACGGCCTGGATCTGGTAGTCCAGATAGTCGCCGATCCGGAACACCCGCCAGCCCTCGGCCGGGCTGTGGTAGAAGGCGATGTAGGTATAGAGGCCATTCATGGCCGGGTCGCCGCCGGCGGTGCCAAACATCTTGGCGGTCAGATCGCCCTGATCCGGCAGATAGTCGAGCGCCACCACGGCGGCGGCGGTCTGTAGCGCGTCGTCGGTCTCGGGTTGCAGAACGACCGCCTGACCGGCCTCGACGAGAGCGCCGCCCGGGGTGGGCGCCGAGGTCGAGCCCGGCGCGGTCGACGGGCGTTCGGCGGGCCCGGGGTTGTTGAACCCCTCCCACGCGGCCGACAGGCGATCACATCCCGCAAGCCCGCCGATCAGCAGCCCCCAGGCGCCCACAATCATAATCCGTTTCATATCCGACCTCCCGTTTCCCGCGATGAGCTTCGACCTTGCCAGCCCTGGCGGCAAGGCCTATCGCCTGCCGCGTGTCTGTCCATGCCCTGCCTGACCTTGCCGCCCATTGCCCGCCCGGCACCCCGTGGCTGGGGCTGGACCTCGGCAGCAAGACGATCGGCGTCGCGGCATCGGACGCTACCCGCATGATCGCCTCGCCGTTCGAGGTAATCCGCCGGACGAAGTTCACCGACGACGCCCATGCCCTGTTCAGGCTGATGGAGCGTCGGGGCGCAACGGCACTGGTGATCGGCCTGCCGCTCAACATGGATGGGTCCGAGGGCCCGCGCGCCCAGTCCAGCCGCGCCTTTGCCCGCAACCTTGATCGCCTGCGCGATATTCCGGTGGCCTTCTGGGACGAGCGGCTGTCGACCTCAGCCGTCGAAAGGTTTCTGGTCGAGGATCTGGATATGAGTCGCGCCCGCCGCGGAGAGGTGGTCGACCGCAATGCCGCCGCCTGGATCCTGCAGGGCGCGCTTGACAGTCTGCGCTGATCGCGGTTCGCGCTTTCGTTTTGCCGCGCATGGGACTATAGCCGCCCGTCGATGGCTCGTCCCGACTCAGACCTTCTGACTGTCATTCGAGAACGGCTGAGGCCGTTCCCCCGCGACCATTTCCTGTCCGTCACCGATCTGAATGCCCAGACCGCGCGCGAGCTGCTGGATCTGGCCGACGGCTTTGTCGAGTTGAACCAGGGCTCGGCCAAGTCGCTGGACCTGATGGCCGGCCGCACGGTCGTGAACCTGTTCTTCGAGAATTCGACCCGGACCAGTGCCTCGTTTGAGATTGCGGCCCGACGGCTGGGCGCCGATGTCGTCAGCCTGAGCCCGCGCTCGTCTTCGGTCGCCAAGGGTGAAACCCTGATCGATACGGCGGCGACCCTGAATGCTATGAAGCCGGATGTGCTGGTCGTGCGCCACTCGGCCTCGGGCGCCGCCGACCTGCTGTCGCAGAAAGTCGGCTGTGCCGTGGTCAACGCCGGCGACGGACGTCATGAGCACCCGACCCAGGCGCTGCTGGACCTGCTGACGCTCAAGCGGGAGTTCGGCGATGTCGGCGGGCTGACCGTCGCCATCTGTGGCGATGTGGCCCACAGCCGGGTAGCGCGCTCCAATGTGGCCCTGCTGTCGATGATGGGGGCCAGGGTGCGGCTGGTCGGGCCGCCGACGCTGGTGCCGGGTGATGCCGACCGCTGGGGCTGCGAGGTGTTCCACGACATGCGTCAGGGGCTGGCAGGCTGTGACGTGGTGATGATGCTGCGCCTGCAGCTGGAGCGGATGCAGGGGGCGCTGGTCCCCTCGACACGGGAATATTACCGGTTCTGGGGGCTGGACCGGGACAAGCTGAAGGTCGCGGCGCCCGGCGTACGGGTCATGCACCCCGGGCCGATGAATCGCGGCGTCGAGATCGACTCCGACATCGCCGACGATCCGGTGATCTCGCTGATCCAGACCCAGGTCGAGATGGGGGTCTCGGCGCGTATGGCGGTGCTGGCGGGGCTGTCGCTGCGCCGCGAGGAGGCCGGCCGATGACCGCCCCCGTCTGGATCGTGAATGCCCGGCTGCTGGATCCCGCCAGCGACTATGACGGCCCCGGCGCCGTCCGGGTCGAGGACGGTCGGATCGCCGAAGTGGTGCGGAGCGCAGCCTTTGCCGCGCCCGACGACGTCGAGACCCTTGATGCCGGTGGCCTTTGTCTGTCGCCCGGCCTGATCGACATTCGTGTGAAGACCGGCGAACCGGGCGCCGAGCCGAAGGAAACGCTCAAGTCCGCCGCCCTGTCGGCTGCGGCAGGCGGGGCGACGACGCTGGTGATCCAGCCGGATACGGCACCCGCAGTCGACGACCCGGCCATGGTCGACTTCATCCAGCGGCGCGGGGCGGCGCTGGGGCTAGTCAACATCCTGACGGCTGGCGCAGCGACGCAGGGCTGCGAGGGCAAGCTGATGGCCGAGATCGGCCTGATGCAGGAGGCCGGCGCGCTCTATTTCACCGACGTCGATCAGGTGATCGCCGACAGCGGTACCCTGATGCGGGTGATGGCCTATGCCACGGCCTTCAACGCCCTGATCGCCTGTCGTCCCCATGATCCCTGGCTGTCGAAGGGGGCCGTGGCGACCTCGGGCGAGCTGGCGACCCGGCTGGGCTTGTCGTCCGTGCCGGCCATTGCCGAGCGCATGCAGCTGGAGCGCGATCTGGCGCTGGTGGAACAGACCGGTGTGCGCTTCCTCGTCGACCAGATCTCCACAGCCGGCGCGCTCGAGACGCTGGACCGGGCCCGCCTGCGCGGGCTGGAGGTCGCGGCCAGCGTGTCGATCAACCACCTGCGCTTCAACGAGGTCGATATCGGCGACTACCGAACCTTCTACCGGCTGGACCCGCCGCTGCGGGATGAAAGCGACCGGCTGGCCCTGATCGAAGCCGTTCGGGACGGTCGGATCGATGTGATCACCTCCGCCCACTCCCCCGCCCCGGCCGAAGACAAGCGTCGACCGTTTGCCGAGGCCACGCCGGGGGCCGTGGGCCTGCAGACCCTGCTGCCTGCCGCGCTGGGACTGCATCACGAGGATGACCTGCCGCTGCTGGATGTGTTGAGGCCGCTGACGATTGGCCCGGCTGATCTGCTGGGGCTGGCCGCCGGACGACTGGCCGAAGGCACGCCCGCCGACCTGATCCTGTTCGACCCGGATGCGCCGGTGGTGATCGACGCGAGCAGTCTTCGGTCCAAGTCGAAGAACTCGCCGTTCGACGGGCGGCGATTGCAGGGGCGCGTCGAGCGCACCTGGGTCGGGGGGCGGTCGATCTTTCAGACCTGACTTGCGGCCCCGCTTGCGAGGCCTCATCGTCCCGCTCTGGATTGAAGGAGGCCGAATCAGGTGGAGGATCTGGCGGGAATCGCGGTGCTGACGCTGCTGATGGCGGCGCTGGGCGGCTATCTGGTCGGTTCCATTCCATTCGGCGTGCTTCTGACCCGGGCCGGCGGGGCCGGCGATGTCCGCAAGATCGGCTCGGGCAATATCGGCGCCACCAATGTGCTGCGGACCGGGCGCAAGGACCTGGCCTTCGCCACGTTGGTCCTCGACGCCGGCAAGGGGGCGGCTGCGCTTCTGATCGCGCGCGCGGTTACCGACAATGATGCGGTCGCCGCCATCGCGGGCGGCGCGGCCTTCCTCGGCCATCTCTATCCTGTGTGGCTGGGCTTTAAAGGCGGCAAGGGTGTCGCGACCTTCTTCGGCCTGATGCTGGCCGCGGCCTGGCCGCTGGGCTTGGTCGCTGCGGCCGTCTGGCTGCTGACGGCGGCTGTGTTCCGGGTGTCGTCCCTGTCGGCGCTGGTGGCAACCCTCGTGACACCAGTGCTGGCCCTGATGCCCATCGCCATCCTGAACCTGCCGACGTCGAACAGTGTCTTCCTGCTTGCCCTGTTCGCCATGGCGCTGATCTGGCTACGCCATTTCGACAACATCATCCGGCTGATCAAGGGCAAGGAACCCCGGATCGGCACGAAGTCTGCCTGATGGCGCTGGAGGCAGCCGAACGGATCGCCCGGCTGCAACTGGCCCGCAGCGAACGGATCGGACCTGTCACCTTCGCCCAGTTGATCGCCCGCTACGGCAGTGCGCAGGCTGCTCTGGATGCCCTGCCGGGCGTCATCCGCAAGGCGGGCGGCGCCGCCTATACCGCCGCCCCCCGCGACCGGATCGAGGCAGAGATCGCCAGCGGCGAGACCCTTGGCGCGCGGTGGATGGTCATCGGCGACGCCGACTATCCGGAGACGCTGGCGGCGGTCGACCCGGCGCCGCCGGTACTGTGGGCGAGAGGGAGCCTCGAGGTCCTGCAGAGGGAGGCCGTGGCCATCGTCGGCGCGCGCATCGCCTCGGCCGGTGGCCAGCGCATCGCCCGGGGGCTCGCGTCACAGCTGGGTGAGGCGGGCCTGACCGTCGTCTCTGGCCTCGCCCGGGGGATCGATGCCGCCGCGCACTGGGGGGCCCTGTCGACGGGCACGGTGGCCGTGCTGGGCGGGGGCGTAGATGACGTCTATCCGTCGGATAATCAGGATCTGTACGACCGGGTCGTGGCCGAGGGCTGTATCCTGTCGGAAAGCCCGCCGGGGACCCGGGCCCAGGCCCGCGACTTTCCGAGGCGTAACCGTATCATCTCGGGCCTGTCGCGCGGCGTGATCGTCGTCGAGGCCGAGATCCGGTCCGGCTCCCTGATCACCGCGCGGCTGGCGGCCGAACAGGGGCGCGAGGTGTTCGCCGTGCCGGGATCTCCGCTGGATCCCCGGTCTCGGGGGCCCAACTCCCTGCTGCGAGATGGCGCGACCCTTTGCGAACGGGTCGAGGATGTGCTGGACGCGCTCGGCACCATCCGGGCGGCCCGGATCAAGGCACCGCGTCCGGTTCCGGTCGAGATTTCCGCCGACCTCGACAATGCCACCCTCGGCGCGGTCGAAGCCTTGCTGTCGCCGACCCCGACACCTCGCGATGATCTGGCCCGGTCATTGGGGTTACCGGTTGCTGTGGTTTCGGGGGCCTTGCTGGAACTCAGCCTGGTTGGGCGTGCGCGCCTGTTGCCTGGTGGATTGGCGTCACGGTGAGCCCCTCGCCGCGGGGGCCGGTCGCGAGCATCGCGGCCTGCTCCAGAACGTTTGCCAGAGCTTCGTCGCCTTCGCCCTCGGATCGGGCCAGCTGGGCGAGTTGCCGCGCCATCGCGCTGATGTACTCCCGGAAGGGATGGTCCGTTTGAACCACGGCGCTATCGTCGATCATTCGGGGAGTTGCGGCATGGCGGGGGTCAGAATTCTGCATGCGTGTTCCTCGCTGGATGAACAACGCTACCTTACCGCTTATTGAGAGTAAATATCTACCAAACCGTGTTTTCAGGTCTGGCGATTGACATGGGACGAGAGGCGAACCACGTTCCCCCGCCTTCATCTTCGGCCCGAACACTGGGCCCCTCCCCCCGAAAAGCGCCACGCCCGTATGAATCTCGTCATCGTCGAAAGCCCGGCCAAGGCCAAGACCATCAACAAGTATCTCGGCTCTGACTTTGAGGTTCTGGCCTCCTATGGCCACGTCCGCGACCTGCCCTCCAAGGACGGTTCGGTCCGCCCGGACGAGGACTTCGCCATGTCGTGGGAGGTCGATGCCCGAGGCGCCAAGCGCCTGTCTGAGATCGCCGAGGCCGCCAAGCGGGCCGAGCGCGTCATCCTGGCGACCGACCCCGACCGCGAGGGCGAAGCCATCAGCTGGCACGTCCTGGAGGTGCTTCAGAAGAAGAAGGCGCTGAAGGACACCGAGGTCGAACGCGTCACCTTCAACGCCATCACCAAATCGGCGGTGCTCGAGGCCATGGCCAATCCGCGCCAGCTGGATATGGAGCTGGTCGAGGCCTATCTGGCGCGGCGCGCCCTCGACTATCTGGTGGGCTTCACCCTGTCGCCCGTGCTGTGGCGCAAGCTGCCCGGCGCCCGCTCGGCCGGGCGGGTCCAGTCGGTCGCCCTGCGCATCGTCGTCGACCGCGAGATGGAGATCGAGCGGTTCCAGCCGCAGGAATACTGGTCCATCGAGGCGGACCTGACCGCCGACAGCCCGCCCTTCACCACACGTCTGGTCAAACATGCGGGCAAGCGGGTCCAGCGTCTGGACATCAAGGACGAGGCGACGGCCAGCGCCGCACGCGCCGCGATCCAGTCGGGCCAGTTCACGATCACCTCGATCGATAAGAAGCCGGTCCGGCGCAATCCCTCGCCCCCCTTCACCACCTCGACCCTCCAACAGGAAGCCGCGCGCAAGCTGGGCTTCACCGCCCAGCGCACCATGCAGGCGGCACAAAAGCTGTACGAAGGCGTCGACGACCAGGGCGGCCTGATCACCTATATGCGGACCGACGGTGTCTATGTGACCCCGGAGGGCATAGCCCAGGCGCGCGAGGTTATCGCCGAGCGGTTCGGCCCGGCCTATGTCCCGTCCGAGCCGCGCTACTACAAGGTCAAGGCCAAGAATGCCCAGGAGGCGCACGAGGCCATCCGCCCGACCAATATCGCCCGCCACCCCGACACGGTACGGCTCGAGGACGACCTGCGCCGCCTGTACGAGCTGATCTGGAAGCGGATGGTCGCCAGCCAGATGGAAGCCGCGCGCATGGACCGCACGACGGTCGACATCGAGACGCCGGACGGCCAGACGGGCCTACGCGCCACGGGTCAGGTCGTGACCTTCGATGGCTTCATCGCCGCCTATGAAGAAGGTCGCGACGACAAGCCCCGCGCCGGATCGGACGATGACGAGGACGACACCACCCGCCTGCCAGCCCTGAAGGAAGGCGCCGCCGCCAGGGTCGAGGCCGTCCGCACCGACCAGCACTTTACCGAGCCGCCGCCGCGCTATTCCGAGGCGACCCTGGTCAAGAAGCTGGAGGAACTGGGTATCGGGCGACCGTCGACCTACGCCTCTATCCTGACCACCCTGCGCGATCGCGAATACGTCCGCATGGACAAGAACCGCTTCTATCCCGAGGACAACGGGCGCCTGGTGACGGCCTTCCTTGAGCAGTTCTTCAGCCAGTGGGTCGAGTATGATTTCACCGCCGCGCTGGAAAACGAGCTGGACGAGGTCTCGGCCGGCCAGATGGACTGGAAGGCGCTGCTGCGCGAGTTCTGGTCCAAGTTGAAGCCCGCTACGGCAGCGGTGCTGGACCGACAGGGCGTCATCGACGAGCTGGACTCGGCCATCGGGCCGTTCCTGTTCCCCGAAAAGGATGATGGTACGGACCCGCGCCTGTGCCCACTGTGCAAGTCCGGGCAGCTGCATCTGAAGGCCAGCTTCAAGATGAAGTCGTCTTTCATCGGCTGCTCGAACTATCCGGAGTGTCGCTACACGCGGGGCTTTGGTGCCGGGGCCAATGCCGGGGACTCGGCCGACGGCGGCGACCGTGATCTGGGCGTCGACCCGGACACGGGGCAGCCGGTCCAGCTGAAGATCGGGCGCTTCGGCCCCTATGTCGAAACCACACTGCCCGAGGCCGAAAAGCCGAAGCGGTCCTCCCTGCCAAAGGGCTGGAGTCCGGCGACGCTGACGCTGGAGCAGGCGCTGACCCTGCTGGCCCTGCCGCGTCAGGTCGGACCGCATCCCGAGGACGGCAAGCCAATCACGGCCGGGCTGGGCCGCTATGGACCGTTCGTCCTGCACGACGGTGTCTATGCAAATCTGCCGGACATCGAGGAGGTGTTTGAGGTGGGCCTGAACCGCGCCGTCGCCCTGCTGGCGGAAAAGAAGGCCTCACGCGGAGCCCGGGGGCAGGCCGCTGCTCCCTTGAAGGAGCTAGGCGCCCATCCTGAAAGCGGCGATCCCGTGCAGGTGATGGCCGGGCGGTTCGGCCCCTATGTCAAATGCGGCAAGATCAACGCCACCCTGCCCAAGGGAACGACCCCCGAAGACCTGACGCTGGAGGCCGCCCTCGAACTGGTCGCGGCCAAGGCGGCGGCGGGCGGCAAGGGCAAGAAGGCTCCGGCCAAAAAGGCGGCGGCCAAAAAAGCCCCGGCGAAGAAGGCCCCCGCGAGGGCCAAGGCAAAGCCGAAAGCAAAGCCTAAGACGGCCTGAGGTCTATCGGCGCCAGTGAGGCCAGCACTCCGGGGATCAGATCGGGCAGGTCCTCGGCGATCAGCCCCGGCCCAAACCCGCGCGCGGCTTCGGCATGGATCCATGCGGCGGCACGGGCGGCGTCAAAGCTGTCCATGTGCTGGGCCGCGAGGCCGCCGATCATGCCCGCCAGCACATCGCCTGTGCCCGCCGTCGCCAGCCAGGGCGTGCCGTTGGGGTTCACCTCAACCCGACCGTCGGGGGCAGCAATGACAGTCTCATGGCCTTTCAACAGGACAACCGCATCCGCCCGCATCGAGGCCTCGGCGGCCGCGTCGGCTGAGGGCAGATCTGCCAGATCCGGAAAGAGTCGCGCGAACTCTCCCCTGTGAGGCGTTAGCACATCGTCACGGTCCAGCAGGGCGAACAGGTCGTCCTGCCGGCCCTCGAACACGCTCAACGCATCGGCGTCGACGACGAGGACGGCCCCCGTTCTGGCCAGCGCATGAAGATTGCTGACGGTCTCCTCTCCCAGCCCTGCAGCCGGGCCGACCACCACAGCATCCACCTCCCTGAGACGGTGGCCCAGATCGTCGGACCCGTCGTAGGGTTCGACCATCACCGCCTCCAGCGTCGTAGCCAGGACCGGGATGGCCGCAGAGGTTGCCATGACCCTGACCAGCCCGGCCCCGATCCGTAGCCCTGCTCGCGCCACCAGACGTGCCGCTCCCGTGCGATGGGCCGGTCCCGAGACCACGGCCAGCCGCCCGCGCGCGTGTTTGTGGGTTTCGGCCCCCGGCCATGGGAGCCGGGCCCTCCAGTCTCCGGATTCAGGTGGGACGGTCATGACGCCTCCGTTCACGGATGATGATAATTGTCAAAAGGGCCTTGCCTTATGGTGCAATGCAATGTCCCATTGCGGTCCGAGTGCACAGACCAATTCCGGGCCAATTCCGGGTCGCCTCGGGGACGCCATGAAAAAGATCGAAGCCGTCATCAAGCCGTTCAAGCTGGATGAAGTCAAAGAGGCGCTGCAGGACGTGGGCGTCCAGGGCATGACCGTGCTCGAGGCCAAAGGTTATGGCCGGCAAAAGGGCCACTCCGAGCTATACCGGGGCGCGGAATACGTCATCGACTTCCTGCCCAAGATCAAGATCGAGGTGGTCGTCAGCGACGACCTGGCCCCCGCCGTGATCGAGGCCATCCAGACATCCGCCCGCACGGGCAAGATCGGCGACGGAAAAATCTTCGTGTCCGACATCCAGGACGTCATCCGCATCCGCACGGGCGAAACCGGTACCCAGGCCGTCTGACCCTTCACCGACCGTCGCTCGCGGACGGTCTTTCTGTTTTCCTCCCCCAGCCACAGGATACGAACTCCATGAGCGTCAAGGCCATCCTTCAGGACATCAAGGACAAGGACGTCAAATACGTCGACCTTCGCTTTACCGACACCAAGGGCCGACTTCAGCATGTGACCTTTGACATCGATCTGGTCGATGACGAGTTCCTTGAGGAAGGCACCATGTTCGACGGTTCGTCGATTGCCGGCTGGAAGGCGATCAATGAGTCCGACATGCTGCTCAAGCCGGACCTCGACAGCGCCTATATCGACCCCTTCTACCAACACACCACCCTGTTCCTGTTCTGCGATGTGCTGAACCCCGACACCAACGAGCCCTACAACCGCGACAGCCGCTCGATGGCCAAGAAGGCGCTGGCCTTCGTCCAGTCGGCCGGCGTGGGCGACAAGGTGTTCTTCGGCCCCGAGGCCGAGTTCTTCATCTTCGACGATGTCCGCTGGTCCACCCAGGCCCATGATACGGGCTATGCCTATGACTCGACCGAGCTGCCGGCCAACACCGGCTCGGAATACAGCGAGGGCAACATGGGCCACCGCCCCGGAGCCAAGGGCGGCTACTTCCCCGTGAACCCGGTCGACTCCGGTCAGGACCTGCGCGCCGAAATGCTCTCGGTGATGAAGGACATGGGCCTCAACCCCGAAAAGCACCACCACGAAGTGGCCCCCGCCCAGCACGAACTGGGCCTGAAGTTTGCCGAGCTGGTCACCATGGCCGACCGGCTGCAGCTCTACAAATACGTCATCCACAACGTCGCCGCCGCCTATGGCAAGTCGGCCACCTTCATGGCCAAGCCCATGTTCGGCGACAACGGCTCGGGCATGCATGTGCACCAGTCGATCTGGAAAGACGGCAAGCCCCAGTTCGCCGGCGACAAATATGCCGGCCTGTCGGACATGTGCCTGTGGTACATCGGCGGCATTATCAAGCACGCCAAGGCGATCAACGCCTTCGCCAACTCGACCACCAACAGCTATAAACGCCTGGTCCCGGGCTATGAAGCGCCGGTCAAGCTGGCCTACTCGGCCCGCAACCGCTCGGCCTCAATCCGTATTCCGTGGGTCAGCTCGCCCAAGGCCAAGCGCATCGAAGCCCGCTTCCCCGACCCGATGGGCAACCCCTATCTGACCTTCACCGCCCTGCTGATGGCGGGCCTCGATGGCATCGAGAACCGCATCGATCCGGGCGCCCCGGCCGACAAGAATCTCTATGACCTGCCACCGGAAGAGCGCGGCAACATCCCCGAGGTCTGCGGCAGCCTGCGCGAGGCCCTCGAGGCCCTCGACAAGGATCGCGCCTTCCTGAAGAAGGGCGGCGTCATGGATGACGACTTCATCGACAGCTACATCGAGCTGAAGATGGAGGAGGTGATGCGTCTGCAGTTGCATCCCCACCCCGTCGAGTTCGACATGTACTACAGCTGCTGATCGAACCGCTGAATTGATGACGGCCCCGGTGATCGCTCACAGGGGCCGTTTTCAATTCTCTCGCCGGGATCAGCGATTGGTGGTTTCGACCGAGATGCCGTTCTCGTCCGCGCGGACAGTGGTCGAGTCGCCGGTCTCGCGCTCGACGACGACCGGCGCCGGGGTTTCGGTCTCGACCGGTACGGGGACGACCGTTTCCTTCTCGACCACGGTATGGGTCTCGGTGGTCGGCTCGGCCTCCTGCTCGGCGGGGGTGCAGGCGACGGCGCCGGCAACCAGGGCGGTGGAGGCCAGAACAGTCAGTGTAAGGCGGGACATGAGTGTCTCCTGTCGTGATAGGTCAGGACAGAACGGCGCCGCTTGTCCCAGGTTCCGCCTCAGACCGCGAGGCCGTCCTCGATGTCGCGCTTTTGGCGACGCATCTCGATCAGCCGCACGCACCAGATCGAGACCTCGTAGAGCAGCACCAGCGGGACCCCCAGCATGATCTGGCTGATCGGGTCGGGCGGAGTCACGAAGGCCGCCACCACAGCGATGGCGACGATCGCGTATTTGCGACCCTTGGCAAGCGCACTGGAGCTGACGATCCCGGCCATGCCCAGCAGGGTCATCACCACCGGCAGCTGGAAGCACAGCCCGAAGGCCAGCAGCAGCGCCATGACGAGGTTCAGATAGTCAGACACCTTGGGCAGAAGCTCGGCCGAAATGCCGCCGCCGGTCACCTGCTGGCCGAGCGAGAACAGCATCACGAAGGGCAGCATGACGTAGTAGACCATGGCCGCGCCGACCAGGAACAGCAGCGGGGCGGCGACGAGGAACGGCAGGAAGGCCCCCTTCTCGTTACGGTACAGACCGGGCGCCACGAACCGGTAGATCTGCCAGGCCAGCACCGGGAAGGTGACCAGCACGGCGCCAAACGCCGCCAGCTTCATCTTGGTAATCAGGAATTCCAGTGGCGCCGTGAAGATCAGGTTCACGGTCTCGCCGTCGCCCCGGGGCACGGGGATCAGCCCGGCCGTGCCCAGGATCAGGTCGAAGGGCGACACATTGCCCCCGGGACCGGCTGCCTCGCGGAACTGGGCCGCGACCGCAAAGGGCTGTACCAGAAAGACATAGATCGGGTCGGCGACGATGAAGCAGCCGATGAAGCCAACGACGAACGCGACGACGCAGACTACCAGCCGCCCGCGCAGCTCGATCAGATGATCCATCAGGGGCGCGCGGGACGACTCGATCTCGTCCTCGTCGCGGTCGGAGCGACTCACAGGTCCACCGCCTTCGTGCGGGCGACCTTGGCCCGGGCCGTCGTGGTCGTCTTCGTGGCGGGAGGTTTGGCAGCCTTCGCGCGAGGCTTGCGGGATGCCTTGGGCTTGGTGGCGGCCTCGGACGCTTTCGCTTCAGGCTTCGGCAGGGCTTCCGGCGTCGCCTCCGGAACCGGAACCGGCGTCGCCACGGGCGGTGGGACGGCCAGCGGCTCCTTCAGACTCCTGTCGATGTCCCGGAAGGCTTCCTCGGCCTCGGCGCCCAGGGGCACGGCCTGGGCGTTACGCAAGGCCTCGACCTCCTTGCGCAGCTCGTCCAGTTCGGCCTGACGCGCCATTTCGTCAAAGCTGGAGCGGAACTCGGAGGCCATGGCGCGGGCACGCGCCAGAAACTGGCCCACCTTGCGCATCATCAGAGGCAGGTCTTTTGGGCCGACCACGATCAGGGCCAGCAAGCCGATGACAAGGATTTCCAGCCCGCCGATGCCGGGACCCAGACCACCCATGGATCACACGCTTCCGTTCTGAAGGACGATCAGCGCTTCAGGTCTTCTTTTTCAGCCTCGGTGCGGGGCAGAACGCTCTCACCCGTCGACTTGTCGTCCTCGCCCTTCAGGCCTTCACGGAAGGCCCGGATGCCCTTGGCGGCGTCGCCCATGAGGCCGGAAATCTTGCCGCGTCCTCCGAACAGCAGGAGGGCCAGAACAGCGATAACAAGGATTTGCCAAATACCGGGCTGCATGATTCCACGTCTCAACACGAAGGACGGCGGGATTGCCGATGATCTTTGATCACACCCCATATAGGCCTTGTCATGGCCATGCGCCAAGCGATCCTGTAGTGCGCGGCCATGGCTCCTGAACTTTCTCACGTCATCATCCACACGGATGGTGCCTGTCGCGGCAATCCCGGCCCGGGCGGCTGGGGCGCGATTCTGCAGACCGGTGCAGGTCAAAGCCGCGAGCTCAAGGGGGGCGAGCTCCACACGACCAACAACCGCATGGAACTGACCGCGGCCATCATGGCGCTGGAAGCCTTGAAGCGGCCCTGCCGCGTCGATCTGCACACCGATAGCCGCTATGTCATGGACGGCATCACCAAATGGATCAGCGCGTGGAAGTCACGCGGCTGGAAGACCGCCGACAAGAAGCCCGTCAAGAACGAGGACCTGTGGCGCCGCCTGGACGAGGCGCGCGCCCGCCATCAGGTGAAGTGGCACTGGGTCAAGGGTCACGCCGGGCATGAACTGAACGAACGCGCCGATTTGCTCGCCAATGAAGGCATCGACGGCCTGCCACATCGTTAGGTCCTGTCAAGCAACCTCACGAGAGCACACTCCAGATCGTCGCCGCCACCTGAATCAGGGTCATTAGAGCGAGCACGACCACCAGCCCGCCTTCACCCCGTGCAGCGCAGGGCTTGGCCCGGGCCGCTGGAGAACACCCCTGTGAGGGCTTCGTCTTCATGAAGTGGTCTGGCACAGCTTCGCTCCGTCGAACGAACCTTAGCGTGATTCAATCTCTAATTATAATTAAAACGAGAATGACGACCCCTGTGGTATCTCCGGTAGAGTAGCGGCTTGCCGAGCCAGTAGGACAGTTCGGCGGGACGGGTCACATCCCACACGGCCAGATCGGCGGCCTTGCCGACCTCCAGCGTGCCGACCTGATCGGCAATGCCGAGCGCGCGGGCGGCGTGGCGGGTGGTGCCGGCGAGGGCCTCCTCAGGCGTCAGGCGGAACTTCATGCAGGCCAGCGCCATGCCCAGCGTCAGCGACGCCATGGGCGAGGTGCCGGGATTGCAGTCAGTCGCGACGGCCATGGCCACGCCTCCGTCGCGGAAGGCCTGGACCGGCGGCAACTGTGTCTCGTCCAGCATGACGAAGGCCCCGGGCAACAGGACGGCCACGACGCCGGCCTCGGCCATGGCCTGAACGCCCTCGTCCGAAATATATTCGACGTGGTCGGCCGACAGGGCGTGGTGGCGGGCGGCCAGTGCGGCCCCTCCCCCGTCGCCCAGCTGGTCGGCGTGCAGCTTGACCGGCAGGCCGAGGGCGCGCGCCTTGTCGAACAGGCGGGAGACCTCCTCCCCGGTGAAGGCGATGGGTTCCAGATAGGCGTCGACCGCATCGACCAGGCCTTCGGCATGGGCCGCGGGCAGGACCTGATCGACCATCAGATCGACATAGGCGGCGCGGCGGTCGGCGTACTCTGGCGGAATGGCGTGCAGGCCGAGGAAGGTGGTGCGGACGCGTACGCCGCCCGCCTGCTCCAGACCGCGGGCGACGCGCAGCATGCGCATCTCGGTCTCGGCATTCAGACCATAGCCCGACTTGATCTCGATCGTGGTGACGCCGCTGGCGGTCAGGGCTTTCAGCCGGTCGAGCGCGTGGTCGGTCAAGGTGGCCGAATCAGCCGCGCGCGTGGCCCGGACGGTCGAGGCGATGCCGCCGCCCTCGCGCGCGATCTGCGTATAGGGCACGCCGGTCAGGCGCCGCTCGTACTCGGCCGAGCGGTCGCCGGCAAAGACCAGATGAGTGTGGCAGTCGATCAGGCCAGGCGTAACCCAGCGGCCGTCCAGCCGGTCGGTGTGCGCGGCCGCATGCTCCGGCAGGTCCGCGCGGGGGCCGACCCATATGATCTTGCCGTCGCGGATCAGGATGGCGCCGTCGTCGACGGAGCCATAGG
This sequence comes from Neptunomonas phycophila, assembly GCA_964224415.1. Taxonomy (GTDB): domain Bacteria; phylum Pseudomonadota; class Alphaproteobacteria; order Caulobacterales; family Caulobacteraceae; genus Brevundimonas. The sequence goes on from CAXQIE010000032.1 coordinate 62,471, forward strand.
GCTCGCCGCCCGGGACCATGGTGGCGAGGCGGCAGTCGGTGATCAGGCGGTCGACCTTCATCGGCCCTCGAACCCGGCCAGCAACTCGCAGAACCAGCGGCCCACGGTGAGCGAGCCCAGATCACCGACCTCGAGCGAGGGGTCGTACTCGGTCAGGTCAACGGCCCGGACCTTCGGGTGCGAACCGATGAGGCGGGTGGCCTCGAAGAAGGCGTGGATGCCCACCCCGCCGGGGCGTGCACCGGGGCTGGCGGGCCACTGGCTGCGGTCGATGACGTCGATGTCGACATCGACATAGATGCGGTCGGCGCGGGCGGCGAGGCGCTCCAGCTCCTCTGCCACGACGGCGGCAAAGCCCTTCTGGTGGCATTCGCCCGCAGTGCGCACAGAAATGCCGGCGGCCTTCGCCTTGTCGTGGGCCTTCTTCGTGTTGGCGAAGGGGGCGAGGCCCACCTGGCTGATCAGGTTGCCGTCCATGCCGTCGTCCAGCAGGGCCTGCACGGGATTGCCGTTGGTCAGGCCCTGATCGGTGTCGCGCAGGTCGAAATGGGCATCGAGCGTCAGGAGCGCCGTGCCCGGAAGGCCGAGGCCGTGCATACCCGGGCGGGTGACGGCATTGTTGCCACCCATGATGACGGTCAGGCGCCGACCGGACTGGGCTGCGACGGCATCGCGCAAGGGCTGGAAGGCCGCATCGGGGGCCAGCGCCTTGAGCGCGACATCGCCCGCGTCGTGGACAGGCGTTTCGAGGACGTGGCCTGTCTCGACATCATAGGTCGAGAAGCGCGGCAGGACGGTGCGGAAGGCGCGCGGGCCGAGGTCACACCGGCCCGGCGTCAGCGAGCGCTCATTGAGCGGCGCGCCGATCAGGGCGACCGCCGCGTCAGGGTGATCGCCGATCAGGTCGGCGACCGACCGCCAGCCCAGAGCCTCTGAGTCTTCCATCGTCATGGAGGGGAACGTAGAGACGGGACCATGACGACTCAACCGATCTCGAACACCCGCACGATCCGCAGTCCGCGCGGTCCCGAACGCACCGCCCGGACCTGGGCCGCGGAAGCCGCCCTGCGCATGCTGATGAACAATCTGGACCCCGAGGTCGCCGAGCGACCGGAGGACCTCGTCGTCTATGGCGGGATCGGCAAGGCCGCGCGCGACTGGCCGTCGTTCGACCGGATCGTCACCGAGCTCAAGACGCTGGCCGAGGACGAGACCCTGCTGGTCCAGTCGGGCAAGCCGGTCGGGGTGTTCCGCACCCACGCCGATGCGCCGCGCGTGCTGATCGCCAACTCGAACCTCGTGCCCAGATGGGCGACCTGGGAGCATTTCAACGAGCTGGATCGCAAGGGGCTGGCCATGTACGGCCAGATGACAGCCGGCTCGTGGATCTACATCGGTACCCAGGGCATCGTTCAGGGCACCTATGAGACCTTCATGGAGGCCGGGCGCCAGCACCATGGCGGCGACTGGTCCGGCAAGTGGATCCTGACCGCCGGGCTGGGGGGCATGGGCGGGGCCCAGCCGCTGGCCGCCACCATGGCGGGCGCCTCGTGCATCGCCATCGAATGCCAGCGCAGCCGGATCGAGTTCCGCCTGCGGACCCGCTACCTCGACGTCATGGCCGAGACGCTGGACGAGGCGCTGGCTCTGCTGGAGCAGTCGCTGAAAGACGGCAAGCCGACTTCGATCGGCCTCGTAGGCAATGCCGCCGACCTGCTGCCCGAGATGGTGCGTCGCGGGGTGCGCCCTGATCTGGTGACGGATCAGACCAGCGCCCATGATCCGGTCAACGGCTATCTGCCCTCGGGCTGGACAGTCGGCGACTGGGAGACGAAACGGGCCAGCGATCCGGCGGCGGTCGAGACGGCGGCCCGGGCCTCCATGGCCACCCATGTGAAGGCCATGCTGGACTTTCACCGTATGGGCGTGCCGACCACCGACTATGGCAACAACATCCGCCAGGTCGCCTTCGACGAGGGGGTCGAGGACGCCTTTGCCTTCCCCGGCTTTGTGCCCGCCTATATCCGGCCGCTGTTCTGTCGCGGCATCGGCCCGTTCCGCTGGGCCGCCCTGTCGGGAGACCCCGAGGATATCCGCAAGACGGACGCGGCGATGAAGCGGCTGTTCCCGGACAATGCGGGCCTGCACCGCTGGCTGGACATGGCGGGCGAGCGCATCGCCTTCCAGGGCCTGCCGGCGCGTATCTGCTGGATCGGACTCGGGGACCGGCACCGGGCGGGTTTGATGTTCAACGAGATGGTGGCCTCGGGCGAGCTGAGCGCGCCCATCGTGATCGGCCGGGACCATCTGGACTCGGGCTCTGTCGCCAGCCCCAACCGCGAGACCGAGGCCATGAAGGACGGCTCGGACGCCGTGTCCGACTGGCCCCTTCTGAACGCCCTGCTGAATGTGGCCTCGGGCGCCAGCTGGGTGTCGCTGCACCACGGCGGCGGGGTCGGCATGGGCTATTCGCAGCATTCGGGCGTGGTGATCGTGGCCGACGGCACGCCCGACGCCGCCCGGCGATTGGAACGCGTGCTGTGGAATGACCCGGCCACCGGCGTCATGCGCCACGCCGACGCGGGCTATGACATCGCGAAAGACGCGGCCCGCGAACACGGCCTGAACCTGCCGTCGATGGAGGGCTAACCATGACGGCGATCACCCTCGGAAACGCCCCCCTCACCCTCGCGCAACTGCGCGTCGTGCTGGACGGACCCGTCACCCTGTCTCTCACCGATGCGGCGTGGAAGGCGGTCGATCGGGGCGCGGCCACAGTCGCCGCCATCGTGGCCGAGGGACGGACGGTTTACGGCGTGAACACCGGCTTCGGCCTTCTGGCCAACACCTCGATCCGGTCGGAGGATCTGGAGACGCTGCAGCGCAATCTGGTGCTGAGCCACGCCTGTGGCGTGGGGCCGGATCTGGAAGACCGGGTCGTGCGGCTGATGATGGTGCTGAAGGTCGCCAGCCTGTCGCGCGGTGCCTCGGGCATCCGGCGTGAGACGCTGGAGATGCTGATCGCCCTGTTGGATGCCGATGTGCTGCCGTGCGTGCCGTCCAAGGGATCGGTCGGGGCATCCGGCGATCTGGCGCCGCTGGCGCATATGAGCTGCCTGTTGCTGGGGGTCGGCGATGCCCGGGTGAAGGGCGAGCGCATGGCCGCGACCGAGGCGCTGGCGACGGCCGGGCTCGAGCCCCTGACGCTGGGGCCCAAGGAGGGTCTGGCCCTGCTGAACGGGACCCAGTGTTCGACCGCGCTGGCCCTGACCGGCCTGTTCGCCACCGAGGATGCCTTTGCCGCTGCGCTGGTGGCCGGGGCCATGTCGGTCGACGCCCTGAAGGGGTCGGATGCGCCGTTCGATGCCCGCATCCACGCCCTGCGCGGCCAGCCGGGCCAGATCGCGGTGGCCGGGACCCTGCGCGATCTGATGGCCGGATCGGCGATCCGGGATAGCCACCGGACGGATTGTTCCAAGGTGCAGGACCCCTATTCGCTGCGCTGTCAGCCGCAGGTCATGGGGGCGGTGCTGGACCTGATGCGCTCCTCGGCGACGACGCTGGAGCGCGAGGCCAATGCGGTGACCGACAATCCGCTGGTGTTCGTCGAGGAGGGCGACGTCATCTCGGGCGGAAACTTCCACGCCGAGCCGGTGGCCTTTGCCGCCGACCAGCTGGCCATGGCGCTGTGCGAGATCGGTAATATGTCAGAGCGGCGGACCTCCATTCTGGTCGACCCGAAGATGAGCGGCCTGCCCGCCTTTCTGGTGCGGGAAAGCGGACTGAACTCGGGCTTCATGATCGCCCAGGTGACGGCGGCCGCGCTGGTGGCCGAGAACCGGATGGTCGCCCATCCCGCCAGCGTCGATACGGTCCCCACCAGCGCCAATCAGGAGGACCATGTGTCGATGGCGACGCATGGGGCCCGGCGCCTCCTCGACATGGCCCAGAACACCGCGACCGTGGTCGGGATCGAGCTGCTGGCGGGGGCGCAGGGCCTGGACTTCCACCGTCCGCTCACGTCCTCCCCTTCGCTGGAGCGGGCCTGGGCGATCGTGCGGGAGGCGGCACCGGAATATGCCTCGGACCACTATTTCGCGCCGGACATCGCGCGGGCGACCGGCGGGGTGACCGCCGGCCGCTATCGCGACTTTGTGCCGGGTCTGTTGCCCTCGGCCTAGAGGCCGGAGGCGCGGAGGCAGGCGGCGCGCAGGGCCACCGGCGGCAGGACTTCGGCCAGTTCGGGGTCCATGACGGCCTCGGCCGCCAGTTCGGCGACTTCGTCGTTCACCTCGTCGGCAGACTTGCCTATGGCAGCGCCCGATTGTTCGGCATTGGTGATGAGGGTGTAGTTGTCAGCCAGCAGTTGCTGCAGTTCCGCGTCGCTCATCTCCTCCTGCATCAGTTCGATCATGCCGAGCGTGCCGAAGGCCGAACAGGTCATGTCGAAGTCATAGCGTTCCGCCGCATCCGTCGGGCGGGTCAGGTTTTCGTATTCGGCTCCGGTCGATGCTTCCGCACTGCCGCCCTCCGACACGGTCAGACGATAGGCGCCGGTTTCGCCGGCCTCATAGCTGTTGGCGATGATGAAATAGTAGCTTCCCGCAGCCGTCACGCCTGCGGTGAACACGACCCTGGAGTTTGTGTCATCCTCGCTGCGGTCGTCATTGTTGTACTCGACCGGCGGGTTGCACACACGCCCTCGCCCCACTCCGAGAAACGTGTCGAACTCGCTGGAGCTCATGTCGATCGTATAGGTCACACCCGGCGTCGCCTCGAGGATGTAGCAGTCATAGGTGCTGCCATCCACCTCAAGCACCGGGTCGCTGGCGCTCAGGGTGCCGTTTATGGTCTGGCCGACGCGGATCGCGCTCTGGGCCGAGGCCGCGCCGGCAAGCGCAGAGGCGGCAAGCAGGGTGGCCAAGCCGGTTGAAATCAGGGTTCCGTTACGCATTAGGGGCGCTCCCGCTCGGGCGCCCGACGCGCCCTTCCTGAAGCGACCCTAGCCAAAGTCAGCGCGGCTGTAACTGACGAGCCCTGACGACGTTAGCGGAACCGCGTTACCGGTGTGAAGCCATTAGCGCGGTCGCAGTCGGCCAGGGCGGTGAGATACTCCGACACCTGTTGGGGCAGTTCATCGATGAAGCCGTTCAGAACATTGAGCACAAAGGCGCTGGACATGAAGTCGGCGCTGCCTTCCTCGGCGGAGGACAGCCGGGAAGAGACCCGGCGATTGCGGTCTGCGTAGTCGATGGAACCGACATTGCCGTAGCGGGTCAGATATTGGCGGAGATCACCCATGGCGCGATAGGCACCGGCACAGGTGTAGGTTTCCGTACCCCATTCATTCTCGACTTCCGGCAGGGCATCCATGGACCCTTGCGCGGTCTCGGACTCGACCACACCGGCGGTGATCTTGACCCAGTAGTTGCCGCCCTCACCCGCATTAAACGCATTGGCGCGGATCAGCAGGCGGGGTTCGTTGAAGGTGCCGCTGAGCCGGGCATTGGTGTTGTCGCCGCTGTCGTCATCGGCGGCGAGGGCGGTCATCCCATCGCCGCAGTCCCGACCCGTGCCGACCACCAGAAAGGTGTCGAAGAAGCCGCTCATCAGGTCGATGGTGATGGGCTGGCCGTTGGTCTCGACCACCCAGCATTCATAGGAACTGCCGTCGGCCAGCTTGGGCGACTGGGCATTGAGGGTGGAGCCGGACTGTTCGCCGACGGCGATCCGGGTCTGGGCCGAGGCGACACCGGCGCTCGCGACAAGGGCGAGGCCGACAGCGGTGGCGGTGACAAGACGTGCAAGCATGGGGATCCCTCCAGATATGTGCGCAAGGCTAGACCCGGCGTCGCGGTAAAGCTTCTGACGGAGTCTGACGAGACACGCGTCTGCGAAGTGATGGCCACGCGAAAGCCCCTCTCGCCGCGCGCGGCAGAGGATATGGAGAGGCGGGCGGCGCGTGGGCCTTGGGCCCGGAACCGTATGCGCCCTGCTTTCGCGTTACGGGCGCTGTGAAATTTTCGGCCCCATAGCCTGGCGCCGCCCCGGTCGGTTCACGCGAGCGCCTGGGGGGACTGTCTCTTCAGCCGGGGGTCGGGGCGCCGAAAAGCTTGCGGTCCCGACCTCGCCTGTCCCGGTTCGACAGCAGGTCCCAGTCTCTCGGCCCGCGACGGGCGAGGCGTCCAGAAACGCCCCGGACCACGGGGTTTCGCCCCGGGCAATCCCGCTCGACCGGCCCCCGCCGCCGCTTCGGTGCCTGGGTCCCGAGGCGCCTCTCCTGCGACGGAGACAGCCAGAGGGTTGCACACCGCCGGGCCCGGTCGGGAAGAACGGTGGGAGAAACGGTGGGGGTGTTGAAAGGGTTGGGGAATTTGGCGGCGGCTATCGCAATACCCGTCTCCTCCCTAACGAAGTTGGGGAGGTGGATCGGATGCGGAGCAGCCGAGACGGAGGGGCTCTTGAGGGTGTGCGTGCGGTAAAAACCCCTCCACCACCTTCGGTGGTCCCCCTCCCCATCATGATGGGGAGGAGACGGGATGGGAACGGCCCACGAAAAACCCGCCGAAGCGGGGGCTCCGGCGGGTCATTCGGTCAATCCCGAAAGCGGTAGCCCTAGTGGGCGATACCCTTCCAGATGCGGCGGTAGCTGGCGTAGGTCAGGCCGGCGAAGATGACCAGGAAGGCCAGCACGCCCATGCCCGTGCGTTTGCGCTCGGTCGCGTGGGGATCGGAGGCCCAGGCGATGAAGGCGGCGACGTCCTTCGAATACTGGTCCACCGTCTGGGGCGAGCCGTCGTCATAGGTCACCTGACCATCGGCCAGGGGACTGGGCATGGCGATGAAGCCCCCCGGCGGAACATGGTCCGGATCGCCGGTCCAGAACGGCGACAGGTCACCCGGCATGTAGGGGTTGTAGTACTGGCCCGGCGCAATCTGCAGACCCTCCGGGGCCGGGACATAGCCCGACAGCAGGGAGTAGATATAGTTGGCGCCGTCATGACGGGCCTTGGCCATCACCGACAGGTCGGGCGGCGCGGCACCGCCATTGGCCCCGGCCGCTGCCGTGGCGTTGGCATAGGGGTTGGGGAATCGGTCGGCCGGGGTGGCCGGACGCATGATCGGCTCACCCGTTTCCGAGTCGATATCGGCGACCTGCACCTCGGCCGCGAGCACGCGGACGTAGGGGTTTTCGGCCGGACCACCCTTGAAGTGTGAGTCGTAGAACGGTCCGCCGGGCTGGCCGAGGTTGCGGAAGGACATCAGGTCCATGCCGTGACAGGCGGCGCAGACCTCGCGATAGACCTTGTAGCCGCGCTGCAGCTGGGCCTGATCGAAGGTGCCGAACGGCCCCTCAAAGCTGAAGCCGCCCGAGCGCGGGTGCTTGGCCCCGCCGCCCGCTGCTCCGGCCGGAGCAGCCACGGCAACCAGGCTGAGAGCGGCGACAGCCGAGGCGACGATCTTGAACACGGTGGAACGGGTCCCGTTTTGAATGGTCATGACGATCAGCCCTTCTTCTCGGGGATGCCGCCGTCGAGGACCGGCTCGGAGACCGAGGCCGGGACCGGCAGAGGCGTCTCCTTCAGCCCGACCCAGGGCATGATGATCAGGAAGAAGGCGAAGTAGTAGGCCGTCAGCAGGCGCGTCAGCCACAGATAGCTGTTCAGCTGGCCGTCCAGCAGCATGAAGCTGGGCATGCCGGGCACCACCTGGGCGTCGGGCAGCTGGGCGCCGCACCAACCGAGACCGAGGCCGACCACCAGGAAGATCAGGAAGAAGACCTTCATGGTCGGGCGATAGCGCATGGAGCGCACCCGCGAGGTGTCCAGCCAGGGGATGACGAACAGCACGCCGATGGCGCCGAACATGGCCAGCACACCGCCGAACTTGTCCGGAATGGCGCGCAGGATGGCGTAGAACGGCAGCATGTACCACTCGGGCACGATGTGCGCCGGCGTCACCAGCGGGTTGGCCGGGATGTAGTTGTCCGCATGGCCCAGGGCGTTCGGCATGTAGAAGACGAACAGGGCGAACAGGATCAGGAACAGGATGATGGCAAAGCCGTCCTTGACCGTGAAATAGGGGTGGAACGGCAGGGTATCCTTGGCCGTCCGCTCCTTGGGGATCAGGACGCCGGCCGGGTTGTTCTGGCCCGCTGTGTGCAGCGCCCACAGGTGCAGCACGACCACGCCGAAGATCACAAACGGCAGCAGATAGTGCAGCGAGAAGAAGCGGTTCAGCGTGGCGTTGTCGATCGCCGGACCCCCGCGCAGCCAGATCAGGATCGGCTCGCCTACGACCGGCACGGCGCCGATCAGATTGGTGATGACCTCGGCACCCCAGAAGGACATCTGGCCCCAAGGCAGGACGTAGCCGAGGAAGGCGGTGGCGATCATCAGGAAGAAGATCACGCAGCCGAGGATCCAGATGATCTCGCGCGGGGCCTTGTAGGAGCCGTAGTATAGGCCCCGGAGCATGTGCAGATAGACGGCGATGAAGAACATCGATGCGCCGTTGGCGTGCACATAACGGATCAGCCAGCCGCCGTTGACGTCGCGCATGATGCGCTCAACCGAGGCGAAGGCCATTTCGGTGTTCGGCACATAGTGCATGGCCAGCACAATGCCGGTGACGATCTGGATCACCAGGCAGAGCATCAGAATGCCGCCGAAGGTGTACCAGTAGTTCAGGTTCCGTGGCGTCGGCAGCGACATATAGTCGGCGCCGAAGCGGATGATCGGCAGGCGGCTGTCCAGCCACTTTTCGATGCCGGTCCTGGGGACGTAGGTGGATTCGTGGTCGCTCATGGTCTGTCCGTCCGTCCTCAGCCGATCCGCACGCGGGTGTCGGAGATGTATTCATAGGTCGGCACGACCAGATTGGTCGGCGCGGGGCCTTTGCGGATGCGTCCCGAGGTGTCGTAGTGCGAGCCGTGGCACGGGCAGAACCAGCCGCCGTAGTCCCCGGCGTTGAAGGTCGGAACGCAGCCCAGGTGGGTGCATGAGCCGATCACCACCAGATACTGCTCATGGCCGGCCTTGATGCGCTCGGCGTCAGGCTGCGGATCCTTGAGCGCGCTGAGCGGCGTGCTGGTGGCCTCCTGGATCTCGGCCGGGGTGCGGTAGCGCACGAACACCGGCTTGCCCTGCCATTTGATCACGACCTGCATGCCCTCAGCGACCTTGGTCAGGTCGAACTCGATGGTCGACAGGGCCAGGGTGTCGGCAGCGGGGTTCATCTGGTTGACCAGCGGCCAGGCCATCATGACACCGGCACCCACCGCGGCTGCGCCGGCGGCGATGTGGATGAAATCGCGGCGGGTGGCGTCGTCGCCCCCTCCGTGTCCGTCGTGGTTCAGCTCGACCGATTCGGTCACATCACACCTCTCATGGGCCCCGATGGACCCATGCCGGTCCATCGACGGTATCGTCATAGTTTGACGCGAGACGTCATACACCAGCTGTCAGGGCCGGGTTTGCGGCTCATCGCCGCAAGACGGCGCGGGACTGAGAAACGCTCGCAAAACCAGCCGCGACAAGCCCCCGGCTCACGCGTAGAAGGGCCTTAGAATGCGTCTCGCCCTTTTTCAACCAGCCATTCCGCAGAACGTAGGCGCGTGCATCCGCCTGTCGGCCTGTTTCGGCGTCGAATTGCATGTGATCGAGCCCACGGGCTTTCATTTTGACGACCGGGCGATGAAGCGCGCGGCGCTGGATTACGGGCCTCTGGGCCATATGACGCGCCATGCCGACTGGGTCGGGTTCCAACGTGATCGCGGGCCCGGACGACTGGTGCTGTTCACGACAAAGGGGGCCGAGCCCCTGACCGACTTCCGATTCGAGGTCGACGATGTGCTGCTGTTCGGCTCGGAACCGACGGGCGCGCCGGATCATGTGCATGCGGCGGCCGACGCGCGGGTGCTGATTCCCCTGAAGCCCGGCGCGCGCTCGCTGAACCTGGCGGTCAGCGCCGGCATCGCCTGCTGGGAGTGGACACGGCAGGTCGGCTGACTGCGACATCCTACCCTGCCCCGCGCGTGAAAATGGGACTAGAAGCGGGGCCATGAGCACACCCGCCCCCGACCTCGACACCCTGAAAGCCGAGACCCGCGCCTGGTTCGAAGGCCTGCGCGACCGGATCCATGCGGCGCTGGAGGCGCTGGAGGATGCCGCCGACCCGGCCCTTTACCCCGGTGAGCCGGGCCGGTTCGTGCGCGCCGAATGGCAGCGGCCAGAGGGCGGCGGCGGCGTCATGGGCATGTTGCACGGGCGGCTGTTCGAAAAGGCCGGCGTGCACTGTTCGACCGTGCACGGCACCTTCCCCGAGGACTATGCGACGCAGGTGCCGGGCGCCGCCGAGGACCCGCGCTTTTTCGCCACGGGCATCAGCCTGATCGTCCATCCGCGCAGCCCGCGGGTGCCGGCCGTCCATATGAACACCCGCTTTATCGCGACGACCAAAGGCTGGTTCGGCGGCGGCGGCGATCTGACACCGGTGCTGGACGTGGATCGCCGTGAGGATGCCCCCGACACGGTCGCCTTCCACGCCGCCTACAAGGCCGCCTGTGACCGGCACGATCCGAGCTACTATCCCCGCTTCAAGGCGTGGTGCGACGAGTATTTCTGGCTGGCGCATCGCAAGGAGCCGCGCGGAACCGGTGGCATCTTCTATGACCATCTGGACAGCGGCGACCACGGCGATGACTTCGCCTTTACCCGCGATGTCGGCGACGCCTTCCTTGCCGCCTATCCGGACATTGTGCGGGGCCGGATGGGCGAGGGCTGGACTGACGCTGAGCGCGAGGAACAGCTGATCCGCCGCGGCCGCTATGTCGAGTTCAACCTGCTGTACGACCGGGGCACGACCTTCGGCCTGAAGACCGGCGGCAATGTCGAGGCGATCCTCAGCTCCATGCCGCCCGAGGTGAAGTGGCCGTAGGGTCAGTTATTGAGGTAGACCCGATAGCAGGCGCGTTCCTGGCAGTAATAGACCGAACCGCTTGCCGCGATGTAGTTGCCCGCACCAACGGACTGGGCACGGGTGGGGGCGGCATTGAAGGCGAGGCCGATCAGCACGCCGAGGGCGAGCAGCAGGGCGGCGAGCAGAAGGTCACGGGCTTTCAGGGTGAGGGTCATGGCAGGTCTCCGGATTGAGACCTGACGCTAGCCGATTTTTCGCGCCGCGCACCTGACGAATTCCGACCCGTAAACGTCCGTTATCCTGTGGCTTGACCACAGGATCGGTCCGGGCAGGCTGTTGGCCATGGGCCACGGGGTGCGTGGCACCGATCCTCGGATCAAGTCCGAGGATGACGACCGGGGTTTACCCCCGCAGGAACGTCCTCAGCCACTGACTGACGGCATCGCGGTCGTTGTCGCCCCTGAGGGTATCCAGCGCGGGATCGACGCGGTCGGCGCCGATGCGATCGCGGCGGCCTTCGGCGAGGGCGGCGGCAAAGTCCGGAGTGAATTCGGGGTGGCACTGCATCGAGATGGCGTCGTCGTCCCAGGCGAGCCCGGCGAAGGGGGTGAAGTCGCTGGCGAGGATCACACGAGCCCCGGCCGGTCTTTCGACCACCTGGTCCTGATGCGAGACGGGAATGGCGGTGCTCGACAGGGGCGGCTGCATCCACGGCTCGGTCGCCTGGACGTCATAGCGATGCAGGCCGACGCCCCAGCCCTTTTCGGATTTCTCGACCCGGCCCCCCAGGGCCTGGGCCATGGCCTGGTGGCCGAAACAGATGCCGACCATACGGGTCCGGCCTTTCGCGGATGCGATCCAGTCCAGCAGGCGATCGATCCAGGGGTCGCCATCATAGACCCCGGCCGGAGAGCCGGTGATGATGACCCCGTCGAAGGCCTCGGGGTCGGGCGGGGCGCTGTGACGGACGTCGATCGTGCGGGTCTCGAATCCTTGACCCAGCAGCCGCGTGAACATCTGCGGATAGCGGCCGTGCTCGGGGGACAGGTCGGAGGGCGGCGCGCCGGTTTCGAGAATGGCAATGCGGGGCTTTCGGGGCTCGGTCATGCGCCCGATATGGCCTCGGGACCACGATTTGGTAAGGGGGATGGGGTATGGGACGGTCATGTCCGCCGCCGAATCCGACGCCGTCGTCCTGATCAATGTCTACAAGTGCGAGCCTGCGCGTCAGGACGCCCTGATGGACGCCCTGACCGTGATGGTGGGGCACCAGCGCGGGCTGGACGGCTTTGTGTCGGCGACCCTGCACCGGGGCGTGAACGGCAAGGTCTGTGCGGTGCATGGCGTCTGGGCCAGCCGCGAAGACTGGAAGGCGATGACGCGGCACCCGGCCATCGTGGAGGCCATGAGCCCGATCATGGGCATCGCGACCTTCGAGCCCAATCTGTACGAACCGGGCGAGACGTTCGACTGAGGCCGTGTACGCGTAGCGGGCGCGCGATGTTCCCGGAAAGCGGACTCTCGCAGCGACTGCTAGGGGTGGGGAGCGGACAGTGTTCAGTCTGTCCGTAAGCCGTCGAGCCAGTCGGTGTCCACAAGCATATGTGACTCATCGCTCACTTTGATAACGGCGTCAGCCGACTGGATCGGCGGAGCCCCGTGTGGAAGACACACGAAAGCCTGCCCGTCGTAACCGTAGAAAACGGCTCGGCAGGTAACGAGCGAGCGGATCAGCATCCACTGGCCGCTGTTCGGGTCTCCACACGCCACCAATGAAGCCCGAAGCGTGTCCCTATCAAGCCGGACGACCTCGGCGTAGCCATGCTGTTCGGTCATGGCGAGCGGTGGCGTTGACCGTTCATCCCGATGCCTCATCCCGAACAGTGCAGGATCAACGACAAGGTGCGGCAGGATGAGGTCAGCGATGGGCTCGATGCACGAACTTAGCCGGGCGTTGACCTCGTCTTGTCCAGCACCGGGCGGAATGGCTGGTTGAACCAAATAGAGCTTCATCTCACCGCCCTAACAGATGGCCTGCCCAATGTCCCCCATGGGTCGAGAGCCGTCATTGACTTGCCGCTTGCAAGCGGACCCGCAGCATCGGCGATTCTATGAGGTGGCCCACCAGACTTCGGCCCGGGCGCCGGTGTCGCCCAGGGTCTCCGCGACCCAGCCGCAGACCTCCTGCGCCACCGCCTCGGCCCCTTCGGGCGGGTTGAGCATGACCAGGGTGCAGCCGTTCATCTTCATGGGATTGGTCAGGGGCCGCAGCCGCGCTTCGGCCACCAGCACGGGACCGGGCTTTCCGCCTGACAGGCGGCGCAGGAAGCCGTCGAAGGTCTCCATGTCCTTGAGCGGGGTCCAGATGGCGACGGTCGCGCTCGGGTCGCGCCGCATCACCGCCGTCGCCGCATCGGCCGCGCGTTGATAGTCGTCGGCCTGCTCGAACGGGGGGTCGATCAGCACCAGCGGGCCGCGCGCGTTTGCGGTCGCCCCGGCCAGCGACACATAGCCATCCCCGGCCCGGCCCTTTGCCGCCGGGTACTCCGCCAGCGCCTGATCCAGCAGGTCGACCACCGGCGGATTCATCTCAAAGCCGAGGTAGGCATCCCCCTCGCGCAGCCGCCGCGCGACCAGCAGGGGCGAGCCGGGATAGAAGCGCACACCGCCCTCGGGGTTGAGGGCCGCGACGTCCTGCGCCAAGGCCCGGATCGCGGGGGGCAGGGTCTCGCTGGCCATCAGCCGGGCGACGCCCGCCTCGGCCTCTCGCGAGCGCACCGCGTCGCCGGTCAGGTCATAGAGGCCCGCGCCCGCATGGGTGTCGATGACGGTCAGCGGACCCCGGGTGCGCATCCGATCGACCAGCCACAGCAGCAGGGCATGCTTGACCAGATCGGCAAAGTTTCCGGCGTGAAAGCTGTGGCGATAGTTCATGGCCGGTCGTCGCCCTGTCCGGCCTGCGGGTCAAGAGGAACCCCGTGCCGCGCGGCCGCGTTGCCGATCCGCCATGACCCTGAACACGCCGCGATGACGGCCTCCTCCCCGAGCGACACCGAAAGCGACCTGCCGCCCGGCCTGTGCTGGTGCAGTGATGAACAGCCGGGCTTTGGCCGCAGGCGTGCCGGCAAGGGCTTTGCCTATCTGGATCGCAAGGGTGAGGTGATCCGCGATCCAAAGATCAGGGCGCGCATCAATGCCCTGGCCATTCCGCCGGCCTGGACCGACGTCTGGATTTGCCCGCGCGCGAACGGACATATCCAGGCGATCGGGAGGGATGCGAAGGGGCGCAAGCAGTATCGCTATCACGCCGACTGGAACACGCATGCGTCCGAGTCGAAATTTGACCGCATGCCGGCCTTTGCCCGCGCCCTGCCCCGGCTGCATGAGCGGGTCGACGCCGATCTGAACAAGCGCGGGCCGTGCCGCGACAAGGTGCTGGCCACCGTCGTCCGGCTGTTGGAGCTGACCCTGATCCGGATCGGCAATGCCCGCTATGCGAAGCAGAACCGGTCCTACGGCCTGACCACACTGAACAAGCGGCATCTGGAGGTCGACGGGGCCTCGCTGACCTTCGCCTTTCGCGGCAAGAGCGGCCAGAGCCACGAGGTGTCGGTGCGCGACCGCCGGCTGGCACGGGTCATCCGGACCCTGCGCGAACTGCCCGGGCAGCCGGTGTTCCAGTACCGAGCCGAAGAGGGGGAAATGGCGACCGTCACCTCGGACGCCGTCAACGCCTATATCCGCGAGGCCATGGGTGAGGATTTTTCGGCCAAGGATTTCCGCACCTGGGCCGGGACAGTGTCGGCAGCGCGGGTATTGTGCGAGACGGAGCCGCCCACCTCGCCCACCGATGCCAAACGCAAGATCGCCGCCTGCTGCCGGACGGTGTCGGGCCTGCTGGGCAATACGCCGACGGTCTGCCGGTCGTCCTATATCCACCCCAAGGTGCTGAAGCGGTTTGAGGCGGGAGAGCTTGCGGATGCGCTGCCTGGGCCCGACGCCAAGTCATTCGAGACGCGGCTGAGGCTGATGCTGGCCGAATAGCGCCGCAAACCTGACGCGATTTTCACTTGCCAACCACAAAGAACGACGGTTTACGGAGTCCCATCCTGTCGGAGGGAAATCCCGTGAAACTGTCCAACCTGTTCCTGCGTCTGGCCGTGCTGTTCGTCCTGACGGGCGTGGGGCTTGGCTACTGGATGGGCATGACACATCAGTTCCTGCTGTCGCCCGTTCATGCCCACATCAACCTGCTCGGCTGGGTGTCGATGTTCCTGTACGGCCTGTTCTATCGCATCGTGCCGGACGCGTCGGCCGGGTGGCTCCCGAAAGCCCATGCTGTGCTGGCCATTGTGGGCCTGCCCGTCATGATGATCGGTCTGACCATCCAGCTGCTGGCCGTGCCGCAGATGATGGCCGTCGTGCCGCCGATGATGATCGCCGGCCCGACCCTGGTGGTGCTGGGCATGGTTGCCTTTGCCTCCGTCGTGTTCCGCGCGACCGGCGACCGGCTGGTGGCCGCCTGATCAGGCGGCCTTCGACCAGTCCAGAACGACCTTGCCAGACTTGCCGCTCTTCATCACCTCGAACCCCTCGCGATAGTCGGCATAGTTCAGCTGGTGGGTGATGAGCGGCTCGAGGTCGAGGCCGGCCTTCAGCAGGCCCAGCATCTTGCGCCAGGTGGTGAACATCTCGCGGCCATAGACGCCCTTGATGGTCAGGGCCTTGAGGATGATGGCGCCCCAGTCGGTCTCCATCGGCCTGGACGGAATGCCCAGCAGGGCCAGACCGCCGCCCATGATCAGGGTGTCGACGCACTGTTTGAAGGCGATGGGCGAGCCGGACATTTCGAGGGCCACATCAAAGCCGACCTTCATGCCCAGCTCCGGGATGACGTCGTGCAGGTCTTCCTTGAGCGTGTTGACGGTGCGCACGCCCGGCGCAACCTTTTGCGCAAGATCGAGGCGGAAGTCATTGATGTCGGTCAGCACCACCGTGCGCGCGCCGGCGTGGCGGGCGACAGCAGCGGCCATGATGCCGATCGGGCCGGCGCCGGTGACCAGCACATCCTCGCCCAGCAGGTCGAACTGCTGCGCCGTGTGCACAGCATTGCCGAACGGGTCGAGGATCGAGCCGATCTCATAGGGGACGTCGTCGGGCAACTCGATCACGTTGAAGGCCGGGGCTACCACGTACTCGGCAAAAGCGCCCTGACGGTTGACGCCGATGCCGCGTGTGGCGGGGTCGAGATGGAAGTGTCCGGCGCGGGCCGCTTCGGAGTTCAGGTCGATCACGTGACCCTCGGCCGAGACGCGCTGGCCGACCTTGAGCGGGCGGTCCACGTCCTTGCCGATCGAGACGATCTCGCCGGAGAATTCATGGCCGGTGATCATCGGGACGGGCACGTTCTTTTGCGACCACTCGTCCCAGTTCCAGATGTGGATGTCGGTGCCGCAGACGGCGGTCTTGTGGACCTTGATCAGCACATCCTCGGGACCGGCCTCGGGGATCGGGGCGTCGATCAGTTCCAGGCCCTCGGCGGGCTTCATCTTGGCCAGGGCCTTCATGGTGTCGGTCATTTGATCACTCCCAACTCTTTTCCTGCGGTCTTGAATGCCGCGACGACCTGATCGATCTGCTCAAAAGTGTGGGCGGCCGACATTTGCGTGCGGATGCGGGCGGCGCCGCGCGGCACCACGGGGAACGAAAAGCCGATGACATAGACGCCCAGCTCCAGCATGCGGGCGGCCATGTCCTGGGCGAGGCGGGCGTCGCCCAGCATCACCGGAATGATGGGATGCTCGCCGGGCAGAAGGTCGAAGCCGGCCTCGGTCATGGCCGTGCGATAGCGGGCGGCATTGGCGAACAGCTGCTTCCTGAGGGTGTCGCCCTCCTCGCCCGCAGCGATGCGGATGGCCTCAAGCGACGAGCCGCATACGGCGGGGCTGAGGGCGTTCGAGAACAGATAGGGCCGGGCGCGCTGCTTCAGCAGGGCCACCACCGGCGCGGTGGCACAGATGAAGCCGCCCATGGCCCCGCCCAGCGCCTTGCCGAAGGTGCCGGTGACGAAGTCGACCTTGACCCCGCAATGGGCGTAGGAGCCGCGTCCTTGCGGGCCCATGAAGCCGGTGGCGTGGCAGTCGTCGACCATGATCAGGGCGTCATACCGGTCGGCCAGGGCGCGGATCTCGGCCAGCTTCGCGACATAGCCGTCCATCGAGAAGGCGCCGTCGGTGGCGATGATGATGTCGCGCGCGCCGTCGGCCCGGGCCTGCTTCAGCTGGGCCTCGAGGTCGGCCATGTCGGAATTGGCAAAGCGGTAGCGCTTCGCCTTGCAGAGCCGGACGCCGTCAATGATCGAGGCGTGGTTCAGACTGTCCGAGACGATCGCGTCCTCGGCCCCGAACAGGGGCTCGAAGATACCGCCATTGGCGTCAAAGGCCGCAGCGAACAGAATGGTGTCCTCAAAGCCGAGGTAGTCGGCGATGGCGCGCTCCAGCTCCTTGTGGATCTCCAGCGTGCCGCAGATGAAGCGCACGGAGGCCGTGCCCGCGCCCCAGCGCTCCTGGGCCTTGATGCCCGCCTGGACGACGCGTTCATCCCCGGCCAGACCCAGATAGTTGTTGGCGCAGAAGTTCAGCACCTTCTGGCCTGCCACCTCGATCACCGGCCCCTGTCGCGAGGCGATGACCCGCTCGGGCTTGGTCAGGCCCTGGGCGGCGATGTCGGCGAGTTCGGCGGCGATGCGGTCGTGGAATGTCGTCATGGGCGCTCCGCTAGACGGTTTTGAAGGCCGTATAAAGCCCCGCCCGATGTCACAGCTTCGGCATCAGTTGGCGGGTGTCGGGTTTTCGGTGGCCCGGACCTGACCCACCTTGATGCGACCACCGCAGACGGTCATCTCGGTCTGCCGGGTCAGGGGCGCCGTATCGCCGGGCGCCGTGACCCGGAGGCCTTCGGTGACCGGACACCGCGTCTCGCCCTCGCTCTCATGGGGCACGACATTCCAGCCGATGTCGAAATACGCCTTGGCGCCTGCGGTCAGTTCCACCGGGTGCGGCGGCTCGGCCGGATCACCCTGCACCCATGGATCGGCGCGGACGTTGACGACGGAGCGGCCTTCTTCATCCATCAAGGTCACGCCGGGATAGCCCGTGATGCTGCACGTCTCGGTCCCGGCATTGCGTAGCGACAGGATCATGCCGCGATTGCCGGCCCCGGCATCGGACTGTTCGATCTCGAGGGCCAGTTGCGGTCCGGCACAGGCCGGGGCCTTGGCCATGGATTGCGGATTGCTGGCGGGGGTCAGGGGCTGGCCCTTGCGGACGCAGCGTTCCAGCTCGACGCCTTGGGGCTTGCCTTCGGCATCCAGCCGGCTGAGGCGGCCTTCCTCGCGCCCGTCGCGGGTCGCGGACCACCATTCCAGGTCCTCGCCGGCATAGCGGGCGCCGCTGCCGGAGGTCACCGGACGCAGGCGATACGACTTGCCCTCATAGGTCAGGCCCGCCGTGCGGTCCTTGCCATAGACGACCGACAGGCTCTCTCCGCTTTCACAGTCATAGGCGATGGCCACGCCGCTGATCGGAGCCTCATCCGGCGCGGGAGCCTCGACCGGGTCCGGCGGATCGCGCTGATCCTGCGAACAGGCCGCGACGAGCGCCAGGCCGCAGACCGCGCCCCACAGCCGCGCATTCCGGTTCATCCGCATGATCATGGCATCGACCCTTCTGTTCGAGCGTCACTATAGCGCATCGGAAGGCTCTACGGTTTCGGCAATCGGACCGACGGCGTTGTTGCGAAACATTCTCAGTCGCGTTAGGACGACAGCAGATTTCAGGAGAGTTCGATGATGAAGCCCTTCGCCTCTGTCTGCGCCCTGGCCGGCGCCTTTGCCCTTGGCCTGCTGGTCGCTGCCTGCGGACAGTCGGAGCCCGAGACCAAGACCACCGAGGCGACGCCTCCGGCGGATGCCGGCGTCGTCAACCTGTACACCGCCCGCCACTATGACAGCGACCTTCGCCTGTATGAGCGTTTCACTGAACTGACCGGCATTCGCGTCAACCGGATCGAGGGCAACCCCGACACCCTGATCGCCCGCATGCAGTCCGAGGGCGAGGCCAGCCCGGCCGATGTGTTCGTGGCCGCCGACGCGGGCGCTCTGTGGCGCGTCCAGGACGCCGGCCTGTTCCAGCCTGCGAACTCAACCGTCCTGCAGGAAGCCATCCCGGCCAATCTGCGCGAGCCGGGCGGTCACTGGTATGGCTTCAGCCGCCGGGCCCGCATCGTCGCCTATGATTCGGCCAAGGTTCGCCCGGAAGAGGTTGATACCTATGAGGAGCTGGCGTCACCCCGTTTCCGCGGCAAGCTGTGCGTCCGCTCGTCCGACAGCGTCTATAACCTGTCGCTGGTAGGTGCCCTGATCGAGGTCTGGGGTGAAGAGAAGACCCGCGAGTGGGTCGACGGAATTGTCGCCAATATGGCCCGCCAGCCCGAGGGCGGGGACCGTGACCAGATCCGGGCCGTCGGCGCCGGCATCTGTGAGGTCGCCATCACCAACAGCTATTATTACATCCGGCTGGCTTCGGGCGAGGACGCGGGCGACCGCGAGATCACCGAACGGGTCAAGCTGGCCTTCCCGTCGCTGGACGGGCGCGGGGCCCATGTGAACATCTCGGGTGGAGGAGTCGCGGCTAACGCCCCGAACTTCGAAAACGCAGTCAAGCTGCTGGAATTCCTGGCGTCGCCCGAGGCCCAGTCGCTGGTGGCCGAGTACAACAATGAGTACCCGGCCAGCCCGTCGGTCACGGTGCCCGCCCCGGTCAGCACCTGGGCGCCGTTCGAGGCCCATCCGATGTCGGTCGCCCGTTATGGCCCGCGTCAGGCCGCGGCCCAGGCGATGATGAGCCGGGCAGGCTGGCGATAGGCCCGACCCCGGCATCGACGACGCTGAAGGCCCGCTCCGGTTTCCGGGGCGGGCTTTCGCCATTGATGTGGATGGGGCTGGCGGCGGCGCTGGTCGCCATACTGCCCCTGATCGGGGTGGTGGCGACGGCGCTGGGCGACGGGAAGGCGGACATCGCCCTGTCCGACCTGACGCGTTATGCCCTGACCTCGGTCGCCCTGTCGGCCCAGGTCGCGGTGCTGACAGCCATCTTTGGTGTCACGGCCGCCTGGCTGGTGGTCGGGCATGACTTTCCGGGACGGCGCTGGCTGAGCTGGGCACTGGCCCTGCCGCTGGCGGCGCCGGCCTTTGCGCTGGCCTATGGCTATGCCGACCTGTTTGATGCGGCGGGAGACCTGCGCATCTGGATGCGGGGCACGCTGGGCTTCGACATACCGTTCGAGATGCGCAGCCTCGGCGGGGCGGGACTGATCCTGTCGCTGGCCTTTTATCCCTATGTCTACCTGGCCATGCGGGCGGCGCTGCTGAACCAGTCATCGCAGGCCGTCGAGGCCGCGCGGACGCTGGGCGCCTCGCCCACGCGGGCCTTCTTTCAGGTGGCCCTGCCGATGGCGCGACCGGCGCTGGCGGCGGGGGTGGCGCTGGCGGTCATGGAGACCCTGGCCGACTATGGCGCCGTGCAGTTTCTGGGGGTGCAGACCCTGACCACCGGCGTGGTGCGGGCGTGGTTTGTGTTCGGCTCGGTCGAGGCCGCGGCGCGGATCGCCCTGCCCCTGCTGGCCTTTGCCGCCGTGCTGATGTGGCTCGAGCGGATGGGCCGGTCCGGCGTCGATCACGACAGCGGACGTGGCCGCTGGCGGTCCCTGACCCTGCAGCGGCTGTCGCCGGTCAAGGCGGCTCTGGCGACCGGTTTCTGCCTGATGCTGGTCGGCCTCGGACTGGTCCTGCCGCTGGGTTGGATGGCGCACACCATGATTGACATCACTCCCGAATGGCCGAGGCTGATCGCGGCCGCGCGCCACAGCGTAGGTCTGGCAGTGATCGCCGCGCTGGTGACGGTCGCGCTGGCGGGCCTGCTGGCGCTGGGATCGACGCGGCATCCGCTGGCCGCGCGAATCGCCAGCCTCGGCTATGCGACGCCGGGGGCGGTCATGGCCATCGGCCTGCTGATCCCGGCCGCCGTGTTGTGGCGGCTGGTGCCCGGATCGGTCGGCGGCTTCGGACTGGGCATCGCCCTGTTGATCTATGCCTATGCCGCCCGGCTGATGGCGGCTGCCTTCGAGCCGATCGAGGCGGGGCTGACCCGCGTCACGCCGTCGGTGGTGCAGGCCTCGCGGATGCTGGGCCGGTCCGAAACGCGCACGGCCTGGGCGGTTCAGCTGCCGCTCGTCCGCGGCGCCCTGTTCACCGCCGGGCTCGTGGTGTTCGTGGATGTGATGAAGGAACTGCCCGCCACCCTTATGCTGCGCCCGTTCAACGTCGATACCCTGGCGGTGATGGCCGACAACTATGCGCGGGACGAGCGGCTGGCCAATGCCGGGTGGCCGACCCTGTTGCTCGTTCTGCTGGCCCTGCCCGCCGTGCTGTGGTTGACCCGCAAGATCAGCGCCTCGCGCCCCGGAGAGCCATGACCGACCGCCCCACCCTGACTGCCACCGGATTGGTCCGCCGCTATGGCCGCAGTGCCGGCGTGCACGGCATTGACCTGACGCTGGTGCCCGGACAGGTGACCGCCCTGCTGGGCCCGTCCGGTAGCGGCAAGAGCACCCTGTTGCGCCTGATCGCCGGACTGGAATCGCCGGAAGCCGGAGAAATCCGGCTGGGAGAAACGCTGCTGTCGGGGCTCGGGCAGACGGTGCCGCCCGAGCATCGCGGTATCGGCCTGATGTTTCAGGAACACGCCCTGTTCCCGCACAGGACGGTGCTGGGCAATGTCACCTTTGGCCTCAACCACCTGCCCCGGGCTGAGGCGCGAGACCGGGCGATGACCCTGCTGCGGTCCTTACGCCTGGAGGATCGGGCCAAGGCCTGGCCTTCAACCCTGTCGGGCGGCGAGCAGCAGCGGGTGGCACTGGCCCGGGCGCTGGCGCGCGAGCCCGCCGTGCTGCTTATGGACGAGCCCTTTTCGGGGCTGGATGCCTCGCTGCGCGCCGAGGTGCGCGACGCCCTGACCCCGGCACTCAGGGCGGCGGGGGCGGCTGTGCTGATCGTTACCCACGATGCGGAGGACGCCCTGGCCATGGCGGATCATCTGGTGCTGCTGGATCAGGGCGAGGTGCTCCAGGCGGGGACGCCCGAGGCCTGCTATTTGCGGCCTGTGTCCCTCGCGGCCGCGCGTATGCTGGGCCCGGTCGAGGCGCTGCCTGCTCGCGTGGATGGCGAGACGGTGGTAACGCCGCTGGGCCGGTTTCCCCGTCCCGACGGCGAGGCCACCGACTGGCGGCTGCTTGTACGACCCGGCGATGTCCGGCTGGCGGATCAGGGCATGGCGGCCACCGTGGTGGCCCGGCGCTTTGCGGGACATGCCACGGCCGTCACGGTCACAATGGCCGGGTCCGAGGGGGCGCATCGGCTGACCGTCAGCCACGCCGGGCCCGCGCCCGCGATCAGCCAACCCGTGTCTCTGGCGCTCGACGCCAACCGGGCCGTGGTCGTACCCGCCTAACCGACCACCGCCAGAGTATCGGCCAGCATCCGGTCGGCGAAGTCGGCCGAGGACGGCGGGTCCCCCTGACGCACGAGGATCAGGTCACGCGACGGCACGATCAGGATCACCTGTCCCCCGGGAGGCCGTGACCATGCGCGTCACATAGTCGGCGGACACGACCTGGCGGCCCTGCCACGCGCCCCCCTGCATGACCATCCGCCCGAAGGCCCACAGGTCGCGGGCGGTTGACGGCCGACCAGTTAGCCGCGATCAAGCGCAAGTTCGCGGGTCGGACGGACGTGCGGTTCGTCCACTTCACTGACGAGGGCATCTCGGGGGCAGCCTTGGCCAACCGCCCGGGCATCCGGGCCATAATGGTGGCGGCCGAGCGCGGCGAGATCGACCTCGTCGTCACTGAGGCCCTGAACCGCCTGTCGCGCTACCAGGAGGGCACGGCGCACATTTACAAGCGCCTGACCTACTGCGGCGTCGGCTTGGAGACCCTGTCCGAGGGGAGATCAGCGAACTGCACGTCGGCCTGTCCGGCACCATGAACCAGCTGTTTCTGGCCGAACTCGGCCGTAAGACGCGGCGCGGCCTGAACGGCCGGGTCAAGCGGGCTTCTCCGGCGGCGGCCTCTGCTACGGCTACTGGATCACCGAGAAGGGCGTCCTGGAGATCGACGACCATCAGGCCGGGATCATCCGCAGAATCTATAAGGCCTATACCGAGGGCGTCTCGCCCCGCGCCATGGCCCATCAGCTGAACGCCGAAGGCGAGCCCGGTCCCCGCGGCGGCGAATGGACGCCGTCAACCATCAACGACGACCGCCGGGCCCAGGACGGCATCCTCAACCAGGAACTCTACATCGGCGTGCGCGTGTTCAATCGCCGACGCTATCGCAAGCACCCGGACACGGGTCTCCGCTCCTCGGTCCTGAACCCGCCCGAAGACTGGCTGCGCGAACCCGTGCCGGGGTTGCGCATGACCGCACGGTCGAGGACCGGGTGCTCGCCGGCGTCCGCCGCCACCTGCTGGCGCCCGAAGCGATCGCCAGCGCCGTCAGGATCTTCCACGAGGAGCGGTCCGCCCGCCGCCTGGAGGCTCTCGCCGCGCGAGCCCCGGCCGAGCGCGAACTGTCCGAGATCGACCGCAAGCTGGAGCGGGCCCAGATGATGTTCATGAAGGAGATGATCACCATGGACGAGCTGGAGGCCCGCATGGCGCCGTTGAAAACGCGCCGGACGGAACTGGAGGTGCTGATCGCCCCTCCCCCTCCCCGGTCGTCGTGCAGCTTCACCCCGGCGCGGCCGAGGGCTACCGCCACCTGGCGGAGACCCTGCACCTGGCGATCGAGGGCGACGCTGGCGAAGACCTGCGGCGCGAGTTGCGCAAGTTGATCGAGATCGTGGAGTTCGTGCCGCTGGAAGGCTTGGGCAGGTTCGAGCTGCGCGTCCGCGGCCAGCTCGTCGGCCTGTTGCGTCACGATCCCAAGGCCCGGAACGACAAAAACCCCGCCGTTTCGGGCGGGGTTTCTGAGGTGTCTCACCGGTGTGAGGTATTAGTGGGTGCGGGAGCAGGATTTGAACCTGCGACCTTCAGGTTATGAGCCTGACGAGCTACCGGGCTGCTCCATCCCGCGTCAAAGATGGAAAGGAGAACGTGAAGGAAGAAAAGGTTCGAGACATGTCGCCGAGGCATAAGCGGCTTTGGGCGACATCGTTTTAATCCCTATCTGACTGGTAGACCCGGCAGCGACCTACTCTCCCGCGCCTTAAGACGAAGTACCATCGGCTCTGGAGGGCTTAACGACCGAGTTCGGAATGGGATCGGGTGGGGAACCTCCGACATAGCCACCGGGTCAACCAGGCAGATAGGGGATTAATGAGAAGACATCGTCGCGATTATTATCGGCAAGTAAAACCGAATGAGTTTTGCTGAGAAACGATCAAGCCGATCGGATTATTAGTACCAGTAAGCTTCATGCGTCGCCGCACTTCCACACCTGGCCTATCAACGTGGTAGTCTTCCACGATCCTCAGCGAAGCCTTGTTTTGAGGTTAGTTTCCCGCTTAGATGCTTTCAGCGGTTATCTATTCCATACATAGCTACCCTGCTGCGCGGCTGGCGCCACGACAGGTCCACCAGAGGTATGTCCATCCCGGTCCTCTCGTACTAGGGACAGATCCTCTCAAGCTTCGAACACCCACGGCAGATAGGGACCAAACTGTCTCACGACGTTCTGAACCCAGCTCACGTACCACTTTAAATGGCGAACAGCCATACCCTTGGGACCTGCTCCAGCCCCAGGATGTGATGAGCCGACATCGAGGTGCCAAAC